>CAWALG010000026.1:0-10984 GCA_963782815.1 uncultured Acidobacteriota bacterium | reverse complement strand
CGCCAAGAGGATCAGGACCGTGATCCGGATCTTTCTCATTTCGGAGCGGGCGGATTCTATATGAGGGGATAGGTGTCAGGTTTGACCTTTCCCCTGACATCTTTCTCCCATATGCTCCGCATCTGAATTGAGGAGGACAAAAATGCTTCGTCGCCAATTCATGATCGGGACACTGATGCTTCTCGCCGGGGCCTTCGCGCTCGCTCAGGCCCCGCGCAAGCCGGCCAGCCCGCCGGGCACGGCCGAGACGCAGGTCGGCAGCACGTGGAGCGCGCCCGACAAGGATGGGGAGCAGCGCGTCAGCGGAGGCAAGTGGATCGAGATCACGTACAGCCGGCCCATCCTGCGGGGCCGGAAGGACATCTTCGGCAAGGGCGCCGACTACGGGAAGAAGGTCAACGGCGGCGCCCCGGTCTGGCGCGCCGGCGCGAACCAGACGACCCGGCTGAAGACGGAAGTGCCGCTCGAGATCGGCGGAAGCAAGGTCGCCGCCGGCGAGTACAGCCTCTTCGTGGACCTGAAGGAGGGCGCCTGGACGCTCATCGTCTCGTCGCAGCCTTATCAGGAGAAGTACGACCCCAATGAGAAGGTCAAGACCTGGGGCGCCTACAACTACGACCCGAAGTTCGACGTCGCCCGCGCCCGCATGAAGATGGTGACACCCGCGGTCTCGAACGATCAGTTCACGATCGGCTTCGTGGACATGACCGACAAAGGGGGCGAGATCGCGATGGGCTGGGAAAAAACCGGCGCCGTCGCCTTCTTCACGGTCGCCCAGTAACTTCCCCCTCTCCCTCCGGGAGAGGGTCGGGGTGAGGGCGCAATTGTTCGCCGGACAGCAAGGGCGGCGCGGCCCGACCGGACCGCGCTGCTCCCGTCGTTACTCTTCCTCGAACACGCGCAGCTCGAGCGCCCGCGGCTTTGCGACGCTGGACGGGATTCAGGCACTCCCGCCTTCGTCAGCGGGACGAAGTCCACCGTGCCCGCTCCCCTGGATGAAGTAGTGCTGCTTGCCGGCTTTGTTACTGTTATCGCATCGGAAGCGAGGTTGTGACGGCGGCATGAGAAGAAGACTGCTCGGCGCAGATTGTGCCCTCACCCCTACCCTCTCCCGGGGGGAGAGGGGGTGGGCCTTCGCTCTGCTCTTCTCGGTTGGTCTGCCTCTGGCAGCGCAGGAGCGGGCGATCCCGTTCTGGCGGGACGAGACGCCGGCGGCGATCCACGCGGAGGTGGACGGGAACGCGGCGCTTGAAACCGTGCGCGAGCTCTCGCGGTTCCATCGAGTCCACGGATCTCCCGGAATGGCCGCGGCGGCCGAGCACGTGAAGAGGAAGCTCCTCGCCGCCGGACTTTCCGACGCGGCGGTGGAACATTTCCCCGCCGACGGCAAGACGCGGTACGCGCACTTCCGGAGCTACTACGGCTGGAACCCGGTCTCGGCGACGCTCGAAGAGGTCTCGCCGAGACCGCGGCTGATCGAGTCCTTTCCCGATCTGCCGGTCGCCCTCGCGGACTACAGCCAGGACGCCGACGTCACGGCGGAGCTCGTGGACGTGGGCGCGGGCTCCAACCCGAAGGACTACGAGGGAAAGGACGTCAGGGGAAAGATCGTCCTGGCCGACGGCGGTCTGCCCGCCGTTCACCGCCTCGCCTGCGAGGAGCGGGGCGCCGCCGGCTTCCTCTCGGATTTCCCCAACCAGACGACGGCCTGGTCGGGCGACGACCGGGATCTCGTCCGCTGGGGCCACCTCGATCCCTACCAGACCGCCAACCGGTTCGCCTTCATGCTGTCGAAGAGGCAGGCGGCGGACCTTCGCGCCCGCCTGGCGTCGGGCGAAAAGATCCGGCTCCGCGCGCGGGTCTCCGCGAAGATGGTCCCGGCGACATTCGACATCGTCGCGGCGACGATTCCCGGGAACGACTCGTCGGCGGGCGAAGTGGTCCTGACGGCCCACCTCTGCCACGAGTCCGCGGGCGCCAACGACAACGCCTCCGGCAGCGCGGCGATCCTCGAGGTTGCGCGCTCGCTCGCCTCCGCCGTCCGCGACCGCAAGCTGCCTCCGCCGCGGCGGACGATCCGCTTCCTGTGGCTCCCGGAGATCGCGGGCTCGCAGGCGTACCTCATCCGGCACCCCGAGATCGCCAGGCGGTTGGTCGGCGGGATCCACATGGACATGGTCGGCGGGCTCCTCTCGACGACAAAAGGGACCTTCCACCTCTCGCTGACCGCGGCGAGCCTGCCCCACGTCGTCAATCACATCGCCCGCGCGTGGTTCGAGCCGCTCCTCCGCGCCTCCGCGCGCTACGCGGAGGCGGGCGGCGACCCTTACGCCGGGTTCGTGTGGCCGCCGGGCTCGCGCGAGGTCTTCCTCGGCGACATCCGGGCGCTCGAGATGGAAGCGACCACGAGGTCTTCGAGGAGGCGAGCTTCCGCGTCCCGATGGTCTACTTCCACGACTGGCCCGACGTCACGATCCACACCAACAAGGACCAGCCCGAGAACCTGGACGCGACCAAGCTCGGCCGCGTGGCGTACCTGGGCGCGGGGATCGCCTGGACGCTCGCCGCGCTGCCCGATTCGGAGGCCCCGCAGCTTCTGCGGCTGACCGCCGCGCAGGGATACGGCCGCGTCGCCGCGGCGAAGGCCAGGGCATCCACATCCGCCGACGCGGCGCTCTTCGAGCGGGAGGCGGTCGAGCAGGGGATCGAGACGCTGCGCTCGCTGGCCGCGCTCTTTCCGTCAATCGCCGCCGCAGCCGGCGAGGAGGAGCGGCGCCTGGCGGCGATGCGCCCCGCGCCGGCGCCCGCGCGCGCCACGGACGGGCGTGTCCCCGTGAGGAGCGCCGAGGTGCGCGGGCCCCTTGACGTGTACTACTACAACTTTCTCGAGGAGAAGCTCGGGCCGCAGATCTCACCGCCGGCGCTCGCCCGCGCCGGCCAGGGGGACGTGCTGACCTACGAGGCCTTCAACCTGGTCAACGGCAAGCGCACCGTCTCGGAGATCCGCGACATCCTGACGGGCCGCTACGCCCCGGTGCCGCTCTCCGAGGTTTCGACGTACCTCGATCTTCTTGCGAAGGCCGGGGCCATCACGTTCCGCTAGAGGCCCCGGCGAGGGACCTTTTACTTTTTCGCGGGCGCGGCGGCCGCGGCGGGGGCCTCGTGGTCGCAGCCCGCCATGCCAGCCGCGTGATGACTTTCGCCGGCGCAGCAGTCCATCGCTTTTCCGGACATCGAGGCCATGGCGGCGCCCCCCTTTCCGGCGCAGCAGTCCATGCCGTGGCCGTCCATCGAAGCCATCATGGCGTGAGCGGTCCCGGCCTGGCTCATCTCACCGTGGAAAGCGACGAGCTTCTCCACCACCGATTCGAGCGCCGCGACCTTCTTCTCGCCGGTGGCCTTCTTCGCCGTGGCGAGGTCCGCTTCGATCTCTTTCCAGGCGGCGTCGTGCTTCGCCTTCATGGCCTTCTGCGAGTCCATCATCTTCTGATGGGCCGCCGCCATTTCCTGGCAGTGCTTCATGCAGGCATCGGAATCCATGGCCGGTTTCGGCGCGGAACCGGGAGTCTGTGCGGCCATGACCGCGGCCGCGAGCAGGGCGAGCGATACGAGGGAGAACCGGGACTTCCTCATCATGTACCTCCGAGCGGGATTGCGTCCCGCAGACGCAGACTAAGGGCCCGGGGATTATCGCTCATGATTCGAACGCATCACGGCTTGCGCGTATGCTCCTCCGCGTGAGCCCGGGCTTCGACCTCTCGCCGGAGAACCTCGACCGCGAGTTCCCCGTTCGGAAGAACCTCCTCTATTTCAATCACGCAGCGGTCTCTCCCCTGCCGCGCCGCGTCGCCGCCGCGATCGCCGCCCACAACGAGAACGCGCGGGACCGCGGGGCGGCGGACTGGCGGAGCTGGTACGCGGCGATCGAGGAGACTCGCGCGAAGGTTGCCCGGTTCCTCGGCGCCGTGGTCGGCGAGATCGCCTTCCTGCCCAACACGAGCTGGGGACTGAACCTCGTGGCCCAGGCGTTTCCCTGGAAGGAGGGGGACAACGTCGTCACCGACGACATGGAGTTTCCTTCCAACGCCTATCCGTGGCTGGCGCTCGAGAAGCGGGGCGTCGAGTGCCGCCTCGCGAAGAACCGCGAAGGGCGCGTCACGCTCGACGACATCGCCGCGCAGGTGGACGCCTCGACGCGCGTCATCGCCGTCTCCTGGGTCGCCTTCCACAACGGCTGGGTCTTCCCGGTCGAAGAGATCTCGGATTTCTGCCGCGAGCGCGGCATCCTCTTCGTGCTCGACGCGATCCAGGGACTCGGCGCCCTCCCCCTCGACGTCGAGAAGGCCGGAGTGGACGTCCTCGCCGCCGACAGCCACAAGTGGCTGCTCGGCACGGAAGGTTGCGCCGTCCTCTACGTCTCCGAGAGGGCCCGCGACCGTGTCCCACCGCTCTTCGCGGGGTGGTGGAACATCAAGCACGAGCGCGGCTATCTCGCCTATGACCTGGACTTCTACGCGAGCGCCCGCCGCTACGAGCCGGGCACTCTCGCGACCGCGAACATCGCCGGCCTCTCGGCGTCGCTGGATCTCCTCTCGGAAGCCGGTCCCGAGACGATCCGGACGAGGATCCTCGAAACGTGCGAGGCCCTGAAGCGCGGCCTCGAGGAGCGCGGCTGGACCATCACCTCGCCCGGGCCTCTTCGGTCCGGCATCCTCGCCGCCGCCCGCGCCGGCGCCGACTCCCGCGTCCTCGCGAAACGCCTCGAAGAGCGCGGCGTCATCCTCGCCCCTCGCGAAGGCTCCCTCCGCTTCTCCCCCCACTTCTACAACGACGCGGGCGAGGTATCCCGGACCTCCAGATCCTGGATGAGATCGGCTGAGCTTCAGGCCGTGAGCCACGCCAGCGCCGTGGCGGCGTCGATCGGAGGAACCGGAGAACCGCGAAAGCCGGCGGGATCCCGGGTGACGATCGCCACGCAGTTCGCCGTGACGGCGCAGGCGGCGCAAACCGCGTCCTCGAAGTCCGCAAGGGGAAGCAGCAACGCCTGCCGGATGATCTTCTCGTCCACGGCAGCGACCTTGAAGACCGAAAGAAGATCCTCGACAGTCTGGCGGGCAAAGCGCTTCCCGCGCGCCCGCTGCGCGAGGTAATGGATCGTCGTGATCCCATGCGCGGCGCCGTTCCTCGCGGCGCTGACATCAGCGGCCCTACGGCCGCGGCGTTACGATGAGGGGCGGAGGGCGCTGGCCGGAGCCCTGGACGGGCTCGCGCGCGGGCGAGGCGGGAACGAGACGGAAGACGCCGGCGCCGCTCGTGCCGGCGAAGAGGGCTCCCGTCGAGTCGAAGACGAGGGCGCTCATCGAGAGGGTAGGCAGACCGGAGTTGACAGCCGACCAGGTCGTGCCCCCGTCGGGGCTGCCGAAGACGCCGGCGCCCGACGCGGCGTAGATCGCTCCCAACCTGGGGTCGCGCGCGAAACCGATGACCGTCGCCGCCGGATGGCCAGCGTTGGCGGCGACCCAGGTCGTGCCGCTATTGGAAGTCCGGTAGGGGCCGGAAGACGTGCCGGCATAGATCGTGCCCGGCGCCGAGGGATCGATGGCGAGGGCGTAGATCGTTCCGGACGGGAGCCCGGATTTTGCGGAGGACCAATTCGTCCCGCCGTTGACACTCTTGAAGACACCGCCGTTCGTGCCCGCATAGATCGTCGAAGTTGACGTCGGGTCGATGGCGAGGGTGCGGACCGTCGACGAGGTCAGGCCGGTGCTCGCCGCGGTCCAGGTCGTGGCCCCGTCCGTGGACTTGAAGACGCCGCCCGCCGTCCCGGCGTAGATGGTCGAAGGCGAAGACGGGCTGATGGCAAGCGAATAGATCGTGTAGTTCTCGAGGCCGTTGTTCACACGCACCCATTTCAAGCCGTCGTCAGTCGTCTTGTACACACCGAAGACGGGAATCCCCGTGTAGATCGTGGCCGGGTTCGAAGGATCGATCGCGATCACGATGAGCGCGCCGCCTAAATTCAGCGAAGTCCACGTCGCGCCGCCGTCGGCCGTCCGAAGGATTCCGTGGAAGAGGCCCGCGTAGAGTGCGCCCGTCGGGGAGGCCGCCATCGAGGCGATCGAGACATTGCGAATGCCGGTGTCGCAGCTCAGCCAACTCCCCTTGACTCCACGGTTGTTCGATCGGACGAGCGCGCCCAGCGAGACCGCCGAGCCCTCGCCGGCATAGAGCGTGGCGGGATCATCGGGAGGCATGACCAGCGCGTTGACGGCACCTCCCAGTTCGTGATCGGTCCAGTTCGCGCCGCCGTCGTCCGAGATTTCGATGCCGTTGTCGGTCGCCGCATAGACCCTCGAAGTCGCGGTCGGATCGATCACGATCGCGGAGACGAGGCTGTTTCCGATGGAGCCCAGCCCGTCGTTTCTGACCTCCCAGCGGGCGCCGCCGTTGACGGTCTTGAAGACTCCACCGTTGCTCGTCCCGGCGTAGATCGTGCCCGGCGCCGACGGATCAAATGCCAGCACCACGACGTGAAGATTGTCAAGACCGCTGTTAACGGCCGTCCAGGTCTGGCCGTCGTTGAAAGACCGGTAGACTCCTTTCTCGATCGTTCCAAGGTAGAGCGTCGAAGGAGAAAACGGGTCGAAGGCAAGAGTGCGCGGGGCCGCCCCGGAGAGCCCCGCATTGACGGGTGTCCAGCTCGCTCCGCCGTCTCCCGACCTGAAGACGCCGGCATCCGTGCTCGCCGCAAAGATGGTCAGGGAACTTGCCGGATCGAACACAACGGCGTTGAAAAGCGTGGCAGGCAATCCGGCGACGCGCGTCCAGCTCGCCGCGGCATCGATGCTGACGAAGAGGCCGGAAGGCGTCCCGGCATACACGGTTGCGGGAGCGGCCGGGTTTACTGTGAGAGAGAAGACCGAGGCGTCCGTCAGACCGGCCGACGAGGAGGACCATGTCGCCGTCCTGTCCGTGGACTTGAAAACCCCCGCCCCGTCTGTGCCTGCATAGAGCGTCGAAGTCGAGATCGGATCGACCGCAATGGAGAAAATGGCGTTGACCCCGTCCGGCCCGACGGAAGCCCAGAACGGCCCGCCCGGAGAAGCAATCGCTGACCCCTCCCCGAAGATCCCGAACGGAGCGAGCAGAAGCGCTAGAAAAAGGAACGCCGGTCTCATGAATGCAGCGGTCAGGAGTGTGGCGGCGCCAGGCACGACGGTCGAATCATCGCGTGAGTTTCTCACCAATCTCCTTTGTGCGTGAACCTGCTACCAGAGCGTCGCGATCAAGACGAAGCAACCGCCGTGCCGCCCGCATTCTTATCCGTTCCCAGAGCGTCCGACCCGTGCCACCCTCTGTACCCCTCTTCTCGCTCCTACCTCCACGCCGCGCCACCAGCCCCCTTGTCTCCAAGCGTCGCCCCGAGGTGACACTGCGTCCCCGCGAGGCGTCGCAGGCGAGGGCAATGCCTGACGAAATCCCTTACTGCAGAAGCGCCTCTGGCGGCAACTGAATTGCTTTATTCACGCGGGCTCTCCCCGGTCGCGAAACAATCCTCTCGTTAAGGAAGAAAGCCGATGCGACACCGACCCGGAGTTTCCCTCCCCCGGTCCCTCGCGGTTCGTGTCCCTTCTCTCGGCGCGTTTGCTCTGGTCGCTCTGCTCGCGCCGTTTGCGGCGCCGGCGCAGGTCGTGCGCGAGAAAGTCTCCGTCGAAGCGGTCACGGTGACCGTGACCGCCCGGGACGGTGCCGGACGCCCTGTCCGCGATCTTCGCGCGGCCGATCTCGCACTATCCGTAGACGGCAAGCCCGTCGCCATCGACACCTTCGTAGCCGATCCCCGGACTGCCGCCCGCCCAGCCGCGGCACCATCGGCGTTGGCCGCTCCTGTCGAAGCCGAGGCGCCGGCGCCGGCACAGCCGCGGCAGGTCGAGACCGCGATCATCGTGGACGAAGGCTCGGCCTATCCCTTCGATCGCCGCGACGTCTACGACGAGCTCTCGAGGTTCCTCGCCAATCCGGTTGGCGGTCTGCGCCTCTATCTCGTCGCGCGGGTCACGATCAGCGGCCTGATCATCGAGTGCCCGTGGACGGCCGACGCGGGCGCCGCGCGCAAGGCGCTCGCGCGCCTTCGAGCTCATCCGAGTCTCCTCGGTCATCCCACGGATGCCTTCGACATCGAGATATCGCGAAGACGGTTCTTTGCCTCGATCCTCGAGCTGTTCGCGGCCTTCTCGAGGACATCCGCGCGGCGAGAGTTCCTTCTCGTCACCGACGGAATCCTTCTCGCCAGGCCGGAGGACCTGGCCGGATACGTTTCGAGCACTCAGCGGGCCTCGTACGACCCGTCGCGGCCGGGATGGGGGACCTTCGGAAGTCCGGCGGCTGAGCAGGCACGCCAGGCCTTCCAACTCTGGACCCGAGCGGTCAGCAGCCGCCTGGCGGATACCCTGACCGCCACCGATCTGACGGCGAAGGCGCTCGAGCGGGACATCGTTCTCATCCCGATCGCCGCCGTTGCCATCGACCGGGGAGCCGATCCCGGCATGGACACGAAGAGCCTGAGCCCTTCCGATCCGGACACCGGGGTCCTGAGCGGCCGCGTCGGCATGGTGCAGGCCATGATGCGTGTCGCCGAGGACACGGGGGGCGAGCCGATCCTCCTCCCGAAGAAGACCGCCATGCGCCTGGCGGAGATCGAGGACCGCCAGTCGTACGAGCTGACATTTCTGGATCCATCGGCCGGGGACCACATGTCCCACGCGATCGAGATCTCCTGCCGGCGTCCCGGCGTCCGCCTCGAATACCGGCGCGGTTACCGGATCGCGACCGAGGAGGATCGCACTCTGGATCGAGTCGTCGCGAGATTCCGGCAGCCGCCGCGGGAGGAAAACCCTCTGAGCGTGACGGCGTCCCTCTCGCCGGCTGTTTCGAACAGACGGGCGCAACGTCACGCGCGTCCTGCTCAGGTATTCGCCTCCGCGCGAGAGCGCGCAGGCCGCGGAGCGCGCCGTCGAGCTCCTCGCCGTCGGCGAAGATTCGCAGGGAAACCGGACGGAGCCGATCCGCTGGGCCGGCACCTCCAGCCGCCTCGATGACTCGGGAATCTTCGAAGCGAAGCTCGACCTGGCAGCGCCGGCGGGCTCCTACACGTGGAGTCTCGGCGTCCGCGACCAGCCGACCGGCGTCGTCTCCTACGTCCTCTCCCCTTCTCCGCCCATGCTGCTCTCGGGCCTTCGCCTTCGCGCCTCGGTCCTTTTCGCTCTGGCAGCAGCAACCGCCGCCGCGCAGACGCAGCAGCAGCCGCCTCCCGGATTTGCCGAGAAGGTCGAGGTCAACGTGCGGACGATCCTCGCCGTCGTGACCGACGCGAAGGGGAAGCCGATCGAGAGGCCCCTCTCCGTCGAAGAGGTCGAGGTGCTGGAGGATGGAATCCCGGCGAAGGTGCTCGGGGTGGACGTGGTCAGGCCGGTGAAGACGACGGGCTCCGAGGCCGGCAAGGAAGTCCCGAAGACGGAGGTTTCTCCCGCGGTGCCGCCGCCGGAGGTCCTCGCGCGGATGCCGCAGATCCTGTATCTGGACGCGAGCCTGCTCCAGAAACAGTCCGTCAAGAGAGTCTGCGAGATGACGGCGAAAAACCTGGACGCCCTTCTCGCGCGCGGGCCGCTCGAGATCGTCCTCGCCGACCCCGAGCCGAAGACCGTCCTGCCGGGCACGGCGGATCCCGCGCCGGCCCGCGCGGCGCTCGCCTCGCTCGCGAAGACGGGCCAGGGCCGCGACCGCCTTCTGGACGTGCGCGCGGACTTCCTCCCGGGCGCCAGTCCGATCCAGAGCAAGGGTAAGGACCTCAATGATCTCGAGAAGCGCATGCACGCGCGCGCGGCGATGCAGGAGGAGGTCCACCTCGTCCGGCAATCTCTCGAGCGGCTCGGCAAGTGGGCGAGTTCCCGGGCGGATCGGCGTCCGGGGGTCCTCTATCTCGCGAGCGATGGATTCGACCTCGTCCTCTCCGACTTCTACCGCAACTACCTGGAAGGCCCCGAGGGAGAGCAGCTGCGGATGGAGTTCGTGCCGCAGATCCCCGAGATGGTCGCGCAGACCGAGAGCGCGCTGGCCAATCAAGCGCTCATGACGGTCCCGCTCGCCATCGGCGGCGCCGAAGCCTTCCAGGCGAACAGCCCGGCCACCGTCGGGAAACGGGAGTTCAGCGACTTCCGCAATCCCGTGAGCGACGCGCCGACGTTCCTCTTCGTGCGCCCGCTGGCCCCTTTGCGCGAGATCGCCGATGCGACCGGGGGCGAGGTCGTCACGACCCAGCAGAATTTCGTCCTGGCGCTCGATCGGCTTTCCGCCGCCGTCGCGGTCACGTATCGAATGAACCGCCCGCCCGACGGCCGCGTCCACAAGCTGGAGGTGAGGACGACCCGGCGCGGAGTGACGCTCCGCGCGGCGCAATCGGTCCTCGACGCGCCGGAGCTCGCGGCATCCGCGCAATCGGCGGTCCAGGCGCTCGAGAGCGTTCCCGCCCGGGGCACGCTCCCGGTGGACGTCTTCGTCGACCTGCTGGAGGTCAAGTCCGACAAGCGGCGGGTCGGCGATGTGCAGGTCTCCGTGGACCTGGGCACGATCGTCGAGGCGTTCGAAAAGGTAGGGCCGGGCCGGATGCGCGTGACGCTCGCCGTCCGCGCCCCGGGCATGCAGCCCTTCGTCCACCACGAGGAGGTTGACCTCTCGCGGACAGGCACGGGAGCCGAGTGGACCTATGTGTTCCCCCTCGAATGGCCGCCCGATGCCACGCGTGTCGCCCTGACCGTCGAAGAGTTGAAGACCGGCACGCGCGGCAGCGCCGCCGCCGATCTGCCGAAGCCGGAGTGAGAACGTGGACATTCTGTCCTATCCCGTCGGACTCCTGGTCGGGCTCTTCCCGGTCATGGTGGACCTGGGCGGGCGTCCCGAACCCGCGGAGCTGCTCCTCGACGGCCGG
>CAWALG010000025.1:0-55302 GCA_963782815.1 uncultured Acidobacteriota bacterium | reverse complement strand
TCGTCCGCGAGCGCGCCGGCGAACGTGGCCCCATCTTCCGGCTCGCGGGCCGCTCCCGGATCCCGCGCACGACCTCGATGCCCTCGTCGCGGATGCGCTCGAGCAGGCCGTCGGGCGCCTCGGCGAGCCGCCAGGTCGCCGTCCCGCCGAGGTCGTGCCAGGCCTGCGCGAGGGCGAGGCAGCGCATGAGGTGGCCGGTGCCGTTCGCCGGCGAGGCGTCGACGCGGAGGAGCAGGCGCCGGCCCGCGAGGGCCGCCGTCACGAGGGCGGCACCGTCTTCTGCCGGACGTGCCGGTTGAGGCCGCTCCAGGCCGGGGTTCGCCTCGACGACCGCCAGGACGTCGCGCCACCCGAAGTCGTCGCGCCCGAGCGCGTCGTAGATGCGCCCGGAGCAGCTCGTAGTCGTCGGGCGTGTCGAGCGTCCAGCGGTGCTCCGACCAGTCCTGCTCGAGGTCCACCCGCGCCAGCCGGAACATCTCGGGATGCCGGTACAGGTACGGCGTGGCGTGCTCCCGCGAGGCGGGGTCGCGGTCCTCGCGGTCCGCGCGCTCGAGCGCGGCGAGGGTGAAGGCCTCGGCGTCGAGGCCGCGCGGGGTCGTCCGCGGCGGCAGGGAGTTCGACGCGTAGTCCACGTCGGGTCCGAGCGCCCGCACGACGTCGTCGACGAGCTCGGGGTCGATCACCGGGCAGTCGGACGTGATCCGGACCACCCGGTCCGCGCGGTGGGCGTGTGCCGCGTCGAGGTACCGCTCCAGCAGGTCGTCCTCGCTGCCCCGGGTCAGCGGCCAGCCCTGCGCGGCGGCGAGCTCGGCGACCGCGTCGTCCTCCGGCGTCACCGTCGTGGCGACGACGACCTCGTCCAGCAGGTTCGCCCGGCGGACGCGCCGTACCACGTGGGTCAGCACGGGCTCGCCGAGCAACGGCAGCAGGATCTTGCCCGGCAGGCGGGTGCTGCCGGTGCGGGCCTGGATGATCGCGACGGCCCGGGTCACTGGGCGGTCATCCGGTGCCCGCCGCCGCGTCCTCGCGGGCGGTCTCGCGGGCGTCCTCGCGGGCGGTTTCGCGGACGGCCTCCGCGATCCGGCCGATCGCGTCGCCGTCCAGCGAGTGGCGACGCAGGAATGCGTCGCGCGCGGCCGGGTCGATCGGTTTCGGGTTGGCCATGAACGCCCGGACGTCGGCCACGGTCGCGACGGGCGTGGCGACCCCCGCATCGACGTAGCCGATCACGTCCGACCAGGCCTGGCCGACGGCGATCATGTTCGGGGTCGAGGTCACGACCGCGTCGGTCAGCGCCGTCGCAGTACTGGCCGAGGTGCGCGTCCGCGGCCCGGAGCAGCGCGTACAGGTCCACGTCCCGGATCACCGACATCGCCGGCGGAGGGTAGCTCCCGGCCGCGGCGAGACCGGCCAGCAACGAGGGATAGCGGTCCGAAACGTTCTCCTCGGGGTGGAGCTTGAACGCCACATGGACGCCGGGAAGCGGCCCGTCGAGCAGGCTGCCGACCGTCGCCATGCTGTGGAACTCGTCGCCCACGGAGTAGCGGGCCGTCGACACGACGAGCAAGCGGTCGCCGTCAGGGCGACGCCGGCAAGCTGTTGCCGGATCGCCCCGCGCTCGCCGGGTGTCCCGGGGTCGGCCACCGATCGCGGCGTCGCCCGAGGGGAGCCGGTCGCGGCCACGGCCTCCGGCGGGTAGCCGCCTTCGTTCACGAGCAGGTCGCGCTCGTACGTGCCGAACAGGCAGGTCAGCTCGGCGCGGACGTGGGCCGGGTCCGGGGGTCGCACGTAGTCCGGCGTCCGGGGATAGATGACCCCGTGCTGGATCGCGACGATCGGCACGCCGGTCCGGCGCGCCGCGCCGAGCCAGGCCGTCCGCGACGCCTCCCATCCGGTCAGCATCACGCTCGGCCGGAGGTCGGCCATGAGCCCCTCGGCGACGCGCATGGCGATCACCTGGCCGCGGAGCCACCACGCCTGCCCGGTGACGCGGTGCCGGAGGAACGGTCCCAGGTCGACCCCGTCGACGAGCATCGGGACGTCGCGGATCCCGCCGAGCGTCTCGGCGAGGCGCAGGTAGGACGGGACCGACCCGGGCGGCGGCGGCCAGCGGCGTGCGACGTAGGCGAGCGGAATGGCCTGGTCGTCGTCCCGAAGCGCGCGCCATTCGCGGTCGCGTTTCTTTTCCATCCCGATGACCACGCGGAGTGGCGTTCCGCCTTCGGCGGCGAGGCGGTCGAGGACGGGACCCGCATACGGGTCTCCCCGATGCGTGCCGGCGGACGTCGCCACGGTATGGAACGACGCCTCGCGCATCGGCGCGAGGATCGACAGCGAGGCGCCCCGGACACGGTCGATGCGGGCGGCCAGC
The DNA here is from genome assembly GCA_963782815.1 of uncultured Acidobacteriota bacterium. Taxonomy (GTDB): domain Bacteria; phylum Acidobacteriota; class Thermoanaerobaculia; order UBA5066; family Gp7-AA6; genus JAWOLE01. Next base: position 52,931 of record CAWALG010000025.1, on the reverse strand, counting down.
TCGCGGTGGCGCCGACGGTTGATGGCGCGCCGCGGGAGATACACCCTGTACCAGGTCTCGCGGTCCCACCGAGACCGCCCACCGCCAGGCGCGCACCGGGACGGTCGAGCCAGGCGAACAGACTAACCCGCACCTTCACGGACAGGCCTGGTCGCGACGCCGCCGCGGCCTGGGCCACCGCGGCGAGCAGCCGCAGGTCGCCGGGCACCGACAGCTCGCCCGCCCAGCCGGCCGGCAGCACGAGGTCGAGCAGGTGGGTCCACAGGAGGAGCTCGTGGACGTTCAGCCGGAGGAACCCGCGCGCGTGCGACCACCAGCCGACCCCGTCGACGGCAAACGCGGCCGCGGCCCCGGCGCGTGCGGCCCAGTCGTCGAGCACGTCGAGGGACTCGTCGAAGAGGGTCCGTCGGAGGAGCATCTCGAAGACGAGCGGGCGGACCGCGATCAGGTCGGAGCGCTCGCCCGGCGGCGGCGTCCACGTGGTGTCGAGCACCAGGACGAGCGTGCCGCCCCGGGGAGCCGGCGCCTGCCGGCGGGTGTTGACGACGACGAAGCGGCGGACGCCGTCGAACGCGGGCCCGGGCCCGGGCTCGTCGGAGGGCTGGGACATGGCCGCATTCTGCCATCGGTGGCTCTGCGGAGTTGGCTACAGCGCCTCACGCAGCACGACCGCGAGCTCGTCGTCCTCCAGCACGACCGGGTTGGTCCGCATCGAGCTTCCGCGGGAGCCGGCGACGACCGCGGGGATCGTCGCCTCGTCGAGACCGAAGGTCCCGAGCGGCGGGACCAGCCCGCGGTCCACGCCCGGAGCGTCGCGACGAGGATGTCGCGGGCCTGGGCTCCGGATGCCGGCGGCAGGCCTGCGAGCTACCGCCCGAGGTCCGCATATCTCGGCAGCGCGGGCGAGGCGGGCGTCCGCTCGAGTGCCGCGACGTTCGCCGCGGTGACCCCGGCGAGCATCGCGCCACACGCGACGCCGTGCGGGATCGGCAGGAGGGCGCCGAGCGGCGACGCGAGCCCATGGACGGCGCCGAGGCCGCGTTCGCGAGGCAGATCCCGGAGAGGAGGCATGCGAGGGCCATCCGGACCGGACGGCGGGCGCATCCGGGCCGTCCGGGTCCGCGTGCCAGGCGAGGAGCCCGTCGCGGGCAGCCTCGAGCCCGGCAAGGGCGAGCGCATCGGTCACCGGCCAGCCCGCGATGAGACGTAGCTCTCGAGCAGCTGCGCGGCCGCGTCCATGCCGTTCGCGGCGATCCGGGGGCCCCGCCCCCGCGAGCAGGCCCGGATCGACGACGGCGTCTGCGGCGACGAGTCGCTCGTCGCGGAACGAGCGCTTGTATCCGCCGGGCCGCGCTCGCTGATCACGGCGTTCGGCTGGCCTCGATCCCGTGCCGGCGGTCGTGGGGACGGCGACGAACGGCACCGAAGGCCCGGGGTAGGGCAGGCCGGGGCCGACCCCCTCGAGGTGGTCGCGGACGCTCGTCCCGGTGCGGAGCAGGCCGGCGATCGCCTTTGCCGCGTCCAGGACGCTCCGCCCCCCACGCCCACGACCACGTCGACGCCGCGGCCCGGTGCGCGTCGACGGCCCGGTCGACGACGTCCGGCGACGGCTCGTCGAGGACCGCCACCTCCCCGCGACCGACACGCCGGCGGCGGCGAAGCCCGCGAGCAGCTCCTGGCGCCGGCCGGACGCCGCCAGCGAGCGACCGCCCGTGACCAGCAGGAGCCGGGTGCCGTGCGCCGCGGCGAGCTCCGGGACGCGCGCGAACGACCCCTCGCCGAACGTGATCCGCGGCAGCCGGCCGAGCGCGAACGCGGGGATCGCCGGCAGGCTCGTCACCCGGGTGGCGTCTCCGGGAACAGGCCGACGTACCGGACGCCCTGGCGCGGCTCGACGAAGTGGTTCGCCGTGGCCTCGCGCCAGGCGAAGTAGTGCGGCTGCTCTTGTGGCGGCGGCCGCGGCCTCGTCGCGGAACCACTCGTACAGGACGATCCGGGTCGGGTCGTCGACGGACTGGATCACGTCGAACCGCAGGTTGCCGGGCTCACGGCTGGACCCCTCGTGGTTCGCGCGGTGGCGTCGAGGAACGCGTCGAGGTGCTCGGGCTTGATGTGGCAGTGGACGAGGGTGACGAACATCGGCCGCCTAGGCGATCCGGGCGTAGTCGGCGGGCGCCCGCTTGACGAACCTGCCGTGGCCCTTGCGGCCCCTGAACTCGCCGTCCTGCACGACGATCGACCCGCGGCTGAGCACGACGTCGGAGCCGCCCTGGACCTTGCGGCCCTCGTAGCAGCTGTAGTCGACGTCCATGTGGTGGCTGTGCGCGCTGATCGTGCGCGTCCGGCCGGGGTCGTAGACGACGAGGTCCGCGTCGGCGCCGACGGCGATCGCGCCCTTCCGTGGGTACATCCCGAACAGCCGCGCGGGCTCTGTCGAGATGATCTCGACCCAGCGCTCCTTGCTGATCCGCCCGGCCACGACGCCGCCGTCGTGCAGCAGGTCCACCCGGTCCTCGACGCCCGGCAGGCCGTTGGGGATCTTCCGGAAGTCGCCCCGGCCAGCTCCTTCTGGCCGTGGAAGTCGAACGGGCAGTGGTCCGTCGAGACGACCTGGAGGTCGTTCCGCTTCAGCCCGGTCCAGAGCTCCTCCCAGTTGGGGTTCTTCTCGCGCAGCGGCGGCGAGCACACGAACTTGGAGCCCTCGAACCCGTTGCCCAGGTCGTCGAGGCTCAGGAACAGGTACTGCGGGCAGGTCTCGGCGAACGCCATCGCCCCGCGGTCCCGCGCCTCGCGGACCGCCTCGAGGGCGTCGATGACCGAGAGATGGACGATGTAGACGGGGACGCCGGCCGCCTCGGCGAGCCGGATCACGCGGTTGGAGGCCTCGCCTTCGAACACCGGCTAGCGGGCGACGCCGTGGTAGTAGGGGTCGGTCTTGCCCTCGGCGACGAGGCCGGCCGCGACGATGTCGATGGCCGGGCCGTTCTCCGCGTGCATCATGATCAGCCCGCCGTTGTCGCGGGTGCGGAGCATGGCCCGGAAGATCGCGGCGTCGTCGCTGTAGAACACGCCCGGGTAGGCGGTGAACAGCTTGAAGTCCGGGATGCCCTCGGCGACCAGCTGGTCCATCTCGTCGAGGGTGTCGTCCGTGACGTCGCTCATGATCATGTGGAACCCGTAGTCGACGACCGCGTTCCCCTCGGCCTTGGCGTGCCACGCGTCGAGGCCCTCCCGCAGGCCCTGGCCCTTGACTGGACGGCGAAGTCGACGATGGTCGTGGTCCCGCCGAACGCCGCGGCGCGGGTGCCGGTCTCGAAGGTGTCCTTCGCGAACGTGCCGCCGAACGGCAGCTCCATGTGGGTGTGGACGTCGATCGCGCCCGGGATCACGTACTTCCCTGTGGCATCGATCGTCTCGTCGGCAGTCACGCCCTTCGCGCCAGCCTGGTGCCGAGCTGGGCGATCGTCTCCCCGTCGACCAGGACGTCGGCCGGGGACGACCCGGCTGCCGTGACCACCGTGCCGTTGACGATCAGGGTCCGCATCGTTCCTCCTCGCAGCTCGCGCTCCGGCCGCGGCGGCCGGACGGGTGCGCAGGCCGTCATCGTAGCGAGGCCGGAGGCGAGGGCGATGCGAGGGGCCGCGGCGGTGGCCCCCTGGGCGCGCTAGAGGATCCCGAGCCTCGCGTGCAGGACCGCGCCGACGCCCAGCTGGAGCCACCACATCGTCGCCGTCATCGCGGTCGCGGCGATCGCGACCATCAACGCGAAGCTCGACACGAACCGCTGCTGGCGCCGCTTGCTGCGGGCGGCCTTGCCGTCCTGCTCCCACCAGGCGTCGCGTCGTCGGAACATCGTCATCTCGTCAGCACCTCCGACCGAGTGTCGGCGGGCCCGGTCCGCGACGCGAGGGGGACCTCCTGCCCCCGGACCTTGGCATGGACCTCCCCGGACCGCACCGGACCGCACGCGGTGCGGCGCTCGCGGGCCCGATACGGCGACCTCCCGAGGTGCGCAGTCGGCACCGGTCGCCGGCCCTCGGCCACGTCCACTCGGAGCCACCGCCCGCGCCGTTGCCAGGGGTCATGCTCCGCCGGGGCACGCGGCTTCCGCGGCGCGCACCCGTCCTCGACCGCGTGACGAGAGCTCCTCGCGACCGAGGCGCTCTCGCCACCGCAGGTCCCAGGGAGGGTCAAGCGGCCGCCGCAGGGCTCCGACCTTCAGGCGCCGGAGGAGAGTCGCGGCGGAGAGAGGCTGCTCCGTGGCCGGTGGATGGATCGCCGTCGATCCAGTCGGATAACGTGCATGCGTCGACGGATACGGGGCCGGACGGACGCCATCCGATCCGGCGTCAGTCGCGGTGAGGCCGCCACGTCGCGGAGTGCCGGGATGACCTGCGAGCCGTACAGCTCCAGCTGCTCCTCCTCGTCGCCGTTCATCAGGTAGAGGTTGAACTGGTCGACGCCCGCCTTGGCCAGGGCCCGCAGCTTGGCCACGTGCTCCTCGGCGCTGCCGAGGACGCAGAACCGGTCGGCGATGTCGTCGGTCACGAACGAGGCGTTAGACGAGCCCACCTCGGCGTGGTGGAGATAGTCGTAGCCGTCCGGTCCGGACGTAGCCGGTCAGCGACTCGGGCAGCTGCTCGCGCGGGTACTTGTTGACGAGGTCCACGACGTGGTTTCGACCGAGCGCCGGGAACCAGCGGGTGCGCTCGCGCCCGTCGGCGCGCTCCCCGACGTGCGCCGCCGCCGCCGCCTGCACCTTGACCGCGCCCGGTCCGCCCCGCGGCGACCTCCGCGTCCCGGAGCTGGCCCAGTGAACCAGCGGATGAGGTCCGGGTCGGCGAGCTGGAGGATCACGCCGTCGGCCACCCGCCCGGTCATCGCGAGCGCCATCGGCCCGTAGCCGCGACCAGACGGGGAGCGGACCCCGTCCACGGCAGCACGAGCTCGGTCCCCCGAACTCGATGACCGCCCCTCGACGAGCGCCTTGATGACCAGGATCGACTCCTCGAGCGTCGCCATCGTCGTCGGCGGCTTGCCCAGCACGCGGCGCGCCGAGTCGCCCCGCCCGATCCCCAGGTCCATCCGGCCGCCGCTCACCTCGTCGAGCACCGCGAGCGTGGACGCGGTCACCGACGGCTCGCGCGTCGCCGGGTTCGTGACGCACGTGCCGAGGCGCAGCGGGTCGTGGCCTGGGCGATCAGCGTCAGCAGGATGTACGGCTCCCGCCACAGGACGTGGGAGTCGAACAGCCAGCCGTAGTCGAAGCCTGCCGCCTCGGCCTGGCGGGCGAGGGCCAGCGTGCGCTCGATGGAGTGGTCGGGCTTGAGGGTGAAGCCGAACTGCATCCCGTCCTCCCGGGGAATCAGGTGGCTCGGCTGTCCTCCTCCTTGACAGCCGAGCCGCGCGGGATCATACCCGAGACGCCCGAGGGGTGGATTGGCCCCCGGCCCCCGATGTGGATAACTCCCGCTAGGGCTTGACGAGGTCCTCGTACGCGTCCGGCCGGCGGTCCCGATAGAACTGCCACGTCTGGCGGACCTGCTCGATGAGGTCGAGGTCCATGTCCCGGACCAGCAGCTCCTCGTTGTGCGCGTCGCCGATGGCGCCGATGTACTGGCCGCGCGGGTCGACGAAGTAGCTCTGGCCGTAGAAGTCGTCGTCGCCCAGGGGCTCGATGCCGACCCGGTTGATGGTGCCCACGAAGTAGCCGTTGGCCACGGCATGCGAGCGCTGCTCGATATGCCACAGGTACTCCGACAGGCCGCGTGACGTGGCGCTCGGGATGAACACCATCTCGGCGCCGTTGAGGCCCAGCGCCCGCGCGCCCTCGGGGAAGTGGCGGTCGTAGCAGATGTACACACCGACCTTGCCCACGGCGGTCTCGAACACGGGGTATCCCAGGTTGCCCGGCCGGAAGTAGTACTTCTCCCAGAAGCCCTTGACCTGCGGGATGTGGGTCTTGCGGTACTTGCCCAGGAACGTCCCGTCGGCGTCGATGACCGCGGCGGTGTTGTAGTAGATGCCCGAGGCGGTCGAGTCCTCCTCGTACATCGGGGCGATGACGACCATGCCCGTCTGCTTCGCGAGGTCCTGCATCCGCTTCGTGGTCGGCCCGTCCGGGATCAGCTCCGTGTAGCTGAAGTACTCGGGATCCTGGACCTGGCAGAAGTAGGGCCCGTAGAACAGCTCCTGGAACAGGATGACCTGGGCACCCTGCTCCGCCGCCTCGTGGGCGGCCTGCTCATGCTTCTGGATCATCGATTCCTTGTCGCCGGTCCAGGTTGCCTGGACCAGTGCGGCACGGACGATTCGGGACATGCGCGATCTCCTCGGATCTACCCCCCGGGTCGAATGGCCCACAGGATACGCGCGGCGACCGGGGGTCAGTGCTGCTCGAGGAACAGCTCGGTGAAGGAGCGGCAGCGGCCGTCGCCGTCGAACTCGATCAGGAACGCGTTGTGGTAGGTCCGGCGGCCGCTGCTGTCCGCGTAGCGGCTGGTGCCGGTCGCGACGGCCCGTTCGCCGTCGACGGCCCACGCGTCGTACTCGGCTTCGTACGTGTTGGGCTCGTCCTGGTTCGCGAGCCAGTCCGAGACGATGGCGTTCCGCCCGACGACGGGCTCATCCCACGGGTGATAGCGGTACTCCGCGCCCTCGTGGAACGCAGCCGGTCCAGGGGCTTGGCGAACCGGGCATTGGCGACCCCGCACTCGATCCGCCGCTCCTGGAGAAGGTCCGCGGCGGCCAGGGCCACCGGGACCATCGAGCCGTAGGCCAGCAGGCAGAGGTCCTTCCCCTCGCGGAGGATCTCCCCGCTGCCGATCGGGATCTTCTTCAGGCTCCGGATCGAGGTCGACGCCCACGCCGAGCCCGCGGGGATAGCGGATCGTGAACGGCCCGCCCGATTCGATCGCGGTGAAGAGCAGGTGCTGCAGCTCGTTCTCGTCCCTCGGCGCCGCGACGACCATGTTCGGAAGAGGAGCGGGTGTAGGTGATGTCGAAGATCCCGTGGTGGGTCTTCCCGTCGTCGCCGACGAGGCCCGCCCGGTCCGCGCAGATCGTCACCGGGAGGTTCTGCAGGCAGACGTCGTGGATCAGCTGATCGAACGCGCGCTGGAGGAACGTGGAGTAGATGGCGACGACGGGCTTCCAGCCGGCCTTCGCCATGCCGGCCGCCATGATGACGGCGTGCTCCTCGGCGATGCCGACGTCGTAGACCCGGCCGGGAAAGCGCTTCTGGACCTCCGTCAGGGCGGTCCCTTCGAGCATCGCGGCGCTGATCGCGACGATCTTCTCGTCCTTCTCCATGAGCCGCAGGAGCGTCTTCGCGAAGACCTGCGAGTAGGTGTACCGCACACCCGGGCCGGCGCTGGCGGACGGGGTTCCCGGCTGATGGAACTTGGAAGGGTTGTCCTCGGCGAGCTGTGTAGCCCCGTCCCTTGTGCGTCAGCACGTGGACGACGACCGGCGTGCCTTCCCGGGAGATGTCCTTGACGCTCTTCGAGCGCCTCGTCGAGCTCCTCCAGGTTGTGTCCGTCGATCGGGCCGATGTACTGCAGGCCCATCTCCTCCCAGATCAGGTTGGGGAAGAAGAGCCCTTCGACGGAGGTCTTGACCTTGCGGGCGATCTTCCACGCCTCCTCGCCGAGCGGCAGCTTCGAGAGGAGCTTCTGCCCCGCCTCCGTCAGCTTCTGGTACTTGGGATGGAGCATGAACCGGTTGCGCCAGTGCGCGAGCCAGCCGATGTTCTCGGAGATCGACCAGCCGTTGTCGTTGAAGATGACGACGAGCCTCTTCGGCTTCAGGTGGACGATGTTGTTCAAGGCCTCGTAGCTCGGCCCCGAGGTCAGGGCGCCGTCTCCGACGACGGCGACGACGTACGGCTCGTCCGGAGCGTCCTGGAGCGCGACCGACATCCCGAGCGCGTAGGAGAGGCCGGTTCCCGCGTGTCCGGCCGCGAGCATGTCGTGCGGGCTCTCCGCCGGCTCCGCGAAGCCGGACAGCCCGCCGGGCGTGCGGATCGTCGCGAACCGGTCCCGCCGCCCCGTCACGAGCTTGTGCGTGTAGCACTGGTTCGAGGTGTCCCAGACGATCCGGTCCCTGGGGCTGTCGAACGCGCGGTGGAGGGCCAGCGTCAATTCCACGACGCCGAGGTTGGAGGCCAGGTGCCCGCCGGTCCGGGTGATCGTCTCGACGATCATGTTCCGGCACTCCTGGGCGACCTCGCCCAGCTCCTTGATGCTCAAGGCCTTCAGATCCTGAGGGCCTTCGATCCTGTCCAGTCGTGACATGGGTCTCCTCGACGTCGCCCGCCTTGCAGCGCTGTGACGTCCTTGCCGTGCCGTTTTCCCGGGCCGGGCAGCCCGAGTTAGCCGCGAACACGCTTAATATATCAGCTTGATAGCATTCGGGTTTCAGCTCGCTTCGAGTCTTGCAATTCTCCGCCCGGGCGGACAAGTCTCCCGAGGCGCGAGAGTTGGTCGAGAGGAGGTCCGGCGAGGACATGGAAGCCTTCAGAATCGGATCGGAGGAACACGCCCGTCTCTTCTGCCGGACATTCGTCGAGACACACCGCCCCTTCCGGCCCCAGGACATCGTCTGGCCCGACCTGGACGAGGAGGGCCTGGCGAGGCTGAAGAGCCCTCCCCGTCTGGGACGAGGCGGCGCGAACCGAGGCCGCCACGGCGGTCAAGGTGCAGACCCTCGGGGACGCCGAGACGGACCCGGTGCTGAAGGAAGCCATCGCCCTGCAGGGCTACGAAGAGGGGCGCCACGCCGAGATCATCGCCCTGCTGACGAAGCACTACGGGATCGCGACCGCCCCGTTCGGCGAGCCGGAGAAGCCGAAGAACCCGACGTGGACCTTCCTGCGCACCGGATACGGAGAGTGCCTCGACTCCTTCTTCGCCTTCGGCCTCTTCGACCTCGGACGCCGCAGCGAGTTCTTCCACAAGGACCTGATCGCGATCTTCGACCAGATCATGCAGGAGGAGGCGCGGCACATCCTCTTCATCGTGAACTGGGCGGCCTACCTGCGCGCCCGCCGGCCGCTTCCCCTGCGGCCGGTGTTCGACGCGCGGCGCGCCTGGAACATCGCCGCCCAGGCCTTCGACCGCGTGAAGGGCGCGATGCAGATGGCCGGCGGCGGCAACGGAGACGAGCGGCGGGGAAGAAGAAAGGCACCCAGGACGGATTCACGCTGAAGAGCCACTCGGCCTTCGGCGACTTCAAGCTGCGCTCGTTCCTGGAGCTCTGCTCCGCAGAAAACGAGCGGCGCCTCTCGATCTACGATTCGCGCCTGCTGCGCCCGACGCTCGTCCCCGGAGCCGTGAGGCTGCTCGTGAAGTTCCTGCCCCGGGCCGGGACACGGGACGGGACTCGGGACTCGAACCGGGTGATTCTTCGATCCCGAGTCCCGAGTTCCGATTCCCGACTAGGATGGGAAGCGACCTCGTCAGCGCCTGCGTCTTCTGCGCGGGGCTCCTGCTCGGGATGGAGCTGCCGCCGCCTCCCGGATACTCCACGGAGGTCGGATTCTCCTACGCGACGGCCGCGCGCCGTCTCGTCACCGGTCCGGAGAGCGACGACACGTCCGACGTCACGCCCAAGTTCGTGCTCGTCGGGCTGGGCTGGTCGCGGGCCGCCGCCGCCGGGCTCGGGGGCGGCACGCCCGAGGCGGAGTGGAGGGTGCGCGTCGCCCTCGCGCCTTCTCACGACGAGCAGACGCAGACGCCTTACGCGGTGACCAACACGACGGCCACCGGCACGGGCCGTTACGAGAACTTCGCCCTCCTGGCGCGCTATCCGTTCTCGGCGCGGGACTCCGTCGAGGCGGCCTGGAACCGCCGCACGCACAAGTCGACCGACCTGCTGGACATCGCCCATGAGCGTTTCGTCCTGTCGGAGCAGCGCGTCCTCTCGGCCGAGCGCGTGGACGTCGCGATCGGCTGGAGGCACCGCTGGACCGGGTTCGAGGCGGCGCTGTCGGCGCGCTACGAGCGCCCGAGCGGGAGCCAGACGACGTCGGCCACCGCCCGCCTCTCCGAGGGGACGATCTACGGCGGGGCGCTCGAGGCGCGGGCGCGCCCGGGGCGATGGACGCTGGCGGCCTCGGCCGAGCGGGAGAGCGGCTCGATCGGCGTCCACGAGGAGAGCCAGCCGGCGTTCGTGTCCCATGATTTCAACGCCACCGCGACGCTCGAGGCGTACCGGATCGGCGTGGGCTACGCGGCGGGCAAGACCGAGCTCTTCCTCCAGACCACGTACGACCGCCGAGCGCCTCCCCTTCGTGGCATTCGCTGTCCTGGGCACCGAGGTCTCGGCCCTCGAAGCGGGCTATCACCCGGATTCGCAAGTGAGCGTCGTCTCCTGGGATCTCACCGCCCGGTACACCTTCGTCCCGGGCTTCCGCCTGAAGGTGCTCCTGCGCTCTTCGAGCGGCGACGAGACGGTGACGCTGACCGACCCGGCCGGCGTCCTTCCGAGGCAGCAGCTCGACGTCCAGCGCTCCGGCGTCTTCGGCGCCGGCCTCTCCCGGGTCCTCGGCGGCCCGGAAGTGAGCCTGGGCATCGGCGCCGAGATCGCCCTCCCGTTCAAGTGACCGGCCTCATCTCGAGATAGCCGAAGGGAGAAGGCTCGCGCCGCGGGAGGCAAGCGCCCGCACGCCGACGTGTCAGGGCCGTATCACGACCGCCGGGTCCCCGCGTTCGAGGGCCCGGGCGACGCGCTGGCGGATGGCGAAGAGCTCGAGGCGGGACACCTTGGAGCCCGGGCCCCGCTCCTCGACCTTCCGCAGCGTCGCCCAGGCGAGCTCCGTGGGAAGGGCGCAGAACTCGACGAGGCCGCGCGGGGCGCCGGCGCGCTGCAGCGCGAGGGTGTATTCGGCGGCGACGCGGAGGTCGCGGCGGGCGAGCGCGAAGACTTCGGAGCGGGCAACGCCGCGCGGCAGGAAGCTGCGGCCCTCGGTGACGTCCACCGCCGCGTCCTTCAGGATGTTGACGAGCTGGAGGGCCTCGCCGAACGCCGCGGCGCGCTCGCGCAGGTACGGGGCGGCCGGGACGAGAATCTCGCGCTTCAGGAGGAAGAGATCCGAGAGCATCTCTCCCACGATCCCGGCGACCGCGTAGCAATAGTCGCGCAGGTCCTGGAGGTCGTTCAAGACGAGGACGCCGCCGTCCGCGCGGTCGACGAAACCGGCCATCCCTTCGGCCGAGCGGCAGACGTGCTCGCCCACGGAGGCGACGGCCTCGGGCTCGAGACCGAAGAAGGCGTCGAGGACGAACGGCGTCTCCGCGATGAGCTGGCGATAGCCGGCGTGGGGGGAGACGCCGGCCGCGGTCCACTGCCGGCGAGCCGGTTCGCCTTTTCGGGAGAGAAGTCGCGCAGCAGGTCCTGGAAATCCCGGAGCGCTTCGATCCGGCGCTCCGGCGGCCAGTCGGCCGCGTCCTCGAACGTGTCGGCGATCCGGAAGAGGAGGTAGGCGATCATCACCTCCCGGCGCGTGGGCTCCGGAAGGACCGGGATCGAAAGCGCGAACGTCCGGCTCGTCTTGACGAGCAGTTCCTCGAGGGTGGTCATGACGGTCGGAGCCGCGGAAAGGAATTGCTCCAGGAAATCGGCGAGCCCCTCCGAGCAGGCGCGGACACGGCGGCGCAGGTCGAGGAGGGCCGGGATCGTCCCGGGATTGGCGAGCGCTCGCAGGACGACGGAGGGGCGGTGGATCCCGCCGTCTCTGCCCACGCAGCGGGCGAGGTATTCGGGAAGGTCTTCCGCGGAGCGGTCGCTGATCGCCCGGACGACGAGGTAGGGAACGCGGTGGGAGGAGGCGGCGCGAGCCCAGGCGGCCGACTCCATGTCGGCGGCGGCCGGCCCGCCGCCGTCGAGCGCATTCCCGAGGGCGGTCTTCCGGGAAGCGAGGACCTCCGGTCTTTCGACGGTCAGGAGAGTGCCCGCCGTCGCGCGCGTCGTCTCGAGCGCCTGCTCGAGCAGGCCCGAGTCCGGAGGCGGCGCGTCGCCTTCGCCGTCGCGGACCCGGCGTGAGACGACGAGATCGCCGACCGCGAGATCCGGGGAGAGCGCCCCGGCGACTCCGGCGCCGAGAAGCGCCGAGGGACGAACCTCCCTGCAAAGAGACAATGCGGCCGGCCCGGCGCTCTTCGCGCCGTCTCCGGTCATGCAGAGGGCGACGGCGGCCGTTGCGATCCGCGCCTCGACGAACGCGCCGCGGAAACGCGCGTCGCGGGACCGGGCGAGGATCGCGCCGAACTCCTCCCGGAACGCCGTCACGATCGCGATCGGACCGCTACGGTCGGACATAGCCGTTCTCGCGGAACCAGGCGACGGCGCGGGCGAGGGCTTCCTCGACCGGCGTCTGCGGGAGCCCGAGCTCCCGGATCGCCTTGCCCGCGTCGAAGAACATCCGGTGGCGCGACATGCGGACGCCTTCGAGCGGCACCCTCGGCAGGCGCCCCGTCAGGCGCGCCGCGAGCGTGTCGGCCGCGGCGGCGGCGAGCGGGATCCAGTGCGGCAGCCGGATCGCCGGCGAAGGAATGCCCGTCACCGTCGAGAGGGTGTCGAAGATCTCCTTGAGCGTCATGTCGCGGTTTCCCAGGATGTATTTTTCCCCGACCCGCCCCTTCTCCGCCGCCAGGACGTGTCCCTCCGCGACATCCCGGACGTCCACGATGTTCAGTCCCGTGTCGACGTAGGCCGGCATCCGGCGGTTCAGGAAGTCCACGATCATCTGTCCCGTGGGCGTCGGCTTGATGTCGAGCTCGCCGACCGGCGTCGAAGGATTGACGATGACGACCGGCAGGCCCCTTGCCGCCCACTCCTCCGCCACGCGCTCGGCCTGGTGCTTGCTCTTCTTGTAGTGGCCGATCAGGGAGCGGGGCTCCACCGGCGTCTCCTCGTTGCCGGGCCGGCCGTCGTCGCGTCAGGCCCAGGGCCCCCACGCTGCTCGTGTAGACGACCTTCTCGGCGCCGACCTCCGACGCGGCGGCGAGGACGTTGCGAGTCCCTTCGACGTTGGCGGCGTAGATCTCGCGGGGACGGCGCGCCGAAAGCCGGTAATCCGCGGCGCAGTGATAGACCGTCCGCGCGCCGGCCATCGCGCGCGTCGAGCGACGCCGGGTCCGTCACGTCGCCCGCCACGACCTCGACCGGAAGCTCCTCGAGGTTGCTCAGGCGGCTGGAGGTGCGAACGAGGCACCGCACGGTCCGGCCGCGCTCGAGAAGCGCCCGCACGACGTGCGCGCCGACGAAGCCCGTGCCGCCGGTGACGAAATCCACCGGGACGTCTAAGGTCATTCCGAGGAGCAAGTGTCGAGGATGTACCTCCGTGGGCCGCGACGGACCAGAGCCCTCGCTTCGCTCGGGATGACACCTAGGACCTACCCTAACCGGTCAGGTTCCAGGCGACGAGGCGGAACATGTCGCCGGGATGCTTCGGGAGCTCCTTGACGACCGAGGCCTCGAAACCGGAGTGCATCGCGCAGTTGGCGCAGAGCGGGTCCTGGCGCGACTCCCAGTAGTCCCAGTCGGTGCCGCCCCAGAACTCGTCCCACGAGATGCGTGTACTTCTTGCCGATCAGGTAGCAGGGGCCCTTCCAGCCGTTGGGCGTGAACGTCACGGTGCTCCAGGGAGAGCACTTGTACTCGCGCAGGCCCGCCGCGAACTCGAGGAACATCGGCGTCGAGGTCAGCCTGAACTTCTTGGAGATCTCCAGCACCCGCCGGAACTTCTTCTGGATCTCCGACTTCGTCAGGAAGATGTCGGTCGGGACCGACTCGTAGTGATAACCGGGGGAGACGAGGAGGCCTTCGACGCCGAGGCCGGTCAGGAGCGCGCACAGCTCTTCGACCTCGGTGACCTCGGTCTCCTTGAAGATCGTCATGTTGGCCATCACGTGATGGCCGAGGCGCACGCCTTCCCGGATCATCTCGACGGCCTTGTCGAAGACCCCGTCGCGGGCGCACACCTTGTCGTGCGTCTCCCGCATCCCGTCCAGGTGGACGTTGATCATGAGGCGGCGGTCGGGAGGGATGACGCCGTACACCTTCTGGTCGAGGAGCAGCCCGTTCGTGCAGAGGTAGATGTGGCGCTTTCTCCGGATGATCTCGCGGACGAGCTCGGGCAGCTCCGGGTAGATCGTCGGCTCGCCGCCGCAGATCGAGACGATCGGCGCCGTCGAGATGTCGACCGCCTCGAGGCACTTCGCGAGCGGGAGGCGATCCGAGAGCTTGCCCGTGTGCCGCTCGATCGCGCACCCCAGGCAGGCGAGGTTGCAGGTGTAGAGCGGCTCGAGCATCAGGACGAACGGGTAGCGTTTGTTGCCGGCCAGCGCGTTGACGATCTGGTGCCGGACCGTGCCCGTCGTGATGTGCAGCGGGAACCTCATCGGCTCGATTCTCCTTCGCTCGTTCTCGTGTCCGCGGCGGTTTCCAGGTCCGTCCGTCCGGCGGCCTCGGGGCGCGAACCGCCAGGCCCGGCCTCCCGCTCATAGACCGCGAGGGCCCAGAGCGGGAAGTACGTCGCGTAAAGATGGTAGCGCAGGTAGAAGACCCGGGGGAACCCCGTCCCGGTCCAGTACTCGTCCTTCCAGGAGCCGTCGTACTGCTGGTTGCGCAGCAGGTACTCGAGGCCGCGGCGGACGCTGGAAGAGGTCGTGTCGCCCAACGCGAAGAGTCCGAGCAATGCCCATGCCGTCTGGGAGGGCGTGCTCGGCCCGGTCCCCTTGCGCCCGGGCTCGTCGTAGGAGCGCGGGAGCTCTCCCCATCCGCCGTCCTCGTTCTGGTGGCGGCGCAGCCAGCTTCCCGCGCGTTGATAGCGCTCCTGGGACAGGTCCTCGCCGGCGCTGGCGAGCCCTCTCAGGGCGAGCCACGTCCCGTAGACGAAGTTGCAGCCCCAGCGTCCGTACCAGGTCCCTTCGTCGTCCTGCCTGCGGTTCAAGTACGCGACGGCGCGCCGGACCGGCTTGATGCCGCGCCCGACGCCGATCGCGCCGAACGCTTCCAGCGTGCGGCCCGTGATGTCCTCGCAGCTCGGGTCGATCATCGCGTTGTGGTCCGCGAACGGGATGAACGTCAGGACCTCGTTGTCGCAGTCGCGGTCGAAGGCGGGCCAGCCTCCGTCGCCGTTCTGCATCGCGAGCTGCCAGGCCACGCCGCGGCCGATCGCTCCCTGGCGCCGCCGCTCCTCGCGCTCGTCGGGAAAGCGCACGGCCGCCAGAGACGCCAGGACCTCCGCGGTGTCGTCGGTGTCGGGATAGAACTCGTTCTCGTACTCGAAGTACCAGCCGCCGGGCGGCGTCTTCGGAATCCGCCTCTGCCAGTCGCCGGGAACCCGGACTTCGCGGTCGAGCAGCCAGCTTGCCGCGCGCAGCAGGCGCGGATCGTCCTCGGAGACACCCGACTCCCGCAGGGCGACCACCGCGAGCGCCGTGTCCCAGACCGGAGAGAAGCAGGGCTGGAGGCGAAGCGTCTCTTCCTCCTCGATCTCCAGCTTCTGCAGCTCTTCGACCTGGCTCTTCACGATCGGATGATCGGCCGCGTAGCCGCGGCAGCGCAGCGCGAAGATCGTATTCACGATCGGCGGGAAGATCGCCCCGAGACCGTCACTCTTCTCGAGACGCTCGAGGATCCACGCCTCGGCCCGGTTCAGGGCCCGCCGGCGCAGCGGCGTCCAGCGCCGGGATTCGAGCTCGTGGAGGAACCGGTCCACGGCGCCGAAGAAGGCTCCCCAGAGTCGCGCGCGCAGGCTCCTCGCCCGCCGCTTCGGCGGCGGCGAGCCCTCGGCGGTTTGCAGCTCCGAGAGAGACGCGCTCTCCGGAACCGGGCAGCTCGGGCGGTACGCCGAGATGATCGAGAGGGGCACGACGATCGCGCGCGACCACGAGGACATCCTGTAGATCGAGAACGGCACCCAGTCGGGCAGCAGGATCAGCTCCGCCGGCACGGTCGGGCATTTCTCCCAGTCGTATTGCCCGAAGATCGAGAGGTAGATCTTCGTGAAGGAGTTGCAGGCGTCCAGGCCGCCGAGCTCGGCGATGACGCGCCGCGCCTTCGCCATGTGGAGCGCTTCCGGATCGTCGCCGGCGAGTTTCAGGACGAAGTAGGCCTTCGTCGAGGCGCTCACTTCCGGCGGGCCTCCCGGGTAGACCGCCCAGCCACCCGATTCGAGCTGCTGGCGCCGCAGGTACTCGGCCGCCTTCTGAAACCGGGTCTCGCCGGAACGCCCGAGAAAATGCATCGTGAGCATGTACTCGGACTCGAGGATCGTGTCCCCCTCGAGCTCGCCGCACCAGTGGCCGTCCTCATGCTGGATGGACAGCAGGTATCGGCGAGCCGCCGCCGCGGCCGCGCTCCCGACGCCGGAAAGCGGCGCTTCCTTGCGTTCGTCTTCGCCTGAAGGATCTCTCGTCGCCGTCATGTCCGTTGCGCGCGGCGCGAGGACGCCGGAACCGCCGGGTGACCTCCTCCCGCCGCAGGCCTCCGCCTGCTCCCTTCCGATTGAATCATCGCCGTCTACCGCCGGCTCCTCGGGAGTATACGGTCTCCGGCGGCGATCCGGTTCCACTCCCGGCCGAATTGCCGGGGGTCAGAACCCGGACTGAAGCGACAGCGTCAGCCGCCACCCGGCGAGGGAATTGCGCGCGAAGAAGTCCCGCTCGGCCGCCAGCGCGATCGTACGCGGAGGGTCCCGGCTCGGCCGGCGGCCATTCCGTCTCCAGGACGATCCCCGCAGGCGCGCGCCGAGCCTTCAGGTCGTGGAGGACCAGGCCCTCCTGCCGCGCTTCGGTCGAAAGGGCGTAACCGGCCAGAGCCAGCGCGCGCAGGTCCCCGCCTGCGATGCGCGCCAGGCGCGGCCCGGCCCGCAGGTCCACCTCCGATTCCACGAAGGAGTCTCTTCCGGCCGCCGCGGAGGCATAGCGAAAGTCGCCGTGGACCGCGGCGCGCCAGCTCTCCCCGAGGAGTCCCGGCCGAGACTGCAGGGCGGCATTCACCGAGTACCGGTCCGCGCCGTCGGTGACGGTGACGACGCGGTCTTCGTACGTTCGCGACCGGAAGTACTCGAGACGGATCACCGATCGCAGGCTCTGCGAGTCCACGGGCGACCAGTCGAGGAAGAGGCCGCCGCCGGGAACGCCTCGGGCCGTGAGAGCCTCCGCTCCCTCGACCGGAAGCCGGGTGGAGCGATAGGGCAGCTCGACTCCGACGGCGAAACGCCGCGCCGGGGAGTAGGAGACGCGCAGCGTGGCCAGCAGGGAATCGAGGCTTCCGAAGAAGTCCTGCCGTTCGCCTTCGGAGTCCACGAAAGCCCCGGCGCTGTACCAGGAGACTTCGGTCAGGGCGAGGAACCTCCCGGGGGCCGGCAAGGCCGGCAGCAGGGAGGAGGAACGAGCCTGCGCGCCGGCTACGGACGATGCCGCGAACGCGACGGCGGCGAGCGTTGCGGCGAGCCCGCCGCGGACTCCTCTCAAGGCCAGACGACGATCCGGGGCCGTCTGGCCGCGCCTTCTCCGGCCATCGGCACGCGCGCCGCCTTCTCGAGCGCGACGGAGTCGAAGACCGAGCCGTCCGTGTCGTGCGCCGTCAGGAGGAGCCGGCCCCCCGAGATCTCGCCGATGAGGTACCCGTGCCGCGACGCGACGAAGGCCGAGTAACTCTGGACTTCGCGAGGAGCGTCCAGGTCGGAGCCGCCTCCCCCCTCCGTGATGTACACGACTCCGGACCCGGGAAATCCAAAGTCGCGGATCGGATACGTGCGCTCGTAGAGGTGCTCGTGCCCGCAGAAGACGACGTCCACGCCGTAGCGCTCGAAGACGGGGGAGAGGATGAGCCGCACGACGTTGTTGGAGCCGGCCGAGCTGTAGGGAGGCTCGTGGAAATAGACGAACTTCCATGTCGCGGAGGAGCCCGCGAGGGTCTGGACGAGCCACCGGTACTGCGGCGAGCCGTATCCGAAGGCGGAGCTCTCGACGTCCAGGCAGACGAAGAGCGCGTTGGCGTGGCGGAGAGAGTAGAAGCGCGATTCCCCGGTCGCGGAATTCTTCGGGAGCACGAAATTGGAGAACAGGGGCGCGCCGCGGTCCGTGTGGATGTCGTGGTTGCCCAGGGTGGGGAGGACGGGGCCGCGGGCGAGCCAGCGGGCCATGGGACGGAAGAACTCCTGGTCGTAGAGGTCGTCCGCCCCGTCGGGATAGACGACGTCTCCGGTGTGGATCACCAGGTCCACGCCGCTTTCCACCAGCCGGTCCGCGATCTGCGCCGGGATGTGGCCGGTCGCCGTGTCGCCGATGACTCCGAAGCGAAACCCGGCCTCGGAGGATTCCCGCGGCGCGCGGAAGGCGGACTCGGCGCCCATCGGGGTTTCGTCGGAGTAGGCCTGGTAGCGGTAGAGCCCGCCGGAGGCAAGCCCGGCGACGGCCGCGACGTGCCGCGTGACGCGTTCGGATTGCCGGATCGTGATCGAGGTCCCGTCGGGGGCCGTGCACTCCAGCCTGGTGTCGGAAGCCGTATCCGTCCACCAGACGACGGCGACCGTCGTGTCATCCACGCGGCCGATCGCGGGCCCGCGCACGAGGGTCGCGGCCTCGGCAAGCGCCGCCGCGCCGAGGAGGAAGGCGAGCGCGAGGCGAGCGATCCGCAGCGTGGACTTCACGGATGTGCCTTTTCGACTTTCGACGGATGATCCTAACGCGAGACCGGCGGGATCTCGTCCCGTCCGGGTCAAACACGGCATAATGCGGCATGGACGAGGGGAAAACGACCGCCGGCGCCGCGCGGGAGCGCTCCGAGGCTCTCCAGGAAGTCCTCGCCGAGCGCATCCTCGTCCTGGACGGCGCGACCGGGACCTGGATCCAGGGCCAGAACCTGACCGCGGCCGACTTCGGCGGCGAGGCCTACGAGGGGTGCAACGAGCACCTCGTCCTGACGCGCCCCGACGTCGTGCGCCGGATGCACGAGAGCTACCTCGAGGCGGGCTCCGACATGGTCGAGACCGACACCTTCGGGGGACGCCGCTCGTCCTGGCCGAGTACGGCCTCGCGGAGAAGGCCTTCGAGATCAACGCCGCGGCCGCTCGCATCGCCCGGGAGGCCGCCGCGCGGTTCTCCACGTCCGGGCGTCCTCGCTTCGTCGCCGGCTCGATGGGGCCGACGACGCGCTCGGTCACCGTGACGGGCGGCGTGACGTTTGACGAATTGATCGGCCACTTCAAGACGCAGGCCGCCGGGCTCGTCTCCGGCGGCGCGGACGTGCTGCTTCTCGAGACGACGCAGGACACCCGGAACCTGAAGGCCGGCCTGATCGGAGTCGAGCAGGCGTTCGCGGAAGTCGGCTGGCGGGTGCCGATCATGGTCTCGGTCACGATCGAGCCGATGGGGACGATGCTCGCGGGGCAGGGCGTGGACGCGCTCTACGCCTCGATCATGCACGCGCCGCTCCTCTCCGTCGGGTTGAACTGCGCGACCGGCCCCGAGTTCATGACGGACCACCTCCGCACGCTCTCGGGCCTCGCGAAGACGCTCGTCTCCTGCTATCCCAACGCGGGTCTTCCCGACTCCGACGGCCGTTACCCGGAGACGCCGGAGCGGATCGCGGCGCATCTGACGCGCTTCATGGAAGAGGGGCTCGTCAACATCGTCGGGGGCTGCTGCGGCACGACCCCGGCGCACATCCGCGCGCTCGCGGCGGCGGCGCAGGGGAAGAAGCCGCGCCGCGTGCCGATCCACAACAAGACGCTCGTGTCGGGCATCGAGATGCTCGAGATCAACGAGGACAACCGGCCCGTGCTCGTGGGCGAGCGCACCAACGTGCTCGGCAGCCGCAAGTTCAAGCGGCTCGTCGCGGAGGGGAAGTTCGAAGCGGCCGCGGAGATCGCCCGGGCGCAGGTCAAGGCGGGCGGCCAGGTCATCGACGTCTGCCTCCAGGACCCGGACCGCGACGAGGCGGCCGACGCGGACGCCTTCCTCGAGCGCGCCACGAAGATGGTCAAGGTGCCGCTGATGCTCGACTCGACGGACTGGCGGGTCATGGAGCTGGGCCTGAAGTGGAGCCAGGGGAAGTCGATTCTGAACTCCATCAACCTCGAGGACGGCGAGGAGCGGTTCAAGGCGGTCGTCCCGCTCGCGCAGAAGTACGGCGCGGCCCTGATCGTCGGCACGATCGACGAGGACCCGGAGACCGGGATGGGCGTCACGCGCGAGAGGAAGCTCGCGATCGCGCGAAGGAGCTACACGCTCCTGACCGAGAAGTACGGCGTGGCGCCGGAGGACATCTTCTTCGACCCGCTCGTCTTCCCGTGCGGGACCGGCGACGAGAAGTACGTCGGGAGCGCGGTCGAGACGATCGAGGGGATCCGGGCGATCAAGGCGGCTTTCCCGGAGTCGCGCACGATCCTCGGAATCTCCAACGTCAGCTTCGGGCTGCCCGAGTCCGGGCGCGAGGTCCTGAATTCCGTCTTTCTCTATCACTGCGTCAAGGCGGGGCTGGATCTGGCGATCGTCAATTCCGAGAAGGTGATGCGGTATCCGTCGATCCCCGAGGAGGAGCGGCGGCTGGCCGAGGATCTCCTCTACAACCGCGGACGCGGATCCGCTCGGCTCCTTCGCGACTCATTTCAAGGCGAAGGGCGCGGCGCCGAAGAAACCGGCCGAGCGCGCCGGCACGCCGCGCGAACGCCTGCCGCGATACATCCTGGAGGGATCCAAGGAGGGTCTGCTTGACGACCTCGAGGCCGTGCGCGGGGGCGGCATGAGCCCGCTCGACATCATCAACGGCCCGTTGATGGACGGGATGCGGGAGGTCGGGCCGCCTCTTCAACGCCAACGAGCTGATCGTGGCGGAGGTGCTGCAGTCGGCGGAGGCCATGAAGGCGGCCGTCAGCCACCTCGAGAAGTTCATGGAGAAGAAGAGCGACTCGCGCAAGGGGAAGGTCATCCTCGCGACCGTCAAGGGGGACGTCCACGACATCGGGAAGAACCTGGTCGAGATCATCCTCTCCAACAACGGCTACGAGGTCGTCAACCTCGGCATCAAGGTCCCGCCCGAGCGCCTGATCGAGGCGTACCGGGAGCACCGCCCGGATCTCATCGGCCTCTCGGGTCTCCTCGTCAAGAGCGCGCAGCAGATGGTCGCGACGGCGAAGGACCTGGCCGCGAGCGGGGTCGAGGCGCCGATGCTCGTCGGCGGCGCCGCGCTCTCGCAGAAGTTCACGGACTCTCAAGATCGCGCCCGCCTACGGCGGCCTCGCCGTCTACGCCGCAGGACGCGATGCGCGGCCTCGCGCTCGCCGACCGGATCCTCTCGGGAGCAGAGGCGCGGGCGACACTGGCGGCGGAAGCGGAGGAGCGCCGGCGTTCCATGGCGGCCGCGGCGGCGACCGATTCCGAGACGGAGAACCCGCTGGCGGCGCCGGAGGTGCGCAGCGAGAACGTCCCGCTCGTCGAGCCTGTCGCCGCGCCGGATCTCGTCGAGCACGTCCTCGCGGACCTCGACGCCGAGGAGATCTGGAAGTACGTCAATCCCCACATGCTCTACGCCAAGCACCTGGGCCTGCGCGGGAGCTACCGGAAGCTGAAGGAAGCGGGGGACCCGAAGCTCGCGGAGCTCGAGGCTGTCATCGGGCGCGTCCGGAGCGCCGGATGGATCCGACGCTCGCGCGATGTACCGCTATTTCGAGGCGTACTCGGAGGGGAACGGGCTTCACCTCGTGTGCGGGGGCCGGCGGCTGGCGAGCTTCGCTTTTCCGCGGCAGGCGATGGGCGAGCGGCTCTGCCTGGCCGACTTCATCGGTCCGCGCGCGGCCAGCGGGCCGCCGGACTCGATCGCGCTCCTCATCACGACGGCGGGAGAGGGGGTCCGCGAGAGAGCCGAGGATCTGAAGGCCCGCGGCGAGTACCTCCTCTGCCACTGCCTGCAGGCGCTCGCCGTCGAGACCGCCGAGGCCGCCGCCGAGTGGGTTCACCGGGTCATCCGCGAGCGCTGGGGCTTCCCCGACCCCCCCGACCTGACGATGACCGACCGCTTCCAGGCCCGCTACCGCGGCAAGCGCTACAGCCCCGGCTACCCCGCCTGCCCCGACCTCGCCGACCAGGCCACGATCTTCCAGCTCCTTCCCGGCTCCAAGATCGGCGTCGAGTTGACCGAAGGCTTCATGATGGACCCCGAGGCCTCCGTCTCGGCCCTGGTCGTCCACCACCCCCACGCCCGCTACTACGCCGTCTAGCGCCCCTCCGTGTCTTGTTGTTTGTATATCGCTCGTTTAGGTACGTAAACAGCATCAATATGATGAACGCGCAAGTCTTGCACGTAGAAGGTGGTAAGGCTCTCAGGCGATACCTGAAGGAGTCTGGCGTACTCGTTCTCGGGACTCGAAGAGGGTTATCGGAGCGGCCACATGCTGATGTCGAGCTTTCTGTCCGGCTTCCAGGGGGCAAGCGAAGGCTTCTGCTCGTGGAATTCAAGACAAATGTACGGCGTGCACCTCTTGAAGATGCTGTCCGTTATCTGCGAGCCATCCGCTCGCGAGGCTCGGGGAGCCCGCAGCCAGTAATCTTCGTGCCACATCTGGGACGTCCGATGCGTGAGTGGTTAAGAAGTGTAAATGTTTGGTTTGCCGACCTCTCGGCAACCGCTTCTTCAAAGCCCCCGGCCTGCTTGTTGATCGGGAGGTGGCATCTAAGCCGCCAGCAGCCAGAGAGCCTGTCCCAAGCGTCTTTGCTGATCGAAGCTCGCTGGTTCTTCGCTACCTATTGCCGCGGCCACCTCAGCAGATCGGTATCCGTGGTTGCTTGGAAGCTCGAACTGAGTCCGGCCGGGTTTCAGGTCTCTGAAGGCACTCGAAGAAATGGATACCTGGAGCGACATGCTGGAGAAATACGACTCTTGACCCAGAAGGTCTTCTGAAGGAATGCTCTCCTTTTACGTAGCCGATTCCGGCGACAACCGGAATCGCGTTTCTACGTTCACGCCAAGAATGCCGAAGTGATCATCTATTTCTCTCGTTCTCGTGAAGACGACAGGAATGCGCTGGCCTGAGTCTTCATGCCGCGCTTCCCTAGTCGCTCCCTACGTCCAGTTCCATCAGTTCATATTTGCATTTCCCCTTCCGCACCAGCCTTCCGGCGTCTGGTCGAAAGTCTAAGGCCGAAAGGTCCCGCGAGCCCACCTTGTGTTTCTGGACCCTTACTACAGAGCTCCTTTCTCTTCGATGCGCTAATCCTCCGCGGAGTCAGAGTCGTGAGCGACCTTCAGCTTTATCTCTACTTGAGCTGTTTTGCTCAGCGCGGCCCCGAACAGGCCGAGGTGATTCTTGAGAGGCGGCTTCGCCCTAACTGGCCAGGAAGTGAGGATCCGCGGCTTCATTCGAGTCCTTCACGCGTTCGAACCTCGCCTGTCGGATCTCGTCATCGTCGGGGCTGGCTTGGTATCTCTACCGGAAGTACTTGACTACCGAACCGACACCCAAGGAGACTTCACGCTGGACGTGGACATAGCCTTGCCCGTGATCTACCTTTGGCAAAGCTCGCCTCGATGAACTCCTTTCCGCCGCGACTTTGAAAGCGAAATGATGGAGAGGAGCGACCACCAATCACCAAGCACGCTTGCCCTCAGCGGACAGGCCGCAAGCGATTGTCTAATTCCTAACCCCCGCGCGAGGTTCGGAAGCGACGCGACGCTCGAAGTCTGAGGAGTTGTCGCACAACAGCTTCGATTCATCGATCTGCTTCTCCACTACCCGATAATTTGACCGTGCGCAACGCGAAGGGCCGAGCAATACGAGGTGTGGTCAGGTTCCACGCGTGCGCCTTTTTGTCTGGCAGAAGGCGCTGACGTTCCGCAGGAGACAGCATGAGGAGAACCGAAAAAAGGATCTTCTGTACATCTTCGATCTCGTAGACTAATCCCTTGACCTGATGTCCCAAATCGAGGAGGACATTCGCGCTTTTCCGTTGCCAACGCAAACTGGAGGCGCAAGGCGCAGAGGCCCTTTTACAATCAAATCATTCTGAGGAGTCGCAGCCGTCTTAACCAGATCCCACCAAACCGCCCCGTGTGAGCTTCGGCCCATCGGTCCTCGCCTCCTTGAGTTTCTTCCCTTGGCAAAAACGCTCACTTGTATTTTTGACATGAGGCGAAAAAACAAGTAATCTCTCGAGATGGCCGCCCGCGCGCGTTACCTCGCCGGCCAGGTCCGCCGCGATCTCGCCCGGAAGATGGTCTTCGTCGCGGGACCGCGGCAGGTCGGGAAGACGACGCTCGCGTTGGGCCTTCCGGGGGCCCGGGCGGGCTATCTGAACTGGGACGTGGCCGAGCACAGGGAACGAATTCTCAAGCGCGAGCTTCCGCCGGGAC
The DNA here is from genome assembly GCA_963782815.1 of uncultured Acidobacteriota bacterium. GTDB lineage: Bacteria > Acidobacteriota > Thermoanaerobaculia > UBA5066 > Gp7-AA6 > JAWOLE01. Next base: position 28,571 of record CAWALG010000025.1, on the reverse strand, counting down.
GGCTTTGGCTCTTCGACGAGATTCACAAATACCGACGGTGGCGGAACTACCTGAAGGGGATCTATGACGGGCGCCGCCGCGGTCAGCGGATCCTGGTCACCGGCAGCGGACGACTCGATCTCTATCGTTTCGGTGGCGATTCTCTCCAGGGCCGGTATCACCTGTTGCGTCTCCATCCCTTTTCCGCCGCCGAGCTCGGACTAAAGACGCCTGCGGAGCTGCGGGATCTCCTCAAGCTCGGGGGATTCCCTGAGCCGTACTTGTCGGGCAGCGAAGTCGAGGCTCGGCGTTGGTCGCGACAGCATCGGACGCTGCTCGTCCGCGAGGACGTCGTGTCGCTCGAGAGGATCGAGGATCTGGGACACCTGGAGCTGCTCGTGCTCCGGCTGCCGGAGCTCGTGGGATCGCCGCTCTCGATCAACGCCTTGCGTGAAGACCTTCAGGTGAGCCACAAGGCCGTATCGGCCTGGATCGCCGCGCTCGAGCGTCTCTACGCGATGTTTCGGCTGGCGCCGCTGGGCGCGCCCCGCATCCGCGCCGTCAAGAAGGAGCAGAAGCACTATCTCTTCGACTGGTCTGTGATTCCCAATGACGCGGCGCGCTTCGAGAATCTCGTTGCCTGCCATCTCCTGAAGTGGGTCGATTTCGAGCAGGACTCCCTCGGGCGGGATGTCGAGTTGCGTTATTTCCGAGACGTCGAAGGCCGAGAAGTGGATTTCGTCGTCGTCGAAGGCCGCCGCCCGAGGCTCCTCATCGAATGCAAGTGGTCAGACGCCGAAGTCGATCGGAGTCTGCGCTACCTGAAGACGCGCTTCCCGGACGCCGAGGCCTGGCAGATCTCCGCCACCGGCTCGAAGGACTTCGTCAGCCCCGAGGGAATCCGCTGCGCACCCGCTCTGACTCTTCTCGGCCGCCTCGTCTGACCGATTCCTTCGCGGCTGCAAGATCGGCGCTGAACAATGCCGCTCGCGCGAGCCTCAGTGGAGGTGGGCGGTGGGGTCGCCGGGGGGCAGGGCTTCGAAGGAGGGGTGATCCGGGTTTCCGCGGGTCAGGACCATCGCGTAGAGGAAGGGGCCGAAGCTCGTTCCCTTCCGGCCGTTGACGGCCACGATCGGCGTTCCGTCGGAGTCGAAGGAGGCCGCGGCCATGGTGTCCTCCTGGAGCTTCGCGAGGGTGGCGGCGGAATCCATGCAGGCGGTCAGGGCCGGACGCGGCATGAAGGGCGCCGCGATCTCGAACACCTTTTCGCGCGTGAGGCCCTTCTGCGCGGCAAAGAGCGCCGCGGCGAACTGCGGTTCCTTGCCGGTCGGTTCCATGCAGATTCTCGCCTTTGCCGCCGCGCACCGTACGTCGTCGCCTTTCGTCTGGCCCACGAACGGGTTGCAGCGCCCGTCGAGAGGGAACTGCCGCGCGTCCACGCTGAAGCTGCCGGGCGGCGAGCTCTCCCGGATCGTTTGCAGGGTCTCCTGGAGCCCGGCGCAGTGTTCGCAGAGGATGTCGGTGAACTCCGTGATCCTCACCGGCGCCAGGTCCGATCCGACGAGCGCTCGCGGCGGAGGGACCCGTTGCGCCTGCGCCGCGCGGTAGATGGCCAGGGAGTCGGCGAGGGTCTGCTTGAGCGGCGGCTCGAGCGAGGCGATCAGGTCCGCGAGGACCTTGTCGGTCTGCGCGTTGCCCGTGCCGGCCGCCGGCCGCGGGGCGCCTCCGGCCTGCGCCACCGCTTCCGACACGGCTCTCCTGCCCGCCTCCCCGCTCGACTTGGGCGTGCGCAGTCCCGGATAGAGAAGAAGGAGAAACGCTCCCACGAAGACGCCGCCCGCGAGCAGGGACCCGCGGAGGGCTCGCGGGAATCCGGCGGGACGCCACTGCAGCAGGGTGATGAAACCGTAGGCCGCCACGATCACGTACGTCACGGCGCATCCGGGACAGAAGGCGCCCGCGAGGGCGCTCGCGGCGATCATCAGCGCGACCGCCAGGATCCCGGCGAGCCCGACAAGACGCGTTGCCGTCGTGAGCGCCCCGAGGCTCTTCCCTTCCGCGCGGCGGAGCAGCGCGACGAGCGGCAGGAGGAATGCCGCCACGCTCCAGGCCAGGCCCCACCCGGAGATCGGAACGCCCGTGAAGCGGTGGACCGCCGAGGCGAAGGCCCCGCTCCAGACCGCCTCGCAATCGAAGTTGCCGCCGAATCCGCAGAAGGAGCTGCCTCCCGAGCGCACGAGCACGAGCTCCGACCACAGGAAGAGAGACCAGAGCCCCGACAGCACGCCGAGCAGGCACAGCTTCGCAAGGCTGCGCGGCGTGATGACCGCCGCCACGTCCACCGGCGCCGGCGGGCGCTCCCTCGGCTCCGAGACTTCGGTTCCTCGCCGTTCCTTCCTGGCCACGCGGCGATTCTGACATGCCCGAAAACCCGCGCTCCCGGCGCATCCTCGGCGCCGGATCCCGCGCGGTGCTCGCGCGTAGAATGAGGGAGAGCCGCGAGCATTTCAATTGAAGCCCTTCCTCTATCCTGCATTGTGATGATCACCGGCGACCGCTCTCCTTCTGTCGGCCCAGGAAGAGGAACGTCTCTGGATGCCCGAGGGGTACCGGTTGCTCTCGCTCGAAGAGCGCCAGGATCTCCCGTCCCGACGAGCTCAAGGCGATCCAGACGCGAAACACGACGCTCTTGCGCGAAGCGGTTCACGCATTGACGCCCGAGCAGAGGCAGGCCGTCGCGCTATCGCTGGATGGGTTCGGCCGGAGCCACGAGCTGACTCAGGTCGAGAAGCAATACGTCAGCACTGACTTCGATGATGTCTGCTCGGCGGCTCGACATGGAAGAGGAGAACAAGAAGGCCATTTCCGCCGAGGAAGCTCGTCTTTCAAAAACTTCTCCGGGATCAGGAGGTCAGCCAGGCCTTTCCAGTCGGACCAGAAGGCGGTGGAAGCGGAAGCGCGCGCCATCTCGGCTCTGATGGGCAAGGAGGACCTCCCATCGGCTCTATCTCGCGGTCGCTCGGAGCGCTGCGCGCCCGTCCGTGGAACTACTTCATCCGTCTTCGTGCTTTCACAGGATCTGTCGGCGGCAACTCGGTCAACGCGTTCATCACACGTCGCTTTACGACGCGGCCCTGGTCTTCCTCCAGCAAGCGCGAGGCCGAAAATCCCGACGGAGGGCCTCGGGTCCTGCTCGAGGCGTTCTCTCAGACTGAGCAAGCGCGGTGAAGTCGCCGGAGGCGAAAAAGCTCTTCGCGACCGCGAACGCGAAAGGCGCCAAAGACGTCGAGCTGCCGCGATCTTCCCGCTTCTGCTGCGCCGGAGATGGACGCAGACACCGCGGAGGCCGCACGCTTGAGACAAAGAGCGCTCAAGGACTGGCCCCGGAGCGCAGGACCTCGATCGCGCTCTTGCTCGACAGTCCTCTCCGACCTCCCGACGGAGTCTCAACGAGCGGGCGCGCGAGACGTTCGGCAAGAAGTACGCCCGCGCCTATCCGGCGGACTGGTCCTCGCGCGTCGAACGCCTCCGCTCCGCGATCTGGGACGCCGAGCGCAAGAAGATCTACGGCGACGCCTCGGCGTTGCCGTCGGCTTACCGGGCGGTGGAGAGCGAGACGACGATGCTGCTCTCGCTGCCGGTCTCGGCGCTCCCCGAGCTGCACCGCTGTTGAATTCCTCGCGATGGAGTGTGCGCGCGAAGGCAGGCCTCGGGCAAGTGCGCGGAGGTCTCCCCGGAGATCCCCGCGTTCGAGGCCGAGACGGACGATGGCCTACCCTCGCCGGTTCGAGAGCAGCTCCAGCCGCGTCCTCCGAACGGCGCAGCGAGTCAAAGCGCTCAGGGCCCGGGTCGGCGACGAGCGGCGCGGACATCGAGGAATTCAGAGCAGTCGAGCGACGGCTCGTTCGAGAACGCCGCAGAATGGCGCGATGTCCCGAAGGAGGAACGGCTCAAGTTCCTCCGGCAAGCGCTTGCCATGGCGGAGCGCGAAGTCGTCGAAAGCGTTTCTCTACTTCGCAGGCTGAAGCGCCGCCGCCGAGGATCTGCGCGAGCTGGCGAATGGGAAAAGTCCCACAACCTCCCGCGCAGCGAGTTCCTTCCAAGCTACGATCTCTCCGGGAAGGGCGAGGGTCTGCAGATCAGCGTGCGCTCGGCGAGGGTCAATGCCTCCTCGCAAGGGCATGGCGCTCGCGCGGCGAAGCGTCTTGAAGCCCTGCGTCGCGCGGAGGCCGCAACTTTCACTCCGACTGCATCGCCCCTCTCGTCGAAGCCGGACGTTGCGAGCTGGCTCCGAAGTGGCGACGCTGCGGCGAACGTCGTGCGGCCGATCTTCCAATCTGGTCTGCGAGCCCAGCTCGACGTCCACGGCTCAGCCTGTTCGAAGCCACTCGAGGCGAAAGCTCCCGGCACTCGAGAAACCCTGTCCCGGCTCGCCCCCACCCCTCTGCCCTCAGCTCGGGCTGCCAACCTTCCGATCGGTCGCGGGTTTGTAGAAGAACAGGTTGTTTCAGGCTCGGTCTCTTGACGAATATTCTAGAAATGGCTAGATTCTAAGAATGATCAACGTTACAGATAGGCAGATACTGAATATCCTGCAGAAAAACGCCCGAACCTCCAACGCCGAAATCGCGCGGCAGGTCGGGCTGGCGCCGTCCGCGGTGTTCGAGCGGGTCCGGAAGCTCGAGGAGAGAGGCGTCATCCGCGGCTATCGAGCGGAGATCGATCCGAGGGTCCTGGGGCTCGCGCAGCTCGCGTTCACGTTCGTGCAGTCCAACGACCGTCCGGGCGGGGTCGTGACGGGCGAGAAGCTCGCCGAGATCCCGGAGATTCTCGAGGTGCACCACGTCGCGGGGGAGGACTGCTTCCTGGTCAAGGCCCGTGCCCGGGACGCGGAAGCCCTGGGGCGGCTCCTGCGCGAGCGCCTGGGCTCGATCGCCACGATCAGCTCGACGCGGACCACGATCGTCCTCGAGACCGTGAAGGAGACCGCGGCGCTGCCGCTCGCCGGCGCCGAATCGGAGACCGAGGACGAGGAGGCGGCGAGTGCCTGAGGTCTCGACGCGGGATCTCCCCGAGCCGAGCGAAGCTCGTCGCGGCGTTCGCGGCGGTCTACGTCCTGTGGGGATCGACGTATCTCGCGATCCGGTTCGGCGTCGAGACGATCCCGCCGTTCCTCATGGCGGGGACGCGGCACCTGACGGCGGGGCTGATTCTCTTTCTCTGGACGCGGCTGCGCGGCGAGCCGCGCCCGGAGAAACGCCACTGGGCCACGGCGTTCTTCCTCGGCGGGCTGATGCTCCTCGGCGGCAACGGGCTCGTGACATGGGCGGAGCAGCGGGTGCCCTCCGGGCTCGCCGCGCTCATCGTGGCGTCGGTGCCGCTCTGGATGGCGCTCCTGGACGGCATCCACAGGAGGATCCGGCCGCGCGCTCATGTGGTCGCCGGCCTTCTCATCGGCCTCGCGGGAATCCTCATGCTCGTCGCGCCGGGGCGCTTCGCGGGTAACGGGTCGGTGGACCTGCTTGGAGCCGGGGCGCTCCTGCTGGCGGCTCTCTGCTGGACGACCGGCTCTCTCTACTCCCGCCACGCCCGGCTGCCCGCATCGGTGCTGACCGCGACGGCGATGCAGATGATCGGCGGAGGAGTCCTCCTCTGGCTCGTCGGTCTCGCCGCCGGCGAAGGATCGCGGCTCGACCTCGCCGCCGTGTCGCCGCGCTCGGTCCTGTCGCTCGGTTATCTCGTCGTCTTCGGATCGCTGCTCGGGTTTTCCGCCTACGTCTGGCTCCTGAGGGCGACGACGCCCGCGCGGGTCTCGACATACGCCTACGTCAATCCCGTGGTGGCGGTTTTTCTGGGATGGGCCTTTGCCGGCGAGGCGGTGACCCTTCGCGTCGCGCTCGCGACGATCGCGGTCGTCGGATCCGTGGCGCTCATCATCCGTTACGGCGGCGCGCGGGCAAGGCAGGAACGCGCAAGCGAGGCCGCGGCATGAGGAAGAGAAAAGCCGCTCGGCCGGACGCCGAGATCGCCGTCCTCCTCCACGCGATGGACGAGGCCTACGACCGGCGCGCATGGCACGGGACGGGGCTCAAGGGCTCGCTGCGCGGCGTGACGGCGCGAGAGGCGGCGTGGCGTCCCGCTCCGGGCCGCCACAACATCCGGGAGCTCGCCGTGCACGCGGCCTACTGGAAATACCGGGTGCGCCGGCGGCTGACGGGGGAAAAACGCGGCTCCTTCATCATCGAAGGAAACAACTGGTTCGAGCGCTCGGGCGCGAGCGAAAAAGCGTGGCGCTCCGAGCGGGATCTGCTCGAGCGCGAGCACCGCGCTCTGCGCCGCGTCGTCGCGAACCTGCCGCCGGGCCGCCTGGCTGGCAGGCTCGCAGGGACACGCCGGCGAACCGCGCTGAGAGAGATCGCGGGAAGCGCGCTGCACGACGTCTACCACACCGGCCAGATCCAGCTGCTCAAGGCGCTCCGGAGAAAACGTCGCGTTGCCTGAAACAGGAGGGACCATGGACTTGCGATACCCGATCGGCCCGTTCGTCAGGGAGAAGGAGCCCCTGAGCGCGCAGGAGCGCGGCCGTTTCATCGGCGAGATTGCCGCGGCGCCCGCGAGGCTCCGGGAGGCGGTCGCCGGCCTGACGGCCGCGCAGCTCGACACCCCCTATCGTCCGGGCGGCTGGACCGCGCGCCAGGTGGCGCACCACATCCCCGACAGCCACGTCAACGCCTACGTGCGCTTCAAGCTCGCCCTGACGGAAAACGAGCCGGCGCTCCGATCCTACGAGGAATCGGACTGGGCGAAGCTTCCGGACTCGGCGGCGACGCCGGTCGCGGTGTCTCTCGACCTGCTCGACGCCCTCCACAGCCGGTGGGTCACGCTGCTGCGTTCGCTCGGCGAACCGGACTTCCTCCGCACGGCGCTCCACCCCTCGTGGGGAGTCATCACCGTGGACTTCCTTCTCGCACAGTACGCGTGGCACGGCCGGCACCATGTCGCGCACATCACCTCGCTGCGGGAGAGGGAAGGGTGGACGGCTTGAGCCCGCGCCGGCTCATCGATCTCTCCCATCCGATCGAGCCCGGGATGACGACCTACCCCGGGCTTCCCGCGCCCGCCGTCTCGGAATTCCTGTCGCGCGAGGACTCGCGCGGGAAATACGCCCCCGGCACGACCTTCTCGATCGCGCGGATCGAGATGGTGGCGAACACCGGGACTTACGTGGACGCGCCGTTCCACCGGTTCGCCGAAGGGTCCGACGTCGCGAGCCTGCCCCTGCGCCGGCTTGCGGATCTGGACGGCGTCGTCGTCGAGAAGGGAGCCGGCCGCGCTTTCGACGCGGACCTCCTCGCCGGACTCGATCTGGAGGGCAAGGCCGTCCTGCTGAGCTCCGGTTGGGACGTTCACTGGCGCACGCCGGCATACTTCCAGGGTCACCCGTACCTCACGCGCGGCGCCGCCGAGGCCCTCGCGGCGGCGCGGCCGGCCCTGGTGGGAATCGACTCGCTGAACATCGACGACACGGAGGACGGGACGCGGCCGGCGCACACCCTCCTCCTCGAGTCGGGGATCCCGATCGCCGAGCATCTCTGCAACCTGGCGGATCTGCCGGCCGAAGGGTTCCGCTTTCATTGCGTGCCGGCGCCGTTCTCCGGCGTGGGGAGTTTCCCCGTCCGGGCCTACGCGGTCCTCGAGGAGCGGGCGCCGTGAGCTCGACGAAGCTCCTGGCGATGTCGGTCGTCGTGATCGTCGCGTCCAACGTGCTGTACCACGTCTCGCAGAAGTCCATCCCGTCCGGGGTGCACCCGCTGCTGTCGGTCGCCGTGACGTACGCGGCGGCGCTCCTGGTCACGCTCGCGTTGTGGCCTCTTTCGCCGGGCGGCGCTCCGAGAGTCTCCGGGATCGCGAAGCTCAACTGGGCGACCCTCGGCGTCGCGGTCTCGGCCGTGGGGATCGAGATCGGATTCCTGCTCGCCTACCGCGCCGGCTGGAACATCAACGTCGGGTCGCTGATCGTCAGCGTCGCCGTCGCGCTCCTGCTCGTCCCGACGGGAGCGCTGTTGTTCCGGGAGCACCTGTCCGCGGCGAACGTCGCCGGGATCGTGCTGTGTCTGGCGGGGCTGGTCCTCGTGATGCTGCGCTGACGAGAACCGATCTCTAGCGACTCACAGGCAATGGAAGATGCGGCCGGCGACTCCGAGAGTCACGACGAACTTGCCGAGCGTCAGGCCGGTGTCGGTCTCCGTCACCGTGAACGTCATCGTCTTTCCGTTCACGTCGCCCGTGTAGCGCGCGGGATGCACCTTGGGATCCCCTTCCCGGATGGGACCGGGCGATTCGGGCACGAAGGTCCCGACGAGGTCGAAGTGCCCGGCCCGGTCGGGGAGGAACGGCTGGTCGATCGTCCCGTGCGCGCAGTCGAAGGAGACGATGGCGCTCGCGGCGCCGACCGTGATCGTCAGGCCCTGGCCTCCCCACGTCCCGATCATTCCGTTGGCCGGAACATCTCTCGACGGGAGAGAACGGGTCGAGGGCCGGCCCGCCGAAGTCGCCGCCTGCGGAGAGGCGGAGTTTGCCTCCATGGCGGCCGGTTGAGTCGGGGACTTGTCGCTGCAGGCGAGCGGGAGAGCCGCGACCGTTAACAGAGCGAAACCCTTGCGGAAACCCATAACACGCTCCGAGAAATTGGATGCTATCACACCGGGGACGGTCCCGGTCAACGTGCAGACCGCGTACAATCGCACCGGCCTTCACGGCATTTGGCTGCAAGCGCGATGCCCAGAACAACCCTTGTCTTCACTGTAGTTCTCCTCTTCGCGACGTCGGCGCGCGCCCCGCTTCCGGAGAGGCGCGAAGGCCCCGCGGCCGTGCCCGATATCGCGCTCGTTCCGCTGGCGGCCGGGATCGGGCCGATCACGTCGATCGCGAACGCGGGGGACGCTCGCCTTTTCCTGACGATCCAGACGGGGAGAGTCCTGATCTTCAGCGGCGGACAGGTCCAGCCGGCGGCGTTCCTCGACCTGGCGCCTCTCATCTCCTGCTGCTTCGAGCGCGGGCTCCTGGGCATCGCGTTCCATCCGCAGTACGACGCGAACCGCTTCTTCTTCGTCGACTACACCAACACCGCCGGCAATACGGTCATCGCGCGCTACCAGGCGTCGGCGGGCAACGCCGACCTGGCCGATCCGGCGAGCGGCGTCATTCTCCTGACGATTCCGCAGCCCTTCAGCAATCACAACGGAGGTCAGCTCCAGTTTGGACCGGACGGCTACCTCTACATCGGCATGGGGGACGGCGGCTCGGCCAACGATCCGATGTGCAACGGACAGCGCACCGACACGCTGCTCGGCAAGCTCCTGAGGATCGACGTCAATCAGAACGTCACCGCGGCTCCCTTCTTCGGGATCCCGTCCTCCAACCCGTTCGCGGCGGCCGGCCCGCCCGCCGACAGAATCTGGGCCGTCGGATTGCGCAATCCGTGGCGGTTCTCTTTCGACCGCGCGGCCGGAGACCTCTACGTCGCCGACGTCGGACAGGGCGCCCGAGAGGAGATCGACTTCCAGCCGCGCGCGAGCGCCGGGGGAGAGAACTACGGGTGGAAGATCATGGAAGGGACGCTCTGCGGTGCCGGCGGGAGCGCCGGATGCCCGGCCGGCGTCCCGGCCTGCAACTCTCCCGGCTTCAAGGCTCCCCTCTACGAGTACGGCCACGCCGGCGGCGGCGGTTGCACCGGAACGGTCATCGGCGGCTACGTCTATCGGGGCGCGGCGTATCCGGCGCTGGACGGCGTCTATTTCTACGGCGACTACTGCTTCGGGTGGATCTTCGGAAACGGACAGATGTTGACGCCCAACGTGCCGCAGTTGACGACGTTCGGTGAAGACGCGTCGGGAGAGATCTACCTCGGCACGGAAACCGGGGGGCTCTACCGGATCGCGTCCGCGATCGTCCCGACGCCCACGCCGGTTCCTCCGCGCGCGACGCCCGTCCTGTCGCTTCGCCCGCGGCCGTCCCCGCGCGTCGTCACCCGTCCGCCGGGCTGACGGCGGCGCCGGTCACTGTTGGGCGGCGCGGCGTCCCCAGGAGAGGAAGGCCGCGGCGGAGAGCGCCGCGAGGAGCACCCCGTACGCGGCGGCGGCGCCCGTGTCCTGCATCCGCAGCGAGGAGAGGATCTCGATGGAGATCGGGCGCGTCTCGAACGTGTAGAGGACGATCGAGACGACGAAGTCTCCGAGCGACGTCAGGAACGCGAGAGAGGCCCCGGCAAGGAGTGCGGGCGCGAGGAGCGGAATCGTGATTCGCGCCAGACGCCTCCAGCGCGGGGCGCCGAGAGAGGCGCCCGCCTCGTCCAGGGACGGGTCGAGCTGGCGCAGTCCGGCGAAGGCCGCGCGCCCGGTCAACGGGAGGTTCCTGACGAGGTAGCCCAGGGGGAGGATCGCCGCCGTGCCGACGAGCACGAAGCGTCCCGCCCAGGGGGCGTGGCGGGAGAAGGTCGCCGCCAGGGCCACGGCGAAGACGGTCCCGGGCAGGGCCCACGGCACGGAGACGAGCGCCTCGAGCGCACCGCGCCAGCGGTTCCGGCGCGCCACGGCGATCCATGCCGCGGAAAACCCGAGCAGGAGCGCGCCCGCGGTCGAGACGACGGCCATCCAGAGGGAGTTGACGATCGGCCGCAGGCGCTCCGTCTGCGAGAAGACCGAGGCCCAGTTGGAGAAGTTCAGGACCGGCGGCCATGCCTCGATCGTCCACGTCCCGGGAGGCACGAAGGAGACGAGCAGGAGTGTCGCGTGCGGAAGCAGGAGAAACGCCGCCAGCAGCCACGCGAGCAGGGCCACCAGCGTCCCGCGGCGCAATCGGCGCCGGGAGGGCGGAGTGCCCCGGATCGCCCCGGCGACCTCCCGGCGTTTCTCCGCGCGTTGAAGGAAGTAGAGGCCGACGAGGGCGAGCGCCGCGAGCGTCGTCGTCTCGACCATCGCCATCTCGTTGTCGCCGTTCAACCGCGAGAAGACGATCTGCGTCGTCATGACGCGAAACGTTCCCCCGAAGAGATACGGCGCCGAAAACGAGGAGAGCGACGTCATGAACGTCAGCAGCGCTCCGCCGGCGAGCGCGGGCGCGAGCAGCGGCAGTGTCACGCGGGCAAGGACGCGTCCGGGTCCCGCTCCCAGGGCCGCGGCCGCCTCGAGGTACGCGGCGTCCAGTCGCGCGAGCCCGGCGCGCGTGAAGAGGTAGAAGTAGACATACATCGAATAGGCGTGGACGAGCAGGACCGCGCCGGGGCCGGAGAGGCGCCACGGCGGCTCCTTCGAGCCCGTGACGGCCTGGAAGGCCCGCGCGAAGAACCCGCTCTCTCCGTACAGAAAGAGGAACGCGACCACGCCGACGAGCGGAGGCAGGACGACCGGCAGGGCGATCAGCGTTCCGAGCGCGCGCCGGCCCGGAAAGTCCGCCCGCTCGAAGAGAAACGCGAGCGGGATGCCGATGGCAGCCGCGAGCGCGACCGTCGCGAGCGAGATCCAGAGACTCGCCCAGAGCGCCTGCCACTCGTCGGGCCGGCGAAAAAACTCCGCGAAATAACGGAGGCTCCACCCCGGCTCCCCCAGGGACGCCCGAAGCGTCAGCAGAAGCGGATAACAAACCAGCCACGCCAGGAGAAGCGCGAGGAGGAGGCCGGAGATTTTGGAATTTGGATTTTGGATCTTGGATTGGGCCCCTTCTCCCTCTCCCCCCGGGAGAGGGGCGGGGTGAGGGCGCGACCTGCGCCACGGCATCAGTTTCTCTCCCTCGGGAACACCCGCGGCAACGGCCCCGCAGGATCCGGCGCCACGAACACCTTCTCGCCCGGCCGCGCCGCGTCGGGCGCTCCCAGCACCTCCAGGCCGTCGCCCGCGTCGAGCACAACGTCGAACAGCGCGGCTCGTCCCGCGTAACGCCGTCCCGCGATCTCTCCGGCGAGCGAGTCCGGCGACGCGGCCGAGAATCGAACTCCCTCCGGCCGCACCACCAGATCCACCGCCGCGCCTTCCGGCAGACCCTCGCCGCCCGCGGCCCGCCACACCGCCCCCGCCGCCAGCCGCGCGCCCCCCGCCGTCCGGGTCCCCGCGAGAACGCTCGAGCGCCCGATGAACGTCGCGACGAACCGGCTCGCGGGCTCCTCGTAGAGCGCCTCCGGCGGGCCGACCTGCTCGAGCCGCCCCGCGTTGATGACCGCCACCCGGTCGCCGAGGTCGAAGGCCTCTTCCTGCTCGTGCGTGACGAAGAGCGTCGTGATTCCGACCCGCCGGATGATGCGCTTCAACTCCCGCCGCGTGCGCTCGCGCAGAGTCGGATCGAGATTGGAGAGCGGTTCGTCGAGCAGGAGGACGCGCGGCTGCGGAGCGAGCGCGCGCGCCACCGCCACGCGCTGCTGCTGGCCTCCGGAGATCTCGCCGATGCGCCGCCGCTCGAACCCCGCCAGCTCCACGGCCGCGAGGGTCTCGGCGACGCGGCGCTCCACGTCCGCCCGCGGCATCCCCTGCGCCTCCAGGCCGAAGGCGACGTTCTCTCCGACGCTCATGTGCGGAAAGAGGGCGTAGTGCTGGAAGACCATCCCGAACCGCCGCCGCTCCGGAGGGAGCCGCGTGACGTCCTCCTCCTCCACGCGCACGCTCCCGGAGTCGGGCGTCTCGAATCCGGCCACGAGGCGCAGCACGGTCGTCTTGCCGCTGCCCGACGGCCCGAGCAGCGCCACGATCTCGCTCCGCTCAACCGACAGCGAGATGTCGGCTGTTACACGCAGGCCGCCGAAATTCTTCTCGAGGTGGTCGAGGTGGAGGAAAGATTTGTGATTTGTGATTTGTGATTTGTGATTTGTGACCGCGCGAGTCAAATCGTTCGTGCTCCTAATCACCAATCACAAATCACCAATCACAAATCTCTTCGATTCTCTCACTTCCCTTTCCCTCTCACCTCTCTGTCCCACTTCGCCATCCAGGCCTGGCCTTCGCGCTCGAGCAGGTCCCAGTCCATCTTCGCGGGCGTCATCTTCTTCTCGACGTCGCGCGCCCAGTCGGGAAGCTCCGCGGCGGGGAGGTCGGTGCGCGCGGGGAGGCGGTAGGCGTTCTTCGCGGCCAGGAGCTGCGCCTCGGGACTCCCGATCCATTCGATGAGCTCGCGCGCCTCCCGCGGGTGCTTCGCGCCGCGCACGAGCCCCACGGCGTCGTCGATGACGGGCGTGCCGCTCGAGGGGAAGACGTAGGCGAGGTCCTTGCTGCGCTGCATCTCCAGCAGGACGTCGGGCAGGTCCCAGACCGTGACGAGCCCCTCGCGCCGCGCGATCTTCTCGACGAGGACCGAGGCGTTCATGACGTATTCCTTCGTCTGGGCATCCAGGCGCAGGAGCCATTGAAAGCCGCGGTCGGTCGAGCCCGTCTCGGCGAGCGAACGCTCGAGGATCATCCCGAAGATCGCCCGCATCGTGCCGGAGGCGATCGGATAGCGGATCAGGATCTTCCCCTTCCAGCGGGGATCGAGCAGGTCGTCCCAGTCGCGCGGCGCGTCCGCCGCGGCGACGGCGCCCGAGTTGTAGACGATAACCGCGGGAGTCCTGTAGACGCCGAAGTAGAGGTCCCGCGCCTGCCGGCTCTCGGGCGGGATCGCCGCCGCCCAGGACGGCCGGTAGGGCTCCAGGAGCCCGTCGCGCGCGCCGCGGGCGAAGATCGTGTTCGGCCCGCCGAACCAGACGTCCGCCTGCGGGTTCGCCTTCTCGGAGCGGATGCGGTCGTAGACCTCCTGCGAGCCCATGTCGAGCCACCGCACGTCCACGTCCGGGTGCCTCGCCTCGTAGGTCTTCTCCACCAGCCCGAGCAGGTCGCGTCCATGCGGCGAATACAGGACGATCGGAACGCGCGCGTCCCTGCGGCAGCCGTTGGGAAGGATGAGGAGAGCCGTCAGCCAGCAGAGCATGACGACTCTCCGGCGGCTCATGGTCCGGCGGAGCATAGCAGCAGAATCGCCGGGGAAGAGTCATCAGGCCGCGCCGATTCCTTTGGGCTATCTTCCGGAGAAGCATGGGAGATTTGAGCGAGTTCTCTCTCAAGGTGCAGCTCTTCCTGAAGGCGTACCGGTGGCGGCGGATCGACCCGGTGCCGTGGACGCCGCTGGCCAAACCGCTCGGCGAGTGCCGCGTCGCGCTCGTGTCGAGCGCCGGGTTCGTCCTGCCGGATCAGGAGCCCTTCGACGAGAAGATGCGGGGCGGAGATCCGAGCTTTCGCGAGATCCCCTCGGGCGTCGAGGTCGGGACTCTCGTGGATGCCCATCGCAGCGGGTCCTTCGACCACGCGGCGATGCTCTCCGACCCGAACCTCGCGTTTCCGATCGACCGGCTCCGCGAGCTCGCCGACTCCGGGCGCATTGGGCAGGTCAATGGCCGGCATCTCTCCTTCATGGGCTCGCTGACGGCGACCGGCCGTCTCGTCTTCGAGACCGCGCCCGAGGCCGGCGCGCCTCCTCGCCGGGGACGGCGTGGACGTGGCGCTCCTCGTCCCCGTCTGACCGATGTGCAACCAGACCGTGTGTCTGGTGGCGGCGGAGCTGGAGCGGCAGGGGATCTCCACGGTCGCGGTTCAGCTCCTGCGCGAGGTCGCCGTGCGCGTGCGCCCGCCGAGGGCGCTCGTCGTCCCCTTCCGCCACGGCCATCCGCTCGGAGAGCCGAACCAGCCCGAGGGGCAGCGCGCGGTTCTCGAGGCCGCGCTGCGGATGGTGGAAGACCGGGAGCCCCAGCCCCCGGCCCTCCTCGATTACTGAGGTTGTTTGGCCGGCGTCTTCTGGACGCGCGGGACGGCGTCCTTCCCGGGTTTTCCCTGCTCGGGCGCCATCGCGGCGGGCGTGTCGCTCGCCCGCGCGTAGCCTGCCGGCACCTCGAAGAGGGAGGGAGCGACCGGCTTCTTCTCGAATCGCACGAGCTCCATCGTGGAGACCGGCGGGGCGGTCGCCTTGCCGCGCATGACGAAGCTGATCGGGAGGGCATCGAGGCCGTTCGCGCGCAGGGCCTTGACGAGGTTGTCGGATCGGTCGCGCCGGCTCTGCAGAGCCAGGAACGCGGAGGAGGGAAAGAGCTCGGAGGAGACGCAGAGCTCCCACCGCGTGCCGGCCGAGGAGATCACGACCGCCTTCTCGCAGGAGAAGCCGGCGACGGTGCCGCGCCCCCGCTTGAGCACCTTGTAAGTGTCGCGCCGCTCCTGCGGCGCCGCCTTGCGGAACTCCTTCAGGTCGGTGATGGAGTAGATCTTCCGGGCGTCGTCGATGTTGATGATGTGGTCCGGGTCGGACAGCTTCTGGATATGACGATCTTCTGACCCGCCGGCGCCGCGCCTCGCCGGGCTTCGCCCTCGGGCGGGGCGATCTCCCATTCCATTCGGTAGGCGTTCTTCGCCAGATAGACCTTGCCGCTGCCCGGGACCGTTTTCCCGCCGCCCGCCCAGGCGGAGCCTTTGAACTCGGCGACGCCCTCGGCCCGCGCGAGAGCGGGCGCGCGCAGCGCGAGCAGGGAGAGGACGGCCAGGATCCAGGGTCTCATGGACTCTTCGCCTTCCAGGCGAGGAGGTTGGCGAAGAGGCGGTAGGCGCCGGGCACGCCGGCGGGCAGCTGCCGGAAGAACGCCAGGCCCGTGTAGATGTAGTGGCCCTTCCCGATAGCGGCGACGAGGAGCGAGCCCTGCCGCTCCTGTTCGCCCGGGTCCGCCATGCCGAGGAGCGGTTTGTACGCGGCCGCCCAGGTATTGGCGAAATAGAGGCCGCGCTCCTGGACCCAGCCGTCCCAGTCCTTCTCGCCGATCCTGTTGGGAGTCGTGAGAACCGGGTGAGTCGGATCGATCAGCCGGACGGGCGCCGTCTCGTCGGTGACGCGGTCGAACGGGCGCGTGATCTCGAGTTTCTCGGGCGCGAAATTGCCGGCCGTGAGCGCGCCCTGCTGGTATTGGACGATGAGGAGACCGCCGCCGCGGACGTAGTCGAGGAGGCGCCCGTTTCCGGCCACCAGGGACGCGTCCGTCTCGTAGGCTCGCGGACCGACGACGATCGCGTCGTAGCGCGAGAGGTCGCCGTGCTCGAGCTGCCGCGGCGCGAGCGTCTCGACGGGAATCCCGATCGCGAGGAGCGCCTCGGGCACGCGATCCGAGGCGCCGCGGACGTAACCGACGTGGCGGAGAGGCGGAAGCCGCAAGTCCACGACGCTCAGCTCGACGGCGCTCGACAGCGGCAGGGGAGTCGGCCGGATGTGCTCGTAGTCCACGAGCCGGATGGAGAGGTCCGAGCGCCCTCCGCCTTCCAGCGCCGCCGTGATCGGGATCGCTCCGCGGAAGGGGGACAACGCCGCGGGAGGCTGGAGCGCCAGCTCGATCGTCTGCGAGGCGTTCCTCTTCTCCAGCGCGAAGGCGGGCGGCGCGACCGCGGGCCATCCGGGCGGGACACCGACCTCGAGCCTTCCCTTCACGGGCTCCGGGGAGTTCGAGACGACGCGCGCCTCCAGCCGCGGCGCTTCTTTCCGGCCCGTCGGCCAGACGATCAGGCCGGGCTCGACGAAGACCTCGACCGGCGGCACGGCGCGCACGGAATGGCGGATCTCCCCGAACGCCTCGTCGCGGAACCGGTACGTCACCTCGCGCTCGATCCGGATCTTCGTCGAGCCGATGGAGACCGTGGCGGCGGCGGTCAGGGGCGGAGGCTGGAAAGGCTCTCCCCGCACGGAGGGCGCCGCGTCGGTCCAGTCGTAGAGCGCTCCCTTCGAGCGGCCGGCGCAGGAAATAGGGGATCGTCGGCGACGCGCCCGGCGCCGGTCCGGCCGGGAACTTCCACTCCTCGAGCTTCCCGGGTTGGAGATCGCGCGCGGCGGTCTCGGCCGCCGGCACGCGCCAGCGCGTCGGGACTCAGAAGCTCGACGTTCGTCACCTCGACGGGCCGGGAGCCGGCGTTCCAGACGCTGGCGGAGACCTGCAGGGACTCGCCCGGCACCGCCGTCTCCCGGTCGGCGAGCGCGTCCATGGCGACGCCGGCGGCGGCGGCGAGCGCCGACTGCGCGGCCGCGATCTTCTCGTCGAGCAGCATGAGAGTCGCGGAGGGGCTCTCCTTCGGCTCCGCGGAGGCCGCGGCGGCCCGCGCAGCGCGCAGCTCCTCGAGCGCGGCCGACAGGGGAGTGACCGCCGCGGCGAGGTTGCCCGGGGTCAGCTGGCGGCGGGTCTCCTCCGCCAGTCTCTGGACGGTGCGGAGGCGCTCCTCGACGCGGCGCCGCGCCGGCGGGTCGGCGATGGCCGCCGCGATCGCGGGGAGACTCGTGTCCACCGCCGCGAAGAGGTCCTTCTCCTGCGGGCCGCCCGCCCCGGCGACCCAGGCCCCGCGCGTGTCGCTCCCGCCGAGCGGCTGGATCGCGCCGGTCGATCTGGGAGCGTTGAAGGCTGCGGCTGGCGATGGCGATCTGCTGGTACGACCGCCCCGTGAACGGCTCGATCCCCGCCCGTCGGAAGGATCACCGTCGTGGCTTCCCGGTCGAGAAACCGCGTCCCCCGGTAGAGCGCCGCCGGCTGCCACGGGGTCAGTCCTTCACCGGCGAGGTCGGGAAAGGCCGCCGGGTCGCCCGCCGCCGCGAACGCGTCCCGCGCGACGAGCGCGGATTCCTGGTGCTGGCCGTGGCCGTCCCGCGGCGTGCCCGAGAAGACCGTCCAGACGACCTGCGGCCGGAAGCGGCGGATGACGCGGACGGCGTCCCGCACGATCTCTTCGCGCGGCCAGAACCGGAAGGCCTCCTCGACGCTCTTGGAGTACCCGAAGTCGTACCCTCGCGTGAAGTACTGCCGCGCGCCGTCGAGCCTCCGCGCCGCGTTCAACTCCTGCGTGCGGATCACCCCCAGGCCCGTCCCCAGCTCCTCGCCGATCAGGTTCTGTCCGCCGTCGCCGCGCGACAGCGACAGGTAGGCCGACTCTCCCCCCATGCCGCGCGCCACGAGCGTCAGGAGCGCCGTGTCCTCGTCGTCCGGGTGCGCCGCGATGACGAGGACCCGCCGGTGCGTCGTCAACTTGGCCAGCATCGAGTCGAGGAGGGGGAGCCCTCCCGTCGAGGGCGGGGGCAACGCTGTTCCGGGAGAGTTGACGGCGAACGAGCTGCCCGCCGCCAGGCACGCCGCCGCCGCGAGAAGGAATAACAGCAGTCTCTTCATGTCGCGCCCGCGGGAGTGTACGACGACGCGGACTCCGATCGCGGAGCGACGGTCACCCGAGCACGACTTCGATCGTGTGGGTCTTGCCGTCGGAGACGAGGGGGATCGCGGCGGCGGGGCAGGCCTCGCCGTCGAGCGTCACGCGGGAGATGCCGCGGGTGACGCCGTGAGGATTCCGGACGGAGAGCTCGTACTGCGCGGAGTGGTAGCGGAAGGAGATCTTGTATCCGCGCCATGCCCTGGGGAATGCAGGGGTCCAGGTGCAGCGTCGTGCCGCGCAGCCGGAAACCCAGGATCCACTCCAGGCCCGCGCGGTACATCCAGCCGGCCGAGCCGGTGTACCAGGTCCATCCCCCGCGTCCCACGTGCGGACTCTCGGCGTAGATGTCGGCGGCGGCGACGTAGGGCTCGACCCTGTAGCGGTGGAGTCCCGCGCGCGTGGACGCATGGTTGATGGGGTTCAGGATCGCGAAGAGCTCGCCCGCCTTGTCCCCTTCGTCCAGCTCGGCGAAGGCGATGACCGACCAGATCGCGCCGTGCGTGTACTGTCCGCCGTTCTCGCGCACTCCGGGCAGGTACCCCTTGATGTAGCCCGGATCGAGGGGCGTCGTGTCGAAGGGGGGCGTGAAGAGGAGCACCAGCCCGTCGCCGCGGCGCACGAGGTATTCCTCGACGGCGGCCATGGCGCGGCGGCGCCGCTCGTGGTCCCCGGCGCCGGAGAGGACGGCCCAGGACTGCGCGATCGAGTCGATCCGGCACTCCTCGTTCTGCGCGGAGCCGAGCGGCGTTCCGTCGTCGAAATAGGCGCGCCGGTACCAGTCCCCGTCCCAGGCTTCCCGTTCGACCGCCATCTTCAGCGCGTCCACGTGCGCGCGCCACCGCTCGGCCCGCTCGGCCTCTCCGCGCTCCCGGGCGAGCCGGGCGAACTCCCAGAGGTTGGTGTGGAGGAACCAGGCGAGCCACACGCTCTCCCCCTTCCCCTCGCGGCCGACGCGGTTCATCCCGTCGTTCCAGTCTCCGGTGCCCATCAGCGGCAGGCCATGCGACCCGACGGCGAGGCTGCGGTCGAGCGCGCGGGCGCAGTGCTCGTAGAGCGTCCCGATCTCGGCGGAGACCTCGGGCACGAAGAACCGCTCCAGCTCCTCGGGCTTCAGGGGCTCGCCGCGCAGGAACGGCACGCGGTCGTCGAGCACGCTCGTGTCCCCCGTGACCTCGAGGTAGTGCGTGACGGCGTAGGGGAGCCAGAGCAGGTCGTCGGACATCCGGGTCCGCACGCCCGCCGCCGGACGGGGAGTGCCACCAGTGCTGCACGTCCCCCTCCTCGAACTGGCGCGAGGCGGCCCGCAGCAGGTGCTCGCGCGCGACTTCGCGCCGGGCGGCGGTCAGGGCCATCACGTCCTGGAGCTGGTCGCGGAAACCGTAGGCGCCGGAGGCCTGGTAGAAGGCGGTGCGCCCCCAGATCCGGCAGGAGAGGGTCTGGTAGAGAAGCCAGCGGTTCAGGAGGATGTCCATGGACCGGTCGGGCGTCTCGATCCGCACGGCCGCGAGCGTGTCGTCCCACATTCGCCGCACGGAGGCGAGGCAGGCGCCGAGGTCCTCGCTCCGGTAGCGAGCGATGACGCGCCGCGCGTCGGCCTCGTTCTCGCCCTGGCCGAGCAGGAAGACCACGCTCACCTTCTCGCCGGGAGCCAGGCGCAGCGCGGTCTGCAGCGCGGCGCACGGGTCGAGTCCCGCGCCCGCCTTGCCCGAGAGCCTTCCCTCGCGCGCGAGCGCGGCCGGAGCGTCGAGGGTCCCGTTGCGGCCGAGGAACTCGGAGCGGTCGGCCGTCCACGCGGTCGGGCTCGGGCTCAGATCCGCGAAGGCGACGCGCCCGGCGAATTGCTCGTTCCAGGGGTTCGAGCGAAGAGCGCCCCGGTCTCCGCGTCGCGCTGCGTGATGATGTGGGGAGCCGAGGCGCCGCGCTGGCCGCCGAGCACCCATTCGGCGTAGGCGGTGACCGAGAGGACCCGGTGCGCGCGGGAGCGGTTCTCGACGGAGAGCAACGAGATCTTGACCGGGTCCTCGAGCGGCACGAACTGCGTCAGGTCGAGCCGGATGCCGCGGCTCTCGTGCTCGAAGCGGCTGTACCCCTGGCCGTGCCGCGCCACGTAGGGCCACGCGTCGCGCACGGGAAGGGCCGTCGGCCCCCAGATCTCGCCGGTCTCCTCGTCGCGGACGAGGATCGCCTCGCCCGGCGGGTCGCTGACGGGGTCGTTGGACCAGGGCGTCAACTGGTTCTGCTGGCTGTTGACCGCCCAGGTGCAGCCCGAGCCGGATTCGGACACGAAGAAACCGAAGGAGGGGTTGGCGATGACGTTGATCCAGGGGGCCGGCGTCCACTGCCGCTCCCCCAGGATCGTGACGTACTCGCGCCCGTCCTCTCCGAATCCGCCGAGGCCGTTGAAGAACTCGAGCTCCAGGTGCGGCGGAGAGATGTCCCCCGCGGGCGCGCTCGGACGCAGAGGCCGCGGGGGCTGCGGCGGCGGGCTCGCGCGCGCAGGAGCCGCACGATCTGCTCGGAGAGCGTGCCGTGCCGGGAGAGAAGGACCACGCGCGCCGCGGAACGGAGCAGGTCGTGGTCCTCGGCCGAGATCAGGTCGCGGCGCAGGAGGAAGATGCCGCCGACCTGCTCCGTCCCGTCCGAGGGCCTCGGCCTGGCTGCGCGACCTCACGAGGGCTTCGAGGGCCTGCCGCAGGTCCTGGCCATAGGAGCTCGCCTGCTCGTTGACGATCACCAGGTCCACGGCGAGACCCTTCATCCGCCAGTACTCGTGCGCCCGCAGGAGCTGCCGGACGATGTCCTGGTCGTCCGGATCGTCGATCCGCAGCAGCACGATCGGCAGGTCGCCCGAGATCCCGTGCGGCCAGAGGGCGGAGGCGCCCTTGCGGTTGCGCAGCAGGACGTGCGCGGGAGCGCGGAGGCTCGGATCGGAGTAGAGGATCCGCGTCGCGACTCTCTGGAAGAGGTGCGCCTCGTCCGCGGAGATGCCGAGGTGCCTCAACTGCACCTGCGCCTGCGTCCAGGCGACGTTGGCCGTGCGCTCGAACGCGGCCGGCTCGCGGTACTTGTCGGCCAGCTCCAGCGCCTTCTCGCGCGAATCCGCGGCGAGCGTCGCGAAGTGGACGCGCGCGGTCGCGCCGGCCGGCAGGCGCACGCGGCGCCGCAGGCTCACGATCGGATCGAGCACCGAGCCCGCCGTGTTGGACAGCGGGCGCCCGTCCTCGATCGAGCCGGCGTTGCGGATGCCGCGGCCGCGCCCCAGAAACCGCGCGCGGTCGGTCTCGTACTGCGGCGTGCCGACGGTCTCCCCCTCGACCGCCGCCACGTGCGCGACCCAGATCGGCTCCTCGTCCGCGGCGCGCGGCCGCCGCGTGGCGAGGATCGCTTCGAGATGGGGCACGAACTGCGTCTGGACGAAGAGATTGGAGAAGGCGGGATGGGCCCTGTCGGCGGCCGCCGGCGCGAGCGCCAGCTCGGCGTAAGAGGTGACTTCGATCTCGCGCGGCCGGGTTCCGAGGTTCGTGACGGAGACGTGCCGGATCTCCGCGTCGTCCTCCGCGGAGACCACGACCTGCAGGGTCGTCGTCAGGGGCGCGTCCCGTCGCCGGATCTCGACGCGGTCCTCGGAGTAGAAGACTTCGTAGGCGCCCGCCTCCACGCCGGCGGGCTGATAGCCGGCCGACCAGACGCGGCCGCTCCCGACGTCGCGCAGGAAGATGTACGTTCCCCAGCAGTCCCGCGTGACGTCCTCCCGCCAGCGCGTCACGTCGCGTCCCCGCCAGCGGGAGAAACCGGAGCCCGCCGCCGTGATCATGACCGAGTAGCGGCCGTTGGAGAGGAGATGCGCGCGGGGCGTCGGATCGTGCGGAGAGCGGAAGCGCCGCAGCACCGGCGCGACGAAGTCGCGCACGTGCATCTGGGAGGAGACCTCGTCGGCCCGCGGACGCGCGACGGCGACGGTCGAGGGGGTCCGCTCCTGCAGCAGCAGCTCCGTCGCCTGGACGGCCGGCTCCGCGTGGAAGCGCGCCCGCATGACGCCGCGCGTCAGACGTTGTCGAGGGCCACGACCGTCATCCCCTGGTGATGCGCCATGACGGCCTGCACGATCGCGCTCTTCTCTCCTTCGCGCAGCCTTGACGGCGGTGTAGTCGACGCCTTCGTAGAACCCGTAGGCCCCCGAGCGCGCCTCCCGCGGCCAGGCGCCGGAGGTTGCGCGACGGCGGCGGCGGGATCCACCATGGCCGCCAGCGCGGTCGCGTACGGGGCGACGACGAGATCCTCGGAGAGGCCGCGCTTCAAGCCCAGGCCGCTGACGCCGAAGTTGGAGTACTGGTACGTGAAGTTCAGGTCCTGGGCGTTGAAGGCCGACTCCGAGACCCCCCAGGGCACCCCGCGCTCCTCGCCGTACCGGATCTGCCTCTCCACGATGAGGCGAGTGGTGTGCTCCAGAAGGCTTCCCGCCGGCGCCTTCATGACGAGCTCCGGCATCAGGTATTCGAACATCGAGCCCGACCAGGAGATCAGCGCCGAGCCCTTCCCGACGGGGGTCAACGAGCGGCCCAGGCGGAACCAGTGGGACGCGGGGACGTCTCCGCGCGCGATCGCGATGAAGCTCGCCAGCCGCGCTTCCGAGGCGAGCAGGTCGTAGTAGCCCGGATCCAGCCGCCCGTCGGAGAGGTTGTAGCCGATCGAGAAGAGCTTGCGCTCCTGGTCGAAGAGGAACGTGAAGTCCATCTCTTCGACGAGCCGCGAGGCCAGGCGCGACAACTCCGTCAGGCGCCGGGTCAGGCCGGCGACCTTGGCGGCGCACTGCCGCAGCTCGCCGGCGAGCGTGGCGGTGACGGCCGCGCCGCCGCCGGCGCCGAGCGCTTCGACTTCTTCGGCCGCCGCTTCGTAGACGTCCGGGAGCGCTTCCAGCGCGGGATCCTCCCGGTCGAGCCTCTCGAGCATCGCAGCCGCGGCCGCGGGCAGATCGCGCGACTCGCCGGCTCCGCCGGGCAGGAAACGGGTCCAGCACCGGGTCTCCTCGAAATCGCGGGCATGACTCCCGACGGAGGAGGCCACCGCGCGGGCCCAGGCGAGGGCCTCCGCGAAGCGCTCGTCCGGGCTGTCCTGCGCGAGCGCGCGGACCGTGTCCAGGACCGTTTCCGCCCTCTGCGAGAGCTGTGAGAGCCGCGTCGCCCATTGGCCGGGGAGGCGGGCTCCGGCGCGAGGCACGCCTCGAGCGCGTCGAGCGAGGTTCGAGCTGCTTTTGCGTGACGGCTCCTCTCCGCGCCCGGGGCGAGATTCGCGGAGACCTCGCGCAGAAGCCTCAGCGCGTCGCCGATGCCTTCCAGGGCGCCGCCAAAGGAGATGGGGTTCGAGATCCGCTCGAGGCACGCCTGTTTGACGACGATCAGATCTCCGGCCAGGTTCCCGCTGTCCACGGTCGAGACGTACCGGGGCTCGAGCGGCCTCAAGGTCCGGGTGTCGTACCAATTGTAGAGGTGGCCGCGATACCGCTCGAGCCGCCCGACCGTGCCGAGGGTCGCTTCGAGCCGCTCGACCATCTCTTCCGCTCCCGATCCAGCCCAGGTCGCTGGCGGTGATTGTCGAGAGAAGCAGAAGGCCGACGTTCGTCGGCGACGTGCGGTGCGCCACGACCGGATGGGGAAGCTCCTGGAAGTTGTCGGGCGGAAGGGCGTTGTCCTCTTTGCCGGCGAAGGCGTCGAAGAACCTCCAGGTTCTGCCGCGCGATCGAGCGCAGGAACTTCGCGTCGGCTTCCGGCAGGGGCTCCTCCTCCTCGTCGCGGGGCGGAAGGCTCGCCCAGCGGGCCACGGCCGGCGAAGCGGCCCAGAGCGCGAGGAAGACGCCGGCTTCGGCGAAGGCGCCCGGCTGGAAGATCGCCACCAGGATCGCGCCCGCGGCCGCGAGGAGCAGGGCGGGGCTCATGCGCCGATAGAAGCCGGAGAGCGTCAGGTCCAGGTGACGGCGCGCCTGGCGCGCCGGCACCCATTCGAGCAGCCGCCGCCGCGTGAAGACAGAGCCGGGCGAGCGTCCTCGCGACGGCGTCGGCCATCAGCCACGCCTGGTGGGCGAGCAACACGATCCGCAGGGCCCCCTGGGCGAAGGAGAGCGCCAGGTCCGCGCCGAGCCGCCGCAGATAGCTCCTCTTGGCGATCCCGCGGCGTCTCGGGACCAGCAATCCCGAGAAGAAGGCGAAGAGCCCGGGGATCAGGATCGTCGCCACGACGAAGGCCGTCCAGATGTCGGGCCTCCCGACGGGGAGCGTCCAGCTGGCAAGAAGCGTCGCCAGGGCGGCCGGCGGGGAGAGGCTGCGCCGGAGGTTGTCGATCATCTTCCAGCGTCCGATGCCCGAAATGGCGTTCTTGACCTTTCGCCCGGAGGCGTCCGGCACCCTCCCGAAGATCCAGGGAAGGAGCTGCCAGTCTCCGCGCACCCATCGGTGCGTCCGCATGGCGGCGGCCTCGTAGTGGGCCGGGTAGCTCTCGAAGAGCTCGACGTCGGAAAGCAGCCCCGCGCGAGCGAAGAGACCTTCGAACAGGTCGTGGGAGAGCAGCGCGTTCTCCGGGATGCGGCCGGCGAGCGCGTGCTCGAAGGCGTCCACGTCGTAGATGCCCTTGCCGGTGTAGCTGCCTTCGCCGAAGAGGTCCTGGTAAACATCGGACGCGGCGAAGGCGTAGGGATCGGTCCCCCGCGGCCCCGAGAAGACCTGCTGGAAGACCGTGCCCGAGCCGGTGGCCGGCAGGGTCGGGTCACCCGCGGCTGGAGGACCGCGTACCCTGCGGCCACGCGGCCGGTCTCCAGATCGAAGACGGGCTGATTCAGAGGGTGGGCCATCGCGCCGATCAGCCGGCGACGCGGCCTCGCGCGGAACGCGGGTGTCTTCGTCCAGGGTGATGACGTAGCGCACGTCCGGGGCAACGGCGGGGCCTCCCGGAGACAGCGGCAGGAACGTCGTGTCCTGCGCCCCCGCAGCAGCCGGTTGAGCTCGTGGAGCTTCCCGCGCTTTCTCTCCCAGCCCATCCAGCAGCCTTCCTCTCGTTCCAGACACGGCGGCGGTGGAGAAGCAGAAACCGGTCGCCGCCGCCCGGGCGGGCCCGTGCCGGGAGTTCAGCTCGCGCGATCCCGGCGATCGCCGCGGCGACGAGCTCCTCGTCTCCCGGCGCGTTCTCCGCCGGAGCGTCGGTCCAGTCCGAGAGGAGAGCGAACCGGAGGTCCCCGTCGCTGTTGGCGAGGAAGTGGACCTCGAGGCGCTCGATGAGTCTCACGATGTCGGCCTCGCTCGCCAGAAGTGTCGGGACGACGACCAGGGTGCGAAGCTCGCTCGGGACGCCCTTCTTCAACTCCAGTTTCGGCAGGCGCCGCGGCTTGACGATGTGCGTCACGTCGCGGTTGACGACCGCGATGGCCAGGTCCGAGGCGGGAATGAGCGCGAGGAGAGCCAGGAGCCAGACGGCGGCGAAGACGCCGGCCGAGCGCCGAGATCACCACGGGACAGGAGAGGATCACCGCGGTCAGCAGCAGAATCGTCCCGATGTACCCGGCGGTGGCGTGGCGCACCCAGGCGCGCTTCAGCCAGTGACGGATGGGAACGCGGTAACCCAGCTCCTTCTCGAAGCTTGCCCGCCCCTGGGAGATCAGGAAGTATCCCGGGTCCGCCAGGCGGGATTCGGCCGACCGGCCCGCGGCAAGACCCGGCCGCCGCGTTGCGCGCCCGGCGGACCGCGCGCCGCGCGACTTCCACCTCGGAAAAGCGGCTCCCTCTGGCCAGCTCCTCGACGGCGCGCCGGTACTGGTCGCGCGTCGGAAAATCCATCTCGGCGACGCGCGTGCCTTCGCGCAGCGCCTCTTCGACGAGGCTCACGCTCTCGAAGAAGTCGGCCCAGTCCACCGAGGAGAGCAGGCGCATGCTCATGATCACGTTTCGGACGGTGATGTGCGTGGCGACCTGCTCCTGCTGCTCCCGCCGCACGATCTCGTCGGCGGTGTCGCCCTGGGCGGCGAGCCGCGCCGCCAGCCACGGGACCGCGGGTGTGACCTGGGGGTCCTGCTCCCGCAGCCGCTCGATCAGCCTCACGGCGAAGGGGCCCGACAGCGGCTGTCCTCCAGCTCGCGCAGGATCGGCCGCGGGTCCCGGAGCGGCTTTCCTTCCAGGCCCAGCAGCGTGTCGCTGATCGCGTCGGCCTCCTCCCGGGCGCTGCGCCGCTCGACGATGCGCACCGCCAGGCGCCGCAGGTTCTCGACGAGCACGACTCTCAGGGAGATGGCGATCGCCCAGAGCTCTCCGATCGTGAGCAGCCGCGTGCGCTCATAGGCGCGCACGAATCTCCGGAGCGTCTCCGGGTCGAAGCGGCTGTCGGTGTGCTCGACGAAAGACCAGGCCAGGCCGTAGACGCGCGGATATCCTTCCAGCGGGCCCCGGGCGAGCTTGGGCAGCTCGCGGTAGAAGGAGGGCGGCAGGTCCTCGCGGATCTCGCGGAGCTGGTCCTCGACGATGTGGAAGTTGTCCACGAGCCACTCGGCGGCCGGCGAGATCGAGCGCTCCTCGCGGATGGCGCTCGCGATCGAGCGGTACGAGGCGAGCAGCACGCGGCCGTTTTCCTGGAGGCGCGGGAGAAGGGGCCGCCCGCGCCGAATGCCGGGATGGACCGCGTGCTCCACCGCCAGGGCCTCCGCGAACTGCTCGAGGCGCTCGGTAGAGAAGAGCTCGCCGCGAATGGGCTCAGCGGCCGTCAGCATTCCGGATCCATCTCGCCGGCAGGCGGAGTCGGGATGGGCCGCATCAGGAGAGCGGCCCCGAGGGCTCGGAGAATGCTCGTTGCGAGAACTCTCCGCGCTCGGAGACGAGAGCGCAGTCGCCGTGCCGATCAATTCACAGAGCCGCCACCGGCGGGCGGGACCGGACGCTCGAGGCTATCTCTTCAGTCGGTTTCGGACGATCGGCGCCGAAGCCGCGGCGAGAGCGGCGAGCAGCGCGGCGAGCAACTGCGCCCGGCGCTTCGTGTCCAGGCTCTCCCACTCCTTCGTCAGCCTCGCGATCGTTTTCTTCGAGGCTGTTCCCGCGCCCCGGAAGGCCTGCCTCGCCGCGTCCGTGCCCTGTCCGGAGAGGGTCTTCAGGCTTTTTCCGGCGGCGGCCGCCCTCGCGGCCCATCCCTCGAGCAGAGCCGTGAGGTTCCGGGGTCCCCGGCGGCCGCGGGTCGCGCCCGGGGCCTTCTTGCGCCGTGGAGGAGCCTTGCGAGAAGAAGCCTTGCGCCGCGCGGGCGCCCGGCGCTTTTTCGGCGCCGCGGCCGGGGTTGGATGTTCGACGGGCGTCTCGGTCTCTGTCACCTTTCACCTCCGAGTCATTCGGCAACAGCAAGACCCAAGCCCATCGGCCATCTGAGTCGCTTCGCGCGGAGGCGGGCAGCGCAGGGCCTAGCACTGGTCGCGTATTAGCATGATGCGCGATGAAGCTGGACCGCCAGGCTCCGTGGATTGGTTCGAGCGCAACCGCCGGCGCTCGCGGAGCTCTTCGACAGCGTCGTGCCCGACGCCTACGAGGCGCGTCCGATCCCGTTGCGCAACCCGATCTGCTTCTACGAGGGGCACCTGCCCGCCTTCAACGTCAATACGCTCCTCAAGCGGGGCCTGGGGGAGGAGGGGATCGATCCGGATTACGAGATCCTCTTCGAGCGCGGCATCGACCCCGAAGACGAATCGGCCGTCGGCCGGACTCCGTTCCGCTGGCCGCCGCGGAAGGCCATCCAGGCCTACGGAGATCGCGCGGACAGCGCGATCCGGGAGGCCCTGCTCGAGAAGGACGTGGCCCGCGACGACCATGCGGTCCTGCGGGGAGGCCTCGCGGTGTACACGGTGCTCGAGCACGAGCCGATGCATCAGGAAACGCTGCGCTACATGTGGCATCGCCTCCCTTTCGAGAAGAAGATCCGCCCGGCCGGCGCGGCTCCGCCCTCGACCGGCGGCAATCCGCCGCGCCCGCGGGCCGTCCGCATCCCGTCGGCGCGGCCACGCTCGGCGCCACGCTCGAGCGCTTTCCCTTCGCGTGGGACAACGAGTTCCCCGAGCACCGCGTCGAAGTCCCCGCCTTCGAGATGGACGTCTTCGACGTCACCAACGCCGACTTCCTCGAGTTCGTCGAGGCGGGGGCTACGGAAGCGCGAGCTTGGGACGAAGAGGAGTGGGATTGGCGGGAGCGGGAGGGCATCGAGCACCCGATCTTCTGGGAGCGCGCGGACGGGAGCTGGTCCTGGCGAGGGATGTTCGAGCATGTCCCGTTGCCTCCGGCCTGGCCGGTTTACGCCTCGCACGCGGAGGCGCAGGCCTTCGCCCGCTGGAAGGGGAAAACGGTTGCCGACCGA
>CAWALG010000024.1:0-289477 GCA_963782815.1 uncultured Acidobacteriota bacterium | reverse complement strand
TTACGCCTAGACTCTGACTCAGGCCGATGGGCCGCTCCCCGGGCCCGGGAGCGGCCGCGGTGGTCCCTCGGCCTATTTTAATTTTGAAAATATTGTATTTTGCCTTATTTAATTAGGAATCACATGAATCTCACAAAACGTCAGAAGGAGCTCATGGACTTCATCCGGAGCTACCGCTCGCAGCACGGGATTTCTCCCACTCAGAGGGAGATTCGGGAGCATTTCGGGCTCTCGTCCTTCGGGACAATCCAGAAGCACCTGAAGAGACTCGAAGAGAAGGGAGCTCTCGCACGCGAGTGGAACCGGAGCCGGGGGATCTCTCCCTCGATCGAGCGTCCCTCCTCGAGGGAAGTGGGTCTCCTCGGGTACGTGGCTGCCGGGGGGCCTATCGAACCCTTTCCCTACGAGGAGACGATCGAGGTCCCGGCATCGCTCCTGGGGAAGGGAGAGCATTTCGTCTTGCGCGTGCGCGGAGATTCCATGGTGGAGGACGGAATCCGGGACGGGGACTACGTCATCGTGGCTCGCCGCCCGACCGCCCAGAACGGACAGACCGTCGTCGCCCTGGTGCGCGGGGAAGCTACGCTCAAGCGGTACTACTCCGAGGGCTCGCGAGTCCGTCTCCAGCCCGCCAACGCGGCGATGAAGCCGCTCCTCGTGGATTCTCGCGACGTCCTGGTGCAGGGGGTCGTGACCGGGCTCATCCGCGACTACGCCAGCGCGTGAGGCAGGGCGGCCTGCTAGAATGCGCGGCCGGTGGCGACGTACCCAAGTGGTTAAGGGAGAGGTCTGCAAAACCTTTATGCGGGGGTTCGAATCCCCCCGTCGCCTCCAGACCGTCGCTCCGCGCGCTCCGCGGGATCTACGCCTCACGGCGTGATCCCGCTCCGGCGCTCCGCTCCCGCGGCGCGAGGCTCCTCCCCTCTGGGAGACTCCTCGCGCCGCGAGCGAAACCGAGATGGTGGTTGGAAAACTGCAGTTCTGAGTTTGTAGTGCCTGAAAGCGAAACTCGCCGAGGCAGGCAAGCTCCGATGAAAAATTAGGCGGCGAAGTTAAGGTCGGCACGCCGCCAACACAATCGAGGAGATAGCCCATCAGAGCATCCTCACGGACAGATTGAGTCGAACCGAGACGGCCTTTCTTTGAGCCTTCGGGACTTGCGGCTATCATTGGCGCTTCCTGCCGGAGTGGCGAAATTGGTAGACGCACGGGACTTAAAATCCCGAGGGCTGAAAGGCCCGTGCCGGTTCGACTCCGGCCTCCGGCACCAGAGAACAGGAAGATCTGATGAGCAACGCCGTCGTGGAGACGCTCCCCGACTTCGAGCAGATCCTGGGCTACAAGTTCCGGGATCGCGACCTCTTGACCCGAGCGCTCACGCACAAGTCCTACGCCAATGAACGGCGGGAGACCTCCTCGTCTCACAACGAACGGCTGGAATTCCTCGGCGACACGGTGCTCGGCTTCGTCATCGGCGAGCTGATCTACCGCTCCTTCCCCAACCTGCAGGAGGGAGCCCTTTCGAAGATCAAGGCGCATCTGGTTTCGGCGGGCACGCTCGCCTCCAAGGGAAGGGCTCTCGGGATCGGCAGATACTTGCGAATGGGAGCGGGGGAGGCCCGGTCGGGAGGCGCCGAGAAGCTGTCCCTTCTCGCCGACGGATTCGAGGCGGTCGTCGCGGCCATTTACCTGGATGGCGGCCTTCCCGCCGCGGAGGCCTTCCTGAGGCGCGTCTTCGAACCCGACGTGACAGGCATCGACATCGGAGACCTCTCCTTCCAGGACTACAAGACCGCCCTGCAGGAGTCGGCGCAGGCGTTGGGACTTCCTCTTCCCGAGTACCGCATCGTGGACGAATACGGCCCGGACCACGAGAAGATCTTCGTAATCCAGGTCTTCTGGGACGGGGAGGCCTTCGCCTACGGACGCGGTCCTTCAAAGAGGGAAGCGCAGCGCAAGGCCGCCAAGGAAGCGTTGAAGAAGCTCGGCCAGCTGGCCTCCGGATAGAGGAGTTTGGATCCTTAGTCCTTTGTCCTTAGATCCTTGGTCTCCGTTGAGTCGTCGCTCCGAAACTAAGGACCAGGGACCGCTTACGGCGCTTTCTCCAGTCTCTTGAGGAAGGCGTCGGCGTCTTCGAAGCCCACCAGGCGCAGCTCCTGGCGCTCCTGGCCGGCCGCGTCGAGGAAGATGATTGTCGGAACGCCGAGGATGGCGTATTTCTCGGAGAGGGCCACGACCTCGGGCGACGCCGAGCGGGTCATGTCGGCCTTGAAAAGGGCGCGTCTCTCCAGGGCCTGGCGCACCCCGGGATGGGAGAAGGTCTTCTCGTCGAGCTCCCGGCAGGGCAGGCACCAGGAAGCGGAGAAGTCGATCACCGCCGGGCGGCCCGCGCGCGTGACCTGCTCCGCGGCGTAGGGCTGCCAGCCCGGAGAGGCGGAGGCCGGGACCTGCCGGGGCAGGAAGAAGGCGGCGGCCGCCAGGAAGACCACGGCCGCGCCGGCCCGCGCCGCCGGCCTGAGCCGCGTTCCTCGGATCGCGAGAACGATCGCCGCGATGACGAGCACGGCTGGCAGGAGCCAGTCCCCGGCAGGCCGCGGAACGGCCGTCCGGAGGAAGTAGGCCGCCATGGCGAGGAGGATCCAGCCGAAGACCGACTTGACGCCTTCCATCCACTCTCCCGCTCGGGGAAGACGCGAGAGACTCCCGGAGAAGGCCGCGAGGAAGAGATAGGGAAGTCCGAGTCCCAGCGACAGCACGAAGAAGAAGAGAAATCCGAGCGCCGCGTTCTGCCGGGCGGCGACGAAGGCGAGCAGGCCGAGGACGAAGGGGCCCACGCACGGGGCCGCGACGACGCCGACGAGCAGCCCCATCGCATACGCCCCGGCCCTTCCGGAACGCGCGCCGGTCTTCTGCATCCATGAGGTCGGCATCCGGATGTCGTAGAGCCCGAACATCGAGAGGGCGAGGGCAACGAGAACGGCCGCGACCACCGCAAGCACCCAGGGCGATTGAAGCGCGGCGCCGAAGAGCTTGCCGGAGAGGCCCGCGGCGACGCCGAGAGCGGAGTACGTCGTCGCCATCCCGAGCACGTAGAGAGAGGCGAGGCCGAAGACGCGGCCCGATTCCCCCTTCGCCTGACCTCCGAAGAAGCTGACCGTCAGCGGGATGACGGGATAGACGCACGGGGTCAGATTCAGCGCGAGTCCGCCGGCGAAGAGCAGAAGCAGGACGACGGCGAAGCCGCGGCGCTCGAGCAGCTGGCCGAAATCCTGCGACGCCCCGGCCGCGGACGTGGAGGCGGCCGCTCCCGCGCCGGGAGCCTGGGAGAGCGGGACGGCGCCGCCCGAGAGGGCCGAACACGGCTCGGGCGCGGAAAGCGACGGTGGCGGGCGCCAGGCATTGCGTGTCGTTGCACGCCTGGTACTCCACGGCCCCGGCCGCTTCTGGAGGCTGGGAGCCTGTCAGAGTCAGGGGGACCTCGATGGCGAAGGTCCCTTCGTAGACGGAGAGAGGCTTGTCGGCGAAGGCGAACTTCTTCATCCCGCCTTCGGGGTATTTCGGCTCTCCGAACTGGATGCCGGGAGAAGGATCCAGGCGGACCGATGTCGCGATCAGGTAGTCCTCGGAAGGATGATGACTGTTGACGTGCCACCCGGCGGCGAGCGTCGCGTCGATATGGAGCACCGCGGATCCTGCCGCTCCCGGCAGGACGCGGGCTTCCACCTTGAGAAGCGTCGAAGGCTGCGGGGCCGGAATGGCCGCGGCCGCGGCGCAGAGGAGAAGGCCGGCACAGGCCGCGAGCGCGGTCAGGCCGCGGCGGACGAGTCTCATGGCTTGGGCGGCTGGCCGTTCATTCGCGCGATGAGCGTCCGCACCTGCTCCAGATACTGGGATGTCGGATGGTCTTTCTCGAACTTCAGGAACAGGGCGTAGGCCTCCTCGGGCTTGTTCTCGGCGAGCGGGATCTGCGCGCGAAAGAGCTCGGCCCTCTCGCGCCGCCCCTTGTCCTTCGTCGTCTCGATCAAGCGGTTGATCGTCTGACGGGAACCGGCGGTGTCGCCACCATCGAGCTGAACGGCGGCAAGCAGCTCCTGCGCGTCTTCGCGGAGAACCGTCGTCCCGCCGGGGGCCGCGATCGCGCGTTTCAACCGCGGCAACGCCGAGGCGGAGTCGCCGCGCCCGTAGAGCTCCTTGCCGGTGTCGAAGGCTTCGCGCGCGGAGATTCTGGAGATGTCCTGCGCCTCGACCTTTCTCGCGAATGTCTTGTACTCGGCCATCTCGCTTTTCACGTGCGAGTAGAAGTCCGGAGCGGAGGTGAATCCCTGCATGTACAGGACCTGGCGGCCCTCCGGCGATTCGATCAGCACGGCGGGAACCTCTTGAACCCCGTGCCGCAAGGCCAGTTCCTTGCCTTCGTTGGAATCGATCATGACCTTCACCGGGACCATCGGAACGAGCAGCGCCTCGAAATCGAAGGCCGGGTAGAGCAGCGTATCCATGCGCCGGCAGCCGCCGCAACCGGTCCGGTCGAACTCGATGAAAACGAATTTGCCCTGCGCGGCGGCACGCTGCCTCGCCTCGTTCACGTCCGCGGCCCAGTCGGCGTTGCCCGGGGAGAGCAGGGCACCGCCGGTTTGCGGTGGAGGCGTTTGCGCCAGCCCGGCCGCCGCGCCGAGGAAAAGCGCGGCCAGCGGCCAGAGGCCGCGTTTCTTCCTGGACAACATGTGTTGCGGAAACCCTTTCCCCTGAAGAGGAATTCCCGGTTACGGGCAGGGCCGGCGGGCTCCCGAGGAAGGACGGAGCCTGTTCCGGCGCGTCCCTGTAGGATGGACGAGGACAGCTTGATCGTGGACGCAAGAACCCTCGGCATCCGCCTTCTCCTTTTCGGCTTCCTTGCCGGAGCCGTGGCTCGCGCCGCCGGCGCCCGGGACTGGCCGCAGTGGGGCGGCAATCCCGCCCACCAGGGGTCGAGCGCTGCGGCAGGTCAGCCGCTCGTGGCACTGCTGGCCGACATCGTGTATGACCCGTTCGTCGGGCTGGAAGAGGCCGAGAGCAACGGAAATCTTCTCGTCCATTACGCCGTGCCTCTGCTCGACGCAACGGGCGTTTATCTGGCGTCCAAGTCCGGAAGCTACGTTTCCTGCGATCCCCCCGGTTCCGGCCTGCCTTTTCCCTGCGGTCCCGACGCCTGGCAGCTCCAGGCCTGGAACGTGCGGAAGCTCGCCTGGAAGGACGGCGCGCTCTCGACGGAGTGGACCTTCGCGAGCGATTGGAAGCCCGAGCCGGCGGGGGGAGCGGTGGCAGACTGGGAGCCGGTCTTCCAACCCGCCATCGCAGGCGAGTTCCTCTACGTGCCCGGCTTCGCCGGAACGGTCTTCAAGGTCTCCAGGGCGACGGGGGCTCTGGAGGCGCGAATCCGTCCCTTTGGGGAGACCGAGGATCCGGCCACCTACGTCGCCGGAGGCCTCGCCGCCGATGCGTCGGGCAACGTTTTCTACAATGCGGTCCGACTGGATCGGACCGGTCCGTGGACCTCCGATGTCCTCGGAGCCTGGCTGGTGAAGGTCGCGCCGGACGGGACGGCCTCGACGGCGCCCTTCTCGTCGCTCGTTTCCGGCGCCCCGCCGGCCCTCTCGCCGTGCCAGACGAGTTTTGCCGCCGCGTCGCTGCCCTGGCCGCCCTCGGCCAACGCCGTGCCTCCTGCGTCCGCTTGCGGATCGCAGCGGCCCGGCATCAACGTCATCCCCGCGGTTGCTCCCGATGGAACGGTCTACACCGTCTCCCGCGCGCATTTCAACGGACGGTACGCGTATCTCGTCGCGGTTCATCCGGATTTGACGCCCGCCTGGAGCTCGTCGCTGCGAAACGTGCTCGGCGACGGATGCGATGTCGGTCTGCCGCCGAGCGGGACGTCCGGAGGATGCCGGGCCGGCTCGAGGCGCGGCGTGGATCCCGCGACCAACGACGTTCCGGCGGGGCGGGTGTCGGACACCTCGTCGTCGTCTCCGGTCGTGCTTCCCGACGGAGGCGTGCTCTACGGCGCCGTCACCTCCTACAACTACGCGCGAGGGCATCTCTTCAAGTTCGGTTCGGACGGGCGAGCGCTCGCGACGTACGACTTCGGGTGGGACATCACGCCGGCCGTCTTCCAGCACGACGGGTCTTACTCGATCCTGCTGAAAGACAATCATTACCCGGTGGGCTCCTACTGCGGCAACCCGAGCGCCTGCCCGCCGCAGGCTCCCCGGTACGACATCACCTCGCTCGATTCGAACCTCTTGCCGGAATGGAGGTTCACCAGCACGAACACGCTCTCCTGCCAGCGCGACGACGGCGGTGCAGTGACCTGCGTTTCGGACCACCCGAACGGCTTCGAGTGGTGCATCAACCAGCCGGCCGTGGACGCGAATGGCGTGGCCTACGCCAACAGCGAGGACGGGTTCCTCTACGCGATCGGACAGGGCGGCGTCGCGCTGGGCAGGATCTTCCTGAATCTCGCCGTCGGAGCGGCCTATACGCCCCTCTCCCTCTCCTCCGACGGCCTGATCTACGCGCAGAACAACGGCCATCTCTTCGTCCTGGGCAATCCGTTCCGGTCTCTCCCGCAGACGCCGGGAGGCAGGAGAACTCCGCGGACGGTCCAGCCGCGTTGACGGTGCGGCCGGGAACGGTGTTGCGGCGTCGCGTGGATTTCACTAGAGTTGCCCGTCCCGGTTCCGGCGCCCGAGATGCCCAGGTAGCTCAGTCGGTAGAGCAACGGACTGAAAATCCGTGTGTCGGCGGTTCAATTCCGTCCCTGGGCACCAAATTAGCTGTCAGTCGTCAGCTTTCAGCTGTCAGCTCAAGAGGGCTCCTGGTTCCTCCGGCTGAGAGTCTGAGAGCTGAAAGCTGAAGCTACTCTCCCATGATCCTGAAAGTCGCGAAACTGGGTGTCAAGACGTTGCGGCTGCGCTCGCGCGAGGTGGACGCCCACGCCGTCGCGCGCGGAGACTACGAGCCGTTTCTTTCGGACCTGGAGGAGACGATGCGCGAGTACGACGGGACCGGCATCGCCGCGCCCCAGGTCTTCACGCTGCTTCGTGTCTTCCTCTACGAGGTGCATCCCGAAAAGCGCAAGCGAAAGGAGCCCGAGGTCCCCCTGACCGCCTACTTCAACGCGACCTACGAGCCGGCCGGCAAGGAGATCGAAGAGGATTCGGAGGGGTGTCTCTCGGTTCCCTTCCTCTGGGGCGGAGTCGTGCCGCGATTCCAGACGATTCGCGTCCGCGCGCTCGACCGCTCCGGGAAGCCGGTGGACTTCGAGGCCTCCGGTTTTCACGCGCGCGTCCTTCAGCACGAGATCGATCACCTGGACGGCCTCGTCTATCTCGACCGCATGCGGGACATGAAATCGCTCGCCTACACCGTGAACTTCGGATGAGTTCCCCTCTCCCCCGGGAGAGGGGTCGGGGTGAGGGCGTTGTTTCGGCTAGAATCGATCTGGGAGGAGTGATGTTCGGCAAGAGCCAGCCGCTTCCGGCGTACGACGCGAAATCCGATAGCGGGGGCGCTTCGGATTTCCTGACCACGCGTCTGGACAAGATGATCGCCTGGGCGCGGTCCAACTCCCTCTGGCCGCTTCCCTTCGCGACGGCCTGCTGCGGCATCGAGTTCATGTCGGTCGTGTCCTCGCATTACGATCTCGCGCGCTTCGGAGCCGAGGTCGTGCGCTTCTCCCCGAGGCAGGCGGACCTCCTGATCGTCGCCGGCACGGTCACGGACAAGATGGCGCCGGTGCTGCGCAGGATCTACGACCAGATGCCCGAGCCCAAGTGGGTGATCTCGATGGGAGTCTGCGCGTCCTCGGGAGGGTTCTACCGCGCGTACCACGTCACCCAGGGGATCGACGAGATCATCCCCGTGGACGTCTACGTCCCCGGCTGCCCTCCGACGCCCGAGGAGCTCATGTTCGGCATCCTGGAGCTGCAGCGGAAGATCAAGTCGGGTGAGCTGTCGCGGGACAGCCGTTCGGCGAAGCTGGCGGCGGAAAGACCGGCTTGAGCGCCGTCGCGGCACCGCCTCTTTCCGCAGCGGCCGGAAGAATCCGCGAGCGCCTCGCGGGCTCGCCCCTCGGCAGAGAGAGTCGAAGTCCGGGACCTGGATCTCCCGACCCTGGAAGTCTCTCCGTCGGACTGGCCGGCGCTGGCCCGCTGGCTCCGCGACGATCCCGAGTGCCGCTACGACCTGTTCCTGGACCTGGCGGGCGTGGACAACCTGAGGCGCGCCGGGCAGAAGACGCGGTTCGAAGCGGTCGTCCACCTCCACTCGCTGCCGCGCGACGAGCACGTGCGCGTCAAGGTCCTCCTGCCCGACGCCGCGGCGCCGTCGCTCCCCACCGTCCAGGACGTCTGGCCGGCCTCCAACTGGTTCGAGCGGGAGGCCTTCGATCTCTTCGGCTTCGATTTTCCGGGGCATCCGAACTTGAGGCGGATCCTGTGCCACGAGGCGTTCGTCGGCCATGCGCTGCGCAAGGACTATGCGCCGGGCCAGCGCTGGTTCGCGGCCGAGGAGGACCTGAAGATGCCCGCCTGGGCGCGGGAGACCGACGAGCGGGCCGGGCACTTCGAGACCCAGACCATCTCGATCGGGCCGTCGCATCCCACGACGCACGGGATCATCCACCTGATCGCGCGGCTCGACGGGGAGCGGATCACGCGGGCCGAAACGCAGATCGGGTACCTGCACCGCTGCTTCGAGAAGATGTCGGAGACGCACCCCTGGAACGGGGTGATCCCGTACACGGACCGGCTGAACTACGTCTCCTCGATGATCAACGGCGTGGGTTACGTGAGAACCGTCGAGAGGATGCTCGGCGTCGAGATCCCCGAGCGCGGAGTCCTCGTGCGGACGATCCTCTCGGAGTTCTCCCGGATCATGGACCACTGCGTCAACCTCGGCGCGAACCTCGTGGACATCGGCGCGCTGACGAACTTCTGGTACCTGTATCAGCCGCGCGAGAACATCTACGGCCTGCTCGAAGCCTGCTGCGGGGCGCGGCTGACGGTCTCGTACGTGCGCGTCGGCGGGCTCGCGATCGACGTGCCCGAGGACTTCGTGGCGCGGTGCCGGGCGCTCCTCGAGTCCATCCCGAAGTTCCTGGACGACGTGGACCGCCTCGTGACGAACAACCGGATCGTGCGCAGCCGGCTCCAGGGGACCGGCGTCGTCGCGAAGGAGCAGGCGATCGCCTGGGGCTTCACGGGGCCGATGCTCCGCGCCTCGGGAGTCCCCTACGACGTGCGCCGGTCGCGCCCCTACGACTTCTACGACCGGTTCGACTGGGACGTCCCGGTCTCGTCGGAGGGGGACAACTTCGCGCGCTACCTCGTCCGCATGGAGGAGATGCGCCAGTCGCTGAAGATCATCCGGCAGGCGCTGGAGATCTTTCCCGAGAAGGGGCCCGTCAATTCCAGCGACTGGCACGTCGTGCTGCCCCCCAAGGACGCCGTCTACCACGACATGGAGTCCCTCATCTATCACTTCAAGCTCGTCATGGAAGGCATCCGCGTGCCGCGCGGCGAGCGTTACGAGTGGATCGAGGGCGCCAACGGGGAGCTGGGCTTCTACGCGATCTCCGAGGGCGCCGGAGGGCCGTACCGCCTGAAGGTGCGCCCCCCCTGCTTCCCGATGATGGCGGCCTTCGAGAAGATGATCGTCGGCGGAACCATCTCGGACGCGATCGCGACGCTCGGGACTCTGAACGTCATCGCCGGAGAGCTCGACCGATGAGCGGCATCGTGCAGGTCAGCGCGCGGACACCGAAGAAGCTGACCCTCGTGCAGAAGCTCTACATCCCCGAGATCCTGGCGGGCATGAGGGTGACGGTCCGCCACCTGCTGCGCAACATCGTCGCGATCCGCCGGCTCCCGACGATCCTGTACCCGGAGCAGAAGCGGGACTACTCGGGGCGGTTCCGCGGCAAGCACATCCTGAAGACGCGCTCCGACGGGACGCTCAAGTGCGTCGCCTGCTATATGTGCCAGCAGGCCTGCCCGGCCGAGTGCATCTCGATCGTGGCGGGGGAGCACCCCACGATCGCCTACGAAAAGTATCCCGTCGTCTTCGACATCGACATGCTGCGCTGCGTCTTCTGCGGCTTCTGCGTGGACGCGTGCCCCAAGGACGCGATCTGGATGACGCGCGACTACGAGCTGGCCTTCTTCTCGCGGCAGGAAGCGGTCTTCGGCATCGACAAGCTGATCGAGAAGCCCGGCATTCCCGTCAAGGGCGGCTACGGCTATCGTCCCTACTATCCCGGAGACGGGACCGTCCCGCCCACGGACGCCTCCTGCGCGCCCGTCACGCCGGGCGACGGCGAGCGGGCGAAGCTGCGCGAGTCCGGCCTCCTCCCCGTCTTCCGCCCCTCCGCCATCAGGTGACTCTCTCCACCCGCACGAGCGCGTTGAGCTACCTCAGCTCCTCCATCATCTGGGCGAGGGCCTCGCGGCCGGGCCGGACTCTCTCCAGCGGAAGCGTGGCCAGGGGCTCCTCGGGCAGGTCGAGGAGGGCGAGGAAGTCCTTCTTGCGCGGCTCGACGTAGATCAGGCCGGTCAGGAACTCGTTCTTCTCGCTGCGCATCGTGGAGGAGGTTGAAGGCGGCCTTCTTGTCGGTCGGATCGTAGTCTGCGCGGAGCTTCTTCAACGCGGATATGCGAGCCGTCGTGGAGCTCGACGTCCTGCGTCGTGCCCGGGTCGTAGTCCACGGTGATCTCCTCGAAGTAGGGGACGAAGCCGATCTCCTGGATCGGCATCTCGTGGTCCTTGGCCCACTTGTAGGACTTGGTCGAGTCCTCGTGGTTGTTGAAGGTCACGCAGGGGGAGATGACGTCCAGGAGCGCGGTCCCCCGGTGGGCGATCGCCCCCTTGAGCAAGGGCGACGAGCTGCTTCATGTCGCCCGAGAAGGAGCGCGCCACGTAGGCGCACCCGAGCTCGATCGCGATCGCGCAGAGGTCGATCGCCGGGATTTCGTTGACGACGCCGGTCTTCAGCTTCGATCCCAGGTCCGCCGTGGCGGAGAACTGCCCCTTGGTCAAGCCGTAGACGCCGTTGTTCTCGACGATGTAGATCATCGGGACGTTGCGGCGCAGCAGGTGGACGAACTGGCCGGTGCCGATGGAGGCCGTGTCCCCGTCGCCGGAGACGCCGATCGCCAGAAGCGTCTGGTTGGCCAGCACCGCCCCCGTCGCGACGGCCGGCATCCGGCCGTGGACGGCGTTGAATCCGTGGCCCCGGTCGGCGAAATAGGCCGTCGTCTTCGACGAGCAGCCGATGCCCGACATCTTCGCGACCTTGTAGGGCGCGACCCCCATGTCGTAGAAGGCCTGCGTGATCTGGCGCGTGATGACGTCGTGCCCGCAGCCGACGCAGAGCGTGGACTTCAAGCCGCCGTACTCCTTGACGGTCAGGCCGATGCGGTTGGTCGGAGGGGCCTTCGGTTCGGCGGCGGAGGACATCGACTTCTTCTCCCCGGCTTCGATCCCCTCGACGACCGTCTCGGCGTCGAGGGGGAAGCCGTCGTAATGGCGGATGGAGCGCAGCTTCAAGGCGTCGGCGGGAAGCTCGAGGCGCAGGATGTCGTACATCTGCCCGTCGCGGTTCTGGTCCACGACGTAGACGCGGTCGTGCGAAGCGACGAACTCGGCGACCTCTTCGCCGAAGGGGAGCGCCCGCAGGCGCAGGTAATCGGTCGGCATGCCCGCGGCGGGCGAGCAGGTGCCGGGCCTCCTCGACGGCGAAGTCGGAGGACCCGTAGGCGATCAGGCCGACGCGCGAGCCCGAGCCGTTCGAGACGACCGGCCTCGGCACGAACCGCCGGGCCGTTTCGAACTTGCGCGCGAGGCGGTCCATGTTCGCCTTGTATTCCTCCGGCTTCTCCGTGTACGTCGCCCGCTCGGAGTGGCCGGAGCCGCGGCAGAAGTACGTCGCCGCCGGATTGTCGATCAGGCCCGGCAGCGTCCGGTAGGGGATCCCGTCGCCGTCCACGTCGCGGTAGCGGGCGAACTCCTTGAACTTCCGGACGTGCTCCTTCAACTCCTCCTCGGTCCGGATCACCTTGCCGCGCTCGATCGCCGTTCTCGGGGTAGGGAAACGGGTCGGCCATCCAGTTGTTCATGCCGAGGTCGAGGTCGGTCATCAGGAACACCGGCGTCTGGAGACGCTCGGCCAGGTCGAAGGCCTCCATCGCGAGCGAGTAGCACTCCTCGACCGAGCCCGGGATCAGGAGCAGGATGTGCCTGGCGTCGCCGTGGGAGAGGTAAGTAGGTCGAGAGGATGTCGCCCTGCATCGTGCGGGTCGGCAAGCCCCGTCGAGGGCCCGACGCGCTGGACGTCGATGATGACCGCCGGCACCTCCGCGTAGTAGCCGAGCCCGACGAACTCGGACATCAGCGAGATGCCGGGGCCGGAGGTCGTCGTCATCGCGCGCGCGCCCGCCCAGCCGGCGCCCATGACCATTCCGGCCGCCGCCAGCTCGTCCTCGGCCTGGACGATGGCGTAGGTGTGCTTCCCGGTCGACCGGGTCCCTGCGGAAGCGGCGGCAGTACTCGATGAAGGCCTCGGCGAGGGAGGAGGACGGCGTGATCGGATACCAGGCGAGAACGCTGGCGCCGGCCATGACGCAGCCGATCGCCGTGGCGGCGTTGCCTTCGATGATGATCTTGCCGGCCGTCTTGTTCATGCGCTCGAGGCGGAACGGGTCCGTCTTGGTCAGGTTCTTCCCGGCCCACTCGAAGCCCCCCTGGATCGCGTCCCAGTTGATCGCGACCGCCTTCTCCTTCGACTTGAACTGGCGGACGACGGCCTTGTGGATCTCCTCCATGTCGATGTCGAGGAGCCAGGCGGCCACGCCGACGTAGATCATGTTGACCGCGAGGCGCCGGAGCTTCCCGTCGTGGACGAGGTCCAGGACGAGCTTGGAGAACGGGACGGGATAGAAGTGGACGTCGTCCCGCATCGATTTCAGGTTCAGGCTCTCCTCGTAGATGACCGCGGCGCCGGGGTGGACCGTCCGGATGTCCTCGTGGGCGGTCTCCGGGTTCATGACGATCAGGACGCCGACGTCCCGCCGCCGGCCGATGAAGCCGTCCTTCGAGGCCCGGACCGTGAACCAGGTCGGCAGCCCCTGGATGTTGGAAGGAAAGAGGTTCTTGCCCGAAACGGGGATCCCCATCTGGAAGATCGCCCGCATCAGGATGTTGTTCGAGGACATGCTGCCCGACCCGTTGGCCGTGGCGACGTGGATCGAGAAGTCGTTGACGACGCAGGCGCCGCCCGCCTGCTCCAGGGCCTTCTCTTCGAGAACCGTGCTCACCCGTTACTCCTTTTCGATCGTTCGGACAGGGATCATCGGAACCGCGAATCATACCAAACGCTCTTCCCGCGGCCTTCCCTCTCCGAATTGCCACGCTTAGAATCCAACCGGAGGTTCGCCAATGCATTTCCGTCACCAGGCTCGCGTGGTCCTTCTCCTGCTCTTCGCGCTCCGCGGCGCCGCCGCGGCGGCGCCGGGACGCCCGTTCCGGTTCGACGAGCTCGCGAAGGCGGGACGCGTCGGTGGCTTCTCGGTCTCCCCGGACGGGCAGTGGCTCGTCTATACGGTCGGGACTCCGGACGTCGAGGAGAACCGCACCCGCTCCGCCCTGTGGCTGCAGTCCCTCTCGGGCGGCGAGCCTCGGCGCCTGACCACCGGCGAGAAACGCGACTCCGACCCGAAGTTCTCTCCCGACGGCGCCCGGATCGCCTTCCTGTCCAATCGCGACGGCGGATCTCAGATCTACCTCCTGGACCTCTCCGGCGGGGAGCCGGCGAAGGCCTCCTCGTTTCCCGCCGACATCGAGGGCTTCCGGTGGTCCCCCGACGGGAAGTGGTTCGTCTTCACGGCCAGTGTCTTTCCCGACTGCGCCGACGCCGCGTGCAACGAGAAGAAGTTCAAGGAGCGGGAGAAGTCGAAGACGAAGGCGCGGGTGGCGGAGCGGCTCCTCTTCCGGCACTGGGACAGCTGGAAGGACGGACTGCGGACGCACATCTGGAAGGCGCCCGTCTCGGGACCGGCCTCCGCCTCTGTAGACCTGACACCGGGCGACCGGGACGCTCCCCCCTTCTCCATCGGCGGCGGGGGAGACTACGACGTGTCGCCGGACGGAAAGGACCTCGTCTACGCGTCCAACCCGGACCGGGTCGAGGCGCTCTCGACCAACGGCGACATCTGGATGACGTCGTTCGACGGCAAGCAGAAGCCGCGGGACCTGACCGAGTCGAACAAGGCCTATGACGGCACGCCGAAGTTCTCGCCCGACGGGAAGTGGATCGCGTGGCGCTCGCAGAAGCGCGCCGGATTCGAGGCGGACAGGTTCACGCTCACGCTCTTCGAGCGCGCCTCGGGGAAGATCCGCGGGCTGACGGAGGACCTCGACGAACGGGTCGAGGGCTTCACGTGGGCGCCCGATTCCCGCTCGCTCTACTTCACCTCTCACGTCGGCGCCCGCGGAGCGATCTTCCGCGTCGGCCTCGAGGGAAAACCCGCGGAGATCTGGCGCGGAGGATCCGCCTCGGGGCTCACGGTCTCGCGCGACGGAAGGCGACTCGTCTTCTCATCGAGTTCGCTCTCGCGCGCCCCGGAGATCTGGAGCGCCGGCTTCGACGGAAAAGGCGCGGCGCCGGTCACTCATGTCAACGACGCGTTCTGGAAAGAGGTCGAGATGGGAGAGGTCTCCGAGCGCAGGACGCGGTCGGCCGACGGACGGGACCTCCAGGCCTGGCTCGTCAAGCCGCCGGGCTTCGACGCATCGAAGAAATACCCGGCGGTATTCCTCATCCACGGCGGTCCGCAGGGCGCCTGGACCGACTCCTGGTCCACGAGGTGGAATCCCCAGGTCTGGGCGGCCTACGGGTACGTCGTCTACGCCGCCAATCCGCGAGGCTCGACCGGCTTCGGCCAGAAGTTCGTGGACGAGATCTCCGGCGACTGGGGCGGGAAGGTCTACGACGACCTGATGCGCCAGGCCGACGACCTGGAGTCGCTCCCGTTCGTGGACAAGTCGCGCATCGGCGCCGCCGGCGCCTCCTACGGCGGCTACATGGTCGATTGGATCGCCGGCCATACGGAGCGTTTCAAGGCGCTCGTGTCGCACGACGGCGTGTTCGACCTCGTCTCCGGGAACCTCGAGACCGAGGAGCTCTGGTTCCCGGCCTGGGAGTTCGGCGGCCTGCCCTGGGACCCGGGCTCGACGTATCAGAAGTGGAACCCGATGCTCTCGGCGGACAAGTTCAAGACTCCAACGCTCGTCATCACGAGCGAGCGGGACTACCGCGTCCCCTTCGGCCAGGGGCTCCAGTTTTTCACGGCCCTCCAGGTCCGCGGCGTCCCGTCCAAGCTCCTGACCTTCCCCGACGAAGGCCACTGGGTCTTGAAGCCCGGCAACTCCCGACTCTGGCACGCGACCGTGATGGACTGGCTCCACCGCTATCTCGGCGGCGCCGAAGCCGACCCGAAGGCCCTGGAAACCGCCTACAGCGTCACAAGAACGTAGTTCCGGGTCTCCG
Organism: uncultured Acidobacteriota bacterium; assembly: GCA_963782815.1. Classification (GTDB taxonomy): domain Bacteria; phylum Acidobacteriota; class Thermoanaerobaculia; order UBA5066; family Gp7-AA6; genus JAWOLE01. The sequence continues at coordinate 273,897 of CAWALG010000024.1, read as the reverse complement.
CAGACTCGTCGGGGTGCCGCCGCGGCGGGTCGTCTCGCTCTGTCCGTCGATCACGGAGACGCTCGTGGCGATCGGGGGATTGAAACGCCTCGTCGCCGCCACGCGGTACTGCGTGCGGCCGAAGGGGATGCTCTGGGGATTGCCGCGGATCGGAGGGACGAAGAACCCGGATGTCGGCCGCATCCTGGCGCTCAAGCCCGATCTCGTGTTCGCCAACGAGGAGGAGAACCGGATCGAGGACGTGCGGGCCCTGGAGGAGGCGGGGATCGACGTCGACGTGACGTTTTCGAAGACGGTGTCCGACGTCCCGAACTCGATCCGGCAATGGGGCGGGCGCCTGGCGGAGGGTTCTGAAGAGGAGGCCGAGGCGCTGGCCGCCCGCATCGAACGGGAGCTCTCGGCGCTCCTCGCCGAGCCGCCGGCGCCGCCGTTTCTCTACGCCTACTGGATATGGAAGGACCCGTGGATGACGATCTCCGACGACACCTACGTCGCGGACCTCCTGCGGCTGGCGGGAGGCGTCAACGTCTTCGGCCGCGAATCGGACCGGTATCCGACGTCCTCGCCGGAGGAGTCCCTGGCGCGCGGCGCCGACGTGCATTTCTTCCCGAGCGAGCCATTTCCGTTCCGCCCCGAGAAGCACGAAGCGCTGACGGAGCAGCTCTTCGGCAAGGAGCGCGTGCGCCTCTTCGTCGAAGGAGACGACTACTGCTGGCACGGCGTGCGGACGCTGGACGGATCTGAGAGCGATGCGGAACCTGAGAGAGAGGCTCGGGAATTGGCGATCTGAAACGACCTCCAGATATTTCTAAGGCTAATGGCTATAGTTTCTCCTAATTAAATTAGGAAAGACGCTCGGCCCAAGCCCTAATCACAGATCACAGATCACTAACTTCTCCTCACCCCCGGCGGTTCAGGAGGTCCAGGAACTCCTCGCGAACGGGGCGGGTATTGAAAATCCCCCGGATGGCCGAGGTGACGGTCAGGGCGCCGGACTTCTTGACTCCCCGCATCTCGACGCAGAGGTGCCGCGCCTCGATGACCACCATGACGCCCTGCGGAGAGAGCTTCTCGGCGAGGAAGCGCCGCGACCTGCTCGGTCAGGCGCTCCTGGAGCTGCGGCCGGCGGGCGTAGAACTCGAGGATCCGCGGCATCTTGGAGAGTCCCGCGATCTTGTCGTTGGGGATGTAGGCGATGTGGGCGTGCCCGTAGAAGGGGACGAAGTGGTGCGAGCAGAGCGAGTAGAAGGGGATGTCCTTCTCGATGACCATCGCCGTGTAGTGCTCGTCGTTGGGGAAGAACGTGATGTTCGGCTCGGCCCCTTCGGCGAGGCCGCCGAACATCTCCAGGTACATCCTGGCGACCCGTCGGGCGTCTCGGTCAGGTTGGGGTCGGAGAGATCCAGGCCGAGCATCTCGATCACGCGGCGCATCTGCGACGCGATCGCGCGGATCTTCTCCTCGTCTTCGACGGAAGGCACGGTGGCGAGGGTCTCGCTCATGAGGGCGGTCATTCTACCGCCGCCGCGAAGTGTCAGGTGAGGTGTCAGGTGGCAGGTGATAGGGACGAGAGCTCGGACCGACTGGTCCCCCTGACCACCTAACACCTACGCACCTTCCCCTCACGAGATCGTCTTGTGGAACGCGCGCGTGCTGCCGGCGACGAGGACGGCGGCGATGGCGAGCAGCGCCGCGACGCTGCGCCAGAGATCGGCGAAGCCCGCGCCGCGGATGATGATCCCGCGCGAGATCGCGATGAAGTGCGTCGCCGGCAGGACTGCGCGACGACGCGCAGCGGCGCCGGGAGCGAAGAGAGCGGGAAGATGTAGCCCGAGAGCATGATCGAGGGGAGCAGGAACATCTGCGCGAGCTGGATCGCCTCCATCTGGGTCTGCGCGCGCGAGGAGACGAGCAGGCCAGCGAGAGCAGCGCGAAGAGGTAGATGATCGAGAGGCCGAGGAGGAGCAGCAGGCTGCCGTGGATCGGCACCCGGAAGACCACGTCATGAGGAACAGGACGAAGAGCAGCTGGACGAAGGCGAGCACGAGGTAGGGGAGGAGCTTGCCGAGCACGACGCCGACGGGGGAGGCGGGCGTGACCATGAGCTGCTCGAGCGTGCCGCGCTCGCGCTCGCGGACGATCGCGAAGGCGGCGAGGAGCGTCCCGGAGAACGTCAGCAGGATCGCGACGAGGCCGGGGATGAGCAGGTTCGCGCTCCGCGAGTCGGGATTGAAGAGGAAGAGCGGGTGCGGCGGATGGGCAGGTCCTTCGCGCCCGCGCGCTGCGGCGAGCTCCGCGATCGACCGCGCGAGCGCGACCCCGTTGGCCGCCGCGAGCGCCTGCGCGAGATCGTGGAGTCCGAGCCGTCGATCAGGACGAGGACGTCGGCCGGCTGGCCGTTCAGCCGCCGCCGGGCGTAGTCGGGCGGGATCTCGATGCCGACGCGACGCGCGGCCCGCGACGATCGTACTCGCGCAGCGCCGCGCGCGAGGGAGCGTAGGCCACGACGTCGAAGTAGCTCGTGTTGACGAAGTCGTTCACGAGCTGCCGGCTCTCCTGCGTGCGGCTCTGGTCGAAGACGACGGTGGGCACGTGCTTGACGTTCGTGTCGATCAGGCCGAAGAGGACGAGCTGGAAGACCGGGACGAGCAGCGCGAACCGCAGCGTGCCGCGGTCGCGGATCATCTGGACCGCCTCCTTCCTCAGGACCGGCAGGAAGCCTCTCATCGCGCCGCCTCGCGCCGCGGCTCCGGGATCGTCGCCGCGCTGCTCGGTCTGGAGCCGCGTCAGCCGGACGAAGACGTCCTCGAGCGAGGCCTCGATCGGGCGGATCGTCGACCTCGCGCGCGCGGCCTCCTCGAGGTCCCGCGCGATCTGCGCGTCCGCGCACCTCGGCGCGCACGAGCAGGTGGAGCGCGTTGCCGAAGATCGTGACGTCCTCGACGTAGGGGAGCGTCCGCGCCTGCGTCATGACGGCCGCGGCGCCCCGCTCGCAGTCGGCCTCGACGCGGCGCGTGCCCTGCGGGCGTGACCTCGGGCAGCTTCGTCAGCTCGTCCGGCGTCGCCCTCGACGAGCATGCTTCGAGAGGTAGAGGTAGGCCGACCCGGCCGCAGCGCTCGGCCTCGTCCATGTAGTGGGTCGTGACGAGCAGCGTGACGCCCTCGCCGGCGAGCGTGAAGAGCAGGTTCCACAGCTCGCGCCGCGCGACCGGATCGATGCCGGCGGTCGGCTCGTCGAGGAAGAGGACGCGCGGCTCGTGCATGAGCGCGGCGGCGAGCGCGAGGCGCTGCTTCCAGCCGCCGGAGAGCTGGCCGGCGAGGCGGTCGCGGTACGGGCCGATCGCGGTCAGCTCGATCGCCCACTCGCGGCGCTCCTTCAGCTCGGCGCCCGGAGGCCGTAGACGGACGCGAAGAAGTCGAGGTTCTCGAGCACCGTCAGGTCCTCGTAGAGCGAGAACCTCTGCGGCATGTAGCCGATGCGCCGGCGGATCTCCTCGCCCTGCGTCGCGACGTCGAGGCCGTGCACCGAGGCGCGCCCCTCCGTCGGGGCGAGCAGGCCGCAGAGGATGCGGATCAGCGTCGACTTGCCCGAGCCGTTCGGGCCGAGCAGGCCGTAGATCTCGCCGCGGGGGACGTGCAGCGAGACCTTGTCGAGCGCGCGGACCGGCCCGAAGTCGCGCGACACGCCCTCGACCCGGATCCCGTAATCGCGCCGGCTCGTCGTCCGCGGCGGCGGTCCGGGCTCATCGCGCGTCTCCTCGATTCCACGAGCCTCACCGTCGCCGCCATGCCCGGCTTCAGCTCCGGCGCCGGGTCGATCGCCACCTTGACGCCGAAGACCTGGTCCATGCGCTGGTCGAGGGTCTGGACGTTGCGCGGCGTGTACTCGGCCTGCGTGCGGATCTCGACGACGCGGCCGGGGAACTCGCGGCTTCGGGAACGTGTCGACCGTCAGCGACCGCCTTCTGGCCCGACGCGCACGCGGCCGAGCTGCGGCTCGGGCACGTAGACGCGGACCCAGATCTGCGAGGGCTCGAGGATCTTCGCGACCGGCTGGTTCGGCGCCGACGAGGTCGCCCGGGCCGCAGGTCGATCGACTCGATGACGCCGTCGGCGGGCGCGGCGACGACGGTCTCCGCCCGCTGGCGCTCGCAGGTAGGCGAGCTGCCTCTCCTCGGCTGCGAGCGTCGCCCGCGCGGCGTCGATGTCCTCCGGCCGGTTTCCCCGCTCCAGCTCGCGCAGCGTTCTCGGCGGGTCTTCGCCGGCGTCGCGGCGGCGTCGTACTGCTGCTGGGCGACGATGCCCTTCTCGAGGAGCGCTCTTCTGGCGCTTGCCGCTCCCGTCTCCGCGTTCTCCGCGTGCGCCGCGCGCGCGCGCGATCTCCTCGGTCCGCGGGCCCGCGCAGCGCCTTGGTCAGGTTCGCCTGCGCCTGCGCGATCGCGCGCCCGCTGCTGCTGCGATCTGGAGGTCGATCAGGTCGGTCTCGACTGCGACGATCGGCTGGCCCGCCGCCACGCGCGCGCCCTCCTCGACGAGGACCTTCGCGACGCGGCCCGCCCATGAGCGACCCGACCTCGACGTCGCGCGCCTCGATCGCGCCGGAGAGCACGAGCGGCTTCTCCCGCCGTCCCGACGCGATCCCCCAGGCGACGGCGCCCGGCCGCGACGACGACCACGAGCAGAATGAGCAGCGGTCCTGCGTTTCATGCGGTCCTCCTCGGCGACGGAGCGCCCCTCGCCTCCAGACTTCCATGACGGTGTCGAGGTAGTGCTCCAGAGGAATCGGCGGAGCGATGCGCAGCACCCGGTGGAAGAAAACGTACGACTGGAGCGACCCGAGAAACGCCAGCGCTCCCGCCCGCGGCTGGCGCAGGCGAGATCCGCCCCGCCGGCCCGCGCCCGCCGGAAATACGCCTCGAGCGCCCGGACCGCCCGGACCGGGGGAGAGGTCTTCTTCCGCGGGATCGAAGGGGAGGCGGATCGTCCGGCCTCCTCCTCCGTGCGCGGTCCGGAGAAAGCGCGCGATGTTCTCGCCCATCTTCTGCTCGATGAACGGAATGAACTCCCGGGCGAGCCGGCGCAGCACGCGCGCGGGGTCCTCGGCGACAGCCGGGACCGAGGCGAGAAAGTCCGTGGGGAGGGCGCTCTCCCGGCCGGCTCCGACTCCATGGCCAGGGCGAAGAGGGCCCTCTTGGAGGGGGCATGGCGCAGGAGCGCCGCCGGCGAGACGCCCAGGCGCGCCCCGATGTCGGCGAGGGTCGTCCCGTCGAAACCCCTCTCGGCGAAGGCGCGGCGCGCCTGCGCCGAGGACCTGGTCCCGCGTGACCCGCGCCGGCCGTCCCATACAAGTAAGTAAATATACAGTTATTTACTAAAATGTCAAGGCCCGGGCCGGATCGATTGTGATTGTCGATTCGTGATGTGTGACAGCGTGGAGGAGGGTCCCGTTCCAAGCCAAATCACTAATCACAAATCACCAATTCCCGGGCAGCGGCTCGCCGCGCCGCCGCTCCAGCCAGTCTTCGAGTCCTCGGCCGCCTTCGCGTTGAGCGTGGCCTCGGTTGTCACCCATCCCTTGCGGGCGATGCCGACTCCGAGGGAGACCAGGCCGAGCTCCGCGACGGAGTGGGCGTCGGGCCGATCGAGAAGAGGACGCCCTCCTCGGCCGCCCGGCGGCAGTGCCGCCAGTCGAGGTCCAGCCGCTCCGGGTGGCAGTTGATCTCCAGGGCGCAGCCGCAACTCGCGCGGCCGCGTCGATCACCGCCTCCATGTCGGCGGCGATGCCCTCGCGGGAGAGCAGCAGCCGGCCGCGTCGGGTGTCCGAGGACCGCGACGCGCGGATTGCGCACGGCGCGCATGAGCCGCGCCGTCTGCTCCTCCGGCGGAAGCCCGAAGCGGGAGTGCACGGACGCGACGACGACGTCGAAGCCCCTGAGGAACTCGTCGCCGAAGTCGATCGAGCCGTCGGCCAGGATGTCGGCCTCCGTGCCGTGGAAGATCCGGAAGCCGGGGAAGCGGCGGCGCAGAGCGTCCGGATCTCCTCCCGCTGCGCGAGCACGCGCTCCTCGTCGAGCCCTCCGGCGTAGCCCGCGGACCTGCTGTGATCCGTGATCGCGGCGTAGGAGTAGCCGGCTCCCGCGCGCGGCCGCGACCATCTCTTCGAGCGTAGTCGCGGCCGTCGGACTCGGTCGTGTGGACGTGGATCACGCCGCGCAGGTCCCGCTCTCGAGCAGCGCGGCAGATCGCCCGCGCTCGGCCGCCTCGATCTCTCCCCGCCCCTCCCGCAGCTCCGGCTCGATGTAGGCGAGGCCGAGCGCCGCGTAGATCTCCGCTTCGCTTGCGCAGGGCAGCGCGCCTGGCCGGCGACTCGCTCGGCGAAGAGGCCGTACTCGTTCAGCTTCAAACCCATCCTCTTCGCGCGCCCGCGCAGCTCGCGTGTTGTGCTCCTGTGATCCCGTGAAATAGAGGAGCGCGGCCGGGAACTCCTCCTGGGAGACGACGCGCAGGTCCGCGGCGAGTCCGTCGGCGAACCGCACGGACGTCCTCGTCGGGCCCTCGGCGGTCGACGTCGGCCACGCCCGGGCAGGCCGCGGAAGGCCGCCGACAAGGGCTCCGGGTTCTCGGAGGCGGCGACGAAGTCGATGTCGCGGATGATCTCCTTGCGCCGGCGCAGGCTCCCGGCGATCTCGATCCGGCGGCGAGGCCCGTCCGCTGGAGCGCCTGGAGGATCTCCTCGGCGCGTCCGCCGGGCCCGCGGGAAGCGGTGAAGTCCGGCGCTCGAGCGCAGCGATCGCGATCCCCTTGAGGATCCTCTCGACGCTCGCTGGGCCGAACCCCTTGACTGCCGCGAGCCTGCCCTCCCGGCACGCCCTCTCCAGCGCCTCGAGCGAGTCGATGCCGAGCGCCTCGTGGAGCTGCCTCGCCTTGCGCGCGCCGAGCCCGGGAATCCGCAGGCACTCGCGCAGCCCGGGCGGGAACCGCGCGCGCAGCTCGTCGTAGTACGGGAGCGACCCGGTCCGCGACGAGCGTCTCGATGTTGGCGAAGAGCCCGGCGCCGATCCCCGGGACCTTGAGCAGCTCGCGGCTGCGACGGCCGCCTCGAGGTCCCCGGGGAAGGAGAGAATCGCCCGCGCGCCGTTCTCGTACGCGCGCACCTTGAAGGCGTTCTCGCCCGCGAGCTCCAGCATCGCGGCGATCTCCTCGAGGATGCGCGCGACCTGCTTGCGGTCCATGGCAGGGATTCTAGGTGTCAGGTCTGTTCCCTGACACCTGCTCCTAAGATCGCCGTCCATGCGCATCGACCTTCACAGCCACTCCACCGTTTCCGACGGGCTCGACTCCCCTCCGCGCTCGTCGGGAAGATGAAGGACGCCGGGATCGAGGCCTTCGCGCTGACCGACCACGACACGCTTCAGGGGCTGCCGGAGGCCCGCGCCGAGGCGGAGAAGCTCGGCCTGGAATTGATTCCGGCGCCGAGGTCTCGGCGGACTTCCAGGGCCAGGACGATGTCCACATCCTCGCGCTCTTCGTGGACGAGAAGAACGACCGGTTCAACTCGCGCCTCGCCGAGCGGCAGCAGATCCGGCGCCGCCGCGGGGAGCTCATGGCCGAGAAGCTGATCGCGGCGGGATACCCGCTCGACCTCGACGCCATCCGCCAGGACGTCGGCGACGGCGTCTGGGGCCGGCCGCACCTGGCGCGCGCTCTCATCCGGGCCGGGCACGCCTCGTCCAACGACGACGCCTTCAGCCGGTTCCTCGGCCGCGAGCACCCCTGGTACGTCCCCTCGACGAAGTGGAGCGCCCCGGACGTGCTGGAGGCGATCCGCGAGGCGGGAGGCGTCTCCTCGCTCGCTCATTCGATCTGGTACAGGGACCCGCCGGCCCTGATCCGGGCGCTCGCCGCCGAGGGACTCGACGCGCTGGAGGTCTTTCATCCCGACCACGGCCCGGAGGAGGAGTCCCTGTACGGCGGCCTCGCGCGAGAGGAGAACCTCCTCGTGACCGCCGGCAGCGACTTCCACGGCACGCCGGAAGGCCGCAAGCACCCGGGCGGAGTCGTCGGGACGGCCGAGATGCTGGGCCTCCTGCGCGCCCGCGCCCGCTCGCGATGACGCCGACGGAAGAGACGCCGGCCCGTCCGTTCTGGGTGCTGCTCCTCCAGCGGGATTCCGAGGACGTCCTCTCCGAGGCCGCCGCGATGACGGCCGCCGCGGTGTCGCTCGGCATCGACGTGACGCTCATCTGGTTCGACGCGGCGCTGGAGGCCCTGGTTTCCGGGCGCCTCTCGGAGGAGCAGGGCGGCGCGGGCAACGCCGGCGTCCTCCTGCGCGAGGCGCGGGAGACGCGGGAGCGTGCGGCTGCTCGCGTGCTCCGCCTCGATGGTCAACCGGCGCCTCGACCGCGACCGGATCTCGGCCTGCGTGGACGGCATCGTCGGATGGCCGACGGCGATCTCGCTCATCCGCTCCGCGGAGCGCTCCTTCATCTGGTAACCGGTCATCGGCTTTCGATTCCCGATCACCCGATCCTCCGATCACCCGATTCCTCCCGGACATCATTTGTCCTCGGCCGCGCGCTCCAATAGGTCCTGTGGATAAAGCGACTCGAAATATTTTTCGATGCGTCGCGCACGGGTCTCGCCGGTCCGGTCGGCCTGTGGAAATCGAATCGGCCGTTGACTCCGCTTCGCGCCGGGTAAAAGAATCGGGCTAACCCGTTCCCGGGAAGCGATGCTCGAAGAAACCGTCACCGAAAAAGTCCTTCCGCAGAACGCGGAGGCCGAACGAGCCGTGCTCGGGTCGATCCTGCTCGACCCGGCCGCGATCTCGCTCGTCGTGCCGATCCTGTCGCGGGAGGACTTCTTCAGCGACAAGCACCAGCGGATCTACCGCGGGATGCTCGATCTCTTCGATCGCTCCGCCCAGGTCGACCTGCTCACGCTCAAGGAGGAGCTGAACGCGGGGGCGCGAGAGCCGTGGACGCCGCGTACCTTTCCTGGCTCCTCGACGGCGTGCCGGACATCGGCAACGTCGAGCACTACGCGCGCATCGTCAAGGAAAAGGCGACGCTGCGGCGCCTGATCCGGGCCGGGCAGCGGATCGTGCGCGACGGGCCTCACGTCAGGACAAGACGGCCGAGCAGCTCTCGAGCGACGCCACCGGCGAGATCTTCGAGATCGCCGACGACACCGTCCGCGAGGCGCTTCACGCCGATCGGCAAGATCGTCAAGCACAACCTGGAGGTCATCGAGGACGCCCGCTACCGGCAGGGCATGCTCTCCGGCCTCGCGACGGGCTTCTCGGAGCTCGACCGGATGACGTCCGGGCTCCAGGCGTCGGACCTGATCATCCTCGCCGCGCGCCCGTCGGTCGGCAAGACCTCGCTCGCCCTGAACATCGCGCAGCACGTGGCGCTTCGGAGGGCGAAGTCCGTGGGCTTCTTCTCGCTGGAGATGTCCATGGAGCAGCTCGGATTCCGGGTCCTCTGCTCGGAGGCGGACGTGGACGCCAAGAAGGTCCGCGACGGCTTCGCCTCCAAGGAGGCGATCCAGCGCCTCGTGCTCGCCCAGACCAAGATCGCCGGCACGAGCTTCTTCATCGACGACAGCGCGGCGGTGACGGTTCCCGCCATGCGGGCCAAGGCGCAGCGGCTGCAGCGGGAGAAGGGGCTCGACCTGATCTTCGTGGACTACCTCCAGCTGATGGCGGGCCACGGGCGGTTCGACAACCGCACGCAGGAGGTCTCGCAGATCTCGCGCGGATTGAAGCTCCTCGCCAAGGAGCTGAAGATCCCGATCGTGGCGCTCTCGCAGCTCTCGCGTCAGCCGGAGAAGCGCACGGGCGACCAGCGCAAGCCTCAACTGGCCGACCTGCGGGACTCGGGCTCGCTCGAGCAGGACGCCGACGTCGTCATCATCCTCTACCGCGAGGAGCTCTACGACCGCAACTCGGAGCGCAAGGGGATCGCGGACGTCATCATCGCCAAGCAGAGAAACGGCCCGATCGGCGACTTCGAGCTCGTCTTCCTCCCCGACCACATGACCTTCCGCAACTACGCGCGCGAAGGCCGCCGCCGGGCGCCGACCAGCCCTTCTGAACGGCGGCCGGCGGACCTGCTAGCCTTGCGCCGCTTGAGCGCACGACTACGGCCGGCGACCCGCGAGCCCTTCCCGTCCGACCGAGGCGATCGTCGACCTCGGCGCGATCGCGCGCAACTACCGGCTGCTGCAAGGCGCGCGTCGGGGAGAGGGTGCCGTCATTCCCGTGCTCAAGGCGGACGCCTACGGGCACGGCGCGGCGCCGTGGCCGCGAGGCTCGCCGCGGAAGGGCGCGCCGCTTCGCCGTCGGCGACGCGCGGGAGGGCATCGGACTGCGGCGAGCCGGCGTCGCCGGGAGAGATCCTCCTGCTGAACTTCTGCGAGGCGGAGGACCTGCCGCTCTGCCGCGGCTACGGCTGACGCCGACGCTCTACGACATGGAGCAGGCCCGGGGCTTCGCGCAGGCCTCGACGGCGCGGCGCGCGCCGCTTCCGCGTGCACTCAAGCTCGACACGGGACTCGGGCGGCTCGGTTTCCGGCCCGAGCAGCTCTCCGATCTCGCGGAGCTCCTGCGCGCCGCGCCGGGACTCGGGTCGAAGGCGTCTTCTCGCATCTCGCGTCCGCCGAGAAGCGCTCGGCCGGCGAGACCGCGGCGCCAGATCCGCGTCTTTCGGGACGCGCTCGCCCGCGCTGGCCCGCTCGGTCTCGACCCGGGCCTCGTCCACCTGGCCAACTCGGCGGGCGTCCTGGCGCACCCCGATTCGCATTTCGACGCCGTGCGGCCGGGGATCGCCCTCTACGGCGTGCCTCCGTGGGACTCCGAGGGAGGCGGAGGGGCTCGAGCCGGCCATGAGGCTCGAGACCCGCGTGATGTCCGTCCGGCGCGTCCCGGAAGGCACGCCGCTCGGATACGGCGGATCGTTCGTCACGCGCCGGCCTTCCACGGTCGCGGTCCTTCCGATCGGCTATCATGACGGCCTTCGAAGGTCGTTCTCCGGTCGAGTTTCGTTTCTGTTGAGAGGCAGGGAGGTCCCGATCGTCGGTGCGGTGAGCATGGACCTGACGCTTGTGGACGCGACCGACTGCGGGGCTTCCCCGGGCGATCGGGTGTTCTGCCTCGGCTCCGACTCCGGGCTTGCGGTCACCGCCTGGGACCTCGCGCGCGCGGCCGGCACGATCCCGTACGAGATCGTGTGCGGGATCGGCTCGCGCGTTCGCAAGAGGTACGTTCCGTAGATGCGTCTGCTCGATGCGATCGGCCGCCTCGTCCTGCGTGTCCTCGAGGAGATCGGCCGCTTCTTCTCGATGCTCGGGCGCGTCGCGATCTGGACCGCTCCGTCCCCCGTACGACCTCCCGGAGCTCTCCAAGCAGATGGTGCGCGTCGGATACGACTCGATCCCGGTCGTCTTCCTCACGACGCTCTTCACGGGCATGGTGCTCGCGCTCCAGACCTTCAACGGCTTCGCCCGCTTTCACGCCGAGAACCTGGTCGGCAGCGTCGTCGCCCTCTCGCTGACCCGCGAGCTGGCTCCCGTCCTGACCGCCCTCATGGTCACGGGGCGCGTGGGCAGCGCGATGGCGGCCGAGCTCGGGACGATGCGCGTGACCGAACAGATCGACGCGCTGACCGCGCTCGGAACCGAGCCGGTCCAGTACCTGATGGTGCCGCGGGTCACGGCGTCGATCCTCATGATGCCGCTCCTCGTCGTCATGGGAGACGCCGTCGGCATCTACGGCGGGTACTTCGTCGCCGTGCAGCTCCTCGGCGCGAACCCGGTCGCCGTACCTCGACAATTCCTTCCAGTACCTCCACGTCAGCGACGACATCGTCTCCGGCATCATCAAGGCGGCGGTCTTCGGCCTGATCTTCTCCCTCATCGCCTGCGTGCGCGGCTACTACACGGCCGGCGGCGCGGAGGGCGTGGGCCGCTCGACGACGCGGGCCGTCGTCTCCGGCAGCCTCTCGGTGCTCGTCGTGGACTTCTTCCTGACGAAGCTCCTCTACTGACGACGATGCCCGCCCCATCCTCCCGCCCGCGCCTTCCGGCACCCCGACGCCGAAGCTCAGGCGCAGGATCTGCACAAGTCCTTCGGCGAGAAAGTCGTCCTGGACGGCCTCTCCCTTGAGGTCGCGCAGGGGGAGTCGCTCGTCATCGTGGGCCCGTCCGGCACCGGAAAGAGCGTGCTGCTCAAACACCTGATCGGGCTGATCCAGCCCGACTCGGGCAAGGTCTTCGTCGCCGGGGAGGACCTCTGGGCGCTCTCGCACCTCGAGCGGACGCGGGTGCGCAAGAAATTCGGCATGTCGTTCCAGGAAGGAGCGCTCTTCGACTCCATGTCGGTCTTCGACAACATCGCGTTCCCGCTGCGCCGCTCGGGCCGGCCTCCGGAGAGGTGCGGGACCGGGTGCGCGAGTGCCTGGAGATCGTCCATCTGCCCAAGGTCGAGGAGAAGCGCCCTTCGGAGCTGTCGGGCGGCATGCGCCGCCGCGTCGGGTTCGCCCGGGCGATCGCGCACGAGCCGGAGATCCTCCTCTTCGACGAGCCGAACACGGGCCTGGACCCGATCATGACCGACATCATCGACGAGGTGATTCTCGAGATGCGCGAGAAGATGAAGCCCACGATCGTGACGATCACGCACCACATGGAGAGCGCGAAGAAGATCGGAGACCGGGTCGCGCTCCTCTTCGACGGCAAGATCCTCTACGATGCCCCGCCGGAGGAATTTCTGCGGGCGAGCGATCCCGCGGTCCGGCAGTTCGTGGAGGGAAAGCGCAGGGTCCCCTGACGCGGGATTTCGAGATGTCGGCCGGTTAGGGGGACAGGAGACCCCCGCTAAGATTCACTCGGACGGATGCCTGTTCATTCGGAGGGCGCATGAGCACTGCGGCGAAGGTCGGAGGATTTTTCCTGGTTGTGCTGGTCCTGGCGGGCCTTCTGATCTGGCGGATCGAAGACCTGCGCCTGGGAAGGGGGCCGGCCAAGAAGATCTCGGTCGAGTTCAAGGACGTGGCGGGGCTCGACGCCAAGTCCACGGTGCGCCTGGCGGGCGTCCGCGTGGGCAAGGTCGCCCGGATCCGGCTGACGCCGGACGGGAAGGCGGTCGTGGAGATGGACCTGGACAAGGACGTGGAGCTGCGCCAGGGAGCGTCGGCCGCGGTCGCGAACCTGGGGCTGCTCGGCGAGAAATACGTCGAGCTCGTCCCCGGCCCGGTCGGCGCGCCGGAGCTGCCCGAAGGAACGACGATCAAGGGGGACGTGCCCGTCAGCTTCGACCAGATCACGAGGCTCGCCCGCGACATCGAGGTGGACGTCAAGGACATCACGAAGAACCTGAACTCGTCTCTGGGCGGCCCTCAGGGGGAGGAGCGACTCCGCACGATCGTCGAGAACATCCGGGTCATCACCGAGGACCTGCGCGTCATGGTCGCGTCCAACCGCGGCAACGTGGATGCCACCCTGGCGAACCTGCGCGACTTCACGGAGGGGATGACCCAGCTCGTGGACCGGGTGGACAAGCTGATCGCCACCAACCAGGCCAACGTGACGCAGGGAATCGCGAACATCAAGGACGTCACGGGCAAGCTCGAGACGACGGCGGACAACCTGAACCAGATCACCGGCAAGATCAAGTCGGGAGAGGGGACCGTCGGCAAGCTCGTCGAGAGCGACGAGGCCCACAAGAACCTGAACGACGCGCTCGTCTCGGTCAAGGAGGGGGTGGCCGACCTGAGCAAGGCGCTGGGAGCGGTCGGCCGGACCCGCTTCGATTTCGGCGTGCGCTCCGAGGTCCTCACGAGTTATTCGAAAGGAAAGGGGTATTTCACGCCTCGACATCGATCCGCCGCAGACGAACCGCTTCTACCGGGTCGAGCTCGCGACGCAGCCGTACGGCCGCCGCACGGACGATACGACCGTGGCAACAACGACGTTTCCCGACGGCCACGTCGAGGTGAAGACCATCCAGACGACGAATTACAAGGACGAGCTCGCCATCTCGGCTCTCTTCGGCTATCGGTGGAAGGACTGGGAAATGCGGGCCGGGATCATCGAGGACCGGGGCGGCGCGGGGCTCGATTACAAGCTCTTGAAAGACCGCCTCCGCTTTTCGCTCGACATGTGGGACTTCAATCGCCCCAACAACTTCTCTCCCCACGGGAAGTTCGCCAGCAGTTTCTTCATCTCCCCGTCGGTCTATCTCATGGGGGGCTATGACGATTTCCTGAACCACTCGCGCGGGACCGCCTCGATCTTCCTCGGAGCCGGTCTGCGGTGGACCGACGACGACCTCAAGTACCTCATCGGCGCCGTGCCGCTCAGGAAATGAGTCGGGACGGGAGACCCGGAACCCGGCGCCCGGAGTAACTCATGCCGTCACGAGTCACGACGGTCTTTGCCTGCCAGTCCTGCGGCTCCGCGTCGCCCAAGTGGCTGGGACGCTGCCCGGAGTGCGGCGAATGGAACAGCTACGTCGAGGAGATCCGCGGCCCGAAGACTTCGACGGCCGGAGAGGAGGAGGCGGTTGCCGCTCCGATCGCGGACGTGGCGGAGGCCGGGGACGTCCGGGTCGAGACCGGAATGCCGGGCCTCGACCGCGTGCTCGGCGGCGGGATCGTCGCGGGCTCGGTCGTTCTCATCGGCGGAGAGCCCGGGATCGGCAAGTCCACGTTCCTCCTTCAGGTCGCCCGGGCGGTCGCCGCCCGAGCCGGCGAGGTCCTCTACGCGACCGCGGAGGAGTCCGCCGCCCAGGTGCGGCTGCGCGGCGAGCGGCTGCGCGTCGAGCGAGGCGGGCCTCCTCCTGATGGCGGAAACGGACATCGACCGCATCGTCGCCGGGGCCGAGCGCCGCGCGCCGGCCCTCCTCATCGTGGACTCGATCCAGGCGGTGCGCAGCGCGGCGCTCACTTCCGCCGCCGGGACGGTCTCGCAGGTGCGGGAGTGCGCCGCCGGACTTCTTCGCTACGCGAAGTCGCGCGGTGTTCCGGTCGTGCTCATCGGCCACGTCACGAAAGACGGCAGTCTCGCCGGCCCGAAGTCGCTCGAGCACCTCGTCGATACCGTCGTGACGCTCGAGGGAGACCGCGACTTCGCTGCGGCGCATGCTCCGCGCCACGAAGAACCGGTTCGGGCCGGTGGACGAGCTCGCCCTCTACGACATGACCGGCGAGGGCCTGACCGAGATCGCCAACCCGTCGGCGGCTCTTCTGGCCGAGCGGCGCCGGGGCCTTCCCGGAAGCGCCGTGACGGCCGCCCGCGAGGGATCGCGCTGCCTCCTCGTCGAGATCCAGGCCCTGGTCGGCCCCTCCACCGCCGGATCGCCGCGGCGCGTGGCGATCGGCGTGGACGGCGGCCGGCTCGCCCTGCTGCTCGCGGTGCTCGAGGGGGCCGGGCTGTCGCTCTCCTCGCGCGAGGTCTTCGTTTCGTGCGCCGGAGGCCTCGAGACGGCCGAGCCCGCGTCCGATCTCGCTGTGGTGGCCGCCCTGGTCTCCTCGGCGCGGGGCCGGGCGATTCCCGGCGACGCCGTCTGCTTCGGCGAGATCGGGCTTCTCGGCGAGGTGCGCCGCGTCCCGGCGGCCGGCTCGCGGTTGAAAGAGGCGGCCGCGATGGGGTTCACGGCCGTCTATCTTCCGGCCGGCGACGCCGGCGAAGCGGCGCGCTTTTCCGATCTGAGGGTGCGCCCCGTGGACCGGGTGTCCGAGTTCCTGAAAATGATCGGGTGATTTCGCGGCCGGTTCAATCCGGCTGACGCTCCAGCGCCACGGCGAGGCGCAGCGGCGCCGGGCCCGGATAGTCGGACGGGTAGGGAGCGACGAGCGTGATGCGGGCGTCCTGCGCCGGCCCGAGGCGCAACTGCGCGGGCTCCAGGATTCGCCGTTCGATCACGCGGTAGCGCTTCGGCCCGCCGAAGGTCGTCAGCCGCAGGCGGTCACCAAGGCGCAGGCCGGCGACGGCCGCCCCGTTCGAACCGCGGGGGACGGCGATGACGGAGGGGCTGCTCTTCTCTTCCTCGCCGGGCAGCGAGGTCCCCGGCACGTGTCCGGCGCCCTTCGCCAGAACGCCGGCATCGATCCCCTCGAAGACCGGAGAATCGAGCGAGAGTCTCGAAGCAGTCAACCGGGCGACGAGCTCGCCCGCCGCCGGACGAGCCGCCGCGGCAGCAATCGGCGCTCCTCCGCGTCCGGCTCCGGGGGAAGAGATCTCCCGAGCCAGCGGCGCGGTGAAGAGAATCCCGCACCCGAGTCCGACCGAGGCCAGGGCTGGTGCGAGCCGGTGGGTAAACATCTTTTGGTGGCGGAAAACCCGCACCCGGTTCCCTGCCTCTCGGCGGGAAACCGGGCGCAGGAATCCTCTTTCCGTTTACCGGATCTTGCGGCCGAGCAGAAGGCCGCCGGCCACCAGGGCGAGACCCATCAGGGCGAAGCGAGGCGACGAGGAGGCCGTATGGGGAATCGTCGTCTCCGCGGGGGCGGGCGGGTGCGGGAGCGGGCTCGTAGCTCCTGGGAGCCGGAGCGGGCGGCGGAGCCGCCACCGGAGCGGGAGCCGGCGCGGGGGCCGTCGAGATCGAGGACGAGCTGGTCGTGTTCTCGGCCATGGTCGTCATGCTCGTCGCCGTGATCGCGACTTCCTTGCGGTCGATGACCTCTCCGCTCACGTTCAATGCGACGACCGCGATCTTGTGGCTGCCGGGGGGGACGTTGTCGATCGTGGCCGTATTGGATTCCGACCCCTTCAGCGTGGCCTTGAGGCTGTTGTCGAGATAGACATCGAAACGCGGCTGCGGGAAATTGGCGTCGCCGAAGCGGGTCCCCTGGCCGGCGGCAAAAACCTGGTTGTTGTAGCCGACGGTCACCCGGACGCTGTTTCCGGAAATCGTCGCGCCCTCGGCAGGCTCGACCAGCCGCAGCCTGAGAGTGTTCTTCGTCGGGCCGCCGCTGTTGGGATCCGCGTTCTGTGCGGCGACCATCCCGGCGACGGTGAAAAGGGCGATCGCGGCGATGAGGCTCGGTATTTTCTTGCGCATCTTCTCTCCTCCCTTGTGAAGGTGGCGCCAGACCAGCGCCGCCATGACGGGTAGAAGCAAACCACGGGCCAAGATCATGAAGTCATGCCCCGGTTTTCGCCCGCTCGAGTTACGGAGAACCCTGAGCCGAGGGTCTTAATTCCCGCTACGCCCGGGGCTTCCTTCGATGAGATCTCTCTCGAGCCGGGCCTCACTGTTCCAGGTAGGCCGGCGTTGCGCCCGTGAGCGTCTTGTACGCTTCCAGGTACTTTTCGCGGGTCGTGCGAATGACTCCCTCCGGAAGCCGTGGAGCCGGAGGCCGCCGGTCCCAGCCGGTCGAGTCGAGCCAGTCCCGCACGAATTGCTTGTCCAGGGAGTGGGGACTGTGTCCCGGCTTGTAGGCGGCCGCGTCCCAGTAGCGGGAGGAGTCGGGCGTGAACGCCTCGTCGATCCAGACCAGGCGTCCGTCGATGCGCCCGAACTCGAGCTTCGTGTCGGCCAGGAGCAGCCCGCGGGAAGCGGCATACTCGCTCGCGCGGCCGTAGAGGTCGAGCGTCAGATCGCGGAGTCTCGCGGCCTCTTCCGTGCCGATGCTGTTGGCCACGGTCTCGAAGGGGACGTTCTCGTCGTGCCCTCGCTCGCTCTTGGTGGCCGGCGTGAAGATCGGCTCCGGGAGGCGGTCGGCCTCGACGAGCCCGGCGGGAAGCCGGACGCCGCAGACGTGCTTTGTCTTCTTGTATTCCGCCCAGCCGGAGCCGGCGATGTATCCGCGCGCCACGCACTCGAACGGAATCACTTCGGCCTTCCTGACGATGACCGAGCGGCCCGCGAGCGTGGAGCGGTCGGCCTGCAGGGCTTCGGGAAACCGCTCGACCCCGGTCTCCAGGAGATGGTTCTCGACGTCGGAGAACTTCTGGAACCAGAAGTTCGACAATTGAGTCAGGATCTTGCCCTTGTCGGGAACGCCGGGGGAGAGGACGCAGTCGAAGGCGGAGATGCGGTCGCTCGCGACGAGCAGGAGCGTGTCGCCCAGGTCGTAGAGCTCACGAACCTTGCCTCGCCGCGAGAGGCGCGCCCCGGAAAGGTGGGTCTCCAAGACCGCGGTCATCGGGCGCAGACATTAGCATGGAGAAGTCTGCTATTGTTCCCCGCCATGCGATTAGAAATCAGGGACTCCGCTCCGCGGTCGTCCGGTCGCGACCGGCGCGTCGCGTTTCTCCACCAGGGCGCCGATCCTTCGTCGGGAGCGCCGGCGGCCGTGCGCGGGGAGCTCAAGGAGGCATGCCGCGCCTCCTCCTTCGGCGGCCGGAAGAAGGAGGTCGCGGGGGCGTTGACTTCTCGCGGAGGCTGGGTCCTCGTGGGCCTTGGCCCGGTGGGCTGCCCGCTCGGCGTTCTTCGCCGCGCGCTCCGGCGCGCCCTCCGCGACGCCCTCCGCCAGGGCGGCCGCGGGCTCCTTCTCGCCTTCGGCGAGGGGATCGGGGCGCCGGCGATGCGCGCGCTGATCCGGGAAATCGCACAGGGCGATTACCGGTTCCACCGTTACAAGTCCGCCGACGACACGCCGGCTCCCGCGAGGGGAACGCGCGCGGTCGTTCTTCTTCCCCCGTCCCTGCGCGCCGCCGGCCTCGAGGACGCGGCCCGGCAGGCGCAGAGCCTCGCGCCGGTCATCGGCTGGGCTCGCGATCTCGGCAACACTCCGGGCAACGATCTCGGCCCGGCCGAGCTGGCGCGCGAGACGCGGGCCATGGCCCGCCGGGAAGGGGTTCGCCTGACGGTGCTCTCGAAGAAGCAGATCGAGCGCGAGAAGATGGCGGGGCTCCTGGCCGTCAACTCCGGCAGCGTCCGGCCTCCCGTCTTCCTGATCGGCGAATACCGGCCGCCGCGCGCGAAGGGGACCGCGGTCCTGGTCGGGAAGGGGATCACGTTCGACTCCGGCGGCATCTCGATCAAGCCGGCGCCCTCGATGGGGGAGATGAAGTACGACATGATGGGCGCCGCGACGGCGTTCGCCTGCGCCTTCGCCGCGAAACGCCTGAAACTCCCGGTGCGCGTCGTCGCGATCGCTCCCGTGACCGAGAACCTTCCGAGCGGTTCCGCGTGCCGCCCCGGCGACATTCTCCGGATGCGCAACGGGAAGACCGTCGAGGTGGACAACACCGACGCCGAGGGGCGCCTGGTCCTGGCGGACGCCCTCTCCTACTCGGCGAAGTTCCGGCCGGACGTCCTCGATCGATTACGCGACTCTGACGGGGGCGGTCCTGATCGCGCTCGGCCACGAATGCGCGGGGCTCATGACTCCCGAGGAAGACCTCGCCCGGGAGTTTCTCGAGGCGGGCGAGGCGACCTGCGAGCGGGTCTGGCGCCTCCCCGTGTGGCCGGACTACCGCGAGAACCTGAAGTCCGACTGGGCCGATATGAAGAACACGGGCGGACGCACCGCGGGCACGGTCAACGCCGCCGTGTTTCTCAAGGAATTCGTCCCGCCGGGGGTTGCCTGGGCGCACCTGGACATCGCGGGCGTCGCGCACCTGGAGAAGGAGCACGCTGGCTACGACTCCGGCGCGACCGGGTTCGGCGTCGCGCTGACGATGGAGTTCCTGCGCCGCCACTTCGGGGTCTAGCCGTCAGCCTAGTCCTTCCAGAGATCCATCGCGCAGAGCGCGAGGCCCGCCGCGACGACGGCGAGACCGGCCATTTGCGGCGCCAGCGTCCAGAGGAGAGCGCTCCTCGGCGCGAAAAGAGTGTCGAGGATCGCGATCGGCAGGCCGTAGACGGCGATGGGAACGAGGTAGGCCCAGAACGCCCATTTCTCTCCGCGGCGCAGGGGAATCGCGGCGATTGCGATCAAGAGCAGCGCGACGCCGGCGTTGGCGAGCGCTCCGGCCCAGAGATGGCGGCCGGCGGCCGTCCAGGGATTGGGCCGCGGCGAAAGAATCACGAAGGACGCGCCGAGAAGGCCCGCGGCGGCCACGGTCAGGATCGCCGAGCCGGCCCGCAGAGCCTTCCCGTTCACTGGGGTCGCGGCGGAGGGGGCTTCAAGACGGCGGCGACCGGGATCGAGCGGGCGCCGCTCCTTCCCACCGAGCGGACGGCGAAGAAGTGGTTGTCCGTCGAGACTCCTTTCAGGACGTTTTCCCCGGCCGACGGGACGAGGCCGTAGACGGACCAGCGCGGGTCGGTCGTCTCGCGCCAGAGGATCTCGAATCCCTCGCGTTCCCCGTCTTCGCCGGCCGACCACGCGATCTTCGCGTCGGGCGTCACGCCTCCGGAGACCGTCACGTCCGCGGGCGCCGCCGGCGCGAGCGCGAGCTGCCGCAGCGTCTCGGCGTTGGCCCGCGCGACATTGCCGAGGAACTCGAAGTTCAGGAACTTCGGACGAGGTCCCCGTACTCGCGCCCGTTCTCCACCCGCGGGGTCTGGTGCTCGTGGTCGTAGTTCTCCAGCGGCTCGGTGAAGCGCACCGCGGGAAGCCCCGCTTCGACGAAGGGGCGGTGGTCTCCGCCGCGCCCGAGGCGATCGAGGCGGAAGACCAGGCGAACGGCATCCCGCCCGGCGGCCTCCTCGACCGCGCGCGCCAGGTCGCGCGAGGGGGAGTCGACGCCGTCCGGTCCTCCGCCGGAGAAGACGCGGACGCGGTGCGGCGCGCCCGGCGCGAAGTCCGCCCCGACGATGTCGTTGTTCAGGAATCCCCCGACCTCGTACCCCTTCTCCTTGAGGTACTCCAGGAGCCGCTTGCCGCCGAGGAGACCCTGCTCTTCCCCGGAGACGGCGGCGAAGAGGAGTGTCGCGCGGTAGGTCCCCTTCGACAGGAGCCTCGCGCATTCGATCGAGACGGCCGTGCCCGAAGCGTCGTCGTCCGCGCCGGGCGCGTCGGCCTCCGGGTCCATCACGGAGGAAGGCATGGAGTCGAAGTGACCCGACACGAGGAAGACGGTCTTCGCGAGCTTCGGGTCGCTTCCGGGCAGGAACGCGAGCACGTTCTCGAGGCGGGCGGGCTTGTCTTTCGTGCGCGGCGCGGTCGCCTCGAAGCGGTCCACCGCGACAGACAGCTTCCCGCCGCTCCCCCGGGCGATCTCGGTCAATCGCGCCACGATTCTGTCGCGCCCGCACCCGATGCCGCGTTTGGAGTCGTCCCAGGACGAGAGCGAATGTCGAGTGCCGCAGGCGGCCAGCTCTTCGATCGTGGCGCGGAGCGCTTTCTCGTCCACCGATCGGCGCGGGATGGCGCCGTCGGGCGCGGACGGGCTCTTCGACGCCGGCTTTCCGGCCGGCTCGCCCGGGTCCTGCGCGCCGAGAAGGGCGGCCGCGAGCCACGCCGCGGCCGCGAGTTTGACTGCCGGGTATCGCTTTGTTAGGTTCGCGCTCACATGCCACTCCGTCAGTTTTCGATCGGTCCGGTCGGGGAAGAAGTTTATCCCCGCTTCGTCGAGGAGCTCGCCGAGCGCCTGGACGACCCGGCCCTCGACCGCAACATCGTCGTCCGCGACACGCTGTCGCAGCTCTACCTCGGCCGCCCCTTCGACGAGAGCGCCCAGACGGACCGCCGGCTGCCCGTCGGGGTAAAGACGCTGCTCGCGTCCTTCGATCCCCGCAATGCCACGCTGGAGTCGGAGTATTACCGGGAGATCGACCTGGAGAAGTGGGCGCGGGTCAAGCCGCTCCTCTGGTTCTGGCAGATGTTCGATCACTCCCCGGTGGGGCGCAACGTGCGCCTGGGCACGCAGGTGCGGGCGATGCTCGCGCAGCGGGTCTTCAAGCGCTGCGGCAGGGGCGTGCGCATCTTCCACGAGGTCGAGTTCTCCTTCGGCTACAACCTCTCGGTGGGCGACGGCGTGACGATCCACAGGAACGTGCTGATCGACGACCGCGGCGAGGTGATCGTCGGCGACGAAGTCTCCATCTCGGACTACGCCAACATCTACTCTCACTCCCACGCCGTCGAGGACATTCACGATGTCTCGCTCGGCAAGACCGTCATCGGTGACCGCGTGCGGATCACTTACCATGCCGTCGTCCTGTCCGGCGTCACGATCGAGGCCGACGCGATGGTGGGCTCCATGGGAGTCGCGTCGAAGCACATCCCCGCCGGGGTCATCGCCGCCGGTATCCCCGCCAAGCCGATCGGTCAGAAGAAGACCCGTCCCCCCGGCTCCTGAAATCCCGGCCTCCGGCGCCTGGCATCCCGATGCGGCATCGGGTATGATGGAATCTCCGTAACCAATATTCGAAACGTCCGGAGGGACTCTTTCATGGATACACGCATGTCACGCGGATGGAGATACGCGCAGACGATGGTCCTGCTTCCCGGTATGCTCATTGTTGGAACACTTGCCTCGGCGATGCTTTCCGCGACGACAGTCGTTCCGATCACGGATCGGCAGCTCTTTGCCCGCGCCGACGTCATCGTCCACGGCATCGTGGCTTCCAGCCGGACAGTCGAAGACGCGCTCGGACGCCCCGAGACAGTCACCGTGGTCCAGCCTCTGGCCGTCCTGAAGGGTCGGATTGCGGGGGCCCTCGTCCTGCATCAGCTCGGCGGAGAGCTTCCCGACGGACGGTTTTTCAAGCTCTGGGGCCGTCCCGAGTATCAGCCCGGCCGCGAGGTCGTGGTCTTCGCCATCGCGCGCCCGGAAGGGGACTATCAGACGGCGGAGCTTCTGCTGGGCAAGTTCGAAGTGCGCAGAGACGACACCGGCGTCCTGTTCGCCGTGCCTTCCCTCGCCGACCCGACGGCGGACGGCGTCACGGTCGTTCTTCCACGCCCGCGCAAGGAACGGAACCCGGACGACGTCGGGACGGCGTCCGACGCGGCCGCTCCCCGGGAACTCTCTGCTTTTCTCAGGTCTCTCCGCCCCTCGGCCGGGGCGGCTGCGGGCGTCCTTGTCGCGCCCGTCGGAGAGCTCCAGGCCGTCGTGCACCCGGAGTACGCGTCGGCGGACATCCGTCCCCTCTGGGACAACATCGGGAGCCTCTGGCGCTACAACAACGGAGCGAGCGCCGTCTGGACGCTCGACGGGCAGGCGAACGTGACCGGGGGCGGAGCGGCCGAGGCTGCGGGCGCCACACAGACCTGGAACGACGAGCCGAATTCGACGATCAACTACACGATCGGCACGGGCGGCGCGAACCCGATCCACCTGGACGCTCTCTCCTCTCCCTGCGGCTGGAGCACCTGCATGTCGGGAGGCGGCGTCATCGGCTGCGGCGGTCCCGGCGGAGGCGGGTCGAACACGTGGCGTGGAGAGTCCTACGCGACCATCACCGGGGGAGACGTGTGGCTGCGCTCTTATTGCACTCTGGATCTCTGGGACTCGATCACGACCCAGTCCGTCCTGGCCCACGAGCTCGGCCACACGCTGGGCCTGGGACACTCCGACCAGGGCTCCTCGCCGCACGACGTGTGCCGCGGTGACGAGGACCTCGCGACGATGCGCTCCTTCGTCCAGCACCGGTTGACTCTCGGCACGGACGACAGCGACGCGGTGCGCTGGCTCTACGGCGACGGCGGCAACTCCTGCGGCGGCGGCGGCCCGGTGCTCACGGTGACGAAGACCGGCTCCGGGTCGGGGACCATCTCGAGCGTGCCCGCGGGGATCTCCTGCGGGACGGCCTGTTCCTTCTCGTTCGCCGCCGGCGCGTCCGTGGCGCTCACGGCCGCTCCCTCCTCCAACTCGGTGTTCACGGGATGGGGCGGCGACGCCGACTGTTCCGACGGCTCCGTGACGATGAGCGCCGCGAGGAGCTGCACGGCCGGCTTCGACCTTCTGCCCGACCTGCGTCGTCTCCACCCTCGCCGCTCCGGCCGCCGCGACGGCCGGCTCGGCGATCTCCGTCTCGGAGACGACGAAGAACCAGGGGGGCCCGGCCCCCGCCTCGACGACCCGCTATTACCTGTCGAGCAACTCGGCCTACGACGCGGGCGACACGCCGATCGGTTTCCGGTCCGTGCCAGTACTTGCCTCCGGCGCCTCGAGCCCTGCGACGCCTCTCCTGACGATCCCGGCCGGCACGGCGGCGGGGACCTGGTACGTCCTCGCGCGCGCGGACGCCGACGGCCGGTCGAACGAATCCAACGAGGGGAACAACGTCAAGGCGGTCTCGCTCCACGTCGGTCCTCCGGACCTCGTCGTCTCCGCGTTCTCCGTTCCCGCGACGGGCGGCGCCGGCCTGGCGATCACGGTGAGCGACACGACTCACAATCAGACCGGGACCGGCCCGGCCGTCGCCTCGGTGACCCGCTTCTACCTCTCGAGCGACTCGACGCTGGACGCGGCCGATGCCCCGCTCGGCTTCCGCAACGTGCCGCTCCTGCTGCCCGGGCAATCGAGCGCCGCCTCGACGTCCCTCACGATCCCTTCCGGGGCCGCGTCCGGGGCCTTCTTCGTCATCGCCAAGACGGATGCGGACGGGATCGTTGCCGAAACCAACGAGGCCAACAACACTCGAACCGACACGATCACGATCGGACCGGATCTCGTCGTGTCCGCTCTCACCGCCCCCGCCACGGGCGGGGCCGGTCTCCCGATCACGGTCACCGACACGACCAGGAACCAGGGGAGCGGCTCGACCGTCATCGCCTCGACGACGAGTTTCTATCTCTCGAGCAACTCCACGTACAGCGCCGGAGACGTCTTCCTCGGCAGCCGCGCGGTCGGGATCCTCGGGCCCGGTGCCGCGAGCTCCGCTCCGACGACGTTCACGATCCCGGCGGCGACCCTCCCGGGCAGCTATTACATCGTCGCCAGGGGCGATGACGGAGGCGCTGTCCCCGAGTCCGCTGAGGGCAACAACACGAGGGCGGTCCTGATCCGCCTGTCTCCCGACCTCATCGTGTCGGCGCTGACGGTCCCCGCGACCGCCGCCGCCGGATCGATCATCTCGGTCAGCGACACGACGAAGAATCAGGGTCAGGGAACCGCTTCGGCCACGACGACGAGGTTCTACCTCTCGAGCAACACGGTGTTGGAGACGGCAACGGACATCGAGATCGGCAGCCGCGGAGTCGGGCTTCTCGCCTCCGGAGCGTCCGCCGCCGGCAGCGGCTCACTGATCATCCCGGCCGGCACCGCCCCCGGCAAGTACTACGTCCTGGCGCGCGCCGACGCCGACAACGCCGTCGCCGAGTCCAACGAAGGAAACAACATCGCGAACAAGCCGATCACCATTTCACCCTAGGTCCCGGTCCCGGCCGCCCTGACATAATTCCCGGCGATGTTGCGGCGGCTGGCGGTGAAGAACCTCGCGATCGTCGAAGACCTCGAGATGGAGCTCGAGCCGGGGCTGACGGTCATCACGGGGGAGACCGGAGCGGGAAAGTCCATCCTCGTCGACGCGCTCTCGCTGCTGGCCGGCGGGCGAGGATCGGTCGAGCTGGTGCGGCAGGGCGCCGAGCGGCTCTCCGTCAGCGGAGAATTCGAGCCGGACGCCTCGGTCAGGCGGGTCCTCTCGGAAGCGGGATTGCCGGCGGGAGAGACGCTCCTCCTGCGGCGGGAATTCTCGCCGGACGGGAAGGGACGCGTCTTCGTCGAGGACGAGCCGGCTTCCGTCCGCACCCTGTCGAAGATCGGCGACAGGCTCGTCACGATCCACGGACAGAACTCCGAGCGGGAACTCGTCGATCCGGAGGCCCCTCTCGAGCTGCTCGATGCCTTCGGGCGATCGGAGAAGGAGGCGCAGGCGACGGCGGAGGCGGCGCGGGCCTGGAGCGAGACCCGGGAGGCTCTCGAATCGCTGCGGGCGTCGCGGAGGGACCGGGGGGCGAGGCTCGAAATGATCGAATTCCAGATCCGCGAGATCGCCGAGGCCGAACCCGACGAGAAGGAGGAGGAGGAGCTGCTTCGCGAGCGCGAGAGACGCCTCCACGCGGACCGCGTCCGGCTCGCGGGGGAGACGGCGCTCTCCGCGCTCTCCGAAGGGGAGGAGTCGGCGGCCGACCGGCTGGGCGAGGCGGTCAGGGCCTTCGCGGAGCTGGCGGCGATCGATCCACGGGAGAGGACCCACCTCGAGGAGGCGGAGGACGTCAAGCGCCGCATCGCGGACCTCGCCGCGGCCGCCCGCGACGCGGCGGAGCAGATCGAGAGCGACCCGGAGAGGCTGACCTCGATCGAGTCGCGTCTGGAGAAGTTCTCGCGCCTGAAGCGCAAGTACGGCGGCACGCTGGCGGATGTCCGGGCGCTCGGCGCGAAGCTCGAGCAGGAGCGCGACGAGCTCTCTCACATCGAGGACGCGCTCGAGCGGCGACAGAAGGAGGACGAGGGCGCCCGTGCACGGTACAGAGAGGCGGCGCAGGCGCTCTCCGCGAAGCGCCGTTCGGCGGCCGCCCGGCTCTCGCCGGCCGTGGAGAAGGAGCTCCAGGCGCTCGCCATGGAGAAGGCGCGGTTTCGCGTGGCGCTCGAGCCGGCGCCGGTGGACGTTCCGAGAGAGTCGGGGCTCGAGACGGCGTCTTTTCTCTTCGCGCCCAACCCGGGAGAGCCGGAAAAGCCGGTGGAAAAGATCGCCTCGGGCGGCGAGCTGTCGCGCCTCCAGCTCGCGATCCAATCCGTGGCGGCGGGGCGGGGGAGCGGCGGGCGCACGCTCGTGTTCGACGAGGTCGATTCGGGAATCGGCGGACGGACAGCGGAGGTCGTCGGCAGGAAGCTGCGGGCGCTCGCGGGGCGCGGACAGGTTCTGTGCGTGACGCACGTCCCGCAGATCGCGGCGGTGGCCGACCGGCACTTCCTCGCGGAGAAGTCACAGGTCAGGGGAAGGACCGTCGCGGCCGTGAGGCTGCTCGAAGGCAAGGACCGGGTGGCGGAGATCGCCCGGATGCTGGCGGGGGAGAAGGTCCCGGAGACGGCGATGAAGCACGCTCGGACGCTGTTGGAGGCGGGGAAGGGATGAGCGAGGCACCGGCGGCGCCCTCACCCCGGCCCTCTCCCGGAGGGAGAGGGAGCAGAGATCGGTATTCGCGGTCTGTTCTCTTTCCGGGGATCGGGGAGGAGGGGCAGCGGCGCATCGGGTCGTTCTCCATCGTGTTCGTCGGTGTGGGAGCGGTGGGAGCGGCGGCGGCGGAGTCGGCGGCGCGGGCGGGAGTCGGGCGGATCACGCTCGTGGACCGCGATGTCGTCGAGGAATCGAACCTCGCGCGGCAGTTCCTGTTCGACGCGGAGGACGCGGCCCGAGTCTTGCCCAAGGCCGCGGCGGCAGCCGGGAAACTGCTCGAGATCGCGCCCGGGCTCGACGTGCGCGGCGTCGTCGCGGATCTCGATCACCGCAATGCCCGCGAGATCCTCTCCGGCCACGCTCTCGTCTTCGACGGTTCGGACAACTTCGAGACGCGCCTGCTCGTCTCCGACGCGGCCCGGGCCCTGGGAGTCCCTTCCCTCTACGCGGCCTGCGTCGGGGAGGAGGGCCTCGTCGCGGCAAACCTGCCCGGCGCCCCCTGTTTGCGCTGTTATCTCGAGGTCCTGCCGCCGGCGGGGTCAGGTCCGACATGCGACACGGTGGGCGTCGTCCCGACGCTGCCGCTGCTCGTGGCGGCCGCGGCCATGACGGAGGCGTTGCGTCTGGCGGTGGGAGAGACGCCGGCGCGAGGGCTCCTGTCGCTCCGCGTCTGGGAGGGAGGTCTCGTTTCCCGGCGGATCTTCGAGAACGCCCTCCCGTCCTCGTCCTGCCCGGTCTGCGCGGGACGGCGCTATCCGGCCCTCGAGGGGGAGGGAGCCTCGGAGATCGTGAAGCTCTGCGGGCGCGATTCCGTGCAGGTCGCCCCGGCGGGAAGGGAGCGGCCGGACTTCGAGGCTCTGGAGGGGCGGCTCGCCCGCGTCGCCCGCGTCCGCCGGTCGGCGCAGCTCCTCTCTGCCGACCTCGAGGGGGTCAGCCTCTCGATCTTCTCCGACGGCCGCTGCGTCGTTCGCGGAACGAGCGACCCGAACCGGGCCCGGGCGCTCTACGAACGCTACGTGGGAAGGTGAGCCGTGCGCCGGATCTCGATTGACGCGCTTCTCTCCTCCGCGCTGGAAGTCACGAACCTGCGCGAGCTCCTGCGCCACGGGGGAGTCGTGGCCGTCCCTACCGAGACCTTCTACGCGCTGGCGTGCGATCCGCTCGAGGCCTCTGCCGTCCAGCGCATCTTCGAGATCAAGAAGCGAAAGGACGACGAGCCGCTGCCGGTCCTCTTCGCCCGGCGGTCCGATCTCGGCCGGCTGGGAGTGGAAGCGGAATCGCCGGCGCTCGACCCGTACTTCTGGATCTGGCCCGCCCCGCTGACCGTCGTCGTCCCGATCCGCGCGCCGATCGCGGCTTCCCGCGGCCGCTCCAGTATCGCCGTCCGGTTGCCGGCCTCCAAGAAGCTGCGAGACCTTCTCTCCCTGATCGGGCCGGTGACGGGGACGAGCCTCAACCGGTCGGGAGCCCCGCCGCTCGACTCTCCCGAGGCCGTCGAGGCGGAATTCCGCCGGGAAGTCGTTCTGCTCGTGGACGGGGGAAAGACCCCGGGAGGCAGGCCCTCGACCCTCGTCGATGCGACCCACGATCCTCCTGTCGTCCTGCGCGCCGGAGCGTATCCGTGGCCCGCCAAGTGAGCCCGCGGCGCGCGTGCTAAATTCGGCGCCTTCATGGCCGTGATCAGGGAGTACGGAGGCAAGAGGCCGCGCATCGGCGAGCGGGTCTATCTCGCGGAGACCGCGGCGATCATCGGGGACGTGGTCCTCGAGGACGACGTGTCGGTCTGGTACAACACGGTGCTGCGAGGGGACTGCCACTTCATCCGCGTCGGCGCGCGCTCGAACATCCAGGACAACTGCGTGATTCACGTCTTGCAGGGCAAGTATCCGGCGGTGCTCGAGGAGGAGGTCACGCTCGGGCACGCCGCGATCGTGCACGGCGCCGTCGTCCGCAAGGGCGCCCTCATCGGCATCCGCGCGACGGTCATGGACGGCGCCGAGGTGGGCGAGTCCGCCTTCATCGGAGCCGGCGCGCTCGTTGCGCCGCGCACGGTGGTGCCCGCGCGCACTCTCTGGCTCGGCGCGCCGGCTCGGCAGGTAAAGACCCTCTCGGAGGCCGAGGTCGAGGACATGAAGCGCTTCCACTTGAACTACCTCGAATACAAGAAGGAGTACTTCCGCGTCGACGGGAAGTGGGCCCGGTGAAGTACCAGGCCGTCAAGGGGACCCGGGACCTCCTGCCTCCGGAGAGCGAGAGGTTCGCCGACGCGCGAGGCGATCGCGCGCCGCGTCTTCGGGTCTTACGGATACTCCGAGGTGCGCACGCCGTGCCTGGAGGCGACGGAGCTCTTCGCCCGCTCGGTGGGAGAGACGACCGACATCGTGCACAAGGAGATGTACACCTTCCTGGACCGCAAGGGGCGCTCGCTGACCTTGAGGCCGGAGAACACCGCGGGCGTCGTCCGGGCCGTCATCGAGAACGGCCTCGCGGCCGGGCCGATGCCGCTGCGGCTCTGGTACGCGGGGCCGCAGTTTCGATACGAGCGGCCGCAGGCGGGCCGCTACAGGGAATTCCGGCAGATCGGCGCGGAGCTCTTCGGAGTCCCGGGACCGGCGGCGGAGGTCGAGATCCTGACGATGCTCTGCGCCTTTCTCGAAGCCCTCGGCTTCCGCTCGCTCTCCATCCTGATCAATTCCGTCGGGACCGCCGGGTCGCGCGAGGCGTTCGCGAAGGCGCTGCGCGCGTATCTGGAGCCGCGGTCCTCCGGTTTCGGGGAGGACGACCGCCGCAAGCTCGCGGACAATCCGCTGCGCCTCTTCGATTCCAAGGACCCGGCCGTCCGCGCCGCCCTGGAGGGATCGCCGCGCACGCTCGATTTCCTGGACGCCGACTCCCGCCGCCACCATGACGAGGTGCGCCGCCTGCTCGCCGCGGTGCCCATCCCCTTCCGCGACGAGCCGTCTCTCGTGCGCGGACTCGATTACTACACGCGCACCGTCTTCGAGGTCGTCTCCGCGGACCTGGGAGCGCAGGACGCGATCCTGGGAGGGGGCCGCTACGACAACCTCGTTCAGGCCCTGGGGGGGCCGGACCTGCCGGCCATCGGGTTCGCGATCGGGGAGGACCGCCTCCTGCAGGCCGCGCCCCGCCCCGAGGCGACGAAGGGGCTTCTCCTCCTCCTTCCGCAGGGGCCCGAGGAGCTCAACGACGCGCTCGCCCTGGCGCGGGAGCTGCGCTCGGGACTCTCGTGCGCCGTCGAGGTAGACCTGCTGGCGCGAGGCTTCAAGAAAGGAATGGCGCGGGCGAGCGCGATCTTCGAGGAATCCTCCGCCCGGGGCCTGGACCGGGAGAAGATCCTCGCGCTGTTCCTCGGCGCGAGGGAAAGAGAGGAGGGGACCGTGACGGTCAAGAGACTCGTTTCGGGCGATCAGCAGACCATCCCGCGCGGCGAGATCGTCCGGTGGCTCGCTCCCATCTTCAATTCTCCGGCGGAGGGCGCCCTTGAGCCTGCCCCGGCAGCCGGCGGGGGCGCTCAGGGCGTCCGACGAAGGGCGCCGCGTCCGCCTCCAGGGGTGGGTCGGAAGGCGCCGCGACATGGGAGAGCTCGTCTTCCTGACGCTGCGCGACCGGAGCGGAATGGTCCAGGTCGTCTTCGACAGGGAGCGTTCCCCCTCGGAGGCCGTGGACGCGGCCGGGCAGGCGCGCGGCGAGGACGTCGTCGAGATCGAGGGGGAGGTCGTCCTGCGCGCCGCCGGGCAGCGCCGCGGCGACATGGCGACCGGCGACATCGAGATCGTCGCCTCGCGGCTCGAGTTCCTCTCGCGGTCGGAGACGCCCCCCTTCGTCGTCGAGGACCGCACCAACGCGACCGAGGAGCTGCGCCTCGAGTACCGCTATCTCGACCTGCGCCGCCCCTCGATGCAGAAGAACATCATGCTCCGCGACGAGATCGCCTTCCGCGTGCGCCGCGTCCTCCACGAGCGGGGCTTCCTCGAGATCGAGACGCCGATGCTGACCCGCTCGACGCCGGAAGGGGCCAGGGACTTCCTCGTGCCCTCGCGCGTCCACCGCGGGCAGTTCTACGCGCTGCCCCAGTCGCCCCAGCTCTTCAAGCAGCTCCTCATGATCTCGGGCTTCGAGAAGTACTTCCAGC
The DNA here is from genome assembly GCA_963782815.1 of uncultured Acidobacteriota bacterium. Classification (GTDB taxonomy): domain Bacteria; phylum Acidobacteriota; class Thermoanaerobaculia; order UBA5066; family Gp7-AA6; genus JAWOLE01. Next base: position 242,782 of record CAWALG010000024.1, on the reverse strand, counting down.
TCGCCCGCTGTTTCCGCGACGAAGACCTGCGCGCGGACCGGCAGTTCGAGTTCACGCAGATCGACCTGGAGATGTCCTTCCCCACCGAGGAGGATGTCTTCGACGCGGTCGAGGCGTTTCTCGTCGAGGCGTTCGCCGCCGCGGCGATCTCCTGCGAGCGCCCGTTCCGCGCGTCTCACCTATCGCGAGGCGATGGAGCGCTACGGCACCGACCGGCCCGATCTGCGGTACGACCTCCGGCTCGCGGACCTCTCGGCGGCCTGCGCCGGCAGCGGATTCGCCCCGTTCGAGAAGGCGCTCGGCGACGGGGGCACGGTCCGCGGCGGTGCCCGTGCCGGGAGGAGCGGCCTTCTCCCGCAAGAAGCTGGATGAGCTCACGGCGCTCGCCCGGGAGCACGGCGCCGGGGGACTCCTGTGGGTCAAGCGGGACGCCGGGCTCGCCTCGCCCGCCGCCAAGCATCTTCCGGACGGGATGCTCGAGGCGATCGCCGGCGCGGGTGGAATCGGCGACGGGGGCCTGCTCCTGATCGTGGCCGACAAGCGCGGCACGGTCTTCGCCGCGCTCGCGGCCCTGCGCGCCGCCGCCGCACGGGAATTGAAGCTCGTCGACGAATCGAAATACGTCTTCTGCTGGGTCACGGAATTCCCGCTCTTCGGCTTCGACGAGGCGACGAAGTCCTGGTTCCCGATGAACCATCCGTTCACCGCCCCGCGCGAGGAGGACCTGCCGCGCCTGGAGACCGACCCGGGCAGCGTCCGCGCGTCGGCCTACGACGTCGTCGTCAACGGCTGGGAGCTCGGCTCCGGCTCGATCCGCATCCACCGGGCGGATGTCCAGGAGCGCGTCTTCCGCCTCCTCGGGATCTCGCCCGAGGAGGGGCGCCAGCGGTTCGGGTTCCTCCTCGATGCCCTGCGCTACGGAGCGCCGCCGCACGGCGGGATCGCCCTGGGTCTCGACCGCATCTGCGCGATCGCGGCGGGCACCGGCTCGATCCGGGACGTCATCGCGTTTCCCAAGACGACCTCGGGCCTGGACGTCATGATGAAGGCGCCGTCGGACGTGGGGCCGGATCAGTTGAAGGAGCTGGGCATCGAGCCGTCGCGAACCCCACGCTCTTGAAGGAGCCGCGGCGGATCGCGATCGGCCCGGGGGAAACGCAAGAGCGTTCTCTGGATCGGAGCCGGCCTGCTCTCCGCCGCCGAGAGGTATCTCGCTTCCCCTTCCGGCCGGTTTCTGCTCGTCACCTGCGCGGGCGCGCGGGAGCCGGCGCAAAGGATCCGAACGGCCCTCTCGGGCCGGATCCTGGTGGACATCGAGATCGACGACCGCGAGAGCGAGAAGACCCTGGCCGCCGTCTCCCGCATCGCCGATGCGGCTCTCGCCGCCGGCGTGCGCCGCGACGACGCGCTCGTCGCCGTCGGAGGCGGAGTCGTCAGCGACGTGGCGGGATTCGCCGCCGCGATTCTCCTGCGCGGCATCGCGTGGAGCGCCGTGCCGACGACGACGGGAGCGATGGCCGATGCGGCCATCGGCGGGAAGACCGGCGTGGACCATGCCGCCGGGAAAAACCTGCTCGGCGCGTTTCATCCGCCCCGGGTCGTTCTCATCGACCCGGAAGCGGCCGCGACTCTGCCCGACCGGGACTTCCGGGCCGGGCTCGTCGAGGCGTTCAAGGCGGCGTGGATCGCGGACGCCGGACTCGCGAAGAGAGCGGAGGGCGCGATCGACGGGATCCTCCGGCGGGAGGGACCGCCGCTGCTCGATCTGCTGTCCGGCGCGGCTTCGGTCAAGGCGGCGATCGTGTCCGAGGATCTGAAGGAAGGGGACCGGCGGCGGCTTCTCAACTTCGGCCACACTCTCGGACACGCGTTCGAGGCGGCCGGCGGTTACCGGCAGCTGCGACACGGCGAGGCGGTCGCGTGGGGGATCGCGGCGTCGCTCGAGATCTCCCGGGAGCGCGCGGATCTTCGCGAAGAGGAGGCGCTCCGGGTCCGCCGCGTCCTGGCGCGGCTTGGACCCTTTCCCGAACCGGTTCGCGACCCGAAGGTGCTCGCGCCGTATCTCTCCCGCGACAAGAAGGGGAGCGCGCGCGGCATCGCGGGCGTGGTCCTCCAGGAGGTCGGCCGGGCTCGGATCGACGAGGCGATCCCGCTCCAGGAGTGGCTCGAAGCCGCCTCGCGTGCCCGCCTCGACGAGGGGCTTCCGGCCCGGGACCGACGGCTACCGCCCGGGCCGGCGGTATAATCTGCCGCCAGTGACCGGGCGTCCCGCGAGGCGTCGGATTCGCCTCTTTGTGCTGCTCTCGGGCGCGTTCGTACTGGCTTCGCTGGTTCCCCTGCTCCTCTCCGGCGCAGTGCTCATCCGCCGAAACCAGCGGACGCTCGAGACGCTGGAAGAGAAGTACCTGACGCGGTCCTCCTCCGCGCTGGCCGACTACGTGTTCGCGTTCTATACCTCGGCGAGCGAGAGGTTGAAGAGCGCGGCGGCCTCCCTCTGGCTCGCCGGCCAGCTCACCGGCAAGGACCCGTTTACCTCGGAGGACGGCCCGCGCATCCTGGGCTCCTTCCTGAGCGGGCGGACCCCCCTGGTGGCCCTGCGCGGCTTCAACGCCGAGCGGCGCGGGCCGGTTCGTCGGCCCCGACATGCGGTCGCCCCAGATCGACTACGAGTTTCGCAAGGGATTCGAGTCCGCGCGCGACGGCGTGCTGTACCAGGGCAAGCCGTTCTTCATGACGGAGCTCGGGGCCGTCGCCGTTCTCGCGATCCCGGTCCTGGACGAGAGCCGCGCCCGGTCCGGCGTGGTGGAAGCTCTCGTCTCCTGGGCGGCGATCAACAGCAAGTTCCGGGACCAGGCGCACCAGGGAGTGGAGGTCAGCCTCGTGGACCGGGAAGGAGACGTGATCTTCCCCCTCCTGCCCCGCACTCAGCAGCGGCGCGACTCGCTGCTCGTCTCGGACTTCATGCGTTTCCCCGCGCCGTGGACGCGGTCGGAGCTGACTCCCCGGGGCGCCGTCCTCGCCTCGATCGCTCCCGTCCGGCAGCCGGACTGGGGCGTTCTGGTCGAGCGGGACCGCGATCTGGCCTTCGCCTCGGTGGACCTGATGGTGCGCGACACCGTGATCTGGAGCACGGTGGCCCTGGCGGCGGCGCTTCTCCTGGGTCTCTTTTTCGCGCGGGGGCTGTCCACGCCGATCGCCCGCCTGGCGGAGTCCACGCACGCGATCAGCGAAGGGGAGTACGGCGCGACCGTCAAGGTCGGAGGCACGGCCGAGATCGCGGACCTCTCGGAGAGCTTCAACCGAATGAGCGCGTCGATCCGCACGGCCTTCGAGCAGGTGCAGCGGGCGGCCCGGGAGAACCGGGAGCTGTTTCTCGCGTCGGTCCGCGCGCTCGCGGAGGCGATCGACGCCAAGGACCCGTACACCCGGGGACACTCCGAGCGTGTGGCGGCCTACGCCGCGGCGATCGCCGCGGAGATGCGACCTGCCGGCGCCGGACGTCGAGCGCGTCCGCCTCTCGGCGCTGCTCCATGACGTCGGCAAGATCGGCGTGGACGACCGCATCATCCGAAAGCCGACGGCGCTGACGGAAGAAGAGTTCCGGATCATGAAGACGCACCCGATCAAGGGGGCCGCCATCATGTCGGCCATTCCCCAGCTCGCCGACGTCATCCCGGGCATGAAGTACCACCATGAGAAATACGGCGGCGGAGGGTACCCGGAGGGCCTCGCAGGGGAGCAGATTCCGCTGCAGGCGCGGATCGTGACGGTCGCGGACACGTTCGACGCCATGACGACCACGCGCCCCTACCAGCAGGCGATGGAGATCGATTACGTGGTCGAGCGGATCCAGCAGTACGCGGGCGCCCGCTATGACCCGGTGGTCGTGGAGGCGTTCGTGCGGGCCTACGAGAAGGGGGATCTGGCGCCGATTCCCGTGCGCCCGGCGCTCGAGGAGCCGGAGGAGCCCGAGCTGGCGGAGGCGCTGTGAGCAGGGGAAGCGGCGCCGCGCTCCTGATCTGCGCTGCTTCCCTTCCTGTCGGGGTGCTCCACGGGGAAGGCCGAGACCCACACTTCGGCCGAAGTCCTCTTGAACGAGAGGATGGCCGCCGTGTTGCTCCGGGAGGGGCGGGCGCACGAGGCGGAGGTGGCGTACCGGGACGCCATCAAGTCGGACCCGAAGAATCCCGAGATGCGCGACGGGCTCGGGGTGGCGCTCCTGATCCAGGGACACGTTCGCGAGGCTCTCGAGGAGTTCGACCGCGCCGTGAAGATGGCTCCGGAAAAGACCCTCTTCCGGATCCACCGCGGCATGGCCCGCGCGCAGGCCGGCCGTTACGTCGAGGCCGAGGAGGATTTCCGCGTGGCCGACGCCTCTCCTTCCCCCGAGGACAAGCTGGACGTCGCCATCAACCGCGGGCGGATGCGCGAGCGGATGGGAGACTATGCCGAGGCGGAAGTGCGAGTTCACGGCGGCCATCGGAATCGATCCGAAGTCCTTCGACGCGCTGATGGGCCGCGGGGCCGCGCGCGAGTCGCTCAAGGAATTCGCGGCGGCGGCCGAGGACTACCTGGAGGCGGTGCGCCTGCAGCCGAAGAGCCCCGAGGCGAATCTGCGCCTCGGTCTGGTGCTCCTCACGATGAAGAGGACGGCCCTGGGCCGCCGCTACCTGGAGCGCATCGTCGAGCTCGACCCCACGGGCGAGGCCGGCGCGAAGGCCCGGCAGCTGCTGGAAGCGACGCCGGCGTCCTGAGCGGCCGCTCGAGCGCGGCCGTGTAGGGAGGCAACCGGCTTCTCGCGCGGGACGTCGCGCGATTCGGAATAATGCGGCTGCGATGAGCGAGACGACGCGCCCGAGAAGCCGCGGTCCGGGTTCTTCGCGAAGGTCAAGCGCGGGTTGTTCATGACCCACACCGAGATCCTCGAGAAGCTCGGTTCGGCCGTGAAGAAGGGTCTGGGCTTCGACGAGTCGGTCCTGGAATCGCTCGAAGAGGCGCTGATCGAGGCGGACGTCGGAGCGGAGACGGCCGGCGCGCTGACGAACGCGGTCCGAGCCCGGTCCGGCGGCGCCGAGCGCGCGGATCTCGAGGGCCTGCGCCGGCTCCTGACCGAGGAGATCGAGCGCCTGATCGCGGCGGCGCCCAGGCCCGCCGTCTCCTCCGACGTGCCGCTCGAGGTCCTCTTCCTGGTCGGCGTCAACGGTTCCGGCAAGACGACGACCGCGGCCAAGCTCGCCGCGCGCCGCCTCGAAGAGGGGCAGTTCGGTCCTCCTGGCCGCGGCGGACACGTTCCGCGCGGGGGCGATCGAGCAGCTCGCGATCTGGGCCGATCGCCTGAAGGTCCCGGTCGTGCGTCACCGCGAAGGCGCCGATCCCTCGGCGGTCCTCTTCGACGCGATCGCGGCGGCGAAGGCCCGCGGCGTCCGGACGCTCCTCGTGGACACCGCCGGCCGCCTCCACACGAAGCAGAACCTGATGGAAGAGCTCGCGAAGATGCGGCGGATCGCCGCCCGGGAGGTTCCCGGAGCGCCCCACCAGACCCTGCTCGTGCTCGACGCGACGACGGGCTCCAACGGCCTCGCGCAGGCCCGGCGGTTCGTGGAGGCCGCCGGCGCGACCGGCGTCGTCCTGACGAAGCTCGACGGCAGCGCGAAGGGCGGAGTCGTCCTGGCGATCTACCGCGAGCTCGGGCTGCCCGTCCTCTTCGTGGGCGTCGGCGAGGGGATGGACGACCTGATTCCCTTCGATCCCTCCGAGTACGCGCGCGCCCTCCTCGGCGAGATCGCTTGAAATTGCAATTGGTGATTTGTGATTGGTGATTTGTGATTAGACGAGAACGGGGCCGCGGCACGAAATCCTCGGCAAATCACAAATCACAAATCACAAATCACAATCCTCCCGACATGAAGTGGATGGACCGCGCTCTGGAGCTGGCCGAGCGCGGCCGCTACACGGTCTCTCCCAATCCGATGGTCGGGGCCGTGGTCGTGCGCGGAGGCCGCGTCGTGGGAACGGGGTTTCATCGAAACGCGGGCGGTCCGCATGCGGAGGTCGCGGCGCTCGGGCAGGCGGGTGAGCGGGCGGCGGGGGCGGATCTGTACGTGACCCTCGAGCCGTGCGCGCACCTGGGCCGGACTCCTCCCTGCACCGACGCGATCCTCGCCGCGGGAATCCGGCGGCTCGTCGCCGCGGCGGGCGATCCGAACCCCCTCGTCGCCGGGCGCGGGTTCTCGGCCCTCCGGCGGGCGGGAGTCCGGATCCTCGCGGCGACGCCGGAGCAGCGCCGGCAGGCCGAGCGCCAGAACGAGAAATTCGCTCGTCTGGATCGAGACGACGGCGCCCTTTCGTCCTGGCCAAGTGGGCCGGCACTCTGGACGGAAGGACCGCGACCGCGGGCGGGAAGAGCCGGTGGATCACCGGCCGGGAGGCGCGGCAGCGGGCTCTGCTGTTTCGCGAGGAACTCGACTGCGGTCCTGGTGGGAGCCGGAACGGTTCTGGCCGACGATCCGCGCCTGACGCGGCGCCTCGGAAAAAATCGGATCACGCCGCACCGGCGGATCGTCCTGGACGGCCGTCTGCGGGTTCCGGAGAGCGCGCGGCTTTTCCGCGATCCCGAAGGCGTGATCGTCGTGACCGCGCGCCCGCCGGAGAGCCGGGCGGTCCGCCGGCTGGTCTCGCGCGGAGTCGCCGTGTGGAGCCTGCCGGGCCGCCGCGCCGGGAAGGTGAGTATCCCGGTTCTGCTGCGGAAGCTCGCTCGCGACGGGATCGCGAGTCTTCTGGTGGAAGGGGGATCGGCCACGCTGTGGGAGTTCTTCCGCGCGAAGCGCGTGGACCGGGTGGCGGTCTTCCTCGCGCCGCGCATCCTCGGAGGCGACCGGGCTCCCGGCGGCGTCGGCGGCGACGGGTTCTCCCTGCCCGCCACGCCGCGCCTCGATGACATCGAGATCGAGCGGCTCGGGGAGGACATTCTGGTCACCGGCAGAGTCCGGAGCGTCCAAGGTCTAAGGTCTAAGGTCTAAAGTCCCGGGAGTCACGACCCGGCCCCGGGACCTTAGACATTCGACCTTAGACCTTAGACTACTCGTCGTGTTCACCGGAATCGTCACGGGATTGGGGAGAGTCGTCTCGCTCGAGCGGCGACGGGGAGGCGCTCGCCTGACCCTCGCGCCGCCCGCGGGTTTCGGGCGGTTCACCGCCGGGGAGAGCGTTTGCGTGTCGGGCGTCTGCCTGACGGCGATTCGGGAAGGGGAGGACCTTCGCCGCGGACCTCTCGGGAGAGACCCTCCGCCGCTCGACTCTCGGAGACTTGAGGCGGGCGACGCGCGTCAATCTCGAACGGGCGCTGGCCTGGGGGGACCGGCTTTCGGGCCACTTCGTCCTCGGCCACGTCGACGGCGTGTCGCGGCTCCTCTCGGCGGAGTCGGCGAGGAACTCCTGGACCTATCGTTTCTCGATCCCCGCCGGCCTCTCCCGGTTCGTCGTCGAAAAGGGCTCCGTCGCCCTGGACGGCGTCAGCCTGACCGTCGCCTCCCGGCGCGCGCGGGACTTCGAAGTGGCCATCATTCCGCAGACCCGCGCGGTCACGACGCTCGGCAACGCCCGCGCGGGAACGCGATTCAATTTCGAGGTGGACGTCTTCGCGCGATACGGCGCGCCGGGCTGGCGGCGGCGCGTCGGGCGCCGCGAGGAGAGCCCCGTGATCCTCTTCGAGAAGTCCGCCGCGCCGATCGTCCGCTCGGGAGAATTCGAGGTCGCCTCGCGGCGCATCGCGGCCAGAGCGTTCCCCTACGCGGGAGAGGTCGGAGCCTCGCGTTTCCGCTTCGATCCGGTGGAGCGCCGCTTCCTCCACCGCGCGGCGGAGGGAACCGTCCAGGCGGGACCCGACGAGGCCGACTCCTGGCGGACGGCGCTCCTGCGCAGGTCCTTCCGGGCCGGTTCTCGTCGGCCCCGTGCTCCGCCGGCGAGGAGATCCAGGGATGCCTACCTCGCCGCCGCGGAGGGGGCGCGCTCCTCCGGCCGGGCCGTCTACCTGCTCGATCCGGAGCCCTCCGGCCTGCCGGAAGAACCGGGCGCGGTCTTCACCGCTCTCTTCGTCCGGTTTCCGGGGCTCGAGACCTCCAGCGAGGCTCTCGAGGCGGCTCTCGCCCGGGGAATCCCGTCCGGCTGGATCTTCCCGTTCGTGCCGGGATGGACCGCGCGCCCCGACGTCCTGGAGGACCTGGTCGCGAGGGCCGCCGCGGCGGGCGCGCGGTTCCTGGCGCCGCTGCCGCTCGCCGACGACGGCCAGAGCCGGCGTCTGGCCGTCGAGGCCGCGAGCGCCGCGGCGCCGGAGGGCGCGGAGGACATCTTCGAGCGCGTTCATCACGGAGCCTCCCCGCAGGAGCTGCGGGAGGCCCGGGAACTCCTTCGGGCGGCGTGCGCGCGCGAAGGGCTGGCCCTCCTTCCGTCCCGTCCCATCGGCCTCCGCGAGCCGGCGGCCAACGCCGCGGCGGCGGCGCGCCTCGAGGAGAAGGCGCAGCAGTCTTCCGAGAACGAGCATCGCGCGGCCCTTCTCCACGCGGCGGCGCGATGGATCGAGGAGTGGGGGCGCGACCTGGCGCCGGTCGCGCGCGAAGGCAATCTCCCGAAGGTCTTCCCGTTCGGCGCGGATCTCGCCCGCGAGGCCGAAGAAGCCCTCCTCGACGGCGCGCGATGACATGCCAGCGCAACAAGGGACCCCGGCCGATCACCCGGTTCCTTCCGGTCTCTACGTTCACCTTCCGTACTGCCGGTCCCGCTGCGGCTACTGCGCCTTCGTCGTCTCGACGGATGAGTCTTCCGCGGCGGCTTATCGCGAGGCGCTGGCGCGAGAGGCGGCGTTGCTCGCGGGAGAAGCGCGGGGCGTGCCGTTTGACTCGGTGTACCTGGGAGGAGGCACGCCGTCGCTGACTCCGGCGCCTGGATCTGGCGGCCCTGCTCGAAGACATCCGCCGCCGCTTCGACGTGCTCGCCTCCTCGGAGATCACGCTGGAGGCCAATCCCGAAGACGTCGACGCCGGAGGCGGCGCGGGACTGGCGTGCGCGGGAGTCACCCGCGTCTCCGTCGGCGTGCAGTCCTTCGAGGACCGGGAGCTTTCGGCCGTCGGGAGACGCCACGACTCCGCGCGCGCCGGGCGCGCCCTCGAAACGCTCGGGCGAAGCGGGTTCGCGCTGTCGGGCGACCTGATCCTCGGGCTGCCCGAGCAGACGGCCGAGAGCTTCCGGTCGAGCCTGGCGCGGCTCTGCGAGTCCGGCGTCGGCCATGTCTCCGTGTATCTGCTGGAAGCCGAGAAGTCGAAGACGATCGAGGAAGACCGGCGAGTCCATCCCGCGACGTTACCTCTCCGACGACGCGCAGGCCGACGCGTGGCTGGAGATGGGGGAGACGCTCGCGCGAGCGGGCTTTTCGCACTACGAGGTTTCCAACTGGGCGCTGCCGGGGCAGGAGAGCCGCCACAACGTCAAGTACTGGAAGAGGACGCCGACGCTCGGCCTGGGAGTCTCCGCCCACGAGTTCTGGAACGGCCGCCGCCGCGCCAACGTGTCCTCCCTGCCGCGCTACATCGAGGAAATGACCGCCGGCCGCCGGCCCGTCGCCATGGACGATCCCGTCGCGGAACGAGGCGGCCGCGCGGGAGCGGATCGTGCTCGGCCTTCGCCTGTCCGAAGGAGTCCCGAGCGGAGGATCTGGAACGCTGCGTCCGCGACTCGCGGCGACGCGACTCTTCCGGAGGACTACGAGTCGTGGAAAGAGACTCGCCTTCTCATCGAGGAAGACCCCGGTCGGATCCGGCTCTCGGAGCGGGGCTTCCTCGTGTCGAATGAAGTCCTCTGCCGGTTTGTTTGACACGGCGGACCATCGAAGGATCGAAAGGAGAAGCACAGTGAAATTGCGATCGTGGAATTCGGCGAGGCTCCCGTTGCTCGCGCTTGTCCTGGGAGCCTGTCTCGGCGGCTCTCTTCAAGCCCAGGCGTTCGGGTCGGCCCACTGGAAGTCCAAGGGAGAGATCGAGGGGGCGGCGCAGGGGGCCATGGCGACCGAATCCGAGTTGTGGATGAAGGACAAGAAGCTCCGGATCGTGACGACGGCGATGGGGATGAAGATGAACATCGTCAAGTCCGGGGACTTCGTCTACCAGTGGCAGGATGGGCAGACGACCGGCATGAAGATGCCCGCCGGCGCGCGGCAGCGGGGCAGCCTGTCCGGCGATTACGTCAACAGGATCGACGAGGTCCGCGCGAAGGGGAAGAAGGTCGCGACGGAGACGTTTGCCGGGCACCCGTGCGACGTCTACGAATACACCGAGACGACCGAGAAGGGTCGAACGGCGAAGCAGACCTACTGGCTGGCGAAGGACCTGAAGAACTTCCCGGTCAAGTTCGTCGCGGACCTCGGGGTGGCGAAGATGACCACGACCAACAGCGACATCGAGCTCGGGGCCTCCGTGCCCGACTCGATGGTCACGCCGCCGGAGAACGTCAAGTTCCGGGACATGTCCGAAATGATGAAAGACAGGCCGCCCAAGAAGTAGGTCGAGAGTCGAGAGTCGAGAGTCAAGAGACAGAAAGGCCCGGCTTGCGCCGGGCCCTTTTCTTGGAGTCCCGAGTCCCGAGTCCCGAGTCCCGGGTCTGGCTCCTCGTCCTATATGAAGAGCGGCGCGAGAACGAGAGTGATCGTCGCCAGCAGCTTGATCAAGACGTGGAGAGAAGGTCCGGCCGTGTCCTTGAAGGGATCGCCGACCGTGTCGCCCACGACGGCGGCCTTGTGGGTCGGAGATCCCTTGCCCCCGTATTGCCCCATCTCGATGAACTTCTTGGCGTTGTCCCAGGCGCCGCCGGCGTTGTTCAGGAACGTCGCGACCACGATCCCGGCGATCGTCCCGACCATGAGCAGCGCGGCCACGGCCTCGGCGCCCACGCCGAAGAGCTTGAAGACGAGGCCGACGGCGATGGGCGTGCCGACCGCGACGAGTCCGGGCGCGATCATCTGCCGGAGCGCCCCGCGCGTGACGATGTCCACCGTGCGCCCGTAGTCGGGCTTCTCCGTCCCCTGCATGATGCCCGGATGCTCCTTGAACTGGGCCCGCACGTCCTGGATGACGACGCACGGCGGCCTTGCCCACGGCCCTGATCGCGAGACCGGAGAAGAAGAAGACGAGCATGGCGCCGAGCAGCCCTCCCAGGAAGACCTCGGGCTTGGCCAGGTTGACCGATTCCAGCGCGGCGCCGTAGTTCTTCAGTTCGTCCAGGTACGCGGAGAAGAGAAGGAACGCCGCCAGCGCCGCCGAGCCGATGGCGTACCCCTTGGTCAGGGCCTTGGTCGTATTGCCGACGGCATCCAGCCGGTCCGTCTTCTTGCGGATCTCCTCGGGCTGGCGCGACATCTCGACGATGCCGCCGGCGTTGTCCGTGATCGGACCGAACGTGTCCATGGCCAGGATGTAGGCCGCCGTGCCGAGCATCCCCATCGTCGCCACGGCCGTGCCGAAGAGGCCGCCGCCCGGCAGCGCCCAGACGCCGATCTTGTAGGAGGCGAGAATGGCGAGCGAGATCGCGATGACCGGCAGCAACGTGCACTCGAAGCCGACCGCGATGCCGGTGATGATGTTGGTCGCCGGCCCCGTCTGCGAGGCCTCGGCGATCGAGCGGACCGGACGGTACCGGTACTCCGTGTAGTACTGGGTGATGTAGACGAAGGCGACCGAGGTCAGGACGCCGATCACGCCGCAGAGGAAGTACTTCCACCAGGCTTCGGGATGCGATCTCGTTGGCCGAGGAGCCATCGCGTGGCCAGGAAGAACCCGCCGATGGCGAGCGCCGCGGCGATGTAGTAGCCCCGGTTCAGGGCCTGCATGGGGTCCTGGTCCTCGCGGGTCTTGACCATCAGGATGCCGACGATCGCCGCGAGCAGGCCGAAGGCGCGGGCGACGAGGGGGAAGAGCATCACCCCCACGATTCCGGCCGAGAATCCCATCCCCTTCTCTCCGAGCGAGGCCGCGAGCGTGGCCCCGAGGATCATCGCGCCGATGTTCTCGGCGGCGGTGGATTCGAAGAGGTCGGCGCCGCGGCCGGCGCAGTCGCCGACGTTGTCTCCGACCAGGTCCGCGATGACGGCCGGGTTGCGCGGGTCGTCCTCGGGGATCCCGGCCTCGACCTTGCCCACGAGGTCCGCTCCGACGTCGGCCGCCTTCGTGTAGATGCCGCCCCCGAGCTGCGCGAAGAGGGCGACGAAGGAGGCGCCGAAGCCGTACCCGACGATGAGCAGGGGGATCCGGTCGGGAGGGACGTCGGTGAAGTGCCGCACGAGCCAGTAGAGGCCGCCCACGCCGAAGAGCGACATGGAGACCACGAGAAGCCCCGACACGGCGCCTCCCCGGAGCGCGATGCGGAGCGCGTCGTTCAAGGACGTCCGGGCCGCCGGAGGCCGTCCGGATGTTCGACCGGATCGAGATCCACATCCCGACGTAGCCGGCGAAGACCGAGCAGCTCGCTCCGAGGACGAAGGAGAGCGTGGTCCAGAAGGCGAGCCGGAGGGCGGTCGGCACCGGGTCGAAGCTCTGGTGCGACCGGACGAACCCGTAGAGGAGGAAGATCAGGACGGCCAGCAGCAGCGCCAGCATCCCGATCGTTCGGTTCTGGCGCCGGAGAAAGGCTTCCGCCCCCTCCTTGATGGCGTTGGAGATCTCCTGCATGGCCGCGGTGCCCGTGTCCTTCTTCAGGACCCACCGCGCCAGCCACCAGGCCGACGAAGAGCGAGCCGATGGAGAAGATCAGGACGAGGGGCAGGGCATTGTCGTACGACATCGAAACTCCTCCCTTTTCGCTCGAATCAGAGCGCGGAGAATATCAAGGATTTGTGATTGGTGATTGGTGATTTGTGATCAGGGGAAAACGGTCTTTCGCCCCGATCACGAATCACAAATCGCCAATCCCTACTGGATGGGGACGGTCTCGAGCACGATCCCGAGGTTCTTCGCGCCGGAGTTGCGGACGATGTCCATCACCTTGATGACCTCGCCGTAGCTGGAGGCGTCGTCTCCGGAGAAGAAGACCGTCTTGTCGCGGCGGTTCTTCAGGATATCGCCGAGTTGCTGGGCGAGCTGCGGGGCTGTGACCTGCTGCTTGTTCAGGAAGATCTGATTCTGCGGGGTCAGCGAAACGATCACCTGGTCGACCAGCGACTGCGGCTGATCCACCGTGGCCTTGGGCGGGACCTTGACGTCGTAGCCCATCTGGAGAAGGGGAGTGATGACCATGAAGATGATCAACAGCACCAGCACGATATCCACGAGCGGCGTGATGTTGATGTCGCTCTTGTAGTCGCCGGATCCGCCGCCGGGAACCATATTCCTTGTCTCCTGTTATCCCAGTCGGGCCGTCAGCTCTTCGCCGCGCCCTTCTGCTTCTTGTCCGCGATCAGGCCGACGTTCTGGAAACCGGCCTCCTTGGCCATCTTCATGACTTCCTTGACGTCGCCGTACTTCAAGCGCTGGTCCGCCTTGATGATGATGTCCGCGTTGGGCGATCTCTGGTAGAGCTCGTCCAGGCGCTTCTGGACGTCCTCCTTGGAGAGCTTGTCCGCCTCGAAGTAGTACGCCGGCGGCGTCGCCCAGCCCACCGTCAAGAGCTTCTGGCTGGCGTTCTCGGGCTTCTTGTCGGGGTTGTCGGTCGTGGGGAGCTGCACGGCGATCCCCTTCTGAAGGAGCGGCGTGACGACCATGAAAATGATGAGCAGCACCAGGCAGACGTCCACGAGGGGCGTGACGTTGATGTCGCTCTGGAGCTTGTCCCGACTGCTCGCGCCTCCCATCGACATGGTCTGGTCCTCCTCCGCCGCCTAGGAAGCCCGGGCGCCGATCTTGACGCCGGCACCGCGCCGCTTGATGAAGTAATCGAGAAGGGTCGAGGCCGAGTTGGACATCTCGACCTGGAAACGCTCGATCTTGTTCATGAAGATGTTGAAGAGCCACACCGCCGGAATCGCGACGAAGAGGCCCAGGGCCGTCGTGATCAGGGCCTCTGCGATGCCCGTCGAGACGGCCGCGATGCCGCCCGAGCCAGTCAGCGCCATGCCGCGGAAGGCGTTGATGATTCCGATGACCGTTCCGAAGAGGCCGATGAAGGGGGCGGTCGTTCCGATCGTCGCGAGCCCCGAGAGCCCCTTCTTCATGTCCGCCGTCGTGATGAGCGCCTCCCGCTCGATCGCCCTTTCGGCGGCTTCGATCGGATCGTGCCCGGGAACGTCCACGTTGCCTGTCGTCAGGTCGTGCGTGAACTCGTAGAGCCCGGCCGATACGACGCGGGCCAGATGGCTGTTCTTGAACTTCTTCGAGGAGTCGATCGCCTCCTGGAGCTGGTCCTTCTTCAGGTAGCCCGTGACGAGCGTCGCGAAGGCGAGCGACTGCTTCTTCGCCTTGCCGTAGTAGATGAACCGCTCGACCGCCACCGTCAGGGAGTAGATGGACATCAAGATCAGCAGGACGCACACACCCTTGGCGAGAGGCGTCATCGTGTTCCAGAGGTCGATAGGGTTAAAACTCATGAAGCGCTCCTTATCCTTTTTCTCATGCTCTCCGCTCCGGCCTCCCCGCCCCTTCGCGCCTCGGGTTCGGGGGGACCGACAAGTCCCGGCCAAGTCTAGTGCAAGTTGAATGTCACGGTCACGGTCAGGTAGACGCGCACGGCCCGCCCGTTCAAGGTGGCGGGCTTGTATTTCCACTGCCGCGACGGCCCGGACGGCCGAGGCATCGAGGAGCGGGTTGACGGATTTCAGGACCTTGACGTCCTCGACGTTGCCCGAAGCGGTGATGATGGCCTCGAGGATGACCACCCCTTCCATGCGGGCCTTGCGGGCCGCCTCGGGGTAGTTGGGCTCGACGCGGTTGGTCAGAACCGGGGCCTTGACCTCGCCTCCGACTCGGAGAGGCTCCCCTTCGCCGGTGCCGGGCCCGGTGCCGCCGACGACCCCTCCCAGCACGCCTCCGGGAACGCCCCCTTCGACTCCGCCCTCGACCCCCCCTTCGACTCCTCCGGCCGGGGCCTCCGGTTCGGGGGCCGACAGGGGCTTGGGGATGTTCTCCGGAATGATCGTCGGAGCAACCATCTCCGAGGGCCGGACGGGGACCTGCTTCTGGATCTCCGGTGCCTTGGGCTGGGCCTTCGCGGGGGCGGCCGCTGGCGGGGGAGGCGGCGGCGGCGGCGCGGCCGCGTAGAACGTCACCGGAATGGGCGGCTCGGGAATGTCCTCGACGAACCAGACGGAGGCGCCGAGCGCGATGCCGATCACGATGCCGTGAATGGCGATGGAGACGGGCAGAGTCGTCGCCTTCCGCGAGTCTCCCTTGCGGCGCGAGGATTCGATCAGGACGTCTTCGAACATGCTCTATCCTCCCGACCTTTAGGACACCAACTCTACTTGGCCGGTTCCGCCGTCGGGGTAATGGCGAGACTCTTCTTACGCAAATCGAGTGCCTGCTGCCGGTACTTGTCGGCTTCCGCGATGTACTCCTGCTTCTTCGCGTCCTCGGTCTCGATCTTGGCCTTTTCCCGGTAGAGCAGGTTGATATAGGTCAACGCGTCGAAATTGTCCGGCTTGATCTTGAGCGCCGTCTGCAGCGCGTCCATCCCTTCGCCGATGATCTTCGCGCGGACGTCGGGGGGAATGTCCGGGTAGTGGTAGGAGCGGTCCCAGGCCTGCACGCCGATCATGACGTAGGGCTCGGGGTTCTGGGGCTCGAGGGCCGCCCGTTTCTTCTCCCAGTCGAGGCCGCTCTGGAAGTCCCCCTTCTTGAAGTACATGGCGGCCAGCGACGTCATCGCCTTGATGTCCTTCGGGTCGGCCTTCAGGAGGTCCTGGTAGAACCCGATCGCGTCATCGTAGCGATCGAGCGCGAGGTACATCGAGACGAGGTACTCCCGGACCTTCTTGTCGTTGGGATACGCCGCGAGATAAGTCTGCAGCCGCTTGATGGCGTTGTTGGCGAACTCGAGGTCCTTCGGGTGCTTGGAGCCCGGCTGGTACATCGCCATGTAGGTCTCGCCGACGAACTTGTCGAGCCTCTTCTCGCCGGGGTCCAGACGCTGCGCCTCGAGGTAGTTGGCAAGGGCGGCCTGGTACTGCGTGGCCTTGAAGAACTCGTTGCCCTTCTTGATTTCCTGCCGTGCCTTGATCTTGTTGCAGCCCGAGAGCCCCGCTGCCAGCAGGACTAGGGCCGCCACGGCCACGCGTGGACTCCGCATTCTTCTGATGCTCCTTTTTCGTTTGCCGACCGGGTATCGCCCGGAGTCCGGAATTCTGTTGAATTCTCTCCGACAAAGCAACAGTGTTTTTGAGACGTCGCGCGCGGGCATTTCCCTTCGCGGGGACGCCGGCTCGCCCGCGGACATCCCCCTCCGCGGGGAAGCGGCGGCCGGAGAGGCCCCGCTTCGGGAGAAGTCCGCAGCTCCCGAGGTCGACCGCCGGGGAATAATTCGCTGGCCCGGAGGCTTGGCTCACTGAAGGAGGATCCTCTTGAAGAGACTCGGACTCGCCGCCGCCGTTCTGTTCGCGGCCGCTCCCCTGACGGCTCAGAAGCCGCCGGACCAGAAGCCGTTCCCGCCCGTTTCCGAGAGGGTCGAAGTCTCGGTGACGAACGTCGAGGTGGTGGTCACCGACTCGAAACGAAACCGCGTGGCGGGGCTGACTCGCGAGGACTTCGAGGTCTACCAGGACGGGCTGCCGCAGACGATCTCGAACTTCTACGCGGTCTCCGGCGGGAAGGTGCTCCTGGAAGACGGCAAGGTCGTCCAGCTCGATTCCCCGGAGGCGAAGAGCGAGATCCCGGCGGACCTGAAGGCGAAGTACGTCCTCTTCATCGACAACCTGAACCTCCAGCCCCAGAACCGGAACCGGATGTTCAAGAGCCTGGAAGAATTCGTCCGGCAGACGATCGGGTCGCGCGCCGAGGGGATGGTCGTGTCCTACAACCGGTCCTTGAAGGTCCGCCGCAAGTTCACCTCCGAAGCGAGCGAGATCGTCGCGACGCTCGACGAGATCGAGCACGAGACGGGCGGCGGCACGACCCTGGCCGGCGAGCGCCGCGATGCCCTGCATCAGATCGACGAGGCCCAGTCGGCGGACCAGGCGATGTCGATCGCCAGGACCTATGCCCGTTCGCTGCGCAACGACCTCGAGTTCACCGTCGACGCCCTGAAGAACACGATGAACAGCCTCGCGGGCGTCGAGGGCCGAAAGGTCCTCGTCTACGTCTCCGAGGGACTTCCCTCGACGGCGGGAGCCGAGCTCTACGACCAGATCCAGCGCAAATACTCGAACCAGGCCGGCGGCTCCACGCTCGAGCAGTTCGAGTTCGACATGAACCCCAAGTACGCGGGGATCATCCGGGCCGCCAACTCGAACAGGTGACGATCTGGCCGCTCGACGCTTCGGGACTGACGACCGAGTCCCTGGTCTCTGCGGAGAACCGCTCCTTCGAAACGCGGCCGAGCGACTTCATGGCGCGTCAGAACATGCAGTCCACTCTCAATCTGATGGCCGAAGAGACGGGAGGCGTGGCGGCGGTCAACACGAACGACTGGAGGAAGAACCTGGACGAGCTCTCCAAGGACTTCTCGAACTTCTATTCGATCGGCTACCGCTCGACGCGGTCCGCCGTGGACAAGCCGCATTCGTTCGAAGTGCGCGTCAAGCGCAAGGGCCTGACGGTCCGCTCGCGCAAGGGATTCCTCGAAAAAACGACCGAGACCCGGACCGCGGAATCGGTCCTGGCGAATCTCTTCTACCCGCGCGACGACAACCCTCTCAGCATCAGCGTGTCGATCGGGGCGCAGAAGCCGTACGACCAGGACAATTTCGCGATTCCGGTCCGCATTTCCGTTCCGATCGGCAAGCTCGGGCTCGTGCCCGTGGGCGACCATTACGAGGCGACGTTTTTCGTCTACGTCGTGGCCCGGGACTCCGCGGAGAAGCAATCGGACATGGCCGTCCAGCGCCAGGTGGTCACGGTCCCGACCAAGGACCTGGACAACGCGCAGCACAAGGACTGGTATTACGACTTCACGATGACCGTGGCGCCGGGCGCCCAGCGGATCTCCTTCGCGGTCCGGGACGGCATCTCCAACCTCGTCTCGTTCTACCAGAAGAGCCTCTTCGTTTCGCTCTTGCCGAAGGAGACCAAGGCCAAGAGCTGAGTGATTGGTGATTTGTGATTGGTGATTTGGGACCCGGGCTCCGGACTACCGACTCCGCAACATCAAGATCACAACTCATACCGGGGGCATAATCCCGGCATGGAACGGCTGCCGAGCCTCCTTCTCTTCGCGAGGACGCCCGCGCCCGGAAGGGTCAAGACGCGGCTCGTGCCACCGCTCTCGCGAGGAGGACGCGCTGCGGCTCTATCTGGCCTTTCTCGAAGACGCGGCGGCGATCTCCGCGGCGCCCGGACGCTGGAGCTCTGTCCTCGAGGCGGAGCCCGATCCGGACGATCCGGCCCTGGCCGCGCTTTTCCCCCCTCCCTGGCGGCGTCGAAAGCAGGCCCCGGGAGATCTCGGAGAGAGGCTCGCCGCGGCGTTCGAGCGCGAGTTCTCCGGAGGCGCTCCGGCCGCCGTGGCCGTCGGCTCGGACCACCCGGCGATGGAGAAGCGGCTTCTCGAGGAAGCCTTCTCCCGGCTCGAGCTCGGCGGCAAGGCCGTGATCATTCCCGCGGAGGACGGGGGCTACTGCGCGATCGGCCTGGCGGCAGGAGTCCCCGTCCGGGAAGTTTTTTTGGAAATCCCCTGGTCCACTCCCTTCGTTCTGTCCGCCACCCGGAAGCGGCTTGCCGCGCTCGGGCTCGAGGAGGCCGTCCTGGAACCGACCTACGACGTGGACCGTCCGGAGGACCTGGATCGCCTGCGGCGAGACCTCGCCCGGCGGGATCCCGAGGGGCGCGATTATCCCCGGGCGACGGGCCGTCTGCTCGAATCCCTCGCGGAGGCGCGTGATCCCGGTCCTGGATTCCCGGCGGATGCGCGCGGCCGACGCCGAGGCGATCCGTGCCGGGACTCCCGCGGGCCTCCTCATGGAGAACGCGGCGCAGGGCGTGGCGGCGGAGCTCACGAGCTCCTTCCCGGACGCGAGAGACGTGATCGTCGTTTGCGGCCCCGGCAACAACGGGGGGGACGGCCTCGCGGCGGCGCGCCTGCTTTCCGGACGCGGGCTCTCCGTCTCGGTCTTCACGCTCGGTGACCCGGATTCCTACCGCGGGGAAGCCGCGGAAAACGCCTCGCGGGCGCGCGAAGCCGGGCTGGAGCTGGCGCCGCTGTCGCGGCGCGGCGGGATGGCGGCATTCTCGCGGCGCCTGCGCGCTGCCGACGCGGTCGTGGACGCCCTCTTCGGAACGGGGTTGACGAGGGCCCTCTCGGGGAGCGCCGCGCAGGCCGTCTCCTCGATCAACTCCGCCGGCCGGCCCGTCGTGGCGGCGGACCTGCCTTCCGGGCTGTCCGCGGACACGGGACAGTTGCTCGGGCCCTGCGTGAAGGCGTCGGCGACGGTGGCCTTCGCCGCGCTCAAGCACGCGCACGTCTTCTGGCCGGCGCGCGGTTTCTGCGGCCGGGTCGTCGTCCACGACATCGGAATCCCGCGCCGGGCGCTCTTCCCGCCGCGAGAGCCTCTGGCGGTCGTCGAGGCGGCGGATGTCCGCCGCTGGCTCCCGCCCCGCGCGGCCGACTCGCACAAGGCCGACTTCGGGCGGCTGGCCGTCATTGCCGGTTCTCGCGGGAAAGCGGGAGCGGCGGCCCTGGCGGCCCGAGGAGCGCTGCGGTGTGGAGCGGGGCTCGTGACGGTCTTCTGCCCGGCGTCCATCGAGTCCGTCATCGTCTCCGCTCTTCCCGAGGCGATGACCCGGGGACTCCCGGAAGAAGACGGAGCGCTCGCGGCGCTGGCATCGGACCCGCTGCTGGAGGCTCTGCGCGATTTCGACGCGGCCGTCGCCGGTCCCGGACTGGGAACGGGGAAGGGGACCGTCGCGCTCCTGGAGAGGCTCCTTGGCGCGAAATGCCCTCTCGTCTGCGACGCGGACGCGTTGAACGCCTTCGCCGGCCGTCCCCGCGCGTTCTCCCGCCGGCGCGGGCGGACCGTCCTGACTCCTCACCCCGGAGAGGCCGCGCGCCTGCTCGGGACGACGGGAGGGGACGTGCAGGGGGACCGGCTCGCGGCCGCCCGAAGGCTGTCGCGTTCGAGCGGCGCGGTCGTGCTGTTGAAGGGGGCGGGCAGCCTGACGTGCTCGCCGAAGGGGAGCGTGACTCTCAATCCGACCGGGACTCCGCTCATGTCCACCGCCGGATCCGGCGACGTGCTCGCCGGCGCGATCGGCGCGCTTCTGGCCGGCGGATTGAGCGCGGAGAGGGCCGCGATCGCCGCTGCCTACCTGCACGGCTGCGCGGGCGAGCGGCTCGAGGAGAGACTCGGCGACGCGGGGCTGCTCGCGGGCGAGCTCGCGGAGGAGCTGCCGGCGGCGCGCAAGGCTCTGCGGAGCGAGCCGCAGGAAGCGAGACTCGGGGCGGAAGACGATTGAAACGAAACGCGGTGACGCGCAGCGAGGAAGAGACGGAAGCGTTCGGCGAGAGTCTGGCCGCGGACCTGGCTCCCGGAGACGTCGTGTACCTCGTGGGAGACCTCGGGGCGGGCAAGACGTGTCTGGCGCGCGGGGTGGCGCGCGGCCTCGGCGCGGCGACACGCGAGGTGGCCTCCCCGACCTTCGCAATCCTCCACGAGTACGCCGGCGCGGACGGGACGATCCGCCTGCGCCACCTGGACCTCTATCGCTTGAAGGACCGCGGCGAAGATCTCGAGGTCCTGGGCCTTCCCGAATCGGTCGCCGGCGCGCCGGTCGTCGTGGAGTGGCCGGGCCGGGCGGTCCGCAAGGCTCCTCCCTCCGACCGTCGAGGTGGCCATCGCGAGATTGCCCGACGGCGCCAGGGAGATCAGACGGAATTGACGATTGATGGATTGACGATTGATGGATTGACCAATCGCTCAATCTTCAATCGGCAATCGTTCAATCCTAGAAGGAGAAGACCAATCCGCCGGTGACGTCTCCGTTGCTCAGCCAGTCGGAGCCGTTGTGGCAGTGGCGGTCATGGCAGCTGCTGTCGTCGTGGTTCAGCAGCGTCCCGTAGTAATGGCCGTCGAACCGTATCCCGAAGTGGGGCGTGATGCAGGTCTTGACTCCTCCGCCGATGCTGGCCGTGTAGCGCCAGTCCGCGTCCGGGTTGGAACAGGGCTGCGGGCGCAGTCTGCAGACGTCGGCGTCGAGGCGAGCGGCCCCCATTCCGAGAGAGACGAAGGGGACGACGCGGCTGTGCCCGAAATTGAACGTCATGTATCCCATGTAGTAGTCGATGGTCAGGTCGCCCAGCTCGGTCCCGGAGCTCCCGAAGAGAGCGCCGTTGCCGGGACTGACGAAGTGGGTATCGCTGCGGGAGAATTGCGCCTCGACCTCGAAGAGACTCGTGATGTTCCATCCGATCCGGCCGCCGTACGTCGCCTGGTCCTCGACGTCCACCTTGCCGCTGAAGAGCGCGTTGGTGCCGGAGGGGAAGTTGCCGCCGAAGAGATATCCCCCGAAGAGAGAGATCTCGACGGTGTCGGAGCGGACCTGGGCCGAGCAAACGGAAGCGAACGCCAGCAGAAATCCGAGCGGAAGGAGAACCGTGCGGGGTTTGAACATCGGGACCTCCGGTGTTGGCGGGACTCCGGGACTCGCGGGCTCGACTCCCTCTAGCGTGCCTTCTTCTGCGCCTTCAGGCGCTTTTCGATGATCTGTTTCCAGCGATCCTCGGCCTGAGGCGAATAGCCGACCATGTGGTCGAGCAGCGTCCGATCCGGCCCGATGATGAACGTCGACGGTATCCCCGCCGCGGTCATCTGCCCCGCGTCCTCGGGGGAGGCGTAGTAGATCGGCAGCGAGATGTTGTTGCGCTTCATGAAGGGATCGATCCTGTTGCGCTCCGCGTCCACGTTGACGGCGAGCACGACGAAGTTGCGGTCGCTGTACTTGTCGTACATGCGCTGGATGATCGGCAGCTCCAGCCGGCACGGGCCGCACCAGGTCGCCCAGACATTCAGGAGGATGACGTTCCCCTTCAACTGGGAGAGGCGGATCGAGCCGCCGTCGGCGCCGGCCATCTCCAGGTCCGGGAAGAGCGGTGGCGGGTTCTGGGCGAGCGCGGACGCGCCCGTGGCGGCGAGCAGAACGATACCCAGGAGAACGGAACGCATCACCGGGCGCAAACGGACCTCCCAAATCAAATATTCCGCCATTCGACGCCTCCGATCAAGAGTCGATCGCTGAGACCTGAGACCGTGAGACCGAGACTCGAGACCTGAGACCCGGGACCCGGCGGTCCATGATAGAAGCCTCGCCGATGAGCCCGCCGCCGATTCTCGCCCGCGTGACGCGGGGAGACAGGGTGGAGTCGGTCCACCGCGGCAGCGTCGCGGTCGTCGATGAAGCGGGATGCCTTCGCGCCTCCGCCGGCGTTCCCCGCGCCGGAATCTACTGGCGCTCCGCCGCCAAGCCGTTCCAGGCGATGGCGCTCCTGGAGGCGGGAGGGGAGACGGCCTTCCGGCTCGGAAGCGACGAGATCGCCCTGATCTGCGCCTCTCACGGAGGAGAGCCGAGGCACGTCGCCGCGGCGCGGCGCCTGCTCGAGCGGGGGGGATTCCGGCCGAAGGACCTCGCCTGCGGCGCCCACCTGCCGATGCACGAGCCCTCGGCCCGGGCCCTGATCGCGGCCGGGAGGCGTCCGACGGCGCTCCACAACAACTGCTCGGGGAAACATGGCGGCGTGCTGCTCGCCTGCCGGCTCCACGGATTCCACGCGGAAGGGTACTGGACGCCCGATCATCCGATCCAGAGGATCATCAAGAATCGCCTCGCGACATTCTGCGGCATCCCGGCGCCCCGGATCGGAATCGCCGTGGACGGGTGCAGCCTTCCCGTCTTCCACACGCCCCTGTGGCGGCTGGCCTTCGCCTACGCGCGCCTCGTGGCGCCGGCGCGGAAGAACGAGCCCGGGGACCCGCAGGTGCGCCGCCGGATCTGCCGCGCGATGTGGGAGAGCCCCGGCATGGTCGCCGGGCGGGGCCGATTCACGACAGCCTTTCTCGAGGCGGGGCCCGGCCGCTGGATCGGCAAGGAGGGCGCCGAGGGGGTCTACGCGATCGGGATCTCCTCCCGCCGGGGGGAGAAGGCGCTCGGCATCGCGTTCAAGCTCGACGACGGCTCCGCCCGGGCCCGGGACGCGGTCGCGCTCGACATCCTGTCGCGACTCGGCCTGCTGGCCGGTTCGCGCCGCCGGGCCCTGGCCTCGTATCTCTCCCCCGTCGTGCGCAACGCGCGAGGCCTCCACGTCGGGCGCATCGTCGCGGAAGTCCCATTGGAGAATTTGTGATTTGTGATTTGTGATTGGTGATCAGGGCTCACCTCCCTAATCACAAATCACCAATCACCAATCACAAATTGCTCTAGACTGGAAAACTGCGCGCAATGGCCTACAAGAACCTGTCGGAGTTCATCGCCACCCTGGAGGCGCAGGGCGAGCTCGTCCGCGTCCGGCGCGAGGTCTCCCCGGTGCTGGAGATCGCCGAGATCGCCGACCGCGCGGTCAAGGGGGAGGGGCCGGCGCTCTACTTCGAGAACGTGGCGGGCTCGACCATGCCGGTCGCCATCAATCTCTTCGCCTCGCGCCGGCGGATGCTCTCCGCGCTCCAGATCTCCTCCTACGAGGAGTGGAACGAGAGACTCGAGTTCTTCCTGGATCCCAGGCCTCCGGAGGGACTCTTCGAGAAATTGAAGGCGATCCCGAAGGTCACGGAGCTGGCGTCGGTGTTCCCGAAGACGGTCCGGTCGGCCCCCTGCCAGGAGGTCGTCGAAACGGGGGACGCGGTGGACCTCTCGAGCCTGCCCGTCCTGACCTGCTGGCCCCAGGACGGTGGGCCGTTCATCACGCTGCCGCTCGTCGTGACGCGCGACCCGGCCTCCGGCAAGGCGAATGTCGGCGTCTACCGCATGCAGGTCTACGACCGCAGGACCACGGGCATGCACTGGCAGAAACACAAGGACGGCGCCGGCCAGGCGAGAGGCTACGAGAGGCAGGGGCGCCGGATGGAAGTCGCCGCCGCCATCGGCTGCGACCCCGCCACCGTGTTCTCGGGAGTCGCCCCGCTGCCCCCGGGGCTCTCGGAATTCCTCTTCGCCGGATTCCTGAGAGGAGAGGCGGTGCCCCTGGTTCCCGGCAAGACCGTGGACCTCCTCGTGCCGGCCGAGGCCGAGATCGTGCTCGAGGGATATGTCGAGCCGGGGGAGAGGCGGCGGGAGGGACCGTTCGGGGATCACACCGGGTTCTACTCGCTCGAGGACGACTTCCCCGTCTTCCACGTGACGGCGGTCACGCGGCGGCGATCTCCGGTCTACCTGACGACGATCGTGGGACGCCCTCCGATGGAGGATGGATTCCTCGGTGAGGCGGTCGAGCGCCTCTTCCTGCCGCTCGTCAAGAAGACGATCCCCGAGATCGTGGACATGTTCCTTCCGGTCGAAGGGATCTTCCACAACCTGATGATCGTCTCGATCGACAAGCGATTCCCCGGGCACGCGCGCAAGACGATGCACGCGATCTGGGGGACGGGACAGATGATGTTCACCAAGACGATCGTCGTCGTGGACAAGGACGTGGATCTGCACAACGCTCCGGAGCTTCTCTGGCGAGTGCTGACGGCGATCGATCCGGAGCGGGATATCGAGTTCGCGCGCGGGCCCGTGGATGAGCTCGACTTCTCCGCGCGCCTCCCCTGCTACGGAAGCAAGATGGGAATCGATGCGACGCGCAAATGGAAGGAGGAGGGATTCGAGCGCCGCTGGCCCGACGAAATCGTGATGTCGCCGGAAGTGAAGAGGCGGATCGACGAATTGTGGCCGGCTCTGGGGATCAAGCTCGGAGGGTAACGGCTCCTTCTTCGCGCTTTCTGACTCTCCCACGATATTGAGGTTCCGCCGCGCGGGCCCTCGGCGCGGCGGGGCAAGTGCTAAAATAGCCGGTCCGGTTGATATGAAAGTCCTCCTGGTCGATCCCGATCCCGAATCGCGTGACGCGCTGCGCCGCGCCTTCGCGGACGCCGGCGATCAGGTTCGCGTCGTGACGACTCTGGAGGATGCCGGCCGCCAGCTCTCCGAGCTCCTTCCCGATGCCGTCGTCGCGGCGGTCGACTTCCCCGAGGGGGAGGTGTCGCGGTTCTTCGACGAGGCCCTCCGTCTGGATCCGAGCCGCGCCCTCTACGCGCTGGCCGACTCCGCAAGACTGGAAGAGGCCGTGCGCGCGATGACCCGGGGCGCGCACGATTTCCTGTGGAGACCCGTCTCGCCCGCGCGCGTCGCGCTTCTGCGCTCGAGGCTGCAGGCGCGCCGGGAGAGGGAAGGCTGGCTCGAAGAGCTGCGGCTGCGGCTGGCGCGGTCCGAGATCGCGACTTCTCTCGCGGGCCAGTCCCTCCGGTGGAAGGCGGCGCTCGCGGCCATCGAGAGAGAGGCGTCGGCCGAAACGCCGGTCTTGCTGACGGGGGAGGCGGGGACCGAGAAGGAGGCCGCGGCGCGGGCGCTGCACCGCCTGTCCCGCCGGGGGTCCGAGCCGTTCTGGGTCGTGCCTGCCGGGCAGGCGCTCCCGGAGGACGCGAACGACCGGGGAACCATCTTTCTGACCGGCATCGAGAGCTCGCCGTTGCGTCAGCAGAGGGGGCTCTCGGCCGAGCTGGATCGCCCGCGGGGACGCCGGCTCGTCATGTCGACGGATCAGGAGCCGAGCCATGCCCGGGAATCCGGGCTTCTCCTGCCCGAGCTCATCGCGGCAGTCGAAGACCACGTGATTCATCTGCCGCCGTTGCGCGAGCGAGGGGGAGACGTGGAGCTGCTCGCGCGCCGTTTTCTGCATGACATCAACGGCGCCCTGGCCTTCGACGCCGAGGCGATGGACTCGCTTCTGGCCCACACGTGGCCCGGAAACGTGGAGGAGCTCCAGAGAGTGGTCGAGTCGGCCGCGTCGGTCGCCGAAGGCTCCACGATCGGCGCGACGATCGTGACCTCGGTCCTCGGCCGGCTCCCGGCCATCCGGCGCCAGCGTCGGCAGCGGGCGCCGGTGGTCAGGATCGCCGTCGGAGACTCCCTCGCGGACGTGGAGCGCAGGCTCATCCTGAAGACCCTCAAGTTCGCCCGCGGCAACAAGAGGAAGACGGCCGAGCTCCTGAAGCTCTCCTTGAAGACGATCTACAACAAGATCAAGGAATACGGCCTCGAACACTGAGGGTTGAGCGCCGGGCGCCCGGGAACGTCCGGCCCCGCTCTCCTGTCCGCCGGGACAGGTTCCCGGCCGGGGTCGCCCCTGTCCCTTCTTTGACCGCCATGCCAGTAGGCGGACCCGGTGCCTGTCTCTACTCTACGAGCAGCGGATGGCGTATGGGAAAGGCGGCCAAGCGTGATGGCCAGATTTCATCCCTGCCGTGACAACGGGGACGTCCGGTTCGAGCCGGTCCGGCGTGAATCTAGCGCCGCCGGCGGAGCATCCCGACGACGAAGGCGATCAGCGCCGCCGCGAGAAGGACGTGGACGAGCGGGCTCGCGGCGTGGAACGCGAAGAACCCGAGGAGCCAGAGAATGAGGAAGACCACCGCAACGCTCAGCATCGACTCGCTCTCGCCTTTCGATTCCGGATTGGCGCGAGATTATCACGCCGGCCACCCGCGGCCTGGAGAGGCGGATCGTGAGCGCAATCGACCGAAGAGGACGGGAAGAAGGAGCTCGGATGACGCAATCCGCTGAAGGCCCCGGGAGAGTCGGAGGGGTGTCCCTGCCGAGAGGGGAGAGGCGGACGGGCGTGGCGTTCCTGAGTCTCATCCTCGCCACGAATTTCGTTCCCTGGATCCAGCTCGCCGAGCGGGCCACGGATTCCACGCAGATGCCGCCCCCCGGGGAGTCCTTCCTGGTGATCGCAAGCTGTTTCTTCGCCGCCGGTCTCGTGATCGCGGCGTGGCTCCTGGGGCGCCGCCTGCCGCCCGAGCGCGGGCCTCGTGTGGCCAGGCCGCGTGACACGGGTCTGGCTCTCGCCGTCCTCGTCGCCAGCCTGAACCTGGCGCTGGCCGCGCTCATCCACTGGCGAACGACCGGGGCTGCCGTCTCCTTTCACGAGGAACTGAGGTGGTTCGGGGCTGCCTGGTTTGCGCTGGTTCTGCCCGCGCAAGTGGTCGCCGGGTACTGCAAGGGGCGGGCCTCGGTGCCGATGCCGGAAAACGCGCTGCCCGCCGCTAGCCAGGGGGCGTTTTGAGGGTCCTCGAAGCCGGGTTTCGCCGGCCCCCTGATCTGATCGGGAGGGCAGGATCGGAACAGGAGAGGAGACCTGTTCCTTTTCTCGCCGTGCGACCAGTAGTCCGGGATGAGCCCGGCGGTCCACACTGTATCCACCCTGGTCCAGAGATTATCTGGAGAAAGGGGGATCTCCGGTGGGGCGGCCTGGTTTGTCGAGCGTGATGCGACTCCGGCCCGGACCGGAAGAGAGGACTCGAGAGGAAGGCTCAGCGTGATGGCCAGATCTCATTCCTGCCGCGGATTCGGGCTCGTCGAGACCATGGTCGTGGCCAGCTTGATGGCCATGGGCGTTCTCATGGCCGTTCCTTTCGCGGGGACCATGATCCGCCGGGCCGAAGGGGTCGGCGCCATCAACGCGATTCAGTCCACGCTCGCGACGGCGCGACTGCAGGCGGTGAAGACCGGCGTGAACGTCGTCGTCGTCATCAGCAAGAGCGGGAACAACGGGATTCGCCTGCAGACCTTTCGCGACAAGGCGGACCTGACCGTCTCCTCCGCCGACGACGGCAACGGCACCCTGGAGACCGGCGAGCCGATCCTGAACACCGTGGACCTGGACACGCACGTCCACCTCTGGAGTCACGGCGGCGCGCAAGACGACCTGGCGACGGGCGCCGTCTTCGACGGTTACACGATCAACGGCGTGGTCAACCCGGACCTGACGCACCGGATCATCTTTCTCCCGACGGGAGGGATCGCGGCGCCGCAGAACGCCAACTCCGGGACTCCCCGGGCGACCGCTCCCTGGGGCCGCGGCATCTACTTCGGGGACGCCACGGGCAAGAACTTCTTCCGCGTCACGATCTCGAACACGATCGCGAGCGGCACGCGGGTGGACAAGTACGCGGACGGCAAGGGCTACGTCTCCGGGACCTGGTCGTGGCAATGACGCGCGGGCGCGGCCGCCGCGGGGAGCGCGGGTTGACGCTGATCGAGGTGTTGCTGGCGATGCTCCTTCTCTCTTTCGGCCTGCTCGCGATCGCCCCGCTCTTCGCGGGCTCGGTCAAGACGGGCGCTTCTTCCAATCAGCTCGCCAGCGCCAATACGCTCGCCCGGGAGAAGCTCGAGGAAGTGATCGGATATCCGGCCACCGATCCGAGGCTCACCGTTCCCGACGGGAAGAACTCGGCCGGGCCGGCGGGACTGACGACGACGGGGAGCGGCAGCATCGTCGGCTCCAATGCAAGCTGCGACAACGATCTGCCGGGGTGGTACAACCCTTCGACCGGGGCCGTCTCCTTCGCGTCCACCCAGCCCGGGCAGGGCTGGTATCGGTATCCCTTCCAGCGCACCTACACGATCGAGCAGTTCGGCGACGATCTGGCCACGCGCGTCACGGCTCCCGGAGCTTATGTCGTGAAGAAGGTGACCGTCATCGTCCGAGCGACGAGAGGCCCCTTTCCGGGGCTGCGGCAGACGCAACAGTCCGTCTTCGTGGGTTACAGAAACAATGCGAGCTAGATCGCAGCGCGGGTTCACCGTCATCGAGGCGGTCGTCACCCTGGCGGTGATGGCTCCGGTGGCCGTCGGCCTCTACTCGCTGCTCGACTCCTCCAGCCGTCTCTCCAAGCAGGAGTCCAACGTCGCCCAGGCCCAGCAATCCTCGCGCGGCGGGATCTACGAGGTCGCGCGGCTGCTGCGCCAGGCGCGGGTGGGCCAGCTCTTCTACGGCAACGCGGTGCTTCCGATCTACGACAACGCTGCGGCGGGCAAGACCGTCGCGGACCTCTCGGGCACGGGCCACATCGTGCGCCAGGGAACCGACGTCGTGGAGGTCCGGGGGGTCATCCTCGGAGACAAGTACACCCTCACGAGCGGAGACGTGACCTGCTCCGGCAACTGCAACGGAACTTCCCAGATGACGATCATCCTGAGAGCCATCGCGAACAACTCCGTGGTCAACTATCCGGCGGCGCAGAAACCGTCTCTCGCGTCGAAGACACGCCCCTTCTATCTGGTGGTCGGGGACTCCTCGACGCAGCCCGTGACCGTCACCGGCAAGACCTATCTCGTTCCGCTCTACTACGTCGGGCTGGTCAACGCGAACAGCTCGGGGTCCTGGTACACCTACTCGTCCTCCGGCGGAAACGCCACGTTCACGTTCACGATGGATCCTTCCGACGCCGGCGCCAGGAAACTCAACGCCTCCGCGGGGGCGGGCGCGCCCGCGCTCTCGAGCCCCTTCGTTTGCGGCGCGGTGGACGACATCCTCTTCTTCGTGGACGACGGGACCGCGGCGCCTTCCGGCGACACGCATCCGAGCCTGGCGATGGCGACCTACGACCCCTCCTCGGGGTACTACGACGTTCAGCCTCTGGTGGACGAGGTCGAGGACTTCCAGGTCGCTTACGGCGTGGACGGCGCGGACGGCTCGGCTCCCGACGGCGGCGCCGACCCGGTCCACCTGGACGTCAGCGCCGCCAACAAGGATGAATGGGTGGGCAACGTCGCCGGGGAAATCGATGCGTCCCTGGGAGCTCCCGCCGCCGGTGTGCCGCGGACCGACACCGTGGCGGCGTTCGTGGACACGACGGTGGCAACCTCCGACACGGCTCCGGCGCTGGGCAGGCCGCTGCTCCGCTCGCTCTGGGTGTCCGTCGTCGTCAAGTCGCGAGACCCGGAAATGAAATACACGGGGCCGGGCGCGATGGGCATCGTCGCCCTGGACTCGACGGCCAAATCCATGTCCGACCCCTCGATCACCGGACGGCCCTTCCGGCGCCGCGTTCAGTCCATGGCCGTCTCCCTGAGGAATTACCAGTGAAGCCGCGCCGGTCGCCGGGGCCGCGAGGCCGCCGCCGCGAGGGGGGCTTCGTCCTCTTCCTCGCGATCTTCGTTCTGCTCATCGTCACGGTGGCCGGCCTGGCGACCATGCTGACGACGTCCATGGACCTGACCCTCTCGGGCAACGAGACGAAGGTCTCGAAGGTCTTCTACGCGGCGGACTCGGGCGTCGGCTACAGCGCCGCCCGGCTCCGGTCGGACGTCAACTTCGTCGGAGGAGTGATGCCGGTCGGCGTCTCGAGCAACTACGCCGGGTCGGCGGCCGGCGACATCCAGGTCACGATCACGAGGCCGATCATGGTCGGCCAGCAGGTTCATCCGGGAGACGCCCTCCTGGCGGAGGGAACCACGTATGGCACCCCCCAGATCGTCGAGAGTCTCTTCACGATCGCGTCGACGGCGACCGCAACCTCGATCCAGGCCTCGAAGACGATCAAGGCCGACATCGCCATCTACCCGCAGATCCTCAGCATCGTTCCGCAATAACGCCATGCGAACGAGGAACCTCGCCGGCCGGGTCCTGATCGCCTTCCTCGCGGGGGTCTTCGGCGCGGCCTCGCCGGGCCGCGGGGACGACAAGGACCTGCTCAAGCAGGGCTCCTCGCCCCCCAACGTGATGGTGATCCTCTCCAATACCTCCTCGATGCAGTACCTCCCCTACGTGCAGGGGACGACGCCCAACCTCCCGCCGGACGGCCAGTACCAGGACTCGCCGGTCTCCAAGTTCGGGCTGGCCAAGGGGGCGGTGCGGCAGGTCGTCGTGGACAACATCGGCAACTTCAATTTCGGCCTCTCCTGGTACTCCTACCACCAGGAATCGGTCTCGCATAAATACTGGAGCTACCAGTTCACGAGCAACGACACGATCTCCGGCGCGGCGTACGACTTCCCGGGCGACGCCTTCCAGTCGGCCGTCGGGACGTACACGGAAATGGGCACGGCCGGCAGGGGACCGATCGCCTCGGCCGGCACCACCGAGACGTTCGGGATCGCGGGCACGACCCTGGTCGGATCGTGGTTCGGAGACGTTCCCGCCGGCGCGACCTGCGCGGCCAACGCGTGCGCGGGCTACGCCATGGAATCGATCGACAGGAACCATCGCGTCGCGGTGCACCTGGTCCCCGTCGGCGGCGGGCAGCCCTACGGCCGGCTCACCGTCACGGTCGTCAAGGAGTATCAGTTGGGGTTGCCCACCGCGTCCCCGACGAGCTGGACGACCCAGGGCCAGACACCCGCCCTGAAACCCGGGCACCGTCTCGTCTCACCTACACGGCCGCGACGTCGCAGAGCACGGCGTTCTCGAACATCTACTCGACGGGCGGCGACAACGGCCTCTACATGGGGTTCATGCGGCCCGGCGACTGGGGCTTGAACAGCGACTGCGGCGGCTGGTTCGTCCAGAACAGCCTGCCTGCCGTCGGCATCCCGAGGGACTACTACTCCGACCTCTCCTGCTCGCTGTCCTCCTGCACCCAGCCGCCGGAGACGTCCTGGGGATGCGTGCTCCGCTACTCGCGGCCCCAGTCCTCGGTCATCCACTATTCTCCCGGCGCCACCGGGACGTACTCCGCCTCCAACCCCCCGGACGACAACCCGGGGGCGTGCAGCACCACCGTCGTGCACACGGGGGCGGGGCCGGAGGACCAGGTCACTCTGGTCAGCACCAACGACAGCCATATCCCCGAAGACAAGATGTTCGCGAACGCGGACGCCTATTTCAGCGCGACCGACTGCTTCGTCAACGGCGTGCGCGCCGACGACCCGAACAAGTCCTGCCGCACCGGGGCGATCATCCTCCTCTCCGACACCTTCTCAGGCCTGCGGGCCCGACTGCAGCCAGAACGCGACCTCGAAGTATCTCGTCAGCCTGAAGCTCCACCACGTCCCCGTGTACGTCATCTCTCTCGGCGTGCCGGAAGGGACGGCGCAGGCGAACGAGGCCCACTGCATCGCGCAGACCTCGGGATCGGAGGACGCGACACACCAGGGGGTCTTCCCGGTGACCTCCACGGATCCGTCGCAGGTGTCCCAGGACCTGAGCGACGCTTTCGCGGCGATCCTGACGAGGGTCAACGAGGCGACCGAGGACTTCGCCTCCGCCACGATCTCGTCGGTCCAGGCCGGCACGGGCCAGGCGGCCTATCTCGCGACCTTCAACGCCCGCAAGTTCCGCTCGGTCTGGGACGGCGCGCTGCGGGCCTACAAGCTCCGGAGCAACGGCGCCATCAACCCGGCCCCGGTCGCCCCCGATACGCATGCGCAGAACCCGGACGCCAGCGACTGCGTCTCGACGATCCGGGATCCCAATGACCCCTTGAACAACTCTGTGCTGGACGCCCCGTGCAATCAGTTCCCGATCCTCCAATGGAACGCCCAGATCAATCTGGCCGCCGTACCGCTGGCCGCGGGCAACCCGAGCGGGATCGCGGATCTGGCCGCCAACGCGACGCTGTCGAGCGGCGCGACCTACAACGACACGAGCAACGACACGCCCCATGCGATTCCGATCTTCAACTACTCCGGGCGGCGCATCCTCTGGTCGCTTCCCTCGACGGTGGCCGCCTCGAGCGCGCTGCCGACGACCCTCCCCATCAACGGGGCTTCGGCGGCAGGCGCGGAGCCGGTGCCCGAGGTCACGGAACCGTTTCTCGTCAACACGAGCGCGTCCTGGTGGCCCAAGTTGAAGCTCCTCGTCACCACGCAGACCGACCCTCCGTACTCCGGCAATCAGAGCTGCGGGACGCCGCCCTGCACGAACAGCGATTCCACGACCGGCCAGACGGTCCGCTTCGTCCGCGGCGACCGGGACTCGGTGATCAACGAGAGGCGCGCCTCCCTCGGACAGTCTCCATACCCCCGCGGCGACGCGCACTATTACGCGTCGCCGTCGGGCCCGCTCAAGCTCGGCGACATCTTCCATTCCAATCCTCAGCTCCTGGCCGAGCCGGAGAACGCCTTCTATTACAAGGCGAATCTCCACGACTATCAGGACTTCTTCAACAAGCACCAGCACCGGCGGCGCGTTCTCTACGCCGGCGCCAACGACGGACTCCTGCACGCCTTCGACGTCGGCGTCTGGGACCGCGACACGTCCGTCTGCACCGGCGGCCAGACCCACTGCTATGACCTCGGGACGGGCGCGGAGCTCTTCGCCTACACGCCGCGCGCGACCATGCAGATCCTGAAGCGCCTGAAGAACGCGATCCGGCGCGCAGACCAAGCAGGACGAGTGGACCGTGGACGGCGCTCCCTCGGCGGCCGACATGTTCATCGACGTCGCGCACAGCGGCACGCCGGCCGCCTCCCACCGCGCGTGGCATTCGATCCTGGTCGGGCACGACGCGCGAGGGGACGGCGTTCGAGGGCAAACGCCCTGTCCGGCCGGCGGCACGACGGATTTCCAGAACTCCGCTTCCTCCGTCTATGCGCTCGACGTCACGCAGCCCGAGACTTCGGATGGATCGGGCAACGAGACCAACGGGTCCTACAACAGCCCGGGCTGCCTCGACGGAGGCGCCGGTTGCCCGTCGGTGTGGCCCGGCGTGCTCTGGGAGATCCAGGACGCGACCGACGCCGATGCGAACGGCTACCCCGACATGGGTGAGAGCTGGTCCAAGCCGGGTCTCGGACGGATCTGCGTCGCCAAGGACGCCTCCGGCAACTGCACCGACGAGCGATATGTGGCCCTCTTCGGCGGCGGCTTCGACCGGGAGCGCAGGAACCGGCGCGGCAACTGGTTCTACATCGTGGACGTCGAGACCGGATTCGTCCTGTACAAGGTCAAGTCGGGCGTAGCCAATTTCGGCTCCGGCAACGTCACCGTCAACTTCGCCTCGATCCCCTCCGAGCCTTCCACGATCGACCTGAACAACGACGGCCTGCTCGACTTCGTGTACTTCGGAGACCTGCTCGGGCAGATGTGGCGCCTGGATCTGCGGAGCATCCGGATCGGCTCGGGCGCGGCCGACCGGCCGGTGGTCCTCCAAGCTCCAGAAGCGGCGACGGCACGGCGCTCTCGCCGATGCTCCTCTTCCAGGCCCCTCAGCCGGGCGGCGGCTCGACGAAGTTCTTTCCCGATCTACTACCGGCCCGTGATCGTCTACCTCGGCCTGACCGTCGGCGGGGCAGCCGATCCTCGGGGTCGGATTCGGCACGGGAGACCGCGACGACATCACCGCCAAGTGCGACGCCGCGACCCGCTCGACCTCCTACAACCAGCGTTTCTACTTCGTCGTGGACGGGGCGAACACGCAAACGGTCACCGAGAGCACGGCGGGAATGCTCCGGATCGCGACCTCCTCGGCCGCCGGCGCCACGACCAATCCCACCGTCGGCTGGTATGTTCTGCTCGGGACCTCGAGCGCGACACTCGGAGAGCGGGTGATCACGGACTCCCTCGCGATCAACAAGTACATCTACCTCTTTACCGAGTCCCCGGCGGCAGGGACCTCGGGCGGGAGCTGCCCGCCTCCGTCCACCTGCAACGTCACCGGCGGACTCGTGCGCCGGTACACGATGTATTACGCCAACGGGAACCCGAGTCCGCCCGCGACCGACCGGGCGATCTCCGTCCCCAACGCTTCCTTCGCGACCAACCCGATCTTCTACGTCTCGGCGGACCAGTCCGGCAACGTGGCGTTCACGACCAACCACGGCGTCTTCTCCCCCAACAAGACGATCGAGCCCACCCGCTCCAACATCAAGGACTGGAAAGAAAACTAACCAGTCCGAGCGACGTCCGGTGTCGCTTCGAGGACCCGGCCTTCCGGCTGGGTTACTATCACCTTCGGCCGGAGTGGCGGAATGGCAGACGCAGGGGACTCAAAATCCCCCGCTCCTCGCGGGCTTGAGGGTTCGACTCCCTCCTCCGGCACCAGGCTGTTGGCTCTTCGATCAGCTCCGGCGCGCAGTTCCCGAGGTGGCGCGCGCTGCGGACCGGATCGCGCGGAGGACGAATCCCAGGCCGACGGTCGACAGTCCCCTGCGTCTGCCATTCCGCCACCCGGGGTACGATCTAGCCGGAGAGTCGCTTCTGTTCGGGCCTCGTTTTGAAGGGGTCAAGTCTCTAGGAACAAAGGCTTTCGAGGTGCCGGCAGGACGCCGCAAGTCCCTGGCGGGTTGAGTATTTCCACCGTTTTCTCTATAATGGCCCTTCCGCGACGTTGTTTCACAACAATCGGGAGCGGTCCCAATACGTTTGAGGAGGTCATAGTGGTGGGTTTCCGAGTGGGAGAGAAGGTTGTCTATCCCAACCATGGGGTTTCCGTGGTCGAGAAGATCGGCGAGGGATTCGCGACCGAGCCGACCAGACCTCGCAGCTTCTATCACCTGCGTCTCCTGTCCAACAACTCCAAGGTGATGGTCCCGATCGGGAACACCGATCTGATCGGCCTGCGCCGGCTGACCCAGCGCAAGGACATTACCGGGCTCATGAAGCGCCTGGCGGATTACCGGTTCTCCGCATCGGGAGACTGGAAGGGTCGGTACAAGCAGAATCTCGACAAGATGAAGAGCGGCCGCCTTCATGACATCGCCGACGTCTTGAAGAGCCTGAACTACATCATGTCGCGCAAGACCCTGTCCTTCCGCGAGAAGAAGATGTACGAGCGGGCGAAGTACCTGATCGTCTCCGAGATCGCCGTCATCAACGGCCTGGACGAGCAGGAGGTCGAGCGGCAGGTGGACCGGGCGCTCTTCAAGTCGGCGCAGGGGCGAGCCGCGCACTGAAATCCGTTTCTCGCGGTGGAATCGAAGAGGGAGGCGGGAGCCTCCCTTTTTCTTGTCCTCTTTCGGAGAACGCGCCTCCCCTTCCGCGGCCGGCGCGCCATTCCACGCTAGAATCGCCCCGATGCTCAGGAGAACTGCCTGGCGGGCGCCCTGCTGGCGCTCTGGAGCGGGGTCCTTCCGGCGGCGGACGCGTCCGACGCGGTCAAGGCGGAGCTGGCGCGCGAGCGGCGGCGGCTCTCCTCCGACTCGAAGACGCTCGCGGACGTCTCGCGGAGGCTGGAGATCGCGTTGAACCAGCTCGCGTCCGCCAGCCGCGCCGTCTCGGAAGCCGCCGCGAAGAGCGACGCCGGCGCCGACGAGATCGCTCACAGGGAGGACGCCGTCTCCGACAGCGAGCAGGAGGTTCGGGCCCTCCTCGAGAAGCGGCGCCTCGTGGCGGAGCGGGTCGTCGAGCGGCGGCGCTCGATCGCCGCCCTGGAGACGGAGCTGCAGACCAAGAAGCCCGCCGACGCCGTGACGGGCCGCTGGAGCGTTCTGCTGGATCCGGGAGCGCAGCGCGGCGTCTTCCGCATGACGCTCGAAGGGACGATCGTTTCCGGGGAATACACGCTGGATGGAGGCTTCTCGGGATCTCTGCGGGGCACGCTCGTCAGCGACCGGCTGAGACTCGAGCGCGTCGATTCGAGTCTCGGCTTTTCGGCGATTTTCTACGGCCGGGTCGCGCGCGACGGCGTCTTCGATCGCCGGCACCTGGGAGGCGACGACCTTCGGCGCCGGCGCGGTCGGCGCCGGCATCTGGAGGGCGGTCCGCGAGGAGGAGGAGAGCCCGTGAGCGGCGCCGGGACATGCGAGCTCGGAGGGCGGCGATTCCTCTCCTGGTGGGGCTCCTGCTCGGCTTCATCGGAGGCTACTTCGCCGGAGGAGGCGGCCGCCCGGGTTCCGCCGCCGCTCCGGCGCCGAGCGCGCAGGCCGGCGAGCAGGACCGGATCGGGCGAGATCCAGACGGCGCTCCAGAAGGACCCGGAGAACCCCACGCTGCTGACGGCGCTCGGCAACGCCCTCTATGACCGGGAGGACTGGGACGGCGCCGTGAAGGCCTACGAGAAGGCGCGCCGCAAGGCCCCCAACGACCCGAACCTGCTCTCGGACCTGGGCGCGGCGTACCGCAACCGGGGCGAGTTCAAGCGGGCCATCGCCTGCTTCGAGAAGGCGCGGGCCGCCGACCCGGACCACTGGCAATCCCTGCTGAATCTCGTCCTGATCAACGCGTTCGACACGCGCGACGCCGCGGCGGCCAGGCGCCACTTCGCGGAGCTGAAGCGCCGGTATCCGGAGATCCCCGATCTGGACCGGATCGAAAAGCAGATCGCGAGCCTGAAAGGGTAGGGCCGGAGCGTGGGACGCGTCGCTCTGGTGCTGTTCCTCGTGTTCGCGGCGCTCCTGGTGCTTGCGCGCGCTGCGCCTTCTGCTGGCCGCCTTCCTCCCGGCCCGGCCCCGGCCGGCCGGCAGAGGCCTCGATCGAGGGGAAATGGTGCGCGATCCCGTCTGCGGGACCTGGATCGACCGCCGCCTCGCCCTGGCCGCGCGGAGCGGCGAAGAGTGGGTGCCCGTCTGCTCCGAGGATTGCCGCGCGCGGGCGGCCGCGACGCCGGCCTCGCCGGCCCGGACGCGGGCGGGCCAGGCGGGGGCGAAGGGACCGTGAGCGACCTCTTCGAGGCCGAGCCTCCGCGCGCGCGAGACGGAGAAGTGGCGGTCGCCGCGGACACGCCTCTGGCCGACCGGATGCGGCCGCGGTCGCTCGACGAGGTCGAAGGGCCCGACGAGGTCGTGGGCGCCAACGGTTTTCTGCGCCGGGCGATCGCCGAAGACCGCGTCCCGTCCCTCATCCTCTGGGGGCCTCCGGGCGTCGGCAAGACGACGCTGGCGCGCCTGATCGCCGCTCAGACCTCCTCGCATTTCGTCTCGTACTCGGCCGTCGCCACGGGCGTCAAGGAGATGCGGGAAGTCCTCGAAGAGGCGCGGCAGCGGCGCGCCCGCACGAAGCAGCGCACGATCCTCTTCCTGGACGAGATCCACCGTTTCAACCGCGCCCAGCAGGACGTCTTCCTCCCCTTCATGGAAACGGGGGAGATCGTCCTGATCGGCGCCACGACGGAGAACCCGTCCTTCGAGTTGAACGGCGCCCTGTTGTCGCGCTGCAAGGTCGTGGTCCTCGATCCCTTGAAGCCCGAGGCGATCGCCCGCATCGTCCGGCGCGCGCTGCAGGACATTCCGCGCGGGCTCGGCGCGCGCGACTTCCGGCTGGACGACGACGCGCTCTCCTTCATCGCGCAGACCTCGGGGGGAGACGCGCGCCGGGCGCTCAACCTCGTCGAGTCCGCCGCCGCCGACGCCGAGGCCGGACAAGACGAAGCGGATCGAGGTCTCGCGCCTGCGGGAGCTCCTGCAGAGGAAGGTCCTCCTCTACGACAAGGCGGGCGAGGAGCATTACAACCTGATCTCCGCGCTCCACAAGTCCATGCGGGAGTCCGATCCCGACGCGACGATCTACTGGCTCGTGCGCATGCTCGAGGCGGGGGAGGAGCCGCTCTATCTCGCCCGGAGGATCGTGCGCTTCGCCTCCGAGGACATCGGCCTGGCCGATCCCCGGGCGCTGCGCGTCGCGATCGACGCCAAGGAGGCCTTCGAGTTCCTCGGCCTGCCGGAGGGCTCGCTGGCGCTCGCGGAGGCGGCGGTGTACTGCGCGATGGCGCCCAAGTCCAACGCCCTCTACGTGGCCGAGATGGAAGCCAAGACCGACGTCTCCGAAAAGCCGGCCGAGCCGGTCCCCGCCGTCATCCGCAACGCCGTCACGCGCCTGATGAAGGAGGTCGGCTACGGCCGCGGCTACCGCTACGCCCACGCCGAGCCGGAAGGCGTCGGCGGCATCGAGTGCCTCCCCGAGTCCCTCCGCGGCCGCCGCTACTACCGTCCCCGAGCCTCCGGCGAAGAAGCCGAGCTCTCCCAGCGCCTCGAAGCGATCCTGAAGGTGCGCCAGGAAAAATGGGACCGGGAGGAAGCCGAGAAGCCGGCGAAAGAAGAAGGATTTGTGATTTGTGATTTGTGATCGGGTCGGAACACGTCTGTCCCCAATCACAATTCACCAATCACCAATTCACCAATCCGTCTTCTAGGTCTCTTCCCTCCGGTAGTTCGGCGCTTCCTTGGTGATGATGACGTCGTGGGGGTGGGACTCCTTCAGGCCCGCCGCGGTGACGCGGATCATCTTCGACTTCGTCCGCAGCTCTTCGATCGTGGCGCAGCCGGTCAGGCCCATGCCGCTGCGGATGCCGCCGGTCAGCTGGAGGACGAGGCCCTCGACGCTCCCCTTGTAGGGGACCATCCCCTCGATCCCTTCGGGGACGAGCTTGGAGAGCGAGCCGTTGGTGGACGCCTCGACCTCCATGGACTCCTGGAAGTACCGGTCCGAGGAGCCGGCCTTCATCGCCGCGAGCGACCCCATGCCGCGGTAGGCCTTGAATGTCCGGCCCTGGTAGAGGATCGTCTCGCCCGGCGACTCCTCCGTGCCCGCGAGGAGCGACCCGATCATCACGAGGTGAGCGCCGGCGGCGATCGCCTTGACGACGTCGCCGGAGAACTTGATGCCGCCGTCCGCGACGATCGGGATCTTCGTGCCGCGGACCGCCCGTGCGCACTCGCGGATCGCGTGGATCTGCGGCACGCCGGCGCCGGTGACGACGCGCGTCGTGCAGATCGAGCCGGGGCCGATCCCGACCTTGACGGCGTCGGCGCCCCTCTTGCACGAGGTCCCGGGCGCCCTCCTCCGTGGCGACGTTGCCGGCCACGACGGGAGTCGAGGGCAGCTTCTTCTTCACGAGGGCGAGGGCATCGAGGACGCCTTCGCTGTGCCCGTGGGAAGAGTCGAGCACGAGCACGTCCACGCCGGCGCGGACGAGCTCCCGCGCGCGGTCGAGCATGTCCTTCGAGACGCCGATGGCGGCGCCGACGCGCAGGCGGCCCAGACGATCCTTGGCGGCGTTGGGATACTTGATGGCCTTCTGGATGTCCTTGACGGTGATCAGGCCCTTCAGGTTCCCGGCGCGGTCCACGACGAGGAGCTTCTCGATGCGGTGCTCGTGCAGGAGGCTCTTGGCCTGCTCGAGGGTCGTTCCGACGGGCGTCGTGATCAGGTTCTTCCGGGTCATCCGGGAGGAGATCGGCCGGTCGGTCCGCGTCTCGAACCGCAGGTCGCGGTTGGTCAGGATCCCGACGAGCTTGCCCTGCTCGTCCACGACGGGGACGCCCGAGATCTTGTAGCGGGACATCACGGCCAGGGCGTCGGCGATCGTCTGCTCGGGCCGGCAGGTCACCGGGTCCACGATCATGCCCGGACTCGGAGCGCTTGAGCTTGTCCACTTCCGCGGCCTGCGCCTCGATCGTGAGGTTCTTGTGGATGACGCCCATGCCGCCCTGCTGCGCCATGGCGATGGCCAGGCGCGACTCGGTGACGGTGTCCATGGCGGCCGAGAGGATCGGGATGTTCAGCGAGATCCCGGCCGTCAGCCGGGTCGCGAGGTTCACGTCGCGCGGGTGGACCTTCGAATGCGCGGGCAGGAGCAGGACGTCGTCGAACGTGAGGGCGAGGGGAAGGTCCGTGGATCCGGGGCGCGTCGATTTCGGCATCATGCTCCCGCGGCGCGGTGGTTCTTCCCGGCGCCGCCCCTTGCCGGCTGCGGGCCGCCTCCGCGCCGTGGCATTTCTTGTATTTCTTGCCCGAGCCGCAGGGGCAGGGGTCGTTGCGGCCGACCTTCGGCTGGTTCCGCTGGAACGTCTCGACCTTCGCGTCCTGGCCGCCCGAGGCCGCCGCGCCGTAGGAGTAGTTGACGTTGCGGGCGCGGCGCGACGGCATGGCCGCCGGGGCGCGCCGCGGACCGGCCTCCGTCACCTCGCCTTCCGCTTCGCGCACCACCGGCTGGAGGCGGAAGAGGTACTGCACGAACTGGTCCTCGATGCGCTCCTTCATCAGCGTGAAGAGCTCGAAGGACTCCTTCTTGTACTCGACGAGCGGGTCGCGCTGGCCGTAGCCGCGCAGGCCGATTCCCTCCTTCAAGTGATCGAGCGCCAGCAGGTGGTCCTTCCACTGCTGGTCCACGACCTGCAGCATCACGAACTTCTCGTGGAGCCGCATGGTCTCCGGGCCGAGCAGCTTCTCCTTCGCCTCGTACCGGCGGTGTCAGCTCCGCGAGAAGGTCTTCCCGGATCTGCTCCCGCGTTCTTGCCCGCGAAGGCCACGGCGCCGCCCTCCAGGCCGTAGTACTCCTTCAGGTCGGTCTCGAACGCCGGCAGGTCCCACTCGTCCGGCCCCTTGTCCTCGTTCAAGTGGCGGTTCAGGAGGTAGTCGAGGATCATCTCGGCGAGCTCGAGGACCTTTTCCTTCGCCTGCCGCCCCTTCAGGATCTCCAGGCGCAGGGAGTAGATCTCGCTGCGCTGGCGGTTCATGACGTCGTCGTACTCGAGCAGGTGCTTGCGCGTCTCGAAGTTGCGCGCCTCCACCTGCTTCTGCGCGCGCTCGATCGCGCGGGAGACCATGCGGTGCTCGATCGGGACGCCCTCCTCCATGCCGAGCCGCCGCATGATCTTCTGCAGCCGGTCGGAGCCGAAGATGCGCATCAGGTCGTCCTCGAGCGACAGGTAGAAGCGGGACTCGCCCGGGTCCCCCTGCCGGCCGCTGCGGCCGCGCAGCTGGTTGTCCACGCGCCGCGACTCGTGGCGCTCGGTGCCCATGATGAAGAGGCCGCCCGCCGCGAGCACCTTCTCCCGGTCCTTGGCCGCGGCGGCCTTCACCTCCGCCAGGAGCTTCGCGAACGCCTCCTCGCCCTCGACCTCCTTGCGCCGCTGCTCGGCGAAGGCCTCGGGGTTCCCGCCGAGCACGATGTCGGTCCCGCGTCCGGCCATGTTGGTCGCGATCGTGACGGAGCCGGACTTGCCCGCCTGCGCCACGATCTCGGCCTCCTTTTCGTGGAACTTGGCGTTCAGCACGACGTGCGGGACCTTCCGGGCCTTGAGCATCCCCGAGAGGAGCTCGGACTTCTCGATCGAGACGGTGCCCACCAGGACCGGCTGCCCCTTCTCCCGGAGATGGACGATCTCCTCGGAGACCGCCTCGTACTTCTCCCGCTCGGAGGCGTAGACGACGTCCTGGTTGTCCAGGCGGATCATCGGCGACGTTGGTCGGGATGACGACGACGTCGAGCTTGTAGATCTGGTGGAACTCGGAGGCCTCGGTGTCGGCCGTGCCCGTCATGCCGGCGAGCTTCTCGTACATGCGGAAGTAGTTCTGGAGCGTGATCGTGGCGAGCGTCTGGTTCTCGCGCTCGATGCGGACGCCCTCCTTGGCCTCGACCGCCTGGTGCAGTCCGTCGGACCAGCGGCGGCCCGGGCAGGACGCGCCCGGTGAACTCGTCGACGATCAGGACCTGGCCGTCCTTGATCATGTAGTCCACGTCCTTCTTGTAGAGGGTGTGGGCGCGCAGCGCCTGCTCGGTGCCGTGGAGCAGGTCGATGTTGGTCAGGTCGTAGAGGTTGTCCACCTTGAGGAGCTTCTCGGCCCGGGCGACCCCCTCCTCGGTCAGCACCGCGGTGCGGGACTTCTCGTCGACCAGGTAGTCCCCGGTCGTCGTCTTGTTCCCGTACTTGTCCTTCTCCTCCTTCCCGAGCTTCAGGTACGGGATGACGCGGTTGCACTGGTAGTAGATGTCCGTGTTCTCTTCCGAGGGGCCGGAGATGATGAGCGGCGTGCGGGCCTCGTCGATCAGGATCGAGTCCACCTCGTCCACGATCGCGTAGAAGTGCCCGCGCTGGACCATGGACTCGATCTCGAACTTCATGTTGTCGCGCAGGTAGTCGAAGCCGAACTCGTTGTTGGTGCCGTAGGTGACGTCGCAGCCGTAGGCCTTCTGGCGCTCCTCGTCCGTCAGGGAGTTCTGGATGCAGCCGACGGTCAGGCCCAGGAACCGGTAGATCTTGCCCATCCAGTCCGCGTCGCGGCGGGCCAGGTAGTCGTTGACCGTCACGACGTGGACGCCGCGGCCGGCGAGCGCGTTCAGGTAGACCGGCATCGTCGCGACGAGGGTCTTTCCCTCGCCCGTCTTCATCTCGGAGATCTTTCCCTGGTGGAGGACCATGCCGCCGATCAACTGGACGTCGAACGGGCGCATGCCGAGCGCGCGGACCGAGGCTTCCCGCACGACCGCGAACGCCTCCTCGAGGAGCTCGTCGAGGGCCCGGGCGCGGGCCTCCTTCAGCTCTTCCTCGGCGACCCCCTCCAGCGCGGACTGCAAGCCGCGCCCGGAACTCCTCGGTCTTGCCGCGCAGCGCGTCGTCGGACAGGGCCTTGATCGACGGCTCCAGGGCGTTGATCGCGGCAACCCGGGGCATGAGCTTCTTGATGTCCCTCTCATGCTGGGTTCCGAAGACCTTGGTGAGGACGCGGTCGATCATGATTAAGCCGTAAACAGCATTCGCGGCCATAGTTTATTCGCGTTTTGTGATTCGGGGTGAGGCGGGCGGAAGGTTGAGAGTCGAGAGTCGAGAGTTCAGCGCCCCGTCCCTCAACTCTCGACCCTTAACTCTGGACTCATCTCGCGTCCAGGATGTAGTCGAGCGGATTGACGGCCCGGTCGCCCTGGCGCACCTCGTAGTGGAGATGGGTGCCGGTGGAGCGTCCCGTGGAGCCGGCCAGGCCCACGCGTTCTCCCCGGCGCACCTGCTGGCCCTCCTTGACGAGGATGGCGTCGAGGTGCCCGTAGATGGTCCGGTAGCCGGCCCGGTGGGCGATCTCGACCGACTTGCCGTAGTCCCCCGACGGGCCGCTCCGGACCACGACCCCGGCGGCCGTGGCGAGGACGGGCTCGTCGCGGCGAGTCGAGATGTCCAGCCCCTGATGGAACGCGCCGTCGCCCGTGAAGGGATCCAGGCGCGATCCGAAACCCGAATTGACGACGCCGCGCACCGGGGCCACCGACGGCGTCGACGACACGATCGCCGAGCGCTTCGCGAACTGGGACTCGAGCGCCGTCAGACGGGAATCCAGCAGCGCGCCCCTCTCCGACAGGTCGGGATTCTCTTTGATCTCCGGCCCGCCCATCCCCCCGCGAAGGCCGTCCGTCAGGCCCGCGACGATGGCGAGCCGGCGGGTGCGGGCGTCGAAGTCGTCCAGCTTCCGGACGAGACCGTTCAGCCGGCTCGTGAGCTGCGCCGTCGCCGACTTCAGGCGGGCGTTCTCGGCGATCTCGCGCAGGTACTCCCGGTCGCGGCGCGCGGAGGCGAAGTACGCCCATCCGAAGAGGACCGCGGCGGCCATCAGCATCGCGACCGCGGCGGCGCCGATCGTGAGGACCCGGGTGGAGATCGTGAGTTTTCGGAAAGGGGAACGGGCGTTCGGAACGAAGATGATCGTGTTGTATTTCTTCACCGACTCTCCTTGCGCGTGATTACGGCAAGCCGCGCCCCGTTCTGCGAAACCCACCGCGCGGCGAGAGCCGAGATTTCAAAGGGACCAGGACCGGGAACGATTCAACTCGCTTTTGGAGACGATCGTATGGGCGTGAGGGTTCCGCTGTCAAGGCGATTCGCCTCCTCCGCGGAGAGGCGCGGGCGGTAGGAGATGGCCTCGGCCAGGTGCGCCGCCGTGACCTTCTCGCTCGCCCGCGAGGTCGGCGATCGTGCGGGCCACGCGCAGCGCGCGGTGGAGCGCGCGGACGGAGAAGCGAGAGCCTCTCGACGGCCGCCGCCGCCACGCGGCGCACCGGGGCGTCGAGGCAGAGGAAGCGCTCGAAATCGGCGGCGGCGAGATCGGCGTTTCGAAACGCCGGCCGGCCGGGAAAGCGGGAC
The DNA here is from genome assembly GCA_963782815.1 of uncultured Acidobacteriota bacterium. Lineage (GTDB taxonomy): Bacteria > Acidobacteriota > Thermoanaerobaculia > UBA5066 > Gp7-AA6 > JAWOLE01. The sequence goes on along the minus strand of CAWALG010000024.1, from coordinate 197,972 downwards.
ACGGCCAGGCGGCGCGCCCGCGCCACTCTGCGCTTGATCGTTTCGGAGGCCTCTTCGGGCGCGCTCTTCTGGATGTCGGCCCAGGAGACGGGCGGGACCGAGACGTGCAGATCGATCCGTCGAGCAGCGGCCCGGAGATCTTCTTCGTGTAGCGCAGGCGCTCGCGATAGTCGCAGGTGCACACCCGGCGCGGATCTCCCACGAAGCCGCAGGGACACGGGTTCATCGCGGCGACGAGCAGGAAATCGCACGGGAAGGTGCAGGCGCCGCCGACGCGGACCAGGTTGACGCGCTTTTCTTCCAGGGGCTGGCGGATCGCCTCCAGGACGTCGCGCCGGAACTCGGGCAGCTCGTCCAGGAACAGCACTCCCCGGTGCGCCAGGGAGATCTCTCCCGGGCCCGGACGCGCGCCGCCTCCGACGAGGCCGGGCGCGGAGATCCCGTGATGCGGGGCGCGGAACGGGGGCGTTTCGACGAGCCCTCCGGAAGGGGGAAGAGCGCCCGCGACGGAATGGACCTTCGTGACCTCGATCGACTCGCCTCGCGTCAGGGCCGGCAGGACCGTCGGCAGCCGCCGGGCGAGCATCGTCTTTCCCGCGCCCGGCGGGCCCATGAGCAGGACGTGGTGCCCGCCCGCGGCGGCGATCTCGAGCGCGCGGCGCGCGACCGTCTGGCCCCGGATATCGGAGAAGTCCGACCCCCTGGGCGGAGCCGGGACGGCCGCGGGCGCGACGAACGGCGCGATCCGTCTTCTGGCCGTTGACGTGCGCCACGGTCGAGGCGAGGCTCCCGACGGGGATGACCGCGATCCCTTCCACGGCGGCGGCCTCCGCGGCGTTGGCGCAGGGAAGCACGATCTCGTCGAATCCCGCGTCGCGCGCCGCGAGCGCCAGGCAGAGCGCGCCTCGGACGGGACGGACCTCGCCGTTCAATCCCAGCTCGCCGACGAAGAGGCGGCGCGCGGCCGCACGCGAGGCCAGGCCGCAGATCTCGAGGATCGCCACGGCGACGGGAAGGTCCAGGGAGGCCCCGACCTTCTTGAATCCCGCCGGGCGCCAGGTTGACGGTAACAGCGCCTCCGGGGAACGGAAACCCGGCGTTGCGGAGCGCCGAGCGGACGCGTTCGCGGGCCTCCCGGACGCTCGTGTCCGGGAGTCCCGACGATGTTGAAACAGGGGAGCCCTCCCGAGACATCGACCTCCACGTCCAGGACGCGGGCGTCGATCCCCAGCGAGGGCGGCGGAATGAACGCGCGCAAGCATGAAACCTCCTCGGTGCGAGGAGACGCCTGCGGAGGGGATGAGGACGATCGAAGCTTAACAGCACTCGTGGCCGTCCACTCGGTGGCGATCGGTTTCAGGTCTAAGGTCTAAGGTCTAAGGTCTAAGGTCCCGGGCCCGGACACTAGACCTTAGACCTTAGACCTCGAGCGCGCGCGTCAGCGCGCTTTGGCGGGGATCTTCAGCGTGTCGCCCGGCTTGATGAGGGCCGGGCCGGGCAGGCTGTTGAAGGCGAGGAGCTGGGCGACCGTCGTGCCGTGCTTGAGCGCGATCTGGTAGAGCGTGTCGCCTCCCCGGACCTTGTAGTTGCGAGCCGTCGACGCGGCGCAGGCGCCGGTCTTCGCCTGCTTGGCTGCGCGGGCCTTGCCGGACTTCTTGGACTTGGAGGCGACACGAACGGCGGCTCGGGCCGCGGGATGAGGACGACGCTGCCCGCGCGACAGCTTCGCGCTCTTGCGGGAGGGAGTTGGCCGACGCGAGGCTCGCGAGCGGCACGTGGAACCGGCGGGCGATCGAGGCGAGCGTCTCGCCGCGCTTGACGACGTGGCGGCGGAAGCTCGGCGGCCTGGCCGTCGGCGCCTGGGCGAAGGCGACGAGGACCGTTTCGCGGCTCCCGACCGGAACCTTCAGTTCGTAGCCGTCCGGGCCGGACGGCGTGATCTCGCTGCGCAGCTCGGGATTCAACCTCTGGAGCTCCTCGAGCGTCGCCCCGTTCTCCGCCGCGAGGTGCCGCAGGTTGACCGGGCGGTCGAGCCGGAGAGTCTCGTAGGAGAGCGGCTTCTCGTACTCGACCTCGAAGCCGTAATGGGCCGGGTTCTTCGCGATCAGCGTGGAGGCGATGACGGCGGGCACGTAGTTCTGCGTCTGGGGTTTCAGGAGGCCCGAGGCGGCGAGCTGCCAGAAGTCCGTCAGCCCGGTCTTCTCCATCGTCCGGAGGATCTTCCCCTCTCCGGCGTTGTAGGCGGCCATGGCGAGGTACCAGTCGTGGAAGAGGTCGTACAGGAAGCGGAGATACCGGGCCGCCGCGCGGGTCGCCTTCTCCGGATCGCTTCTCTCGTCCACGGACCCGTTGGAGGTCAGCCCGTAGTGCCGGCCGGTCTCGGGGATGAACTGCCAGATGCCGCAGGCGGCCTTGGGAGAGCGGGCGCGCGGGTATGAAGGAGGACTCGACCATCGCCACCTGGGCCAGGTCCCTGGGGAGACCCTCTTCCTGGAACACCCGCTCGATCATCGGGATGAACCGGCCCGAGCGCGCGAGGCCGCGCGCGATGACGTCGTGAAGGTCGTTCTGATAAACCGCGAGGATCCTCAGGACGCTGTCGTTGACGACGATGGGGATGTCGTAGGTCCGGTTGCCGCTGTCGGTGGAGACCGCCTCGCGGGCCTTCAGCATCGCGTCGGGCGTCGCGTCGGGCGTCTCCGGCGGGAGCGAGCATCGGCGCGCGGTCCGCCATTTCCTGGGCCTCGGCTTCGACGGGAGGCGCCATCGCCTCGTAGCGGAGGATCCCCTCGTACAGATCCGTCGAGAACGCGATGATCTCGGGATCGGCGGGGGCCTCCTCGCCGGCCGGCCGGACCGATTCGACGGCGCGGGAGAAGGCCTCCGAGGCGCACTGGAAGTCGCCCGCGAGAGCCGCCTCGCGGCCCCGGGCGAACTCCTCCCGGGCCTTCGCGACGGCCGGCGGATCGGGCGGAGGAGCCGCGTCGCCCGCCTTCCGCGAAGCCGCCGAGGCCGAGCAGCCTGCTCCGAGAAGGAGGGCGGCCGAGAGAGCCGCGAGGATACAGTTCCTCCCCCTCGCCGGGGCTTGAGACGGAATCATGGGAAAAGGGTAAACCTGTCCGGTCATGGATTGCAAAATCTTTTTGCTCCAAACGATTGCCGGACGCGCTCGCGCGACGTCTCCGACTAAAGTCCGTCCTCCGACGCGGACAACCGTCCGTCGCCGTTACTTTGCCGGAGATGTGGAACTTCAGCGAGAGCAGGAGCTTCTCGACATCGGATTTCGAATGCAGCTCGATGGAAAATGTCTTCTTCTCACCGATCGGCTTGTTGTTCTTGTCCTCCAGGGCGAGCCCGACCGTGACGACTTGCCCGCGCGCCAGCTCGCTCTGCGGGATGTTGATCTCGAAGACGCGGTTGATCTCTTTGCGATGATTCAGGCTGTTCGCGAGCAGATCGTCGATCGACATCTCCGCGGACCGCCCGGCGCGCGTTCCTGTCGGGCGGCGGCAGCGACGTCGCGTTGCGGCGCAGCTTGTCGAGCTCGGAGAGGATGTCGATGTTCGACCGAACCCGGACGTGCTTGACTTCCGGCGCGGCGGCCTGGGCGAAGGAGACGTCTCCGATCTCGACCGGGTCCATCGCGTGGGGAGATCCGGGTTCCGCCTCGGAGAAGAGCCCGGCCTCTTGCGGCTCGGGCGGCGCCGGCGTTTCGGACTCCGGCGCAGTCTCCGGAGCCGCCCCTGCGGAACGCGCCTCGTCGGCCGCCGCGACCTCGGCGGATTCCTCCGGAGCGGCGGGCCAGATGGAAGAGCCGCGCGTGCCCGCGAGCGGCGCGGGCCTCGAGGAACGCTCGTCGCCGAGCATCTTCTTCTTCACCGCCCTCAGCGTCAGCTTGGAGATCGCCTTGAGGGTCTCGAAGACTCCCTGGCCGAGGACCGCGCACGCCTCGTAGCTCTCGTGCTTGCGGTCGGGATTCAGGCTGTCCTCGAGCTCCTGGAGCGAGAGGATGTTGGCGAGGTCCCGCTTGTTGTACTGGAAGACGAGGGGCAGGTCCTCGAGCTTGATCCCGATCTCCGCCAGGTTCGAGCGGAGATTGACCATGCTCTCGACGTTGGCGTCCTTCATGGCGCGCTGCGAGTCGCCCACGAAGACGATGCCGTCCACCCCCTTCAGGACCAGCTTGCGCGTCGTGTTGTAGAAGACCTGTCCCGGGACCGTGTAGAGCTGAACCCTCGTCTTGAAGCCCCCGATGACGCCGACGTCCAGGGGGAGGAGGTCGAAGAAGAGCGTGCGGTCCGTCTCCGTTTCGAGCGAGACCATCTCCCCGCGCGAGCCCGGCGAGGTCCGGCCGTAGATGTGGTGGAGGTTCGTTGTCTTTCCACACAGACCGGGGCCGTAGTAAACGATCTTGGCCGCCATCTGCATGGTGGCGTAGTTGAAAAACACCATGATCTGATTAAGGCCCCGGAAAAGGGGCGCTGCTTGATTCTACCATTGCTCCGCGTGTCCGCCCTGAGGAGATCTCATCATGGTTCCAGGCCCTCGACCAGAGTCAGAATCTCTTCTTCCTTTCCCCTCTCCGGCGTGCGCGTCAACGTCTCCGCCGCGAGCAGGGCATAGAGCCGCCCCGCGTCCGGGAGCGCGGAGAGCGCTTGCCGATGCGCCCGGACGGTCCCGACGTCGCGGCGGGCGATCGGACCGGTGAACGCTTCCTCGAATCCGCGCGAGGCCGCGGCCTCCGCCGCTCGCGCGGCCAGGCCCGCCAGCGCCGGCCGGGCTTCCTCCTCCGGGATCCCGGCTCGCTCCCAGGCGCGCGTCGCGAGCGACACGACGGCGGCCGTGCCTCCGGCCGCCAGCGTCGCCGCCGCGTGGTAGAGGGGCTTGGCCTCCGGCGCGATCCGGCGGGCCCGTCCCCCGACGGCCCGCACCAGAGTCCTCGCCGGTGCTCACGGCGTCGTCGTCCCCTTCGATCGCGACGAGGGCTCCCCTCCAGGTCTCCCCGGACGCGCCCGTGAAGACCCTCAGGGGATGAAGCGATCCGACCGCCGCGCCGGAGGACTTGAGCGCGTCGAGCGCGGAGGCGGCGAGCGCCCCGCTGAGGTGGAAGGCCGTCCGGCACCGGATTCGGCCCGCCAGCGCGCGGGCGACGGACGCGACGGCATCGTCGGGAACCGCGAGCACCAGGATGTCGCAATCGGCGAGTCGCTCGTCCAGACCGCGCGGAGTTCCGCCGCCGATTTCTCCGGCCCCGTCGCGGGCCCGGAGAGCATCACGCGCGATCACCTCGGTCAGGATTCCGCCGGCCGAGAGCCAGGAGCGCGCGAACGCCTTTCCGGCGCGGCCGGGCCCGACGAGGCTCAAGGAAGATGCCAGGACCTCGGAGGCCATCGTCGAAGTCTACAGGGCCGGCGGCGGTCCCGATCGCAGCGCTCGTGGATTCCGGCCGTTTTCGCGCTACACTGAAGCGCGCCGGCCATGGATCGCCGGCTCGACTGACTTAGCACTTGATTGACCCGAGTGCTAATCTCTTCCGGGAGCCATGAAGACGTTGGATGCTCGCAGCCGGACGATTCTGAAGGAAATCATCCGTGTCCACGTGGACACGGGCCGCCCGGTCTCCTCCCGGACCCTGTTCAAGTCCAACCGTTTCCACCTCTCCCCGGCCTCGATCCGCAACATCATGGCGGACCTGACCGACCTGGGGTTCCTGACCCAGCCCCACACCTCCGCGGGGCGCGTCCCGACGGACCGGGCCTACCGCCTCTACATCGACGAGCTGATGCGGCACCGCAGGGTCGCCGTCGGACGTGCGGGAGCAGGTGGACTCCGACCTCTCCTCGGCGGGCGCCGACGTGCCGCGCCTCTTCCAGGCGGCCTCCCGCCTCCTCTCGCGGCTCTCGGGCGAAGTCGGCTTCGTCGTGGCGCCGGACGCGCTGCACACGGTCGTGGACGGCCTGCGGTTCCTGCCGGTCGCGCCCGGGAAGATCCTGGTCGTCCAGATCAGCGGACCGGAAGTGCTCTCCCGGGTCATCGAGACCGAGGTCGACTACTCGGCGCGCGAGCTGGAGGCCATGAGCGAGCGGATCACGCGGGAGTTCTGCGGCCGCACGCTCTACGAGGCGCGGCGCCGGCTGGTCGAGGCGATGGCGCAGGAGAAGGCCGCCGCCGACCGGATCCTGACGCGCACGCTCGCGCTCGGCCGGCAGGCGCTCGAGGGCCCCGAGACGCAGGAGCAGATCTACGTGGACGGGACCGCGCGGCTGCTGAACAAGCCGGAGTTCGCCGACGTCGATTCCTTGAAGAAGGTCTTCTGGGCCTTCGAAGAGAAGGCGCGCCTGCTCGACCTGATGACCCGCTATCTCGATTCCCGGCGGACCTGCGTCGTGCTCGGCTCCGAGCAGGCGCTGACCGCCGACCCGCGGCTCTCGGCGGTGCTGACGTCCTACGGCGCCGGCGAAGCGCTCTCCGGCACGCTCGGCGTCCTCGGCCCGGCGCGCCGGGAATACCCGCGGGTGATCCCGGTCGTCGAGCTGCTCGGAAAGGCGCTGTCGGAGAGGCTCGAGCGGCGCGACACCGCGCGAACGGGAGGGCTCCTCGCGATGAGCGGCAAGAGCGATCGCGGCCGCGGCCCGCTCCCCGACGCGCCGCGGCGGACCCGGAGACGATCGAAGTGAACGATCCGGAGAGCCACGCTGGAAGCGGTCCTCGAAGAAGAGGAGCGCTCGGCCATCGCGTCGGCCGAGGAGAAGCTGCGCTCGGCCCAGAAGGACCTGAACGACCTGAAGGACCGCCACCTTCGCAAGCTCGCCGAGTTCGAGAACATGCGCAAGCGCGCGGAGCGGGAGAAGAGCGAGTATCTTCCGGTTCGCTCTCGGGAATTTCCTCCTGGACCTCTTCCCGATCTCCGACAGCTTCGACCGGGCGCTCGAGCACGCCCCCGCGGAAGCGCTGGAGACGGACTTCGGCCAGGGCGTCGCGATGATCCGGCGGCAGATCGACGAGCTGTGGAGGAAGTACGGCGTCGCCGAGGTGGACACCTCCGGCGCGTTCGATCCCAACGTCCACGAGGCCGTCGCCACCGAAGCGACGGACGACGTGCCCAAGGACACGATCCTGGAAGTTCTCCGCAAGGGGTACTTCCTGAACGACAAGCTGCTGCGCCCCGCGCTGGTCAAGGTCGCCGTCCCAAAGCCAATGGCGAAGGAGGATTGAAGGATTGAGGATTGCCAATCGATTCAGCTCGGACGATTCGCATGAGCAAGATCCTCGGAATCGATCTTGGCACGACGAACTGCTGCGTCGCCGTCGTGGAGGGGGCGACCCCGCAGGTGATCTGCAATCGGGAGGGGAGCCGCACGACCCCTTCGATCGTGGGCTTCACGGAGGACAACGAGCGGCTGGTCGGGCAGATCGCGAAACGGCAGGCGATCACCAACCCGATGAACACGGTCTTCGCGGTCAAGAGGCTCGTGGGGCGCAAGTTCGATTCGGAGGAGACGCGGCACGCGCGCGAAGTCCTGCCGTACGAGATCGTCCGCGCCGCCAACGGCGACATCAAGATCCGGGCGCGCGGCAAGGACTACAGCCCCGAGGAGATCTCGGCCTTCATCCTGCGGGAGATCAAGGAGTTCTCCGAAGAGTCGCTCGGCGAGGAGATCACGGAGGCGATCGTCACCGTGCCGGCCTACTTCGACGACGCCCAGCGGCAGGCCACGCGGGACGCCGGCCGGATCGCCGGGCTGGAGGTCCTTCGCATCTTCAACGAGCCGACGGCCGCCTCGCTCGCGTACGGCCTGGACCGGAAGGGGAGCGAGATCGTCGCGGTCTACGACCTGGGAGGCGGGACCTTCGACATCTCGATCCTCGAGCTGGGCGACGGCATCTACGAGGTCCAGGCGACGGCCGGCGACACCTATCTCGGGGGCGAGGACTTCGACAAGAAGATCATGGACTGGCTCCTCTCCGACTTCGAGCGCGCGACCGGCATCGACCTGCGGCAGGACCGGATGGCGCTCCAGAGGCTGAAGGAGGCCGCCGAGAAGGCGAAGTGCGAGCTCTCGACGGCGATGGAGGCCACGATCACGCTGCCGTTCATCTCCGCGGACTCCTCGGGTCCCAAGCACATCAACCGGACGCTGTCGCGCTCCCGCTTCGAGTCGCTCGTGGCGGACCTGATCGACCGCACGGCGGCGCCGTGCCTCGACGCCCTGAAGGCGGCCGGGTTGAAGGCGTCCGACGTGGACCAGGTCATCGTCGTGGGAGGGCCAGACGCGCACGCCGCGCGTGCAGCAGATCGTCGCGGAGCTCTTCGGCCGGGAGCCCAACCGGGAGATCAACCCGGACGAGGTCGTCGCGATCGGCGCCGCGATCCAGGGGGGAGTGCTCAAGGGGGAGATCAAGGACGTCGTGCTGCTGGACGTCACGCCCCTCTCGCTCGGCATCGAGACCCACGGCGGCGTCTTCGAGAAGCTGATCGAGCGCAACTCCACGATCCCGACGAAGAACACGAAGGTCTTCACGACCGTCGGCGACAACCAGTCGGTCGTGGAGATCCATGTCGTCCAGGGGGAACGGGAAGTGGCCGGCGAGAACAAGTCGCTCGGACGCTTCGAGCTCGTGGGCATTCCGGCCGCGCCGCGCGGGGTCCCGCAGATCGAAGTCAGCTTCGCGATCGATTCCAACGGGATCGTCAACGTCTCGGCGCGCGACCTGGCGACCGGCAAGGCGCAGGGGATCCAGATCAATCCGGCGGGCGGCCTCTCGCAGGCCGAGATCGACAGGATCATCAACGAGGCGTCCTCCTTCGCCGAGGCGGACCGCCAGCGGCGGGAGCTCTCCCAGATCCAGAACCGGCTGGAGGGAATGCTCGCGTCCAACGAGCGCGTTTTCGCGGAGTTCATCACCGCGTTCGCGCCGGACGAGCGGGAGCGGATCGAGGAGACCCTGAAGCGCTCCCGCGAGATCGCGGCCGCGGATTCGCGGGAGGCGTTGAAGGAGGCGATCTTCGACATGCAGGGGGTCTCGAAGCTCCTGACCCGCGTGATGCTCCAGCGCTCCGCGGCCAAGGGCCCCGCTCCGCCAGGCCAGCCGTGAGACGTTCGAAGGTCTAAGGTCGAAGGTCTAAGGTCTAAAGTCGGAGACGGAGCACCGAGAGAAACATGTCCAAGCGCGATTACTACGAGGTCCTCGGAGTCGGCCGCGACGCGGAGAACGGCGAGCTGAAGTCCGCCTATCGCAAGCTCGCTCTCCTGCATCACCCGGATCGCAACCCGGGAAACTCACGAGGCCGCGGAGAAATTCAAGGAGGCCTCGGAGGCCTACGCCGTCCTCTCCGACCCGGACAAGCGCGCGCGTTACGACCGGTTCGGCCACGCGGGATTGGGCGCGGCGGGCGGCGGCTTCGGACAGGCCTTCGATCCCTCGGTCTTCGGCGAATTCTCCGGGCTCTTCGAGAACCTCTTCGGCTTTGCCGGGTTTGGATCGGCGGGGCCGTCCCGGCCGGCCGGGAGCGACGTGGTCTACAGGATGGAGGTGTCGTTCCGGGACGCCGCCTTCGGCGTCGAGGCTCCCCTCGTCATCTCGCGCCTCGAGCCGTGCGAGCCTGCTCGGGCTCCGGCGCCGAGCCGGGCTCGAGTCCCCGAACCTGTCCGGCGTGCGGCGGACATGGGCGCCAGCGCTTCTCGCAGGGCTTCCTGACCGTCACGCGCCCCTGCGCCAGTGCGGCGGAGAAGGGAAGATCGTCGACAAGCCCTGCCGCCACTGCGGGGGAGAAGGGCGGCGCCGCGGCAGCCGCAAGCTCGGCATCAGGATCCCGGCCGGCGTCGAAACGGGCTCCCGGCTTCGGCTGGCGGGCGAAGGGGACGCCGGGGCCGGCGGCGGCCCGCCCGGCGACCTCTACGTCGTGCTGACGGTCGCGGAGCACGAGGTCTTCCAGCGCGATGGAGACGACGTCGTGCTCGGACTCGACCTCCCCTTTCCCACGCTCGTCCTCGGAGGGGAAGTCGCCGTGCCCACGCTCGAAGAGGAAGAGAAGATCACCGTCCAGCGCGGAACGAAGGCCGGCTCCGAGATCCGCCTTCGCGGGCGGGGGTTCGGCCGTCTCGGGCGGCGCGGCCGCGGAGACTTCGTCGTCCGCATCGGCGTGATCGTCCCCGAGGCTCCGTCGGAAAAGGAGCGGGAGCTCCTCCGCAGCTACGCGCAGCTCGTCGGCGCGCCCGTCGCGGGCAGCAGCGTCGTCGACAAGGCGAAGAAGATCTTCTCCTGACGAGCGGTAGGTGTCAAGGTCGTAGGTCGTAGGGTCCCCGTGCTCCGACATTCGACTTTACACATCTAGCACCTTAGACTCTCTTACACTCTATGTCCACGCCAGAAGTACTCCCGGCTCCTCGTCCCGCGCAAGGCCAAAGACGACGCGGTCCTCGGGCTCCTGTGGCTCCATGAGCCGCTCGGATTTCTCGAGGAGGGGCGAGACCTCGTCGCCTGCTTTCGCGACGCGGAAGCGGCGCGGCGGGCGAGCCGGGCGCTGTCGGATTCGCGCGTCCGCTGCGAACTCGTCACGGACATTCCGGAAGGGGATCCTCTCGAGGAGTTCCGCGCGGCCTCGCGCCCCTTCGCCGTCGGACGAGCGATTCTGGATCGATCCGGGAGATCCCTCCGACTCGCGCCCTCCTTCCGGGCGGATCGCCCTGCGGCTGCCCGCCTCCACGGCCTTCGGCACCGGCGGCCACGAATCCACGCGCCTCGCCCTCCTCTGCCTGGAGGAAGAGCCCCCCGACGGCCTGGAGGTCCTCGACGTCGGAACCGGGTCCGGCGTCCTGGCGCTGGCAGCGGCGGCTCTCGGAGCGCGCCGCGCGGTCGCGCTGGACACGGACTCCGAGGCCGTTTTCGTGGCGCGCGAGAACCTGCGGCTGCACGACTTCGGATCCCGCGTGTCGCTCCTGGCCGCCGCCGTGGACGCCGTCGCCGGAGTCTTTCCGCTCGTTCTCGCCGAACCTGCTGCCGCAGGAGTTCCTGCCGATGCGCGGCGCCGTGATGAGCCGCGTCGCGCCGGGAGGCCGGCTGGTTCTCTCGGGAATCCCGCTCGACCGGGAGGAGGGCGTCGTGGCGCGCCTGCGTTCGCGGCGCTGGGTCCTTTCGCGGCCGCCGAGCCGAGGGGGAATGGGCATGCGTTTGCCTCGGGCGCGTCTCGTAGCTTCGCCGCTCCCCGCGGCGGGGGAGACCGCGAGGCTCTCGCCCGAAGAGGCCGCGCACGCGCGGGCGCGAAGACTGCGTCCCGGAGACCGCGTCGTCCTCTTCGACGGAAGCGGCCGCGAGGCGGAGGCGCGCCTGACGCGGTCTGGACCGCGGCGGCGCCGAGGCCGCCGTCGAAAGGATCCTGCCCGCGGCCGATCCGGCCGCGCCGGTCGCGCTCTTCGTGGCGGGCCTGCGCGCCGAGCGCCTCGCCTGGCTGGCGGAGAAGGCCACGGAGCTTTCCGCGGAGAGCGTGACGCTCGTCGCCACCGATCGGACGCAGTCCTTCCGCGGCACCGCCGCGATGCTCGAGAGGCTCGAGCGCGTGGCGCGCGAGGCGGCGAAGCAATGCGAGTCTCCCGCGCTGGCCCCGGATCGCGGGGCCCATTCCGCTCGATCGGGCGCTGTCGGAGCGCCCCGCCTCGGAGCGGCTGTTTCTGGACCCGGAAGGAGAGGCGTTTCCGTCCGAGCCTTCCGCTCGCGCGCTCACCCTGCTCGTCGGTCCGGAAGGCGGATGGACCGCGCCGGAGCGCGAGGCCGCGCGAGGGGCGGGCTGGTCCTCGTCGCCCTTCCCGCCGGCAAGCTGCGCGCCGAGACAGCCGCGATCGCCGCTCGCCTCGTCCTCGCGCGCGCGCTCCTCCAATCGGAAATCGTGAATCGGGAATCGAAACTCACAATCTCCGGACAGACGGCCACAACTCACAATCTCCGATTTCCAACTTCGTTCCAATTGACACCGCGTTTCGCGGACGGGACATACTCCCCCGTACCCGCGAAAATCCGTCCCACCCGAGCGGAGGTCACATGCCCTACAGAGACGTCAAGAAGGTCTGGATGAACGGGCGGCTTGTGGACTTCGCCGACGCGAAGATCCACGCTTTCTCGCACGTCTTTCATTACGGCTCGGCCATGTTCGAGGGAGCCCGCGTCTACAAGACGAAGAACGGCTCGGCGGCCTTCCGCCTGGACGAGCACATCAAGAGGCTCTACGACTCCTGCAAGGTCTACCGCATGGAGATCCCCTATTCGCCCGGAGAGTTCAAGGCCGCGATTCTCGACACGATCCGGGCCAACGGATTCGAGGAGTGCTACATCCGGCCGGTCGTGTACCGCGGCCTGGGCGCGCTGGGAGTCAATCCCTTCAAGAGCCCGATCGACGTCCTGATCGCGGTCTGGAAGTGGGGCAATTACCTCGGGCCCGAATGCCTCGAACAGGGCGTGGACGTCTGCGTCTCCTCGTGGAACCGGATGGCGCCCAACACCTTTCCCGCCATGGCGAAGGCCACCGGCAACTACGTGAACTCGGCGCTGATCAAGATGGAAGCGATCACCAACGGCTACACCGAGGGGATCGCCCTGGACAACAGCGGGCGCGTCTCCGAGGGGAGCGGCGAGAACATCTTCCTCGTGTACGGCGGGAGGATCCTGACGCCGCCGCTGGCCGGCACCATCCTTCCCGGGATCACGCGGGACACGGTCATCACGATCGCGCGCGACGCCGGATATACGGTCGCCGAGCAGCAGATCGCGCGGGAGATGCTCTACATCGCCGACGAGATCTTCTTCACCGGAACGGCCGCGGAGGTCACGCCGATCCGCTCCGTGGACCGGATTCCCGTCGGTTCGGGCAAGCGCGGCCCGGTCACCGAGCGGCTGCAGAAGGACTTCTTCGGCTTGCTGTCGGGAGACATCGAAGACCGCTACGGCTGGCTGACCCCGGTGCCGGTCGAAGCGCGGGTCTGACGGGTAAGAGTCGAAGAGTCGAAGGTCGAAGGTCAAGGTCCGGGGGAGTTCCTTCGACCTTCGACCTTCAACCTTCACCCCCTCTGACCCCGGAGACCTTCCGGTTGTCGCCGTTAAGCTAAGCCCGCCCATGCATATCAACGACCTCCTGAAGATCGCGGTCGAGCGCAGGGCTTCGGACCTCCACCTGAAGGTCGGCGCCTACCCGATCCTCCGCATCGACGGCGTCCTCAAACCCATGAGCGAGATGCGCCGCATCGTCCAGGAGGACACGATGGCGATGGCGTTCTCGATCATGTCGGCGCGCCAGAAGGAGAGATTCAAGACCGACTTCGAGATCGACACGTCCTACCAGGTGCCCAACCTCGGGCGGTTCCGCTGCAGCGTCTTCCAGCAGCGGGGCACGGTGGGCCTCGTGCTGCGCGTCATCCCGACGCGGATCCTGACGATCCGCGAGCTGCTCCTGCCCCCCGTGCTCGAGCGAGATCTGCATGGAGCAGCGGGGCCTCGTGCTCTGCACCGGCACGACGGGATCGGGCAAGACGACGACGCTCGCGTCCATGGTGGACCACGTCAACACGCTCCGCAACGAGCACATCATGACGATCGAGGACCCGATCGAGTACCTGCACCGCGACAAGAAGTCGATCGTCAACCAGCGCGAGCTCGACGTGGACACCAAGGGCTTCTCCGTCGCGCTCCGGAGCGCGCTGCGCCAGGACCCGGACGTGATCCTCGTCGGGGAAATGCGCGACGCCGAGACGATCGGGACGGCCCTGACGGCCGCCGAGACGGGGCACCTCGTTCTCTCGACGCTCCACACCCTGGACGCGACCGAGACGATCAACCGCATCATCGCCGTGTTCCCGCCGCACCAGCACCGGCAGATCCGGCTCCAGCTCGGGGCGGTCGTCCAGTCGGTCATCTCGCTGCGGCTGATGCCGCGGGCGGACGGCCTCGGCCGCGTGCCCGCGGTGGAGGTCCTGGTGCGCACCGATTACATCCGCGAGTGCATCGAGAACAAGGAGAAGACCAAGTACATCAAGGACGCGATCAAGCAGGGCACCTCCCAGTACGGGATGCAGACCTTCGATCAGTCCCTCTACCAGCTCTACAAGTCCGGCCTCATCACGTTCGACGAGGCGATGCGGCGCGCCACGAACCCCAACGAGTTCCGCCTGAAGATCCAGGGGATCCAGTCCACCTCCGACGTCGCCAGCGAGGAGATGGACGCGGAGCTGGAGGCCCCGTCCGATTTCGGCGCGGTGCCCGAAGAAGAATCCCCCTACGATTTCTCCCGCCAGCCGCCCGGCGCGCGGTGAGCCTCGGCCGCGTAACGGCGTGAGGCGTAAGGGGTAAGGCGAAGATCCGATCCCGCGGACGGTCCACCCCGGTCAGCGAGCCTTCTTCCGCCAGGCGCGCTACGAGCGCGCGATGAGGCTGCTCACGGTGCGGGCGCGGGGACGCGTGGAGCTCGCGCGCGCCCTGGAGCAGCGCGGCTTCGAAGCGGGCGGCCGCGCGCGAGGCGCTCGGGAGGCTCGAGCGCGAGGGGTGGCTGGACGACCTCGCGCGCGGCGAGGTCCGCCGCGCGCGCCCGCGCCGGGCGCTACGGGCGCGCGCGGATCGAGAGGGAGCTCTCGGCGCCCGGGGCTTCTCCGCGGAGACGATCGGGGCGGCGCTGGCCGAGATCGACCCGGAAGGGGAAGAAAAGGCCCTCGTCGCGGCTGTTCACGAAGCTCCGGCGCTCGAGCGTCGGGCCGGGACACGGAGAAGCGCCGGCGCCGCGTCTGGAACGCGCTCTCGCGCCGGGGTTTCCCCGCCGCCGCGATTTCTGCGAAGATGAAGATTTGGCCGGGGAACCGCGGACGGCCGGCCGGGAGTTGAGGACGAAGAGCCGTGATGACGTCGGGTGAGATCCGGGAGCGGTTTCTCGAGTACTTCGAGAAGCGCGGGCACCGCCGCGTGCCCTCCTCCTCGCTCATCCCCGCGGAGGACCCGACGCTCCTCTTCACCAACGCCGGGATGAACCAGTTCAAGGACGTCTTCACCGGCCGGGAGAAGCGCGACTACAAGCCGCGCCGCGAGCGCGCAGAAGTGCGTTCGCGCCGGGGGCAAGCACAACGACCTCGACAACGTCGGCTACACGGGCCGCCACCACACCTTCTTCGAGATGCTCGGCAACTTCTCCTTCGGCGACTACTTCAAGGACGAGGCGATCGCCTTCGGCTGGGAGCTGCTGACGGACAGGGAGAAGGGGTATGGCCTCGAGCCCGGAGCGCCTCTGGGCGACCGTCTTCACCGACGACGACGAGGCCGCCCGGCTCTGGGAGCGCCACCTGCCGAGGGCCGGATCCTGCGCTTCGGAGAGTCGGAGAACTTCTGGGCGATGGGGGACACCGGGCCCTGCGGCCCCTGCTCGGAGATCCACTATTTCCGGGGGAGGACCTCTCTCGCAACACCGCGGAGCTCGTCAACGGGCCGGGGGACGAGAACGTCGAGGTCTGGAACCTCGTCTTCATGCAGTTCGAGCGCGACGTCTCGGGGAAGATGTCGCCGTCTGCCGAAACCCTCGGTGGACACCGGGATGGGTCTCGAGCGCCTGACCGCGGTCCTTCAGGGCGTCAACAACAACTTCGACACCGACCTCTTCCGGGGAATCATCCAGGATCTCGAGGAGGAGGTCCGCCGCGCCGGCGGTGACGCGCGGTACCGCGGGCAGCATGGCCGTGGAGGACGCTCCCTTCCGGGTCGTGGCCGACCATGCGCGGGCTGCGACGATGCTCATCCACGACCACGCGATGCCCTCCAACGAGGGGCGGGGATACGTGCTGCGCCGGATCATTCGCCGGGCGCTTCGTTATGGCGCGCAACTCGGCATTCGAGAGCCGTTTCTCTACAGGCTTGTCCAGGCGGGTCATCGCGAATTACTCGGGGATCTACTTCGACAAGGCGAAGCTCCCGGCTCGACAGGCACACGATCGAGGCGATTCTCCGGCCGGAAGAAGAGCGATTCCTGAAGACGCTTTCGCAGGGCGCCGTCCGCGTCGGCGAAGCGATCGAGGAGCTGCGCCGGCGAGGGGAGAAAGTCCTGGCCGGGGAGACCGTGTTCCGTCTGTACGACACGCACGGCATCCCGCTCGAGGTGATCGAGGAGATCGCGTTGGACGAAGGCCTGGCCGTGGACCGCCAGGGGTTCGACGAGAACCTGGAGACGCAGCGCGCCCGCTCCAAGGCCTCGGCGAAGTTCGAGGCGGCGGACGCCTCCGTCTACGAGAGGCTCTCGCCTGCCCGCGGAGCACTCGGAGTTCCGCGGCTACCCCGAGCTCGACTTCTGCAGGCTCTCGGGCGCGGTGGTCCTGGGCATCGTCAAGGATGGCGCGCCGGCGAAGCAGCTCGCGGCGGGAGAGACCGGCGAGGTCGTGACGGACCGGACCGTCTTCTATCCCGAGGGCGGCGGCCAGGTCGCCGACACCGGGACATGGCGCTGGCCGGGAGGCGCGGCGCGCGTCGCCGACACGCAGAAGCCGGCGCCGGGGCTGATCTCCCACCGCGTCACGGTCGAGTCGGGAGTCCTCGCGGTCGGCACGAAGGTGGACATGGAGGTCCCGGAGTGGGTGCGGCGGCGCACGCAGGCCAACCACACCGGCACGCACCTGCTCCACGCCGCGCTGAGGAAGGTGCTCGGGGAGTCGGCCCGCCAGATGGGATCTCTCGTCGCGCCGGACCGGCTGCGCTTCGACTACGCCGCCTCGTCGGCCCCGACGCCGGAGCAGATCGCCGAGATCGAGCGCCTCGTCAACGAGGAGATCCTGCGCGACCGCGAGGTCACCAAGGAGCACATGACGATGGAAGAGTCGCGCGCGCGCGGCGCCATCGCCTTCTTCGGGGAGAAGTACGGCGAGAGGGTGCGCGTCGTGGACGTCCCCGGCTTCTCCACCGAGCTCTGCGGCGGATGCCACGTGCCGCGCACCGGCGAGATCGGCGCCTTCAAGATCGTCTCGGACCGGGGGCTCGCGGCGGGAGTGCGCCGGCTCGAGGCGGTGACGTCGCTCGGAGCGGTGGACCTGCTTCGACACGACGAGGAGACCCTGAACGCGCTCTCCGGCGCCGCCCAGACTCCGAGGGAGAAGCTCGTCGAGCGGTGGCAGGAGCGCGAGGAGCGCGTCCGGTCCCTCGAGCGCGAGCTGGCGTCGCTCAAGATGAAGCTCGCGTCGGGCGACGCGGGGGCCTCGGGCGCGTCGGTGGACGTGGACGGGGTCCGGATCGTGACGAGGATCGCGGCGGGACTTTCGATTCCGGAGCTGCGCAACCTCTCCGACACGCTGCGCGCGAAGCTCTCGAGCGGCGTCGTCGTGGTCGGGACGGCGGGGGAAGGGAAGACCTCCGTCGTCGCGGCGGTCACGCCGGACCTGACGCAGCGCCTCCCCGCGTCCCGGATCGCGGCCCGGATCGGCAAGGCGCTCGGCGGCAGCGGCGGCGGCAAGGCGGACCTCGCCCAGGCCGGCGGCCGCAACGAGAGCCTCCTCCCCGGCGCCCTGAAGGAAGCCGAGGCCGCCGTCCGCGAAATGCTGGCCGGCGAGAACGTCTCGGCCGCCCCGCCCTGAACCATCGGCCAGTTGGAACCGGGTCCAGGCCGGCTTATAATTCGAGACACTCCATGAGACTCAAGGCCGCTTTGCGTGCTCGCGGTCCTTCTTTGCGGCGCCTCCGCGGCGTCGGGAGCGGTGCGGATCGGGATGAAGGACGGCAAGCGAGTGATCTACAACGACGGCACGGGATCCTCCTCCCGCGAGGCCCTCGGGAAGAGCGATGCGTGGCTCGCGGCTCGGATCGCGACCCCCTCCCTCTACGACGGCATGATCGCGGACGCCGCGCACCGCAACTCCCTCGACCCGAAGCTCGTGAAGTCCGTCGTGCTCATCGAATCGGCCTTCAACCCGGCGGCGGTGTCCCGCAAGGGGGCGCGGGGCCTGATGCAGCTCATGCCCGAGACCGCGGTTCGCTACGGCGTGCGCGACATGTTCGATCCCATCGAGAACCTGGCCGGGGGCGCGCGGCACCTCGCGTACCTGCTGGGGCTCTACGGCGGCGACCTCTCGCGGGCCCTCGCGGCATACAACGCGGGGGAGGCGGCCGTGGCCCGGTACGGCGGCGTCCCGCCGTATGACGAGACGCGCCTCTACGTGAACAAGGGGCTGGCCGCCTACTACGGCAAGTCCTCCCTCGGCGGAGGCTTCGGCCTCCCCGCCGGACAGACCTGGGGAAGCGTGAAGAGCCGTCCCGTCCGGATCACCCGGGACCCCAAGAGCAACCGGCCTCTCATCACGACCGACTTTTCTCCACCCCGCGGACTGAAGAGGGGATAACCGGGGCCGTCCAAGGTCTAAGGTCTAAGGTCTAAAGTCTAAGGTCGGGCTCCTGGGACCTTAGACCTTAGACATTAGACTTTAGACGTCAGGTGGCGGCACGGCGCCTCTCTTAGCGGCAAACTCCTTCAGACGCGATACCGCTTCGTCGAGGATCCTCTCCACCGCTGACTCTTCTTCGTGCTCGCAGTAGAGGCGAATCATCGGCTCCGTGCCGGAGAGCCGGTGGAGTAGCCAGCCCCGTTTTCCCAGCTGATATTTCACTCCGTCCAGGTCTCGAACTTGCGTCACCGGTTCTCCGGCCACTCTTGCCGGGACATCGTTCTTGACGGCGGCGAGGAAGTCGCCGACGACGGCGACCGGCAGGGAGACGTCCCTCCGCCCGTAGGCGAAGGAGCCGAATTCGGCGGCGAGCTCCTCCAGGGCGCGATCGAGATCGTGTCCGGCCAACGCGAGGCTCTCGATCAGGAGAAGGGCGTTGAAGACCCCGTCGCGCTCGGGAAGGTGAAAGGAGAAGGCATAGCCGCCGCTCTCCTCTCCGCCGGCGGCCACCTCACCCCGGTTCATCAGCTCGGCGACGTACTTGAACCCGATCGCCGTCTCGTAAAGCCTCGCGCCGAGAGCGGAGGCGACGCGGTCGATCAGGAGAGACGTCGAGAAGGTCCTGGCGATGCCGCCCGAGAGGCCGCGCCGGCGAAAGGCGTGGAGGAGCAGGAGCGCGAGCACCCGGTGGGGAGACACGAATCGGCCGCGCCGGTCGAGCACCCCGAGCCGGTCCGCGTCGCCGTCCTGCGCGACCGCGAGATCGCACCCTTCCCGGGCAACCGCCTCCGAGGCCGCCGCGAGGTTCGGCGCGATCGGCTCCGGGTGGACGCCCCCGAAGAGCGCGTCCCGCTCCGGGCGCAGGGCAACGACGCGCGTGGATCCTCCGGAGAGGATCTCCGCGAGGAGCGTGCCGGCCGCGCCGTGCATCGAGTCGGCGACCACGGCAAGGCCGGCCGACGCGATCGCGTCGAGGCGGACCAGCGACGCCAGATGATCGCGGTAGGGAGAGAGCAGGTCCAGGACCTCGATCCGGCCGGCGCGGGCGGCCTCGGCCGGGGGCCCGTCCGCCGCGCGCGCCACCGCCTCGTAGAGCTCCGGGGAGGCGCTCGAGCCGAACCGGGTCTTGATCTTGACGCCGTTGTAATGGGCGGGGTTGTGGCTGGCGGTGATGGCGAGGCCGCCCGCGAGGCCGAGACGGCGCACGTGGTAGGAGACGGCGGGAGTCGGGATCGGCCGGTCCGCGAGGAGGACGGAGATCCCGCCCCGCGCGAAGACCTCCGCGGCGGCGCGCGCGAGCTCCGGCGAGCAGAAGCGCGTGTCATGCCCGATCACGACCCGCCGGGCGTCCCCCTCGGGCAGAGCGGAGTAAACGGAGGCGGCCGCCGCGCAGACCCTCCGCACCGACTCGAAGGTGCAGCCGTCGGCGAGGATGCCGCGCCAGCCGTCGGTCCCGAGCGGGAACCCTGGAATCATTGCGGCGATATTATCCGGGAGACGTGAGACGGGAGACGCAAGACGCGGGACGAACCTCTGCCGGGACAGAACGACCATCCCCACCCGAGGTTCCCCGCTCGTCTTCCGCCTCTCCTCCGCCTTCCGGCCGGAGCTCCTTGAGGATCAACCTTCCCAACGCCCTCACGCTCCTGCGCATCTTCCTGGTCCCGTTCCTCGTCGTCGTGCTCCTGACGAAATTCGAGGGGCGGGAGATCGTGGCGCTGGCGATCTTCCTGCTGGCGACGGCGACGGACTTCTTCGACGGCTGGCTCGCGCGCCGGCGCGGGGAGATCACGACGCTCGGGACGCTGCTCGATCCGATCGCCGACAAGCTCCTGATTTCCGCCGCGTTCATCTCTCTCGTCGAGCTGAACCTCGCGCCGGCCTGGATGGTCGTCGTCGTCGTCGGTCGCGAGTTCGCCGTGACGGGGCTGCGCTCGATCGCCGCCGAGCAGGGAATCGTGATCGCGGCCTCGGGGTGGGGCAAGGCGAAGATGACGTCGCAGATCACGGCGGTCTCGCTGCTCATCCTCTCGGAACGCTACGAGTGGTCTCTCCTGCCCGGAAAGATCGCGCTCTGGGTCGTCGTCGCGGTCGCGATCATCTCGGGCGCGCAGTACTTCCGCCTCTTCCTGCAGCGCGTCGTCTCCTTCACAGGGCCGACGCTGCCGCCGGAATCGTAAGGCGTCAGGCGTAAGGCGTGAGGCGTGGCCCGGGCTTCGCCTGACGCCTGACGACTCACGCCTCACGGCGTCGACGAGGAGGAAGCGCCAGATCGGGCGGCCTTCGGCCTTGTACTTGCGCTCGTAGTTGGTTGGCGGAGGGGGAGGCAGCGCGTCCCACTCGAGCCGTTCGAGCTCGCCGACGCTCTGCAGCAGCGCGCCGATGGCGTGGCCATAGCCGGCGTGATCGGTCGCGATCCGGAGCGCGCCGCCGGATTCGAGGCGGGAAGCGAAGAGCTCCAGAGTCACCGCGTCCAGGAGGCGGCGCTTGCGCTGCTTCTTCTTCGGCCAGGGGTCGGGGAAATAGACGTGGAAGGCCCGGATGGATCGCGGGCTCAGGCTTTCGGCCAGGAGTCTTCCATCGGCCCTCAGGACGCGCGCGTTGGCGAGGCCCGATCGTGAGACGCGATCCCGGCAGACGCGGTAATAGGAGAGCGACCGCTCGAGGCCCAGGAAATCGTGCGCCGGGTTGGCCCGGGCCGCGGCGACCAGGAAGAGCGCCCGGCCGCTTCCGATCTCGACTTCCAGCGGCGCGTCCCGCCCGAAGACACTCCGCGGATCGAACCTCTCGCCGAAGAAGAGGGCCTCGTCTTCGGAAAGAGTCGAGGCTCCCGGCTCGCGCTTCACGGTCATTCCCGCGACTGCTCCGGACCTGGGACCCTGGGACCCTGGACCCTGCTATCCGAGCCGGTCCGCGACGGCCCGCGCGAACTCCCGCGTGCCGGCGGTACCGCCGATGTCGGGGGTGCGGATGCCGGTGGCGAGTGTCGCGTGGAGCGCCCGCTCGACCGAGTCCGCGTGCTCGGAAAGCTCGAGGTGACGCAGCATCAGGATGGCGGAGAGCAGGAGCGCCGTCGGGTTGGCGCGGTCGCTTCCCGCGATGTCGGGGGCCGATCCGTGAACGGCCTCGAAGACGGCGACCGCCGGCCCGATGTTCGCGCCCGGGACGAGGCCCAGTCCTCCGACGAGCCCCGCCGCGAGGTCGGAGAGGATGTCGCCGTAGAGGTTCTCCATCAGCATTACGTCGAAGGTCTCGGGGACCATGACGAGGCGCATGCAGGCCGCGTCCACGATGCGGTCGTCGGCGGCGATCTCGGGGTAGTCGAGGGCCACGCGGCGGAAGCATTCGAGGAAGAGCCCGTCGGAGAGCTTCATGATGTTGGCCTTGTGGATCGCCGTGACCCGCTTTCGCCCGTGGAGCCGGGCGTAATCGAAGGCGAACCGCGCGATGCGCGTCGAAGCGAACTCCGTGATGATCTTCAGGGACTCGACGACGCCCGGCACGACCGTGTGCTCGAGACCGCTGTAGAGGTCCTCGGTGTTCTCCCGGACGACGACGAGGTCGACGTTCTCGAACCGGCTGGTGATCCCGGGGAGATTCTTGACCGGCCGCAGGTTGGCGTAGAGATCGAGCGTTTTGCGCAGCCGCACGTTGATCGAGGCGAAGCCCTTTCCGACGGGCGTCGTGACGGGGCCCTTGAGCGCCACGCCGTTCTTCCGGATGGACTCGAGCGCGCGGGGCGGAAGAAGATCTCCTTCCCGCCGCTCGGCCTCGATTCCGACGAGCACCTCCTCGAACCGGACGGGAGCCTTCGCCGCCTCGAGGATCGCCAGGACGGCGTCGGACACCTCCGGGCCGATCCCGTCTCCCTTGATTAACGTGACCGTTCGCGTTTCCAATTGCCCTCCAATCGTGTGATTTGTGATTTGTGATTTGTGATCGGCCGGGTCAATCACCTGATCTCAATCACCAATCGCCGATCTCATTCCTTCTTCTCGGTGAGAATCATCTTCACGCGCTTGATCGTGGTGGGGGTGGCTTCCTCGATCACGAAATCGGCCTTCCGCCCCTTCCACCGCTCCCCCTTGCGCGGGATGCGGCCGAAGCGGAGCATGAGGTGGCCGGCGACGGTCTCGGCCTCCTCGCGGGGGAGGGCGAGACCGAACTGTTCTTCGAGGTCGTCCAATCGGAAACTCCCGTCCAGGAAATAAGCGCGGTCGCCGGCCGGGACGAAGCCGGAGGTCTCCTCCTCGTCGAACTCGTCCTGGATGGGCCCGAGCATCTCTTCGATCGCGTCCTCGATCGTGACGATCCCGGCCGTCCCGCCGAACTCGTCCACGACGATCGCGATGTGGGTCCGGCGGCGGCGCATCTCGCGGAAGACGTCCTCGGCCCGCTTGAACTCGGGCACCAGGAAAGGCTGGTCCATGTACTGGTCGATCCGGAAGTTCTTTTCTTCCTCGTCGGTCAGGGCGAAGAGGTCCTTGGCATGGAGGATCCCGACGATGTTGTCGAGGGAGCCGCGGTAGATCGGGAGGCGGGAGACCTTGTGCTCCTTCAGGACGAGCTTGACGTCCGAGTATTTCGCGGTCTCCGGAAGCGCGACGACGCGCGTCCGGGGAGTCATGATGTCGCGGGCCGTCTTGTCGCCGAACTCCAGGACCTTGTGGAGGAGCTTCCTCTCCTCGCCGTGAATCACGCCTTCGTCCGCCCCGAGGTTGATCACGCTCTTCATCTCTTCCTCGGTCAGGGCCGGGGTCTTCTCGGGGATCCGCAGGAACCGCAGCGCGCCGGTCGCGAGCCTGGACGCACAGCGTCGCGATCGGGCGAGAGGAGCTTCATCATCCAGGAGAGGGGGATCGCGACGGCCCGCGAGATCGCGACGGGCGAGGCCGCGCCGATCGCCTTCGGCGTCATCTCCGCGAAGACGAAGAGGATCAGGGTCGAGAAGAGGATCGCCACCGGGACTCCGTAGTTCTCGCCGAGCCAGGTCGTCGCGATGACCGTCGCCAGCGTCGAGGCCGAGACGACGAAGAGGTTCTGTCCGATCAGGATCGTGGCGAGCAGGCGGTTCCGGTTGGACTTCAAGTCCCGGATCACGGCTCCGACCCTGTCCCCCTTTTCGCGAAAGCGCTGCATGTCGATCCGCCCGAGAGAGACCAGCGCCGTCTCCGCGCCGGCGAAAAAGGCGGAGAGGACGAGCGAAAGCAGGAAGAGGAAGAGGAAGACGCCCGTCTGGAAGTCCATCTCTAGAGGTCCTTTCTCCGGTCCGCGCGGCCGGCGGCCGGGCCGCGGGCGGCGAGGCGGGAGAGCGCCCAGGCCGAGGCGTCCGAGAGGCCCGCCTCGGATACTCCGGCGGCGCGGGAGAGCACGGGCAGGCTCGAGCGGTCGCCGCAGGCTCCCGCGGATGCCGCGGCGTTTCTCTGAAGGCCCCTCCGCCCCGCCCGGTTCAACGCGGTCGCGCCGTAGCGGCGCCGCCACTCCCCGGGCCCCATCTCGAGCCATTGCCGGCGGGTGGGCGCCTCCTCCGGCGCATCGGCCGCCAGAGGGACCGGGCTGTTCCACGGGCAGACGTCCTGGCAGATGTCGCAGCCGAAGACGCTGGGCCCGATCCTCTCCTTGATGCCGTCGGGGATCGGCCCGCGGTGCTCGATCGTCCAGTAGGCGAGGCAGCGCCTGGCGTCGAGAAGGCCCGGGCTCGAGGAAGGCGCCCGTCGGGCACGCCTCCAGGCAGCGCGTGCAGGAGCCGCAGAGCTCGGAGACCGGATCGTCGGGCGCGAGGTCCAGATCGGTCAGGATCTCCGCGAGAAGCAGGAAGGAGCCGTGCTCGGAGTCGATGAGGCAGCCGTTCTTGCCGATCCAGCCCAGGCCGGCGGCGGCCGCGAAGGAGCGCTCTGCCAGAGGTGTCGAGTCCACGCAGACGCGGTATCGGAAGTCACCGAGCCGCTCCGCAGCAGCCCGGGCGACGCGAGTTGCGCGCTGGCGCAGGGTCCCGTGGTAATCGGGGCCGGAGGCGTAGCGAGAGACCGTGGCGCCGTCGGAAGCGATGAGCGGACGATCGCCGTGGCGGGCCGCGAGGCAGACGACCGAGCGCGCGCCGTCGAGAAGCCGGGCCGGGTCGGCCCGGATCTCGCGCGTCGCCTCCAGGTATTTCATCCCGGCGTGATGGCCCTCCGCGATCCAGCCGCGGAAGCGGTCGAACTTCTCGGGCTCGCAGGCCCGCGCGATTCCGACGCGGACGAAGGCTTGCCGCTCTCCCTCTTCGCGAAAGACGCGGGCCGCGAGCAGGCGATCCGGCGCGCTCATACGGGAGGCCGCCTCCGGGCTGAGTCGCCCCGGCGCGCGGAGAAAGAGCCCATCTCCGCGCCATGCTAGCATCGGGACCCAACAGAGGAGAGACCGGCGATCATGCCCGAAAGCCGCTTCTCGACCCGCGTCTTCGGGATTGCCGTGACGGCGCTTCTCCTCTACCTGCTGGCCCGGATCCTGCTTCCCTTCCTCGGCCCGATCCTCTGGGCGGGGCTCCTGGCGTTCCTGCTCCTTCCGGTCAACCGATGGCTGCGCGGGAAGCTCCGGGGCCGCCGGGGGGCGGCGTCCCTTCTCATGACGCTCGCGGTCATTCTCGCCATCGTGATCCCCGCGACGTTCCTGATGATCGCCTTCGCGCGACAGGCCACGGAGCTGCTCGCGCGCGTGTCCGAGATGGCCCGCCGTTACCAGATCGAGGGACCGCAGGATCTCATGAAGATTCCGGCGCTCGGTCGGGTGATCGCGTGGATCGACGAGAACACGCCGGTCTCGGCCGCGGACCTTCAGCAATGGTTCGTCAACGGGGCGCGCGGCATCCTGGAGTTCGCGCTCTCGGGCGGCCGGCAGGTCCTGATGGGAGCGATCGGAGTCGTCCTCGGGCTTCTGCTCATGCTTTTTGTCCTCTACTTCTCCTTTCGCGATGGCGAGGAGATGTTTGGGCGGCTGGTGCGGCTGATTCCCATGGAGGCATCGCACAAGACACGGCTCGTCGCGCAGCTCTCCGATGTCATGCGCGCGGTCGTCGTCGGCTCCCTGGCGACCGCGCTCGTTCAGGGAGCGCTCCTGGGTCTGGCCTTCGGGATCGCCGGCCTTCCTTCTCCCGTCGTCTTCGGCTTCCTGGCCTCGCTCGCGGCGTTGCTCCCGATGCTCGGCACGGCCCTCGTCTGGGTTCCGGCGACGATCGTGCTCTACGCGCAGGGGCGCCCGGGCTGGGCTCTCTTCATGCTGCTCTGGGGCGCGGTGCTGGTCGGTTCGGTGGACAATTTCCTGCGCCCGCGCCTGATCTCCGGCCGCGCGCAGATCTCGACTCTTCCCGTCTTCTTCGGCGTGATGGGCGGCCTCGCCGCCTTCGGCGCGATCGGGATGTTCGTCGGGCCGCTCATCATCGCCCTCGCCCTGGCCCTCCTCGGCTTCGCCGAGGAGGGCTCCGTCGTAGCTCAGGCGCCGAAAGTCGGGAGTTGAGCTCCGGGATTCCGGCCTTGACCTCCTACGGCAGCGGAGCCAGGCTCCAGGTGCCGATCGTCGAGAAGGGATTCCCGCCCGCGAAGTTGACGCCGCCCGAGTCCTTGGTCTTCGCGGTCCCGGCGGCCGGCGCGGTCGCGTTGAGCGCGCCGTCCGAGCGGAGATACAGAGCTCGATTCGGGTCGGGCGCGATCGTCGCTTCGAATCGGGAGGGCCGGTTCGCCGCGTCGTAATAGAGACGCAGGCCTGCCGCGTTCGTGTGGTTCCCTCCGGGGCCGGTGCACCTCGTTTCGTTCGGGTTGGTGCCGATCCGGGTGGAGACTCTCAGGGCCAGGACATCCCCGGAGGCGAACGACACAGGCGGGAAGGAGCCGAACGGCACGACGGCCTCTTTCGCGTCGGCCGCATTCCGCGCCAGGCCGGTGATGCAACGCTGCAGAGCCGAGGCCACCGGCGTCCCGTTCTTCAAGAGCTCGGTCTTCAAGTCGAACCGCGTGCCCTGGTCGTCGCTGTTCTTCAATCCGATCCAGAGATGCGCGGGAGTGAGCGCGGTGACGAGATAGCCCAGGCGGAACACGACGAGCTCGCTGTTGTCCGAGTCCGTGATTCCAAACGCCCCGGCGTAGGGGCCGGTCGAGATCGCTGAAACGTCACTCGTATTGACCAGGTTCAACCCGGCGCGCGCGTTGAAGCCGCCCGGGAGGACGTTGCCGTCGAAGTCGGTGACGGCGACGGCCGGCCCGGAGGCCGTGCTTCCCAGTAATCAGGAAGCGGTTGGCGCCCGGGGAAGGAACGAAGTGGGCGACCGCGAAAGGCGTGGAGAGGCCAGTCGAGGAGAGATCAATCGTGCGCACGGGGGCGCCGGCCCGAGTGAGGATCTTCAAGGCGTTCGGCGTGGCTCCGCCGGCAGACCGGAATGGCCAGCTGATCCATCGTCGAGATGTAATCCAGGCCCCGACCAAGGCCGCCCGCGAGGGAAGCCGTGACTTCCATGGGCGGTCCCGAGGCGCCCGTCGACGGGTCAAAAGTTCGGAAGAAGGTCCGCGCGACGCCCGAGCGGACTGAGAGACCCGCGGCGAGGTGCTCGGACGGCAGAAACGCCAGCGTGAACCTCTGCGTGCCCGGTCCCACCTCTTGAAGCGGGACGGTCGTGGCGGAGTCGAGGCTCGTCGGTATCGTGCTGAGGTTCGGGCCGAAACCGAAATTCAGAGTCGAGATGGCTGTTGGTGTCGGTGCTCCAGGCGATGCCCCCCAGCCTCGCGAGGCCGATACCGACGCTGTAGGTCCGGTCCTGGTCCGGCAGGCGGCTCATGTTGGCGTCGAAGAAGAGCAGGTTCCCGGTGAAGTAGTTGGAGACGATGATTCGCCCGTCGGCGACCTGAACGATCCCTTCGAGCCCACCTTCTCCGGCTCCCGTGTAGACGGGTCCGCCCCCGACGACGTTGCCGGTCAAGTCGAGCTCCCAGACGTTGTCGGTCCCGTCATTGAGAGTCACGAGCAGCCTGTCGGGAGACTTGTAGGAGAGCCCGAGCAGCGTATAGGTCGGATCGAAGAGGAACGATCCGTCCGGCTGGGGCCCGAAGGGCTGCGGGACGATCTCGGCCACCACCGTCCCGTCCAGTTGCACGACCTCGATGCGGGGGTGCAGCGTGTCAGCCCCGAACCAGTTGGCGACGACGATCAGGTGATCAGGGTAGAAGGGAGAAGACGGCGGCAGATAGGCCATTCCCTCGAGGTAGGTCGCCGGCGCGCCGGGGAAGATCATGGGACGGGTCCCCTGAAAGACGCCGTCCTCGTCCACGAGGTAGAGCGTCCCGCTGTCCGAGGTGTGGTACGCGAGGAGGTTCTGGGACCCGATGTAGGCCAGGCCTCTCGCCCCGTTCGTGATCGGCGTCGTGCGCGCGTCGAAGAGCTTCGTCTGGCTCCCCGGCAGGGTCCAGTGGCGCCACGAACAGCTCGTAGCCGTTCATCAGAGCGATGTTGTTGGCCAGCTTGCCCGAGGTGATGAAGGTGATGTCCTCGATGTTGTTCCCCAGGCGAGCACGCGAGAGAACGGTCTGCGAAAGCGCTTGGCAGGATGCCAGGAGAGACACAATGGCAATCAGAATGACCGCGCTGCGACGCAACATAACCCCTCCTTGAGGCGATGTCCGGAGATCAGGGCACATCGCCAACCAGACATTGGACGCCCGGAGGGAGAAGGGGACAAGAGCCGTTCGAATCAAGACCTTAGTCCAATGTGACGCCGGTAACGGAGAGGTCATCGACCCTGTCGCGGCTCGTTGACTATGAGACGGCTGCGACCCGGGACAGTGAATCGGGCGTCGCTGCCCGGCTTATCGAGGGCCGACCCAGTCGGCGACGAAGATGTTGGTCTCGCGGGGCTGCTTGCCGTTGCGGTTGGAGGCGAAGACGAGCTTCGACCCGTCGGAATTGAACATCGGGAAGCCGTCGAAGGCGGGGGAGAAGGTCACGCGCGTCAGGTTCGTGCCGTCGGAGTTGACGACATACAGCTCGAAATCCCGTCCCGCCGGGTCGCCGGCGTTCGAGGAGAAGACGATCCGCTTGCCGTCCGGGAAGAAGTAGGGGGCGAAGTTGGCGGCGCCGTTGCTCGTGACCGCGTGGTCGTTGGATCCGTCGGCGTTCATGACCCGGATCTCGAGCCCCTTGGGCGCGTAGGTCCCGCGGGCCAGGTTCTCGCGATAGAGGGCCAGGTCTTCCGGGCTCTTTGGATGGTCGGCGCGATAGACGATCTTCTTCCCGTCGTACGAATAGAACGGCCCGCCGTCGTAGCCCGGCGTGTGGGTCAGGCGCTTTACGCCGGTGCCGTCGGCGTTCATGGAATAGACCTCGAGGTCTCCGTCGCGGGCGGAGGTGAAGACGATCTTCTTCCCGTCGCGCGAGACCGTGGCCTCGGCGTCGTAGACGGGAGAGGAGAAGAGCGGCCGGATGTCGGAGCCGTCGGGCTTCGCCGTGTAGATGTCGTAGTCGTCCAGCGCCCAGACGTAGCCGCGCGAGCGGTCGGGCGGCGGCGGGCAGGCGTCGGCTGCGCGGAAGGTCGAGCCATAGAGGATGCGCCTGCCCGAAGGGAAGAAGTAGGAACAGGTCGTCTTTCCCTTGCCGTTGGAGACCATACGCTTGCCCGACCCGTCGGCGTTCATGATGAAGATCTGGTCGCACGGCAGGCGCCCTTCGTCGTTGGACTGGAAGATGATCTGCTTCCCGTCGGCCGACCAGTAGGCCTCGGCGTTCTGGCCGCCGAAGGTCAACTGCCGGACATTGGCGAGGAACTTCTCTTCGCCAGGAAAGACCAGCGTGGCCGTGCCGGAGCGGGCCTGGAGCCTGGCGGTCTCGGCTTCCCGAACGGCGAGCTCCGCCCGCCGGCGGCGTTCGGTCTCGCGCGTGACGATGTCCTGCGCGGCGGCGGCTTGCGCCACGTATTGCGCCCGGCGCGCCTCGGCCCACGCCAGCCGCGCCCAATGGGCCGACACGTCGGCGTCCTTCCGGCTGTCCCAGGTGCTCTGCGCCTCGTGGAAGTGCGCGACGGCCGCGTCGTATTCGCGTGGCGCGCGCTGGTCGGCGCCGGCGTTCTTGGCGTCCTGCAGGGCCAGGCGCGCCTCGCCGATGTCCCTGGGCGGCGGCCCGGCGGAGCAGGAGAGAAACGCGGCGAGGCCCGCCGCGGGAAGAACGCCGCGCAGGAATCCGCGCATTCTCATGGCCGCGCCTTTTCCTGGAGCTGCCTGGCCTTCGATTCGAGCTCGTCGGCCTGCTGTTGGAGCTCCGCCGCCAGCTTCTTGAGCTTCTCCACGTTGGATCGCGCCTCCGCGGCCGCGGCGTAGGCCTTCGCCTCCTCGAGCAGGCGGCGGGATTCGTCGTTGCGTCCCTTCTCGGAAGCGTGCCGGGCTTCGGCGAGCGACTTCTGCGCCCGGTCCATGAGCTCCGCCGCGCTGACGGCGGCGCCGGCGTTCTCGGCGCTTCGGATCGAGGCCTCGGCCTCCGTCACCTGCGAGGCGGGGACCGGCGGGCCGCTCGAGGCGCACCCGAGACCGAGAAGCGTCGTCGCGCACAGGAGATGGATCGTCTTCTTCATCACGGTTCCTTCCGGCGGGTCGAGTCTACAAGAATCGCGCCGGCTTCCTATTGCATCGGGAGTGCCGGCCTCTTATTCTCGTTTTCCAGTGGCCTCGCAACGCGACCTGACCGGCGAACTCGTGGAAGAGATCCGTGCCGCGGTCGCGGAGGCCTCGCCGGCGCAGGGCGCCCCGCCCGGCCGCCGACGGGCCTGCCGGAGAGGCGAGGATGTCCGCGTCTGCTCTGACCCGCGCTCTCCAGTACGTCACGCCGACCATCCCGCCCGCCGTTCGGCTCTCGCGCTCCAAGCGGTTCCTGCTGCGGGCCCTGCGGTTTCTCTGGAGAGACCAGGCCTCGTTCAACGCGCTGCTCCTCGAGGCCGGCGGCGCACTGGCGGACCGCCTGGATGCCGCCTGGAACAGGCTTCAAGACGCCCTGGCTGCCGAGCGCGAGCGCCCGGGAGAGGCAGCTCGACCAGTACGATGAAGAGCTGGACGAGTCCGGAGCCGTCGAACGCGCGATCGCCGGCTGGGAGCGCCGGGCGGCCATCCAGGATGGCAGGCTCGCGATTCTGGAGGCCCGGGGAGATGTCGCGGCGCGCACGGCTCCGTCCGTCACTCCGGACGCCGGCAGGACAGGCGCCTGCGGCCCTGCCGGCCGGCGTCTACAGCCTTTTCGAGGAGCGCTTCCGGGGAAGCCCGCAGGAGATCACGGAGAAGCAGAGCTCGTATCTGCCGCTCCTGCGCGGACTGCCCGGACCCGTGCTGGACGTCGGGTGCGGCCGCGGCGAGTTGCTGCGTCTCCTTGCCGCGGAGGGCATCCCGGCTTCCGGAGTCGAGATCAATCCGATCGCGGCTTCGGCGCTGCCGCGAGGAGGGGCTTGTCCGTCGAGGAGGGGGACGGTCTCGCCGCCCTTTCGAGCAGGCCGGACGGCAGCCTGGGAGGCGTCGTCGCCTTGCAAGTGGTCGAGCACTGGAGCGCGGAGACGACCTTCGCCTTCCTGCGGGAGGCGCGCCGGAAGCTCGCGCCCGGCGGCGTCCTGATCGCCGAGACGGTCAACACCGATTCGCTGTCGTCCTTGAAGGCCTTTTTCCTGGATCCCTCTCACGTGCGCCCGGTCCCGCCGGAGGCGCTGCGATTCCTGGCGCAGGCCGCGGGCTTCACGGACACGCGGATCGAGTACCGGGCCCCGCTGCCGGAGCGCGAGAGGCTCGAAGAGAGCTCCGAGAACGACGCGAAGTTGAACCGCCTCCTCTTCGGTCCCCAGGACTACGCCCTCGTGGCATACGCGCCACGGCATGACCCGGTCCCGTCGCGTCCTCGTGCTGGCGGTCCAGACTCCTTTCACGGACGGGGGAGCGGAGAAGCACGTGCGCACGACTGACGGAGGAGCTGAGGCTGCGCGGAGTCGAAGCGGACCTCGTGACGATGCCGCTCGTGGAGCGGCAGCGATTCGATCTGATCCGGAGCGCGCTCGCCTGGCGCGGCCTCGATCTCTCCGAGGTCGCGGGCCGTCCCGTGGACGCCGTGATCGCGACCCGGTTCCCGAGCTACGCCGCGAGGCACGACAACAAGATCGTCTGGCTCATCCACCAGTACCGCCAGGCTTACGACCAGTTCGGGACGCCCTACAGCGACTTCACGGCTTCGCGCGAGGACCGGCGCGCGCGCGAGGCGATCGCCGAGATCGACCGCGTGGGCCTGACGGAGGCGAGGCGAGTCTTCGCCAACTCCGAGAACGTCGCCGCGCGCCTCCGGAAATTCAACGGGATCGCGAGCCAGCCCCTCTACCATCCGCCTCCGCTCGTGGGCCGCTACCGCTGCGGGCCCGCGGGGGACTACGCTCTGACCGTCGGCCGGCTGGACGCCTGGAAGCGCGCCGAGCTGCCGGTCGCCGCGCTCGTTCACGCCCCCCGGGCGCGCCTCGTCGTCGTCGGCCGCGGTCCCGAGGAGGAGCGGTTGCGCCGGCTCGCGAAGGAGCTCTCCGTGGAGGAGCGCGTGCGGTTCGTGCCGGGCGTGGACGAGGAGGGATTGCTCGAGCTTTACGCGGGAGCGCGCCTCGTCCTCGTCACTCCGGCGGACGAGGACCTGGGATACGTCCCGCTCGAGGCCTTCCTCTCGGGAAAAGCCGTCCTGACGACCGACGACGCCGGCGGCCCGCTGGAGTTCGTGCGCGACGGCGAGAACGGCTTCGTCGTTCCCGCGCGGGCGGAGACCCTGGGCGCGGTCCTCCGGCTCGCCTGGGACAAGCCCGAGGCCCTCGCCGAGATGGGAGAGAGAGGGCGGCAGAGGGCCGCCGCGCTCGGCTGGGACGCCGCCGTGTCGGCTCTGCTTTCCGCGGCGGGACTCGCATGACGGGTTCCCTGGAGGAGACGCTCCGGATCCTGGCCCGGGAGAGCGGCCGCGCGCTCGCGGATCTCGGTGTGCGGCCGGAAGACGAGAAATGGATCCGGGAGCATGCCGACACGATCGCGAGTCTCGCCGGCCGGCGCCGCCGCCGCCTCGCCGGTTTCTTCTACCGGCTGGCCCGCAGGGCCGCCCGCACGGCGAGATAGCAACAAAAAAGGCCCCGAGGGGCCTTTCTTGTTGACCCGGGAAAACGGGCTGCTACTTCTTGGTTTCCGTGGTGGTTGTCGTGGTCGTCGTGGTCGAAGGCGCCGCCATCGTCGAAGTGGTCTCCGTGCCGGTCATAGCCGTTCCGGTCGTGCGTCGTCGTCCGTCGCCGTGGTCCCGGTCTCCTGAACGACCGCCGGCTGCTGCTCCGTCGTGGTGGTGGTGGTGGTGGCCTCTTCCTTCTTCTGGCAACCGGTTACGAGTGCCGTACCCATTACGGCGACCAGGCCCAGGGTCACGAGCTTCTTCATATCCCTCATCTCCTTTTTTTTCTGAGCATCCCCACTTCGCGAAAAAAACTCCCGCCAGGGGGCGAAAACGAGGCGGCATCATATCCCAACCGCCCGGGCTGTCAACAGGCCTCGACGCGCGCCGTTTGGGCGGCTATTGTTGCGGGAGAGGACGCCGGCAAGGGCGGACCTCGCAGGGGAGGCCATTCGACATGTTCGAAGGGTTGGGAGAGCGAATCCAGGGCGTCTTCAAGGAGCTTCGCGGAGAGGGGCACCTGACCGAATACCACCTGGAATCCGCCCTCCGCCAGATTCGCCTCTCCCTGCTCGAAGCCGACGTCGCGCTGCCGGTCGTCAAGCAGTTCACCGAGCGCGTCAAGGAGCAGGCTGTCGGCTCCCGGGTCATGCAGAAGCTCTCGCCCGCCCAGGAGGTCACGCGCATCGTCCGGGATGAGCTGATTGGCCTGCTCGGCGGCCAGATCGCGAACCTCGACCTCTCCGGGCGGCCGGCGGTCCTGGCGCTCGTGGGACTCCAGGGCTCGGGAAAGACCACGTCGGCCGCGAAGCTCGCCCTTCATTTGAAGTCCCGCGGACGCTACCCCCTGCTCGTGGCGGCCGACCTCTCGCGTCCCGCGGCCGTGTCGCAGCTGAAGACGCTCGGGCGGCAGATCGGCGTTCCGGTCTTCTCTCCCGAGAACGCCCGCGACCCGGTCGCCCTGGCGCGCGAAGGAGTCAAAGAAGCCAAATTGACCGGACGCGACACGGTCCTCGTGGACACGGCGGGCCGCCTCCACATCGACGAAGAGCTGATGCGGGAGATCCGCGCGGTCGCGGAGGCGATCTCGCCGCAGGAGACGCTCTTCGTCGCCGACGCGATGACCGGGCAGGACGCCGTGCGATCCGCGGCCGGCTTCGCCGCGGTCCTCCCGTTGACCGGGATCATCCTGACCAAGACCGACGGGGACGCCCGCGGCGGCGCGGCCCTCTCCGTCGTTTCGACGGTGAAGGCTCCGATCAAGTTCGTCGGCGTCGGGGAGAAGCCCGAGGACTTCGAGCCCTTCCATCCCGACCGGATGGCGTCCCGCATCCTGGGGCTCGGGGACGTCCTGACGCTGATCGAAAAAGTCGAGGCGCAGGTGGACGAGTCCGCCGCGCGCCGTCTGGCGGAACGGTCGAGCGCGGGCGATTTCACGCTGGAGGACCTTCGCGACCAGCTCGCCTCCGTCAAGAAGATGGGGCCGCTGTCGAGCCTGATCGACATGCTGCCCAAGGGAGGGGCCTTCCGGGGCCTCTCGGACCCGGGGACCGTCGACGAGAAGTCGCTCGTCCGCGTGACGGCCATCATCGACTCGATGACCCGCGAGGAGCGCCAGTATCCGCAGATCCTGAACGGCTCGCGCAAGAAGCGCATCGCCTCCGGTTCGGGCACGGCCGTCTCGGAGATCAACCGCCTGATCAAGCAGTACCAGCAGATGAGAAAGCTGATGAAGGTAGCGGGGAAGGGAGCCAGGAAACTGGACCTGTCGCGGCTGCCACTCCCCGCCCCGAAAGCCTGAAATTGCTGTAGAATGCCGGGCTCTCTATTAAGGAAAGGATCTCTTCAAGATGCTGACACTCCGTCTCCGACGCATGGGCGCGCGCAATCGCCCCTATTACCGGATCGTGGTCTCCGATTCGCGCCTGACGGCCAGGGCCAAGGTGCTGGAGGAGCTCGGCTCCTATGATCCCGTCGCCGGGCCCGAATCGTTTTCGGTGAACCGCGAACGGGCGAACTACTGGATCGGCCGGGGAGCCTCCGCCTCCACGACGATCCGCTCTCTCCTGGCCCGGCCGGAGCCGGTCGCGAAGCCCGCATGAATGCCGGACGGGTCCCCGAGGGC
This sequence comes from uncultured Acidobacteriota bacterium, assembly GCA_963782815.1. GTDB lineage: Bacteria > Acidobacteriota > Thermoanaerobaculia > UBA5066 > Gp7-AA6 > JAWOLE01. The sequence goes on along the minus strand of CAWALG010000024.1, from coordinate 163,304 downwards.
GCTCCCCTGAAGCGCCTCATCGAATCGGTCGTGCGCCGTCTCTCCGACCGCCCCGCGGAGACGCGGGTCACCGAGGTCGCCGAGGGGCGCGGAACGCTCTACGAGATCTCCGTTCCGGAAGCCGACCGCGGGCGTCTGATCGGGCGCGAAGGCCGCACGGTCCGCGCCCTCCGCGCGTTCGTGGGCGCCGCCGCCGCCGCGCGCGGCAAGAAAGTGAACATCCGCATCCGGGACTAGAAGAGGTCCTTGATTGCTGCTCGACCACCGAGTCCGCCGACCAGACACATCGATACGAATCGCAAGCAGGACGCCTAGTCTCCTTCCGGCCTTCTTGCCGTCGGCATAGTCGGGCGTCGCCACGGTCTGGGCGGCGAGGTTTCTGTCGAACCCCTGGGAGATTTCTCCGGCCTCTTCGAGCCGGGCGCGAGTTTCACCTGGACGGCAGGCGAGCGTGCCCGTGAACTGAGACTGACCGCAAGCCGGCGACACGGGAAGCGATTGCTTCTGTCCTTCGAAGGAATCGAGGAGCCGGAGGCCGCTCGTCTGCTGACGGGAGGGGCCCTCTGCGTCCCGCGCGAACGGCTGCCGCGCGTCTCGCCCGATTTCTACTGGACTCACGAATTGAAGGACTGGCGTTGCGAGGACCCCGCAGGCGCGGATCTGGGAGTCGTGGAGCTCCTCGAGGAGACTCCGGCAGGACCCCAGCTGACCTTGAGGACTCCTGGCGGAAAGGCGGTGCTGGTCCCATTTGTCAAGGCGATGGTCGTGGAGATCGATCGCGTTGGAAGAAGGATCGTGCTCGACTTGCCTGAAGGGCTCCTGGACCTGTAGGTCTAAGGTCTAGAGTGCTAAGGTGCTAGGTGTCGGGGCCACGGGCGGTGCCTGTCCTTGAACACCTACCACCTTAGACACCTAGCACTCGGCCTTTATGCAGATCGAGATCCTGACCATCTTCCCCGAATACTTCCGGTCCCCGCTGGCGGAGAGCCTGCTCGGAAAGGGGATCGCGTCGGGACTGCTCGGGGTGACGGTGACGGACTTGAGGCAGTTCTCGGCCGACAAGCATCGCAAGGTGGACGACGAGGCCTTCGGAGGGGGACCCGGCATGGTCATGACCGTTCCGGTCGTGGCGGCGGCGGTGGAGGCGCGCCGCGGGAGCCCGCCGGCCTGGTCGGTGCTCCTGACGCCGGACGGACAGCGGCTCGATCAGGCGATGCTCGCGGACCTTTCGGGACGCGGCCGGCTGCTCCTGTTCTGCGGACGATACGAAGGGATCGACGAGCGCTGCCGGGATCTGCGCCTCTTCGACCAGGAGATCTCCCTGGGAGACTTCGTGCTGCCCGGAGGGGAAGTCGCCGCTCTCGCGCTGGTGGAAGCCCTGTCGCGGCTCGTCCCGGGCGTCGTGGCGAGGACGGAATCGGTCGAGCGCGAATCCTTCATGCGCGAGCGCCTCGACTATCCGCACTACACGCGTCCGCGCGAGTTCCGTGGGCTGGCGGTTCCCGAGGTCCTCCTGTCCGGCGACCATGCCCGGATCGAGCGATGGAGGAGGGCCCGCGCGCTGGAGGCCACCCGGAAGAAGAGACCGGACCTGCTGCTGCGGCGTCCTGAGGAGCCCGGCGAATCAGACGAGTAAGGTGTCAGGGAAAAGGTGTCAGGGAACAATGCAGGTGTCAGGTTTCAGGGTGTCAGGTGTCAGGTCGGGCCACCCCCGGTCCCTGACACCTGATACCTGGCACCTGACACCTGTATCTCACCTGACACCTCGAACCTGACACCTGATTTGCCAGATTGGGGCTCTCTTGGCTATACTCTGCGGTTCCGCCGTATGGTTTCGGGTCGTCTGGAGGAGTACTGCCATGTCCGATATCCTGTTGGAAGTCGAGAAGCCGGCGCTGCGCGGCGATCTGCCCGAGTTTGCGCCCGGAGACGCGGTGCGTGTGCACGTGAAGGTCCGCGAAGGAGAGAAGGAACGCATCCAGGTCTTCGCCGGCGTCGTGATCGCGCGGCGGGGCGGAGGCGTTCGGGAGACCTTTGCCGTCCGCAAGGTGTCGAGCGGGATCGGCGTCGAGAGAGTGTTCCCTCTCCATTCTCCCGTCATCGACCGCATCGAGGTCGAAAAAAAGGGCTCGGTGCGTCGCGCCAAGCTTTACTATCTGCGCGGCCGCAAAGGAAAGGCCGCGCGCATTGACGAGAAGCGGACCGAATAACTCCCGTTCCCCGCGCCACCGGTGAACGCCGATCCTCTCGGCGCGCTGTTCGCGGAGCTCGGACGCCTTCGCGAGCTCGACCGCCTCGAGAAGGAGCTGCGCCGCCGCGGCTATCTCTTCGTCGCCGGCGTCGACGAGGTCGGCCGGGGCGCTCTCGCGGGCCCGGTCGTCGCCGCCGCGGTGATCCTGCCGCCGGGTTGCGTCTTCCCGGGGCTCGACGACTCGAAGAAGGTGGATGCCGCGTGCCGGCAGCGGCTGGACGCCGAGCTGCGCCGCTGCGCGCTCGCCGTCGGAGTCGGGATCGTGAGCGCCCGGGAGATCGACCACCGGGACATCCTGCGGGCGAGTCTCGAGGCCATGCGGATCGCGATCGTGGCCTTGAGGCCGGAGCCGGACGCGATCCTCGTGGACGCCGTTTCGGTCCCGGGAGTCCGGCGCCCGCAGCTCCCGATCGTGCACGGCGACGCGCTCTGCTCCTCGATCGCGGCCGCGTCGATCATCGCCAAGGTGTATCGGGACCGGCTCCTGGACGAGCTTTCCGCGAGGTACCCGGCCTACGGATTCGAGCACCACAAGGGATATGGAACTCCGGAGCACTGGGAAGCGCTCCGCGTTGCGGGACCGTGCCCCGAGCACCGGCTGACCTACAGCGGGGTCGTCCTGGACGCGTCGGAATCGCCTCGTCTGCTGCTCGAGCCAATTCGAACCCGGATGATCCACGAGAGACATTCCCGGATGCGCGCTTCAGGCGCTTCGGGTGTTTAAATCCTTTGCTGGCAGTGACGTGCGAGTGTTTGGATCACCCATGTCCGAGACATCCGGGTTAGAATTTCGCCAGTGCTGACGCGCGACCAGCTGCTCCGATCCGCCGAGAAGCAAATCGCCCGGGGCAAGTTCGACCAGGCCCTGAAGGACTACCTGCGGGTTCTCGACGACAATCCCAAGGACATCTCGACCCTGAACAAGGTCGGCGACCTGTACGTGCGGATGAACCGCTCGGCCGATTCGATCCCGTTCTTCAAGAGGATCGCCGAGGTCTGCTCTCTCGACGGGTTCTTCCTCAAGGCGATCGCGATCTACAAGAAGATCAACAAGATCGATCCGGCCCGCCTGGAGGTCTACGAGCGGCTGGCCGACCTGTACACCAAGCAGGGGCTCTCCCAGGACGCGCGGACGCAGTATCAGGTGCTGGCGGACCACTACCAGAAGAACGATCAGCCGCAAGAGGCCATCGCCTCCTACAAGAAGATGGCGGCCGTCGATCCCAACGACCTGAAGATCCAGGTCCGGCTGGCGGATCTCTACCGGAGCGTGAACCAGCTCGAAGACGCGGTCATGCAGTACGGCCTCGTCGGCTCGATGCTTCTGCGCCGCGGCGCGCAGGACGAGGCGGGGGCCGTCTTCCAGAAGGCGCTCGAGCTTTCGCCTCAGGACGCCGCCGCTCGCAACACCCTCGTGCGCTCGCTTCTCGCTCAAAAGAATCCCGCCGCGGCCCAGGCGATCCTGAAGGCCGCGCCGCGCACCGCGGACACCCTCGCCCTGATGGCCGAGGCTCAATTCGATCTCGGACAGAAACTGGACGCCGTGCGAACGCGCCGAGCAGGCCCTCGCGCTGGACGAGGCGCAACCAGGGCGCCCGCCTGGCGTTGTGCCGCGCGCACCTGGCGGAGGCCAACTACGAGGCCGCCCTGGCGGACGTGTCGCCGATCGTGGATGCCGCCACCGCGGCGGGGGATTTCGCGCGGGCCGCGAGTTACCTCTCGACGATCCTTCAGATCGAAGAAGCTCACCGCGACTCGCTCCAGAAGATGGCCGAAGTGCGCGAGGCCGAGGGGAACCTGCCCGAGACGGCGCGCCTGCGCCTGGCCCTCGCCCGGGAAGACGAACGCCGCGGCAACACGGAATCGGCGATCGAGAACTACCGCCGCGCCGCGTCGGCCGCACCCGGCCATCCGGAAGCCGCCGCTCGGCTGGCCGACCTTTCGAAGAAGCCGGGACCCTCCGGCCCCCCGCCTCTCAAGGAAGAGCCGCCCGAAGATTTTCGTGGACCTGGAGGAGTCTCCGATCGAGCCCCCGGCCGCCGCGCCGTCCGTCGTCAGTCCCGCCCCGGCCTTTGTCTCGTCGGGGTCTCCCGAGGAGAAAGAACTGGAGGCGCTCATCGTCGAGGCCGAGATCTTCGCCCGCTACGGCCTGACCGACAAAGCGGTGGAGAGGCTGAGAGTCGTCGCGCGCAAGCACCCGGATCTGATCAACGCTCGCGAACGCCTGCTCGAGCTGATGAAGGCCTCGAGCAACCCGGCGCTGGCCCAGGAGACCGAGTCCTTCGCCGACTATTACCGTCGGCGGGGAGAGGCCGACCGCGCCGAGGCGACCCTCGCCAGATTCGGCCTCTCCGCTCCCGCGCCTTCCCAGCGCGCGGCGCCTCCGGCGGAATCCTTCGAGGAGTTTCCGGTCGAGCCGCGCCCGGCTCCCGCCGGCGAATTCCTCGAGGACTTCGGCTCCGAGTCGCTCGCGTTCGAGCCGGAGGCGATCGCGGGAATCTCCCCTCCGCCGGCGGACGGACCGCCGGCGCCCCGCTCCTCGCTCCAGGCCGCCGAATCGGAGTCGATCTCCTACGAGGGACTGGACTCTCTCCTTCAGGAGGAGATGCGAAAGGCGGGCGGCGCTTCCTCGCCCGCCACCGCGCCCGCTCCTTCCCTGGACGAGCAGAATCTCTTCGCCGATGAGCAGAGCTTCTTCAACCTGGCCGACGAGTTGGAGAAGGAGCTCGCGGAGGCGCCCGGCACGAAGGCCCCGGCGATGGCGGGGCCGGAAGGCGAAGCGTCTCTCGAGGAGATCTTCCGCGAGTTCAAGAAGGGCGTGGAGCAGCAGCTCTCCGCCGAGGACTACGAGACCCATTCGAACCTCGGCATCGCCTACAAGGAAATGGGCCTGATCGATGAGGCGATCGGAGAGTTCCAACTCGCCAGCAAGGACCCGGCGCGGGCCGTGGAATGCTGCAGCATGCTGGGCCTCTGCTTCCTCGAGAAGGGGATGCCGCAGCTCGCCATCAAGTGGTACCGCAAGGGGCTGGATTCCCGGGACATCAAGGAGACGGAGACCATGGGGCTCCTCTACGATCTCGCGGGCGTCTACCAGTCGACCGGCGACATGGACAACGCCTACCGGACGTACCTCGACGTGTATGGGCTCGATGCCGGTTTTCGCGACGTCGCGGAGAGGGTGCGGGAGCTGGAGGCCGTCAAGAAGAATTGATTTGTGATTGGTGATTTGTGATTTGTGATCAGGGCGGGTAAAGGAGACACTGGACCCTGGATGGTTGATCTCGGCGGCCCCCAATCACAAATCACCAATCACAAATCACAAATTCTCTCTGTCCGTGACCTGACGGTGGAGCTGTCTCTGTCGGGGGAGTTGGCGGCCGGCGGTCGACCATGTCAGCTTCGACCTGCGGGAAGGGGAGTCGCTCGCCGTGGTCGGCGAAACGGGGTGCGGAAAGACGCTCCTCGGCCGGGCGCTGATCAATCTCGTACCGGAAGAGGCGCGCATTGCCGGGACGATCGAATACCGGGGACGGGACCTGCTCGGATTGACGGAACTCGAATGGGGAAGAGTCCGCGGCGGCGAGATCGCGTTCGTGTTCCAGGAACCGTCGGCCGCCCTCGATCCCGTGCAAACGATCGGAGCCCAGATCCTCGAAGCGATCACGAGGCACCGCGACAGCGGTCCGCGAGAGGCGCGGGAGATCGCGCGGGGTCTTCTCGCCGAGGTGTCCTTCCCGGATCCGGATCGCGGGCTCGGCGAATACCCTCACCGGCTCTCCGGCGGCCTGAAACAGCGCGCCCTGCTGGCGATCGCGCTCGCGGGGAATCCCGCGATCCTCGTCGCCGACGAGCCGACGACCGCCCTGGACGCCACGGTCTCCGCGGAGGTCCTCGAGCTGCTCGACCGTCTTCGGAGAGACCGCGGGCTCTCGCTCCTGCTGATCACCCACGACCTCGGTTCCGTCGCTCGCCACAGCGATCGCACGCTCGTCCTGTACGCCGGACGCGTGGCGGAGGAGGCGGCGACGGCGGATCTCTTCCGGACGCCGCGCCACCCCTACACGCGGGGCCTGCTCGAGTGCATTCCCCGGGTCGGGGCCTCCGGCCCCCCGGGTTCGCGCCGATTCCGGGCGATTCCCGGAACGGTCCCGGACCTGGCCTTCCGGCCCTCGGGTCTCTGTTCCTTCGCGCCGCGCTGCCCGGATCGTTTCGCCCCGTGCGAGACATCCGAGCCCGCGCTCTATCCGGCCGGCGCGGGCGCGGCCGCGTGCTTCCTCTACGGGCCGAAGGACGCGACGTGAGCGGGCCGGACGCGCTCCTCCGCGTCGAGGAGATCACCAGGACCTATCCGATCCGTCGCGGGGTCTTCGGGACTTCGAGCGGCCGCCTGACGGCCGTGGACCGGGTGAGCCTCTCCGTCGGGCGGGGCGAGACCCTCGGTCTCGTTGGAGAATCCGGAAGCGGCAAGACGACCTGCGGCCGCTTGATCGCGCGGCTGGAAGAGGCGGATTCGGGGAGCATCTGGTTCGAGGGGGAGGACTGGCTGGCGCTCTCCGGCAAGCGGCTGCGCCGCCGCCGGCGTGACCTCCAGGTCGTCTTTCAGGATCCCCAGACGTCGCTGAATCCCCGCATGACCTGCGCGGACCAGATCGCCGAGCCGCTGCGAGTGCAGGGGCTCGCTCCCCGCGGCGCGATGCGCGGGCGCGTCGAGGAGCTCCTGGCCGAGGTCGGCCTCTCGGCCGAGGCGGCTTCCCGCTTCCCGTCGGAATTCTCGGGAGGGCAGCGGCAGCGGATCGCCATCGCGCGGGCCCTGGCCACGCGGCCGAAGTTCCTCGTCTGCGACGAGCCGGTCTCTTCGCTCGACGTCTCGGTGGCGGCGCAGGTGATGAATCTGCTGCTCGACCTGCGCGAAAAAAACGGACTCTCCTATCTCTTCATCTCGCACGATCTCGCCGCGGTCGAGCGCATTTCCCACCGCATCGCCGTGATGTACCTCGGGCGGATCGTCGAGGAGGGGCCGGCGCGGCTGGTCACGTCGAGCCCTCTTCATCCGTACACGGCGGCGCTTCTCTCCGCGGTACCGGAGCCGGATCCCTTCTCGGGGCGCGCCCGCGTCATCCTGCCGGGTGAGCCTCCTTCGCCGGCGGACCCTCCGTCCGGCTGCGCCTTTCATCCCCGCTGTCCGATCGCGCGCCCCCGATGCCGCGAGGAGACGCCGCCGCTCTTTCCGCTCGCTCCCGGCCGCGCGGCCGCTTGTTTTTTCCCGGGCGAGCTGCGGGTCCAGTGATCCGGGGCCTGGTTTATGATGCGGCCGGTCCCGCGAAAAAGGGCTTCCGGCAGGCCGCCAGGGAGAAACATTTGTCCCCGCGATTGCGTAAGAAGCTTGACGAAGGAGTAACGGAATGAAGAGGTTCCCGAATCGGTGGACGGCTCTGCCCGCCGCGGCCGCGATCGGCCTCGCGGCGCTCTCCCCGGCTGCCGCGGGGCAGGAAAAACCGGTGGTTTCGGCCCGGTCCGGCCACCAGCAGCGTCCAGGAACTGCCTCGCGCCCGTCAAGGGAGGCATCCCCCTCTCGCTCGACCAGGCGATCGGTCTCGCGCTCGCCAACGACCAGGATCTGAACGTCACGGTCAACGCCGCCGAGTCCACGCGGTACTCGCTCTTCTCGGCCGAGGGCATCTACGACCCGCTCGTCACGGCCTTGCTCTCCCGCTCGCACCTCGAGCAGCCGGCCACGTCCGCGCTCTCCGGGGCCCTCGTGAACACGACCGATTCGTCGGACGCCCGCTCGCAGATCAGCCAGCTCGCCCCGACGGGAGGCGTCTTCGCCCTCGGCTTCACGGCGAACAGGACGACGAACAACTCCTCGTTCAACTTCGTCAATCCCTCCTACTCGAGCGGCCTGACGCTCTCGATGAACCAGCCCCTCCTGCGCAACTTCGGCCCCAAGACGACGACGTGGTTGATCCGCATCGCGCGCAACACGCGGGACTCCTCGTACCAGGATTTCGTCCGCAGCGTGCAGGCGACCGTCAACTCGGCCGAGCAGGCGTACTGGGACCTCGTGTACGCGCTCCAGAACCTCGAGGTGAAGAAGGAGTCCCTGCGGATCGCCCAGGACCTGAACCGGATCACCCGGATCAAGATCGACGTCGGCTCCCTCGCGCCGATCGAGATCACGCAGACCGAGGTCGGGATCGCCACGGCCGAGCAGGACATCATCACGGCCGAGGGCCTGATCGGAACCGCGCAGGATCAACTGACTCGTCTCCTGAACGTGGATCCGGTCCAGTGGTCGGTCACGCCGATCGCTCCGACGGATCAGGTGCGGGGAGAAGAGGTCCAGATCCAGGTCGAGGAGGGGACGAAGACCGCCCTGGCGCGCCGCCCCGAGATCCTGTCGGCTCGCCTACTTCGTGGACTCGGACCAGATCCGGTACGACTACTACAAGAACCAGGTCATGCCGGGGTTGAACCTGACCGCGAGCTATGGGAATCCCGGCATCGGCGGGACCACGCACGATCCGGACACCGGCGCGATCATTTCCACGGGGGACTTCACGGACGCCTGGCATCAGGTCGTCAACCGCAATTTCAAGAACTGGTCGGTCGGATTGAATTTCTCCTATCCGATCCTGAACCGCGCGGCCAAGGGCGCCTACGGCGCGGCGAAGTACACCTGGGAGGCCGACAAGGCGCGCCTGACCACGACCGAACAGGACATCATCGTGCAGGTGCGGGCGGCCGCCCGGGCGATCGACACGGCCAGCCGCTCGATCGTCGCCGCCTCGAAGGGACGCGAGCTCGCCGAGAAGAATCTCGACGCGGCCAAGAAGAAATACGACAACGGGATGTCGACCTCCTTCGAGGTGACGCAGATCCAGCGGGACCTCTCCGACGCGCGAACGAGGGAGCTCCAGGCCCTGGTGATCTACCGCAAGGCCGTGGCCGCCTATCACTTCGCGACCGCCGACAACCTCGATTGGAAGGGAGTTCAGGTCGAGGGGCTGCCCGAGACGAGCCCGCCCTCCACCGGCGTCACGGCGGAGCGGCGTTGATGGGCTCGAGCGAGACCCCGGTCCCGCCATCCTCCGACGCGCCGTTCAGCGTGGACCTGGGGCGGCTGCCGGGCGTGTTCTTCTCGCCGGTCTCGACCTTCGATTCGATCGCGCGGCGGCCGACGTGGATCCTGCCTCTCCTCCTCTGGACGGCGCTGTCGGCTCTCCATTACAGCGGTTCTCCTGCCGAAGATCGACTACGACCAGCTGACCCGGCAGGCCATCCAGAAACGGGGGCAGACCGTCCCGGAAGAGCGGATCGCTTCGATCGTCGAGCAGCAGAAGAAATTCGGCGGCATCTTCGGGTGGGTCTTCGGGGGCATCTCGCCGGCGGTCATCAGCCTGCTCGTCGCCGTCGTCCTCTGGGGCTCCTTCAAGGCCTTCGGGTGGGACACCCGGTTTTCCCAGGCCTTCGGCGTGACGACGCACGCGTTCCTGCCGGGATGCCTGAAGGCGGCGCTGCTCCTGTTCCTGATCTCCCGGCAGGAGACCGTGAACCCGCAGGCGCTGGGGGACCTGCTCTCTTCGAACCTGGGTTTCCTGGTGCCGGCCGATTCCTCGAAGCCGCTGCACTCGCTTCTCTCCTCGTTCGACATCTTCTCGCTCTGGTCGCTCGTCCTCTTCGTCATCGGGTTCGCGGCGGCGGCGAGGGTCAAGCGCGGGGCGGCGGCCGGCGTCATCGTGACGCTGTGGCTCGTCGTCGTCGCGCTCGGCGTGGGCTGGAATGCGATCTTCTGAGGCGATCATGCTGATCGACATCCGCGACATCACGAAGGTCTACGAGATGGGGGAGGAGAAGGTCCATGCCCTCTCGGGCGTGACGCTGGGCGTCGAGCGCGGCGAATACGTCGGCATCATGGGTCCCTCCGGCTCGGGCAAGTCCACTCTCATGAACCTGATCGGCTGTCTCGACACGCCCACGTCCGGCTCCTACGTCTTGAACGGCAGCGAGGTCGCGCGCATGACCGACGACGAGCTCGCGGCGATCCGCAACCAGGAGATCGGCTTCGTCTTCCAGACGTTCAACCTGCTCCCGCGCACGAGCGCCCTGCAGCAGGTGGAATTGCCGCTCGTCTATTCGGGGCTCTCGCGGCGGGAACGTCGCGAGCGGGCCACCAGGGCCCTGGAGTCCGTGGGCCTGGCCGACAGGATGAGCCATCACCCCAACGAGCTCTCCGGCGGCCAGCGCCAGCGCGTGGCGGTCGCCCGCGCCCTCGTCAACAACCCGTCGATCCTCCTGGCCGACGAGCCGACGGGCAACCTCGATTCGCAGACCGGCAACGAGATCATGGCGCTCTTCGACGAGCTGAACTCGCGGGGAAACACGATCGTCCTCGTCACGCACGAGGAGGACATCGCCGCGCACGCCCACCGGATCGTCCGCTTGCTGGACGGCAAGATCCGCGACGACGGCCCCAACGAGCGCCCGGCGCCGCGCCTGGGCGCGACGGCGCGGTAGTTTTCAGTTTTCGAGTTCTCAGTTCGCAGTTCTCACTTCTGAGTTCTGAACTGAAAACTTACAACGGATCACTGACAACTCCCTTCTAACGCGGAAGCAGCGTGAGGATCGATTTCGAGGCGTGCTCGCCGATCCGGAAATACTGGCCGTCGCGCCAGAGAGGGAGAAGATTCCGGTAGCGCCGGTCGAAGACGTTTCCGGACTGGCCCGTCGTGTGGACGTAGACGCTGCGCGACAGGTCCGCGAGGTCCAGGATCTGGCGATAGCTCGGCCCGTCCGTCATCAGGAAAGTGCCGTCCCGGCGGTAGGCGCCGACATTCACGGTCGAAGCATCTCCGCCGGTGCCGGCCTCGAGACTGAAGAACCCGCGCAGCACCGGAACCCGGTCGAAGACGGAGTGCGGAAAGCGGGCGCGGTGGAGCCGGGCCCAGGTCCACCCCGAGGGATCTTCGCCGAGCCGTTGGCGCAGCAACGCCACGGCCCCGGAGAGCGTCGTCGACTTGAAGTCCGCGCACGTTTCCTTTCGAGGCGTGCGAACGTCGTCGCACCACGCCGAGTCCGTCCCGGAGCGCGTTCACGAGAAACCGGGAGCGGACGTTGCCGGCCGGCGTGTCCTTGAGCTCGTCCTGCGGCATCTCCGAGAGCTTCGAATACCACGCGGCATAGATCGAAGCGGGCACGGAGTCCGGCGAGAACTCCCGGTTCCAGGTCCGGAGCCGCTCGAGGGCTCGAGCCGACGCGGCGTCGGCCGGGCGCGTGTCGAGCAGCAACGGCAGCAGGTCGGCGGCCTGGTAGGAGACGCGGTCGAGCTGGACCGAGCGAACCTCCTCCGGCGACCACGCGGGCCGGGAGAGAAGCAGGTCCGTGATCCGCCGCGCCCTGTATGGCTCTGGCCAGTCCCCCGTGATCGGGTAGGGATAGCGCTCCGAGGCGACGCGGTTGTTGGCGGTGACGAGGAGCCCGCGCGGAGGATCGAAGACGCGGGGAAGCTCCTCGAAGGGGATGAACCCGGACCAGTCGTCGTCTCCCGCGCCCGAGACGGGAAGGAGCCCATCGGCGCGGGGGCGGATCGGGATCGCTCCCGAGGCCGTGTAACCGATGTGGCCCTCGACGTCCGCGTAGACGAGGTTCTGTGCGGGACTCTTCAACCGGGCGGCCGCCGCCAGGAAGTCCTTCCAGTCGCGGGCGACGTTGATCGCGGCGAGCGCCTCGGCCGTCGTGTCCTGCGCATCCAGGCCGGTCCAGGAGAGCGCGACGGCCGGCCCGAGGGTCGTCGCCCCCTCCAGGGAATCCGTCACGAGCGGCCCGTGGATCGAGGAACGCACTTCGAAGACGACGTCGGAGGCGCCCCGCACGTGGATCGTCTCGGTGCGCCTGTCGAAGGTCCGCCAGGCGCCGCGATGAAAATATCGCCGGCTGTCGCGCGGATCGTTCTGCTCCAGAAAGAGGTCCTGCACGTCGGGCTCGAGGCTCGTCAGGCCCCACGCGATCCGGTCGTTGTGTCCGATGATGACGCTGGGAATCCCTGGGAGCGTCGCCCCGGCGACCGAGAGCCCCGGCGCCTCGAGGCGCGCCAGATACCAGACGGAGGGCGTTCGCAGGCCCAGGTGCGGATCGTTGGCCAGGATCGGGCGCCCCGACCGCGTGCGCGAGCCGGCGAGCACCCAGGAGTTGCTCCCTGCCGTCTCCGCGCCGAATCCGAGATCGTCGACGAGGGCGAACCCCGCTTCGAGTCCGCTCCAGATCCCGGGAGACGAAAGACGGGAGACGGAAGAGGTCCTGCGAGGATTTAGGCCGGAGGCCCAGTCCTCGTCCCTGAGAATCGTCGGCTCGGAGGGGACCGGCGGAAACAGCTCCGCGGCGCGCTCCGCTCCGACTGCCGCCACGAAGCGGGCGCGCCGGATCTCGTTCGTGGAGTTGGCCGACGCGAGATCCCAGGCCATCATCTTGGCCCACACGAGGCAGTCGACGGGCGAGAATGGCTCCGGAGCGACCCGCAGCAGGCGGAACTCGAGCGGCAGCGCGGGCGACTCTTCGAGGTACTGGTTGATGCCCGCCGTGTAGGCTTCGAGCTGCGTCCGGACCGCGGGAGAGAGGTTCCGGAAAGCCTGCTCGGCCGCGCGCCGGAAGCCCACAGTGCGCAGGAAGCGGTCCGTCAGGACGAGTCTCTTGCCCAGGATCTCCGAGAGCCGTCCCGAGCCGACGCGGCGCTGGAACTCCATCTGCCAGAGGCGGTCCCGGGCGTGCGCGTAACCGATGCCGAACATCGCGTCCAGGAGGTGTTGCGCTCGGACCGTCACGATTCCGAGAGAATCGGTCTCGATTCGAACGGTGCCGGCGATCCCCGACACGCTTCGCGCGCCGCTCTCGCGGGGGAACGTCGAGCGGACCGCCGACGCGCAGAGGATCACTCCGGCCGCGGCCGCCGCCGTCAGAATCAGGAACGCCGCGCGCATGTGGACCGACGCGAGCTAGCGCGCCGGCGCCGCCTTTTGACTCTTCGCGTCGGCGGCGCGGGGAGCCAGCGGCTGGAGGATTGCGGAGAGAAGATCCGGGCGCGCCGGATCCCGCTCGAGGTGGGGATACCGCTCGGGGCCGGCGTAGTCGATCCGGCAAGTCTTCAGGAACTCTCCGTTCTCCACGAGCAGCTCGACCGCGCTCGAGGGGGACCTCTTGATCGCGTCGCGCAGGACCGCGGGACTCCAGCGGCGGGAATTGACGGCCACGAGCTTCATTCCCGGCCCCACGCCGGCGGCGGCGGCCGGCGACCCGGGGATGACGTCGGGGATCGTGCCGTCTTCGCGCACCGAGATGCCGAGCGAATACCTCACGTCGGTGATCTTCTCCGTGTACTCGGTCGCTCTCTGCAGGTCCGGGATCTCCGGCGTGTAGACGAGCTTCCAGCCGCCCCCCGCGAGACCGGAGAGCGGGGCTGCCGGCGCGGTCGAATCCAGGCGGGCCCTCCAGAAGCTCTTCCAGTCGTGGGGGAGGACCCGGCTGAGCGCCGCGATCACGTCGTCGAAGGCGTACGGGAGGACCTTCGGAGGACCGCTGGCGCCGCCGTGGAAGAGGCGGCAGAAATCGTTCACGCTCGCCTTTCCGCGGCTCTCGCGGCGAATGACCGTGTCGGCCTCCAGCCAGAGAAGCTCGCTCTCCGGATAGAAGTCCACGCCTCTTCGCCAGGCCGCCCAGTCCGAGCGGGCCCCGTAGAGGATCTGCGCGGCCACGGCCGTGTCCTGGAGGTTCCGCCAGGCGCGCCCGTTCTGATGATCCATCTCGGCCGCGGTCAGGGCCAGGTGCTCCCGGTACTCCTCGGAAGTCAGGAGGCCGCTGCGCGCGGCCAGGACGTGCCCGAGGTACTCGGTGAGCCCCTCGTAGACCCAGAGCAGTTCGCCGTTCATCGGCTCCTGGAAGGATCCGATCGCGAGGCCCGACGGCCGGCGGTACTTCCCGTTCCAGGAGTGGCTCATCTCGTGGGGAAGAAGATCCGCCATGAGCTTGCGCCGGTCCGCGTCGATGAGCGATCGCTCGTCCACGCGGTCGTCGCTCGATTCGTGATGTTCGAGTCCGAAGTGGGCCGTGTGGTCCGACAGCGTGAGCAGGAAGTCGTAATGCCGGTAATGCCGCGCCCCGAAGAGCGCGCCGGCCTCGGCGACGAGGGACCTGTACCGCGCTTCGAGCTCGGAGCTCATCTCCAGCGCGGCCTCGCTGTCGGCAGCGAGGTCGAGCCGGTGCACGGGAGGCTCCACGGTCAGCGGAACCACGCGGAAGTGCGCTCCGGTCAGGACGGGCGAATCCACCAGGGTCGTGAGCGAGACCGGAGCGAACCGGATCCCTTCCGCCGACCGGCCGGAGGCTTCGAGCGCGCTCGCCCACTTCCAGCCTTCCGGCAGCCGCAGCGAGGCCGCGAACGGAATCTCGTCCGGTTTCGCCTCCGCCGGATAGAGGAGGAGCTGGTTCCACGAGATCAGCGCGAGATTCGAGGTCGCGGAAGAGCCGGAGGAGAAGCCGCCGGATTCCGCCGGCGAGACATAGTCGAGCGCCGCCTCGAGCGCGTCGGCTCCCGGAGGAACCTCGACTCGGAAGAGGTACATATCCGCGGGGTCGCGTTTCCAGGGGATCGGCTTCCCGTTCGCGGAGAAGCTGGAGACCGACCAGGTCCGCGATCGGTCCGTTCGGGCCGTGTTCGCCGGGGATCCATTTCGGGTAGGCGAGCGTCAGGGAGCCCGGCGCCGCCGGGATAGTGAGTTTCGCGTGGAAGATCTTCCTCGGAGCCTCGCGCGCGTCCACCTCGAGGGTCACCGGGCGGCTGTCGGCCGCCTCGAGCGAGAAGGCCCGGAGCGAAAGGAAGGACACGGCCATCGCAAGACGCAGGAACGATTTCATGCTGTCGGGCTCCTGACCGGCGAGCTTAGCCCAATTGCCTTTCCAGCGACTCCGGTCCGAGAGAGTCGCGAGTCAAGAAGAAGAGGGCCGGCGTCGAGCCGGCCCTCGTGCGAGTGTTGCGACTGCGCCTGGAACCAGACCCTGGTTCCGCGGGGACCTTCCTATGCCCCGGCGCCTCTCCTCAGGAGGATGTAACCCAGTCCCGCCAGCAGCAGACCCAGAACCAGCAGCCCCGACTCGGACAGCGTCGGTACCGTGACGCCCGGCGTCGGAGTGAATCCCCCTGGCGATGGAGTGAAGCTCGCCGGCGGCGTGTTCGTGGGCGTACTCGTCGGCGTGTTGGTCACCGTGCTCGGCGGCGTGCCGGTCGGCGTATTGGTCGGAGTGTTCGTGGGTGTGTTCGTCGGCGTCGCGGTGGACGGCGGGGTGCCCGTCGGTGTAGTCGTGGGCGTACCGGTCGGCGTGTTGGTCGGAGTACTCGTGGGCGTACTCGTGTTCGGCGGCGTGCCGGTCGGCGTGTTCGTCGGAGTATTGGTCGGAGTATTGGTAGGTGAATTCGTCGGCGTGTCGGTTGGTGTGCCGGTAGGCGTATTCGTCTGTGTGTTGGTCGAGGTATTCGTCGGGGTATTCGTCGGGGTGTTCGTTGGCGTGTTCGTTGGCGTGCTTGTCGGCGTGCCGGTTGGCACGCTCGTTGGTGTGTCGGTTGGAGTATTCGTCGGCGTGTCCGTCGGAGTGCTCGTCACGGTCACCTGACCGCACCCGGACACGGTGCAGCCGCCGGGGGGGAGCGCCACATAGCCCTGGAGCGCCGGAGCGCCGCCGCAGGCATCCGCCTGCACCGGTGAGGGCGCGGCGGGAGTCACGGCTCCGGTATAGGCGACACCGTCGCCCGGCGCCGCGGTTCCGCACCCCGTCACAGTTACGACGCCGGGTGCCGCTCCGCCTCCACCGCCGCCGTCCGCGTTGAGTTGCCCGGGCGCGATGCCCAGGACCTTGCCGTTGAAGGAGCGAGCCGAAATCTGGCCCCCTTGCTGGACGCCGCCGCCGCTGTTGCTGCCCCTGGCCTCGATCACTCCCGATCCGAGGTTGACGTCCCCTCCGGGGCTCCCGGCGCCTCCGGCTTCGACGTCGACGCTGCCGCCCTCTCCGCCGGCGCCCCTGTCGTTGGCCTGAATCGCAAGCCCGCTCGCCGTGAAGGATCCGGACAGGGAAGCCACCGTGATCGTGCCGCCAGCGTCATTTCCCAGGATCTTGTTCGCGTGGATCGCAAACGGGGCGACGGTGTCTCCGACGATGTTGATGTTCCCGCGGGCGAAGACGTCGATCCAGGAATGCCCGTTGGCGCCGCCCGACAGCCCGATGTCCGCGCTGATCTCGCCGGCGTGAGTCGCCGTCGAATCGATCGTCAGGCTGTCGCCGGCCCAGATCTCGACGCAGGCGGTCGAGATGGACGGCTTGTCGGGGCGCAGGCCGCCGCCAGCGCCGCCGTTGTTGTCGCAGTGGTTCGGAGGGTTGACAGGAACCACGTGGCCGGGCGCGGTGGATTGCACGATCCCGTCGATGGTCACGTTGCAAGCCTGGAGGTGGACGAGATCGGCGCCCGGGTCGCGCCCTTCGCTGCTGACGATTCCCGCGTCGCTGACGAGCAGCGAGCATCCCGCGTTGATCGTGATCGGGCCGGCGCCGGGAGGCTGGTTGGCGCCCACTCCGGTGAGCGAGCTCTTCGACTGGACCAGGCCATCGATGTCGGCGGCGCGCGCCACGTTGACGACGATCGCGCCGCCCGAGCCGGTTCCGTTGACGCGGACCGAGCTTCCCGGCTCCATGGTGAGGTCGCCCGTGGCCGGCGTCCCGAAGTTGCCCACCGTGATCGAGACATTGCCGGGCTTGCCGGTGCTCGCGCCCGTATTGGAGGAGGAGATGGTCCCGCCGGCGGCGCCGGTCCCGCGCAGGACGAGGCTGCCGTTCACGGTGATCGTGATGTCTCCGCCGTTGCCCGCTCCGACCGTGTTCTCTGCGACGACCGACCCGCCGGTCTGGATTTCCATGTCGCCGGCCACGACGATCACGATCGGGCAGCCAGAAGCGCCGGAGGGCAAGGCCGGGTCGTTGCAGGTGATGCTACCGGTGCCGGTGATCGTGAGGTTTCCCGTGACGTTGAAGACTCCGTTCGCCGTTCCGTCGGAGGCGTCCGCCGCCGCGAAGGTCGTCGGCGAGTTGATCGTCACGTCGCCGATCAGCAGCTTGGTTCTCGGGGTGCGGGATTTGGGCTTGACCTCGGAGGGCTTTGCCGCGCTGCTCTGCGCCGCGCTGATCTGCGGCACGGCCTGAGCCGCGATTCGGGCCGCGCTACTCCAGACCGTCGGGAAAGTCGCGGGGAGACCGAAGAGAAGAGAAAACCCGCCTGCCGCGACGGCGATCGCCGCCGCCGTCCGCCACTTCGTGGATAACTTTCGCACGTTTGCTCCTTCTGCCCGCGACGGGGATCATCCTGGCCAGGACTGTCCAAAAAATGTGATTGGAGAACGGGGAGTGCACGCATTGTACGCCAAGTCGGGCCGGACGCAAAGAAAGGCTGACCGGGAAGGGGCAGATCAGAGGGCGGAAGGCACCGCGGGCAGGCGGAACCGGTTCCGGAATCTGCCGCGGCAAGGCCGGACGGAAGGAATCAGTGGGCCGAGCCGAAGCTCGGCCCACTCAAACGATATTCGACGCGATCCTTCCTAAGCCCCGGCGCCCTTCCGCAGGATGATGTAACCCAGTCCCGCCAGCAGGAGGCCCAGAACCAGCAACCCTGATTCGGACAGAGTCGGTACCACGACCCCCGGCGTCGGCGTGAATCCCCCCGGTGACGGGGTGAAGCTCGCCGGCGGCGTGTTGGTCGGCGTGTTGTCCGTGTTGGTCGGCGTAGGCGTATTGGTCGGAGTGATCAGCTCTGGGTTCGTCGGCGTCGCAGTCGGCGTGTTCGTCGGCGTTCTGGTCGGCGTGTTCGTCGGGGTATTTGTCGGCGTATTCGACGGCGTGCCGTCGGCGTATTCGTCGGCGTGTTCGTCGGCGTGTTCGTCGGCGTGTTCGTCGGCGTGTTGGTCGGCGTGTTGGTCGGCGTGTTGGTCGGCGTGTTGGTCGGCGTATTCGTCGGCGTATTCGTCGGCGTATTCGTCGGAGTGTTGGTCGGTGTATTGGTCGGGGTATTCGTCGGGGTGTTCGTCGGCGTATTCGTCGGCGTTCTGGTCGGCGTATTCGTCGGCGTTCTGGTCGGCGTATTCGTCGGCGTGTTGGTCGGCGTGTTGGTCGGCGTGTTGGTCGGCGTGTTGGTCACCGGCAGACAGAACGTCGGGCACGTCGCCAGCGGGTATGCCTCGGGCGCAGTCACCGTCGGGAATGTCGGCGAGCCGCCGCAGACATTCGTTGTTGCCACCGAGCACGAAGGGCGGAGTCGAAGTGCCGCCATAGGTCGCCGCCAGGCAGGCCTCCAGTGTGATCGTTCCGTTGGTCGTCGCGGTCGCGAGGAGCGCCCCTCCGGCCGAGCCGCTCAGATCGCCCTGGAAGGAGCGGCCGTGGATCGTGCCACCGACGGCGCCCGCGGAGCCATCCCCATTGGCCTGGAACGAAGCGGTGCCCAGGAGGACGTCGCCGGTCGGGGAACCGACTCCGCCGGTCTGCATCTCGATCGTGCCGCCGCTTCCGCCGGGTCCGAACTGGGTGGCCATGAGGGCGTTGCCGAAGTAAGACTCCCTCCCCGCCTTGGAGAACACCTGGATGTCGCCCCCCTTGCCCCCGCCGCCAATGTACTGGTTGGCGTGCACGGCGTAGTTTACGGGGACCGAGCCGCCGCCGGGGATAGGCTGGACGTGGTCGTTGTTGATCCCGTCGTTGACCGTGATGTCACCGTTGGCCATGATGTCGATCCAGCCGCGTCCCGAGATCCCGCCCGAGGTCGCAACGTCCGCGTCGACCTGCCCGTCGTGGGTTCCGGTCGAATCAATGACGACCGTCGTCCCCGACCAGATCTCGACGCAGGCCGTCGAATTGATCGCCTTGCCCGGCCGCAGCGGAGGCGTGCAGCGCGGGGTGGGGTTCTGGTGCCCCGGAGCCTGGGACGCGACCAGACCATAGATCGTTACGGAGCATCCTTGCAGATGAACCCGGTCCGCGCCAGGGTCCCGCCCACGGCTGGCGATCTGTCCCGTGTCGCCGACGAGCAGATCGCAGCAGGCCTGGATCGTGATGGCACCGCCGTGACCGCCGCCGGTGAAACCCGCTGCGATGACTTGTCCACTAATCGTGATGTTGTGGCCGGCATACAGAGCGATGTCGCCGGCGCGCGACTGCGGCTGCGCTCGAGCTGATCCTGGCGTCAGTCTCGATCAGGATGTCGCCGGTGGGCGAACCGCAAATGCCGACCGCCGGGTCGACGCTCGTGTCGAGAGTCACGCCGCCCACGATGATCGTGATCTTCCCGCCGTCCGCAGCCGTGCCGCCGCCCTGGTTCTCGGCCGTGAGAAACGCGGCCGGGTTCCCGCCGCTGGCGCCGCGCATCGTGAAGTTCCCGTCCACGGTGATGGTGATGTCGCCGCCTTTGCCGCCATTAGGACCGTTGTTCTCGGCGTGAACCGAGCCGCCGGCCTGGATCTCCATGTTCCCCGTGACGAGGATCTTGATCGGACAGGCGCTCGCCGGGGTGCCATTCTCATCGCAGGTGATGCTCCCGCCGTTGGCGATCGTGAGGTTGCCGTTGACCGTGAAGGTGCCGTTGGACAAGCCGTCGGCGTCGAGGGCAGAGCCGTCCAGGCTGGCGAAGGTCCTCGCAGTGTTGATCGTCACGTCGGCGACCAGCAGCTTTGTCCTGGGTGTGCGAGGATTTGCTTTTGCCTCGGAGGGCTTTGCCGTGCTGACCTGCGGCACGGCCACCGCCGCGATCCTGACCGCGCTATTCCAGATCGTCGGGAAAGTAGCAGGAACACCGAACAGGAGGGAAACCCCTCCCGCCACGATGGCCACGGCCAATACCAGTTGCCGCCTTGCTGTACCTTTTTGCACGTCCGTGCCCTCCCGTTAAGTCCTGGCGCCCCAGGATCGTTAAGAAAACGAAACCAAGAAACCTTTAAAAAATCGCCGAGGATTATATGCCCTGTTATGGCAAGAGGCCATATTTTCCGTGCAACGCCCCGAAAAAGGGGTCAGCCCGGGAAAAGCCCCCATGGAACGACCCGGAGGGGAGCCAACTCGGCTTTCCCGGCAATCGCGGTGGGGCCGGGGGAACGTCAATTCCGGCCTCGGTTCTTGGGATCGGGGCTGGCGAGGAAGAGCCCCAACTGGAGCCGGTCGGAGAACCCGAGCTTCCGGAAGATGGCCGTCAGGTGGGCCTTGACGGTACCTTCGCTGACGAGCAGGCGGCTGGCGATGTCCCGGTTGCTGGCGCCCGCGCCGATCAGGCGCGCGATTTCGCGTTCGCGCCGGGTCAGGAGGGCCAGACGCCTGTCGGAGCCGGCGACCGCCTGGCGAGGCTCCTCGGCGCTCACGACGTATTGCTCGACGAGCATGGGAATCAGCCGCCTTTCGGCCCAGATTTCCCCGTCGCTGACGCGATCGACGGCCTTTCGCAGCAGGGGCCCGTCGATCCTCATCTCGCAATAGCCCCGGGCGCCGGCCTTCAGACACTCGATTCCCTCGGTGTCGCTCGGGGATCCCGAGAGGAGGATCACGCGAGCCTTCCGGCTGATCCGCCGGAGGACAGAGAGGTCGCCGACTCCGCCGGAACGCAGCAGATTCAGGTCCATCAGGACGACCGTGGAATCCAGGCTCGAGATCGTCTTGTCGAGGGCCTCCCACTGGGAGACCTCCTGGGTCTGATAGGCGTCCTGGAGACGCTCGCGCAGGTGGCCCCGAACATCGGCGGCCGGGCTCGCGACGAGGACCGTCAGGGAGCCGCCCCGGTGACCTCCTCGTTCGTCGCCATCGAGGGATGAGACGGAACGAGTGTCTTGCGTGTTCATCGTGATTGCGGTTCCTGCGCTCATGATGAACAGGCCTTGCTTCGGATTCCATTGGACTTAGGTGCTGGTTCCTCGAGCGTCCCTCTGTCGGAAGCTGTCTCGAATGGCTGTTCTGGCCGCTGTCCGACTAGACTCCGCTGAGAAGGGGAGGAGACCGAAACTGAAGAATGTTCTTTATCTTCACGGATTTGCTTCCTCGCCTCGCGGGCGAAAAGTCGAGGCGCTGAGGGCGATTCTCCAGCCGCGCGGCTACAGGATTGTTGCGCCCGATCTGAACATACCGTCCTTCGAAAGGTTGGACTTTCGTGCAATGTCCCGTGTCTGCAGATGGGAACTGAAGAAACACCTGCCCGCCGTCGTCGTCGGCAGCTCGCTCGGCGCGCTCGTCGCGCTGGAGGCCGGCCGGACCGCGCTCGCCGCGCCGCTCGTCTTGATCGCGCCGGCGCTGGGTCTGCGCCGCCGCTGGATCGAAGGGCTGCCGCCGGGAGACGCTCTGCCGTTCTTCCATCACGGTGAAGAACGAGACCTGCTGATTCACCGCCGCTTCTTCGACGACATGGCTCGGGTGGAGGCGGACCGCGACCCGCCCGTGACGCCGGTGATCGTGATCATGGGCCGGCAGGACGAGAGCGTGCCGATCGAGCTCGTTCGGGGCGTCTGGAGCGGCTGGCAGGAGTCCGGTGGGCTCCGCGAGGGCTCGCGCTTCGTGGAGATCCCGGAAGGCGACCACGGCCTGACCGCCCACGTGGACCGCATCGCGCAGGAGATCCTCACGGCCGCCGATCTGCAGCGTTGAGATCGCGGGCCGCGGCTCTCAACTAGTATCGCCTCGATGGCGCTCTCCGGGATGGGACTCTTCTTGCTCGAAGCCGGAACGGGAATCGCTCTGCTGCTTCTGTTCTTCCCTCCGCGGACTCTCGGAAAGGGTTTCTTCGCGCTTCATGGAGCGGCGGCGTTTGTCTTCGTCCTGATCCCGGCGCTGATTCGCCCGGCCGGGCTCCCGCCGAGGGGCGCATGGGGGGCGGCGGCGCTGCTTCTCCTCTACACGGCCGCGTCCCAGGCCGGAAAAGCCCGCACCGCGCGGCCGGTTCTGGCCGCCGGCGGTCTCCTCGCCGCCTGGTCCCTCGTGCAAGTCGCGCTCCATGCCCCGCGTCCCGAAGGGGACGCCTGGACTGCCGCGGGGGCGCTGCTCGGGGGATTCTTCTTCGGCGCCGTTTTTCTCACGATGAATCTGGGGCACTGGTACCTGATCTCCCGTTCGCTCCCTTTTCAGCTGCTCGCGCGAGGCGCGGTCCTGTTCGCGGCGCTGGCAGCGGGGCGGGCCGGGCTCCTGGCCGCCGCGGTCGCCGTTCTTCCCCGAACGGAGGGGTTCGCCTCGCTCGTGTCGCTGGAGCGAGACGCTCTCTTCTTTCTCTTCCGGGTCCTGTGGGGGATCGTGGGACCGCTCGCTCTCTCCTATTTCATCTGGAAGACGGCCGACATGAAATCCAATCAGGCCGCGACGGGCCTCCTCTACGTCGCTCTCGTCTTCGTTCTGATCGGCGAATTGCTCTCCGCCTACCTGACCGTCGCGACGGGATTTCCTGCCTAGCGTGAGGGTGCGCCGCTATTGCCCCGACTGCATGGCGAGACGGGAGCATGCCGTCGGTGAGGAGGGATCGTTCGAATGCGGCAAGTGCGGGCGCGCTTACTCGGTGAGCTTCTCGGGGGTCGTCGGCGGGCACGGGGTCGAGCGGTGCGCTTTCTGCGGCAACCGCGCGTTCTTTCTCCAGAAGGACTTTGACCAGCGGCTCGGGTGTCTCTTCATGGCGATCTCGCTCGGCATCGCGCTTGCTGGTCGGTTGGAAGTGGGGGTGGATCTGGTTCACGCCGGTGCTCCTCGCGACGGTGCTCGTGGATTGGATCGTCGCCGCGAGGGTCCGTGCGGTTACGATCTGCTACCGATGCGACGCCGAGTACCGGGACGTCACGACAAACCCGCGCCACCGCGGGTACGACCCGCACGTCGCCGAGCGGTACGCCCGGAAGAAGACCGTCCGCCGGATGCGCTGAGGATCCTCGACATCTCGCGGCGCATCGACGAGAAGACCGCGGTGTGGCCGGGCGATGTTCCTTTTCGCTGGCGCTCGACGGCGCGGCTCGTCCAGGGCTCCCTCTTCGAGTCCACCTGCTTCACGATGAGCGCGCACGTCGGAACGCACGTGGACGCGCCCTCTCACGTGATGCCCGACGGCGATCCCATCGGGCGCCTGCCGCTCGACGCGTTCATCGGGCCGGCGCGCGTCGTGGACCTGCCGGGCCGCGGAGAGGTGGGCCCGGACGCGCTCCCGCGCCGGAGTCTCGGGACTCCCCGCGTGCTCTTCCGAACCGGCGGAAGGACTTTTCTCTCGCCGCTCGCGGCCGTGCGTCTCTGCGAGAAGGGCGCCATTCTCGTCGGGACCGACGCCATGTCGGTGGATCCCGAAGACGCGGCGGATCTCCCGGTGCATCGGACTCTCCTCTCCCGCGGGGTCGCCGTCCTCGAAAACCTGGATCTCTCCAGTGCGCCGCCGGGGGATTACCGGCTCGTGGCCTTGCCGCTATTCCTTAAAGAATTAGACGCTTCTCCGGTAAGAGCCATACTAATTAAGGATTCTTAGTACAAAATCATTATTTAATTTGGAAAGCGGTGCGGGGCCGCTGGTTTGACATTACCGAGCGCCCCCCGCTACCCTCGCTGGCCAAGTGCGCGGCCTCATCTCCTGTGCGGGACTGTGTCTCATCGCGGCCTCGGCCGGGGCCGCTGAGCATCCGGTCGTTTTCACCGCTCCCACAGCCGGGCAGCCTCTCGCCGCCGGCTCCGTGATCGAGGTCTCCTGGACTGGAGTGCCTCGCAATGCCAAAGAGGTCGAGCTCCTCCTTTCTCTCGATGGAGGCCGGCGAATTGCGCTGCGCCTGACGGAGGAGATCTCATCGAAAGATCATTCCTATTTCTGGCGCGTGCCGAATCTCTCGTCGCGACAGGCCGCGCTCGTCCTGCGGATGGGAGTCGGAGGACGCGAGATCGAGAGCGCGCCGAGCGCGCCGTTCGAGATCCTGCCCGAGCCGTCGCGGCCGGTCGAGCCCGTGGACTTTCGCGCCGGCGAGCTTTGGCTCGGCGAGGAAGGTCGAACGCGGGACGCCGATCCGTTGCCCGCGGCCGGCCTCGACTCCCGGCCGGAGCGTTGGGCGCCGTTGCGCGAGCGAAGCGATTCCATCGCCCCGGCCGGGGCGGCTGTAGCCGGAGTCCGGCCCGCCGCGCGGCGAACACGGATTCAAAACGGTCCTTCCAGCCCTGCGCCGCGAGGCCGCGCGGGCTGCGCGCCGCTCCCCGTTCCTCTCCGGATCTGATTCTTTTCTCGCGCAGCCGACGCGCGCGAGACCGAGCCCATTGCGGCCCGGTCCGCGTCTTTGCCGCACGCGTCTCCACAGGAGACGAGAAAAGAAAGGATCCTGACGATGAGAATCATGGAGACACTGCTCGGTTGCTCGAGGAGTTGCCGGTCTCTTCCTGTGCCCGGCGGCTTCCTCGCGGCGTTTTCGTCGAAGCGCATTCTGCTGGTTCTGGCCGGCGCCCTGCTGGCCGCGCTGCCCGCGGCGGCGCAGTCGGTCAACAACGCGGCCATGGTGGTGGTCGTGCGCGACCCCTTGGACGCCCTCGTGCCCGGCGCCTCCGTGACGGTGACCAACACCGCCACAGGAGCCGTGCGCCAGGCCGCCACGGGCCCCGACGGTTCGGTCGTCTTTGCCGCCCTCCCCCTGACCGGCAAGTACACGGTCGCTGTCGCCCTGGAGGGCTTCACCGCCCACGACGTCGCGGGCCTCGTGCTCCAGGCCGGTGAGAAGGCCACGGTGAAGGTCAGGCTCGAGGTCGCCGGGAGCAAGAGCGAAGTCACCGTCTACGGCACCGCCGAAGGTGTGCGGGCGGATCCGCATCTGGGCATCTGGCTCTACCCCGAGCGGATCGACGAGACCCCGATCCTCGGCCGCAAGGTGTCGACGCTGCCCCTCCTGAACTCGGCGTTCCGGCAGGGGAAGGGGACCGGAGATCTCTTCGTCAACTCGACGTATTTCGTCACGGGCGTGGGTTCGCGCCGCGCCACCACGTTCACGCTCGACGGCGCGACCAACGACGAGGGGTGGGGCCGCCAGGTGTCGGTCGCCACCATTCCGATCAGCGCCGTCCAGGAGATGGCGGTGCTCTCGGACTCGTTCTCGGCCGAGTACGGCTGGACCTCCGGCGCCGCGATCAACACCGTTACCAAGTCGGGCACGAACGATCTGCACGGCGATGCGCTCTACATGTTCCGTCCGGGGGACTGGCAGGCCAAGTCGTTCTCGACCGATAACTTCTGCCCCGGGTCCGTGTCGAGCTGCGTCACTCCCGTCACCCTCGGGTCGATCAGCCCGGTGGACATCCCGGACAAGCTGAACCAGGGTTCCGTCTCGATCGGCGGGCCGATCGTCAAGGACAAGACCTTCTTCTTCCTCGCGGCAGACTACACGGCCCAGGATCGAACGGCCCAGCTCTCGAGCACGCTGCCGGCGTTCGTGCTGCCGGCGGACGGCAGCCTCGAATACACGGGGCACTACCGCCAGACGCTCGTCAACGCGCGGCTGGACCAGAACCTCACCCAGAGCCAGAACCTGATGTTCCGTTTCAATGCCGACCGGTTCTACGACGACAACCCCCAGGACGCCGTGGGCGGGACGAGCGCGCCGAGCGTCGCCCGCAAGTACTCGCGGCGGGCATTGACGTTCCAGCTCAACCACACGGCGGTGCTCTCCCCGACCCTCTTGAACGAGGCGCGGGTCGCCTACCTCGACAACGATCCCGTCACGCTCTGGGAAGCCCAGGACCTGTCCACCGTCTACACGCGCGCCGGGACCGTGCCGTTCACCGTCGGACAGTCGCGGTCCTCCGACCTCGTCAGCCGCCAGTTCCAGGGCTCGGACACGGTCTCGTGGTCGCTGGGCAAGCACTCGCTCCGCATCGGCGTCAGCGTGGCCCGCCACAACTCGGGCGGGACGGGCAGCGAGCCGGGCACCGCGATCCTCGGCACGTTCACGTTCAAGACGGCAACGACCGCGCCCCTGGACCAACTGACCTTGAGCGACGTGCAGAGCTACACGCAGCCGATCGACTTCGGGGTCAACAGCTACGATCTCTCGCAGTGGCTCGTCGCCGGGTTCGTGAACGACAGCATCCGCCTGCACCCCGACCTCACGGTCGACCTCGGGCTCCGCTACGACTATCAGAGCCTGACCGACGCCACGACGAACCTCGCCCCGCGCGTCGGCTTCGGCTGGCACCCGGGAGGCGACCAGCGGACGGCGATCCGTGGCGGCTACGGCATGTACTACACGCAGATCCGGTCCAACGTCGTCGCCAGCTACCTGGTGAACGGGCTGGACGGGCTGACGACCTACACCGCCGTCCCCGGGCAGTTCGGGTTCCCGACCTGCTTGACTTGCGTCCCGATTTCGTTCGATCCGGCGACCCTGCCTCCGTCCCAGCTGCCGGCCCGCGACATCACGATCCAGGCGGGCCAGCGGGCGTTCTACGAGGCCCAGTTCGCGAAGTACGGGCTGAACTTCGACCTGCTCCCGAACTACCCCGACAAGCTCGTGAACCCCCGCAGCCAGGTGATCTCCATCGGAGCCGAGCACCAGTTCGCAGCGGGGCTCGTCTTCGGCATGGACTACGTGCACCAGCGCCTGGACAACATCGATCGCACGGTGGACCTGAACGCCCCCGCGCCCTTCGATCGCACGGCTCCCGGGCAGACGAGGACCGTGGCCCAGGCCAATGCCACCCGTGCCATCCTGCCGGTCAACGGCGGGGTGCGCCAGGTCAATGTGCTCATGAACCTCGGCGAGGCCGACTACGACGGTCTGCAGACCAACGTCCGATTCCACAGCTCGAAGCTGGACGGCAGCATCAGCTACACGCTGTCCAAGGCGACCAACACGACCGAGCCGGACGGCAACGGCATCGGTCCCAACGACGGCAACATCGCGCGGCTGGGCGACGTCGAGCGCGGACCGAGCGTGGTCGATCAGCGTCATCGCGGGGTCATCTCGCTCGCGTACCGGCTGCCGTTCGACATGGCGGTCGGCACCCTGATCCAGCTCGCGTCGGCGCGCCCGTTCAACGCCACCACGGGCGTCGACAACAACGGCGACGGCGCGAACAACGACCGCCCCGTCGTCGACGGACAGGTGATCTCCAAGTCAGCGTACCGCGGGACCCCCACCTCCGACGTCGCGGCCTTCATCGAGGGGCGGGTGAGTGTCGGAGGAGGCGCGAGCGTGGTGCTCCGGTTCGAGGGCTACAACCTCCTCAATCACGGCAACTACCTCGGCCGCGGGCAGACGGTGTACGGCAACACGGCCACGCCGGGCAGCACGTTCGGCCAGCTCGCCGCGGTGGGCACCTCCGTCAGCGCGATCCCGGCGTTCGCCAACGTCGACCCGCCTCGGATGTTCCAGATGTCGGCCCGGCTCGTGTTCTGAGCGATGAGCTACCGTAGGGTCTGATGCCGGCCGGGGATGTAGCCGAACAACCGGAACGGGGGGCCCCCGGGCCCCCCGGAATCCTCGGCGGCTCGGTCTCCCCGGGATTCCGTCTTCTCGAGGTCCGGAGCGTCTCGAAGCGGTTCGGGTCGCTGCGGGCCCTGGACAACGTGTCCTTCGGTCTGCGCCGCGGCGAGGTCCTCGGGTTGATCGGCCCCAACGGCGCCGGAAAGACGACTCTCTTCGAGTGCCTGGCCGGCGTCCTGCCGGCCGACACGGGGGAGGCGCTCTGGAACGGCCGGGCGATCGCCCCCGCGAAGAGAAAGGACGTTCTCTTCTACCTGCCGGACCAGATCGCTCCGTGGGCGGATCAGCCCGCCGGCCGGGTCCTCGCCCTGGTCTCCCGCCTCTTCGACGCGGGACCGTCCCGCCTCGCGCGCCTCATCAACGCGCTCGGCCTCTCGCGTTTCCTTTCGGAGAACATCGGTTCCCTGTCGAAGGGGGAGCGCAAGCGCGTGCTCCTCGCCCTCGCGCTCGTGACTCCCCGTCCGGTCCTCCTCTTCGACGAGCCGTTCGACGGCCTCGATCTTCGCCAGGCGCGCGAAGCCGAAGCGGTCCTGCGCGGCGCGGCGCGGGAGGGACGGACGCTCTTCCTGTCGATTCACCAGCTCGCCGACGCGGGCCGCATCTGCGACCGGCTCGTCCTGCTCTCCGCCGGGCGAGTCGTTGGAGAAGGCACTCTGGATGAGCTGCGAGCGAAAACGGGCCTGGCGGGCGGAGCGGTCGAGGACGTGTTTCTGGCGCTCACGTAATTCGATCGATTTTGGATTTTCGATTTTGGATTTTGGATTGAAGAAGCTCGAATGATCCCGGGCAGGTCGTGGCGCGCGCTCTTCTCGCTCGAGTGGGGAGAGCTCGTGACCTCGCGCGCTTTCTGGCTCTTCCTGGTGGCGATCGGGCCGCTCGTGGGACAGGCATTTCTCCATGCCGTCTCCCTCTACGCGGAGGCGAGCGGCGCGGCGGGCGGGCCGGCGGCGCTCGCTCAGGGGCTGTCGCCGCTGGACGGCATCTTCGTGCCGGCGTTGGGCGCCTACGACCTCGCCGTGACGCTCCTCTATCCGTTCGTCGCGATCCGCCTCGTCTCGGAGGAGAAGAGAAACGGAGCCGCGAGGCTCCTGCTCCAGTCTCCGGGATCGATCGCCGGGCGCCTCGCCGTCAAGGTCGGCGCGCTCGTTCTCTTCTCCCTGCTCGCCTGGACGGCGGGGTTGCTCGCGCTGCTCCTCTGGGCCGGCGCCGGGGGGCACGTCCACGCGCCGGAGCTCGCGAATCTCCTGCTCGGGCATTTTCTCCGTTTCCTGCTCGCGACCGCGGTCGCCCTGGCCGCGGCGTCGGTCTGCGAGGGGGCGGCCAGCGCCGCGATCGTCACGCTCGCCTTCACGATCGGCACCTGGGCGCTCGACTTCCTGGCCGCGGGGCGCGGCGGCTGGCTCGAGCGCGTCGCGAAGTACACGCCGACGGCGGGGCTTCGTCTCTTCGAGCACGGTGAGCTCCCGCTCGCGACCGCGGCCGTTTTTCTCCTCGCGTCGGCCGGCGGCATCGTTTTCGCGGCGGTCTGGCTCGCGTCCTACCGCCCGGCCGGCGGCCGCGCGGCTCGCGCCGCGGCCGTCGTCGTCCTGACGGCGGCGGCGATGGCGGCGGCCTCGACGCTGCGCTGGAGCCGGGACTTTTCCGAGGACCGCCGCAATTCCTTCTCCCGCGCCGACGAGGCGGCCCTGCGCCGGATCCGCGAGCCGGTCGAGATCACGGTGAACCTCGCGCCCGAGGACCCGCGGCTCTTCGACCTGGAGCGCGGGATCCTCGGAAAAATGCGCCGCGTGATCCCGAACTTCACGGTGCGCTACGCCGCGCAGACGAGGTCCGGCCTCTTCGAGCGCGGGGGCGTGTACGGCGAGGTCTGGTACCGCGTGGGTCCCCGGCGCGCCATGGTGCGATCCACGATCGAGGCGGTGGTGCTCCGGAGTCTGTACGAGCTCGCGGGGGTCCCGCCCCCCGCCCGCGGCGAGGAGCGTCCCTATCCCGGCTATCCGCTCGCGGCCCGGCTCCGCGCCGCGCCGTATCTCTTCTTCGGAGCCTGGCCGCTGGCCGCGGGCCTCGCTTACCTCCGGATACGCGGCCGATGGAGAAAGAAATGGAAGAGCTTCGCCGCGCAAGCCGCCTGACCCCGCCCGCTCTGCTGGCCGTTCTCCTCCTCGTGGCCGCCGCTCCCCCGAAGGAGCCCGCCGCGGCGCGGGTGGATCTCTCGAAGGAGAAGGTCGGCGCCGAGCCGGCGGCCTTCCTCGCGGTCGTGGGGAACTGGGTCGTCGCCGAGGAAGAGGGAAAGAAGGTCGTCATGGTGGACGGCCGGCAGTGGAGGAGGGGCCAGCCCGCCGGAGGCCTCGCCGAGAAGGCGCGGACGATCTACGGCTCCCGCCACGAGGAGTTCATCGACAACGTCAAGGCGTTCGCCTACTTCCCGTACGCGGTCGCCGCCGGGGTCGAGGACTTCAAGGACGGCGAGATCTCGGTGCGGTTCCGCCTCCTCGAAGGGCAGCTCGACCAGTGCGCCGGGATCCTCTTCGACTTGAAGCCGAACGGGGACTACTGGGCTGTGCGGTTCAATGGCAAGGAGGACAACCTCGTGCTCTGGAAGTTCCTGTCGGGCAGGCGCAGTTTCGTCAAGAAAGGCGTCCGGGACGTGCCGCTTCCGATGAAGGAGTGGCACGCGATCCGGATCGAGACCAGGGGCGCCGCCGTCCGGGGATTCCTCGACGGCGAGCCCCTCCTCGAGTACGAGCTGCCCGCCCCGATCTCCGGCAAGGTCGGCCTCTGGTCGAAGACCGACAGCGTCAGCGAGTTCGCCGACTTCGTCGCGGCCCCCGCGCCGGGCGCGGCGCGGTAAGCCCGGTCACGGCGCAGCGAGGATCTTGCAGGCCGCCTCGATCGTCGACCAGGTCCGGGTCGTGCCCGGGATTCCGAGGACTTTCTCGGCGACCGCGTTCGGATAGATCAGCTGCTTCTGGTCCGGGCCGCGCCGCCAGAAAGAAAGAGCGAACCGTCCGGCGACCCGGAAGAGGTCGACCTGCCAGTCCTTCCCTTCCGGCCGGCGGATCGGAAGGTCTGGAAGGGTCTTCGGCTTCTTCGCGAGCACGGTCACCATCGCCCGCACGTCCGAGCCCGAGGGCGGCCGCGAGAAAGGCTCGCTCTCCGCCAGAGCGAGGATCTCC
This sequence comes from uncultured Acidobacteriota bacterium, assembly GCA_963782815.1. Lineage (GTDB taxonomy): Bacteria > Acidobacteriota > Thermoanaerobaculia > UBA5066 > Gp7-AA6 > JAWOLE01. The sequence continues at coordinate 132,354 of CAWALG010000024.1, read as the reverse complement.
GCGGCGGGGCAGATCATGACGTCGGTCTCGAAGGCGAGCCGTTTGGCCAGCTCTGCGCGGAACGCGGCGGCGCTGATCGGATTCTTCACGACGAGCGTCCCCGCCGCCCCGATGTTGACGACTCGGAGCGCCGCCATCTTGCCGGCGAGCTCCGCCGGCCGGAACACCCGGCGCCCGCCCACGTTGGCTCCCCGCAGTAACACGACCAGCGCCATCAAGTTCTCCTATTCCGCGCGGCGCTCGGACCTGTCATCCCGAGGAGCGGAGCGACGAGGGATCTGCTCCGGTGTGTGGAAGTGCCGGAGCAGATCCTTCGCTTCGCTCAGGATGACAACACCGAGGCGTCGATGGCTCGGTCCGTTTCATGGCTCCGAGAGACGCCGTCCGGCGTCGAGGTGGTCGAAGTTCAGGATGGCGTTGAAGACGAGGAAGTAGGTGGCGCGGGTCTCGCCGCGCCAGATCGGGTTGTTCGAGAAGAGGACGAAGTGGCCCTTCCCGGCCGGGACGTCGATGACAGCCGGGTGCTGCGCGATCTCCTTGCCCCCCTCGAGGAGGCCGGAGACGAGGAGGTCCTTGTTGTCGCCGTAGCGCAGAACCACGCGCGGGCGCTCTCCCGGCGGGATCACGAAGGGATTGTTGCGCTTCTGCTCGTCCGTCAGCGGCAGGGCCTCCCAGGCCTCGGCGTCCGGCTCCTCCGGAGGCTCCGCGAACGCCCGGCCGGTCGGCCGGTCGGGGTCTTCGGCGGTGCCGCGGCCGGTCGGGCGCTCCCGCTCGTCGGGACTGCGCCGCCGCCCGAGGCGCCCCCCGGCGAGATGGCTGACGTTGAAGATCGGACCGTCGAAGGAATACACGGCCGGCGCCTGCGCGTAGCCGTAGAGGATGGGGCTCGCGCGGTCCACGATCTTCGAGCGGACGATGCTGCCGGTCAGCTTCAGCTTCTCGGGGCGCGCGATCGAGACGCCGCGCGTCAGGCCGAAGTTGACGGCGAGCTCCGCCGTGTCCATCACGCCGACGACGAGCCCTCCGCGGCGGACGAACTCCTCGAGGGCCTGCAGGCCGGCGAATCCGAGCCCCGGCCGCATGTCGTCGGTCGAGTCTTCCTTGCCGATGTTGGGAGTGACCGCCGTCGTCTTCCAGGGGAGCGGGTTGCCCCAGAGCGGCATCCCCGCGACGATCGACTGCGCGCCGCGCCCGACGGGCGGGAAGAGGATGACGTCGTAGCGGGAAGACAGGTCGCCCGGGGCCGCGACGGCCTGCGTGCTGATGTATTCGTAGGGGACCTTCAGATCGTCCAGGGCGAGCCGCCACCACCCTTCGTCCTGCGTCGAGAGCCACGTGTGGAGGAGCGCGATGCGCGGCGCGCGGAGCGGATGTGTCTTGACGGAGGGCGGGGAAGCGAGCGCCTGGACCCGCAGGCCGAGGTCCGCGGCCGCGCGCCGCATCTCCTCCGGGGCGGGCCCGCGGATGACGAACGACCCGCGGTCGAACTTGCGTCCGGCGGCCTCGAAGGACTCTTCCGCGGCTTCGAACACCGCGTCGCGGAATCGGTAGCGCAGCGTCATCAACGCCGTGTCCGCGTCGTGGGCGAGCGCGAAGACCGGCCCCGAATCCTTGACGGCGCCCGGCGCGCGCACCTCCCCCTCGACGCGCGTCATCGGGACGTCGAGGACCCTCGCGTCCGTCACGCGCGAGACCTTGACGCCGAAGGTCTCGCCGAAGGTCCAGCCGGTGTCGTCGTAGGGGCGCTTCTGCGGGTCCTCCGGGCTCCAGAACTGGTAGTCGAGCATCATGTCGGCGATCCGGCTGTACGGCTGGTCCATCCGGACCACGTAGCTGCCGGCCGGGAAGGAACGCGTCACGGGGCCGGCGGGCTTCTCCTTCTCCGTGTCCTTGCGGCCGGGCGCGCCGGAGTCCTTCTCCCCGTCCTCCTCCTTCTTCTTCGGCTTTCTCTTCTTCTCCTCCGGCGCCGTGAAAGCGGCGCCCGCGAGCGAGATCTCGCACCCCTGCGCCTGGAGGAGGCGCAGCAGCTCGGCCTGCGCGCCGGGCCGCGGGTCGTCGGCGGGGAACACGTAGGCCGCGGGGCCCTCCGCCTTCGGCTTCTCGATCGAGCGCTTGCTCTTCGCGTAGAAGTTGCGCAGGAACATCGCTGCCGTTGTCGGCGAAGTAGTGGAGGGAGGTCAGGAGGCCCGTCTCCTCGTAGTTGTTGTTGTCCCGCTGCGACCAGCGGACCCGCGGGAGCGGCGGGTTCTGGCGATACCAGGTCCGCGCGTACTCCTCCGGGCGCAGCGTCCTCTCCACCGTGTCCGCCCCGGCGTTGCCGAAGGTCTCGTAGAGGCGGGAGATGCCGTTGTGCGTGGCGCCGATGAACATGAGATAGCTCGGGCTCCAGGTGTCGAAGGTGCCGTGCGTGAAGACTCCCGGCATCCCGAACCTCGTCATCTCGGCGACGTTGTTCCAGCCGAGCATCTGCCATTCGTTCGTCAGGATCGGGTCGAGCCACGCGTTGTACGGCCCGTCGCCGACGGTGTTGTCGTAGAGGAACGGGACCGACTCGTGGAGGTCGTGCAGCAGCGTGGCCTTCGTTTCGAGGAAGGTCGCGAGGACGTTTCGGGTCAGTTTGAGGGACAGCCCCATGGCGTCGCGGTTGTTGTCGTGGGCGACGTACTTGCCCCAGTAGACGAGGGGCGGCCAGTTCTCCTTCGGGTGAGCGAGGTGCCAGTTGTAGATGTCCACCTGCCGGTCGCGGCCGTCCACTTCGACGACGGGCGTGATCAGGGTGATGACGTGGTCCCGGATGAACTGAACGTACGGGCTCTCGTCCACGGCGAGGCGATAGGCGAGCTCCATGAGCGCGGTGGGGGCCCCGGTCTCGGGGGAGTGAATCGTGCCGGTGATGTAGTAGATCGGGACGGACTGTCCGGCGATCCTCTCCGCCTCCGCGTCGTCCATCCCGATCGTGCGGGGGTCGGCGAGCTTCGCGAGGCGCCGCCGGTTCTCCTCCATCGTCGAGAGGAGCGCCTCCGAGGCAACCGCGACGACGATCATCTCGCGCCCCTCCTCCGACGTGCCGATCGAGCGGACCTTCACCCGCGGCGTGGCCGCTTCGAGCATCCGCATGTAGCGGTGCACTTCCGCGGAATAGGGGAGCTTGCCCGGCGCGCCCGCCACGTCCCCCAGGACGGCCTTCGGCGTCGGGACGCTCTCCGACAGCGGCAGGTAATCCACGAGGGGCGACAGAAAGAAAGTCTCCGTCGTGTATTCCCTGATCTTCTTCGTGTACTCCTCGTCGATCTTCTGGGCCGGATCGCGCGCCGGCCTCGCCTCGTCCACGGCCGCGAGCAGCGGGATGGCAGGGCCAGGATGAGAAAGGAGAGGCAAGGAATCGTTTCATGAGATCCCTTCGATCGGGTTCGTGATTCCGGCTGTCATCCGAGCGAAGCGACGGATCTGCCCTCCGGTTCCCCGAAAGCACGTTCGGCCTGCGGCCCGAATGCACGGTCAGGACTCGCGCTGACGCCGTGACCCATGTCCGGATCACGGAGACGTGAAGGGGAGCGTCCGGGCGGCCCGGCGCGCCAGGTCCCAGAGCGGGGCGGGGAAGATGCCGAGGACGAGGATTCCGGCGGCGCAGAGCGACAGGGCGAGGCGGTCGGCGATCGCCATCGGCGGAGGACCTTCCGGTTCGACAGAGTCCCGCATGTACATGAGGTACACGACCTTCAGGTAGTAACCGATCGAGATGAGGCTGTTCACGACCCCGATGATCGCCAGCGCGTAGAGGCCCCGCTCGATGGCCGCCTTGAAGACGAAGAACTTCCCGATGAACCCCGCGGTCGCCGGGATGCCGGCGAGCGAGAAGAGGCAGAGAGCGAACGCGGCCGCGGGGAAGGGGGAGCGCCGCCCCTCGCCGGCGAGGAGCCCGATGGGATGGGGCTTCGTCTCGTCGCGGTACAGCGCCGCCACCGCGGCGAACGCGCCGGCGTTGGAGACGAGATAGGCGAAGAAGTAGACGATGACGGCGGCGAGAGAGTCCGTGCCGAAGACGGCGAGCGCGATCGTGACGTAGCCCATGTGCGCGATCCCGGAGTAGGCGAGGAGCCTCTTGACGTCGCGCTGGGCGAGCGCGACGACGTTGCCGAGAGTCATCGAGAGGATCGCGAGCGCCGCGATGCCCGCGCGAAACCGGTCGGGCATCCCCTCCTGGAAGACGGCGGTCAGGACGCGGTAGAGAACGAGCAGGCTCGCTCCCTTCGGCGCCACCGACAGGTACGCCACGGCCGGCGTCGGCATTCCCTGGTACACGTCCGGAGCCCATCCATGAAACGGGGCGAGCGACATCTTGAAGCCGAACCCGACGAGCAGCAGAAGGAGGGCGAGGATCACGAGGGGATCGCCCGCGAGTCCGGGCTGGGCCAGGGCCGCGATCTTCACGCTTCCGCTCTTGCCGAAGAGGAAGACGATGCCGTAGACGGTGAACGCCGAGCCGAGGGCGCCGGTCAGGAAGTACTTCAGGCCGGCCTCGGAGGAGGCCTCGATGGTGCGGAAGAAGGCGGCGAGGACGTAGAAGCAGAGCGACAGCGTCTCCAGGCCGATGAAGACGACGAGCAGGTCGAGCCCGCGCGTCATGAGCGAGACGCCGAGGTGGCCCCAGAGGAGCAAGCGCGTAGAACTCGCCCTTCTCCTCTCCCGTGCGCGCCGAGATACGGTTTCGCCACGAGGATCGCGATGGCGGCCGTCGCGCCGAGGAACATCCCGACGGCCTGCGTCAGCGCCGAGGTCTCCAGCCGGCCGGAGAACGTCGCTCCGAGCGGCGCGCGCAGGAGGAAGAAGAGAGACCCGGCGATCCCGGCCAGCGACAGCGTCGCGAACCACCGCCTCGTCGAGGGCGCGAACGCGTCGAGCAGCACGATGAGCGAGCCCGCCGCCGCCAGCGCGATCTCCGGCGCGATCGCGGCCAGGTCGTCCGGCCCGAACTGGAGGAAGTTCATCGCAGCGGCCTCAAGCGAGGGCTCTGGGGATCGTGTCGTAGGGGAGGGCCGCTCGCCGGCGCCCGCCGTACCGACGTCGTGCCCGACGCGGCCGAGCGCGAGCGCGGGTCGCGCCGCAACGGCCGCCCCTACGGCGCGAGGGGCACCCAGGCGGGCCGACGTTGGGCCGCGGACGCGCGGACGGCTTCGACGGAGGGGCCGAGGCGGGAGAGGACGTCGTTGGGCCGGACTCCGATCCAGATCATCAGGACGACGAGCACGGACGCCGCGACGAGCTCGCTCCTGCGGATCTCCGGGATCGCCCGGTTTTCCTCGTGCGCGAGCGGGTTCCAGAAGACGCGCTGGACGAGCGACAGCATGTAGACCGCCGAGAGGATGACGCCGGTGGCCGCCGCGACCGACCACCACCGGTGCGGCGAGGTCCAGGTCCCGACGAGGATCAGGAACTCGCCCACGAAGCCGTTCAAGCCCGGCAGGCCGATGGAGGAGAGCGTCGCGACGAGAAAGAGCGCGGTCGTGACGGGGACGATGCCGGCGATCCCGCCGTACGCCGAGATCTCGCGCGTGTGGCGGCGCTCGTAGAGGACGCCGACGAGAAGGAAGAGCGCTCCCGTCGAAAGGCCGTGGTTGACCATCTGGAGGATCGCGCCGGAGAGGGCCGTCGCCGTGAAGGCCCCGATGCCGACGACCACGAGCCCCAGGTGGGACACCGAGGAGTACGCCACGAGCCGCTTCATGTCCTTCTGCGCGTAGGCGACGAACGCCCCGTAGATCACGCCGACGACGCCGAGCGCTCCGACCCAGGGGGCGTAGCGCATCGCGGCTTCCGGGAAGAGCGGCAGCGCGAAGCGCAGGTAGCCGTACACGCCGAGCTTCAGCAGCACGCCCGCGAGGATGATGGATCCCGCCGTCGGCGCCTCGGTGTGCGCGTCCGGGAGCCACGTGTGCAGCGGGAAGACCGGCACCTTGATGGCGAAGGCGAGGGCGAAGGCGAAGAAGAGCAGCGCCTGCGTCGAGCCGGAAAGGTCCAGGCGCGTCAGGTCCGCGAGGAGAAACGACCACTCTCCCGTCAGCGCGCGGTGGCGCACCGCCAGGTAGAGAATCGCGAGGAACATCAGGAGGCTCCCCGCCATCGTGAAGAGGAAGAACTTCATCGCGGCGTAGATGCGCCGCGCGCCTCCCCAGATGCCGATGATGAAGTACATCGGGACGAGCATCACTTCCCAGAAGACGTAGAAGAGCGCGAGGTCGAGCGCGGCGAGGCTCCCGATCATCCCCGTCTCGAGCACGAGGAACGCGATCGAGAAGGCCCGGACGCTCTTCTGGACGTGCGTGACCGAGAAGAGGAGCGACACCGGCGTCAGGAGCGTCGTCAGCAGGATCAGCAGGAGCGAGATGCCGTCGATCCCGACCGAGTACGAGATGCCGAGGGCCGGGACCCACCTCGAGACTTCCGTGAACTGGAATCCGCCGCCGCGAAATGTCGAACCGGGTCCAGAGAGGAACGGACAGCCCGAATTCCACGATCGACACGCCGAGCGCGAACCACTTCGCCGCCTTCGCCTGCGACTCGGGAAAGAGAAGGAGCAATGCCGCGCCCGCCGTCGGCAGGAAGATCAACAGCGAGAGGAGATTCTGATCGAGGAGTCCGCTCATCCTAGAAGGCTCCGATCACGAAGACCATCAGGGCGACGAGACCCAGAAACAGCGTCAACGCGTAATTGCGGACGTTTCCCGTCTGGAGGAACCGCAGCAGGTCGCCGGCGAGCTCGACCAGGAACGCTCCCGCGTTCAAGATCCCGTCGATGATCAGGACGTCCACGACCTTCCAGAGCATGCGCGCCAGCCAGTCGAACGGACGCACGAAGAGGAGCGTCATAGAGCTCGTCGATGCGGAACTTGTCGGCGACGAGCGCGTAAGCCGCCGGGAACGACGCCGCGATCCTCTCCGCCGGCACTCCCTACCGCGTCACGTACCAGTTCCTCGCGAGGAGGAGCCCGGCCACGGCGGCGGCCACCGAGATGCCCGATCAGGAGCCATTCGACGCCGGCGGAGAGCCCGTGCTCGGCGCCCTCGGCCGATTCCAGCGGCAGAAGGATGGGGGAGAGAAACGCCGAGAACCGGTCGGCATTCTCGCCGAGGACCTTCGGCAGTCCGATCCAGCCGCCGACGAAGGACAGGACGGCCAGGATCACGAGCGGGACCGTCATCGAAGGCGGGGACTCGTGCAGGTGATGTTCCTGCTCGGGCGTGCCGCGGAAGCTCCCCGCGAACGTCAGCGACACGAGCCGGAACATGTAGAACGCCGTCAGCCCGGCCGTGAACAGCGCGATCCCCCAGAGGACGTATCGCCCGTGCTCGAAGACGCTGCCGAGGATCGCGTCCTTCGAGAAGAACCCCGCGAGCGGCGGGATCCCGGCGATCGCGAGCGTCGCGATGAGGAACGTGCGGTAGGTCGTCGGGAGCTTCGACTTCAGGCCTCCCATCTTCCGCATGTCCTGCTCGCCCCCCATCGCGTGGATGACCGAGCCGGAACCGAGGAAGAGGCAGGCCTTGAAGAACGCGTGCGTCAGGACGTGAAACATGCCGGCCACGTACGCCCCGACGCCGCACGCCAGGAACATGTAGCCGAGCTGCGAGACCGTCGAGTAGGCGAGCACCTTCTTGATGTCGTTCTGAGCCACCGCGATGATCCCCGCGAAGATCGCCGTGACCGCGCCGACGACGGCGACGACGGCCATCGCCTCCGGCGCCAGGCGGAAGAGGACGTTGCAGCGCGCGACCATGTAGACGCCCGCCGTCACCATCGTGGCGGCGTGGATCAACGCCGAGACGGGAGTCGGTCCGGCCATCGCGTCGGGGAGCCAGACGAAGAGCGGCACCTGGGCCGATTTGCCGACGGCTCCGAGGAAGAGGCAGAGGCAGACGATCGTCAGGTACGGCGCGTATTTCCCGGGATCGGCGGCGGCGGCCGTGAAGACCCGATCGAAGTCGAGCGAGGAAAAGAGAGTGAAGAGCCCGAACATGCCGAGCAGGAACCCGAAGTCGCCGATGCGGTTGACGATGAACGCCTTTTTGCCGGCGTCGGCGGCGTATTGCCGCTCGTAGTAGTAGCCGATCAGGAGGTAGGAGCAGAGGCCCACGCCCTCCCAGCCGACGAACATCATCACGAAGTTCTGGGCGAGCACCAGGACGAGCATCGCGAACATGAAGAGGTTCAAGTACGCGAAGTAGCGCGCGTAGCCGGCCTCCGTCTCGTCGTGGCGCATGTAGCCGACCGAGTAGACGTGGATCCAGAACCCGACGAAGGTCACGAAGGAGGTCATGAGAGCGGAGAGAGGATCGAGGCGCATCGAGAGGTCGGCCGAGAACCCGCCGGCCGAAAACCACGGAGCGATCGTCTCGACGACGGCGGCGTGGTCCCCCGCGAAGAACGGAATGAGCCGGGCGTAGGCCACGGCCGTCGCGAGGCCGACCGAACCGACTCCGACGGCCGACACGAAGCTCTTGCCGAGCTTCTTGCCGAGCAGGCCGTTGACGAGAAACCCGGCCAGCGGCAGCGCCGGGACGAGCCAGAGGGGAAGGCCGGAGGTCATCTCACCACTTCAGCAGGTTGATCTTGTTCACGTCGATCGTCTCCTTGTGGCGGAAGAGCGCCACGAAGATGGCGAGGCCGACCGACGCCTCCGCCGCGGCGATGGCGATGATGAAGAAGACGACGATCTGCCCCTCTTGCGTGCCCATGGCCGCGCCGTAGCCGATCGCCGCGAGGTTCGCCGCGTTCATCATCACCTCGATCGAGAGGAAGATCGAGATCGCGCTGCGGCGCAGGAGCGCTCCCGCGAGGCCGATCGTGAAGAGGGCCCCCGAGGCGAGGAGCACGTCCCCGAGAGGAATGGAGCCGATCACGACGCCTTCTCCCTCTGCGCCAGGACGAAGGCCCCCACGAGCGCGGCCAGCAGCAGGATCGAGAGGGCCTCGAACGGGAGGAGGTATTGCGAGAAGAGGAGCCGGGCGAGCGGAGCGACGTCGCCCGAGTCCGCGGCGGCCGTGCCCGGCGCGCTGGCGCCATGCGCCCGGAGAAGGCCGAGCAGGAGCGCGGCGAAGACGAGGAGCGCGGCGGCGGAGAGCCAGCGTTGGATGGGACGCGGATCCCGCTCGCGGGTCTCCTCGCCGACGTTCAAGAGCATCAGGACGAAGAGGAAGAGCACGAGGATCGCGCCCGCGTAGACGATGACCTGGATCGCCGCGATGAAGGGGGCCGACAGCATCACGAAGCAGACCGCCAGCCCGAAGAAGGACACGACCACCGCCAGCACGCTCTTGACCGGATGCGGATGCACGACCATCAGCGCGGCGAACAGAATCGCCATCCCCGCCGCCGCGTCGAAGACCAGCCGCGCCATCAGGCGTCGCTCCGGCCGACGCTCCCGTCTAAGGTCGGCCTTGGTCCACCCGCCTCTGCCGATGTCCACGCGGGGCGGAGGCAAGCCCCTCCCTACGACCTTAGACGACTTCGACCTCTAGACCTTCCCATTACATCCACCCCATCGCGACGAGCCCGGCGACCCAAAGCAGGTTCAAGAGCGCGAGCGGGAGCAACGCCTTCCAGCCGATGCGCATCAGCTGGTCGTAGCGGAAACGCGGCAGCGTCCAGCGCACCCAGATGAAGACGAGGACGAAGAACAGAGTCTTGACCGAGAAGATCAGGATCGACAGGATCGCCCCGACGACGCCCTGCGGGTGGAACCCCGGGAGGCTCCAGCCTCCGAAATAGAGCGTGACCGTCAGCGCGCAGGCGACCACGATGTTGACGTACTCCGCCATCATGAACATCGCGAACTTCATCGCGGAGTACTCGGTGTGGTATCCGCCGACGAGCTCGGCGTCCGCCTCCGGCAGGTCGAACGGGGTCCGGTTGGTCTCCGCGAAGGTCGAAATGAAGAAGACGAGGAAGCCGAGGAACTGCGGCACGACGTTCCATCGGGGGAAGAACCCGAGCCACAGGCGCTCCTGGCTCGCCACGATGTCGGGCAGCCTGAGAGATCCCGAGGAGAGGATCGCTCCCGCGGCCGCGGTCGTCATCGCCAGCTCGTAGGAGATGATCTGGGCGCTCGAGCGCAGGCCGCCGATGAGCGAGAACTTGTTGTTCGACGCCCAGCCCGCCAGCACGATCCCGTACACGGAGAGGGACGTCAGCGCGAAGACGTAGAGGACGCCGATCGAGAGGTCCGCCCCGATCATGGGGATGTCCCGCCCGCCGGCCGGCAGATTCGAGCCGTAGGGAATCACGGCGAAGGTGGTCAGCGCGGAGAAGACCGCGATCGCGGGAGCGAGGACGTAGAGGACCCTGTCCGAGTTCGTCGGGATGACGTCTTCCTTGAAGAAGAACTTGACCGCGTCCACCGGAAGCTGGAGCAGCCCGAAGGGACCCACGCGGTTGGGACCCGGGCGGTCCTGGATCAAGCCGGCCCCCCGCCGTTCCGCCCAGCCGAGCATCGGGACCACGGTCAGGATCACGCCGAGCGGGATGAAGACCCGGAGCGCGAGGATCAACCAGTCGAGCGCGGTCATCCGTGTATCTAGACGCCTCCGACGGAGACGAAGTCGCCCTTCTTCATCAGGATGCCGCCCTCGAGCTCTTCCTCGGTCACGTCGGCGTATCCCTCGACCTCCGCCTGGATCTGCCGGCGCAGGTCCGCCGGCGTCCAGTTGCGGTCCCCCCAACCGAGCGCGACGGCGAGGAGCAGCAGCAGCTCCCAGTGCGCCCGCGCCGGGGGCTTCGGCAGAAACGCGCGATCGAATTTCTGCACGCGCCCCTGGACGTTCGTGAAGGTCCCCTCCTTCTCCGCCAGCGAGGCGGCGGGAAGGACGACGTCGGCGGCGCGCGTCAGCGCGTTGGCGGTCCGCGCCGCCGTGGCCAGGAAACCGGCCTTGCGCAGCGCGGCCACCTCCTCCGGATTGTCCGCGATCCTGGAGAATGCCGCGTCCGCGACGACGATGACTTCCGGCCGCGCCTTGCCCGAGAGCACGTCCTCCAGGCCGTAGCCGCCCGGCAGCGGCGCCAGGCCCATGTCCTTCGCCCCGGCGAAGTTGGGACCCGCGTGGTCCCCCTCGACCCAGGCGGTCTTCGATTTCATCCGGCGAACGCGAGACTTGTCCACGACCGCGTCGCGGTTGCCGCAGGAGAGATGGTCCGCGATCTTCCGGAGGAGGTAGTTCTCCTCGTTGGAGAGGTTCGCCGAGCCCAGGAAGAAGAGGCCGGCCGGCCCCGCGGAAGCGGCCGCCTGCTTGATCCTCGCGGCGATCTTCTGGATCGCGGCGGGGACGTGGGTCTCTTTCGCGGCGTCCCCCTCGCGCACGGACGCCTTCTCGATCTCGCGCTGGTTCAGGCTCTCGGAGAGGAAGCGCCCGTAGTCGCAGAGCCAGTAATCGTTGACCAGCGGATTCAACCGCGGCAGGAAGCGGTAGACGATCGAGTTGCGGTTCTCGATCGAGATGTTGCAGCCGATGTTGCAGCCGGGGCAGACCGAGCGCGCCTTCTCCAGGTACCAGACGCGGCTGCGGAACCGGAACTCCCTGACCGTCAGCGCGCCGACGGGACAGACGTCGGCCGCGCAGCCGGACCAGTCGTTGGCGAGCGGCTTGCCGTCGTGGGTCCAGACGAGCGTGCGCCCGCCGCGGTCGAGAAACGTCAGCTCTCCGGTCCCCGCGATCTCCTGGCAGAAGCGGATGCAGCGCGTGCACTGGATGCAGCGCGTCATGTCGGCGATGACGTGCGGCCCGATCGGCGTGCGGTCGAAGCCGGCGTACTGGCGCTTCTTCTCGTCGTAGCGGGAGCGCTGGTCCCCGTAGCCGAAGGAGTTGTCCTGCAGCTTGCACTCCCCGGCCTGGTCGCAGATCGGGCAGTCCAGGGGATGGTTGATGAGGAGGAACTCCATGTTCGCGGCGCGGGACGCCACGACCTTCTCGGTCTTCGTCTTGACCGAGAGGCCGTCCTTCAACGGCGTGGTGCAGGCCGCCTGGATCTTCGGCATCCCGTCGATCTCGACCAGGCACATCCGGCACTGGCCGACGACGGAGAGGCGCGGGTGGAAACAGAAGTGGGGGATCTCGATGCCGGCGAGCTTGGCCGCCTCGATCAGGTTGATGTTCTTCGGCACCTCGATCGGGTTGCCGTCGAAGAGGACCGTGAAGGTGTCCTTGGCCGGCGCGGCGGGGGGCGGGGGAGGCGCGCCCGGCGCGGCCGGGGGCTTCGGAGGATTCGCGCTCATGCCGTCACGAGCTCCGGCCGCGAGGCTCCGGGGCCGACGAGGCACCGCTTCTGCTCGACGTGGTAGCGGAACTCGTCCCGGAACTTGCCGACGGAGGAGAGGACCGGCGCGATCGCGGCGTCGGAGAAGACGCAGATCGTCATGCCGTTGGCCATCTGGTTGGAGATCCGCTCCAGCAGGTCGATGTCCTCCATCCGCCCGCTCCCCGCCTCGATCCGGGACAGGACCTTGTGGAGCCAGGGCGTCCCCTCGCGGCAGGGCGTGCACTGGCCGCACGACTCGTGCGCGAAGAACTTCGAGATATTCTGCGCCGCCTCGACGATGCAGGTGTCCTCGTTCATCACGATGATCGCCGCGGAGCCGAGCATCGACTTCTTGGCGGCCACGCCGTCGAAGTCGAGCGGACAGTCCTCGATCTCGTCGGCCGTCAGCATCGCGGCCGAGGCGCCGCCGGGGATCACGGCCTTGACCTTCTTCCCGTCCTTCATCCCCTGGCCGAACTCGGCGCCGAAGAGGAGCTCCTTCATCTGCAGGCCCATCGCGGCCTCGTAGACGCCGGGACGGTTGACGTGCCCGGACAGGCAGTAGAGCTTGGGTCCCGAGTTCTTCTCGTTCCTTCCGGTCTTCGCGAACCACTCCGCGCCCCGGTTGACGATGTGCACGACGCAGGCGAGCGTCTCGACGTTGTTGACGATCGTCGGAGAGGCGAAGACGCCGACGACCGCCGGGAACGGCGGCTTGATGCGCGGCTGGCCTCGCTTCCCCTCCAGGCTCTCGATGAGCCCCGTCTCCTCGCCGCAGATGTAGGCGCCCGCGCCGCGGTGGACGGTCAGGTCGAGGCAGTAGCCGGACCCCAGGATGTTCTCGCCGAGGAACCCCTTCGCGTAGGCCTCCTCGATGGCCCTGTTCAGGATCCGCGCGCCCAGGTAGAACTCGCCGCGGATGTAGATGTAGGCGTTGCGGCACTTGATCGCGTAGGAGGAGAGGATGATCCCCTCGATGACCTGGTGCGGGTCCTCCTCCATGAGGAGCCGGTCCTTGAACGTGCCCGGCTCCGATTCGTCGGCGTTGCAGAGGAGATAGACCGGCTTCCCCTTCGTGTCCTTCGGGACGAACGTCCATTTCAGCCCGGTCGGGAAGCCCGCGCCGCCCCTTCCGCGCAGCCCCGACTTCTTGACCTCGTCGGTCAGCTTCTCCGGGGTCCAGCCGCCGGTCAGGACCGTCCGCAGGGCCGCGTAGCCGCCGTCCTCGAGGTACGTCTCGATCGACCGGGAGTCCTTGCGCCCGACGCGCGCGAGCAGGATCTTCTCGCTCATCTCAGGCGTCCGCCGACAACCTGTCGAGGAGAGCGTCGAGCTTCTTCTCGTCCATCGGCTCGTGGTACGTGTCGTTGACCATCATCGAAGGAGCGCGGTCGCAGCCCGCGATGCACTCGACCTCGACGACCGTGAACTTTCCGTCGGGGGTCGTCTGCTCCAGGCCCACGCCCAGCCGCTTCGCGCATCGCTCCATGAGGCGCTCGGCCCCCGCGAGGTGGCAGGAGATCGACGTGCAGAACTGCAGCAGGTTCTTCCCGACCGGCCGCAGGTTGTACATCGTGTAGAAGGTCAGGACTCCGTCCACGTGGGCGGGGGAGAGCTCGAGGATCCTCGCGACCTCTTCCGCCGTCTCCTTCGAGATCCAGCCGAACGTCTCCTGCGCGACCCAGAGGACCGGCAGGAGCGCCGCCTGCTTCGTCGGATAGCGGGTCAGGATCTTCTCGATCCGCGCGCGGGCCTCCGGCGGGAACTCGGCCGGCCGCCCGGATTCCTCGACGGAGTAGCGGCGGTGGCTCACCAGTCGAACGCTCCCTTCCTCCAGAGGTACGCGTACCCGACCGCGAGCACCGCGAGGAAGACGAGCATCTCGACGAAGAGCGCCGCCGCGGCCGAGCGGAACACGACGGCCCACGGATAGAGGAACGCGATTTCCACGTCGAAGAGGATGAAGACCATCGCCACGACGAAATAGCGGATGGACAAGCGCTTGTGCGAGGCGTCGATCAGCGGGACGCCGCTCTCGTAGGTGCCGAGCTTGCGGCCCGTGGACAGCCTCGGCCCGAGCACGTAGGAAAGAAGCAGAATCACGCCGGCGATTCCGGCGGCCGCGACCATGAGGAGGAGAACGGGCAGGAAACTCTCTGGCATGGGTCGTGTGGACTTTTTCACAAGCATCGAGGGCAGTCAACGTGAAGACGGCTCCCGCGGACGTTAGGATCGGAGTATGGAGCGAGAGAGTCCGACCGCGTCCTTCAGGCCGGTAGCGCTCGTGCCCGCCTACCAGGCAGCGGTAACGGTCGGGCCGGTCGTCCGCGGTCTGTTGCGCCGCGTGCCGCGGGTCCTCGTCGTGGACGACGGCTCGACGGATCACACCTCGGAGCGCGCGGCGGAGGCCGGGGCGGAAGTCCTCCGGTGTCCCGAGAACGGCGGCAAGGGGAGCGCGATCCGCGCCGGCCTCGCTCGGCTTCTCGCGTCCGACGCCACGCATGTCGCGTTCGTGGACAGCGACGGCCAGCACGATCCGACGGACCTGGCAGCTCTGCTCGAGGCGGCGAGCGGAGGAGACGACTTCGTCATCGGGTCCCGCATGGAGAGGCCCGAAGAGACTCCCGCCGTCCGCTACCGGACCAACGAGATCGGGAGCCGCATCCTCACGCGGATGACGGGTCACCGCGTCGAAGACGGCCAGTCCGGCTACCGCGTGATCTCGGCCGGTCTCCTGCGCCGGCTCGACCTCAACTCGCGCGGCTACATGATCGAGACGGAGATCCTGCTGAAGGCCGCGCGCCACGTGCCGCGGTTCCGCCACGTGCCGGTCCGCGCGATCTACGGCGGCCCCTCGCACTACCGCCCCTTCGTGGACACGTGGATCATTTCCTGGGGCGCGGTGTACTACAAGGTCTTCGAAACCGATTGAACAGCCCGCAGAATTCGGGTGACCGTAAAGGCCATCGCCAGGTGCCAGGCTTTGTTGATGCAATCAGACCATTGACCGGGCTCCGGTACCGGCTACTCTTTGAGCAGGACGCCCGGGAGGGTCGCGACAAAGAAGCTATGAGGCTCGAATCCGCCACGTCTTTCGACGCGGCGCGGCAAGACGAGGGCGGGTGATGTATGTTGAGTTGGAAACGTCTCCTTCCCTGTGATTCTTGGAAGACCATGAGACCATCCCGAAGGAGTCTCAACTGAGTCAGCCTTCGCGGTCCGCGCTGTGGCTGAGAAGAGGTGTCGTCGCGGCGCTCTTCTTTTTAGCGTTGCGGTCCCTTCTTGTCGCGCAGGTCGTCACGGAGTTCCCGCTGCCGCCCGGCACGTTTCCGCTCGGGATAACCGCGGGACCGGACGGCGCTCTCTGGTTTACCGCGCCTGGAACGACGGCTATCGGCCGCATCACGGCGTCCGGGTCAATCACGTTCTTTCCTCTTCCGTCAAAGAATGAACCTACGTTCATTACGTCCGGCCCGGATGGAAACCTCTGGTTCACTGAGTTGCCATCGAGCATCATCGGTCGGATAACACCTCAGGGCACGATTACCGAATTCACGATTCTGCCCCTTGACCAGCCGCATGGGATCGCCGAGGGTCCGGACGGCGCGCTTTGGTTCGGGGATCTCCGGAACAACGTTGGCCGAATCTCGACGTCCGGTGCGATCACCTTGTACGCCGTTCCCTTCCCCGGCCAACCAGATCAGATCGTGGCGGGGCCCGACGGCGCCCTCTGGTTCACCGAGCCCTTCCGGGGCAACATCGGGAGGATAACGACGGGAGGTCAGGTCAACATGTTTCCGGCCACCGACCAGGTCAGCACGCTGGCCGGAATCGCGAGCGGACCTGACGGTGCGCTGTGGTTCACCGAGCAGTACGGCAGTAGGATTGGCAGGATATCCGTTTCCGGCGAGGTCAAGAAGTTCGATCTTCCGTTCAGCGGGCCGGCAGGAATAGCCCCCGGGCCCGACGGCAATCTCTGGTTCGTCGCGAATGGATCCCCGTCCTACGTGGGCAGAATGTCGCCAGCGGGAACTCTCACGCAGTATTTCTTGGGAGACCAGACGGTTTCCAACATCACAGTCGGGCCTGACGGGGCAATGTGGTTTACCGAATTATTCGCAGATCGGATCGGCCGAATCTCGGTTCCTCTGGCAGTAGCCGCCCTTTCCCCCGCGAAGCTTTGGCTCGGGCTGAAGAACGGCGACGACGTTGGACTGAGACTTGACCTGAGAGCCGAGATCCTCATCAATTCGACGAAGGTAGGGCAGGGGGAGTTGAACAACGTAGCCAGCGGCAGCAGCGGTTTCAACGGTGCAATCCTGAACACCATCCCGCTCAGCCTCACGGGCGGCGAGGCCACCGTTGTGCCGGGTAGTTCCCTTTCCATCCAGGTTTCGGCCCGGCGGACGTGTTTTGGCGGAGGACACACCTCCGGAACGGCGAGGCTCTGGTACAGCGGCAAGGCCGTGGATAGCGGTGCCAGCCGGGACGCCGGCAGCCGATTCGACGCCACAATCGGGGACACCACAAACGACTATTTCTTGAGGACCGGCCTGGCCTTGAGCACGACGCCAGGCTCGTCGCGGGCATTCGCGGATGTCTTCCTCAACAGCGCGGCGCCCTGTCCGTCCCGGCCCTTCACATCGTTCGGGACTTGGACCACGACACTCCCGTAGTTCCGGCGTGAGGCGCCGATCCCGGGCCTCACCGCCCCTCCTCCTCTGCAAAGGCCCTTCGTCCCCCGCGCTCGGTTCGCGGAGGGAAAGACAGGAGGTAGGAGGGAAATCTGTCGCTAGAATGCGGCGCAATGTCGCCGACCGTCACTCCCCTTCGCGTTCCGGGGAGGGCGCCGCGGGTCCTCACGATCGACGTGGAGGACTGGTTCCACGTCTGCGGGGACGATTACTACTCGGACCCGCGGCGGTGGGACGGGTTCGTGCCGCGGGTCGAGAAGACGATGCGCGGGCTGTTCGATCGGCTCGAACGCGGACGGCACCGGGCGACTCTCTTCTTCCTGGGATGGGTTGCCCGGAGGTATCCGGAGCTCGTCCGGGAGGGGGCCGCTCGCGGACACGAGATCGCCATCCACGGCGATTCGCACCGCCGCGCCGACGAGATGAGCCTCGCGGAGTTCCGAGAGGATCTTCGTCGCGCTCGAGACACGATCGAGGCGATCTCGGGCGCGCGAGCCGGCTGCTATCGCGCGGCGGAGTGGTCCATCCGGCACGCATCGCAGCCGGCGCTCGGCCTCCTGGCCGAGGAGGGCTTCGCCTGCGACGCGTCGATGACGCCGGTACCGTATCTGGGGCGAAACGGGAACCTCCCGGGTCCACACCGCATCGACCTCGGCGGCCGCTCGCTCGTCGAGATCCCACCGCTCACGGGGCGGGGGTTCGGCCGGACGATCCCGATGGGCGGCGCATGGCCGTTCCGAATGCTCTCGCCGGATCGGTTGAAGAAGCGGGAGGACGAATTCCGCGACCGCGGTCATCCGGCGGTCTTCACGTTCCACCCCTGGGAGTTCGATCGCGAGCATCCGGCCATGGAGGCCCTCGATCCTCTCGTCCGGCTCGTCCACTTCTACAACCTGCGCGGGCTGCCGGAGCGCTTCGAGCGCTGGCTGGCAGGGGAGCGCTGCGTCGCGCTGGCAGACGTGCTGCCGCGCCTTTCCGGTTGAGCCTTCGCCCCCCGATCCCGTGATGACTCCTCCGGAGCACCCTCCCGCGTTCCTCTTCCCCGGCCAGCTCGCGGAATTCGTGGGGATGGGCCGCGACTTCCACGAATCGGACCGGGAGGCCCGCGAGCTTTTTGCGCTGACGTCGGAGAAGTGCGGCCTCGACCTGGAGACGATCCTCTTCTCCGGGCCGGAGGCGGCCCTTCACCAGAATCTCGCGGCGCAGGCGGGCGTCTACCTCGTCTCGACTCTCGCCGCCCGGGCGCTCGCCCGCGAGGGGATCACGCCGGCGGCGACCGCGGGCTACAGCCTCGGCAACTACGCGGCCCTCGTCGCCGCCGGGGCCATCTCCTACGAGGAGGGGCTGGACGTGCTCGATCGCCGTCTGGCGCGAGACCGAGCGGCTCGGCATCCGCGGTTCGATGGGCGCCGTCGTCGGCGCGCGGAGGGAAGCCGTGGACGCCGTCTGTGAGGAGCTGCGCGGCCGGCGCCTGCCCGTCTGGATCGGCAACGTCAACTCGAGCACGCAGTTCGTCCTGACCGGGACGGAGCAGGCCGTGGCGTCCGCCCTCGGCGCTCTCGCGCCGCGCGCCCTGAGCGTGCTCCCGCTGACGATGAGCTGGCCGATCCACAGCGAGCTGATGGAGCCCGTCGCGCGTGCGGTCGCTCCGGTCGTCGCCGCCTGCCGCTCGATCCGCGATCCGGCCGTTCCCTACTACGGGCCCGACGGGAACGTCGTGTCCATCGCCTCGGGGGTCGCCCGGCTCCTCGCTACGGAGTTCTGCCATCCGACTCTGTGGAACGCCACGGTCACGGCGATGGTCGGGGACGGCCGCCGCGTGTTCCTCGAGGTCGGCCCCGGCCAGATGTTGTCGAAGTTCACGAGGTGGATCGACCGGAGCGTGACGTGCCATCCGGCCGGGACGCTCGAGGCGATTAGCAAACGTGTCGCGTATATTCGGCGCGAAGTGATCATTGCGAAGAGTGGTCTAAGGTCTAAGGTCTAAGGTCTAAAGTCGTGAGAACAGCGATCGTCACCGGAGGCTCGCGCGGGATCGGCCAGGCGATTTCGCGGGAGCTTGCCGCCGCGGGGAACCGGATCGTCATCACCTGCCAGAAGGATCTCGCGCGGGCGGAGGCGGCGGCCGAGGAGATCCGCGCCGCCGGCGGCGAGGCGCACGCGGTCGTGGCGGACGTCCGGGAGCCGGCCGCCGTCAAGGCCCTGGCGGACCGCGTCGCGAAGGACTTCGGCGGCGCCGACATCCTCGTCAACAACGCCGGCATCATCAAGGACGCCCTCTTCCCGTTCCTGAAGGAGGAGGACTGGGACGCGGTCATGGACATCGATCTGAAGGGGGCCTTCCGCATGACCAAGTCGGTCGTGCGCGGGATGCTGCACAAGAAGTGGGGGAGGATCGTCAACATCGTCTCGGTCAGCGGCATCTCCGGGCACGCCGGCCAGACCAACTACTCCGCCGCGAAGGGGGGCCTGATCGCCTTTACCAAGGCGCTCGCCCTCGAGATGGCGACGCACGGCATCACGGTCAACGCCGTGGCGCCCGGCCTCGTGGACACCGAGATCATCGCGCACCTGAAGGAGGAGCCGCGCCGGGAGTTCCTGCGCCGCATCCCGCTCGCGCGCTTCGGCAAGCCCGAGGAGATCGCCGCCGTCGTCGCCTTCCTGGTTTCGGAAAGAGCCTCCTACGTGACAGGACAGGTGTGGAGGGTCGATGGAGGGATGGCATGAGCAACAGGGCAGGTGTCAGGGAACAGGTGTCAGGGGAAATGCAGGTGTCAGGTGCCAGGTATCAGGTGCCAGGGACCGGAGCTCTCGTCCCTGAAACCTGACACCTGATACCTGACACCTGCATTGAACCTGACACCTTCAACCTGACACCTCTATAATCACTTCGAAGGAGACCCCATGAGTCGCGAAGACCTGGCGCCGCGCGTGAAGAACTTGATCGTGCGCCGCCTGAAGCTCGAGATCGACCCGGCCACGATCCAGAACGACGCCCCGCTGTTTGGCGAGGGGCTGGGGCTCGATTCGATCGACGCGCTCGAGCTCGTGCTCGGCCTCGAGCAGGAGTTCGGCATCAAAGTCGAAGACGAGGAAGTCGGAGTCAAGGCCTTTGCGTCGGTGGACGCGCTCTGCGACTTCATCGAGCAGAAAAAGACCGCGTGAGGATCCCGCCCGAGCTTCCGCACGCCTACCCCTTCCGGTTCGTGGAAACGGTCGTCGAGCCGCGCAATGAGGACTTCTCCCGCGGCACGGCTCGTGTCTCGGTTTCGGCCAACGGGCGGGCGGCGGCGGGGGTCGAGTGGCAGTCGCCCCTCCTCCTGGCCGAGGCGATCGCGCAGTCGGCGCTGCTGCTCGAAGGGACCGATCCGGAGATCGGCCGGACGGGGTATCTCGCGGGAATCGACGGCTTCGCGGTCTCGCGAGCGCCGCGCGCCGGGGAGACGCTCGAGGTACGCGTGCGCCTCGCGGCTCGTTTCGGAGCCATCGTGAAATTCGACGGCGAAGTCTTCTGCGGGGCGGAGTCGCTCGCCCGGGGCAGCGTCCTCGTGCGTCAGGGCGGCGCCGCGCCGGCGCCGTAGAGAGAAACGAGCGCCTGTGGCGACGGAGATCCGGGCGAGCTACGCGTGCACCAACGAGCCGCCGCACCGCTTCGCCCTCGGCGACCGGATGCGCAACGCGAATGGCATCCTCGCCACGCTCCGCCGTCTGGACGCGCCCTATCCACCCCGCCAGGTCTTCATCACGAACCGGGAGATGAAGATGGGCTATGACGACGTGCTCAAGGCGTGCTACGTCTGCGTGGACCAGGGGAAGAAAGAGAACGCGATCACCCTGCCCAAGGCCGACATCGAGGCCGGCCTGCCCCCGGCCGGCCCGATGCTATGATCGCCCCTTCCAAGGGGGAAAAACAGAATGTTGCCGGGAGCCGAGTCGGAGCCGGAGGCGGGTCCCTATCTGGATCGCCTCGTCGAGTTGCGCGTCTTCGGACGAAAGCCCATCTCCCTTGTGCCGGCCTATTCGACAGACGAGAACGCGGCCGAGCTCGTCATCGCCCGGTTGAACCGCCCGCCGCTGCGGTGGATGAGCCTGAAAGACGGCGACGCGTGGACTTTCCATTGGAGGAGTCCCCTTGCCGGTGACCTCGACGACGAATCCACCGCCGCCCGCTACGCGAGGCTCGTTTCGGCGAGCGCCTCGACGCGGCCCCTCGCCATCTGCCGCGCGGCGCTCAAGCTCGTGACTGCCTCCAGCCTGTACCGGCCGGAAACAGTCACGGGAGCGGCCCCTCCCGAAATCTCTTCCTAGGCGACGGCGCCGGGCAGCGAGATCCGCTTCAACTTCCGGTTGGTCAGGATCCGAAGCGTCGCGCCCGGCTTGAGCAGGCCCGCGTTCTCCAGGTGCGTCAGCCATTCCTTGAGCGTGAGACGGGCGCTGTAAACGGTCTCCGAAGCGGCGGCGACACTGGTTGCGGCGACGTTCTTGGAGTTCACGGTGGCTCCTTTCTTAGCGGTCGTGGACGATCCTCGGCGAGCGCGGGGAAGCTCAGTAGCGGCCACGGCCGCCTCGCGATCCGCCGCCCCCGCCGCCGCGGTTGCCGGAGGACTCGGTTCGCGGACGCGCCTCGTTGACGGTCAGCGCGCGCCCGTTGACTTCCTTGCCGTTCAAGGCGTTCATGGCCGCCGTGGCCTGGGCGTTGTCCGCGAACTCCACGAACCCGAAGCCCTTGGATCGGCCCGTGTCGCGGTCGGTGATGACCTTGGCCGAGTCGGGCTCCCCGTAAGGGGTAAACAGCTCGCGCAGCTCGGCTTCGTTTGTGTCGTACGAGAGATTTCCCACGTAGAGTTTCATTGGACCCGTCCTTCGTGCCGATGCGGCCAGCACATCCTCCGGCCTGGCAAAATCGCGTGAACGGCCGCCGGCGGAACGGTCACGCCACCCCGTTTTGTTGACCGTTCGGATTTTGGCAGATCGGGTCCGACAAAAGGCGAGCGAACGAGGACGAAGAACAGTATATCAGGCCCCGGCCCGACGATCTGTTCTCGCCGAGGAGTGTTGGCCTTCCTTACGGGCAGGAGGGGAAGGCGCTGGTGTCCTGGATGGGCTGGAAGGCCGTGCTCTGAGGATTTGTGTAGGTCCTGATCGTTCCCGTCTGAGTGTCGGTGACGGTCATGACGACGTTGACGTCGGTGAGTCCGCCGGCGAAGGTCCAGTAGCTGGAGTCGACGGCGCAGCCATTGACGACCTTGACGACCATCTCCACGTTGTTTGCGGTGAAGAACCAGAAGTAGCCGGTGTCGCCGGTCAGGGAAACGGCCTGGCCGGCGCCCGTGGCTCCAGCCGTCGTCGTCCACTGAGTCTGGACTTTAAAGCGGCTGTTGTTCAGGCAGAGCGTCGTCGCATTGGCGACACAGGGGAGTCGGTCGAGGAGGACGGTCTAAGGTCTAAGGTCGAAGGTCTAAGGTCGGGCGCAGTCAGCGCCGCTTCGATCTGCATTTCTTCCGTGCTCGATTCCTGTCCTGCGAGCCGGGACACAGATTCTGATGCGGCGGACGCGAGGAACGTGCCCGTGTCCTGGATGGGCTCGAACGCGTGGCCCTGCGGGTTGTGGTAGGTCTTGGAGAGGCCGGTCTGGGTGTCGAGGACCGTCATGACGACGTCGACGTCCGTCAGTCCGCCGGCGAACACCCAGAAGCGCGAGTTGACGGCCCGGCCGTCCACGATCTTCACGATCATCTCCACGTTGCCCGAGGAGAAGAACCAGAAGATGCCGGTGTCGCCGGTCACGCCGACCGCCTGACCCGCGCCCGGAGCGGCCGTCCGTCGTGGACCAGGTCACGTGGACGCTGAAGCGCCCGCCGTTCAGGCAGAGCGATGTCGCGTTGGCGGCGCAGGAGGCGATATTGACCGGGACCTGGCGCAACGCGGCGCCGACGGCGAGCTTCAAGGAGCAGCCGCTGGCGCAGACCTTCGAGAACGGGACCGGGCCGAGGCCCTGCGTCGCCGAGCTTCCCACGGCGAAGTCTCCGGAAGGAGAGGAGACGGACCACTGCGCGCCGGGATAGGGCGTGCCCGCCGGCGGCGCCGGCTCTTCATCGAAGAGGTAGTAGCTCGTGCCGGCCGACAGAAAGTAAGTCCCGCCGAAGAAGGCCGCGGGTTGCGTCTTCGCGCTGTCGAGATAGATGCCGATGGACGGGACCGCGGTCCAGTCGGTCACCGTCAACGGCCGGGACACGGTCTGCGAGCCGGGAGCGCCGCCTTCCGTGTAGTTGTATCTCAAGGAGACGCAGTAGCTGCCGACCGAGGCGGGGGCGGTTAAGGGGGCGAGGCCTCCCGCCACCAGGAAGGTCGCCGCCAGCGGGTTGAACGGGATCGCCGGAGGCGCGCCGCAGGCTCCGGGGAGGATCAGAGAGTCCACGGAATTGAGCGTCGTCGTCGGCGCCTTGACCATCTCGTTGGCCAGGATGAAGGAGCTCCCGCGGACGACGGGGCTCTGCGTCGAGAATGCCGCGACGAGGCTCGAGGTGAGCGAGACGGCGCCCGAGGCCGCCGCCTGGTAACCGCCCGGGAAGGAGATCGCCAGCGCGAACCCTACGGCGCCGTTGGGCACCGGGACAATCGCGCCCGACGCGCCCGCCGGCGGACCGGAAGAGAAGTTGAACGTCCAGTCGAACGAGGCCTGGGAGAGATTCCCCTTCGAACCTCTCGCATCGGCGTTGCCTCCCGTGGGAAGCGTCAGTGTGCCGCCGGTCTTCGAGCAGGTGCCCGTGGACCCCGAATACTCCGCGATGTTCGCCTGCGGACAGAGGACGGGGAGCGCGGCGGACGAATAGGTGTTGGTGCTCATCCCGAACGAGTTCGAGCTCCGCAGCGCGAAGCGGTAGCTTCCGGAGGCGGGCGGACTGGCGAGGCCGAGGCTCTGGCGGCAGTTCGCGCCCGTGCGGATGTCGCCGTGCACCGCGCCGGCGGGATCGCAGGGGAAGTAACCCGTGACCGTCCCTTCGGCGGCCTCGGGCCCGGTTTCGTCCGCGACGATAGGAGCCCGTGTAGTTGAAGTCCCAGAGGACGGTCGTCGCTCCCGAGGAGATGTCCCTGAGCTGCCACCTGTCGCCGTAGTAGTTGACGCTGTCGCCGCGCTCGCCGGCGGACAGGTTCGTGCCGACGGCGTCGGCAAACGGCGGCGAGCTCGGGATGCCGCTGGAATGCCAGACGAAATGAACTCCGGTGATATCGGTGGGCTGGATGCTCCATGTCCTGCCCAGCGGGTCGGTCGTCTGGGTCGAATCGGGAATCTCCCCGAGATCCCCCCTGTAGTCCCAGGTTCCAAGACCGAAGGTGAAACGCCAGTGGCCGTCGTCCCGAATCCCGCCGCACCCCACGCTTTGCGCGCCGCATTGTCCCGAGGTCATTCGCACGACCGCGAGGCTGCCCGACGCGGAGATGTTGGTGATCGAGTTGCAGTCGGCGAGGACATAGAAGCCCGAGTCGGACGGAGGCAGGCCGCCCGAGCACTTGGAGACGGCCTGGACGTGCCCGCCCCGGAGCGCGGAGGTGTCGAGCCAGAAGAACCCGTACTCCGTCTGCTGGAGGACGTACTGCCCGCTGTACTTCGGCGGGACTCCCGTAGTAATCCCGACGATTCCGCCGGGGTCGACGGACACGCTCTGCGCCGGCAGGATCCCGGGAAGAAGGAGCAGGCACGCGAAAACCAGGTACCAGGCTGGAGATTGGCCCTTTTTCATGCGATAGAAGGCTCCGACGCCAGGTCCATGGCTGCTCTCTTTCCGGACACGTTTCGCGAGACTTTGCACATACTGAAGGTCCCCGGGATCGGTCCCCGAGGGGATTTTAGAACATTTTCCTTTCTCAGTCCCTGACGAACTCGATCGTGTAGGGCCCCCGGGAACATCCCTCGATCGCGGCGGGCTTTTCGACACTCACGGAAAAGCCGCTCTTTTCGACTGCGATCTTTCCATTGTCCGACGCCATGCAGGGCAGGCCGTACTGGAGAAGGGCGGCGCCCGTGCCGATGTCCGCCCGCAGGCGCAGAGGCCTCCCGGCGGCCGGCCCCTCCGGCGAGGAGAAATCGGCGGTCACGGCGCACCCGGACTGATGCACGGCGACCTTTCCCGAGAGGCCGCCGCCTTGCCCGCAGGCGCCAGCCGTAGTCCCCCGGGATCCACCGGCCGCCGCAGGCGGAAGCCTCATTGGGCAGCCAGAGCGCCGTCGCGCTGCGATAGGCGGCGTCGTTATTGGCGAGCTTGACGTCGATCTCGCGGCGAAGCAGCCGGAACATTCCCGCGTCCCGGAGCATCCGGAAGTAATTCTCGGTGAAGTAGAGCGGATCAGCATAGAAGGCGGCGCGATAGCTCTTCATCGCCTCGTCGCGCCGGCCCAGGTGCTCCTCCGCTTCCCCGATCGTGTTGTGGAACGAGCCCTGGTAGCGGGGGTCCTTGCCGCACCAATCCGTCTTGTCGCACTCCGCGAGGCCCGCCTGCGAGACCCGGAGAGCTTCCTCCCACCGTTGCTGGCCGACGAGGCTCCTCCCCTTCGCCTCCATCCGTGCGATGCGCTCGGCGGACGATGTCGCGCAGGCGGCCGCGAGCGCGCACAGGACCGCCAGAACTGCCCGGCGCGTCGCATCGCTCTTGCCTGCCGGCGCCCTTGCGCTCATCGAACCGAGGTTACACCCGAGTCGCGCTTGAGGTCGAAGATCTCGCGTCCCGCTCTCTGTCATCCTGAGCGAAGCGGAGGATCTGCTTTCGCGCTTCGACACGACGGGAGCAGATCCCTCGTCGCTTCGCTCCTCGGGATGACAACGCTACGAGCCGGTGAAGTGGCCCGGGGTCCCGCGTCCGCGGCCGGGGAAGACGCCGCGCTTCAAACCGGCGCGCAGGAAGAGGATTGCGCGGCGGACGGAGTCCTGGAGGCCGCGGCCGAGCGCGAGATTGGCGGCGATGGCGGAAGAAAGGGTGCAGCCGGTGCCGTGCGTGGCGCGCGTGGAGATCCTCGGGTGGACGAACTCGCGGAACCGGCGGCCGTCGTAGAGAAGGTCGCTCACGCGGCCGCCGCGGGCGTGGCCGCCCTTGATGAGCACGGCGCCCGCGCCGAGAGAGGCGATGGCGCGGGCGGCCTCGCGACGGTCCGCCTCGCTCCGGATGCGGCTTCCGCAGAGGGCCTCCGCCTCGGGGAGATTCGGCGTCACGAGGTCGCAGAGCGGGAGGAGCTCCCGGGCGAGGGTCTCGACGGCCGCGGCCGACAGCAGGCGCGTTCCGGACTTGGCGACCATCACCGGATCGAGCACGACGTTCTTCGCGTGATGACGGTCGAGCCCCGCCGCGACCTCGCGGACGCGCCTCCCGTCCAGGAGCGCTCCGATCTTGACGGCCGATGGCGAGAGGTCCGGAAAGACCGCGTCCATCTGCGCGCGGATGATGGAAGGGGAGAGCCGTTGGATGGCGCGGATTCCCCTCGTGTTCTGCGCCGTGGCGGCAACGAGAACGGTCGCGCCGTAAACGCCGTGCGCGGCGAACGTCAGGAGGTCCGCCTGGATCCCCGCCCCGCCGCCCGAGTCCGAGGCGGCGATCGTGACGGCGCAGGGGGGACGGCGAGCAATCGGCATGGAGCGCCGTGAAAGAATAGCCCTGCTTTTCCGCCGAGATCACATTCTGGAGGGATTCCACATGCGCCATTCTCGATTGGGCCTCGCCCGTTTCGCGGCTTTCCTGTTCCTCGCGGCGTGGCCGCTCGCGGCGGCGGATACGCTGACCCCGTTCGACGTCGCGAGAATCCGGAGCGTCGGCTCCGTCGTCCTCTCGCCCGACGGCTCGCGGGTCGCCTACACGCTCTCCGTGCCGCGCCGGGTCCTGGAGGAAGAGGACGGCGCCGCCTGGTCCGAGCTGCATGTCGTGGGACGGGACGGCGTCTCTCGCGCGTTCGTCACGGGAGCGGTCAACGTGGCCGATATCGCGTGGATGAAAGACGGCAGGGAGATCTCCTTCATCGCGAAGCGGGGGAAGGACGAATATCGCTGTCTCCACGCCATCCCGGCCGACGGCGGCGAGGCGCGGCGGCTGCTTTGCCACGACGGCGACATCACCTCCTACAGCTTCGCCCCCGACGGCAAGCGCGTCGCCTTCCTCGCGAGCGACGCGCCGTCGCAGAAGCAGAAGGACCTCGAGAAGAAGGGCTTCAACCAGCAGGTGTACGAGGAGAGCGCGCGGCCCGGTCAGGATCTGGGTGGGAACGACGGAGGCGGGCGGCGCGAAGCCGAAGGCGCTCCCGGTCCAGGGCTCGGCCTCGGAGCTGCGCTGGAGTCCCGTCGGGACGCTGGTGGCCGTCGCGCTCGCGCCGACTTCGCTCGTGGACGACAACTACATGAGCCGCCGGATCACGATCGTGGACGCGGACTCGGGCAAGGTGGCCGCGCGGATCGAGAACCCGGGCAAGCTCGGGCAGATCGCCTGGAGCCCGGACGGGAAGACCGTGGCGTACGTCTCCGGCGCGGACAGGAACGACCCTTCCGCCGGCCGGTTGATGGCGGTGTCCTCGGGCGGAGGCTCGCCGCGGGACCTGCTGCCCGGCTACGAGGGCAACGTCGCGCAGATCGCCTGGCGCGACGCCGACACCATCCTGTTTCACGGCGATGAGGGGGTCGAGACGATCCTGGGCGAAGTCTCGGCAGGTCATCCGGGCCGTCCGAGCAAGCACGCGATGAGCGTCGCGCTCGGTAACTTCGATGTCTCGCGCGACGGGAAAGTCGTCGCGATGGCCGCGCAGACACCGTCGCATCCGTCGGAGGTCTTCCTGTGGGCGCTCTCCGAGCGCGCGCCGCGGCGCCTGACGACGAGCAACCCGTGGCTCTCGGGCATGCGCCTGGCGCCGCAGGAGGTCGCGAGATTCAAGGCGCGCGACGGTCTCGCGCTGGAGGGCCTCCTGATCCATCCGCTGGACGAGAAGAAAGGAGAGCGCTCTCCGCTCATCCTCGTCGTCCACGGCGGCCCGGAGGGGCACTACCGCAATGGCTGGCTGACGAGCTACTCGGAGCCGGGGCAGGTCGCGGCGGCGCGCGGCTTCGCGGTGTTCTACCCGAACTATCGCGGCTCGACCGGGCGGGGCGTGGCCTTCTCGAAGATGAGCCAGGGGGACCCGGCCGGCAAGGAGTTCGACGACCTCGTGGATGCCGTGGATCACCTCGTCGCGTCCGGCCTGGTGGACAAGGCGAAGGTCGGCGTCACGGGAGGCTCCTACGGCGGCTACGCGACGGCCTGGTGCTCGACGCGCTTCTCCGACCGCTTCGCGGCGGGCGTGATGTTCGTCGGCATCAGCGATCTCGTCAGCAAGGCGGGCACGACCGACATCCCGAGAGAGGAGATGCTCGTCCACGCGAGCCGCTGGCCCTGGGAGGACTGGAAGCTGATGCTCGAAAGGAGTCCGATCTCCTACGCGGACAAGTCCCGCACGCCCCTCCTGATCCTGGACGGGAAGGAGGACCCGCGCGTCCATCCGAGCCAGTCGCTCGTCCTCTACCGCTACCTGAAGGTGCAGAGCAAGGCTCCCGTGCGCCTCGTGCTCTATCCGGGCGAGGGGCACGGCAACCGTCTCGCGGCGCACCGGCTCGACTACAACCTGAGGATGATCCAGTGGATGGAGCACTACCTGAAGGGCCCGGGAGGCGAGCCGCCGCCGTACGAGATCGGATACGAGGAGACCGTCCAGTAGCGATTCGTCATGCGGTCTCTCGCCGCGTTTCTCCTTCTCGCGGCCGCCGTCGCGGCGCCAGGGGCAGGAGCGTCCGCGAATTCGGGATCTGGGAGTGCGGCCCGGAGTGCTCCCGACGGGGAAGCGGAACGCGATCACGGACGTCGAGGGCGTGCGCGTCGGGCACAAGACGATCGTGGAGGGGGATTCGATCCGCACGGGAGTGACCGCCATCCTGCCGCACGCCGGAAACCTGTTTCAGAAGAAGGTCCCGGCGGCGGTCTTCGTCGGAAACGGCTTCGGCAAGGCGGCGGGCTTCCTCCAGGTGCGGGAGCTCGGGAACATCGAGACGCCCGTCGTCCTGACCAACACGCTCGCCGTCGGGACGGCCATCGAAGCCGTCGTCGGCTGGACGCTGGCGCAACCGGGAAATGAGCAGGTCCGGTCGGTCAACGCGGTCGTCGGCGAGACGAACGACGGGTATCTGAACGACATCCGGGCGCGCCGGGTCACGGGCAAGGACGTCGTCGCGGCGATCGAGGCGGCGCTCTCCTCGCGCCGGGCGCCGTCCCCGAGGGGAGCGTCGGAGCGGGGACGGGCACGAGCGCGCTCGGATGGAAGGGGGGAATCGGCACGTCCTCGCGCGTTCTGCCGGGCAGGCTCGGCGGCTATACGGTCGGGGCGCTCGTCCAGTCCAACTTCGGCGGGATCCTGACGATCGACGGGGCGCGAGTCGGGGAGGCTGCTGGGCCGCTACGATTTCAAGAACGATCTCGCGAAGAGCTCGCCGGGCGACGGCTCCTGCATGATCGTGATCGCGACAGATGCTCCGTTGTCGGCGAGGAACCTCGAGCGCGTCGCGCGCCGCGCCGTGCTCGGCCTCGCGCGGGCCGGCTCCTACATGGGCAACGGCTCCGGAGACTTCGTGATCGCTTTTTCGACGCGGAACCCGGAGGAACACTCGCCGGCGAAGCCGACGAGACAGATCGAGGAATTGCAGAACGACTACGTGAGCCCGCTGTTTCTCGCGGCGGTCGAGACGGTTGAGGAGGCCATCTACAACTCGTTGCTCAAGGCGACGACCGTCACAGGAAACGGCCACACCGTCGAAGCGATCCCGATCGACCGGCTGAAGGAGATCCTCGCGAAGAACGCGAAGCGGTAGGGACGCCTCTTTCGTTGTCATCCTGAGCGAAGCGAAGGATCTGCCCGGGGGTGACGGAGCAGATTCTTCGTCGCTTCGCTCCTCAGAATGACAGCGGAGAAGTGCGGTCCTGCGGGCTGCGGTGTTGGAGCAGCGCCTGTGTCGCGGGATGCGAAGGGTTGACCAGGATCGCGGGCGAGCCTTCCTCCGCGACGACGCCCTCCGCCAGGATGACGACGCGGTCGGCGAAGTCGCGCGCGAAGTCGGTGTCGTGCGTCGCGACGAGGAGTCCGCGGCCCTGCCCGGAGAGCATCTTCAGCGCGTCGCCGAGGGAGCCGCGGCGGGCGGGATCGAGCGCCGCGGTCGGCTCGTCCATCAGGAGAAGCGGAGGGTCCATGGCGAGGGCCCGCGCGATCGCGACGCGCTGCGCCTCCCCGCCGGAGAGCTCTCGCGGGAAGGCGCCGGCGCGGCCGCCGACGCCGAGAGACTCGAGGAGACCCCGCGCCCGCTCCGCCGCTTGCGCGGGAGGGTGCCCGAGGACCTGGACCGGGGCGAGGACGACGTTCTCGAGCGCTGTCAGGTGCTCGAAGAGAGCATGCGCCTGAAAGACCATTCCGACTCTCCGGCGCAGCGGCTTCAGCCGCGATTCGGGAGGAACGCCACCTGGCGCCAGGGCGAAGCCGTCCACCTCGATGCGCCCCGCCTGAAAGCTCTCGAGCGCGGCGGTCGCCCGCAGCGCCGTCGTCTTGCCGGAGCCGGAGAGGCCCATGAGCGCGACAAACTGCCCGCGCGCGACGGAGAGAGAGACTCCGCGCAGGACCTCCCGGCCGGCGCGGGAGAGCCGCAGCTCCTCGATGCGAAGCAGCCCGCTCACGAGGCCGCGCTCCACCGGCGCTCGAGCCGCCGGGCCAGCCGCGAGAGCGGAAGGGACATCGCCAGGTAGATCGCGGCGCACAGCGCCCCGGGCAGGGCCCAGCTCCCGATGTTCGTCGCGAAGATGGCGGTCTGCTTGGTCAGCTCCACCACGGTGATGACCGAGACGAGGGAGGAGTCCTTGAGCAGCGCCACGAAGTCGTTCGTCATCGGCGCCAGCGCCAGGCGGAAGGCCTGCGGGCCCCGCACCAGGCGCAGGATCTGCCACTCGGTCAGGCCGAGCGTCCTCGCGGCCTCGAGCTGCACGCGGGAGACCGCCTCGAGGGCTCCCCGGTAGATCTCGCTCTCGTAGGCGGCGTAGTTCAAACCCAGGCCCAGGAGCGCCGCCGCGAAGGCGGGGAGCCGGATCAACGAGGACAGGCCGTAGTAGAGGACGAAGAGCTGAAGGAGGACCGGGGTGCCGCGCACGAGCTCGACGTATCCCGTCAGCGCGCTCCGGACGAGGAATCCGCCGTAGATGCGCCCCGCCGCGATGCCAATTCCCAGGAGGACGGCGAGCGCCATCGCGGCGCAGGAGAGCGCGAGCGTGATGAGGGCCGCGCTCAGGAGCGAGGGGACGTACCGGAGCGCCGACGCCCACGGGGAAGGAGCGGCGGAGGAAGCGCCCGAGGACGCCGGGGCCGCCGAAGACGCCGCGAGGACCGTCCGGAAGAACGCCGCCTCCGAGTCGTCCCAGATCCCCCACTTCCGGTAGATCCTCTCCAGAGTGCCGTCGCGCATCCGATCTTCGAGGATGCCGTTGATCCTGTCGCGCAACCCGGTGTTGCCCCGGGAGAGAACGCCGACGTACCGGCCGGTCGCGATTGCCGCCGGCTCGATGGAAAGGCCCGGGACCCGCCTCGCCGAGCGCGCCGCGATGATGTTGTCCAGGAGAACGGCGTCGAGCCTCCCTTCCGCCAGATCCGTGTACGGGTGCACGTCGTCGTCGTAGGAGACCGGGAGGTAGCCGTGCCTGGCGCGCCCCTCCACGAGAATCTCGTAGGCGATCGTCCCGGCGAGGGTGCCCACGCGCTTCCCGCGGAGGTCGTCCAGCCGCGTGTAGCGTCCGCGATCGGCCGCCCGCACCGTGAGGACCTCCCGGAATTCGTAGTACGGAATCGTGGCCGCGAGCATCGCGCGGCGCGCCGGAGTGTCCTCGACCCCGCTCATGCCGATGTCGAAATCGCCGCGCGCGACCGAGGCGTCGATGGAGGAGAAGGCGACCTGCACGAAGAGCGGCCGGCGGTCGAGGCCGCGGGCGATCTCCCCGGCGACCTCGACGTCGAAGCCGCGGACCTTCGAAGGGTCCTTCGGGTCCGCCTCGACGAACGGAGCGCCCCCCTCCGCGTCCCCGCCCCAGCGCAGGACCGCGCGCTCGGGCGCCGCCGCCGCGGGCGGGACGGCAGCCGCGAACAGCGCGGAAGACGCCACGAGGAGACGGAGCCGCCCCGCGCGCGTCACGCGATGGTGGCGGGGAGGGCCGGGGGACTCCGGCGCGGGCGCAGGAAGAGAGAGAACGTCACGATCCCCGCTCCGAAGCCTCCGACGTGCGCCCACCAGGCGATCCCGCTGACTTCCCGCTGCGACGCGATCGCGAGCGTGCCGCTGAAGAACTGCGTGAGGAACCAGAAGCCGAGGTAGATAAACGCCGGGACCTGGAAGAAGACGGGGTAGAAGAGGATGGGGAACATCGCGATGATCCGGCCGCGCGGGAAGAGGACGAGATAGGCGGCCATGACCCCGGCGATCGCGCCGGAAGCGCCGACGGCGGGAACCCGCGAGCCCGGATTCGTCAGGACGTGCGTCACGCCCGCCGCCAGGCCGCAGAGCAGGTAGAAGAGGAGAAAACGGAGCGGGCCCATCCGGTCCTCGACGTTGTCGCCGAAGATCCAGAGCACCCACATGTTGCCGATGATGTGGAGCCATCCGCCGTGCAGGAACATCGTCGTGAAGAAGGGGAAGTACGTGTGCGGGTAGCCGACGCTCGCCGCCCAGGCCGGGTCCGTGAAACGCGCGGGCACGAGCCCGAAGAGGTAGATGAACTGCTCGGTCAGGTCCTGGGGCACCCTCAGCTCGTAGATGAAGACGACGATGTTGGCGGCGATCAACGTCCAGACGGCGAAGGGGAAATGCTGTCGCGGGATCGTGTCGCGGATCGGAATCATGCGATTGCGCCGGGGATTATCTCCCGATCGTTCGGCGGGCTTGGCCGGGGCTCTGAAGAGCGTGTTGTAGGGGAGGGGGTTTGCGGCGGCGAACCCGCCGCATGTCGCGTCCCTCGGCCGCTACCGCGACCGACGACGCTCGGTAGTCCCCTCCCGCCCCCCGGGCGTAACGGAAAGAGGCGGGCGGCGCAAGCGCCGCCCCTACGACCCGGAGGGGACGCCGGAGTTGATGGGGCGTATGTGGAGAAGCTCGTTGACGAGAAACAACGGCCCGACCAGCAGGTGCGCCAGGTTCTTGAAGAACGCCGGCGAGTTCCGCTCGAAGCGGGCGTGGCCCACGCCCTGAAAAACCCATCCGAGAAGAAACGCCGCGAGTCCCACCCGCCAGTCCGCGATGGCGCGGGCGGCGACGTCCAGGAGCGCGAGCTCGAGCAGCATCGCCATGGCGAGAGAGGCATCGAGCGTCAGGTAGAAGAGGAGAGCCGCCCCGATGAGAATCTCCGCGGCCGTCACGGCCGGCGCTGCCGGCCAGCGCACGGTTCGAAGCAGGACGATGCTGCCGAACACGATCAGAGTGATCCCGAAGGCGTGGCAGACGAGGTTTCCGCGCGCGCGATGGTAGGAAGCGTAGTCGGCCAGGAGCGCGTCGACTCTTCTCATGAATCCACGCCGGGCGATTATGCATCCGGAGACCTTCCCGCGCGGGGAGAGAATGCGGCCATGAGAGCCATGGTGCTCGACCGCGTCGCGCCGGCGGAGGAAATGCCCCTGGCCGCTCGCCGGTGTCCGGAGCCGATTCCGGCGGACGGCGAGGTCGCGATTTCCGTCGAGGCCTGCGGCGTGTGCCGGACGGACCTGCACATCCTGGAGGGAGAAGTCTCCGCCCGCCTGCCCGTGATTCCCGGGCATCAGGCCGCGGGGAAGGTCGCGGCGCTGGGGCCGGGAGTCGAAGGATTCGCGATCGGGGATTCCGTCGGCGTGGGATGGGTGGCCTCCACCTGCGGAACTTGCCGCTTCTGCCGCTCGGGGCGCGAGAACCTCTGCGAGTACGCGACCTTCACCGGGCGCGACCGGGACGGCGGTTACGCGGAACGGATCGCGGCGCGCGCCGGGTGGGTCTACCGGCTGCCGGGCGGCTTCTCGCCGCTGAAAGCCGCGCCGCTCCTCTGCGCGGGGATCATCGGCTACCGGTCGCTGCGCCTCTCCGGGATCGAGCGCGGCGGGAGGCTGGGCCTCTTCGGGTTCGGCGCGTCGGCGCACCTGGCGATTCAGGCCGCGCTCCACTGGAAGTGCGAGGTCTTCGTCTTCACGCGGGAGGAGCACCACCGGCGCCTCGCGCTCGAGATGGGAGCGGCCTGGGCCGGCGGCGGGGAGGACGATCCCGGCGTGGCCCTGGATGCCGCGGTCACGTTCGCGCCGGCGGGGGAACTGGTCCCGGTCGCCCTGTCGCGGCTCGACCGGGGCGGCAGGCTCGCGATCAACGCGATCCACATGAGCCCGATCCCGTCCTTCTCCTACGAGAGGCTCTACGGGGAGCGCAGCGTTGTCGGCGTCACGAATTACACGCGCCGCGACGCCGAGGAGTTCCTGGATCTCGCCGCGCGCATCCCGATCCGCGCCGAGACCGAGACCTTTCCGCTCGAGAAGGCGAACGAGGCGCTCCTGCGAGTCAAACGCGGAGAAATCCGCGGGGCCGCCGTCCTCGAGATCTGACGTTCCTCTCTTCGCGTCCCGCCTTGTCATCCCTTCGCGTCCCCGTGTCATCCTGAGCGAAGCGAAGGATCTGCCCGGTCACCTCCATTTGCCCGGAGCAGATTCTTCGTCGCTTCGCTCCTCAGAATGACACGTGAAGGCCCGCGACAGAATGACAAGTGAGGGCCGGCGGCGGATTTACTCGATGCGCAGAAGGAGGCGGCGCGGACGGTCCGTCGCGCGGAAACGAAGATCCAGCACGATCCGCGGCACCGCCTGCATCTTCGCGCGCTTCCCGCCGTCCGGACTCGCCTCGCGCACGCGCCCGCTGGCCTCGACCAGGAGGAGGTACTGCTGTCCGCGAAGGTCCGCGAGAAGCTCCGGCGCGCCCGGAGTGATGATCTCGGGCGCGACGCCCTCTCCGTCGAGGGGGACGAGGACGGGACGAGCCGGCGTACCGGGCTCGACGGAAGGCGCGCCGGCTGCCGCTCCCTCGCCCCCCGGACTCTCAGCGCTTCGGAGGAGAGGCGCGGCCGTCTCATCCATCGCTCGAGCGGCGCGCGGCGCGTGGGACTCGTCGGAGCGGCGCGCCGGCGCCTGTGCCTTCTCCTCCGCCATCTGCGCCGCCGGCGGCGGAGGCGCCTTGGCATACCGCTCCGGGGCGGGCGCCGGCGTCGGGGCAATCTCTTTCCGGGGAGGGGCGTTGCTCTCCGCCGCCTTCGAAACGGCGCCGGCGTCGGACGCCGGTGCGCCCCGCGTCTCGGCGGGGCGCCGCTCGCCCTGAAGCAGCACGGGGATCGGCGCCGGACGCGCGGCCGCTTTCTGGAGCGATTCCCGCTGGATCACGACCACGGAGCCGACGACCGTCGCGAGGATCGCCACGGAGAACGCGGCGGCCCACTTCAGGTTGATCCCGAAGACGACTCCGAAGGGAGTCCGGCGGGGAGTGGCCGCCTGGAGCCGGCGCAGGATTCGCGCCGAAAGGTCCGGCGGCGGGGGAGACGTCGTGCTCGCGCGAAAGAGCTTGAGCGCCGCCTCGAACTCCAGGGCGGCCTTGCGGCAGTCGGCGCAGTGGGCGCGGTGCGACTCGAAATGCGCGCGCTCGGCGGCCGTCAGCTCGCCGTCGTGGAGACGCGAGAGAAAGTCGGCCGAGCGCGCCGGATGGGCGTTGTCGGTTTTCATTTTCAGATCTTTCCGGAATCCACCAGCGGGCGCAGGAGGGCCTTCAGCTGCCCTCGTCCCCGCGAGATTCTCGACTTGA
Organism: uncultured Acidobacteriota bacterium; assembly: GCA_963782815.1. Classification (GTDB taxonomy): domain Bacteria; phylum Acidobacteriota; class Thermoanaerobaculia; order UBA5066; family Gp7-AA6; genus JAWOLE01. The sequence continues at coordinate 96,500 of CAWALG010000024.1, read as the reverse complement.
CGGTCCCGACGGGCAATTCCAATGACGCCGAGATCTCCTCGTAACTCCATTCCTCCAGGTCTCTCAACACCACCGGCATCCGGAACTCGGCCGGCAGGAGCTTCAACGCCTCGGCCACGTAGCGCCGCGACTCGTCTGCCCGCGCGTTCTCCTCCGGGCCTCTCGCGGTCTCCGCCGGATCGAGGAGCGGAGACTCCTCTCCCACGCTCGCGAAGATGCGGCGGAATCTCCCGCGGGCGCGGTACCGGTTCTTGACGGCGTTGTCGGCGATCGACGCGAGCCACGCTCGGGGCGGAGCCTCCCCCCGGAATCGGGGGAGGCCGCGGTACGCCTTCAGGAAGACCTCCTGCGCCATGTCGTCCGCTTCCTGCTCGCCCACCGCCCGCGCCATCCAGCGGTGCACGGTCGCGGCGTGGCGCCGGACGAACTCGCCGAAGGCCGTCTCCTCCCCCTCCTTCGAAAGGGCGATGAGCTCCTCGTCGGGCAACTCCGTCAGGCTCAAGTGCAGATCGCGCCGCCTTGCCGGCGGCGGCGCGATTGTATCGAGCCCGACGGCCGCGCCGCCGCTAGCGCTCTCGCCGCGGGTCGGGAGCGTACTCGTGCTCGAAGCCGCGTCCCCGGTCTCGGGCATACAGCTCATCCTCTCGAGAGAAGACGCCCAGCCGAACCAGCTCCCGGCGGTACTCGTAACGCAGGGCGATGCGGGCCGCGGGGACCGGGTCCTCGTCGAAGCTCACCCACTGAATCGGGAAGCTCGTTTGCTCGCCGATGCCCGTCGCGGCGAAGCGATCGGACTCGCGGATGCTCGCGCCGGCTTGCGGAGAGGGTTGCGAGGATCCACCCTCGCCGGCGATCCGGGCCTCCGGGACGCCCCCTTCGATCCGTCCCTCCGGCGCGCCGGCGGCCGAGTCGCGCGACATCTTCCTCTCGGGAGCGCGCGGAGCGACCGGGATCGGCTGGACGGGACGCGATTTCTCCCGGAAGAACACCGCCTCGATGACACCGACGTTGCGCGTGTCTCCGATCCACTTCGCGTAGGAACGCGCGGTGTCGGTGAAGAAGAACCGCCGGGCTGTCTGGCCGGAGATCTGCCAGCCCGGGATGTCCGCCGTCTGTCCCGGCGCGAGGATCCACTTCGTGGCGTCCGTGGCCGAGGTGCGCTTCGCGTCCACGACGTTCAGGCCGTCCACCGAGAGAGCCACGGCGACGCGTTCGGCAGTGGGATTGTGGAGCCGCAGCGAGAAGCTCCGGCCGCGCAGGGCCTCGATGTACGTCCGGTCGCGGAAGGGGTACTCGGCGGCGGGCGAACCGTCCACGACGACGGAGAGCTCGAAGCGCCCGCGCTCGGCTGCTCCGAGCGGCGCCGCGAAGAGAAGGGCCAGGACCGGTGCGAGGAGCCGTGCGTGTCGCGACATCGATGACCTCCTGGCTCGTGGGACACCGGTCCGGGCCGTGGGTTCCCGGCCACGTGCTCCCGCATTCCACCAAAGTCGGGGGTTGTCGTCAGGGTCAGGTCCTGCGGCTATACTCCGCCCATGGCAAGAGCATTGCGGCTGGAATTTCCGGGAGCAGTGGTGTACGTCATGGGCCGGGCGCGGGGAGGACGGAAGATGTTTCGCGACGCGAAGGACCGCAAGAGATTCCTCGAGCTGCTCGGCACGATCGGGCCGGAGGAGCGCTGGAAGATCCACGCGTACGCCTTGCTCGGAGACCGGTTCGAGCTGTTGCTCGAGATGCCCGCCGGAGGGCTGTCGCACGGCATGCGCTCCTTGAACGGGCGTTACACGCAGTTCTTCAACCGGCGCCACGGCCGGGAGGGAACGCTCCTCGAGGGGAGGTTCCGCTCCGTCCTGGTGCAGAAGGAGCGGTACCTGCTCGACATGTGCCGCTACGTCGTCTGGAGTCCCGTGCGCGAGGGACTGTCGCGACAGCCGGGAGGGTGGCCCTCGACGAACTTCCGAGCGACCGCCGGAAGGGAGCCGGTCCCGGCGTGGCTGGAGGTGGATTGGACCCTGGAGCGGCTCGCGCGCGGACGCCCGGCGGCGCTCAATGCGTATCGCCGTTTCGTCGAGGAGGGCCGCCGCGCCCCCTCCCCGCTGGACGACATGCCGAAGCAGGGGTACCTCGGGGACCGGCGGTTCCTGCAGAACGCGAAACGGCTCCTCTCGCTGCCGGCCGCCCGCAAGCGGGTCCGGCGTCGCTTCCGCGCGCCGCACGACTTGAGCGTCGGAGAAATCCAGCGCGTTGTCGCCCGGGAATGGGACGTTTCCTCCGCGAGGCTGCGCCGCGGGCACGGCGGAGAGGGAAAGGTGGCGGGCATCTATCTCGCGAGAAAACTGACTCCCCTCTCGAACATCGAGATCGGCCGGGCCTTCGGCGTCGGCGAGGCGAGGGTGAGCAGCGCCCTCCGGGAAGTCCAGGAAGGCGCCAAGACTCATCTCGTTCCCCGGCTGGAGGAGCTGCGGACACGCCTTTCCAGGCGCCGCTGATCGAAGCGTCCTACTTCCCGGGAGAAGGCTCGGCGGGGATCTGCGACCCTCCCGTGATGAGCCGGGCGCCGCGCTGCCAGGTGAGGTACGCCCACGCCCACTCGAAGAGGACGATGAACCGGTTGCGGAAGCCGATGAGATAGAGGATGTGCACGAAGCACCAGACGAGCCAGGCGGGAAAGCCGGAGAGCCGGATCCGTCCCATGTCCGCGATGGCCGCGGCTCGGCCGAGGACGGCGAGATTGCCCGGGTCGCGGTAGCGAAAGGCGCGACGGGGCTCGCCCCGGCGCGCGGCTTCGATGTTCTCGGCGGCGTGCCGCCCCTGCTGGATCGCCACCTGGGCGACGCCGGGCAGGGGCTTTCCGGCGGCGTCGGCGAGAGTCGCGAGATCCCCGATCAGGAATATCTCCGGATGGCCGGGGATCGTCAGGTCGGGCTCGATCAGGACGCGTCCGGCCCGGTCGAGCGGGACTCCGAGCGACCGCGCGATGGCCGAGGCGGCGACTCCGGCGGTCCACAGGATCGTCCCGGCCTCGAGGCGTTCCGCTCCGATCTGGACGAAGCCGTCTCCGATCGCCGTCACGGCGGCGCCGGTCCGCACCTCGACACCCAGCCCTTCCAGTTCCGCGGCGGCCTTCGCCGACAGCGTTTCCGGGAAGTTCGGGAGAATGCGTGGGCCGGCCTCGACCAGGACGATGCGCGCCTCGCGAGGATCGATCGCGCGGAAGTCGCTCGCGAGGACGTGGCGGGAGATCTCGCCGATGGCCCCCGCCAGCTCGGCGCCCGTGGGGCCGCCTCCGACCAGCGCGAACGTCAGCAGGAGCCTTCTCTTACGAGGGTCCGTTTCCCGCTCCGCCTTCTCGAAGGCGAGGAGGATGCGGCCCCGGATCCCGATCGCGTCTTCCAGCGTCTTCAGCCCCGGGGCATGCCTCTCCCAATCGGGATGTCCGAAATAGGAATGCGCCGCGCCGGTCGCGAGGACGAGGAAGTCGTAGCCGATGCGGCCGTCGGCGAGGACGAGCTCGCGCGAGGCGGCGTCCACCGCGACCGCCTCCGCCAGCAAGACCCGCGCGTTCTTCTGCCGGCGCAGGATCGAGCGGATCGGGTAGGCGATGTCGCCCGGCGAGAGCGCCGCGGTCGCCACCTGGTAGAGCAGCGGCTGGAAGAGGTGATAGTTGCGGCGGTCCACGACCGTGACGTCCACGGGCGCGTTGCGCAGCGTCCGCGCCGCCGAGAGTCCTCCGAACCCCGCCCCCAGGATGACGACCCGCGGTCCTCATGCAAGAAATGGTGCACCGGCCAACCCCCTCTCCCCCGGGAGAGGGACGGGGTGAGGGCGCTCGAACCGCCGGGCAGATCCTTCGCTACGCTCAGGATGACAGAGCCGGGGCAGATCCTTCGCTACGCTCAGGATGACAGGGCGCGCGACATCGCGCGCCCTGTCACTTCGCGAAGACGTCGTCCGCGGCCGTGATCCTCACGTTCTCCGGCTTGATCTCGAGCTTGAGCGCCCCGATGACCTTGTCCTCGTCCAGAAGCTCCTTCGGTTTGTCGGCGTCGTACTTGATCGGCGAGAACTCGTCGGAGACGAGCTCGTTCTTCAGTCCCTTCGCGTCCTTCGTGACGATCACGACGGAGAGGTCCCTGGCCGAGAGGTGCTTGCGGATCGCCGCGTTGACCGCCTCGGGCGTCAAGGCCTTCAAGCGCTCGCGCATCATCGCGGTGTACTCGCCGGTGCCGTACCACTTCGAGTCGAGGGCGTAGCCGATCTGCTGGTTCTGCGTCGCCGTCATCACGAAGACGTTCTTCATCAGGTAATCGCGCGTGCGCTCGAAGTCCTCCTTCGAGAGGCCGTCGCGGAGGAGCTTGTCGAGCTCGTAGACGGCGATCCGCAGCGCCATGTGGGCGTTGACGGGAACGACCGGGCGGATCCAGACCTCGAAGATCTGCGCCCGGCGCGCGATGTTGGGATCGGGGAAGAACTGGAACATGCCGCGCGGGAACGCCTCGATGTAGGCGTAGTCGCCGTAGTTCATCCCGCGGACCTCGCGGATCCGCTGGTAGAGGTGGGAGACGGAGGAGCGGTGCTCGCCGAGCCACGCGCGCGCCAGCGAGAGCGCGGCGAAGTCGGGATCCGAGCGCGTCACGCCGATCGGCAGGCCGAGCGAGATGGCCGTCGCCCGCGTCTCCTTCTCGATGATCTCGACTTCGATCCCGGCGGGCCGTTTCCCGGCGATCCCCTGCGGGGCGGCGAGCGCGGGCCCGGCGGGCAGCTTCCCGATCTCCTTCCGCAGCGCCGCGATCATCTCTTCCGGGGCGTCCCCGGCGACGCCGACCGTCAGCGCCGCCCGCGTGTATCCGCTCGCGATGAATCCCCGGACGTCCTCGAGGGTGATGGCCTCGATGCCGGCGACCGTCCCGAGGACGGGATGGCCGTAGGGAGTGCCGGCGAAGATGTTCGCCTGGAGCCGCTCCTTGCCGAGCTCCTCCTCGTTGTTGGAGCGCAGGTCCTCCTTCAGGGCGTTTGACTGCGCATCCTTGAGCCTCTTGAAGTCCTCTTCCCGCAGGCCCGGATCGGTGAGCATCGGGAGCGCGATGTCGAAGAAGGCCTTCCAGTTGTCGCGGTGGATGAAGCCGGTGAAGGTCGTCATCTCCTTGTCCGCGCGCCCGCGGAACGCGCCGGCCATCGGGAAGAGGGCCTTGTTGATCTCGTCGATGCGCCGCTCCTTCGATCCCGCCTCGGCCACCATCGCGGCGGCGAGCGCCGAGAGGCCTTCCTTCCCGTGGGGGTCGTGGGCGGACCCGACCTTGAAGAGGAGCTTGACGTTCAACTGCGGGAGCGCCGTCTTCTGGAGCACGAAGTCCACGTCCGCCGCGGCGCCGGTTTCGGGCGCGGCCGGCGCGAGCGAGGCGAGAGACGGCAGTTTCGCGATCGCGTCCGGCATCGGCTGCTGCGAGACCGTCGCGACCACGAGGTTCGGGTCGGTGAAGTACTTCTTCGCCACCGCCTGCAGGTCCGCCGGCGTCAACGAGGCGTACACGCGGTAGAGGCGGTTCAGCGTGCCGTAGGACCGCTCGTACCGGACGAAGCGGGCGAGCGTCGCCGCGATCGTCTCGGTGTTGTCGAGCCGGCGCGCGAAGCCGTAGCGGGCGTTGGACTTCGCCTCCTCCAGCCGTTTGGCGTCCACCGGCTCGGCCGCCGCCTTCCCGAAGACCTTCAGGATCTCGTCGCGGACGTAGACCGAGTCCTCGATCTTCTTGACCCGGGCGTAGACGCCGGAGAGCCCGGGGTCCTGCGTCCCGCCGCTGTCGGCGAACATCTGGTCCACCTTCTGCTCCTGCTCGACGAGCTTCTTGTGGATGTCGGAGGTCTCGCCGAACTCGAGGTCGAAGAGGAGGTCCATCGCGGCGAATTCCTTCCGGACGTCGGAGAACGCCGGGCCGTGGAACGCGACGGTGACCCAGGGGAGGGTCGGGCTCGTCCAGGGCAGATGCGCGTAGACGGGCGCCTTCTGCGGGGGCTCCTGGGGGATCTCGACGCTGTAGGAGCCGCGTTTCCAGCCGCCCCAGTACTTCTCGACCAGGCCGATGACCCGGGCGGGCTCGACGTCTCCCGCCACGATCACGGTCGTGTGCTCGGGGCGGTACCAGCGGGAGAAGAAGGTCTTCGAGTACTCGAGCTGGTTCGGCATGTCCTCGATGTCCTTCAGGAACCCCATCGTCGTGTGCCTGTACGTGTGGGTCGTGAAGGCCTTCTCGTGCTGGACCTCCTCCAGCTTGAAGATCGGGTTGGCGCTGTTCTTGTTGTACTCCCCGAGCACGGCGCGCGCCTCGGTCTTGAACCCCTCCGCCGAGTAGTCCAGGTTCATGAAGCGGTCCGCCTCGACCTTGAGCATCTTCTCGAGGTCCTCCTTCGAGAAGGTCGTGTGGTAGTTGGTGTAGTCGTCGGTCGTGTAGGCGTTCTGCCGCGCGCCCATCTGGGTCAGGATCTCCTGGTACTTCTCCGGCGGGTAGGCCTTCGTGCCCCGGAACATCATGTGCTCGAAGAAGTGGGCGAACCCCGACTTGCCCGGCTCGACCTCGTTTCGCGACCCGGTCTGCACCGGGATCTGGAGCGAAACGATGTTGGGAAACCCGGTCGGCACGACGATGACCTTCAACCCGTTGGCCAGCGTCTTCTCCGTGGCCTGGAACGGCAGGATGTCGCCGGCCGCCGCTTTCGAGGCGGCCCCGGGCTTGGGAGCGGCTGGTTTCGTCGAAGTCTTCTTCTGGGCCATCGCGATCACCGGCACGAAGGCCAGCAGGATAGCGGCAAGGCTCCGAAATCGGTTCATGGAATTCTCCTCTCGGTTGAGTCGGGACCGCCATTCTACCCGCGCAGAGGAGAAGCCGTTCCGCCGCGCGTCCGAGTCGGTCCCCCGGCACCGGTTCAAAGACCTCTTGACTTTTGGCGCATATCGCTCACAATGTTCACAGTTTCTTTTTGCTCGGTGTACCCGAGCTTTTTTTTTGCGAAAGGAGTTTTCATCATGGCCGCTTCCCAACTTCCCGCGCAAGTTCCAGAGCGTCAACCCGAAACCACCCCGACCCCGCGCACAACCTGGCCCCGCGAGGTCAAGAAACCGACCCGGTTGTCATCAAGATCGTGGGTCAGCTATTCCTTGACCTAGTCGACGTATTGATTTGAATGATCGAGAGTTTGTCACATGACCGGTCGCCTCGCTCGCGATTTCCTCGGATCAGGTCTGTGCTCGATCCGACGGAGTCGAGGAGGAAGTCTGTCGGCCGCGCGGCGATCCTCGTGACCCTGCCGATGGAGGATCGACCGGCACTCAGCTGCCGAATTCATCTTCGAAGAACCCGAAACCCTGCTCGAGGTGTGCGTTCATCTTCGGGAACAACTTGATTCGTCCCCCTCGAAGGTCAGCGAGCGAAGCAGAGTTTTTCTACCGCTTCTTGAGAAACGCCGAGAAGACCGATCGGGCTCTTCGATGAACGTGAATATTTCTTGGCGAATTCGCGCTGATTGCCGGTACGGCCTGCCGTCAGATTCTCGCGCCGAGAAGAAGCCCGGCTCTGGTTCGATCGAGCCGAATCGGGCTTTCGTCATACGGTCAACCCTGCGGCGGATCTGTCTCGGCTCGCCTACCAGCGGCTCGCGCTTCGGCTTGAAGAACGCGAATTGGACGTGGTTCTGGAGCTCGCTCCGCCGCTGGCAGAGACCTTCAGACATCGGGCATGCCCGAGGAAGCGTTGAAGTGCCGATTTCTCGAAGGGATCGCGCTCGTAGAGAGCGGGCGCGTGCACGAGGCCGATCGAAGTCTTCGAGCAGATTTGCGACGAGGCCGCGAAGATCAAGAGCGACAGGCTCTTGGCACTCGGCCTACACCAACCTGACTCACTACCTATGGAATGCTGGGACGATCGAAGAGAGCGATGGATGGTCTCGGAAGGCGATCCCGTTGCTGAGACAGTTGAACGATCGCGTCGGACTTGCAAAAGTCCAATGGGGTCTTGGCGACTCTTCTCAGGGAGAAGGGCCAGATTGCCGCAGCCATCGAGGCTTATCGGTCGGCCCAGAGCGAGTTCGGGCGATCGGAATGCGCGCCGATGTCGCCGCTCTTCACCTGGTTGTGGCAGATCTCTTGCTCGAGAGCGGCCAGGAAGCGAAGCGCGATGCGGGAAATCCTGGTCGCCCTTGCCGGTCATCGACGAGCTGAAAATGGTGCCCGAAGGGATGGCTGCTCTCTCCCTTCTTCGCGAGTCCTGCGTCAACAGAAGGATCGATCGGCAGGCGCTGCGGGACCTGCACGGCTACTTCGAAGATCTGAAGTCTTAACTCCCTCCAATCCACCTAGTTGATTGATCATGAGCGAGTTATCGCTCGTGACAATATGTCTTTCTAGGAAATCCAGCGTGGATATGGCACGGGACCTCAGGTGACGGCGGCCGGGCCGGCCGGGGCGGGCAGGCAGTGCGGAAGCCCGGGCAAGCCGCTGGTCCGTGCTGGAAGAGCTTTACCGAGCCTTTTTCGTCCGCCTCGTCCGCCGCGCCTGCTGGCGATACGGGCTCTCCAAGGAGGATGCCCGAGAAGTCGTCCATGACGCCTTCCTTCTGGCGCTCGTCAAGCTGAACGCGGACGGAACCCTCGTGCCTGGATCTACGGCGTCGTGGACCGCCTTGCAGCGAACTGGAGGCGGAAAGCGATCGCGCCGCTCGCGCCTGATGGAGGAATGGGGCCCTGGCAGCAGAGGCGGTAGAGCGCGAGCCGAACCGCGAGGAGCTGGATGCCGGCCATGGTTCTGAAGAAGGCGAGTCATAACGCTCGATGATCGCGAGTTCGTCCGGCTGACTGCGGCCTGGGTCGCGAGGACCGACATCGGCACCATCGATACGGGTCTCGATCGTCAGAGGAGGCCGTGCACCGTGCCGACGAGTTCTTGAAGCTGCTGCGTGCAAGGGCGAGCGACCAAGCTCTCGAAAGAGAGCTTGAACGACGCCACGATCGACGTCCTTCACGCGGCCTGCCGGGTGATCGCGGACCGAGCGGGAGGACCGGGCGAGACATCTGCTGGGAGACGCAGAGGTCTTCTTCAAGCTTCGTCTCGCAGCGCGAAATGGCCCCAGCCAGACTTCGACGAACGAGACGAAATTCTCTACAGCTGCGCTTTCGGCTGCCTGGCGGTCTGCGCGGCAGGTAAATGAACCGGGCATTGCTGCAGACTGGTTTTCAAGGCTCAGGGAGCTCGTGGCTACTTCCGCCTCGAGCGATCTCCAGCTGGATCAGGTCTGCTTCTGGCCGAGGCGTCTACGGCGCCCAGGATTGGAACGGCCGGAAACGCTGTTGAGGACTTGTGCCCTTCTTCGGGAGCAGTTCGATATCTCTCCATCGGACGGTCGTGGAGCACGCTTCCGCCTTGTACCGCTTCCATCGATGAGCGCAAGAGGCCTGTCGGGCGCTTTGATGAGCGGGAGTACTTTCTTGGTGAATTGGCCCTGATTGCCGGAGTCGGCTGTCGGCATCTCTCCCGCAGGAAGGAAGCACGCTCTTGGTTCGATCGCGCAGAGGCAGCGTTCGGAAGAACGACAAACGCGGTCGCTGAGATGCTGCGCGTCAGCTATCGAACGATTGGCTCTTCGTCTGGAAGAACGCCAATCTGAACTGGTCTTGGAATTCGACGCCCGGCCTGGGAAAGAGCCTTGCGAAAGTCGGGATGGCGCGAGGAAGCGCTCAAGTGTCGATTTCTTGAGGTCACAGCCCTGGCGGAGAGCGGTCGATCTCTCAGGAGCGGTAGATGCTCGCTGAAGACATCTGCCAAGAGGCTCAGGAAGCTCGGAAATCGACGACTTCTTGGCTCCGCTCACGTAAACGTCGCGCACTACGCCGCACTCCTGGGTGACTCGGCCAAGATGCAGGATGGCCCTTGAGAAGGCGATACCTCTGCTCACAGCGCTTGAACGACAGGGTCGGGCTCGTCAAAGCGCGATGGGGAATGGGGAACCTCTTTCGGAAGCAGGGGCAAGTCCACGCGGCTATCGAAACGTTCAACTCGTGTCGACAGGGATTTCAGAGCGCTCGGCATGAGCGCGGACGTGGCAGCGATGCATCTCGCCGTCGCCGACCTTCTCTCTCGAGATCGGGCAAGATGAAGAGGCGATGCGGGAGATTCTCTCGGCGCTGTCGATCATCGAAGAACTCGAGATGGTGCCCGGAGCGCATGGCGGCCGTTTCTCTTTTACGCGAATCGTCTTCGCCAGCAGAAAATCAACCGGAAGGCGTTGCGCGACTTGCGCGGCTACTTCGAGGAAAGTGGCAATAGGAGGATCGCTTCAGGCCGATCTCGAGTTACCGGCTTCGACGACGGTTAGCATGGTCGCGATGGCGCGGGTGCTGTTGCTTTTGCCGACGACGACTTACAGGACGGCGGACTTTCTGGCGGCGGCGCGGGGGCTTGGGGTGGAGGTCACGGTCGCTTCGGAGAGGGCGAGCACGCTCGAGGGGCTGAACCCGGAGGGGCTGCTGACGCTGGATTTTCGGGATCCGGCGGCGTCGGCGCGACGGGTGGTCGAGTTTGCCGGCAGGACACCGTTCGCGGCGGTCGTTGGCGTGGACGAGGACACGACGGTCGTCGCGGCGGTGATCTCGCGGGCGCTCGGGCTTCCGCACAATCCGGTGCAGGCGGCGATGGCCGCTCGGCACAAGGCGACGATGCGGGGGCTTCTGGCGGAGGCGGCCGTGCCTTCGCCGGGGTATCGCGTCTTCGATCGCGGCGAGGACCCGGAGGCGGCTTCGAAGAAGGTGCGGTTTCCCTGTGTCTTGAAGCCGACGTTTCTGGCCGCGAGCCGTGGCGTGATTCGGGCGAATGACCGCGGGGAGTTCGTCGCCGCCTGGCGGCGGATCGAAAGGATCCTGGACGAGCCGGAGGTCGCGGCGAAGGGCGGGGAGGCGGCGAAGGAGATCCTTGTCGAGGACTTCGTTTCCGGCCGCGAGGTCGCGCGTCGAGGGTTTGCTGCGGGAAGGGGAGCTGAAGGTCCTGGCGATCTTCGACAAGCCCGATCCGCTCGAGGGGCCCTTCTTCGAAGAGACGATCTACGTTACGCCGTCGCGGCTGCCCGCGCAGATGCAGGAGCGGATCGCTGCGGGTCGCCTCGCACGGGGCGCTCGCGCTCGGGCTGCGCGATGGGCCGGTCCACGCGGAGCTGCGCGTCAACGAGGCAGGGCCCTGGCTCATCGAGATCGCGGCGCGGTCGATCGGAGGGCTCTGCTCGCGGACGCTGCGGTTCGGGACGGGCATGTCGCTCGAGGAGCTGATCCTGCGGCACGCGCTGCGGATGGAGATGCCGGAGCCGGAGCGGGAGCGCCGGGCGGCGGGCGTCATGATGATCCCGATTCCGAGAGCCGGGATTCTCGAAGAGGTCCGGGGGCTCGAAGAGGCGCGAGCGGTGCCGGACATCGAGGACGTCACGATCTCGATCCACATCGGGCAGAGGCTCGTGCCGCTGCCGGAGGGATCGCGCTATCTGGGGTTCATCTTCAGCCGCGCGGCGTCGCCCGAGCGCGCGGAGGCGGCGCTGAGGGAGGCGCACGGAGTGCCTGGAATTTCGATGAGAATGAGCAGTGTCAGGTTGAAGGTGTCAGGGGAAATGCAGGTGTCAGGTTGCAGGCTTCAGGTTTCAGGGACGAGGGCCCTCACCTGGCACCTGACACCTGGCACCTGAAACCTGCATTTTCCCTGACACCTGTTCCCTGACCGCCTCGCCTCGGACTATTTGGCGGGGGAGTAGTAGGGGTTCCGTCCGGCGGCGTGGTCGGTCGTGTCGAGGATCTCGCCGACTCGGGGGACGAGGTCGCGGATCGCTTTTTCGATGCCCATCTTCAGGGTCACGTCGGCGGCGCCGCAGCCCTGGCAGCCGCCGCCCAGGCGGATGTAGACGTTGTTCTTCCGGACGTCGATCAGCTCCACGAACCCGCCGTGCGAGGCGACGGCGGGATTGATCTCCCGGTCGAGGAGGTCGCCGATGGCCCACTTGAGATCTCCCTCCGAGGGGAGGTTCTCGAAGTAGTCGGGGGAGACGATCGGGGCTCCGCCGCGGATGTGCTTTCGGATGACGTGGCCGATCCCCAGGGCGGGCCAGTCCACCGGATGAGGGGAGCTGACGGTCACCGTGTTGTCGGCGATCAGGACGGATTCGATTCCCGGAAGCGCCAGCAGATCCGCCGCGAGCGGCGACAGCCTCGCGTCTTCGGGGCTCGCGAAGAACGCCGATTCGCCGGGAACGAGCGGCCGGTCCACGGTGAATTTGCATCGGTCGCCGGCGGTCGAGGGCTCGCCCGTGATCTTGATCTCGTCCATGGCATGCCAGTATAGCCTTCCGACTCCATCGCGCCGGCACTTGCCGTTTTTTGCTCCGGCGGGCTCATGAGACCTGCCATCCAACGGCGGCGCTCTTTTCCGAGAACGGCCTAAGCAGTTGATCACACGGCCTTTGGACGAACCGGCACGGGCGGCACGGCCTTCGCTCCTGTACAGGTCCAGAACAAGAGGTAACACACAAGTGAGACACTACAGAGCTCGGGGCTTCACGACCATTGAACTGGCGGTGGTGGTCGCTCTCGCCGGCATTGTCATGTCCGTGATCATGCCGCAAATGGCGCGGGTCATGCGTCACGCGAGGCTGCGCAGCGCCGTCCGCGAAATGTACTCTCTCGTTCTCGCCACGCGGATGCAGGCGGTCAAGAGAAACTCGCAGGTCGTGATGTTCGTGAACGTGAACAAGCGGCGTGTCGTGAGCTGGGCGGACAGGACTCCCTACAACTACGTGCAGGACGCCAATGAGCCGACGATCAACAGCTACACCATCCCGGCTTACGTCTACATTCCGTCCGTCAACTTCGACGCCTACGGGGCGGATAAGAAGGGCAAGGACATGATCGTGTTCCAGGGCGACGGAACCCTCGTCGAGCCGCAGAGAAAGAGAAGCAGGCCGCCAGCCCGACCGAGATCCTACTCGACGAACGTGCCGCCCGGCTCCGTGGATTGCAGGGCGAACTGCCGCGGCATCTTCGTCAGCGACAAGGCGACCGGCGATGAGGAAGACCAGAACATTTTCCGGATCAGCGTCGACGACTTCGGCCCCTCCGGCCGCGCGTCGCTCCTGAAGAGGCTTCCGGCCGACCAGGGAAACGGCGGAGAAAGCAACTACGTGCCGCCCCCCTGGACGTGGGTGGACTGAGCCGGAAACCGCCGCTGCCGCCGCGGAATCCTGAGATGATGGGCGGGACCCCAGACCCGCTATCGTCGTCTGCATTGGAGAAACGCCCAGCTGCCGGAGCGCCGCCTTTCGCGCCGTGTTGTCGAGGTGATGGTCGCCATCATCGTGGCGAGCATCGTCTGCCTGCTGGCGGGCCCGTACCTGTACAGACTCTGGAGACGCGAGAGGCTGCGGGTGGCCGCGCAGGAGATCTCGACGCTCCTCCTCGCGTCGCGCCTGAAGGCCGTGAAGTCGAACGAGCAGGTGGTGCTGTGGATCAACCCTTCGACGCGCCTGCTCGTGGCCTGGACCGACGCCAATCCCCTGAACTTCGTGCAGGATCCCGGTGAGCCGACGGTCCTGCACCTGCGGCTTGCGACCGGCGTCTTTCTTCAATCTCTCGACGGCGACGAAGTCAACGGGCCCGACTCGGTCGCCTTCGACCAGTACGCCGGCGACCCCGAGATCGTGGACCGCGTCGTCTTCCGCCCGGACGGGACCCTCGCGCCCCCGCAGGGCGCCAACAGCAGGGCGCCCTTACGGCCCGCGGCCCGCACGGCGACGGTCCCGTCCGGCTCCATCAACTGCAATCCAGGCAACATCTGCCGCGGGATCTACGTCTCCGACCGGCCACGAACGGGCGCGCGGGACATCGCGAACACATTCCGCGTGAGCGTCGGCGATTTCGGGCCGACGGGCCGGGTCTCGATCCTCAAGTGGCTGCCGACGTCGGACGGGGGCAATGCCGGAGAGAACAACTTCGTGCCTCCGCCATGGAATTGGGAGGACTGATGGAAACGGAGCGAATGAGGCATCAGCGGCGGCAGTACGACCGGAGGACGGGGGTCGCGCTCCTCTCCCTGGTCGCGGCGACCAACGTGATTCCGTGGATGGAGCTCCTGCTCGGCCAGACGGTGACGGCGGAGCTCCTGGCGCCGTCGGAAATCCGGGTCGCGGTCGGAACCTGCCTGCTGGCGCTCGCCTTTCTCCTGGGAGCGTGGTTTTCGGGCCGTCGCAGTCCCATCCCCGCCAGGCCCTGGATCGAGCGGCCGCGCACCGCGGGCCTGCGGTTCTCGCTCCTGGCCGCCGCGCTCAACATCGCGCTCGCGGTGCTCCTCCGGTGGCTCGGCGCCGGCCACGCCGCGCGGTTGCCGACGGAGCTGCCGATTTTCGTGGTTGGCTGGTATGTCGTGGTCCTCCCTCTCGAGGTAGCCGCCGGCCTGAGTCTCGGCCGCGCGGGCCGGATGCCGGGTCGCAGAGAGGCCGGAGAAACCGGCCCCATTTGACCCGGTTTCACACTCTCGCTGATAATCGCTCCAAATGGGAAAAAAGATCACGCGGAAACAGATGAAGCGAAACGACCTTGTCGAGACGATGGGGACGGCGGTGGACTACGTCTCCCACCACCGGCGAGGGGTCACGGAAGGAATCATCGCCGCCGCCGTCGTGGCGCTGCTCATCGGAGGCTTTCTCCTGTTGCGCACCTTCCGGGAGAACCAGGCGGGCAATGAGCTGTCGGAGGCGCTGGCGGCCCTGGACAGGCCGATCGCGGGCCAGCCCGCGGCCGCGGGAGCCGTCAAGACCTTCCCGACGCTGGAGGCGAGGAGCAAGGAAGTGGACGCGCACCTGCGCAAAGCGGCGGACCACCCGGGGACTTCCGCGGGCCGGGCTGCCGCTCTGATTCTCGCGGCGCGCGAGAAACCGGCCAACGCCGGCGAGACTTTCGCCCGGACCGCTCGCGTGGCGAAGGCCGAGGTCGCCGCCTCCGCGGAGCTGGACGCCGCGCGCCTCCTCGCCTCACAGGGAAAGAAGACCGAGGCGATCGATCGGTTGAAGCGGGCCATCGAGTCGCCCGCCTCCGCGGCGCCGAAGGACGCTCTCCTCTTTGCCCTGGGACAGGTCTACGAGGACTCCGGCTCCGCCTCCGACGCGCGCGCCACGTTCCAGAGGCTGATCACCGACTATCCGAATTCCCCCTACCGCACCGAAGCCCGGCAGAAGATCCCCGGCTCGTGAGATAGCCATCCGTTCGCTTTCTTGTCATCCCTTCGCTCTTCCTCCTTGTCATCCTGAGCGCAGCGAAGGATCTGCTCCGACGCAAGAGGGCAGATTCTTCGGCCCTGCGGGCCTCAGAATGACAGGCCACCCATGACGCGCCGCGTCGTCATCCTCGTTTGCGACGGGCTGGGCGTCGGCGCCGCTCCCGACGCGGACACCTATGGAGACGCCGGGAGCGACACGCTGGGCCACGTCCTCGACCGGTGCCCCACCGCGCTGCCGAACCTCGAGAGCCTCGGCCTGCTCGCGGTCAACGGGCGCGGGAGACGGACGGGCGCCCGGGGAAAGGCGATGGAGATCTCGGCCGGGAAGGACACGACGACGGGACACTGGGAAATGATGGGTCTCGTCGTCGAACGCGCGTTTCCCCTCTATCCCGGCGGCTTCCCCCCCGAGGTCGTTGGCCCGTTCGAGGCGTTCGCCGGGAAGAAGGTCCTCGGGAACAGGGCGGCGTCGGGAACAGAGATCATCAAGGAGCTGGGGCAGGAGCACCTGGCTACGGGCCGTCCCATTCTCTATACCTCGGGAGATTCCGTCTTTCAGGTCGCGGCGCACGAGGACCTCTGGCCGCCGGAGAAGCTGTGGGCCCTTTGCCGCTTCGCCCGCGGGATTCTCCAGGGAGAGCACCTGGTCGGCCGCGTCATCGCGCGCCCCTTCGTCGGGACGCCCGGCAACTTCACGCGCACGGCCAATCGCCGCGACTTCACCGTCGAACCGACGGGGGAGACCTGGCTCGACCGGCTCGTGGCCGCGGGGAAATCGGTCTTCGGCGTCGGGAAGATCGTGGACATCTTCTCCGGGCGCGGCATCACCGATTCCGTTCACACCGGCTCGGATTCCGAGGGGATGCGCGTGACGGCCGAGGCGCTGCGCCGCCGCCGGGCCGACGTCGTCTTCACCAACCTCGTGGACTTCGACAGCAAGTACGGGCACCGCAACGACCCGGCCGGTTACGCGAAGAACCTCGCGTCGCTCGATTCCGAGCTGCCGGATCTTCTCCACGCCCTCGGCCCGGAGGACCTCCTCTTCGTGACGGCCGACCACGGCTGCGAGACGACGGACGTCTCGACGGATCACACGCGGGAATTCGTCCCGCTCCTCGCGGCCGGCGAGGCCGTCCGCTCCGACGTGGACCTGGGCGTGCGCCGGGGCTTCTGCGACCTCGCCGCGACCGCGGGGGAGTGGCTCGGCGTTGCCGCGCCGCGAGGGGAGAGCGTGCTCGACCGGCTGCTCCGGGCGTGATTCACGCCATCCTGGCGGCGGCGGCCCTCTGCGGCGGCCTCGTCCTCTTCTTCGTGATCCTGAACCTGGCCGTGACGCCGCGCCTCTCCCGAACCCCGACGCCCGCCGGCTCGACGCCGAGAGTCTCGGTCATCATCCCGGCGCGCAACGAGGAGCGGTCGATCGCCGCCGCCGTCCGGTCGCAGCTCGCGCAGGACTATCCGGACTTCGAAGTCCTCGTCGTCGACGACCGCTCGACGGATGGGACGGGGGCGATCCTGGAGGCGCTCGCGCGCGAAGACCCCCGTCTGCGGATCATCGCGGGGAGAGATCCGCCGCCGGGCTGGCTCGGCAAGCCGCACGCCCTGTGGCTCGGCGCGCGGGAGTCGAACGGGGCGGTCCTGCTCTTCGCGGACGCGGACGTGATCTACCACCCGCGCGGCCTGCGGGAGGCCGTGGCGTTCCTGGAGGAGCGCAAGGCCGACTTGCTCGCCCTCCTTCCGCGCATGGAGGCGGAGGGCTTCTGGGAGAACGTCCTCATGCCCTACATCCTCGGGGCGTTCTTCGCCGGGCCCGGGCTCCTGGCGAACCTCGACCGGCCCCGCTGGTTCGCGGCCGGCGGAGGAGCCGGCAACCTGATTCGCCGCGCCGCCTACGAGGCGATCGGCGGGCACGAGGCGCTGAAGGCCTCCGTCGTGGACGACGTCGCCCTGGCGCTGCGGGTCAAGAGATCGGGCTTGCGCGCTCGCACCGTCCGCGCCGAGGACCGTGTCGCCGTGCGGATGTACCGGGGATTCAACGAAGTCTGGGAGGGCTTCGGAAAGAACGTGGCCTACGTCTTCCAGGGACTCACGGGCGCGGCGTTGCTCCTGCGTGACCGGGCTCTGGTTCGCGGTCAACATCGTGCCCCCCGCGGTCCTCCTCGCCGCGCTCCTGGGTGTCGGGGGTCTCGACGTCGCGCTCGCCGCCTGGGGAACCGCGCTGCCGATCGCGGCGCGCCTCGCGCTCGCGGCGGCCCTGCGCGATCCGCTCTGGCCCTCCTTTACTCACCCTATAATGGCGGCCGTTTGGGCAGGGATAACCTGCCGATCCTTATTCCATCGGGTTGTCCGGAGGCGCCTGACCTGGCGAGGGCGGGAGTTCGACGCGCGCGCGGCGCGCTTTTGAGTCGGAGGGGAGATGCGCTGGATCGGCCTCGTGGGAATGGTGGTCATCGTCGGGGTCGCGCTCGCCCTCTCCCGCAATCGCCGGGCGATCCGCTGGCGGACGATTGGTTGGGCCTTCGCGCTGCAGCTCACGTTTGCGGCGATCGTCCTCTACTGGGAAAAGGGGAAGGAGGGGCTGGAGGCCTTCTCCAACAAGGTCTCGAGCGCCATCGGCTACGCCGACAAGGGCTCCTCGTTCCTGTTCGGCTGGATGGCCGGGCCGATGGACGAGATCGGCGCGAAGCTCGGGATGCCGCTGCGGGGCTTCATCTTCGCCTTCAAGGTCCTCCCGATCATCATCTTCATCTGCGCGTTCTTTTCCCTCCTCTACTACTTCGGGATCATCCAGATCCTCGTCAAGGCGATGGCGTGGGTGATGCAGAAGACGATGAAGGTCTCCGGAGCCGAAGCGCTCTGCGTGGCCGCCAACGTCTTCATCGGCCAGACCGAGGCGCCCGTCCTGATCGCTCCCTACATCCCGACGATGACGACGTCCGAGCTCTTGACGATGATGACCGGCGGCATGGCCCACGTCTCCGGCGCCGTGATGCTCGCCTACGTCACGATGGGAGCGCCCCTGAAGTACCTGATCACGGCCTCGGTCATGGCGGCGCCCGGCACGTTCCTGATCGCCAAGATCCTCTGGCCGGAGACGGAGTCGCCCGTCACGATGGGCACCGTCAAGATGCAGGTCGAGAAGACGAGCGCCAACTTCATCGACGCGACGGCGACCGGGGCGACGCAGGGGATGACGCTTGTGCTCAACATCTCGGCGATGCTGATCGCGTTCGTCGCCCTGATCGCCATGTTGAACGGGTTCCTCGGCTGGGTCGGCCACTTCTGGGGAAACCCGGAGTTCTCGCTCCAGACGGTCTTCGGGTGGGTGCTCGGGCCCCTCGCGATCCTGCTCGGGGCGCCGAAGGAGGACGCGGCGCTCGTCGGAAACCTGATCGCGAACAAGACGGTCATCAACGAGTTCTTCGCCTTCTCGATGATGAAGGACGTCGTCGGGCAGCTCTCCGAGAAGGGGAAGCTGATCGCGACGTTCGCCCTCTGCGGCTTCGCGAACTTCTCCTCGATCGGCATCCAGATCGGCGGGATCGGCGGCCTGGCTCCGTCGCGCAAGTCGGACCTGGCGCGACTGGGGTTCCGGGCCCTGCTCGCGGGATCGCTCGTCTCCTTCATGACGGCCGCGATCGCGGGACTGATCTGGGAGCTGGGGGTCGTCAAGTGAGCGACCCGGGACTTCTCGGACGCCTCGACGCGGCCGCCGACGCGATCCGGAAGAAGGCGAAGGCGCAGCCTCTCGTCGGGCTGGTCCTCGGCTCGGGGCTGGGAGCCTTCGCGGAAGGGCTGTCGGAGCGAACCGCGATCTCGTACGACAAGATCCCGAACTTCCCGGTTCCGAGCGGTGTCGTCGGCCACGCGGGGGAGCTGGTCCTGGGCAGCGTCGGCGCGACGCCGGTCGTCGTGCTCTCGGGGCGGATCCACTACTACGAAGGGCGCCCGATGTCCGACGTCGTCTTCCCGGCCCGGGTGCTCGCGAGGCTGGGCGTGAAGGCCGTCCTCCTGACCAATGCCGCCGGCGGAGTGCGGCTGTCCTTCCGTCCGGGCGACCTCATGCTCATCACCGATCACGTCAACGCGCTCGGCACCAACCCGCTCGTCGGCGGCAATGAAGAGGCGCTCGGCCCCCGCTTTCCCGACATGAGCGTCGTCTACGACGCGAAGCTGCGCAGCGCGATCAAGGCCGAGGCGCGGAGGCTCCGGATTCCCCTGCGCCAGGGCGTCTACGTCAGCCTGACGGGCCCCTCCTACGAGACGCCGGCGGAGATCCGCCTGTGGCGCAAGCTCGGCGTGGACGCGGTCGGCATGTCCACGGTCCCCGAGGCGATCGCGCTGCGGCACGCCGGCGTGCGCGTCGCCGGGATCTCGACGATCACCAACATGGCCGCGGGGATCCTGAAGAAGCCCTTGAACCACGTCGAGGTGCTCGAGACGACGAAGCGCGTGGGCGCGCGGTTCGTGAAGCTGCTGGAAGCCGTGGTCCCGAAGATCGCGGAACAGGCGCAGGGTTCCTGATGGAGCGCCCTCACCCCGGCCCTCTCCCGGAGGGAGAGGGAGAAGAGAGACTCATCGAGGCCGCGGCGCGTTACCGGGGCAACGCGGTGTCGAAGAGGAGCGGCTTCGCCGTGGGCGCGGCGATCGAGGACGAGAGCGGAAAGATCTGGGGAGGCTGCAACGTCGAGAACTCGACCTACGGCCTGACGGTCTGCGCCGAGCGGGTCGCGATCTGGAAGGCGCTCTCGGAAGGCGTCCGCAAGTTCCGCGCGGTCGCCGTCGTGACGGGAGCCCAGGAGCCCACTCCGCCTTGCGGAGCCTGCCGCCAGATCCTCTGGGAGTTCGCCGGCGACGTCCCGATCATCATGGCGAACACCGCCGGCAAGAAAAAGCGGTTTCAGCTGCGGGAGCTTTTTCCCGAGCCGTTCGATTTCTAGGTGACGTGAGGCGCATCAGATGCGTGAGGTCGTAAGGCGTGGCTTCTCCCTCTCCCCCGGGAGAGGGACGGGGTGAGGGCGCCTGGATGCGCCGCGGTCTTCTTCTCGCGATCGCCGCCGCCGCCCTGATCGCCGCGGCCCCGGCGAAGAAGGAGCAGGCCGACCTCCTCGTCGTCAACGCGCGCGTCGTCACGATGGACGAGAAGTTCTCGCTGTTCGATCCCGGCGCCGTCGCGGTCAAAGACGGAAAGATCCTCGCCGTCGGCCCCTCCGCCGAGATCTCGAAACGTTTCTCCGCGCGCGCGACGGAGGACGCCCGCGGCAGCATCGTGATGCCCGGCCTCGTCAACACGCACACGCACGCCGCCATGACGCTCCTGCGGGGAATCGCCGACGACCTGACGCTCGAGAAGTGGCTGACCGAGCACATCTTCCCGGCGGAGGGGAAGAACGTCTCCCCCGAGTTCGTGTACGACGGAACGCTGCTCGCGGCCCTCGAGATGATCGAGGGGGGGACGACCACTTTCGCCGACGGTTACTACTTCGAGTCCGACGCCGCTCGGGCGGTGGACAAGGCCGGGCTGCGGGCCGTCCTGGGGGAGACCTTCATCGACTTCCCGGTGCCGGACCACAAGGACCTCCCGGCGACGCTGGCGTTCATGGCCGATTTCGTCAAGCGGTGGAAGGGGCACCCGCGGATCACGCCGGCCGTCGCCCCGCACTCGACGTACACCTGCTCGAAGGAGACGCTGCTGGCGGCGCGGGACTTCGCGCTCTCCGAGGGGATTCCGATCCTCATCCACCTGCGCGAGACGAAGAAGGAGCTGGCGGAACCGAAGGGGGTCGCCGGGGAGAGCCCCGTGCTCCATCTCGCCTCGATCGGGTTCTTCGATCCTTCCGCGCGGGGTCTGCGGGTCCCGATCGTGGCCGCCCACGGCGTCTGGCTGGACGAGAAGGACCGCGCGCTGCTCAAGCAGTACGGCGTCGCGGTGGCGCACAACCCCGAGTCCAACATGAAGCTCGGCTCCGGCATCGCCGACGTCACGGCGTGGGAGAAGGAGGGTCTCTCCTGGGGGCTCGGCACCGACGGTCCGGCGGGCTCCAACAACGACCTCAACATGTTCGAGGCGATGGATTTCGCGGGCAAGCTCGCCAAGGTCTCCAGGGAGGACCCGACGGTCCTGCCCGCGCGCGTCCTCGTCGCGGCGGCGACGCGAGGCGGAGCGCAGGCCCTCGGGCTCGCCGCGAAGATCGGTTCGCTCGAGCCGGGAAAGCAGGCGGACTTCATCGTCGTGAACGTCCAGAACGCGCATGTCGAGCCGTTCGAGGATCCCTACTCGGCGCTCGTCTATTCCGCCAAGGCCTCCGACGTGACGGACGTGTGGGTGGACGGAAGGCCCCTGTTGCGGCATCGCCGCCCGGCGACGCTCGAGGAAGCGGGCATTCTCGAGAAGGCCCGGCGCTGGCGCGAAAGAGTGCGCCAGTCGCTCGCGCATTAGGGCAATGGTGCGTCGAAACGTCCTCCTCATCCTGAGAGCGCTGGAGAAGCTCCGGCCCGCGATCATGGTCGCGATCGCCGGGCTGCTCGTCGCCGCGATCGCCCTCACGAGCTACCTGACCCCGGCCGATATTCGTCTCTCCTTCCTCCACCTGGCGCCGGTTGCCCTTGCCGCCTGGTTCGTGGGGCTGCGGTCCGCGGCGTTCTTCTCCGTCCTGGCCTCCGGAATCTGGCTCCTGAAGTCCCGCCTGGAAGACGGCATCGGCGCGGCGGACGCCGTGACGATGTATTCCAACGCCGTGCTCCTTCTCGGCTTCTTCCTGCTCTTCGCGACGCTCCTCTTCGCGCTTCGGGCGGCGCTCCTGCGCGAGAAGGCCGCCGCTCGAGTCGATTCGCTGACGATGATCTCCAACCGGCGCGCCTTCTCCGAGCTGGCCGAAGCCGAGATCGAGCGCATGGCGCGCTATGGAGGCCGGTTCACGGTGGCCTATCTGGACCTGGACAACTTCAAGGAGGTCAACGACCGGTTCGGGCATGAGACCGGGGACCGGGTCCTCGTGCTGGCGGCGCAGGCGATTCGGAAGAGCCTTCGCGTCAACGACATCGTGGCCCGCCTCGGAGGCGACGAGTTCATCGTCCTGCTGCCGCAGACGGAGCCCTCGGATGCGGAGGTGGTCTTGCGGAAGCTCGAGGCCCAGCTCTCGGAGGTGATGAAGCAGGGAGAGTGGCCGGTGACCGTGTCGATCGGCGCCGCGACGTTCGAGAAGCCGCCGGTCTCGGTCGAACAGATGGTCGAGGTCGTGGATGGGCTGATGTACTCTGCCAAGGCGGCCGGCAAGGCCCGGTTGGAGAAGCGGGTCATCGGCGCCTGACGCCGATCGCGTTCCGATGAGAAGCGTCTACGAGATCCTGCGCGCGAAAAGGGAAGGCCAGGAGCTTCCGAAAGAGGAGATCGCATACCTGGTCGCCGGCGTCGTCTCCGGAGAGGTTCCCGAGTACCAGGCGTCCGCCTTCCTGATGGCGGCGGTGATCCTCGGCCTCTCCACCGCGGAAACGGCGGCCCTGACGGAAGCCATGCGCGATTCGGGAGACTGCTGGGATCTGTCGGATCTCGCGCCGGTCGTGGACAAGCATTCGACCGGTGGCGTGGGAGACAAGGTTACGCTCGTCCTCGCGCCGCTCGTCGCCGCGGCGGGGGCGCGCGTCGGAATGATGTCGGGCCGGGGACTCGGCCATACCGGCGGCACGCTCGACAAGCTCGCGGCGATCCCCGGATTTCGGACCGACCTCGATTTCCCCAGGGTGCGGGAGGCCCTCGCGAAAGTCGGAGCCGCGCTCTTCGCGCAGACCG
This sequence comes from uncultured Acidobacteriota bacterium, assembly GCA_963782815.1. Taxonomy (GTDB): domain Bacteria; phylum Acidobacteriota; class Thermoanaerobaculia; order UBA5066; family Gp7-AA6; genus JAWOLE01. Next base: position 73,428 of record CAWALG010000024.1, on the reverse strand, counting down.
ACACGATCGCTCCCGCCGACCGGATCCTCTATGCCCTGAGGGACGTCACCGGGACCGTCGAGAACCTCTCTTTGATCGTGGCCTCCATCCTGTCCAAGAAGCTCGCGTCGGGCACGACCGGGATCGTCTTCGATGTGAAGACCGGGGACGGCGCTTTCATGAAGGCTCTCGAGGACTCGCGCGCCCTCGGCCGAGCGCTCGTGGACACCTCCCGGGCCGCCGGGCGGCAGGCGTCCGGCTGGATCACCGACATGAGCCGCCCGCTCGGCCGGGCCGTCGGCAACTCGCTCGAAGCGGAGGAATCCATTCGCGTGCTGCGCAACGAAGGGCCGCCGGCGGTGCGGGAGATCTGCCTGGTCCTGGGCACCGACATGCTCCGATTCGCGGACCCCTCGCTGACCGAGGAGGCGGCCCGCCAGGGCCTGGTGAGAGCGTTCGAATCGGGCGCCGCGGCGCGAAAGTTCCAACAGCTGATCGAATTCCAGGGCGGAGACCCGGCCGTCGTGGACGATCCCTCCCGCCTTCCGGCTCCCTCCCAGCGCATTCCCGCGCTCGCCCTGACACCCGGTTACGTGCGATCGATCTCGACGGAAAAGATGGGCTTTCTCTCGATCGACATCGGCTGCGGTCGCCGCAAGCGCGAAGACACGATCGATTTCGCCGCCGGATTCCTGGTCGAGAAGACCGTCGGGGACCGCGTCGGCCGCGGCGAGCCGCTCGCCTGGCTGTGCCTCGGGGAACGGCCCGCTCCGCGTCCCAACATGGAACGGGAGCTGGCCGCGCTCTTCCGCATCGGCGACGAGCCTGTTTCCCCGCCTCCCCTCGCCATCGAAAAGCTGTAGCTTCATTGCATTCTCCCGGAGCGTGGCCCTTGGCGCCGTAGGGGCGGGCCTTGCGCCCGCCCGCCTCTCCCGCGTTGCGTCTCGTCGCGTCCGGACGGCCACGTCTCCCGTGGTGCCGAGATGCGCATCGACCGTGCCTCTCGTACGGAGGGGCGGAGGCGCGTCGTCACACATCGTGGCTTCTGAAGAGTCTCGCGGTCTCGACGCCGTGGCGAAGACAGCAGGGGCGGGCGGCCGCAAGGGCCGCCCCTACGGCACGAGGAGCACGACGTGAGCTGCGAGACGCGAGTTTCCTCGCGAGCGGCGAGCCAGCAAATCCCGACGGCTTAGAATCCGGTCGTGCTGTATCGGTTTGACCATGTGCGGAAGGCCTACGGGCCCAGGGAGGTGCTGCGGGATGTGACCTGGCAGCACAACCCGGGGGAGAAGGTGGGGCTCATCGGGAGGAACGGGGCCGGGAAGACGACGCTCCTGCGGATGGTCCTCGGGCGGGAGGAGCCGGACGGGGGCGAGATCGTCAAGGCCAACGCCGTCCGGATCGGGACTGTCGACCAGGAGCTGCCGGGGGACCTGTCCGAATCGCTCCACGACTACGCGGCCGGGGCCTTCGCGGAGCTCCACCGGGTCGAAGCCGAGATGCGGCGGCTCGAGCACGCGATGGCGGACGGCGACAACTCCTCCGCGCTCCACGACCGCTACGACGCGCTCTCCCACCGATTCGAGAACGAGGGGGGCTACGAGATGGTCGCGGAGGTCGAGAAGGCCCTCTCCGGGCTCGGCTTCGACAAGGCCGATTTCGGCCGGCCGCTGGCGGAGCTGTCGGGCGGCCAGAAGAACCGCGCGATGCTCGCGCGGGCGATCCTGTCTTCGCCCGACGTCCTTCTCCTCGACGAGCCGACGAACCACCTCGACTTCAACGCCGTCGAGTTCCTGGAGGAATACCTCGCGCGATCCCGGCGCGCCTACCTCGTCGTCACGCACGACCGGCGATTCCTCGACCGCGTCGCCGAGGAGATCGTGGACCTGGAGAACGGCAGGCTGACCGCTTACTCCGGCGGCTACACGGCCTACAAGCGGCAGAAGGCGGAGCGCCTCCTGACCGCGACGCGGGCGTTCGAGAAACAGCAGGACTTCATCGAGAAGGAGAAGGAGTACATCCGCAGGAACATCGCCGGCGTCAACTCGAGGCAGGCGAAGGGGCGGCGGACGAAGCTCGCGCGCGTCGAGAGGATCGAGAAGCCGATGGAGGACACGACCTCCGTGGCGTTCGAGTTCGACGCGGCGCGCATCGGGGGCCGCAGTTTCCTGCGGGCGAAGCGCCTCGACGCGGGGTACGAGGCCGGCGTGCCGATCGTGCGCGATGTCACCTTCGAGCTGCTGCGCGGGGAGCGCCTCGCGATCCTCGGCGAGAACGGGACGGGCAAGACGACGCTCTTGAAGACCCTCGCGGGGCGCCTGCCGCCCCTGTCCGGGAGCGCGCAGACCGGCCACGACGTCTCGATCGGGTATTACGACCAGGAGCTTCGCGATCTCGATCCGGCGCGCCGGGCGATCGACGCCGTCTGGGACGAGCACCCGCACGAGACCGAGGAGGCGATGCGCTCCTACCTCGCCCGCTTCGCGTTCCGCGGCGACGAGGTCTTCGCGGGAATCTCCGGGCTCTCCGGCGGAGAGAAGGGGCGGCTGACGCTCGCCGTCGTGATGCGCCAGCGGCACAACCTGCTCCTCTTAGACGAGCCGACGAACCACCTGGACCTGGATTCCCGCGAGGCATTGGAGGAGTCGCTCGAGGATTTCCCGGGGTCGATCGTCTTCGTCTCGCACGACCGCGCGTTCATCGACAGGCTGGGCACTCGGGTCCTGGACCTTCGGGGCGGCCGGGCGGTCCCATTCGACGGGAACTACACGGAGACCGCGGCGGCTCGCGCGGAGAGGCGGCGGCGCCCCGAGCCCCCCTGGCGGCTCGAGGAAGCCGCCGGCGCTGCGGAAACGCCGCCGCGTTCGGCGCCGGCGGCGCGGGTCTCGCGGAAGACCGAGGGGCCCGGGCAGAAGGAGGCCGCGCGCCGGCGCAAGCGGATCGCCGCGCTCGAAGAGAAGATCGCGGCGCTCGAGGGAGAGGTCGAGTCCATGGAGACGCGTCTGTGGGAAGAGGCCCTGACGCTCGGTCCGGTGGCCTCGCGCGACCTCGCCGCGAAGAAGGGGGAGAAGAGCGCGGAGCTCGACGCTCTCGTGGAGGAGTGGGCCGCGCTCTCCGAGGAGGAGACCCAGGCGGCGGCGGAGCGCCTTTCATGAGCGGACCGGAGATCCGGCGCGCGGCGATCATCGCGGTCGGAACCGAGATGCTCTCGCCGCTGCGGCAGGACACCAACTCGCTGTGGCTGACGGCGCGGCTGGAAGAAGTCGGCATCCCGGTCGTCCGCAAGTCCATCGTCCCCGACGATCCCGAGGCGATCGGCGGCGAGATCGCCTTCGCCTCCGCGGCCGCCGAGATCCTCTTCACGACGGGGGGCCTCGGCCCGACCGCGGACGACGTGACCGTGCCGGCCGTGGCGCGGCGGCTCGGGATGGCGATCGCTCGCGACGAGGATTACGTCGCCCGGATGCGCGAGCGTTTCGCGCGCCGCGGGATGCGGATGGCCGCGACCAACGAGAAGCAGGCGGACTTCATCGTGGGCGCCCGCGTGCTGGAGAACCCCCGGGGGACGGCGCCCGGATTCTGGATCGAGAAGGACGGCAGGGAGTACGTCGTTCTGCCCGGCGTCCCTCTGGAGATGCGCGAGATCATGGAGACGCACGTCCTGCCCGTCCTCCGCGCGCGGGCCGGCCGGACGGTCGCGGGGCGCCGGGTCCTGCGGGTGAGCGGGATGGGAGAGTCGGCGGTCGAAGAGCTCGTCACGCCGGTCTACGCGAAATGGAAGGACGATCCGGTCACGATCCTCGCGTCTCCGGGAGAGGTCCAGCTCCACCTGCGGATCGTCGGAGAGCCGGAACACGTCGAGCGGAGGTTGGACGAGATGGAGGCGGACTTCCGGGCGGCCCTGGGATCGCGCATCTTCAGCCGGGCCGGCGAGGACCTGGCCGCGAGCGTGGGGAGCCTGCTGCGCGAGCGGGGCCAGACGCTCGCCCTGGCCGAGTCGTGCACGGGAGGAATGATCGCGAAGCTCGTGACGGACGTCCCGGGCTCGAGCGACTATTTCCTCGGCGGCGTCGTCTCCTACGGCAACGCCGCCAAGAGCGAGCTCCTCGGCGTGCGCGAGGAGACGCTCGCGGCGCACGGCGCGGTTTCGGAGGAGGCCGCGCGCGAGATGGCGCGGGGAGCCCTCGAGCGATTCGGCTCCGGCCTCGCCCTCGCCGTGACGGGGATCGCCGGACCGGACGGAGGCACGCCCGAGAAGCCCGTCGGGACGGTCCACTTCGCGCTCGCGGCCCGGAATCTGCCGGAGATCGCGAAGAAGCGCGCGTTCATCGGCGACCGCGCGGCCGTGCGTCTCGCGGCCTCGTTTTTCGGCCTGGAGCTCGTCCGGAGGAGCCTGGAAGATGAGTGAGGCCGGGAAGATCCGGGCCTTCCTCGCGATCCCGACGGACGGCCTCTGGGTCGAGAGCGCCCGCGACCTCGTCGCGCGCCTGAAGGAGTCTCTGCCGCGCGCTTCCTGGACGAAGCCGGAGAGCTGGCACCTGACTCTCAAGTTCTTCGAGCGGATCTCTCCGGAGGACGCGCGCGCCGTGGCGGCGGCCGTCGGGCCGCTCGCGGCGGCCGCGGTTCCGGGCGAGATGAAGGCCGCCGGGGCCGTCGTCTTCCCGCCTCGGGGGCCCGCGCGCGTCCTTGGAGTCGGCTTCGAGCCGACACCGGCCCTGGAGGAGGTGTCGCGCCTCGCGCGCGACGCGGAGGGGCGCGCCAGAGAGCTCGGGCTCCAGGAGGAGAGGCGCCCCTTCCACCCGCACGTGACGTTCGCGCGCCTGCGATACCCCTGGCCGCACGACGCGGTCGAGAGCTTCCGCAACGAGATCGCCGCCTGGAGTTTTCCCGCCTGGCAGGCGCGGTCTTGCGTCTTCTACGAGAGCCGGCTCCTGCGGGAAGGCGCGGTGCATACGCCTCTGGAGGAGTGGTCCTTCACCGGCGGCCCGCGAGGGGTTCGGGCTTGAACTGGCCGGCCGCGCTCCTCGTCGTCGGCGGGTACCTCCTGGGCTCGCTCTCCTTCGCGTTCCTGCTCGTGCGGTGGCGCACGGGCGCCGACATCCGGACGGTGGGATCGGGCAATGCCGGCGCGACGAACGTGCTGCGGGCTCACGGCAAGGGGCTCGCCGCCGCGGTCGCGCTTCTCGACATCGCCAAGGGGGCCGCCGCGGTTCTCCTCGTGCGACTCGTGACGGCCGACCCGCGCTACGCCGCGGCCGCGGGTCTTGCCGCGATCCTGGGCCACGTCTTCCCTCTCTATTCGGGATTTCGCGGCGGCAAGGGCGTCGCGACCGCGGTCGGCGCGTTTCTCGTCGCTCGCTCCGCTGGCGACGGCCGTCTGCCTCGCCGTCTTCGTCGGCGTCGTCGCCGCGACGCGCTATGTCTCCCTCGGCTCCATGATCGCGATCGTGCTCCTTCCTCCGGCGGCCGGGCTTCTCTCTCACGCTCCGCGCGCGGTCGTCGTCGCGGCGGCCGCCACGGCGGTCCTGGTCGTTTTCAAGCACGTCGATAACCTGAAGCGCCTCGCGCGCGGAGAAGAGCGAAAGCTCGGCCGCGGATGAAGGTCGCGGTCCTCGGCGCCGGCGCCTGGGGAACGGCGCTCTCGATCCACCTCGCGAGAGGAGGTCACGACGTCCTGCTCTGGGGCAGGGACACGGATTTCGGCGACGCCGTCGAGCGGACGGGCCTCCACCCGCGCCGCCTGGCCGGCAAGCCGATGCCCGCGGGCCTGCGGACGACTTCGGATCTCGAGAGCGCCCTCGCGCACTCGGAGACGGCCGTCGCGGCCGTCGCCTGCGCCGGCTTTCGCCCGCTCTTCTCCGCTCTCCCGGCCGCCGCGGGAAGACGCCGGTATCTGAGCGTCGCGAAGGGCATCGAGCCCGAGACGTTGAAGAGGATGTCGGAAATCATCCTGGAGTTTCACCCGTCGGCCGAGGTCGCGGCTCTCTCCGGCCCGACGTTCGCGGATGGAGTCGCGCGGGGAGACCCGTCGGCGGCCGTGGTCGCGGGAGGCGGCCTCGCGCGCGATCTCCAGAGGGAGTTCTCGAGCCCTCTCTTTCGCCTCTACAGCTCGGAGGACCTGGTCGGCGTCGAGCTCGCCGGGGCGTTGAAGAACGTCGTCGCGATCGCCGCCGGCATCGTGTCGGGCCTCGGCTTCGGACACAACACGCTGGCCGCGCTCGTGACGAGGGGGCTGGCCGAAATCGGCCGCATCGTGCGGGCGAGCGGCGGCCAGGAGCGCACGATCGCCGGCCTCGCCGGGATCGGAGACCTGATGCTGACCTGCACGGGCCGCGAGTCGCGAAACCGGCGGGTCGGAGAAGAGATCGGACGCGGCCGGAGCCTGTCGGAGGTCCTGGCCGACATGCCCGAGGTCGCCGAAGGCGTCCGCACCTGCCTGGCAATGCCGAAGATCGCCGCCGCCGCCGGCGTCGAGGCCCCGATCGCGGAAGCGGTGAAGGGAGTGCTCTATGAGGGCGTCCCTCCCCGAGAAGCGGTCGAGCAATTGATGACGCGGGCGTTGAAAGCGGAGTGAAGGTGTCAGGGAACAGGTGTCAGGTGAAATGCAGGTGCGTCAGGTATCAGGTGTCAGGGACCGGAGCCCCAACCTGAACCTGACACCTGATACCTGAACCTGCCTTATCCCTGACCCCTTGAACCTGACACCTACGACCTACGGGGTCAGCGTCACGTTGTCCTGCGCGACCGCGTCGCCCGGCTTGACACCATCCGCGGTCATCGTGGCGACGACCGTGAGCATCTTCGTCGCCTCGCTGGGCGAGAGCAGGCCCATCGTCGTGATGTCGAGCGTGGACTGGCTGTTGGAGTCGAGCGTCCCCAGGCTCCAGTCCACGGTCGCGCCCGAGGCGCCGTTGGAGAAGGTGGCCGAGGTGCCCGACGGAGCCTGAACCGAGATCACGGTCAGGGGTGACGGCAGCGTGACGGTCATATGCCCGTCGTGGACGCCGGCGACGCCCGCGTTCAGGGCGCGGGCCTGGACGCCGAAATTCGTTCCCGACTTCGCCGTATCGGGAGCATCCACGCTGACGCGCACGACCGACAGGTTCGCGGTCGTCGTGTCGGAATTGTCGGAGCAGGCGCCGAAGGCGACGAGGCTGACGAGGCCCGCCGCGAGACAGAGAATCCGAGAGTTCTTCATGGTCCCTCCAGAAACCGGAGGAAAAGCAAAGCCCGTGCCGGGCGAGGGGGCCGGCGAGGGCCTGGAGCCTCGATTCTCACTACAATCCCGGTGTGCTCGAACGGCTGCGCGCGCGACGGGTCGGTTATCCGGCCGCTGTTCTCCTCGTGCTGGCGACGATCGGAATCCTGAACGCTCTTTCCCGGCCTCGCGGACTCGTCGGTCGCCCTGCTGCTTCTTCTGAGCGTCTTCCTCGCGGCGTGGATCTGGGAGAGCGGGCCGGGAGCGCTCGCGGCGGTCCTCGCGACGCTCGGCTTCAACTTCTTCTTCCTTCCACCCGTCCACACGTTCACCGTCGAAGACCCGCGCAACGTCGTCGCCCTCGTCGTCTTCCTCGTCTCCGGACTCCTGATCGGGCGGCTCTCGGCGCTCGCCCGGCGCCGCCTGCGCCTCGTCGAGGCGGAACGCGCCGACCTCGCCGCGATGACCCGGCTCTCCCAGGCGTTTCTTTCCGACACCAACCGGGAGTCGCTCCTGGGAGTCGCGGCCAACCGGCTGCGCGACGCGCTCGGGGCCGAGCACGTCACGATCCTCCTGGCCGACGCCGAGCAGGCCCTCGCGGCCGCGGCCGCGACCTCCGGCGAGGATGTCCGGCTGGACCTCGCGGAGCTCGCCTACCGCCAGGGCAACTCGGCCGCCTTCCCGTCCCGGCACGGCGGAATCGACATCTATCTTCCGATTCCCCTGGGGCTGCAGCGAGCGGGGGTCCTCGTCGCGATCGGGATGCGGGCAAGCGAGGGGCTCGCGGAGGGATGCGCGGTCCTCCTTGGCCTCGCCCTCGAGCGGGAGCGGTTCCTGCGCCTCGCGCGGGAAGCGGAGGAGACGAAGACGAGCGAGCAGATGAAATCCACGCTGCTCGCCTCCCTCGCGCACGACCTGAAGACGCCCGTCGCGACCGCCCGCGGAGCGATCGAGAACTGGTCGGCGCAGGCGGGCGACGTCCGAGAGCGCGAAGCTGGCGCTCGAGCAGGTCGAGTTGCTGACCCGGCGGATCGGCCAGCTCATGGAGGTCGTCCGGCTGGACTCGGGCCTGGCGAAGCCGCGGCGGGAAGTCGTGACGTGCGCCGAGATCGTCGAGGCCGCCGTCGCTCGGTTCGGGGACGCCGTCGCCGGGCACTCCCTCTTCATCGACCTGCCCCGATCCGACATCCGCGTCGAGGCCGATCCCGGGCAGCTGACGGAAGCCCTCGGGCACGGGCTCGAGAACGCCGCGCGGTATTCTCCGCGCGGGGAGCGAGATCCGCGTCTCCGCCGCCGCCGACGGAGGGTCCGTCTTCCTGCGTGTCGCCGACCAGGGGTCCGGGATTCCGCCGGCGGAGCGGGAAAGGGTGCTCGAGCGCTTCGTTCGGCTCCCCGCGGCTTCCGGAGTTCCGGGAACGGGGCTGGGCCTCGCCATCGCCCGCAGCCTTGTCGAGATGAACGGCGGCAGAGTGCGCCTGTCGGGCGCGGAAGGAGGCGGCACGCTCTTCGAGATCGAGCTTCCCCTGGCGGCCGCATGAGCCGCATTCTCGTCGTGGACGACGAAGCCGGCATCCGCAAGGTCGCGAGGGACGCGCTCGAGCGCGCCGGACACGAGGTCGAGACGGCCGTGGACGGGGAGGACGCGCTCGCGCGTGATGGAGGAGAAGGAGTTCGCCCTCGTCATCACGGACCTGAACATGCCGCGCCTGGACGGCCGGGCCCTCGTCCGCCGCATCCGGGAGAAGTCGGATGTCCCGATCCTCGTGCTGACCGTCCGGCAGGAGGAGCGCGAGAAGGTGCGGCTCCTGGACGACGGCGCGGACGACTACGTCACGAAGCCCTTCGGCGTCGCGGAGCTGGTCGCCCGGGCGCACGCCCTCCTGCGCCGGGGCGAAGGGCGGACAGGCGCGCCGCCCCTGTCCCGCTTCGGCGACGTCGAGGTGGACCGCGAGGCGCGGATCGTCCGAAAGGGCGGAACGCTCCCTCCACCTGACGCCGACCGAGTACGCGCTCCTGACGACGCTCCTTTCCAAGCCGGGAGCCGTCTGGACGCACCGCCAGCTCCTCGCCGCCGTCTGGGGCACGACCGCCGGCGTGACGAACGACACGCTTCGCGTCCACATGGGGAGCCTGCGGCGCAAGCTCGAGGACGATCCGAACCGCCCCCGCTTCATCCGCACCGAGCCCTGGGTCGGCTACCGTTTCTCGCCGGAGGAATGACGGCGTCTTCCGGGATTCTTTCGGGGTTCTTCCGGACTTCCTAATCCGCCAGGGCCGATCCTTCAGGCGTGAACCATCCGAATCCTGTGAACCCGCTGCTCCGGGACGCGGGCTCCACGGCGATGCGCGACACGGCGACCGCGGGAGAACGTCCGGTGAGCATCGTTCTCCTGCTCCTTCTCGCCGGGGCGATGACCATGTGCGCGACCGGGGCCCGGCCCGGCTCCAGAGGCCCATCGTTGGCCGGGCTGAGGGAAGCCTGCCGTCCCGGCATCAGTCCTACCCGTAGCGCTCCTTGCAGAACCCGTCTCTTCTGCGTGTGGCATGCCGGCCCGACCTTTCGAGAATCTTTCGAACTTTCTCCGGACTTCTTTCCGGGAGCCGCGGGAAGCTCCGGGCATGCGAAAGAGAGAGAGCCGCTGGCTTCGTCGGCGTCGAGGCTATTACTACGTCATCACGGCCGTTGGTCTCTTCGGATTCTTCCTGATCCTGTCCGGGATCAGTCCCGACGACTGGGCCTGGATCTTCGCCGCGCTGGCCTTCGCGAGCCTGGTTCTCTGCACGCACAAGGGGCTCGCGCTCTGGGAGCTGGACCGGCTTGTCTTTGACCAGGAGGCTCTCGCCCCAACCACTCAGGGTCAACCGGCGGTTCGAAAGAGGAGCCCGGGCTCGCGGAATCAAGTCCCTCAAATTGGAGCGGGCGCATACACGGAGGCTCCCCGCTGATGAACACGACCAACCTGCCGCGCGCCGGTCGTATCTTTCGAAAGTCTTTCCGTCTCTTTCCGGACTTCTTTCCGGGCGGACCGGAAGAATGCCCCCATGAAAGGCCTGAGAGATTCGACGAAGGCTTCGAACCGCTCCGTGGGCGCGGCGATCGGGATGCTGGGAGTCGTGGCGCTCGTAGGGTTTGGGAGCCTTGCCGCACTTCCGGGAACCGGGGCCGCGCTTCGGATCGTCTTCGTGGTCCTGGGATATGTCTGCTTTGTCGCGTTCTTCCGGGCGCGCGATGCTTCGATGGATGAGGAACTGGGATCGTCCTGTGGAAAGGCGAAGAGAGGAACCGGCCGGGCGCCCGCGTCGTGACCTTGAGCGACCGGAGACGCCGGAAACTCGGGCGTTCCGCCGCGCTTGCCGGACTGATCGCGGCGCTGCCGGCGGCGTCTCGCGCACAGCAGACTCTCTTCAACGTCCCTACGGCCGACGTCCTCGACAAGGGGAAGCTCTACCTCGAGGAAGACACCCTCTGGCGTCCCCAGGATCCGCACTTCGCGGTCTTCACGATCCGGGGCGTGTACGGTTTCGGCTCGAACGTCGAAGGGGGTGTCAACCTCGGAGGATTCACGACGCCCGGGCGCTCGACTCCCGTTGCCGTCGCCGCGGTGAAGTGGCAGCCTCTGAAGACAGGCGGCTTCGCGCTCACGGGCGGCGCGCAGGGGCTCTTCTTTCTGCGTGGCTCACAGGACGGGGATCCCGCCGGCTTCTTCTACGCGCACGCGTCTTACGCCTTTCCGACGAACACGCGTCTGACGGCCGGGGCCTGGGCCGCGACGCCGGGTTACGCCGCGGCAGGGAGCACGCGCGGCGGACTGTTTTGCTTCGAGCAGAAGGTCAGCGACCACTGGAATCTCGATGCCGACTGGTTCTCGGGAGAAAACGGGATCGGGTACTTCAGTCCCGGCGTCATCTCGACGTGGGGTCGGTGGACGGTCTATGCGGCTTATTCAATCAAGAACGGCGACTCGAAGGGGAACGCGCTCCTGCTCGAGCTCGGGTTCAGCTTTTGAGGAGGCAGCCATGATGGATGCCGTCTTCCTCCTGCTGTCACTGGTTCTCTTCTACGCCGCGATCCGCTACACGAAGTGGTCGGACCGCGTCTGACAGGGCGAGGGCAATCATGGGATGGGAAGACATTCTCGGCCTCGTCGTTACCCTGGGCCTTCTCTACTACCTCCTGCGCGCCATGTTGAAGGCCGAGGAGACTTAGCCTCATGACGAGCATCAGCCTGTTGAAGATCTTCATTTACCTGGGCGTGATCGTCGCGGTGACGCCGGTCCTCGGCGTCTACATGAAGAAGGTCTTCGCGGGAGAGAAGACCTTCCTGGATCCGGTCTTGAAACCGGTCGAGCGGTTGATCTACCGGGTCTGCGCCGTGGACGCCCAGAAGGACCAGGGATGGGTCGAGTGGACGGTGGTGATGCTCGTAGTCAACGGCGCATCCCTCGTCATCCTCTACCTGTTGCAACGGCTCCAGCACGTGCTGCCGTTGAACCCGAACCACTTCGGCCCGGTCTCGGCGGATTCCTCCTGGAACACCGCGGTGTCCTTCACGACGAACACGAACTGGCAGGGGTACTCGGGCGAGACGACGATGTCCCACTTCACCCAGATGTTCGGGCTCGCGCTGCACAATTTCCTCTCGGCGGCCACCGGTATCGCGATCGCCGTCGCCGTGATCCGCGGCGTCGCGCGGGAGAAGGCAAGCGGGATCGGCAACTTCTGGTTCGACTGCACGCGGGCGATCCTCTGGATTCTCCTTCCGATCTCCTTCGTGTCTGCGCTCTTCCTCGTCTCCTGCGGCGTCGTCCAGAACTTCCGGGCGGACGTCGCGGTCAAGACCGTCGAGGGGCAGGAGCAGAAGATCCCGCAGGGGCCGATCGCCTCTCAGGAAGCGATCAAGGAGCTCGGCACCAACGGCGGAGGATTCTTCAACGCCAACTCGGCGCACCCCTACGAGAACCCGACTCCGGGCTCGAACTTCCTCGAGATCGTTCTGATCTTCGTGATCGGCGCGGGCCTGACGAACACGCTGGGCCGGATGACGAACTCGGTCCGCCACGGCTGGGCTGTGTTCGCGGCGATGGCGCTGATGTTTCTCGGCGGGGCCGTCGCGGCGACCGTCTTCGAGCAGCGCGGCAACCCCATCCACCAGAAGGCCGGAGTGGCCGCCGAGCCGACGGCCGGCGGGACGGGCGGCAACATGGAAGGCAAGGAGGTCCGGTTCGGGATCGGGGATTCCGCCCTCTTCGCGACGATCACGACCGACGCCTCCTGCGGCGCGGTCAACTCCATGCACGACTCCTACACGCCGCTCGGCGGCCTCGTGCCGCTCGCCAACATCGCGACGGGAGAGGTGATCTTCGGCGGGGTCGGGGCCGGGCTCTACGGGATGTTCGTTTTCATCGTGCTGACCGTCTTCATCGCCGGGCTCATGGTCGGCCGCACGCCCGAGTACCTGGGAAAGAAGATCGAGGCGCACGACGTCAAGCTCGCGATGCTGTCGGTCCTCGTCCTGACGCTCTGCATCCTCGGATTCTCGGCGGCGGCCTCGGTCCTGCCGGCGGGGCTCTCGTCGCTGAACAACAAGGGCCCGCACGGGTTCTCCGAGATCCTCTACGCGTACATGTCCGGCGCCGGCAACAACGGCTCGGCGTTCGCCGGGTTGAACGCCAACACCCTCTTCTACAACGTGACACTCGGCTTCGACATGTTCTTCGGACGCTTCTTCATGCTGATCCCGATCCTGGGGATCGCGGGTTCGCTCGCGGCCAAGAAGAAGGTGCCGTCGTCCGCGGGAACCTTTCCCGTGACCGGACCGATCTTCACGATCCTGCTCATCGGGGTCATCGGGATCGTCGGGGCGCTGACGTTCTTTCCCGCCTTCTCGCTGGGCCCGGTCGTCGAGCACCTGCTGATGAAGGCCGGGACTCTCTTCTGAGGAGTTGAAGGTGGCTCAATCCAAACGCAAGGGCCTCTTTGATCGCGCGATCGTGGGCGCCGCGGTCCGGGACTCCTTCGGCAAGCTCGATCCGCGCCTCCAGGCGAAGAACCCGGTCATGTTCGTCGTCCTGGTCGGTGCGGTCCTCGTCACGCTGCTGCTCGTGCGCGACATCGCCGCCGCGAGAGACGTGCTCTTCGACCTTCAGATCGCGCTCTGGCTCTGGTTCACGCTCCTCTTCGCCAACTTCGCCGAGGCGATGGCGGAAGGGCGGGGCAAGGCGCAGGCGGAGACGCTGCGGCGCGGCCGCACGGAGACGATCGCCCGGCGCGTGACCCGCAAGGGGGAGGAGCGGGTCCCGGCGCCGGACCTGCGCAAGGGAGACCGGGTCGTCGTCGAGGCCGGGGAGGTCATCCCGGGCGACGGAACGGTCGTCGAGGGGATCGCCTCGGTGGACGAATCCGCGATCACCGGAGAATCCGCGCCCGTCATCCGGGAGTCGGGCGGCGACCGGTCCGCGGTGACCGGCGGCACGCGCGTCCTCTCCGACCGCATCGTCGTCGAGATCACGTCGAACCCGGGCGAGACGTTTCTCGACCGCATGATCGCGCTCGTCGAAGGCGCCTCGCGGCAGAAGACGCCCAACGAGATCGCGCTCTCGATCCTTCTCGCGGGCCTCACCATCGTCTTCCTGATCGCCACCGTGACGCTGCGTCCCTTCGCGATCTACGCGAAGGGGAACGCCTCGACGGCCGTCCTGATCGCCCTTCTGGTCTGCTTGATCCCGACGACGATCGGGGGACTCCTCTCGGCGATCGGGATCGCGGGGATGGACCGGGTCCTGCAGCACAACGTCCTCGCCATGTCGGGCCGCGCGGTCGAAGCGGCGGGCGACGTCAATGTCCTGCTCCTGGACAAGACCGGGACGATCACGCTCGGCAACCGCCAGGCGACCGACTTCTTCCCCGCGCCCGGCGTGCTGCCGGGCGACCTCGCCGAGGCGGCTCAGCTCTCGTCGCTGTCGGACGAGACGCCGGAGGGCCGGTCGATCGTCGTGCTCGCCAAGGAGAAGTTCGGCCTGCGCGCCCGGCGCGTGGAGGGGATGAACTTCGTCGCCTTCTCCGCGACGACGCGGATGTCGGGCGTGGACTTCAACGGACGCCGGATCCGGAAGGGAGCCGGGCGATTCCGTCATGGAGTGGGTCCGGAAGCAGGGAGGCGAAATCGACCCGGCCGTGTCGGACCACTTGAACCGCATCTCCGCGGAGGGAGCCACGCCGCTCCTGGTGGCCGACGGCACGCGGGTCCTCGGTCTCGTCGCGCTGCGCGACATCGTGAAGACGGGAATGCGGGACCGGTTCGACCGGCTCCGCGCCATGGGGATCCGCACGATCATGATCACCGGGGACAATCCGCTGACGGCCTCCGCGATCGCGCGCGAGGCGGGCGTGGACGACTTCCTCGCCCAGGCGACGCCGGAGCAGAAGCTGGCCCTGATCCGCAAGGAGCAGGAGGGGGGCAACCTCGTCGCGATGACGGGCGACGGGACCAACGACGCGCCCGCGCTGGCCCAGGCGGACGTCGGCGTCGCGATGAACACCGGGACGCAGGCGGCCCGCGAGGCCGGCAACATGGTGGACCTCGATTCGAACCCGACGAAGCTGATCGAGGTCGTCGAGATCGGCAAGCAGCTCCTGATGACCCGCGGCGCGCTGACGACGTTTTCGATCGCCAACGACGTGGCGAAGTACTTCGCGATCCTGCCGGCCATGTTCGCGGCGACCTATCCGGCCTTGAACTCGTTGAACGTCATGCGCCTCGCGAACCCGAAGTCCGCGATCCTGTCCGCCGTGATCTTCAACGCCCTGATCATCATCGCGCTGGTCCCCCTCGCCCTGCGCGGGGTCCGCTATCGGCCGCTCGGCGCGGCGAAGATCCTCGCGCGCAATCTCTGGATCTATGGAGTCGGCGGGATCATCGTCCCGTTCATCGGGATCAAGCTGATCGACTGGATCGTCGTCGCCATGCATCTGGCCTGAGGTGACCATGAAACTCGCTCCTCCGCTCGACCCTCTACGTCGCCGTCCTGACGGTCCTTCTCGGGGGCGTCTATCCAGCGGCGGTGACGCTCCTGGCGAAGACCCTCTGGCGGGATCGCGCCGACGGATCCTTCGTCCAGAGCGGAGGCCGTGTCGTGGGATCGGAGCTGATCGGCCAGAATTTCCGCGGAGAGAAGTACCTCCACCCGCGGCCGTCGGCGGCGGGCAAGGAAGGGTATGACGCGACCGCCTCGGGGGGCACCAACAAGGGCGCCACGGACGCGGACCTCGCGAAGATACGTTTCGTTCGGCGGTCGAAGAGGCGCGCAAGGACCGGCCCGGCGATCCGCGCCCTGTCCCGGCGGACCTCGTGACGTCCTCCGCCTCCGGCCTCGATCCGCACCTCTCGCCCGACGCCGCACAGTGGCAGGCGGCCCGGATCGCCCGGGCGCGCGGCATGACGGAGGAGCAGGTGCTCGCGGTCATCCGCCGGCACATCGAGCCGCGGACGCTCGGTTTCCTGGGCGAGCCTCGCGTCAACGTCCTCCTGACGAACATCGACCTCGACGGCGAGCCGATTCGCCCGTAGGATCTCCTCGTGCCGCAGGAAGGGCCCCGCCGAACCTCGCCCGATGTCTTCCTGCGGCTGATCGAGAAATCGCGCCGCGGGAAGCTCAAGATCTACATCGGGCATGCCGCCGGGGTCGGCAAGACCTACCAGATGCTGGAGGACGCCCATGCGCTGAAGGCCCAGGGGGCCGACATCGTCGCGGGCGTCATCGAGACGCACGGGAGAGCGGAGACGGCGGCGAAGATGGAGGGCCTCGATGTCATCCCGCGGCGTCGTGTTACCTACAAGGACAAGGAAATCGAGGAGATGGATCTCCCGGCGATCCTGAAGCGGAGACCGGAGATCGTCCTCGTGGACGAGCTCGCCCACACCAACGTGCCGGGGCTCGAGAACGAGAAGCGCTACCAGGACGTCGAGGACATCCTCGAGGCGGGGATCTCGGCCATGACGACCGTGAACATCCAGCACTTCGAGTCCGTCCAGGAGATCGTTTCGCGCGTCACGGGCGTGGACGTGCGCGAGCGCGTCCCCGACCGGCTGCTGCGGCAGGCCGACGCCATCGTCAACGTGGATCTCCCCTCCGACGAGCTGCGGGCGCGTCTCCAGGCCGGCAAGATCTACCCGGCGGACCGGATCTCCGCCGCGCTCGAGAACTTCTTCAAGGAGGAGAACCTCGCCTCGTTGCGGGAGCTGGCGATGCGGCAGATCGCCGACCGCCTCGAGGCGGAACGCCGCGGCCCCGACAAGTCCGTCGCCGCCGAGCCGGTCGGCGCCAAGGTCATGGTCGCCATGTCATCGAATCCGGAAACGACGCGACTCTTGCTGCGGCGCGCCTCCGCGATCGCCGGGCGGCTCAATACGAACTGGTTCGCCGTCTATGTGCGCACGAAGAAAGAGAGCCCCGAGAGGATCTCCGCCCGCGACCACCGGCTCCTCTCGGAGAACGTGACGCTCGCGATGGAGCTCGGCGCCAAGGTCGTCTGGCTCGCGAGCGAGGACATCGCCGGCGAGCTCCTCCGGTTCGCCCACGAACAGGGGGTCACGCTCGCGATCTTCGGCAAGACCCGCTTATCCAAGGCCCGCCGCCTGGTCCAGAAGAGCCCGATCGAGGTCTTCGCGAAGCTCGGCACCGGAGTGGACGTCTACGAGGTCGAGACGACAGCCTGAAACGATCGCTAGTCGAGTCGCCAGAGGCTGATGTCCCTGACCGTCGCGATCCGCTCCCAGCGCCCCGGCAGGTTCTTCCGGAAGTCGGCCTCCTCGAATGGCCAGAGGAGAGCGTACCAGCGGAATCCGCGCTCCCGGGCGGCGCGGCGAAGGCCTTCAAATCGTTCGGGCCGGATCGCATCCCAGCGGACAATCGGCCGGCCGGTGTAGAACTTCAAGGCGCCGCTCATCTGCATGGAAACGATGAGGGATCGTCCCGGCACCGCGGCGGCGGTCCGGTTGCTCGCGTCGCGATACACGCGCTCGCCCTCCGCAATCGAGAAGAGGTCGAAGCGCCGGATGCTCCAGACGCCGGCGACCACGATCGCGCAAAGGAGGGCCAGTCCGGCAACTCTCGTCCAGCGGAACGCGGGGGGCGAAGGACGCTCCGCGAGACGCTCGGCGACGCGGCGAGCGATGAGAAGCGCGGCGAGAATCATGGCGGGAATCCCCGGCAGGAGGAACCGCACGGACCACCAGTCGTCGAAGGGTTGATAGAAGCAGTAGAAGGCGAAGAAGGACCCGAACCAGAGGAGAAGGAGGCCTCGAATCCGGCCCGGGACGCTGCGCTCCAGGGGAAGCAGGAGCCAGGCGAGCGGGACGAGCGGGGTCAGCAACACCGGTAGCCAGTATCCGTAATGCAGGAGATTCGGCGGGAGGTTGGCCGGAGACATCGCCGAGGAGAGCATCGAGCCGTAGCCTGTCTCCATGGCCCTTCCGAACGCCGTGAGGTTGTAGAGCAGGAGGAACCCGGCCAGGGGGATCGCGCCGACGGCGGCTCCCAGGAAGGCCCTTCTTCTCGCCGGGAGCGCCAGCGCGAACGGGAGCACGGCCAGGGCGTTGGTGGGGCGGACCAGGGCGGCGACACCGAGGGCCGCGCCCGCCAGGACCGCCGCGCTCCGGCTGCGTCTCGCCTGCAGGGCGAGGAGCAACGCGGCAAGGACCCAGGCGGTCGCGGGAACGTCGCTCATCGGTTGCACGGCCATGCCGAAGAAGATCGGGCACGAGGCCAGCAGCGCGGCGCCGGCGGCGGAGAGACCCGGGGACAGTCCGAGCTCGCGGGCCAGGAGAAAGAAGAGCAGGAGACCCGCAATCGCCGTGAGCGGTCCCGCGAGGAACGGCGCTCTCTCCCACCCGGCGATCTCGCCCGCCGCCGCCATGTGGAGCGGAAGACCGGGCGGATAGGAAGGCGACATCGTGCCGGGGCGGGCGCCGGGGCGGTAGCCGAGCGGAATGAAGACGTCCGAATCGGAGGAGGGCAGGCCGAGCTGTTGGAGAATCTCGATTCTCTCCGTGACGCGCCCCTGAGCGAAGAGCCGGGCCGCGTTCAGGTAGCCGGAGCTGTCGGACCCTCCCGCGGTGAAGGAGTTCGCGCGAACGAGGAGACCGCCGTAGAGGACCAGGCCGAGGACGAGCCAAACGGCTTCCCGGCGGCGGGCCGGCGCGCCGGGCATCAGGAGGCCTGCTTCAAACCCTGTTTGGCGCTCAGGACCCGGATCGGAAGGACGATCGCCTGCAAGCCCGCGAATTGCAGGCGCCGCTGGATCGCGAAGGCGGTCTCGTTGTGCAGGATGCGGTAGTAGAAGCGGTCGTTCTCGAAGACGAGCTGGCCCAGGTAGAAGATCGCGCGGTGGAACTCCTTGTGGATCTCCTCGCAGAGCGAAACGACCTGCTCGACGGCCTCGCGGCCGATCGAGTAGCGCATCTCGGCGCGGAACCCGAGCCGGTGCGCGAAGTCCACGTACTTCTGCAGGTCGGTGATCGTCTGTTCCTTCAGCGCTTCGATCTCCGCCGCCCCCTTGAAGTGGGAGGAGTCGATGACGCCGACGGACACGAACAGGTAGTTCTTGTACTGGTGCGGGAAGAGGCTCTGGACGGCGAGCACCGTGTGGACGCCGAGCCCGGAGAAGCCGCTCACGAGCATCACGGCGACCGGCTCGTCCCGCGGGATGGCGCTCGGCGGCTGCTCGTGGGGGCGCAGCGGGATGTTGAGCAACGTGTCGTCCAGGCGGCGCAGCTGCTCGCGCACTCTCACGTAGTGCCGCTTGACGAGGAAGGAGACAGCGACGAAGGAAGAGGTCACGAGGACGGTCAGCCAGCCTCCCTCCCCGAACTTTTCGTAGATCGTCACCGAGAGGATCGAGACGCAGAGCACGAGCCCGGTGCCGTGAAGGAGGAGATGCCGTTTCCAGAACGGATCGCTCGCGCGGACCTGGATCCAGTGCCGGGACATGCCGAGCATCGTCAGGCTGAACGTGAGAAAGACGTTGATGGCGTACATGATGACGAGCCGGTCCACCGCCCCGCGCGTGTAGCCGAGAACCACGAACGCGGCGACTCCCATCAGCCAGATCCCGTTGTTCGTCACGAGGCGGTCGGAGAGCTGGGCGAACCGGTGGGGCGCCCACGAGTCGGTCGCCATGTTGGCCAGGATTCTCGGGCCGTCGAGGAAGCCGGTCTGCGCCGCGACGAAGAGGAGACAGCCCGCCGAGAGCAGGGTCAGGATCACGAGCGTGTTTCCGATGGAGAATCCGCCGATCGTCCAGGCCCCGAAGGCCCTCTCCGCGAGGACCGCGTTCATGACCTTCGTGGGATGCGGCCGCGACCCCGTCACGAGGTAGCCGATGATGATCCCCCCGGCCGTGAACGCCAGCGAGATCGCCATGTAGAGCATCGTCTTCTTCGCGTTGTGGACGCGGGGCTCCCTCAGGATCGGCACGCCGTTGGAGACGGCCTCGATGCCGGTGTAGGTCCCCCCGCCGAGCGAATAGGCCCTCAGGATGATGAAGAGCATCGGGAGGAAGCCGATCGTCGAGGCGGTCTTGCTCGCCTCGCGGGTGGCTCCGGAGAAAACCGCCGGCAGCTCGGAGGCGTGCCCCACGAGCGCGACGACGATCATCAGGAAATGCATCGCGACGAAGCAGAGGAAGATCGGAACGAGCACCGTCACGCTCTCCTTGACTCCGCGCAGGTTCAGGATGATCAGGACGAGCAGGATGACGACCTTCGAGGTAAAGCCGTATGGGTGCCACGACTCCGGCAGGATGCTGAAGATCTGGTCGACCCCGGAAGCCACGGAGATGGAGATCGTGAGGATGTAGTCCACGATGAGCGCGTTTCCCGAGACGACCCCGAAGCGGGGACCGAGCAGCTTGGTCGCGACGAGATACCCGCCGCCTCCTCCGGGGAAGAGCTCGATCATCTTGCTGTAGGCGAGCGAGATGAGCAGGACCGTGCCGGCCGTCAGGATGGCCAGGATGACGGCGAGGTACGCGTGCTCGCCGAGCGCCTTGAACGCGGCCTCGGGCCCGTAGGCGGAGGAGGAGAGCCCGTCGGCGCCGAGGCCGACCCACGCGAGGAAGGCCACGAGCGTGACGTGATGGAAGATGCGCGGGTCCATCGGGTCCCGCGCCTTCCCGACGAGGAGGATTTTTAAGGTATTGGGCAAGCGTCTGGCCGTCCTCTCAGACGGCGACCGGCATTATGTTGGGCGCTGTCCGATCCGTCAATTCAGCCGGCCGTGTGCTACAATTCCTCAGGCTTTGTGTCTCAACCGCAGGACGAGTGAGACGTGGTCCCGCGGAGAAAGCCCCCGGAGTTCGGCCCGAGAGAGATCGGAATGGTCGAGCGGTGGCGCGAGCGGTTTGACGGCGTTCAACATCCGGCGAGGAGCAATCATGCTGCCCGTCCGGAATGAGGAGGCGACATGAAGAAGAGGATCCTGGCTTTATCGGTAGTGGCGGCCCTGTGCACGATCGTGGCCCTGGCCGGCGACGACAAGAAGCCGATGGGGAAGATGCACGAAGGCGCCATCACCAAGATGGACTCGGCCGGCAAGATGATGATGGTCAAGGACGCGACGGGCAAGGAGACGGCGCTCTACTGGAACGACACGACCAAGGTGTCGGGCGACGAGATGAAAGTAGGCGCGATGGTCCACTGGGCGGGAATGGAGAAGGAAGGCAAGATGTGGGCGACCACGGTCCACGTCGGCGCGATGCCCAAGAAGATGTGACGTTCCCGTTTCTGTTTTCGGGATTCTCATCGGGGCGCGAGGGCGCCCCGATTCCTTTTCAGGAAGGTTTTGCCGTGGCCCTCAGCTTCTGGCGCGCCGCGTCCATTGTCGTCAGCGTGACCGAATTGCGCTGGAGGACGTTCTTTCCGTAGCCCTTTCGGGTGATGAACTCGAAGTCCACCTGCTGATACCCGACTCCGGAGGGAAGAAGCTCCCGCCGGTAGTGCCATGTCTCGCGCCAGTTGTTGGCGGCCTCGCTGACCGATCTCCCCGCGCCGCTCGACTGGGCGGCAATCGAGTTCGTTTTCCCGCTGCTCACCTTGCCGCCGGCCGTGGCGTTGGCGACGGCGAGTTCCGCGTCGTGCCGGCCCACCGACGACATGCCCTGCTGTTCCGCCGCGTCGTCCCCCGGTCCGATCGGGCTCCGTCCCGCCCAGGTGGGCGGACCGAGCAGGAGGAAAACGAGACCCCTGTCCGTCAGGCTTCCTCGCGTCTCGTCCTGCGTGAAATTCTGGTCGGCGAACGCCACCCGCTTCTCGAAGTCCTGGCGAAACTCGTTCTCGGGCGTCTCCGGCTTCGGGTCCCTCGCCGCCCAGAACTTCGTGATGAATTCCGAGCGCGACATGGCATCGGAGAGGCCCGACCATTCCTTCTTCTCCTGGGAGGTCAGGAGGACCCTGGCCGGCCCCTCACCCCATTTCTCGTTGGGCGGTTCCGTCGTCGCCCCGTCGGTCATCCGGAAGTCGCGATAGGCCGCCGCGAGGGATGTCGCCCCCGAGGATTCTCCCCCGCCCATCTTCTTCTGCGCCCGTTCGAAGGCGTCCACGGCTTTCTTGGAGTAAATCCCGCGGTCGATCGAGGCGTTGGGGCTGGCCGCCAGGTAAGTCTCGAATTGCGCCTGGGCGTCGGCCGGCCGGTCCGTGTTGGCAAAGCAGACGGCCCGGTAGAACGCCAGCGCCGGCTCGAGCTGCCGGCGCTGAGGCTCGAGGCCCGGCTGTTTGCTCGCGCCGTCGAGCGCGTCGAGCGTCTTCAACGCGTCCTCCCAGTGCGCGCCCTTGACCTGCTCCTTGGCCTTCTGAAACAGCTCACCAAGCCCTTCGGCCGAGAGCGGCAGAGCCACTGCCAACGCCAGAACGATGAATCCCAGGTTTCTTTTCATGGCGGGTCCCCCCTGGTCAGTCTCCGATCGGCGCATTCTACGCCCGCTGTTCAAGCGCGGCGGAACCAGCGCAGGCTTTGACTACCTTTCGGCGCCATCTCGAGCCTCGGCGATCGAGGGGCGCGGGACCTCCTCCGAGTAGACCACCACCCCCGACTCGTGAATGAACGCGAGGAGCTGGCGGTCGTGCTGTTCCAGGTCCGACAGCCGCGCCCGAAGCTGTCCGGCTTGAATCAATCGAACGAGCCTCGGTTCGAAATGCTCCGGTGGATACGAGAACAGGATCTCCCCGCCGGGATGCATCACGAGCACGCGGCTGACCCTGCCGCCCGCCTCTTCCACCCGGCACCAGAGGTACGAGTCCTCCCGGTCCTCCACGTTCCCGCCTCCCGCTTCTCCGGTGCCTGGATTCTAAATCGTCCCGTTGCCACCTCTGAGGCAGGAACAGAGGGTTGGTCTTGACATTCGAAAAGCAAGGGGTGTATTGGTCGCCCGGGGTGGGGCCGATCTTCGTGTCGGTCCACCCGACGCCGTTGATGGAACTCTCTGTGGGTTCGTCCGCGCAGCCGAGCGACTGCGGCCGAGGCAGGAGGAGTCCTACGCTCTGCCTCTGTCTTCGCCACCGGAAGAGTCGTTTGTCCATCGTCAGGCCACCAGGTGCCTGATCTGCCGCTCCTCCTGCTCGGGCCCATCCTGCGGCGGGTCGAGCCGCACGGGGTCGCGGTCTTCGTCGCGACGCGCGAGGCCGCGAGCGTGCGGGTGGCAATCTACGACGGCCAGGTCGACGTGGCCTCGCTGCCGCCGGAGCTGGCCGCGAACGAGATCGAGACGACCCGGTTCGCCGCCGCCTTTCACGCGGCCGTTGTCCTCGTCAGCTTCGCGGACGCGGCGTCGCTGCTGCCCGGTCACCTGTACTCGTACGACGTCCGCGTCACGCCCGCCGGTGGGACCGCGCAATCTCTGAAGGACCTGAAGCTGCTCGGCGACCCGAACCTCGCGGCCGGCGACAGGGCCGATATTGTCCAGAAAGAAGGCGACAAGTCGCTGCTCGAGGACGTCAAGCTCAAGGGCTACGGGACGAAGCAGCCCGCGAGCGCCGACGTGGAGGTCGTCGCGCTCGGCTACGCCGAACAGCGGCTCCCGTCGTTCGTCACCTGCCCCGCGGCGCTCGACGAGCTCGTCCTCATTCACGCCTCGTGCCGGATGCCGCATGGCGTCGGCCATCCCGCGCTCCAGAACCTCGACGGGTACATCGACGATCTCGACGGCGCCGTCGAGGGGCGGCCGCACATGCTCTTCCTGACGGGCGACCAGATCTATGCCGACGACGTCTCGGCGGCCCTGCTCCCGGGCCTGAACACGCTTGCGATCCAGCTGCTCGGCGACGTGGAGCAGGTGCCCTCTCCCCGCGGCGGCGCGCCCATGCTCGTCAACACGACGGTGCTGCCGGCGGGCTTCCGGCAGCGGGTGACCGGAAGCGCGGGGTTCACTTCCGACTGGGCTTCGAGTCACCTGATCGGATTCGGCGAGTACCTGGCGATGTACTGCGCGGCGTGGAATCCGGCGCTGTGGCCGTTGCTGGCGATCGCCGACAGCAGTGACCCCGATCTCTCGGACGCGCTCAAGAAGCGTCTTGCCGACGATGCGACCGCATCCAGGCGCCCCGACCGGCAGGCTCCACTGCCGCCGGAGCCGAATCCGCCGGTGGTGCTCGCGAGGCCGTCGCCCGACGCACGCGACGACGTCATCACACCGCTCTACGGCGGGACGCAGCCGGCGGCCGACGCGCTCGAGCGGGTTCGGCTCGAGTTCCTGGCCTCGAAGGCGCAGCTGGACGAGTTCCGTCGCGAGGTGGCCAGGGTGCGGCGGCTGCTCGCCAACGTGCCGACCTACATGATCTGCGACGACCACGACGTCACGGACGACTGGTTCATGACCGGCGGCATCCGCGGGCGGAATCTCGGAAACCCATTCGGCAAGGCTCTCGTGCGCAACGCGCTCGCCGCGCACACGATCTGCCAGGCGTGGGGCAACATGCCGGATGCGTGGGCCGCCGATCCGACCGGCAGGCGCTGCTCACCGGCATCGCCGGGATGTTCCCCGACGGCTGGAGCGGCGGGCTGCCGGAGAGCGGAGGCAGCGACAAGGTCGACCGCGTGCTCGGGCTCACGTCCGCCGAGGCCGAGCCGGTCCTGGACTTCTCCTTCGCCATCGACGGGCCGATGCACCACGTGCGCGTGCTCGACACCCGCATGCGGCGCCAGTACGACACGGCAGGCGCGTCGCCCGGGCTGCTGACGCAGGCCGCCCTCGACCATCAGCTTCCGCAAGCCGACCTCGACGACCTGCCCGACGGGCACGTGCTCGTCGTCGTCTCGCCTGCCCCGGTCTTCGGCCCGCCGCTCCTGAGCGAGATCGGCGGCGCGGTCCTCATGTCCAAGCACGACGTCTTCAACATCGCCCGTTCGGAGACGGAGCGCGCGCTCGAGGAGGACGTCACCGGGCTGCCGTACGGGACGCCCGTCGGCAAGCAGTTCTACGACATCGAGTACTGGGGCGCTCACCCTCTCGCGTTCGAACGGCTTCTCGAGCGGCTGTCGCATCACTCACGCGTGGTCGTGTTCGGCGGCGACGTCCACTACGGCGCCGCCTACACGATGGACTGGACGGGGGGCGGGCGCACGAGCCGGATCGTCCACTTCACCTCGAGCGCGGCCCGCAACGAATGGAAGGAGAGCGCGGCGAAGCTCGGCGCGCCCGGGATCGTGCACAACCTGATCGCGTTGAACGGCCTGGCGACGGGGCTCCAGAACATCGGATTCCCGCTGACGAGGCTCGGCTGGAGCGCGACGCTGCCGCCGGTCGTGGACGGGCTCTCGACCGAGCCGCCGGCGACGCGCCTCCGCGTGCAGACAGGGCCGGTGCTGCTCTGCAACGAGATGTTCCGCGCGGCGCACGTCCTGAAGCGCCCGCCGGACTGGGTCTGGCGGGCCGCGCCGATCGTGGACGAGCGGGCGCCGGACGACCGACCTCCGGCGGCCCGCCTCGCCGAGCCGGCTGCCGACCTGCCGGCCGACGGCGGAGCCGTGCGCCAGTACGGCGACCTGGCGGCGATGCACGTCCAGGCCCTGCGCACAGCCGCGGTCGCGCGAGGCCTCCAGTTCCTGAACAACGTCGGGGTCGTCACGTTCGCAACCGAGAATGCCGCCATCCATGTCAGCCAGGCCCTGCTCTCGCTGCGGTCGCGCCAGGGTCCGAACGAGAAGGCCGCCGACTACATCGTCTACGAGACGACGCTCGAGCCCGCCCCGGTGCCTGTACCCGCGAGCGTGGGACCGGGGGCCTGACGCCATGGCGAACGACGTCCTCGCGAAACTGGTCGAGGTCGTGGCCGACATCGGCCACGAAGTCGCAACGGCGCTGCACGATCCCCAGGCGCGTGACGAGCTGCTGGGACAGGCGGGTCTGCCCGCGCCCCCGGGCGCGCCGCCGGCCTCGCCCGACGCCGCCAACCTGCTCGAGGCGCTCCACACGAAGGCGCACGCCGGAGCCCAGAGCGGCGAGGCGGACTCCCTGGAGCTGCTCGGCGAGCTCGCCGAGGCGATGCTCGTGCTCGTTTCCGTCGTCCAGGAAGCGGCGGCACTGCACAGCGTCGACGACGCGTGGAACCTGCTCGCGAGCCTGCTCGACGCTGTCGCCCTGACGCGCCTGCGGCTGAAGAGCCCGCCGACCGTCGCGCTCCTCCAGGCGGCGCACCTGATCTCCGACGACCGACTTCTGATCGCCGATCTCCTTCGCGCCCGCGATCAGTGGGGCAGCTTCGTGCTCGGCCACCCTGCGGACGACGACGCGAAGGCCGACAGCTGGTCGATTCTCCTCGGCGCCGCTCTGACAGCGCTCGGCGCATTCATCCCGTACGAGGACAGCAAGGGCAAGGAATGGAACGTCGACATGCTCTTCGGCTGGGACCCCGAGCCCGCGCCGGCGCACCCGCACGCGGCCCACGTCCTCCAGCGGATGGCGACGATGGTCCTCACGCATCGCGACGACGACGGCGCGGTCGAGGAGCACGCCGGGCTGTCGGCCGTGGTCGTCCCGCCGGCAGACGGCGGCTGGGGCATGTTCTTCGCGCTCGACGTCGGGCGGCGGCCTGACGTTCCCGATCGGAGCGCATCTCGAGCTCGTGCTCGAGGCCGGCCTGCCGAACGCGATCGACGCGTTCACCGGCTCGGACATCGTCCCCTCCTTCGCCGTGGTGTCGGGCACGGGCACCAGCGCCAAGATCACGTTGCGGCGGAAGCAGGAGGCGGCGGAGCACTGGGTGATCGGCAACGGCGAGTCCGTGCACCTCGAGATCGGCACGTTCCTGCTCGGGATGGAGCTCGGCGATCCGACGCGCTTCCATCTCGCGGTCGGCGACGGCGAACTCGACCTGCCCAAGGAGAAGCTGGGCTTCCTCGGCGCGCTGCTGCCGAGCGACGGCGCGAAGCTCACGTTCGACGTCGACCTCGTCGTGGACACGAAGGGCAACGTGACGTTCGCGGGCGGCGCCGGGCTGACGGTGACGACCCCGGTCAACGTCTCGATCCCCGGTCTCGACATCCGCTCGGTGACTGTCGCGCTCGCGATCGAGGACGGATCGAAGGGGCCGGGCGCGACGATCGCCGCCACGGTCGCGTTCGGACTGAACCTCGGCAAGCCCTTCCGTGTGAGCGTCGACCGCATCGGCGCAAAGCTCGTGTGGACGCTGCCCCCGTCTCCGACCGCGACCGACGGCACTCCTGTCGTCCCCGGCAACCTGGGGCCTCAGGGCGGCATCGACGTCGAGTTCGTCGCGCCGCGCGGGATCGGCGTTGAGATCGACATCGGCCCCGTCAAGGGGGGCGGCTTCCTCTTCTTCGACCCGCCGCACAGGACCTACGGCGGCGTGCTCGAAGCCTCGCTCGATCTCTGCAGCAAGGGGATCCAGATCAAGGCCGCCGGCCTGCTGCGGGAGACCGACGACGGCTGGTCGTTCGTCGTCATCGTCTCGGCCCAGTTCGAGCCGGGCATCGAGATCTTCCTGGGCCTGACGCTCAACGGCGTCGGCGGCATGGTCGGGATCAACGTCGCCGTCGACGTCGGCAAGCTCCGGGCCGGCCTTCACGACGGGTCGGTCGGGCGCCTGCTGTTCCCCGACGACCCGGTCGGAAACGCCCCGGCGATCATCGAGACGATGAAGGCCGTCTTCCCGCCGCGGCGGGGCGGGTGGGTCGCCGGGCCGATGTTCCAGCTCGGCTGGGGCCGTCCGAACTCCTTCGTCTCGCTCTCGGTGGCCGTCGTCCTCGTCTTCCCGTCGCCCGTCCCTGCTCGCGATCCTGGGCCGGCTGCGGGTGGGAGTGCCCGAGCCCGATTTCGCGACCGATCGACATCAAGGCGGACTTCCTCGGCGTGATCTCGTTCGAGGAGCCGTCGGTGTCGTTCGACGCATCGCTCGTGGACAGTCGGGTGGCGGCGTTCCCGCTCACCGGCGACATGGCGATGCGGGCCGGGCAGCCGGGGTTCATCCTCTCGGTCGGCGGCTTCAATCCGCGCTTCACGCCGCCCGCGAACATGCCCTCCTTGCGCCGGGTGGCGATCGACATCTCGGCCAACCCGATCACGAAGATCAAGGCCGAGGCCTACCTCGCCGTGACGTCGAACACCTTCCAGATCGGCGTGCACGCCTCGCTGGACATCGACGCCGGGGCCGCCTCCATTCGCGGCTGGCTCGACTTCGACGCGCTGATCCAGTGGGACCCCGTCGTCCACTTCTCGATTCACATGGACATCGGCCTCGAGCTGCGTGTCGGCGGGAGGTCCATCGCCGGAGTCTCGGTCGACCTGCTCCTCGAGGGCCCCGGGCCGTGGCATGCGAAGGGCGACGCGAGCCTGCACCTCCTCTTCTTCACCATCCACGCCGGGTTCGAGGTCACCTGGGGCGAAGCCGTCGCGGCCGATCCTCAAGTCGAGATCGACGCCTCGGCGCTGGCCGCGCAGGGGCTCTCGGCCGCAGGCGCATGGAGCGCGATCGCCCCCGACGACCGACGCGCTCGTCACCTTCCGCGCGGTCGATCGGCCGGAGACCGGCGTCCATCCGTACGGGCAGCTGAGCGTGAGGCAGCAGGCGGTTCCCCTCGGCGTGCCCGTGGCGCGCGTCGGCCGCGGCCGCGTCAAGGGGGGCAGCGCGACCGTGCTCGTGACCCCGATCGCCGGCGCTCCGGCATCCGCGCCGACGACCGGCCTGTTCGCCGCGTCGCAGTTCCAGGATCTGAGCGACGATGAAAAGCTCTCTCGTCCGTCGTTCGAGCCGTTCCAGGACGGTATCGTGTTTGGCGCGGCCCGGACGACGATCTCGGCGGAGCAGGTGAGCACGGCCTCGTACGAGACGGTCTTCATCCCGGACGGAGCGCGCAGCACCGACCGCCTTCACCTGAGCCTGCTCGTCCATGCCCTCGAGGTGGGCGCGGTCGCCCGCTCCGGCCTGCATCGAGCCGCCCTGCGGGACGGACCGGACCAGAGGGTGCGACTGTCCGGCGAGACGTTCCGCGTCGTGGGCGCGGATACCCTGACCGTATCGGGCGCCGCACCCGGTGCGTTCAGCTCGGCGACGGCCGCATACACGGCCGCGCGGGCGGCGGGCGGCCCGCTGCTCGTCGTCGGCGCGCACGAGGTGGTGAGCTGATGGCGGACGCGACCTATCACTTCCTCTCCTTCGTCCGCAGCGGGTTCGCGGCCTCGATCACACAGCCGGACACCTTCGGGGCAGGACAGCCCGCGCTCGCCAGGGCGCCGGTCGGCGTGTCGGTCTCGGGCGTCGCGACCCCGGTCACCCACCAGGCTGTCGTGCGCGGCCCGGGGGACGTCGTCGGCCTCTCGGCCTCCCAGGTCGTGCGGACGGACCCGATCGACGGTGCGGTGGGGGTGGAGCCGAACTACTTCGCCCAGATCGAGTTCGACCGTCCCGACCTGCCCTGGCTGTTCACGCCGGCAGCCGCTGCCGGCGAGCGGCTGCGGCCGTGGCTCGTGCTCGTCGTCGTCGACCTCGACGGGCCCCATCCCTGCGCCTTGAGCAACGCCTCGCCGCTGCCGCAGCTGCGCGTGCCGGCGGACGCGGCGTCGCAGCTCCCCGACCTCGCGGCCTCGTACCTGTGGGCCCACGCACAGGTCGTCACGCCGGACGGACAGACGGTCTCCGCCGCGCTCGATGGGCGACCCGCGGCTCTCGAGCTCACGGCTGCATGTGCCCCCGTCATCTGGAGCCGTTTCGCTGGTACCTCGCCGCGGTCGTGCCCGCGTTCGAGGTGGGGCGCCTTGCGGGGTTGGGCCAGCCCGTCACCGGCGACGACGAGGCCCGGCTCGACCCGGCGTGGCGGCCCGGCGCCGAGGTCGTGCTGCCCGTCTACTACTCGTTCCGCTTCCGGACCGGAGAGGAGGCGGACTTCGAGTCGCTGGCGCGCAAGCTCACGGGCCGGCCCCTGCCGTCCGGCGTCGGCACGCGACCGCTCGACGTGTCCCGCCCGGGGGCCGGGCTGCCTTCGTTCCCGGTCCCGGCCGACGCGCATGACCGGAGGGCGATCGTCTGGCTCGATGGGGCGCTGCGGCCCCTGGACTCCGATTCACTGCCGCAGCGAGATCCCGCGGCCGACCAGGCCTTCCGGACGAGCCTGACCATCCTGCTCGACCGCCCGGCGACGCTGCGGCGGGGCGGAGACGTCGACCCCGTGGTCGCGCCGCCGATCTACGGCGACAAACACGTCCTCGTTGTCGAGCTCGGTGCGGGCACGCCGCCGCCGTGGATCACCGAGCTGAACCTCGATCCACGGACGCGGATCGCTGCGGGGCTGGCTACCCAGGTCGTGCAGGCGCGCCAGGAGGACCTCGTGGCGCGGGCCTGGCGCCAGCTCGGCGACGTCCTCGCCGCCAACCGCCTGCTGCGGGCCGCGCAGCTCGCCCGCAGCGCCTCGCTGCGTGTGCACGAGCGGCTGGCGACGCTCGACGCTCCGACTCTGCTTGCGGTGTCGTCTCCGGCGCATGAACGCGTCGCCGGTGTCACGGGAGCCGCCGTCACGCTTTCGAGAGCCGTGCGTGCGAAGTCGGCTGCCGAATGTCACCGTCGAGCCGGCGTTCCGCCGCCTGGCGAGGCCGTCGGCCGTCGCTGCCCGCACCGCCCGGACGACGGGTCTTGCGGACGCGGTCGTCGCGCGCTTCGCGGGCGAGGTGTTCGCCGCGCCCGTTGCCGGTCCGGACGGCGTCACCGCCATGCGCCCCGCGACGGAGGTGATCGGCGTTGCGCGCGCTTGCGCCGCGCTGGCCGCGATCGGCGACGAGCGGCCGGACGACTCGAGCCGGCTCGACCGCGTTCTGACCACGCTCGACGCGAATGTCAGGCCGCTGCCGACAGGTGACCAGATCCGCGCCGGTACGCCCAGGACGGATGTCGGCGCGGTCTCGCTCGTGACCGGTCTCGGCGCCGTTCCCGGCAGCGGCGGTGTCCGCGGTGCTCGGAGCCGCGGCTCAAGCGGCGCCCCCGCCGCCGGCCCCCCCGCGGCCGGGCCCGATGCCCGTCCCGGTGCCGGGCCCGTTTCGTCCGCGCGCGCCCGCGGCCGGCGCGGCGGGAATCTCCCCGGTGGCCATCGGCGCGCATCTGCCGCAGGGCCTGGCGGTCGACATCGCTGCCGGCTCGGGACCGTGCCGGCGGGATCGGCGCGATCATCTTCCAGCCGCCGGGCCCGGTACGCGTGATCGGTGGGAATGTGATTCTGCGCGGCGGGCGCGTCGTCGTCGACAGCGACACCGTTCGCGGGATCGTCGCCGGCACGGTCCACGTGCGCCGGGTGGACGACACGCAATGGGCCGGGCTGGAGCGGGCCTCTACGGTCCCGGCCGTTCTCGCCGAGGCCGATCCCCTGACCGACCCGGGCGCCAGGCTCGACGCATTCCGGCGCGACTCCGGAGCGCTCGACGCGCTCGCCCGTCTCGCCGACGGCCGTCCGGACGCGGTCCTCGCGCTCGACAGCACCGCCGGCGAGCTCGCGACCGCGGGCGCCGGGGCCGCCTCGTTGAAGAACCTCGCAGCCGGTACGTTCGAGGTGGCCCTGCCGAAGGTCGTTCCCGGTGTGACCGGACCGGCCGACCTCGCCGGCTCCCGCGAAATCGTCGCCGCGGCGGCGGCCGCGTTCGACCGGCTCGCGACCGTCGCCGACGCGCCGCCGCCCCGCCGCCGGGCCCGTCCTGGATCTCGACGGCGCGCGGACGGGGCTGCTGGCGAAGATCGACCCGGAGACGACGGTGGCGGCGCGCGTGCGCGTCCGGCTCGACATCAGGGCGATCGCCGGCGTCGCGCCGCGCGACGATCTCGACCCCGTCCTGGCCTGCCCGAAGTTCCTCGATCCGATGTGGGAGGCAGTGCGCGACCTCGGCCAGGGCTGGCTGCTGCCGGGGCTCGAGCTCGTGCCGCCCGACACCGCCACCGTCGTCCGCACGAACCCGTCGTTCGTCGTCACGCACATGGTCGGCCTCAACCACGAGTTCATGCGCGAGCTCCTGTGGCGGGAGTACCCGACCGACCAGCGGGGGACGGCGTTCGCGCGCTTCTGGGGCCGAAGCGGCGATCACCCGGACGACATCGGGCCCGTGCACCGTGTTCGCCGGAGGGCTCGTCGACAACCTGCTCGTCGGCAAAGATGGCGAGGCCGTGTTGCTGCTTCGGAGCGAGCTCCTGCGCCGCTACCCGGGCTCGATCATCTACCTCTGCCGCGCCGTGCAGCAGGGCGAGACCCTCGCGCTCGACGACGGCACGATCGTGCTGCCGACCTTCCGCGGCGACCTGCCGCCGGACGTGACCTTCGTCGGCTTCCCGATCTCGCCGGACGCGCTGCGAGCGCGCGGCGATCCCTGGTGGTTCGTGATCGCCCAGCCACCCTCGGAGCCGCGCTTCGGACTCGACGAATGGTCCGCCGACGACGCCGGCAGGTTCCGACCTCGGCGAACGACCTCGCCTGGAGCCACCTGTCCA
Organism: uncultured Acidobacteriota bacterium; assembly: GCA_963782815.1. Classification (GTDB taxonomy): domain Bacteria; phylum Acidobacteriota; class Thermoanaerobaculia; order UBA5066; family Gp7-AA6; genus JAWOLE01. Next base: position 41,286 of record CAWALG010000024.1, on the reverse strand, counting down.
CGGACGGGCAAGCCGGAGACCGCCGGCGCCGTTCGCGCAGCGCCGATCCGCCTCGCTGCGGGGCGCACCGATCGACGGCTGGCCTGGGGCGCGTCGGCGGCCGTCCAGGCCCACCTGACCTACCAGCACCCCGTGCGGGTCGCCATTCGCGCCGCCGACCTGCTCCCGCCGGCGGAACAACCTCGGCGGGGCCTCCGAACTCGGAACGCGGAGGTCCGTCCTGATGCCTCCGCTCGGGCTGCGGCGGACTGCGCGAGGACGTCTCCTCGGCGATCAACCGCAACGTCGCGGCTCAGGCCCGCCTGGCGCAGGCCGGCGCGCGCTCGACCGCGTCCGCCGGACCGGCGTCGGTGACCGGGCCGCGGCACAGGCGGAACTCGACGCGGCGACCGCCGCCGTGCACGAGTCGGTGATCGCGGTCGCGCGGCGCGCATCGGCGTTCGCACGAGGCGCTCGGCTCGCGACTCGGAGAGGTCGTCGCCGCGCGCCACCGTCGCCGACGCCGCCGTTCCCGTCGCGCTCCTGCCCGTCGGGCTCGAGACCCGGTTCAGCGGCGACACGCTGCTGATCCGCGTCATCCCCGACGAGGTCCATGTCGAGGACCACGAGCCGGAGCTGAGCGACGGCGAGGTCGATGCCGGCCGTGCGTTCTGGACGCAGGTGTGGCGCGGGCGGACCGCGGAGCCGGCGGCCACCGACGCCGAGCGGCGAGGCGTGGACGCGCCTGGTGGCCGCCGATCGGCAGCTCGCGTCGCGCGTCGTGGGTCGCCGATCAGACGGCGCCGACCGGCGGCGAGCGGCCGGCCGCGCCGATCGCCGCCGACGCAGACGTTCCCCGACCCGCCGGTCTTCCCCGATCCTGCCCGTCGGGCCGGCGCGTGGTCGCGAGCCGGCGAAGGCGCGGACGCTGCCCGACCGCTTCGTCGCGATCGCCTACCGGCGCGACGGGCGCCGGCGGCCACGCCCCTGGACAGGAGATCGCGCCGGGCCTGGGGCGGTCCGGTCGGCCGACAGCGTCCAGCTCGGCTTCGACCCGGCGGCGCCGGCGCCCGAGGTGACCGACGACGGCCCGGCGCTCCCCGACGGCATGCGCTGGCTGGTCGACGTCGACGCCGCCGAGAAGGCCGGGCTGCTGATCCGCCTCCCGCTTCCGGCGGGCACGGACCGCATCGACCGGCTCGTCGTGCTCGGCGTGCTCGGCTCGCTCGACGCCGGCGAGCTCGGCCACGCGGCTGGCGGACCTGCTCGTCGGCCACCACCACACGCGCGGCCTCGAGGTCGCTCCCGATCGGCACGCCGACGAACAACACGCGCCGCCGAGCGCAGCGGCTTCGCGCGCACGCGACGACCCGGTCGCCAGTCGTTCGCGCGTCGAGCGGCGCACGCCGCGCTCCGCGCCGACGGCAGCGACGGCGGCCTGCTCGCCCGGGCGCTCGGCATCACGGCCGACGCGCTGCCGCGGCGTCGCCCACAGCGAGCGACGCGGAGCAGGCCGCGGCGGGGCAGATGAACGCCCTCGTCTGGCCGTCGCCCGTTCGGCTACTGGTTCGACAGCCTCGTCCAGCCGGGCCCGGCGACGACGTCATCGGCGACATCCGCCAGCCACGCGCTCACAGACCGTGCGCGGCCGCGGACCGCTGCCGCCGCTGCGGATCGGGCGCCAGCCCTACGGCGTGCTGCCCGTGACCAGCCTGCGGGAGCTGGCAGCCCGGCAACGAGCCGCGCGGCGTGGTCGCAGACTGGCCGGCGTTCCTGCAGCCGCGCGCTGCCGTGGTGGCTCGACGGCGTCGCCCGCGCGCCGGTCGTCCGCGCCGGCGCCGACCCCGACCAGGGCGATGCTCGACGTGCTCGGCCAGGCCCCGGTGTCGACCACGGTCGGCGTGCGCTCGATGGTCGGCGCCAACGTCTGCTACATCCCGCTCGATCGCATCCTCGGCGACGGCGACGCCGGCACTCGGCCGCGGAGGCGAACCGGCAGCGCTGGCTGGCGCTCACTCGGCTTCCGCGCGCTCGGCATCACGGGCTTCCCGTACCTCGGCCAGCTCGTCGCGGCCGCCGATCCGGTGCCGCTGCTCGCGCCTGCCCTACACGGTCGACCCGCGCGCCCGCCGGACCAGGCGGCCGCGGCCGTGGGCAGCGATCATCGGCCTACCTGCACGCGGCCTGCGCAGGCCGCCGCACCGCGCGACCTGCAGGCCGAGGACCCGCGCACGCTCACCTCGCTGCTCGACCCTGCTCGCGCGCCGCTCGGTGCATGCTCGAGCGCGTTCGCGCGGGCATGAAGGACACCGTCGGCACGATCGGCGGGTCAGCTCGTCGAGGCCCACCTGCGCGATCGACTCAGCTCCGTGTCGTGCAGGCGCAGCTGATCTCGACGACGGCGCCGCGTGCGCATCGGCGACGACGCCGCTCGGCCGCCGCGGCCTTTCTCGCCGGCACCGTGCAGCAGCCGGACGGCCCGCGGTCGGCGATGGTCGACCACCTCGACCGCCAGCTCGTCGACGGGCGTCTTCGACCGCCGTCGAGCATGCCGCGACTACAGCGAGACCGTCGCACGCCGCCGAGGCCGTCGCCGGGCTCGCGCCCGACCGCGGCCGCGCTGCTGCTCGGCGAGGCGCTCGACGTGGCCTCGCACCGCTTCGACGCGTGGGTCACGAGCCTCGCCACCCGCCGGCTCTCGGACCTGCGCGCGGCGACGCCGACGGGCGTCACGCTCGGCGCATACGGCGTGGTCGAGGACCTCGCCCGGCGGCCAGCGCGCCCGGCCGTGCCGCAGCCGCCGCCAGGCGCCCCGACCCCGCTCGTCGCCGACGTCCGGGCGGCAGCGGCTACATGCACGCGCCTTCGCTGGCCCAGGCCGCGACCGCGGCCGTGCTGCGGGCCGGCCACCTCGCCCACGCCGCCAGCGACCCGAACGCCGGCGCGCTGGCGGTCGACCTGTCGAGCAGCCGCGTCCGCATCGCGCTCGGCCTGCTCGACGGCGTCCGCGAGGGCCAGTCCCTCGGTGCGCTGCTCGGCTACCGGGCCGAGCGCCAGCTGCACGAGCGCGGCGCCCACACGGCCGTCGAGGTCGTGCGCCGCCCTCGCGCCGCCGCCCGTCGTCGACCGCGACCGGCACACCGGAGGGACTGCCGCCGCGCGCCGTCTGCGACGGGCTCGCGCTCGCGCGGATCGACCGCGCCGCCGTCCTCGACGCCGTGCGCACGGCGGGCGACCGGCGACGTCGGTGCGACGCGGTCCTCGACGCGCTGCTCGACGCCGTCGACGCGGTCGCCGACCTGCTGCTGGCCGAGAGCGTGCACCAGATCGTCCGCGGCAACCCGCGACCGGGCCGCCGGCGCGCTCGACACCCTGAACCGCGGCGAGGGTGCCATCGCCGACGCCGGACGTCGTCGCGCACGCCGCGCACGGGCACCGCGCTCACGCACGCGCGTCGCTCGTGGTGCTCGCCGCCGACGTACCGGCCGCGCCGGGCTGGCCGACCGACGGCATCCGCGCCCAGGCCGAGCCCCGCGTGGCCGCCTGGGCCGGGCACCTGCTCGGCGATCCGGGCGACGCACCGTCGACGTTCCGCCGATGCCGCCGACGGCGGCCACGATCCGACGTCCAGCTCGCGGCGCTCGGCCTCGGCGCGCTCGACCTCGTGCTACGAGCCGCTCGTGCCCCGGCGTGCTGCGCCACGCGCGCCGACTCGGGCGCTCGCGCGACGGGGCGACGCGTCGACCTGGCGGCGCCGGCGACTCGCGCCGCTGCTGGCCGTCGCCGGAGCGCTGCGCGAGCTGCTCGACCAGGCGCGCGGACCGGCACCGGCCTCGACCTCGCCCGGCCGCAGGACCGCGGCGGCGTGATCAGCGGCCGCCGCCGCCGGCGGACCGGCGACCCGCGGCACGCTCCCGATCCACGGCTGCCCGACGTCGACGACGGGCGCCCGCCGGACGCGCCTCGACGCCGCCCGCGGCAGCTCGCGAGCGCCGTCGTCGCGCTCTCCCCGGCGTCGCGCCGGGCGCGCCGCCGCGACGAGAGCCGCGTCGCGCGACGCGCTCGACGCGCTCGCCTGCTTCGGCCTCGCGCCGGGCGGCGACCCCGCGCCGGCGCGCCGGACAGCGCGCGCTCGATCGCGCTGCGCGACGCCGCGACGGCCGCCTCGGCTGCGGCTGCCGAAGCCGCGCCCGACGACCCGTCCGCCCTGTTCGGCGAGGGCTTCCCGGTGCTCCCGCTGGTCGCCGCGCCCGTCGCCCGGCCGCCCTCGCGGCCGCGCTCGCCGCCGACCCGGTCGCGGCGCGGCCCGGCGCCGTGCTCGCCCCGCTCGGCGGCGCAGGCGCCGCGCTCGAGTCCTGGCTTGAGACGCACGGGCCGGGTGCGCACGCCGGCATCGGACGGCTCGCCGACGTGCTGCTCGCCGCGCGCCTGCGCAGGGCACGGCGTCCGGCGAGCTCGCCGTCGATCCAGCTCCCCGCCGAGCCGTTCCCAGACGCCGAGACCGCCCAGCGCGGGCAGTGGGTCGGCCTGCCGTTCCCGGCGCCGCTCGGGCCCGATCCGGTCACGAGCGTTCGTCGCGCACGCGCTCGGCACGCTCGGACCCGCGCGCGCGGGCGTCGCCGTGCTGCTCGTCGACGAGTTCACCGAGGTCGTGCCGGCCGCCGAGACCACGACGGCGTCTCGTTCGGCTTCGACGCGCCCGGCGCCCGGCCGCCGCAGTCGATCCTGCTGGCCGTCCCGCCGGTGCCCGGCGTGGCATGGACGATCGACGGCCTCGCCGGCGGTCGTCGGCGAGACGCTCGACCTGGCGAAGATCCGCATGGTCGACCTGTCGACCGTGGCCTGGGCGGGCCGCTTCCTGCCCGACGATCTACCTCACCGACGGCGACGTCGACGAGCGGGCTCGACCTGCCGATGAAGGATCTCGTCACGCTCGCGGCGAGCGGCCAGCGGTGCGAACCGTGATGGACCCCATGACCGTCACCACGACGACCTGGCACCGGCTCGAGCCGCGGGTGCGCGGCGACGGACCCGGCCGTCGGCCTGCGGGCCGCCGTGCACGACCCGCTCTGGCTCCTGGGCCGTCAATGGCAGGTGGGCGAGCTGCTCGGCGAGGACGCCGCCTTCCCGGTCGCCGGTTCGCGTCGCCACCGCCGAGCACCCGCTCACGCGCTTCGCGCCCGGCCGACCGGCGACACCGGTCGACTACGACCGCGGCGCCGATGCCGCTCGAGCCGCTCGTCGAGCGCGAGCCGCCGCGCCGCGCCGACCCTGCGGCGAGCGGCTCGACGCCTGGACCCGCCTCGTCGCCTGCTCGCCGCCGCCGGCCTCGGCGACCGCGCGGCCGCCCTCGCCGCCGCCCACCCGCTGCCGGCCGCCGCGCGTCGCTGGCGACCCCGCCGAGGAGCGGCTGCGGCTGCTCGCCGGCGCGAGCGCCGGCGACGGGCTCGCCGTCGCCGAGGCGCTCGCCGCCGACGCGGCCGGGCTGCCGGCCGACCTCGTCGACGCCTTCCTCGCCTGGGTCGCGCGCGCAGACGACCCGCGCGGGCCGGCGACTGCTGGGTGACCGACCGCCTCGAGTACCGGTTCGCGCGTCGCGCCGAACACCGACGCCGGCGAGCTCGTGCTCGCGGCGCCCGAGTACCTCGGCGGCCGGCTCGACTGGTACGACCTCGACGTCGACACCGACCCGGCGCACACTCTGAACGCGCCGGCCGACGACGGCGCGAGCGCCGTCGTCCACCTGCTGCCCACGCGGGTGACGTTTCCCGGGCATGCCGGCCGAGCGGTTCTGGGAGTTCGAGGACGCGGCCGTCGACCTCGGCGCGGTCAGCGCCGCCGCCGAGGACCTCGGCCGGCTGCTCACGGTCGAGTTCGCCACCGTGTTCGGCAACGACTGGTGGTCGGTACCGGTGCCGGCGCAGCTTCGGCGCGCTCGTCGGCGTGCGCAGCCTCGTCGTCCGCGACACCTTCGGCGAGAACGTGCTCGTCGAGCCCACCGGCAGACGGCCTCGCGGCGACCGCGCCGTGGCGGATGTTCCGCGCTCAGCGACGCCGCGCTCGCCGCCGGGCTCGGGGCCGGCCCCTGCCCTGCTGCTCCTCGCGCCCGTCGTCGCCGGCTCGCTCGACGGCGACCCCGATCGAGGAGGTGCTGCTGCTGCGCGACGAGATGGCCAACCTCGGCCTGGGCCGTCGAGCGGGTCGTCGAGGGCGCCGACGGCCGGCCGCGCAACCGGCAGCATCGAGTACGGGTCGCGTCTGACCGCGGCGCCGCCGCCCGAGCTCGGCATCGCCCGGCCGACCTCGTCTACGTGCTGCAGACGATCGTGCCCGAGCACTGGATCCCGCTCGTGCCCGTGCGCGACCCCGACGCGGCTCCGGCGCCGTCGTGCTGCAGCGCGGCTCGCTGCTCACCCAGGACGGCACCGCGCGCCCGATCACCGCCCAGGGCGTGCTGCTCGAGCCCGACGTCAGCCCCTGGTACTTCCACGAGGAGGAGGTGCCCCGCGCCGGCCTGCGCGTGCGCCGCGTGCCCTCGGTAGCACGCTGGCTGGACGGGACGACGTACGCCTGGCTGTCCCGCCGGGTCGGCGCCCGGCCGCGGGGAGGGGTCGAGCGGACTCCGGTTCGACATCGGCGTCCCACCGATCTCCTCCTGATCGCCGGCCGCCTCGCAGAGAGAAGGCCTGACGAGCTACGGGGCGAGCGAGAGAAAAGCCGCGGTGGCCCCAACGGTTCCGAGTTGGAACCAGATCGAGCACTTTCTCCGCAACTTTGAGGGCCTGCGCGGGGCGCCATGAGCGACGAGGCCAGACGAGAATCTGCTGGCCGGCATGGGCGTGAGTTCCCCGCCGGCGCGCCTATCGCCGGATTCGGAGATTCTCGTAGGCGAGCGACGGATTTCCCTGGCTCACGGTGACGAGCCCCTCGACCTCCGGCCGCGCGAACCAGTAGACCTGGTCGTGGAAGAGCGGGAGGAGCAGAGCCTCCCGGACGATTCTCTCTTCGACCTGCCGGTAGATGGAGTGTCGAACGCGCGGGTCGGTCTCCGCGCGCCCGAGGTCGGCCAGCTGATCCAGATCCGGACTGCCCGCGTAGCGGCCCAGGAAGCCCGCCTCCGAGTGCAGAAGTCCATGGACGAACGTGTCCGCGTCGGGATAGTCCGCGTTCCAGCGTCCCACGTTCAGGTCGGTCTCTCCCTTTCGGGTGAGCTCGAGGTACTCGGCCATCGTCTTGTTCATCGGCCGGATCAGGAAGCCGATCTCGCGGAACGCCTCCGTGAGCTCCCGGGCGAAAGCCGAGAACTCGCCGTAGAAGATGGGGTGGACCGCGGCCGAGAGCTCGACCGTCTCTCGTGAGACCGTCGCCTGCGCCGAGCTGTCCGGACCGGCGACACTCGACGCTTCGGCTCCGGAGCCCGAACCGGAGGCGGAATAGCCGAGAAGGCCCGGCGGGATGACGCCTTGCGCGGGGATGGCCAGCCTTCCCAGAGTCTTGCGGACGAATCCGGCGACGTCGACCGCGCGCAGCAGGCTTCGCCGCAGCTCCACGTCGGTCAGGACTCCCCGGTGCCTGTTGAAGGCGGCGAAGTAGGTCGTCAGGCGAGGGCTCTCCCGGTAACCGGACGCAAACCGCGGATCGTGCCGGAAGGCTTCCGCGTCTGCCGGGAGCAGATCCGACGCGAGCGAAAGCCGGCCCGCCAGAAACTCGTCGCGGATCTCCTCCGGCCGGACCCCGAACCGGAACACGATCCCTTCGCTTCGGGGGCAGCCCTCTCGCCAGTAGTGAGGGTTGCGCTCGAGCTCGAGCCGCCGGCCAGGCTCGAAGCTGACAAGCCGAAATGGGCCCGTGCCGACGGCGCCTTCGCGCACGCTCGGCCCGATGACTCCGGTCCCCTCGGGGACGATCGCCGTTGGCGTGTAGGAGAGCAGTGCGGGAAAGAAGGAGACGGGCTTTTCCAGGTCGACGAAGAACTCCGTTCGAGAGACGATGTGAAACCCCTCCAGGTCGGTCGCGGAGGCCTCGAGGATCTTCGAGGCTCCACGGACGGGAGACAGCAGGCCCCGCGCGGAGCTGTGCGGGTTCGCCAGCAGCCGTTCGAAGGAGTGACGAACGTCGCGGGCGGTGAGCCGCCGCCCGTCGTGGAATCGAACGCCCGGGCGAAGGCGGAACCGGAACCGCGTGCCCTCTTTCTCCATGATCACTTCGGAGGCGAGCCAGGGAATGATCCGGGTGCCCTCGACCGCCCAGGTCAGCGTCTCGAAGACCGTCGAGATCACTTCGGAATCCTCCGCGGTGACGCTCAACGCCGTATCGAAGCTTCGGACGACGCCTGCGATCGGAACGTTCAGGATCCCGCCGCCGGCCGGCCGTTCGGAGGCCGCGCGCGCCGCAGGCGCTTGCTCCTTTCCGACCTCGGCGTAGTTGACGTAGGGAGCGATGCTCCGAAGTTGAAGACCCCGGACGTTGGCGCTGGCGATGCGGTAATCCACGTCGTGGAAGAGGGGAACGAGGATCGCCGAGTCGAGCAGCACGTGCTCGAACTTCCGATAGAGGCCTTCCCGGGCGGCCGGACCGGCCTCGGAGCGTGCCTCCTCCAGAATCCTGTCGGCCTCCGGCGAGGAGAAGTAGGTGCGCAGGGAACCGCTGCCGGAGTGAAAGAGGGTGAAGGTGAAGTTGTCGGGGTCGTCGTAGTCGGCGATCCAGCGTCCGAGCAGAAGGTCGATGTCCCGCTCGGCGTGCCAGGACTCGAGGAACTCCGGCATCGTCTTCGTGACGACTTCGACTTCCACCCCGAGCTCCGCCCAGATTCGAAAGAGCGCCTGCGTCAGGGCGGAGTACTGGTTCTGAAGGATCGGATGCACGGAGGCCTTGAGCCGCACGGGCAACGGCAGCCCGCAGGAGCGGACCATCTCGACCGCCTTCTCTCGCGGCAGGTGCGCCTGGCGCCTGCCGGGGTCGTGTCCGAGGATTCCAGGCGGGATCACGCCGGTTGCGGGAAGGGCGAAGCGCCCCAGCGCGCCCCAGACCAGGTCCTGCGTCCGCACGGCGCTTGCGAGGGCCTGCCGAAGAGAGGCGTTCGATCCGGCGGGGGTTCCTGTGTGGAACGTGACGAAGTAGGAGTTCTTCTTGGGAGTCTCGACCAGGCCCGCGCGGAACCGGGGCTCGCGGAGGATGGCTTCGAGGTCCTGAGGGAGAAGGTCTCGCGCCAGATCCAGCTCCCCGGATCGCAGGCCTTGCGCGATCGTGGCCGCCGAGAGAGAGAGCCGAAACTCGATCCGGTCCAGACGCGGCGGCTCCTTCCACGAGCGGGGGTTGCGCTCGAGGACGACCCGATCCGGGTCCTGGGAGAGCTTCCGGAACGGCCCGGTGCCGAGCATTGCCGCGGTCCCGCCTTCCTCGGGGCCGACGGCGGCGATGCCCGTCCGGGGGTCGGAGAGGAGCGACGGAAAGATCGGGAGCGGGTCCTTGAGCCGGATCTCGATCTCCCGGCTCCCGGGCGCCGCGATTCCGGAGACCTCGCCGGCCTTTCCCTCCAGGTACTCCGGGACCCCGAGGATCGCGACGAAGGCCGCGGGCATCTGGTTGCGGGAGAGCCGGATCGACCGTTCGAGGGAGGCCTTGACTGCGGAGGAGGACAGGGGAGCTCCGTCTGAAAAGACGACGCCGGAACGCAGGTGCAGCCGCACTGTCCGCGCGCCCTCCTCGAGGACCCAGCGCTCGCACAAGCCCGGCGCGAGGTTGCCCTGCGCGTCGGTGGTCACGAGCGTCTCGAACACGTTTGCGAGGGCCTCCTGCTCCTCGTTCGTCTCGTAGGTCCCCGGCTCGGTTGCGGCGATGGGGTTCGCCACGGCCACCACCAGCGTCCCGCCCCGCGGGACGTCGATCTCGGCCGCTCTCTCCCTGGGCGTGAGCCTCTCGATCTCTTCCTGGAACGCCGCCGCCTCCGCATACTCGCCGCGCAGATTGGCGAGCGTCGCGGTCATCGAAAGAAGTTTCGCGAGGGATTCGGGCTCACAGCCCGCTCGCGCCGCCTCGATTCCCCGCTCGGCCCACTGCCGGGCCTCGTCGATCCGGCGAGATTGCCACGCGGTTTCGGCGGCAAACAGGATCGCCTGAACGGCCCGCCGGGGCTGCTTCTGCTCCTCGAGCACGCGGATGGCTGTTTCCGCCTCGCGCAGGGCCCCGTCCACGTTGCCCGCCAGGCGCTGGCCCTGGGCCAGGAGGAGCCGGGCGTCTCCCTCGAGGGCCCGTTCGCCGGTCCACTCCTCGTCCTCGAGGAAATCGAGGGCGATCTTCGCGACGCGGACCGTCTCCTCCGGGGAAAACGAGTCGAGCGACTTCTGCGCGAGCTTCAGCGCGTACTCGACCGTCTTCTCCGGCAGGTCGGCCTGCGAGAAGTGGTGGACGAGCTCGGGATAGATGCGCTCGAGCCGGCCCGCGTACCTCTGCTCGATCAACCCGGCGTACTTGCGGTGGAGGGAGCGGCGCCTGCGGCGGGCGAGTGCTCCGTACAGGGCGTCCCGAACGATCCCGCTCGAGAACGTCAGGCGGTCGCCGCGCGACTCGCGCTCCTCCTCGAGAAGCCCTTCGCGCATCAGCCGGTCGATGGCGTCGTCGAGGTCCTTCGCCCCTTCGGCCAGGATCTCGAGGTCCCGGGCATCGAAGGTCTTGCCCAGAACGGAGGCGATCGACAGGAGATCGCGCAGCTCCTCGGGAAGCCGCTCGATCCGCTTCTCGACGGCCTGCTGGATGGTGGCCGGCATCGCATCCGCCGAGATCTCTCCGCCTCTCGAAAAGCTCCAGGCGCCGGTGTCGTCCCTGGCGATCTCGCCGGACTCCACGAGCGACCGGATCAGCTCCTTGGTGAAGAAGGGATTGCCTTCCGTCGCGTCCTTGAGCCTGCGGGCGAGGTCGTCGGAGACCTTCGGCGCTCCGACGAGGGACTCGACGAGGGTGCGGTGCTCCGAGGCGGAAAGCGGTCCGAGCGTCATCGAGGCAAAGCGCGGGTCGTCCGTGAAGGAATCGAGCATCCGCGTCAGGGGATGTCGCCTGTCGGTCTCCGACTGCCGGTAACTGCCGACGGTCAACGTCGGCGTCGGCCGCAGCCGGCGGACGATGTACTGGAGCGCCTCGATCGAGATCTCGGCTCCGTGGAGATTCTCGAGGATCAGGAGGAGGGGCTTGCCGCCGGCGATGCGGGTCAGCGTGCGCGCCAGGAGCTCGAAAATCTGGATCCTGTCCTCGGCCTTCTTCTCCTCTCCGGCGGCCGCCGCGCGGGTCTCGCCGCTGACGGCCGAGCGCAGCTCGCCGATCTCCGAGAGCTGGGGGAAGAGGGCGATCAACTCCGCCGCGAGATCGGAGAAGTCGGGGCGCTCGGCGGAGGAGCTCCCCGGGTCGCGAGAGAGGAAGTAGTCCTCGATGAGCTCGCAGAAACCCTGATAGGAGAAGGAGCGATCCTGTTCGATGAAGCGGCCGTAGAGGGTGCGGACCTTGCGCGCGCGGGCGAGGTTTCTGAGCTCTTCGAGGAGGCGCGTCTTGCCGACGCCCGGCTCGCCGGCAACGACCGCGAACTGGGAGTCGCCGGAGATCGCCGCGTTCAACCTCCGCTGCAGCTCGGCAAACTCCTTCTCCCGCCCGATGAACGCGGAAGCCGCGGGGCGGGAGATCGTCCGGCTGGCGCTCAGAACGAGCGACATTTGAAACTCGTCGGCCGCCAGGGTCGACTTGTGGCGGCGCAGCGCGTCCGCGATCTGTCCGGCTCGCTGGGGACGCTTGCCCGGGTCCTTCTCGAGGCAGCGCAGGACGATGTCCTGCAACTCCTCCCGAATCTCCGCGCCCAGGGCGCGGGGAGGCTGCGGGTTCTCGTGGACGATCCGATAGAGGATCGACTGAACGTCCCCGGTGAAGGGCGGCTCGCCGACGAGGCACTCGTAGAGGACGACCCCGAGAGAGTAGATGTCCGAGCGGCCGTCGAACGCGCGCGAGGCGACCTGCTCGGGGGAGAGGTAGGCGACGGTGCCGACCAGCGTGCCGGTCTTGGTCAGCCGGGACTCCGAGGCCGTGTGCGCGAGACCGAAGTCCATCACGCGGACGCGGACCGTGGACCCCTCCTCGCGCGCGATCATGATGTTGGCCGGCTTGATGTCCCGGTGCATGACGCCGCGGGAGTGGCTGTAGTCGAGCGCGTCGGCGACCTGGATCCCGATCTCGACGACGTCGCCGAGGCACAGCGTCTGCTCCCGCAGCAGGCGCGACAGGTTCGTCCCGCCGACGACCGGCATCACGAAGAAGAGCGAGCCCTCGTGCTGCCCGAGGTCGTGGATCGGGACGATCGCGGGGTGGTCCATCTGCCCGACGACCTGCGCCTCCCGCTGGAAGCGCTCCTCGAGCTCGGCGGTCAGATCCGTCGAAGAGATGAGCTTGACGGCGACTTCGCGGTTCAAGACCGGGTCGCGGGCCCGGTAGACGACCCCCATCCCACCGCGGCCCAGCTCGCCGAGGATTTCGTAGCGGTTGGCAAGCCTGGTATGGATCACGCGAACGCCGCTGCTGCTCGGATCCGCCCGATAAACCTCTCCCATCCCGCGCGCGCCGAGACGCGCCGGGACCTCGTATGGGCCGAGCAGACAGTCGGTTGTCCGAGACACGTTGGCTGAGATTATAGGCCGCTCGACTACCGTGCCCATGCCTGAAGCCAACCGTGTCCAGCGGATCGTGCGAAGAACTTCATAGCGGACGAGAGTTGGTGGCCCCAACGGGACTCGAACCCGTGCCGCGGCCTCCGGGGGGTTCGGGGGGCCACACGGCCCCCCGCTCATGCAAGCCAGCCGTGTCCCGACACGGCTCGTGCGGCGAACTTCATAGGCGGATGAGAATTGGTGGCCCCAACGGGACTCGAACCCGTGCCGCGGCCTTGAAAGAGCCGTGTCCTAACCTCTAGACGATGGGGCCAAAGACCGAAAGAAAAACGATAGCACGCAGATCTCGTTTTTCGCCGAGCTGCGAGGGACTCGAACCCGTGCCGCGGCCTCCGGGGGGTCGGGGGGCCACACGGCCCCCCGCTCAGATCAGCCAGCCGTATCGGCCGCGCAGCGGCCGTGTCCTAACCTCTAGACGATGGGGCCAAAGACCGAAAGAAAAACGATAGCACGCATGTCACCGCGTGGCAGATCCTTCGGCTTCGCTCAGGATGACCGCGGGGAGAGGGAAGCTGCCCAAAAACAAGTGCCGGCGAGTGCGCCGGCACTGCGATGATCGGTGATCGACGAGGTCTTACTTCGCGGCGGGGGCCTTCGTCGGCTCGGGCTTGGGGGCGTTTCGCTCGGCTTCGGGGTGGTCGAGCTTCGGCGCGGTGCTGGCTTGCTCTTCTTGTGGGAGCTGCTCTTCTTCTTGGTGGTGGTCGTGCCGGTCGTCGTGCTTGGTCTTGGTCCCGTCGTGGTCGTCTTGGCGGCCGCGGGTTGTCTCGTGGTCTGCGCGAAAACGCCGGTCGGGAGGGCCAGCGCCACCGCCAGAGCCACGAACTTCAACAGGGACTTCTTCATCTTTTTTCTCCTTTTGTCGCGGGGCACTACGCACCGCGTCACTCACACGACGATGACTCTAGAGACCGGCGGGTGAACCGAACATGAACGCCAGACCGGTTTCTCGACGGCCGCAGAACTCCTTGATCCACTGACGCTTGCGTGTCCGGAGGGCGCGTCGTCCCGGACAGCGGGAGACTACGCGGACGGGCTCGCGGGCTCGTTCGGCCGGCGCCGGCTTGCCGGTCCCGGGCGGGCCGGCCAGGCGGCCACGCGGGTCGAGCCAGCAATACAGAGACGGCAGGACGAGAAGGACGAGCGGGCTCGAGAGGATGAAGCCGCCGATGACGGCGATGGCGAGGGGCTGCTGGAGCTGCGAGCCCTCCCCGAGCGCCACGGCCAGAGGCGCCAGGGCGAACGCGGTCGCGAAGATCGTCATCATCACGGCCCGCACGCGCTTTCGCGAAGCCTCCGCCCAGGCCTCGGGGACGGGGATCCCTCTTCGAAGCTCCTCGCGCGCGTCGTGAATGAGAAACACCGCCTTCTCCCCGACGATCCCGACCATCATGATCGCGCCGACGAAGCTCGAGATGTTGAGCGTCATTCCGGTCAGGATCAGCGACCCGAGGACGCTCGTGAGCACGGTCAGGGCCATGATCACCGTCAGGAGCGGCGCGCGCCAGTCCCCGAACTCGAAGAGGAGGACCACCGCGACGAGGAGCAGGCCGCCGAACAACACCCCGAGGAGTCCCTTGAAGGAGCTCTGCTGCTGTTCGTAGAGCCCTCCGAAGGCGAGCGACATGCCGGCGGGAAGCGTGAGGCTCGCCGAGAGCTTGTTGCGGATCTCGGTCATCGCGCTCCCGAGATCCCGTCCCGACAGCCGCGCCGTCACGCCGAGGTAGCTCCGGAGGTTCTCGCGCTGGATCTCCACGTCGGGCGGACCGGTGGAGACCGTGGCGAGCACGGACAGGGGCACGAGCGCTCCCGAGGGGGTCTGGATCGGGAGAGTCGGGAGCGAAGCGATGTCCGACGTCCGCCGCGAGTAGACCCGGATGTTGTAGAGGCGTTCCTGGATGCGCAGGGTCCCGGCGACCGTGCCGCCGAGCGCCGGCTCGACCTCTCCGAGAAGGCCCTCCGCCGTCATCCCGAACCGGGGGAGCGCGTCGGGCAGGGCGCGGATGTCCAGCTTCGGCCCGGCCACCGTGATGCCGTTGAAGACGTCTTCGACGCCCGACACGCCGCCCAGGACCTCCGCCGCGGTCCGCGCCTTCTCCTGCAGGACCGCCTGGTTCTCCCCGTAGATCTTGACGTCGATCGGCTGCACGACCCCGCCGGTCAGGTCTCCGATGTTGTCCTCGAGCAGCTGACCGAAATCCGCGCGGATCGCGGGTTGCTCGGCGTTGATCCTCGCCCGCAGGTCGTCGATGACCTCCTCGACGCCCCGGCGCCGGCGGCGCGGCTTCAGGCGAATCACGTAGTCCCCGCGGTTGGGCTCCGTCACGAAGAAGCCGAGCTCCGTGCCGGTCCGCCTCGAATAGTTCTCGACGTCGGGCAGGGAGACGATGATCTTCTCGACCTGGTCGAGCATCTGGTTCGTGTCGGTCAGGGACGTGCCGGCCGGAGTCCAGTAGTCGAGGATGATCGAGCCCTCGTCCATGCCGGGCAGAAAATCCGAGCCGATCCCCTTGTAGAGGAACCACCCCCCGGCGAGGAGGACCAGCGTCACGGCGATCGCGACGGACGGATGCCGGATGAAGAAGCGCGCGATCCTCGGCTCGCGCCTCTTCCTGCGGGCCTTCGCCGAGACCCGCAACGCGTGGGCGGCCGCCGGCACGGCCATCGCGGAGAGAACGTAGGAGACGGCGAGCGCGATCGCCATCGTGAGGGCGAGGGGCTTGAAGAAGGCGCCGGCCACTCCCGAGAGCAGCGCGAAGGGGAAGAAGATCACGATCGTCGAGATGCTGGAGCCCGTGAGCGGCGGCAGCGCCTCCGCCAGCCCCGATCGGGCGGGATTTTCCGAGACCCGCTCCTCGGCGTGCCGGGCGATGTTCTCGACGACGACGATCGCGTCGTCCACGACGAGACCGATCGCCGCCGCGATGCCGCCGAGCGTCATCAGGTTGATGGTCTGCCCCGAGACCCCGAGCGCAAGCAGGACGATGGCGACGGTCACCGGGATCGTGGCGACCGCGACGGCGGTGATCCGGAAATTCCGGAGGTAGACGAAGAGGACGATGGCCGCGAGCGCGATCCCGATCAGGATCGCGTCGCGCACGCCGTTGACGGAATTGCGGACGAACTCGGCCTGATCGTAGAAGGTCGTCCAGGTCACGCCGCGGGGGAGGAGCTCGGGCCGCTGCTTGAGGAGCGTGTCCACCGCCCTCGCGATCGCGAGCGTCGAAGCCGCGGGCTGGCGAACGATGTTGACGAGGACGGCGGGCCTGCGGCCGGACGCCGTCCGAAGGAAAGACACCGCGTCCGCGGAGGCGATCTCCGCGAGCTGGCTCAGGGGCGCGGCGAGACCGCCCTTCGGCGGCGCGACGGAGATCCGGCCGAGCTCTTCCAGCCCGGCGGGCTTTCCCGTGACGAGGGAGAGATAGAGCTCGTGGTTCGCCTCGATCAGGCCGGCCGAGTTCAGCACGTTGTTCTTCCTGATCGCGTCCACGACGTCGGCCGCGGAAAGCTTGCGGGAGGCGAGCTTCCCCGGGTCGAGCCGCACCTGGAATTCCCGCAGCGCGCCCCCCTGGACCTGCACCTGCGACACGCCGGAGATCTGGATGAGCGCGGGCCGCAACTGAAAATCCGCGAGCTCCCGCAGCGCCGCCTGCGACAGGGTGTCCGACGTGAGCGCGTAGCCGAGGATCGGGAAGACGGCCGTGTTCATCCACTCGGCGTCGATCCGCATGTCGGCGGGAAGATCCGGGCGCGACCTCGCGATCTCGGCCTGGACGCGCTGCAGCGCGAGCTGCATGTCGGTGCCCCAGGAAAACTCGGCGCTCAACTCGACGGATCCCCGCGTCGTCGTGGAAATCACCCGCTGGATCCCCGGGACGCGCAGGATCGCCTCCTCGAGGGGGCGCGTCACGGCCGGAATCATCTGCGCCGCCGGTTCCTCCGCGCCCTCCGCGATGACCTTGACGCGGGGAAACGTCACCGTCGGGAAGATGGAGGACGGCAGCGTGGTCGCCATCCAGACCCCGGCCGCGCAAAGCACGAACAGGAGCAGGAAGAGAGCCTGCGGCCGCTCCGAGAGGCGCCGGAAGGAGATCATTTCGACTCGACGGAGACGCTCTTGCCCTCCGGCAGGCCGACGAGCCCCGACACGACGACCGTCTGCCCGTCCGCGAGCGGCGGCGAGACGATCTCGGTCCGGCCCGAGTCCCTGACTCCGGCGGTGACGTCGATCCAGTGGGCCTTTCCGTCGACCACCAGGCAGACGCGGGAGACGCCGGAGACGTCGTCGCGAAGAACGGCGGCGTCCGGAACGACGGCGGCGCCGGACCGCTCGCCGACGAGGATGTGGACCGTCCCGAAGAGGCCGATCGGCCCCTTCGCGGCCGCGCCGGGCAGGTCCACGCGGACCTGTCCCGTGAAGTCCGCCGCGTTGGCGCCGGGGAGAACGGCATGGACGGCGCCGGCAACGGGCGCGCGGCCTCCGGCGAGCTCGATCGTGGCCTTCTGGCCCGGCCGGATGCGAGGCAGATCCGACTGCGGGACATCGGCGAGGAAGACGAGCGAGGCGGCGTCGGAAATCGTCAGGATCTCCTGGTCCTCCGTGACGCGGTCGCCGGCGCTCGCGGTGTGCGCGATGACGGCGCCGTCCCACGAGGCGATCAGGGACCTGCGGATGAGGTCCTTCTGCGCCAGCGCGAGGGCGCGCTCCGCGTCGCTCCGTTCGGCCGGGGTGGACGCCTCGCGCAGCATTTCGCGCGCGCCCGAAACCGCCGCCTCGCTCTCCCTGGCCACGATCGTTCCGAGCGTCTGGCCGCGCTTGACGGGGTCACCGTCCGCCACGTTCAGCTCCGTGAGCGTCCCCGCGAAGGGCGCGCGTACTTTCTGCTGCGCCAGGGCGGTGGTCTTCCCAGGGGCGGACACCATCAGCGGGAGAGTTGCATGGACGACGGCCGCGACGCGGACGGGTGTCGGAGCCGAGGGCGTGGCCTCGCCCGCGGAGCCGGCGCGTCCTTCCCCTTCGGCTCGCCGCCGCCCCGGCAGGCCGCCGCGACGAGGAGAACGGCTGCCATCCGGCGCGCCTTCATGGCTGGCCCCAGCGGACGGCGACCGCACGCGCGATGCGGTAGCGCGAGATCACGTCGGACAGGCGCACCGTGGCGTCGACCGCGGCGGAATACGCGTCGAGGACCTCGAGCGCCGTGCCCGCTCCTCCACGGTAGCGGCTCTCCGCGTCGAGGTAGGCGTCCTTCGCTGCCGGCGCGGCCTTTCGCAGGAGCGCGATCTCCCGGGCGAGGCTTGCGATCGCCGCTCGCGCCCTCTCACCGTTCGCGCGGGCGTCGGAGCGGGCAGCCACGATTTTCTGCTTCGCCTGCTGCAGCTCCAGGTCCGCCTGGGCCACGCGGGCCCGGATCGCCCCCAGATCGAAGATCGGCCAGGAGAAGATGAGCGAGAAAGAGTAGCCGGCGTCGCGGCGGACGCGGTCCGCGAAATTGGCGTTCGGGTCCATGGCTTTCAGGTCCGCGGGAATCCACCGCGACGTGTCCGACCCCCAGAAGCCGACGTCGGCGGAGAGGGCGAGATGGGGCCGCCACTCGGCGCGCGCGCTCGCCAGGCCGGCATCCGCGGCCCGCGCCTCGGCGGCCGCGGCCGCGATTTCCGGCGCGCTCTCCCAGTCGGTGGGCTCCGCCGGCGCCGCGAGATCGGGATCGGGCGAGGGCGCGAGCTCGAGCGGATCGGCGGGGGCGCGGCCCATGAGCGCGGCGAGCGTGATCCGCGCCTCGTCGGCCCGTCTCTCGGCCTCGAGGATGTTCGCCTCCTCGGAAGCGAGCCGGACCTCCGTCTTGATCAGGTCCGCCGCGACGGCCTGGCCCGAGGCCTGCCGGCTCTTCAGCCTCGTCCGGTAGCTCTCGAGCCGCGAGATCCCGTTGCGCCGCGCCAGACGCTTCCTCGAGCGCCGCGAGGCATTCGGCGTAGCGGCTCGTGACCTCGAGGATCAGGTCCTTCTCCTCGATCCGGTAACGCCCGGCCGCCGCGTCCACGCCGGCCTCGGCGCGCGCGACAGCCGCCCGCCGCGCCCCGCCGTCGTAGAGCGGCTGGCGGCCGACGGCCTGCAGCCGGAACTCTCCCGCGTTCGTGACGACCGGGTCGTATCCGGACGGCGGCGCATAGATGAAGTCTCCCTCGACGGCGACCTTCAGCCATCGCTCCGCCGTCGCCTCTTTCAGTTTTTCCCGCGCGATCGCCACGTCGAGAAGAGGAATGGGCAATTTCGCGTTGGAGGCGCGCGCTTCCGAAAGCGCCTGTTCGAGGGTGACCGGTCCGGGCGCCGGAGAGGCTCCGAGAAGGGGGC
Source organism: uncultured Acidobacteriota bacterium (assembly GCA_963782815.1). GTDB lineage: Bacteria > Acidobacteriota > Thermoanaerobaculia > UBA5066 > Gp7-AA6 > JAWOLE01. The sequence continues at coordinate 22,260 of CAWALG010000024.1, read as the reverse complement.
CGGCGAGAGCGGGAATCAGGAAGGCCTTCCTCCAGCGAGCCGCCCGGCGAGAGGAGACTGGGGACACGGCGTCAAAGGCTCTTCGGATTTCGTCGTCCGCGGTCAAGGACCCATTCACTCATCTCGTCACTCCGTCCCGAGCGCATTCTATGGAAACGGGCGCTCGGGCTAGCGGAGCAGAGCGCGTGCCAGGCCGACCGCGCTTCCGGCCAGGACGACCCAGACGGCGTCCGCTTTCGCGAAGAAGAGGGCCGCGAAGGCGGCCAGCGCCAGCGCCAGCGCGAAGGCGTCGGGAGGGCCTCCCAATCCCGACGGGAAGAGGACCGCCGATCCGAAGACGACCGCCAGGTTCAGGATGACCCCGACGACCGCCGCGGTGATTCCCGAGAGCGCCGCCGTCAGGCTCCTCTCTTCTCGCAGGCCCTCGACGTAGGGGGCTCCCAGGAAGATGTAGAAGAAGCAGGGGAGGAAGGTCACCCAGGTGGTCACGGCCGCCCCGACGGTAGCGCTCGCCAGGCGGCTCATTCCCTCGGGCCGGTTCCATCCCGTCATGAAGCCGACGAACTGGAGCACCATGATCAGGGGGCCGGGCGTCGTCTCGGCCAGGCCCAGCCCGTCGATCGCCTGGTGCTGCGTGATCCAGTGGTAGGACTGGACCACCGCCTGCAGGACGTAGGCGAGAACCGCGTACGCGCCCCCGAAGGTCACGAACGCGGCCTGGGTGAAGAAGCGGTACTGGAGAACGTGGAGGCTCGACCAGCCGCGCCACAGGCCCAGGGCGAGGAAGGGAGCGCTCCAGAGGAAGAGGCCGGCCGCGCCGATCTTGAGCGCGCGCGGCCAGGAACGGCGGGCCTCCTCGGTTCGAGCGCGGCTCTGCTGCGCGGCGGGGTCGCCCTCCTCCGATCCTGGAAGCGGGCGGGCGGCGGAGAAGTCCCGCGTCCAGATCCGGCCGGCGAGGAAGCCGATCAGCCCGGCTCCGATCACGATCCACGGAAAGGGGACGCGGAAGATGAAGATCCCCGCGAAGGCGGCGGCGGCGATCGCGACGAGCCCGCGCGGGCGCAGCGCGCGGGCGCCGATCTTGACGAGCGCCGCGACGACGAGCGCGACGACCGCGGGCTTCAGTCCCGCGAAGATGCCCGCCACGGCGGGAAGCGTCCCGTAGGCGGCGTAGACCGCCGAGAGTCCCCAGAGGATGAAGACCGACGGGAGGACGAAAAACGCGCCGGCCACGACGCCACCCCACGTCCCGTGGAGGAGCCAGCCGATATAGATCGCGAGCTGCTGCGCCTCCGGCCCCGGCAGGAGCATGCAGTAGGAGAGCGCGTGGAGAAAGCGCTCCTGGGAGATCCAGCGGCGCCGGTCCACGAGGTCCCGCTGCATGATGGCGATCTGTCCGGCCGGGCCGCCGAAGCTGATGAACCCGAGCCTCACCCAGTACCGGAAAGCCTCCCCGAAGCCGACCGTTCTCGGACCCTTCCGATCCCGCTCTCCGCGGCCGCGGCTCCGTCATGGCGCCGGTCCCGGCCGCCGAAAGAATCAGCGTCCTTCGATCGTGAAGTCGTCGAACTGGATGACCGAGTCGGCCTTCGTCCAGAGCCCGACGCGTCCCGCGTCCCTGAACGTGTCGTCGGTCGCATCGAGAACCTTTGTCCCGTCGAACCAGACGACGAAGTGGTTCCCGATGGCCTCGAGCTTCAGCGTGTGCCAGGTGTTCTTGGCGACCTTGACCGGCTTGTTCTGGAAGGCGCGCCGGCGGCCCTTGACGGTGTGGTAGATCGTGCAGTTGTCCTCGTCGGCGTTGCAGCGGGTGATGTAGTAGTTGTCGGCGTCTTTGTAACGCCAGACCACGCCGAAGCCCTGGTCCACCTCGCCGGACACGGGCTTCGCGCGCACGGAGAGAGTGACGTCCCTGTACGCGCCCTCTCTGACGACGGCCAGGGAAAGCGGTAGTCGGTCGGGTCGGCGCTCTCCTGAACGAGCACGTGGTTACCCGGCTTGTCCTTGTCCTCGCGCACGACCCACTTGCCCGGCGCGCCCTGACCCGTCCGGGCAAACTCGAACGCGGCCGGCGGCGAGCCGACTGCATCGCTGTCGAACGTGAACGTCTTCGATCCGGAGGCCGTCTGCCCGGCCGACGCGATCGGATGGAGCGACAGGAGCGCGATCCAGAGCGTGCGGGAAATCCTCATGGGCACATCCCTTCCCATTCTCACCTGGAGGGCGTTCGTTTCAGATGCGCATAGAGCGAGTCGTACAGGAAGGACGCCCGCGCGAGGATGTCGGCGTCATCCTTTCCGACGTCGGTGAATCCCTGGCTGATGGCCCAGAGGCCGGCCGACTCCCGGGTCACGTCCATCTCCGCGGGGAAGTCGGCGCCGTGGACGATCCGGCCGAGCCGCTCGGAGAGCCGAGTCTCCCGGCAGCCTCTCTTCCGCCAGCGCCTCGAAGGAACACCGTCCCCGCTCGTCCCGGTGGGAGTACCGGGCGCCCGGCGCGTCGAAGCCGATCGCGCGCTCGCGTTCCTGCACGCCGGCCACCTCGTCCGGCTCGACGAAGAGGATCTCGGCCCCGGGGTCCAGGAAGCGCCGGATCAGCCACCCGGTCGCCGTTCGGTTGACGTGGATGCGTTTGCGCGTGACCCATTTCATCGGGCGGGTCTCCTCCATGGTTCATATCAACTGCTAGATTGATATGTCAACTGGTAGAAGGTCAGAACCGGAGGTACCGCCGGTGGAGCTCCTCCACGGTCATCGGGCCGAGCCGGATGCTCGACGCGACCGGCTGCCCGGAGGAGTCCGGCTCCGACGCGACGAACACGGTGTCCCCGGCGCGCAGCTCCTGGAATCGGATCGCCGCGCCCTTCTCGCTGCGGCAGCGGGTCTTCTCCGTCACCCGCACGGTCAGCGTGACCTCGGTCGGCCTCTTGACCACCATCGTTCCCTTGTCCGCGTTCACGGAGGAGACGATGAAGAACTCCTCCCGGGGAGCGGCGCGCCGGCGCCGCGCGCATCCGGAGGCCGCGGGCATCGCGAGGAGGACGAGAAGCAGCGGGACAGCCGCGCGGATCTTCATCGCCGGTTAACGCTTCGCCGCCGGCGGCCGCCCGGGAATGGGAGCCTTGCTCGCCGCCCCGCGCCCGCGCCCCCGGCGACTCCGGTGACGAGGGGATCGCCTTCCTTCAAAGAGCCTTCGAGCACCTGGGAAAAGGCGAAGTCCGAGATCCCGACCCGGACGGCGACCGGCTCGAGCCGGTCGCCGGAAGCGAGACGCCAGACGACCTGCCGGCCGCCGGCATGCGAGGTGTAGGCGGCCGGCGGGATGCCGTGCTCCTTGTAGAGCTTCTCGAGGTCTCCGGGGAGCAGCGGCGGGCTCACGGTCATCGCCGCGTTCGGGATCTGGAGGGCGTCGTCGGCGTGGCCGGTGGGGATCGACACGTACGCGGTCTCTCCCGGCATCAGCTTCTCCTCGGGGTTCTCGAAGTCGATGATCGTGTCGTAGGTCACGACGTTCTGGACCGCGTAGGCATTGAGGCGGACCGTGCTCACTCTTCCCCGGAACGTCTCGTTGGGAAGGGCGTCCACCTGGAACGTGGCCTCCGCCCCGACGCGGATGAATCCCGTGTCCGACTCGTCCGTCTTCGCGTACACCTGCATGCGCTTCAGGTCCTGGGCGATGGTGAAGACGTTGGGCGCCTGGAGCGATGCCGCGACCGACTGGCCCACGGTGATGTTGCGCGCCACGACGATGCCGTCCGTCGGCGAGAGGATCGTCGTGTAGCGCAGGTTCGTCTCCGCCTGCTCGAGCGCCCCCTTCATGGCCTCGACCTGCGCCAGGCTCTGCTGGAGCTGCGCCCGCGCCTGGTTGACCTGGGCCTGCGCCGCGCGGACCGCCGCCTCCGACTGGGCGAGGCTCGACTGCGAGAGGTCCTTCTGGTCCACCGGGACGAGCCCCTGCGCGTTCAGGTCGGCGATGCGCCGGGCGTTGGCCCGGGCGTAACCGAGGTCGGCCTGGAGCTTGGCCACGTTGGCCTCGCCGACCTCGATCGCGGCCCGGGCCACGTCGAGACCGGCTTCGAGGTTCTTCAGGTTGCCGCGCGCGGTCACGACCTGCGACTCGAAGATCTGCGGGTCGAGCTGGGCGAGGACCTGGCCGGCGCTCACCCGGGAGTTGAAGTCGGCGAAGATGTACTCGACGGTGCCCGAAACCGACGATCCGACGGGGACCGTGGTCAGCGGGTTGATCGTGCCGGTCGCCTCGACCGTCGCCGTCAGCGGACCCGCGGCGCACCGCCGCCGTCAGGTACTTCGGCTTTCCCGACCGGCCGCGCAGCACGAGGCCCGCGCTGGCGAGGAGGACCACGGCGGCCGCCCCGAAGGCAAGGACCTTCCGCCGCGGGCGCCAGACCGGTCAGCGGCATGACTTCATGGCAAACAGAACGAGAATTATACGAATTCCGAGTTCTTCGCGTTGCCGCCCCGCGCAAGGCATGCTAAGCTCGGCGCCGGCCCGATGGATCTCTCTTCGGTTCTCCCCGTCGCCCTGTCGGCTCTCGCGCGCAACAAGCTGCGCACCGCGCTCACGATGCTCGGCATCACGATCGGCATCGCCGCGGTCATCTGCACCGTCGCGATCGGGGAGGGCGGGTCGAGCCGGATCCGCGAGCAGCTCCAGAACCTCGGCGACAACTTCGTCTGGGTCGAGGCCGGCAGCCGCAACCTCCAGGGAGTGCGGACCGGCACCGGCGCCACCAAGACCCTGACCGCGCGGGACGCCCGGTCGATCCTGGAGGCCGTCCCGCTGATCAAGAGCGCCTCGCCGCAGGTGGATGCCCGGATCCAGGTGATCTACGGCAACCTGAACTGGAACACCGTGTACCGGGGCGTGTCGCCGGAGTACCTCTCCATCCGCCGCTGGGCGCTCGCGAGCGGGACCTGCTTCACGCAGCAGGACGTGGCGACGTCGGCCAACGTCTGCGTGCTCGGCCGCACCGTCGTCGAGCAGCTCTTCGGAGAGGAAGACCCGATCGGGAAATCCATCCGGCTCCGCGACCAGCCGTTCCGGGTGCTGGGGACCCTGAAGCCCAAGGGGGAGAGCGCCACGGGCCAGGACCAGGACGACTTCCTCATGATTCCCTGGACGACGGCGCAGCACAAGATCAAGGGGATCTCGTGGCTCGACGACATCCTCTGCTCGGCCGTCTCGCCCGAGGCGATCCGGCCGGCGCGGACGCAGATCACCGCGCTCCTGCGCCAGCGGCATCACCTGCGCCCGGGCGCCCCCGACGACTTCAACATCCGCGCCCCGGAGGAGATGCTCCAGGCCCAGGAGGAGACGAGCAGGACGTTCACGGTGTTGCTGCTCGCGATCGCCTCCGTCTCGCTCCTCGTCGGAGGCATCGGGATCATGAACATCATGTTCGTGACCGTCACCGAGCGCACGCGGGAGATCGGCGTCCGCATGGCGATCGGCGCGACGAAGAAGAACATCCAGGCGCAATTCCTGATCGAGGCGCTCATCCTGAGCTCCCTCTCGGGCACCATCGGGGCGATCGTCGGCGTCGTGGCCTCGTCGGTCTTCTCCCGCGCGCTCTCCTGGCCGACGATCATCCCGCCGCAGTGGATCGTCATCGCCGTCGTCTTCTCCGCGTTCATCGGCGTCTTCTTCGGGTTCTACCCGGCGCGGAAGGCCGCGCTCCTCGACCCGATCGAAGCGCTCCGCTACGAGTAGCCTGCCGGGTCGCCTCCTCACAGATCGAACGTCCTCCGGAATCTTGAGCGTGACCCGCGTGCCGGGCCGCTCGAAGCCGCTCCCGATCTGCCGGTTGTAGACGGCGAAGACGTCCGTCGCCGGGTCGATCAGCCAGCGGACGATCGCCTGGACGTTCGTCAGATGGTCCACGTTGTCGCTCTGGACGATGAGCGAGGAGAGGAGACGCACGCTCGGGTTCCAGTCCACGCGCAGAGAGAAGAGCGAGAGGTTGAAATCGCCCTGCGGCAGCCGGACCACGTTGTAGTCCTCGATGAGGGAGACCGAGACGTGCTCGTTGGGCTTGACGAAGAGCCGCCCGGTGTAGTCGTCCCGCTTCCCGCCGTAGTACTGCCCCCAGTTGACGCGGGCCTGGAACGCGAAGGCGCGGGAGGGATCGGTGCCGAAGGCGACCTGGTGGCGCGCGAAGTGGTAGGAGCCGGGCGGGATCGCCACTGTGTCGGTCAGCTCGAGCGGCTCGGTCAGGTTCTCGTCGAAGACGTCCACGATGTCCTCGTCGGTGTAGGCGCCGTTCTGCCAGTTCGCCCGGAAGGTGTACTGATACTCGCGCTCGTTCAGCGTGCCGTTCTCGTTGTACTTGACGAGGTAGAAGGTCTCGAAGGAGAGATTCTTCAGCCCCAGGACATGAGGACGCGGAGTCAGCTCCAGGTCCACGAAATTCTGGTGGATGCCGTTCTGGGAGACGAAGCCCATCTGGGGATCGTAGGCGCTGCCGATGTTGGAGCGGTGGAGCTCGACGTTGGCATACTCGCCGCGGTAGTTGAGCTTCCGCCTTCCAGGCCTTCGTCTCTCCCGAGATGCCCGGGTTGGAGGTCCCGACGTAGAAGCCGTTCGCGCTCCACTCGGGCGTGAAGTTCAAGAGAGTGTCGGCTCCGTACGTCCGCGAGTACTTTCGCGAGGGGTCGTCCGTGGACCCGCTCGATGTCGGTGAAGAGGCCGCCGACGTAGGACGCATGGCCGACGTCGAACTTCGCGCGCGCCGACGAAGAAGTTGGTGCGCGGCTCGCCCTCCGCGGCCCGGGTCTGGACCGCGAGCGCGCCGAAGTCCGTCCGCCCGAGGCGTCCCGTCAACTTCAGTCCGGCGTTGATCGGGATGGGGACACTCGTGTCGTCCAGGCTCTTCAACCCGATCGTTCGGGAGAAGAAGGGGAGACGTCGTGAACGTCGGACCCGAAGTCGAAGGTCTGGGATCGCTGCAGGAAGAAGAGCCTCTTCTCCGGAAAGAAGAGCGAGGTCCGTCCGAAATTGAACTGCTGCGCGTCGGCCTCCGTCTCCGCGAAGTCGGTGTTGACGGTCAGGTCCGCCTCGGTCGAGGAGCTGACGCCGTAGCGGAAGTCGAATCCGGCCCGGCCCAGGAGGTTCGTGTCCGAGGGGTTCTGCAGCTCCTCGAGCGCGGCCAGCGCGTAGGGCGTGAGGCTGCCGGAGCTGCCGGGCCGGCAGCGCCGGCAGGCCCGTCAGGTCTCCCGCGAGGGAGATCTTCGACAGCGCGAAGGGCCGCTTCCAGCCGGTCCAGCGCACGGTCTCGGTGCGCCGCCGCATGATCGCGGGAGAAGTTGAAGCCCCAGGTCTCGCTCTGGCCGCCCGGGAAAGTTCAGGGCCGTGTAGGGGATGCGAAAAAGCGCGTCCCACCCGTCGGGAGTGCGGCGCACGCGGACATCCCAGACCGTGTCCCAGTCCAGGGACGGATCTCCCTCCTCCGTGACCAGGCCATCCTCGCGGACGCCGTTGGGGTTGGTCGCGAAGAAGTAGGCGTTGCGCCGGTCCCGGTAGGTGTCCAGCACGAAGGCGATGCGGTCGTCGTTGGAGAGGTCGGCGTCCCGGCGCAGCTCGTGCGCCACGAACTCGGCGGCCGGCTCCGCCATGATGAACCGCAAGAGGAGCGCCTTCGGCGTCGCGATCACCCGGCACTCGGTGGCGAGGCTCGCCGGCGCCCCCTCGTGAGGCTCCTGCTGAAAGAGCTCGCGCGCCGCCGGCGCGTCTCTCCCAGAGAGCGATCATCGAAATCGGCAGCGGAGAGATCCCGGGCGGTCGTGAGCACCGACAGAGTCACGGACGCTGCGCCTCGGCGCGCGAGAAGCCAGGTCGCGAGGAGCAATTCCCGGCGGCGACCAGAGAGCGACGGCGGCGGCGAATCGACGGAGCCAGTCTATCGCGCGAGCCTCCCGGGCAGAGATCAGCCGTCTTCGACGTCGAACGTTCGCCGTCTCGGTTCCACCTGGTGGCGACCTTTGAGAGCGCGGCCTTCAGTCCTTCGCCGATCTTCTCGGGGGTGCCGACGCCCCAGAAGTGCATGAAGAAGAGCCTCGGGCTCTCGCGCAGCATGTGGGAGTGGAGGGCGGTGACCTGGAGGCCGTGCGCGCGCAGCTCCCGGAGGACCGGGTTGACCTCGTCGGCGATCGAGGACGAAGTCTCCCGTCGTGGCGATCCGTCGCCCGCCGTCTGGAAATTCATCGCGGTCGCCATGCCCATGCTCGCGGGAACTTCCATGCCGCCGTCCTGAATCGGCTCCGCGCGGGGCACGCCGACCTGGAGGACCGCGCCCGCCATCGTCCCCTTGCGGCCGAGAGCGTCCTGGAGCTTCTCGAAGATCTTCGCCTGCGCGTCGCGTGGGTTTCGCCGGCGCCTTGCCCGAGGGCGCCGGAGTCTTCGTCTTCGCCAGCGCGGCCTTCGAGCGTTCTCGCCAGCGCGGCGGCGTCGCCATGGCCGTGGAAGTGAACGTAGAGGAGGCGCGGCGTCTCGCCGATCAGATGGTTGTGGATGGCGAGGATCTCGAAGCCGCCGGCCTCAAGTTCGCCGATCACCGGGTCCACCTCGGGGCCGAGCAGAACGAGGTCTCCCATCGTCGACCGCTTCGTCGCCGGCGCCGGTCTTCTTGAAGGCGGCCCAGGAGCCGAGCGCGAGCGCGGGCTCGACGGCGACGCCTCCGATCGTGACGTGCAGGTCCGACCGGGGCCAGCCGTAGCGGCGAACCTCGCCCGGCATGTCCTTGCCGGCCTGCCCGAAGACTTTGTCCACGGCGTCCCAGCCGGCCGCCCTGCGCGCGGCGCGCGGTGAGCGCCGAGCAGCAGAGAGCAGCGACGCCGCGATCCTGTAACGTTTCATTTCCTGGCCTCCCTCTGGTTTCCTGCGAAAGGACTCGTAGAGCTCGTCGAAGAGGGCGAACCCCCGGTCCAGGCGCTCCTCGTCGCGGGAGCAGGCTGGAAGATGCCCGCGAGGATCCGCTCGATCCCGCGGGTCTCCGGACGCCCGAACTTCCCGTCCTTCAGGTCGATCTCGTGGACGATCTGCGCGATCGGCGCGATCGCCGGATCCTTGACGCCGGCGCGGCGGCGCAGCGTCTCGAACGTGCAGCGGTCGGCCTCGTGCGTGAAGTCGCCGCCGACCATGTCGAAGGCGATCTCCCCGGCGCGGGCCGTCTCGCGCTTCGGGTCGATGAACCGGAAGCGCGCCCGGACGTCCACGAAGCGGCGGATGAGCCAGGCGGAAGCGATCCGGTCCACCTGGATCCCCTTGCGCGTCACCCAGGTCCGGTTGGTCAGCGCCGGCCGCGCGCGGCTGCCGCGGCCCGAGGATTCCGGTCGCGGCTCGACGCGGCGCTCCAGGGCCTCGACCAGGCGCTCGACCGTCTCGCGCCCTTTCGCCCCGAAGAAGTCGATGCGCGCGATCTCTTCCAGGCGTTTGCGCGAACGGGCCAGGCGCGCCGGGAGGTCCTCCTCCGGGGGATCGCGCCGCCGCGCCGGCCGGCCTTGCGGCTCCTCCGAAGCGATGCGGCGAGGGCCGCGTAGTCGGCGTCGCGTTCCTGACGGAAGCGCTCCACGAGCGCGGCGTCGGTCTCTTTCTCGAGGAACGCCGCCTCGCAGACGTGGGCCTCGCCTCCCCCCGCGATCGCTTCCTGCGCCAGCCACTCGAAGTCCTCCAGGCAGTCCTGCAGCCGCGGCAGGACGTAGACCGCGTTCTTCAGGGCCACCGCGCCCACCCTGGCCAGGCGCTGGCGGATCTTCGCGCGAAGGTAGAGAGGCTCGGGCGGCAGCTGGTGGATGAGGAGATACCAGGCGCGCGCGCCCTCGCGGCCGCGCCCGGGGCGTGCCTTCCGGCTCGGGGTTCGACGCACGGCGTTCCTATAGCACTTGATCGTCGCGTATAGCAATTGCTTTACACTCAGGGTCGGACGTGGCGCGATGAGATTCCCGTCGGCGGCCCTCCTGTTCCTCGGGGCGATGGCTTCGGCCGCCCCGGCGGCGATCGACATCCCGGGAGGATCGGCGGGCATCGGCTTCGACGACCTCCGCTTTTCCGCCTCCCTGGGCAAGATCCTCGTGCCGGCCGGGCGAACGGGAAGTCTCGCGCTCCTGGATCCCGCGACGCGGACCGTGACCGCGGTCGAGGGGTTCAGCGCGAAGAAGGATTACGGGGGAGGGCACGACGACGGCGTGACGTCGGCGGACAGCGGGCGGGGCTCTGTGTTCACGACGGACCGGACCTCCGGCCTGCTCCTGGTCGTCGATCCGGCCAGACGCCGCATCCTGTCGCGATCGCGGCTCGGCGGAGCGCCCGATTACGTGCGGTACGTGGAGTCGTCCGGCGAGGCCTGGGTCACCGAGCCGGACTCCCAGAGGATCGAGATCTTTCACCTTCTCGCCGGGATCCCGCCGGCGGCGGTGCACGACGCGTTCCTCGCCGTCCCGGGCGGGCCGGAGTCGCTCGCCGTGGATCTCCGCCGCGGCCGCGCCTACACCCATCTCTGGGACGGCAAGACGGTGTCGATCGACATCAAGGCCCGCAAGATCGCGGCGACGTGGAACAACGGCTGCAAGGGGTCCCGCGGAATCGCGCTCGACGAGACTCGCGGGTTCCTCTTCGCGGGATGTGCGGAGGGAACGGCGGTCGTCCTGGACGTCGGGACCGGCAAGGTGCTGTCCTCCGCGCGCTCCGGAAGCGGCGTGGACGTCATCGACTACGACCCGAAGCTCTCGCACCTGTACCTTCCCGGCGCGAAGAGCGCGACGATGGCCGTGTTCGACGTGTCCCCCGCGGGGAAACTGTCGCTTCTCGGCACGCTCCCCACGGCGCCCGGCGCCCACTGCGTCGCGTCCGATGGGAACGGAAATGTCTTCGTCTGCGATCCGAAGAAGGGACGCCTCCTGGCCTTTTCGGATTCGTTCCGATGAGGCCGGTGCCCGGTGCCCGGTTCCTTTGTCATTCTGAGGAGCGAAGCGACGAAGAATCTGCTCCCTCCTCCAGGAGGGCAGATCCTTCGCTGCGCTCAGGATGACAGGCTGGCCAGACTTCCCGGCACTAGAATGAGAGCATGGCAACGGTAGCGCCGACGGAACTTCACCCCTCCGTCTGTCCCCTCGATTGCCCGGACGCGTGCAGTCTCGAAGTCCGCGTCGAGGATGGGACAGGTCGTCGAGGTGGGAGGCAGCCGCGTCAATCCGGTCACGGCGGCTTCATCTGCTCGAAGGTCCGGCGGCTTCCCGAGCATGTCCACGGAACGCACCGCGTCCGCCATCCGGCGTGAGAGAGGGGCGCAAGGGGGAGGGGCGGTTCCGGCGCGTTTCCTGGGACGAGGCCTTGAGCCTCGTCGCTTCCCGCATGACGAGCCTGGCGGCGCGGGGAGAGGGGGAGCGCATCCTTCCCTTCTACTACGGCGGATCGAACGGATACCTCTCGCAGAACACGGCGGACGCGCGCCTCTTCAACCGGCTCGGCGCTTCCCGGATGGCGCGCACCGTCTGCGCGGCCCCGTCGGGACGCGCCGTGGCGGGCCTCTACGGCACGATGCCGGGGACCGCGCTGCAGGACTACCGGCACTCGAAGCTCGTCGTTCTCTGGGGCGTGAATCCCTCCGTCTCCGGCATTCACCTCGTGCCCTATCTCCTGGAAGCCCGGAGCCAGGGAGCGAAACTCGCCGTCGTCGACCCCCGCCGGACGCGCCTGGCCGAGCGGGCGGACCTGCACGTCGCGCCGCACCCGGGAACCGACCTTCCCCTGGCGCTCGCGCTCATCCGCTGGCTCTTCGAGAACGGCCACGCCGACGCCGAGTTCCTCTCGGCTCACGCGGCCGGCGCGGACGAGCTGCGCCGGAGGGCCGAGCCCTGGACGCTCGACGCCGCGGCCCGGACGGCCCGCGTGCCCGCCGCGCAGATCGAGGAGCTCGCGCGGATGTACGCGCGATCGAGCCCCGCGGCGCTGCGCTGCGGGTGGGGGCTCGAGCGCAACCGCAACGGCGGCTCCGCCGTTGCCGCCGTCCTGGCGCTTCCCGCGGTCGCCGGGAAATTCGGAGTGCGCGGCGGCGGATACACCCTGAGCAACTCGAAGGCCTGGGACCTCGACGCGACGGCGGCGGCCGGCGAGCTCGCGCCCGCCGTCCACGCGCGAGATCAACATGAATCTGCTCGGCGAGACGCTCCTCGCGCCGCGACGGGCCTCCCGTGGAGCTCCTCTTCGTCTACAACTGCAACCCGCTCGCGACGATGCCGAACCAGGAGAAGGTCCGCGCGGGACTCGAGCGCGAGGACCTCTTCACCGTCGTGTTCGATCCCGTGATGACGGACACGGCGCTCTATGCCGACGTCGTGCTCCCCGGGACGACGTTCCTCGAGAGAGACGAGATGTCGCGCGGGTACGGCGCGATGGTGCTGCAGGAGGCGGCGGCCGTCATCCGCGCCCGTCGGCGAGTCGCGGCCCAACCACGAGGTGTTCAGCGAGCTGACGAGACGAGCGGGCCTCGCGCCGCCCGGGCGACCCCGAATCGGCGGGAGAGATGAAGGAGGCGATCCTCCGGGCCCAGCCCGTCCGGCGAGGCGATCCGGCGGGCGCTCGATTCGCGACGGGATCGCGTTCCCCGGCGGCAATCCCGCGCCGGTCCAGTTCGTGGACACTTTCCCGCTGCACGCCCGACCGAAGATCCACCTCGTGCCGGAGGACGCTCGACCGCGAGGCGCCGGCCGGCCTCTACGCGTACCGGCCCGATCCGGAGACACCGCAGTACCCGCTCGCGCTCATCTCGCCGGCGACCGACCGGACGATCAGCTCGACTCTCGGGGAGCTGCACCGGGAGCAGGTGCCGCTCGAGATGGCGCCGCGCGACGCGGCGTCCCGGGGCATCTCCGACGGGGACCGCGTCCGCGTCTTCAATTCCCTGGGGGAAGTCCGGTGTCTCTCCCTCTCCAACCCTTCCCTGCGGGAGGGCGTCGTCGTTCTCTCCAAGGGGCTCTGGCGGCACAACACGCTGTCGGGCACGGGCCCCACGGCGCTCGCGCCGGACACGCTGACGGACCTGGGCGGGGGCGCCTGCTTCAACGACGCCCGGGTCGAAGTGGAACGTCTGTCCGAGCCATGACGGCCGTCGCAGCCGCCGGCGCTCCCGAACCCCTGCGCGGACTCCTCGGAAGAAGAGAGAGACACACGCAAGCGGCGGCTCCGGGGCGCTGTCGCCGTCACGCTCGCGATCCTGCTCCTCGAGGTCGCGGGGGGGATCGCCTCGCACAGCCTCGCGCTGCTCGCCGACGCGGCGCACATGTTCGCCGACATCGCCGCCCTCCTGCTCGCCTACGCCGGCCTGACGCTCGCGGGGCGGGCGCCGACGGGACGCCACACGTTCGGTCTCTACCGGGCGGAGATCCTGGCGGCCTTCGTCAATGCGCAGATCCTCCTCCTCGTGGCGCTCTACGTCGGTTATGAGGCGGTCCGCCGTTTCGGGCGGCCGGTCGAGATCCACACCGGCATCATGTTCTGGATCGCCGTGGCGGCGCTCGCGGGCAACGTCGATTTCGGCCGTGCTGTTGTCGAGAGGCAGCGCCTCGAGCCTGAACATGCGCGCCGCGTACCTGGAGGTCGTGACCGACATGCTGGGCTCGCTCGCCGTGCTCGCGGCCGCCGTCGCGATCCCCCTGACGGGGTGGCGCTGGCTCGACGCCGCGGTCTCGGTCGGGGTCGCCCTCTTCATCCTGCCGCGCGCCGCCGGGCTGCTGCGCCAGTCCGCCCACATCCTGCTCGAAGGGGCTCCCGGAGAAATCGACCTTCCCCGCCTGCGGCAGGAGATCCTCGGATTGCCCGGCGTGGAGGAGGTCCACGACCTGCACTGCTGGACCCTGACGTCGGGCCTGCACTCGGCGAGCCTCCACATCCGGGCTTCGGCCGAGAGCGGCCGCGCCGAGGTGCTGGCGGCGGTACAGAAGTTGCTCCGGGAGGAAGCCGGGGTGGAGCACGCCACGATCCAGATGGAATGGGGATCGGAGATGACGTGTCATTCCTCGAGCCGGAGGCACGCCTAGAAGAAGCAGTCGACTTGGAGGAAGGGAAACATGAAGGTCATTGTTGGAATCCTGATCGGGTGGCTTCTCGTGGCGATCGTCATCGGAGTCGTCTGCTTTACCGGGTCCTATCGACATGGCGGCGACCAATCCTCCCGGGAGGCTGGAGAGAAAGTTCGCCACGTTCACCTTGAATCGCGCGATCCAGAAACGCGCGCCCAATTCGGACGAACCCTTTTGCGAAGCCGGAGGACATCCGGGCCGGACTCGCGCACTTCAAGGAGAACTGTCTCGACTGCCACGGCGCGCCCGGCGTCGAGGAGTCGGAGTTCGGGCAGGGGTTGAATCCGCCGGCGCCGGACCTGACGCTCCCGTCCGTGCAGAAGATGCGGGACGGCGAGTTGTTCTGGGTCGTCTCCAACGGGATCCGGATGACCGGCATGCCCGCGTTTTCCCCTACTCACAAGGAAGACGAGATCTGGAAGATCGTGGCGTTCGTCCGCCACCTGCCCGAAGTCACGAAGGAAGAGCAGCAGACGCTGAAGGCCGGCCATGAAGAAGAGAAACACCACGAGGCGGGGGAGGCCGGCCAGCCGGAGGCGGAGAAGAAGCCGGAGGGGGAGGAGAAGCCCGGGCACACGCACCCTCCCGGCACGAAGCCCCATAAGGACTAAGAGAATCCCCGATTCGTCGGCAAGACTTCGCGTCGCCATCGGTTTCGTCGCTTCCCTCGCCGCGTGCGTCGCGGCGGCGCAGCACGAAGGCCATGCCCCCGCCAACCCCGACCCGATGGCCGAGATGCGGGAGATGGAACCGATGGACCATTGGATGACGATGATCCACGGATACGCCTTCCTGACCGTAAACCGGCAGGGGGGGCCGTCGGGGGATCGCGAGTTCGAGTCGCAGAACCACTTGATGACCATGGCGATCCGGAGCCTGTGGGGCGGCAAGCTCTCGCTCCTGGGGACGTTCACGCTGGAGCCGGCCACGATCCCGGCCCACGGCAGCTCCGAGCTCTTCCAGAGAGGGGAGACCTACAACGACGTGCTGCTGGTGGACCGGCAGCATCCGCACGACCTCTTCGTCGAGTTGGGCGCGGCGTGGGAGAGGCCCCTCGGGAAGAACACGAACGTCCGCCTGTATCTCGCGCCGCTCGGCGAGCCGGCTCTCGGTCCCGTCTCCTATCCGCACAGGCTCTCGGCGTCGGAGAACCCGACGGCGCCGCTCGCCCACCACAACCAGGATTCCACGCACATCGCCGCGGACGTCGCAGCCGTCGGGCTGACGGCCTCGATCTTCACGCTCGAGGGATCCGTCTTCCACGGGCAAGAGCCGGACGAGAACCGATGGGACATCGATCAGGGGAAGCCCGACTCCTACTCGGGCCGGCTGACCGTGCGTCCGACGCCCGAGCTGTCGGTGCAGATTTCCACCGGCCACCTGGAGCACCCGGAGGCGATCGAGCCCGGCGACCAGACGAGGTCCACCGCGTCCGTGACGTACCAGGCGGCGACCCCGGGCGGCTTCTTCGCGGCGACGGCGATCGCCGGCAAGAACCAGACTCCGGAAGGTCCGGAGTGGGGGAACACCCTGGAGTGGACCTGGAAATTCGCGAAGGTGAACTTCCTCTACGGGCGCGTCGAAAGCGTGGACCGCGACGCCTACGAGCTCGTCCACAAGAGCCAGCGCCCGGAGGGGGTGCCCCGCGACCGCGTCTCCGTCCAGGCGGCGACGCTCGGCTTCGTCCGCGATTTCCCGTGGTTGTCGGAGGTGGAGACGGGACTGGGGACCGACTTCACTTTCTACCGCTTCCCTTCGAGATTCGACTCCGTGTACGGGAGCCATCCGATCTCCTTCCACGGGTTCCTGCGCATCCGGTTCGGCTCGCACGCGGGAATGGAGCACAATCCGCCGCGTTAGCGGGAATAGTGCGTTTGCATCAGGGCGTGGTCCGTGGCTCCTCTTAGGCTGTGCGTGGACGCCTGATGAAAAACCCCGGAATCTCCCTCGTTCTCGCCATCACCCTCCTCACGGCCGGCGCCTCCGTGGCGCCGGCCACTTGTTGCGTTCCGAAGAGTTCTCAGACGGTCCGGGCCGTGGACTGCTGCGACACGATGGTGGACTGCCCGAGAACTCCGGAGGCCGGCCGCGTCGCCGTCGTCTCGGCGGCGGATCCGGTGGCCGCGCCGACGGCGCTCCTCGCCGACAACCCGGGAGCGCCGGCTCCGGAACGCCTCATCACGAAGGCGGCGTTCGCCGAAGCCCTCCCCGACAAGCCCCCTCTCTACCGGCTCCACGCCCAGCTCCTGATCTAGGACCGGCCGCCCTTCCGACGCAGGTCGAGGCGGAGCTTTCTCCGCCCGCCGGCCCGGGCGTTTCCCGCATCCCTTTTCTTTTCAGGGGAGATCTCATGAAGACGAAGTCCGTCCTGGTTGCCCTGACTCTCGCGGCCTCTCTCTCGTCCGCGGCGGCGGCGATGCCTGCCCTCCCCCCTTCGGACTGGCTCGAGCGGCTCAAGGGAGCCATCGGCCGCGCCGCCGCGGAGAACCCGGAGATCGCGGAAATGGAGGCGAGGATCGCGGCCGCGCGACATCGCGTGTCGCAGGCGACGGCGCTCCCCGATCCGGAGATCGAACTGGGCTTGAAGGACGTGCCGGTCTCCAATCCGTCCCTCACGAGTGACCCCATGACGATGGAGATGATCGGGGCGCGCCAGCGGTTTCCCGGGCGCCGGGAAGCGCCCGGCGGAAGAACGCGCGGCGCAGGCCGAGGTCGAGGGCGATGGAGGCCGAGCACTCCCGCCATGTGGCCGAGGTCGCCGCCGACGTCGCCGATTCCTTCTTCCGCCTGGCGGCTCTCGACCGGAGGATCGCGATCGCCCGGGAGACCCGGCAACGCCTCTCCGATGCCGTGGCCGTGGCGCGCGAGCGCTACCGGGTGGGGAAGGGAGCGCAGGCCGACGTCCTGAGGGCGGACCTGGAGAGGACGGCGCTCGAAGACCGCCTGGCGGCGCTCGCCGGAGAGCGGCGTTCGGAGGCCGCCCGGTGGAACTCCCTTCAGAATCTCCCCGCGAGCACCGAGGTTTCCCCGGTCGCGGTCGAAGAAGACTGCGAGTCGAGAATCGCCGCTCACCCGGTCCCTGCGGCCGAGGAGCTGACGCGGATGGCCGAGCAGGAGAGCCCCTCGATGACCGTAGCGGCCGCCGGCGTGCGGCGCGGAGAGGCCCGGCTCGAAGGGGCGCGCTACGAGCGGCGCCCCGACTGGATGCTCGAGGGCTACTACGGACGGCGGGAAAAGTTCGAAGACATGGCGGGAATCTCGGTGTCGTTCAGTCTGCCGTTTGTGCATCGGAAGAGACTCGATGAGAGGGAGGCGGAAAGGGAGGCGGAGCTCTCGAGCGCGCGGGCCGGATTCTCGGCCGTCCGCAACACCCTGAGGCGGGACATCGAGCAGGCGTGGGCGGACCTGGCGAAGAACCGTGACCAGGCCCGCCTCTACCGGGAGTCGATCCTCCCGCAGGCGGAGATCAACTACCGCGCCGCCCGGGAGGCTTACAGCGTCGGAGCGATCGACTTTCTGACTTATGTCCGGGCCGCCACGGATCTCGACATGTACCGGTCGGAATCCGTCGAGCGCGAAACCGGGGCCGCGCGGGCCCTCGCGGCGCTTCAAAAGGCCTCCGGACTTCCTCTGATCGAAGGGACCCCGGCGACAGGAGGCATCCATGCGGAATGAAAAGAATTGGAAAGCCGTGTTCGTGGCCGCCCTTGCCGTGGGGATCCTTCGCGGCGGTCCTGGCGGGGACTGCGTGCGCGAAGAAACCGGCCGGGCAATCCCGCGGTTCCCGCTCCCGCCCGGCGAGTCCTCTACTGGTACGACCCGATGAAGCCGGAGGTGCACTTCGACCATCCGGGCAAGTCCCCCTTCATGGACATGGACCTCGTCCCCAGATACGCCGAGGAGGCGCCCTCCGCCGCGGCCGGCCAGGAGCCGGCCGGCCTCTCGGTCGTGCGGATCCCGCTCGAGCGGCGGCAGCAGATCGGCGTGACGACGGCGAGGGTGGAGAAGCGGACGATCGCGGGCGGCGTCGAAACCAACGGCGTCGTGGCCGAAGACGAGGGGCGAGTCCACGCGGTCAACGCGAGATTCTCCGGGTACATCGAGAAGCTCCACGTGGACCGCACGGGTCAGAGCGTGCGCCGGGGACAGCCGCTCCTCTCCGTTTACAGTCCCGACCTCGTCGCGACCGAGCGCGAGCTCCTGCTCGCTGCTCGAGAACTTTCGGCGGCTCTCGGGTTCCGGATCCTCCGAGACGGCTTCCGACGCGCGGGCTCTGCTGGACGCCACGCGGGAGCGCCTGCGCCTCTGGGACATCCCGGAGGCGGAGATCGCGCGCGTCGAGAGGACCGGAGAAGTCTCCCGCAACGTCACCCTCGCGTCTCCCGTCTCCGGCGTTGTCCTGAAGAAGGACGCGTTGCCGGGGTTGGCGATCACGGCGGGCATGCCGCTCTTCACGATCGCGGACCTCTCGCAGGTCTGGGTGCTGGCGGATGTCTACCAGTCGGAGATGGCCCTGACCGCTCCCGGAGACGCGGCGACGGTGTCCGCCTCCTCCATTTCCGGCGAGACCTTCCACGGACGCGTGGACTTCGTGTATCCGACGGTCACGGAAGAGACGCGCACGATCAAGGTGCGGCTCGTCATCCCGAATCCGAAGGGAACGCTCAAGCCCGGCATGTTCGTCCGCGTGTCCCTGGCCGGAAAGGAAGGGAGGCGCTCGCCGTCCCGCGCTCCGCGCTGATTCAGACGGGGGAGCGGCAGATCGCCTTCGTCGAACAATCGCCCGGCGTCTACGCGCCGCGCGAGGTGAAGACGGGCCTTGCCGGAAAGGAATTTCTCGAGGTCCTGGCCGGGCTCTCCGAGGGAGAGACCGTCGTCGCCTCGGCGGACTTCCTGATCGATTCCGAGTCGCGCATCGGGGCGATCGGCGCCGCGCCTCCGGGATCGGAGGGCCAGCCCGCGCAGTCCCTGGCCGCCCCCACGCCGGGAGGGCCGCCGCGATGATCGAGAAACTGATCGCCGTCTGCATCCGGAACAAGTTCCTGACGATCTTCTTCGTCGCGGGTTTCTTCGCCGCGGGCCTCTGGGCGTTGAAGCGCATCCCTCTCGACGCCCTCCCGGACCTCTCCGACGTGCAGGTCATCGTCTACACGAACTGGGAGGGGCAGAACCCTAATCTGATCGAAGACCAGCTGACCTATCCGATCGTCTCCGCGCTGATCTCCGCTCCGAAGGTCAAGACCGTGCGCGGCTACTCCTTCTTCGGGTTCTCCTACGTCTACGTCATCTTCCAGGACGGCACCGACCTCTACTGGGCGCGCAGCCGCGTGCTCGAGTACTTGAACGGTTTGAGGGGGCAGCTTCCCGAGGGTGTGAACCCCAACCTGGGCCCCGACGCCACCGGTGTCGGCTGGGGTTTCCAGTACGTTCTCGTGGACAGGACCGGCCGGCACTCGCTGGCGGATCTGCGCGCGTTCCAGGACTGGGACCTCGCCTACTGGCTGCGCGCCGTGCCGGGAGTGGCCGAGGTCTCCTCCGCCGGGGGATTTCAGAAGCAATACCAGATCGACGTGGACCCGGTGAAGCTCGCCTCCTACGGGATCGGCCTGAACGAAGTGCTCGAGCGCGTCCGGGACTCCAACGGCGACGTCGGCGGGCGCGTGGTCGAGTGGTCGGGGCGCGAGTACATGGTGCGCGGGCGCGGTTACATCCAGGGTCTCGAGGACCTGCGCAAGATCGCGGTCAAGTCGCTCGCGCGGACGGGAACGCCCGTTTATCTCTCCGACGTCGCGGCGATCCACTTCGGGCCGGAGATGCGGCGGGGAGTCCTCGACTGGAACGGCCAGGGGGAAGCCGTCGGGGGGTCGTCGTGGTGCGCGCGGGGGAGAACGTCGCGCGCGTGGTCGAGGCGGTGAAGGAGAAGATCGCGGCGGTCAGGCCCTCCTTCCCGCCGGGCGTGGAGCTGGAGATCGCCTACGACCGTTCCGATCTCATCGAGCGCGCGGTGTCGACGCTGAAACGCACGCTCGTCGAGGAAGTGATCGTCGTCGCCTTCGTCATCCTGATCTTCCTCTTCCATTTTCGCTCGGCGCTCGTGCCGATCACGGTCCTGCCGGTCGCCATCGTCATCTCCTTCCTGCCGATGGCCCTCCTGCGCGTCTCCTCCAACATCATGTCGCTCGGCGGGCTGGCGCTGGCGATCGGGG
Organism: uncultured Acidobacteriota bacterium; assembly: GCA_963782815.1. GTDB lineage: Bacteria > Acidobacteriota > Thermoanaerobaculia > UBA5066 > Gp7-AA6 > JAWOLE01. The sequence goes on along the minus strand of CAWALG010000024.1, from coordinate 1,964 downwards.
TGCTCGTGGACGCCTCGATCGTCATGGTCGAGAACGCGCACCGGCATCTGGCGGCGGCGGGAGATCCGCGCGGAGCGGCCCGCGAAGCGGCCATCCTCGCGGCCGCCCGGCAGGTCGGGCGGCCGATCTTCTTCTCGCTGGTGATCATCGTCGTCTCGTTCCTCCCGGTCTTTCTCCTGACCGGCGAGGAAGGACGGCTCTTCCATCCGCTCGCGTTCACCAAGACCTTCGCGATCGCGGCCGCCTCGATCCTGTCGATCACCCTGGTCCCCATCCTGATGACGGCCTGGATGCGCGGACGGATCCGCTCCGAGGACGACAACCCGGCCGCGCTCTTTTCCCGGCGGCTGTACTCTCCGGTCTTAAACACCGCGCTCCGGTATCCGAAGACGGCGCTGCTCTTGAATTTCCTTCTGATTCCCGCTGTCGTTCCCCTCGCGCTGTCGCTCGGCTCGGAGTTCATGCCTCAGCTTCGGGAGGGCTCCCTCATGTACATGCCGACCGGCCTTCCGATGATGGCGGTCGAGCAGGCGAGGGAGATCCTCGTCAAGACCGACGCCGTGATCATGACGTTTCCCGAGGTCAAGTCCGTCCTGGGCAAGGCCGGGAAGTTCGAGAGCTCGACCGATCCGGCGCCCATCGAGATGTTCGAGACGACGATCGTGTTGAAACCGCGGGAAGAGTGGCCCCGCGCATTCCACCGCCGCTGGTATTCGGGCTGGCCGGACTGGGTCAAGCCGCTCTTGCGTCCCGTCTGGCCCGAGATGCGCGTGCGGACGCAGGACGAGCTCCTGGCGGCGCTGAACGAGAAGCTCCAGATTCCCGGAATGCCGGTCGCGTGGACGCAGCCGATCCGCAACCGCCTCGACATGCTGGCGACCGGCGTGCGGACGAAGGTCGGAGTCAAGGTCTTCGGCCCGGAGTATTCCTCGATCGAGAAGGTCAGCCTGGAGATCGAGAGCTCCTTGAAGGACCTGCCCGACACGCGCAGCGTCTACGCGGAGCGGACGACCGGCGGCTCCTACCTCGACTTCACCGTGGACCGGGAGGCCGCCGCCCGGTACGGCCTTTCGGTCATGCAGATCGAGAACACGCTGGAGGCGGCCACCGGCGGCAAGATCGCGGCGACGACGGTCGAGGGCCGGCGGCGGTTCACGGTCCTCGTGCGCTATCCGCGCGACTTCCGGAGCGATCTGGAGCGGCTCGGGCGCATCCTGTCACGACCCCCTCCGGCGCGCAGGTCCCCGTCGGACAGCTCGCGCGGATCCGCGTCACCACGGGTCCCCCGATGTACCGCGACGAGAACGGCCGTCTGGCCGGCATCGTCTACGTGGATACCGACGCCTCGGACCTGGTCGGCTTCGTCCGGGCGGCGCGGGAGCGCGTCGCTTCGCGCGTCAAGCTGCCGCCGGGCGTCACGCTGGACTGGACGGGCCAGTACGAGTTCCAGGTCCATGCGCGCAAGACGCTCCAGCTCGTGCTTCCCGTCGTCTTCGTCGTGATCTTCGTGCTGCTGACGATGACCTTCCGTTCCGCCTCCGAGGCCTCGATCGTCATGCTCTCGGTCCTCTACGCCATGACGGGAGGAGTGATTCTCCAGTGGCTCCTCGGCTACAACTTCTCCGTCGCGGTCTGGATCGGCTACATCGCCCTCTACGGCGTGGCCGTCGAGACGGGAGTCGTGATGGTGATCTACCTCCACGAGGCCCTGGACCGCCGCCTGGCCGGAGGCGCCGTGACCCGGGAGGACGTTCTCGAGGCCACGCGCGAGGGCTCCGTTCTGCGCCTGCGCCCGAAGCTCATGACCGTGTGCGCGGCGACGCTCTCGCTCGTTCCGATCTTCTGGTCCACGGGAACCGGCTCCGAGGTCATGCGCCCGATCGCGGCGCCGATCGTGGGAGGGATGATCACCTCGACGATCCACGTCCTCCTGGTTACGCCCGTGATCTTCTTCCTGATGAAGG
>CAWALG010000023.1:0-10684 GCA_963782815.1 uncultured Acidobacteriota bacterium | reverse complement strand
CCCAGCCCATCGCGATCTCGCCCCCCTTGTCGGTCATGTCCACGAAGCCGATCGTGAACTGATCGTTCGAGACCGCGGGTGTCACCATCTTCATGCGGGCGCGGGCGACGTCGAACTTCGGGTCGTAGTTGTAGGCGCCCCAGGTCTTGACCTTCTCGCTGGCGTCGTACTTCTCCTGGTAGGGCTGCGACGAGACGATGAGCGTCCAGGCGCCCTCCTTCAGGTCCACGAAGAGGCTGTATTCGCCCGCGGCGATCTTGGTCCCGCCGATCTCGAGCGGCACTTCCGTCTTCAGCCGGGTCGTCTGGTTCGCGCCGGCGCGCCAGACCGGGGCGCCGCCGTTGACCTTCTTCCCGTAATCGGCGCCCTTGCCGAAGATGTCCTTCCGGCCCCGCAGGATGGGCCGGCTGTACGTGATCTCGATCCACTTGCCTCCGCTGACGCGCTGCTCCCCATCCTTGTCGGGCGCGCTCCACGTGCTGCCGACCTGCGTCTCGGCCGTGCCCGGCGGGCTGGCCGGCTTGCGCGGAGCCTGAGCGAGCGCGAAGGCCCCGGCGAGGAAAGTGAGAGTCCCGATCATGAAATTGGCGACGAAGCATTGTTGTCCTCCTCATTCAGAAGCGGAGCATATGAGAGAAGAGGTGTCAGGGGAAAGGTCAAACCTGACACCTATCCCCTCATATAGAATCCGCCCGCTCCGAAATGAGAAAGATCCGGATCACGGTCCTGATCCTCTTGGCGGCCTCCTCTCTGCCCCTGCGCGGCGGCCCGTCGGAAGTCCGCAGCGGAGACCGCCTCGCATACGCCCTGACGGGAGCGCGCGTGATCGCCGCGCCGGGTCGCGTGATCGAGAACGGCGTCGTCGTCGTGCGCGGCGGAGTGATCGAGGCGGCGGGTCCGCAGGGGCAGACCGCGATCCCGGCGGACGCCCGGATCTTCGATCTGAAGGGGAAGGTCGTCCACGCGGCGTTCATCGATCCGTACGTCCCGGCGGACCGCCTGGCGGGCAAACGGCCCCGCGGCCCGTCGGACGACGAGGAGGTCGGAGCAGGGCCCGGGCGGCGGCCGGACCGCGGCGGCGGCTTCCACGACGCCGGCCGCCACTCCGAATCCGGCTCATCCGGAAGATCGCGTCATCGAGACGCTCCGCGTCCAGGAGCGCGTCGCCGACACGTACCGCCGCCTCGGATTCGCGGTCGTCGCCGCGGTCCCGCCGTCGGGGATCCTGCGGGGGCGCGGCGCCGTCGTCAGCCTGGGGGAGGGACCGATGGAGGCGCGCGTTCTCGCGGGCGAGAGGGGCCAGTACGTCTCGCTCGAGCCCGAGCGGTTCGACTTCGCGACGTTCTTCCGCGCGGTTTACCCCTCTTCGAAGATGGGCGCCGTCGCGATGACGCGCCAGGCATTGCTCGACGCGCTCTGGTGGCGCGACGCCGAGGCGGCCTACGCGCGGCACCCCGCCGGCCAGGCCCGCCCGCGCCGCGACGCGGCCGCGGCGTCTCTCGTCGCGGCCGCGGAAGGGAAGGAGCCGGTCGTCTTCGAGGCGACCGACATGCTGTCGCTCCTTCGGGCGGGGAAGATCGCGCAGGAATTCAAGCTGAAGGCCCTCTACGTCGGAGCCGGGGACGAGTACCGCCTGCGCGACCAGGTCGTCGCGATGCATCCCGATCTCATCCTCAGGGTGGACTTCCCGAGGCCTTACCGGCTGGACGACGACGCCGAGTGGCTGGACGTGCCGCTCGAGCGCCTGCGCCGCATGGACCGCGCGCCCTCGAACCCGAAGTGGATGAAGGATGCGGGGCTCACGTTCTCCTTCACGACGGCGGGCCTCGACGACGCGGAGGACTTCCACCGGCGCGTGCGCGAGGCGCTGGCGCGCGGCCTGTCGAAGGAGGACGCGCTCGCGGCGGTGACGACGGTGCCGGCGCGGCAGCTCGGTTTCGGCGACCGGCTGGGCACGATCGAGGCGGGGAAGATCGCGGACCTCGCGGTCGAGACGGGGGAGCCCTTCGCGGAGGGGAGCCGAGTAACCGAGATCTGGATTGATGGGAAGAGGACGGAGTTGCCGGAGAGGAAGAAGACTGGAGGCGCCGCAAGCGCCCTCACCCCGGCCCTCTCCCGGGGGGAGAGGGAGGAGCCTCTCCAGTCGGACGTTCGGGCGTTTCCGGGACCGGAGGTCACGCCGCCCGCGCGGCCGAACGCGGTGATCGTGCGCGGCGCGACGGTGTGGACCGAAGGAACGGCGGGGATCCTCGAGAACGCGGACGTCGTCGCGGTCAACGGGAAGATCACCGGGGTCGGAAAGGGCCTCGCGGCGCCGGCCGGCGCGGTGGAGATCGACGGGCGCGGCAAGCACGTCTCGCCCGGCGTCATCGATTGCCATTCGCACACGGCGATCGACGGCAACGTCAACGAGCTGACGCACAACGTCACGGCGGAGGTCCGCATCCGGGACGTGATCGATCCGCTGGACGTGGCCGTCTACCGGGAGCTTGCCGGCGGAACGACGGCCGCCAATGTCCTGCACGGCTCGGCCAACGCGATCGGGGGCCAGAACGCGATCGTGAAGTTCCGGTGGGGCGGAGGTCCCGACGATTTCCTCTTCGCCGGCGCTCCCGAGGGGATCAAGTTCGCGCTCGGCGAGAACCCGAAGCAGTCGAACTTCAACAACCCGCGCCCGCGCTACCCGGCCACGCGCATGGGGGTCGCCAACCTGATCCGCGAACGGTTCCTCGCGGCTCGGGACTACCGCAAGCGCCAGGCGGAGTACAAGAAGGCCGCGGCGGTGAAGGGGTCTTCCGCGGTCCCGCCGGAGCCGGACCTCCAGCTCGAGGCGATCGCCGAGATCCTGGAAGGCAAGCGCGTCATCCACTGCCACTCCTACCGCAAGGACGAGATCCTGGAAGTCATCCGCGTGGCGGAGGAGTTCGGGGTCAAGGTCGCGACGTTCCAGCACGTGCTCGAGGGGTACAAGGTCGCCGACGAGATGGCCAGGCACGGCGCGGGCGGCTCGAGCTTCTCCGACTGGTGGGCGTACAAGCCCGAGGCCTACGACGCGATCCCTTACAACGGCGCGCTCATGCGGGAGCGCGGCGTCCTCGTCTCCTTCAACTCCGACTCGGACGAGCTCGCCCGCCGCCTGAACTGGGAAGCCGCGAAGGCCGTTCACTACGGCGGCGTGCCGCCCGCCGACGCGCTGGCCTTCGTGACGATCAACCCGGCGAAGCAGCTCGGCATCGAGAAGCGCGTCGGCTCGCTCGAAGCGGGCAAGGACGCGGATTTCGTGGTCTGGAGCGGCGACCCGCTGTCCGCGTCGACGATCGCCCTGGAGACCTGGATCGAAGGGAAGAAATACTTCGACCGCGCGGAGGATCTCTCGCGGCGTCCCGCGCTCGAGAAGGAGCGCGCCGAGCTCGTGGCGAAGGCGAAGAAGATGCTCGAGGCCGAGCGGCCTTCGGGGCGCGGCCGGGCGCCGGCGGCGGAAGGGGAAAGACCTGGCCCCGGTGAGAAGGCTCCGACACGCGCACCGGAGGCGCCCGAGAAGACGCCGGCCGCTCCCCCCGCGCCGCCGGCTCCGACGCCCACTCCGGCCCTCCGTTGGGCGGCGCGATGAGAATCGTTTCGCTGCTGGCGGGAGCGGCTCTCGCGGCCGCGGCCGCCTCGGGGCAGACCGTCGCGCTCGTCGGAGGCACGCTGCATCCCGTCAGCGGCCCGGACGTCGCCAACGGAACGGTTCTGATCCGCGACGGGAAGATCGCCGCGCTGGGAGCGGGACTCGAGGTCCCCTCCGGCGCGAAGGTCGTGGACGTCAAGGGCCGCCACGTCTACCCGTCGCTCTTCCCGGCCCTGACGGAGCTCGGGCTCGTCGAGATCTCCTCCGTCCGCGCGACCGTCGACACGACGGAGCTCGGAGAGATCAACCCGCAGGCGCGCGCCGACTTCGCGATGAATTTCGATTCCGAGCTCCTGCCGGTCGCGCGCTCGGCCGGGATCCTGGTCGCGGGCGTGACGCCCGTCGGCGGGATCGTGTCCGGCTCCCTCGCCGCCATGAAGCTCGACGGCTGGACCAGGGAGGACGCGACGCTCAAGGCGCCGGCGGCGATCGTCGTGCGGTGGCCGGACCTGACGATCGATCGGTCTCCTTCGGCCCGGCTGTCCGTGCGCCTGCAGGAGAAGCGCCGCGACGAGGCCCTCGAGAAGTTGAAGAACGTCTTCGCGGAGGCCCGCGCGTACGCGAAGGCGAAGGCGGCCGAAGGCAAGGCCGGCATCCCGCGCCACGACGACGACCCCAGGCTCGAGGCCCTCCTGCCCGCGCTCGACGGATCGCTGCCGGTCATCGTCGTGGCCCAGCGCGTAGCGCAGCTTCGCGCGGCGCTTGCCTGGGCCAAAGAGGAGAACCTGAAGCTCGTCCTGGCGGGAGCGCGGGACGGCTGGCGCATGGCCGGCGAGATCGCGAAGGCGAACGTGCCCGTGATCGTGGAGCAGCCGCTCGAGCTGCCGACCCGGCCGGACGAGCCGTACGACGCCAACTTCGCCTCGGCGGGAACGCTCGCGAAGGCGGGCGTGCGCGTCGCGTTCAGCGACGGCTCCAACGCCTCCTTTGCCCGGAACCTCCCGCACCAGGCGGCCTCCGCCGTCGCCTTCGGTTTCCCTCGCGAGAAGGCGGTCGAGGCGATGACGCTCGAGCCCGCGCGCATCCTGGGCGTCGCCGCCCGCGTCGGCTCCCTCGAGCCGGGCAAGGACGCGACGCTCATCGTCACCGACGGCGACATCCTGGACCTGCGCACGAACGTCCTCGCCGCCTGGCTCGACGGCCGCCCCCTCGACCTCTCGGACAAGCAGAAACGGCTCTATGAGCGCTACCGCGCGCGTCCGCGCCGGTAACTTCCGAGACGTCTAAGGTCTAAGGTCCAAGGTCTAAAGTCAAATTTCGCGCTCCGGGACCTTAGACCTTAGACATTAGACCTTAGACCGCTGTCGGACGGGATGGACTTCCTTCAGGCCCGGTATCATTACTAGCGGCAGATGAACTGGCTCTTCAAAGAGGAACCGACCCACTACTCGTACGACGACCTCGTCCGGGACGGGAAGACGTCCTGGTCCGGCGTGAAGAACCCGCTCGCGCAGAAGCACCTGCGGCAGGTAAAGAAGGGGGACCGGATCTTCTACTACCACACGGGCGACGAGAAATCCGTCGTCGCCGTCGCGAAGGCCATGACCGACGCCTACGCCGACCCGAACGACAAGTCCGGCAAGCTCGCCGCCGTGGATGTCGCCCCGGTCAGGAAACTCTCGCGCCCCGTGACCCTCGGCGAGATCAAGGCGAAGCCTCTTTTCAACGACTTCCCGCTAGTCCGCATCTCCCGCCTCTCCGTCATGCCCGTCTCGGACAAGGAATGGGCGGGGATCGAGAAGCTGGCGGAGGGAGGATCATAGGACCCGAGGCAGAATGCCTCTTCTGAATTTTCGGAGAGCCTCGTGCGGAGCGGCGGTTCTGCTGCTCGCTCTCTGGCCGAAGGCTCCGTCCCGCGCCGAATCCCCCGAACCGCAGACACCCGAGCTGCTGGCAGTGCGTGGTACTCCCGGACATTCCGTCGCGCATGCACTGGTGGATCTGAGAGAGATCGCCGCCGAGAGCGCCGCCATTTCTGAGAAGAGAGAAGAACCGCGTCAGGAGGCGATGCCGGAGCACGAGCGGCCCTGGAAGAATCTGCCGCTGCCGCCGGGGGCGCGTGTCGTCCCGGAAACCCGCCGAGTTCGCCCGCAGCGTGCCGGCATCGTACAGTCTTCTTCGCCGCCGCTCGCCTCCAGCTTTCAGGGGCTCCTCGACGACGGCCGGCTCGTTCCTCCCGACACCGGCGGCGCGATCGGCCCGAACCACGTCGTGACCATGCTCAACTCTCAGGTGCGCGTGCACGACCGCTCGGGTCGGGAACTTTCCACGACGACACTCGCTTCGTTCTGGTCGAAGGTGACGGGCAATCTCTTCGTCTCCGACCCGCACATCGAGTACGACCCGGCGACGGAGCGGTGGATCGCGACGGCCATCGCCTTCGCGCAGGCGGTTAAGGAATCCTCCGTCCTGGTTGGCGTCTCGCAGGGAACGGATCCGGCAGGCGGCTGGAACCTCTACCGAATCCTGGCAGACCCGGTCAACAGCCTCCTCTTCGCGGACTTTCCGACGCTCGGCTTCAACCGGGACTGGATCGTGGTCCAGGTCAACATGTACGGCCAGCCGCCGGCCGATCCGACGGCGAACATCCATCTGTTGAAGACCCAGATCTACGCCTTCGACAAGGCCAACCTGCTGGCGGGCGGCTCGGACGCCCGACATACTCTTTTTTCGCACTCCGAGCTCGGCGCGAGTCAGGTTCCCGCGGTCACGTACGACGCCGATCTGCCGGTCGTGCTTCTGCTCGAAGAATGGAACGGGAACTCGAACGGCGCCGGCTATCTCCGGCTATATTCGATCGGCGGACCCGTGGGGTCCGAGGCGCTCACGTCGGTGGGATTCCCGGCGACCGAGGATGTCTGGGACTTTGCGCCGCCCGCGTTGGGCGACCTCGGATTCCAGAAGGACGTGTCTCTCGACAGCAGGACCGGGAAACCGCTGTACGTCGCGACGGGCAACGCCGACTTCTCCCGGGTCATCGTCCGAAACGGCCTGATCACGGCGGCGCACACCGTCTTCCTTCCCGCAGGAGGCGCGAGGCGGGCGGCCATTCAGTGGTGGCAGCTGACGACCGGCGGCGCGGTCGTCCAGAGAGGGCGACTGGACGACGCCACGGGCAGGACTTCCTACGCGTATTCGTCGATCGCCCCGAATCGAAACAATGACCTGCTCCTGGGATGCACGAGCTTCTCCGGAGAGCGGTACCCGAGCGCCGCCTACATCTTTCGCGCGGCCGGCGATCCGCCCGGCACGCTGCGCGAGGAGGCGCTCCTGAAGGCCGGGGAATCGGCGTACACGAAGCTCGGCGGCTCACGGAACCGGTGGGGCGACTATAGCGTGACCGCGGTTGACCCGGCCAACGACACGGATCTCTGGACGATCCAGGAGTACGCGGCCGTTCCGCCGCAGCCGGCGCCCATCTCCTGGTGGGGCACGTGGTGGGGCCGCATCGTGCCCGAATCGGGTCCGCCCGTGGCGCTTCCTGCGGCGGACTTCAGCTCGAGCACGACCGCAACCCCAGCAGGCCAGCCCGTCGCGTTCAACGAGACGTCTTCGGGCGCCACTCTATGGTTCTGGAACTTTGGCGACGGCGCGGCTTCCAGCGACAGGAACCCGGTCCACGTCTTCCAACGCAGCGGCACGTTTTCCGTCGCGCTGACCGCCGTCAACCAGACCGGCGCCACAACGGCGACCCGCTCGATCACGGTCGGGGAACCCGACAAGTCGCGTCCCGAGCCGATTTCGCGGGATCGTGTCCCCGCCGGGTCACCCCACGCGGCTAGACCGGCCGGGAACTGATGGATTCGGGGAACCTTGCGGTCCCCCGAACCCCTGGGCCGCGCCCGACGGCCCGAATACCCTCGGCTCTATGGCTTCATCATGATTTCGCGAACCAGCGCGCTCGAGGCCGTGGTCCAGTAGTCCGCGCGCTTCGCGCCGGCCTGAGTCCGCGCCTCGGCCGAGCCGTAGTGCTTGAGCGTGATCGCGTCCATCTTCCCGGCCAGGCCGTCGAGCGCGCCGTAGCTCTTGTACAGGACCGCGGTGGCGATGTTCCAGTCGTCTTTGCCCGTCGAGGTCGCGTTCAAGAACACCTTGTAGTCGAGGATCAGGCCCTGCGCCTTGGCATCCGCCCAGACCTTGCTGAAGTGCTCGCGGATGTCCTTCAGGGAGTCGCTGAACTTCCCCGGTTTGACATTGAGGTAGTTGACCCGCCAGACGGGGCCTTCGTTGTAATGCTCCTGGGCCAGGGCTTGCGCCGCGAAACCGGCAAGGCAGAGGACGAACACAGGAATGGCACACTTCTTCATTTGGGACCCCTCCTTTTCTTGTCGCCAGCGTACCACGGGCATCTCATGACACGCCGTTGGGATGGGTCGCCGGCATGCCGATATGATGGAAGCGACCACTGTCACGGGAACTTTCTGAAGGAGGCTCGGATGCGTCTTGCGGTGATCGTGGGAGTCGCTCTCGCCAATGTGCCGGGTCTGTTGATCGCGCAGGACCATGCGGGACATCCGGCTCACGCTCCGGCGGCCGCGGCTGCGCCCGCGGCGGCGCGGGACGAGAGCCTGCCTCCGTCGGAGTCGCAGGCGAAGGCGGCGCTGGAGAAATCGCCGCGACACGGCGAGTTCGTGGACGTCAGGATGCCGGCCGGCGGTCCGGTCAAGACGTGGATCGTCTACCCGGAGCGCAAGGACAAGGCGGGCGTCGTCATCGTCATCCACGAGATCTTCGGGCTCTCCGACTGGATCCGCGGCGTCGCCGACCAGCTCGCCCGGGAGGGATTCATCGCTGTCGCGCCGGACCTCATCTCCGGCCATGGTCCCGGCGGCGGGGGCACGGATTCCGCCGGAGGGCGGGACGAGGTCGTCAAGCTGATCCGGGAGCTGACGCCGGACGAAGTCACCGCCCGGCTGAACGCGATCCGCGAATACGCGATCAAGCTCCCCGCGGCCAATGGAAAGAGCGCCACGATCGGATTCTGCTGGGGCGGCGGGAAGAGCTTCGCCTACGCGGCGTCACAGCCGGGGTTGAACGCGGCCGTCGTGTACTACGGCACGTCGCCCGAGGCGGCGGATCTCGCGAAGATCAAGGCGCCGGTGCTCGGGCTCTACGGCGGCGACGACGCCCGCGTGGACGCGACCGTCCCTCCGGCCGAGGCGGAGATGAAGAAGCTCGGAAAGACCTACGAGCCGCACCTCTACGAGGGAGCGGGCCACGGTTTCCTGCGCGCCCAGGACGACCGCGACGGCGCGAACCTGAAGGCGACGAAGCAGGCCTGGCCCCGGACGATCGCGTTCCTGCGAGGCGAGCTCAAGTAGCGGTCCCGATCGGAGCCGAGCCACGCCATCGCCTCTCCGACGTGGCGGAAGACGTTGACGGTCTTCCGGCTCCGTTGGTCCAGGCTCCGGTGCGCCTCGTACATCCTCCCGAGCGCGAACGCGTAGTCCTTCGGCGCGACGATCGCGAACCGGGAAGGAGGGGCGTCGGCGTCCATCGCCGCCGACAGCTGCGCCAGCTCGCGCACGCTCTCGAGCGAGGACAAGTCGATTTCTTCGACGTCGCTCATGTCCATGAGCTCGTCGTAGCCGGCCACCTCGGCGCGGGACCAGACGCCGCGCTGGTACTCGAGGACATCGCTTTTCGTCAGGACTCCGCGTCCTTTCGCGATGACCAGCCGGCGCTCGTGGTCGATCTCGTGCTCGATCGGCATGCGATTGTGGTCCGGTCTACATCTGCGCCTGTTTGCGCGGGGTGACGGTGATGTTCTTCGCGGCGTACCAGGGGTGGAGCTCGAAGCGGAGGCGTCCGGCCTGGACCGCCGGATCGCTCTCGACGAGGGCCTTCGCCTCCTCCGCCGTGGCGACGCGGAAGACGTAGAGCCCGCGCAGGTCCCCGTTGTCCGTGAACGGGCCCGCGATGACGAGCTTGCCGGCGGCGGCCATCTTCTGGATGTTGGCCATGTGCCCCTCCTGGAGCTTGCGGGTCTCCGGAGTCTCCTCCGGAGTCCACTTCGCGCCCCGGTAGAGGAAGCCGACGTAGTACGTCGTCATCTCGTAGCCGCCCGGCCCGACCGTGGGCTCTTCGGCTCGAGCGACGGCGAAAGCGAGGAACAGCAGGGAGGAAACCGAGACGAACCTCTTCATGGGACTCCTTCGGGCAGCTAGCCCTGCGTCTTGACGGGGCCGAGGTAGCGGTCGAGCCAGTCGAGGATGTCCTTGATCAGGGGCTGGATCCGGAGCGGGGCGTGGCCACCCTCGAAGATGATGTGCTTCTTGTCCTTCTCGGGCGTGCCGAGCATGCGGAAGAGCGGGATCTGGGCGGTGTCCACCGGATGGATGAAGTCCTGCCGCCCCCCGAGCAGGAGGACCGGAATCCGGATGCGCGGAGCGAAGTTGACCGGGTCGGCTTCGGGCGGCACGCGCGTGAACGGGAGCCCTCCCGCGAGCAGGATCGCGACCTTGAAGCGGTCTTCCACGGCGAGGATCGGCAGCGCCGCGATGGATCCCAGGCTCAGTCCGTAATACGCCAGCTTGCCCGAATCGATGTCGCGGCGCGTCTGGAGGTAGTCGAGAGAGCGGCCGAGGTCCTTCGACCAGGCGATCTTCAGTCCCGCATCTCGTTCGGCCCGGCCCCTTCGGCTCCTTTCCGGCGCTCGTAGGTTCCCTTGTAGACCGGGTGGAGGAGCGCGCGTCCGCTCCGGATCACGAATTCGATGGGGAATCGCTCCAGGTCCTCGCTCGAGGCCAGCATGCGGGCGTTGGAGCTCGGAAAATAGACGACGGTCTGATAGGGCGGCGCCGCGTTGCGCGGCAGGAACAGATACGCCGGAACGCGCTCGTGCCCGTAGGCGGCGTCGAAGGAGACCTTCTCCTTGCGCCAGTAGGGCGAGCTCTCGTCCACTGATTCGACGGCCGCGTTCAAGGGCGTCTTGTCGTAGGCGTAGAGGCTCTTGTAGATCCGGTAGGTCTCGTCCGAGGCCGGAGTCTCCTTCGAGTAGTCGCGCGCCAATTG
>CAWALG010000022.1:0-109695 GCA_963782815.1 uncultured Acidobacteriota bacterium | reverse complement strand
CAAGCCGGTGCCGGCGCGCGAAGCTCTCCGGGACGAAGACGGAGTTGGGCTTCGCGAAGAAGTCCGCGCGGCCGGAGCCGGCCACGAGCTTCATCTCGCGCACGGCGCCGTCGCCTCCCGGATCCACTCCGAGGATCTGCGCGATGTCTCCCGATCCGTCCTCGACGACGGCGGTCCCCGTGACCGCCGGCGCGAAGGAGCCATGCTCCCAGAGGAAGCCGAGCCGCTCGAGCGCCGCGACCGGCACTCCCGCGACGCCCGTGACGACGAAGTCGCTTCGCCCCGAGAGCGAGGCGGCCGCCTCGCGGAACGACTCCGTCACGCTCCGGTTGGCGTGCTGGATCGCCGCCGCCGCCGCGACGCCGACGGCGACGCCCACGACCGGCAGGATCGCCCTCTGCGGGCGCCGCCTCGCGGGTCCCGTCACGAGCGCGCGAACGAGAAGAGCCATGCCCTTCACCGCGGCGCGATCCTCCCGTCGCGGATCTCGACGATTCGTTCCGCGCGGCTCGCGGCGGCGGGCGAGTGCGTGGCCAGGATGAGCGTCACGCCTCGTTCGCGGCGGATCTCGTCCAGGAGGGCCAGCACCTGCTCGCCGTTGGCGCTGTCGAGATTACCCGTGGGCTCGTCCGCAAGGAGCAGCCTCGCGCCGGAGGAGAGGGCGCGGGCGATCGCGACGCGTTGCATTTCGCCGCCGGACAGCTCGTACGGATGCGCGCCTGCGCGGGGCAGAAGTCCCACGCGGTCGAGCAGCTCCTGCGCACGGCGGGCCGCGTCGGCGCGGCCGTCCAGGGCCAGCGGCAGCTCCACGTTCTCGCGCACGGTGATGTGCGGAAGGAGATTGAAGAACTGGAACACCAGGCCCGCCTCGCGACGGCGGTATAGGGTGAGTTCCCCGTCGGAGAGCGCCCCGAGGTCCCGGCCGCCCACGGAGACGGCTCCGGAGGTCGGACGGTCGATCCCGCCCAGCAGGTGGAGGAGCGTGGACTTGCCTCCGCCCCGACGGCCCGACGACGGCGAGAAACTGTCCCGACGGGACCTCGAGATCCACCTCCTTGCAGCGCGACGACCGGTTGGGCGCCGGAGTAGACCTTTGCGCACCGCCTTGCAGGAGACGGCCGGAGGCCCGGAGACTTCACGCGGCGGCACCCGAAGGAGAATATTGGAAGAGCTTTTTGTATCAGCTGTCAGCTTTCAGCTCTCAGCCTCGGGGAATTCGAGGCCAGGCTGATAGCTGACGGCTGCTATGGCTGATAGCTTTCTTCAGATGCTTCCACTCATGAGAGCGTGGCGCCAGCGCGCGCTGGTGACGGCGCTGACGCGCCGCGAGCTCGCCGCCCGCTACCGTGGCGGCCTCTCGGCTTTCTCTGGTCCCTGGTGAATCCCCTGCTGCTGCTCGGCGTTTACGCGACGGTCTTCCGCTTGGTCTTCGCGCCGCGCGCGGACGTGCGCCCTTACGCGCTCTTCCTGTTCGTCGGCGTGCTGGCCTGGGGCTTTGTCTCCTCGGCGCTGACCGACCCCGCGAGACCTTTCGCCACAACGGCCCGCTGCTGCGCAAGACGACCGTGGCTCCCGAGGTGTTTCCCGCGTCGGCCGTCGGGGCGCGCCTGGCGCACCTCCTCCTGGCTCTCCCGGTGCTGGGCGCGGCGACGCTCTACGCCGCTTCGCGCGGGGCGTCTCGCCGGGTCCGCCGGCGGCCTTTGCCGCTGTGCTCCGCTGCTGGCGCTGACGGTCTTCGGTCTCGCCCTGGGGATCTCGGCCCTCGCCGTGCATTTCGCCGACGTCCGCGACGTCATCTCCAACCTCCTGACCCTCGCGTTCTTTCTGACGCCCGTCCTCTACCCGACGGCCTCGGTTCCGGAGCGCTACCGGGGATGCTTCGCGCAAATCCGTTCTCGACCTTTTTCGCGGCGCTCCACGACGCACTCTTCTTTTCCGCCCGATCCCGGCCGTCGAGTGGGCCTGGATGGCCGGGACGGCCGCGCTCTCGCTCGCGGCGGGAGGGCTCGTCTTCGAGCGCCTGCGCGACTCGATCGCGGAGGAGGCTTAGGTGGGACGGGGGACGGGGGGACGGGGGGACCGGGGAGGAGCCGCCAGTCGTGTCGAAGGCGTGACGAAACTGTACAGGCGGTACGGGCGGAAGAAGACCGTGGGACGCTCAAGTCGGCGCTGCTTTCGGGGATGGGGCGGCGGGCGCTGTCGCCGGACTCGGCGGTTCCGGCGATCGTTGACCTCTCGTTCGAGGTTGCCGCCGGGGAGATGGTCGGCGTGGTCGGGCCCAACGGCTCAGGCAAGTCGACGCTCTTGAAGCTCCTGGCCGGCATCGTGCGTCCCACCCGGGGATCGGTCGAGGTCCGGGGCCGCCTGGCGGCGCTGCTGGAACTGGGCGCCGGGTTCCACCCGGAGATCTCGGGGCGCGAGAACATCGAGATCATCGGCCTGCTGCTCGGTCTCTCCCGGCGCCAGATCGCGGCGCGCTTCGACGAGATCGTGCGCTTTGCCGAGATCGAAGAATTCCTCGACGCGCCGCTCAAGACCTACTCCTCCGGCATGGCCGTGCGCCTGGGGTTCTCGATCGCCGCGCACAGCGATCCCGATGTCCTCCTTGTGGACGAGGTGCTGGCGGTCGGAGACGAGGCCTTCTCGCACCGCTGCCTGGAGAAATTCGCCGAGTTCGAGCGCGCCGGCAAGACGCTTCTGGTCGTGTCCCACGACCTCGCGCTCGTATCGCAGCGATGCCGGAGGGCGATCTGGCTCGACCGCGGGCGCCTCCAGGCCGACGGGCCGGCGGATGAGACCGTGGCGCTCTACCGCGAGCGGGTCGCGGTGGAGGAAGGAGGCCGCAGGAGAGAAGCCGTCCTGGCGGCCGCGCCGCCGGCTCCGAGCGCCCCGTTACGGAACGGCCGGCGCCGATGGTCCGGGGCGGTGATGGTGGAGGAAGTGGCGTTGCTCGATGGCGCGGGACGGCCCGCCGGACGGATCGTCTCGGAGAGCCGGCCGCTCTCCAGATGCGCGTTCGCGCCGCGGCGCCGCTCTCCGATTTCGTCTTCGGCTTCGCGATCTCGACGGTCTCGGGCCAGAGCGTCTTCGGTTCGAACACGGACATCGACGGATTCCGTGCCGGGAAGTTCGGCGGCGAGGGGCGAGTGACGCTGGAGATCCCCGCGCTGGCGCTCGGCCCGGGTGTCTATTCCCTCGACGCGGCCGCCCACGCGCGGGACGGCGCGCCCTATGATTACCGCCGCGACGCGCTCCGCTTCGAGGTGACGGCCGACCGCACGGTCGCGGGCGTCTGGAACCCGCAGCGCCGCTGGAGCTTCGCCGGAACGATCCGCTGGGAGCCGTGACGGCCTCGCGGCCCCCCGACTCGGCCAGCCCGTCGCAATGGCGGGCCTTCCTGCGCGGCCGCTTCACGCGGGAGGGACGGTCGGCCTCTATCTGACGGCCGGCTTCTTCGCCTGCGCCGCGGTCGTCGTCGTCTTCGCGATGCTTGCGGATTCCGTCTTCGACGTCCACGGAAAAACCGCGTTCGACAGGGAGATCACTCTCGCGATCGAAGGCCTTCACAGTCCCGCTCGGGACCGCGCGGCGCTCGCGGTGTCATTTCTCGGAGACCACCGGTTTCTCCTGCCGGCCACGCTCGCCGTCACGGCAGCGCTCTCCTCCGAGGACGCCGCGTCGGCGCGCTCCTCTTCTTCGGAGTCGTCATCGGAGGCTGGCTCCTGGAGACCCTTCTCAAAATCGTCTACCACCGCGCGCGGCCCGACCTCTGGCCGGCGCTCGCGACCGAGAAGACCTACAGCTTCCCGAGCGGCCACGCGACGATGGCGACCCTCTTCTACGGCGCGGCCGCGGCCCTCGTCCTCCACGTCTCGCGCAACCAGGCGCTGCGTGGCGCGGCGCTGGCCCTGGCGACCACCGTCATCCTCTCGGTCTCCTACACGCGCGTCTACCTGGGCGCGCACTGGGCGAGCGACGTCGTCGGCGGAATCCTCGTCGGCCTCTTCTGGGTGAGCGTCTGCGCCACCGGCACGGAATACCTGGCCCGGCGAAAACCGCGGAGATAATTGAGAAATCGGGTTCGCCGACGGACCTCCTCCGGACTAGACGATCCGGCTAGATCGGCCGAATGCGAAACACGTTTCTCCCGTTTGCCCGGCCGGCGCTGGGAGAAGAGGAAATCGCCGAGGTCGTGGACACGCTGCGCTCGGGGTGGATCACGACGGGACCGAAGGTCGAGAGGTTCACCGCGGCGTTCGCGGATTACGTGGGCGGCCGTTTCGCCGTGCCGGTCTCCTCCGCCACGGCGGGCCTGCACGTGGCGCTCCTCTCGCTCGGCGTCGGGCCGGGCGACGAGGTCGTCACGACGCCCCTGACTTTCGTCGCGACGTTGAACACGATCGTGCACTGCGGGGCGATTCCCGTCCTGGCCGACATCGACGCGGCCACCCTGAACGTCCGCGTCGAGGAGATCGAGAAGCGCCTGACTCCGAGGACGAAGGCCATCGTTCCCGTGCACTACGTCGGCCAGCCCGTGGACCTCGATCCGATCCTGGAGCTCGCCGCGGGACGCGGGATCGCCGTTCTCGAGGACGCCGCGCACGCGGTCGGCGCGGAGTACAAGGGGAGGAGGATCGGCTCCTTCCCGACGACCTCGGTCTTCTCCTTCCATCCCAACAAGAACATGACGACGGGAGAGGGCGGGATGGTCGTGACCGAGGACGAGGCCGTCTTCGAGAAGGCCTCGCTCCTGAAATTTCACGGGATGGACCGGGAGGCCTGGAAGCGCTTCGCCAAGTCGGGAAGCCCCCGCTACGACGTCGCGCTGCCCGGGTTCAAGTACAACATGATGGACATCCAGGCGGCGCTCGGCCTGCACCAGCTCCCCCGCCTGGAGGGGTTCCTCGCCGAGCGGGCGCGCCTGGCCGCCCGCTACGACGAGCTCCTGTCGAGCCTCCCGGGGCTGATCCTGCCGCAGCGCGTCGCCTATCCGGTCCGGCACGCCTGGCACCTCTACACTCCGCTGGTGGACATCGACCGGCTGACGATCTCGCGCGACCGCTTCATGGAGGAGTTGAAGAAACGGAACATCGGCTCGGGGCTCCACTACACGGCGGCGCACGAGTTCTCCTACTACGCGGACCGTTTCGGCTGGCGGCCGGAAGACTTTCCGGAGGCGCACTTCGTGTCGGAGAGGATCGTGTCGCTCCCGCTCTTCCCGGGCCTCGGCCCGGCCGACCAGGACGACGCCGTCGGAGCGATCCGGGAAGTCCTCGAGGAATTCCGGAAGTGAAGGTCTCCGTCGTCGTGCCGGTCTTCAACGAGGGGGCGAACCTGGAGGAGTTCCTGCCGCGGCTCCTCGCGGTGATGGACGGCCGGGGAGAGCCCTTCGAGGTGATCCTCGTCGACGACGGGAGCCGCGACCGGTCGCTCGAGATCCTGAAGTCCTGGGCCTCGCGCCGCGCCGACACCGTGCGCGTGCTCGAGCTGTCGCGCAACTTCGGACAGCACCAGGCGATCCTCGCGGGGTTCCGGGACGTCACGGGAGACGTCGTCGTCACGCTGGACGCCGATCTCCAGAACCCTCCCGAGGAGATCCCGAAGCTGCTCGCGAAGTACGAAGAGGGATTCGACGTGGTGGGAGGCGTGCGGCGGCACCGGCAGGACTCCTGGCCCCGGCGGCTGGCCTCCGCCCTCGTCAACCGCATGACGGTCGCGATCACGCGGATGCACCTGACGGACTTCGGCTGCATGCTGCGGGCCTACTCGCGCGACGTCGTGGACGAAATCAACCGCTGCGACGAGGCTTCGACGTTCATCCCGGCCCTGGCGCAGACCTTCGCGCGCCGGCCGACCGAGGTCGAGGTGGCGCACGCCGCGCGGGCCGGAGGAGAATCGGCCTACTCCTTCTACCGCCTGATCCGCTTGAACTTCGACCTGATGACCGGCTTCTCCTCCGTGCCGATCCAGATCTTCAGCCTCCTCGGGAGCGCGGTCGCCCTGGGCGGCATCGCCTTCGGCGTCTTCCTCTTCGTGCGGCGCCTGATCGTGGGCGCCGAGGTCGAAGGAGTCTTCACGCTCTTCGCGATTCTCTTTACACTGCTCGGGATCGCGATGGCGGGACTGGGCATCGTCGGCGAATATGTGGGGCGCATCTACGAGCAGGTGCGCGGCCGGCCGAGGTTCTCGGTGCGCCGCGCTTACGGCCTGGGGGCCGAGTCGAGAGTCGAGAGCCGAGAGTCGAGACTCGAGAGCCGGGGAGAAGTCATGACGCGCATCGCCGTTTTCGCGTACTCGGATACGGGGCACGCCTGCCTGAAATCCCTGCTCGAGCGGGGCGAGGACGTGGCGCTCGTCGTGACGCACGCCGACGACCCCGGCGAGCCGCGATGGTTCGA
Organism: uncultured Acidobacteriota bacterium; assembly: GCA_963782815.1. GTDB lineage: Bacteria > Acidobacteriota > Thermoanaerobaculia > UBA5066 > Gp7-AA6 > JAWOLE01. Next base: position 103,297 of record CAWALG010000022.1, on the reverse strand, counting down.
CAGCGTCGCGGAGCTCGCGCGCTCGCGCGGGATCGAGCCGCTGATCGCGGAGGACCCGCGCGACCCCGCGGCGATCGCGCGGGTGAAGGCCGCGCAGCCCGAGCTTCTCTTCTCCTTCTATTACCGCGGCATCCTGCCGCCCGAGATCCTGGCGCTGCCGCGCCTGGGCGCCTACAACGTCCACGGCTCGCTGCTGCCCGCCTACCGGGGGCGCGCGCCGGTCAACTGGGCCGTGCTGCGCGGCGAGAAGGCGACGGGGGCGACGCTCCACGTCATGACCGGGAAGCCGGACGCGGGGGACATCGTGGACCAGGAGGAAGTGCCGATCGGTCCCGACGACACGGCGCTCGAGGTGCAGAAGCGCGTCACGGCGGCGGCCGTCCGGATCCTGGGGCGCCGCCTCGAGGACTTGAAGAGCGGAACCGCGCCGCGCCGCCCGCAGAAGGAGGAAGCCGCCACGACGTTCCCGAAGCGGCGGCCGGAGGACGGGCAAATCGAGTGGAACCGGACCGCCGAGGAGGTTCACAACCTCGTCCGCGCCGTGACGCACCCCTATCCCGGCGCCTTCACGGACATCTTCGGAGGCAAGACGTTCCTCTGGAAGACGCGGCTCCCTCACCTGGGCGCGCACGACAACTTTCCCGGCCAGATCCGCTCGGAGCGGGGGCGTCTCTACGTGGCCTGCGAGGACGACCGCTACGTGGAGATCCTGCGCATCCAGAGGGAAGGCGAGGAGGAGATGGACGCCGGCGCCTTCCTCCCCGGGTTGCGCTCGCGATGAAGGTCCTGATTCTCGGCGTCAACGGCTTCATCGGGAACGCCCTGACCGAGCGCATTCTCGGGACGACCGACTGGGCCGTCTCGGGCCTGGACATCGCGAGCGACAAGATCGCGCCGTTCCTCGGGCATCCGAGGTTCACCTACCTCGAGGGGGACATCGCGATCAACAAGGAGTGGATCGAATACCAGGTCAAGAAGTGCGACGTCGTGCTCCCCCTCGTCGCGATCGCGACGCCGGCGACGTACGTCAAGAACCCGCTGGCCGTGTTCCATCTCGACTTCGAGGAGAACCTGCGCATCGTCAAGCAGGCGGTCCGCTACGGGAAACGCGTGGTCTTCGCGTCCACGTCCGAGGTGTACGGGATGTGCCCGGACGCGGAGTTCGACGAGGAGACCTCGCCGCTCGTCTACGGGCCCATCCGCATGCAGCGGTGGATCTATTCCTGCTCGAAGCAGCTCCTGGACCGCGTCATCTGGGCCTACGGCCAATCGGAAGGCTTGAAATTCACGCTCTTCCGCCCCTTCAACTGGATCGGCCCGCACCTGGACGACATCGACTCCCCCAAGGAGGGCTCGAGCCGCGTGTTGACCCAGTTCCTCCACAACATCCTGTACGGCCAGCCGATCCAGCTCGTGGACGGCGGGACTCAGCGCCGTTCCTTCACCTACATCTCCGACGGCGTGGACTGCCTGATGAAGATCCTGGAGAACCCGGGCGGCGCGGCCGACGGCGGCATCTTCAACATCGGCAACCCCGAGAACGATCTCTCCGTGGCGGAGCTCGCGCAGCGGCTCATCGCCGCGGTCGCGGCGCACCCCGGGTTCGGAGAGAAGGCGCGCGAGACGCCGATCGTGAACGTCTCCTCGATGGACTACTACGGGAAGGGGTACCAGGACATCCTGACGCGCGTCCCCTCGATCCGCCGGGCCCGCGAGATCCTGGGGTGGGAACCGAAGGTGTCGCTCGATGAGGCGCTGCGGCTGACCGTGGACTTCTATCTTTCGAAGAGAACCAGGTGACGTGTAGACCTTTCGTGAAGCGCGTCGCGCTGAAGGTGGACTGCGACACCTACGTCGGGACGCGCGACGGGGTGCCGCGGCTCCTCGAGGTGTTTGCCGCGCGGGGGATTCGGGCGACGTTCTTCTTCAGCTACGGGCCGGACCGCTCGGGGGTGGCGGCGCGCAGGGTCTTCACGAAGCGGGGGTTCCTGAAGAAGATGCTGCGCAGCCGCGCCGTTTCGCTCTACGGGTTCCCGACGGTGCTCTACGGGACGTTTCTGGCTTCGCCGATGATCGGCGATCGCTGCGCCGGGCAGATCCGCCAGGCCGCCGCGGGCGGGCCACGAGACGGGAGTGCACGGCTGGGACCACGTCGGCTGGCACGATCACCTGGACGACTGGACCGAGAAGAAGATCCGGGAGGAGTACGGACGAGCTCACGAGGAGCACTCGCGGATCCTGGGGTCGGCCGCCCGCGCGAGCGCCGCGCCCGGCTGGACGGCGAACGCGAGGTCTCTCGCGGTCGAGGAGGAGCGCTCTCTCCTCTACACGTCGAACACGCGCGGCGGCTCCCCGTTCTTCCCCTCGGCCGGCGGGAGGGTGTTCTCGACGCTGGAGATCCCTTCGACGCTGCCGACGCTCGACGAGACTCTGACGTGGCCTCGCCTTTCGACCGAGGAGCAGCAGGAGGCCTTCTTCCGCTCGGCGCTCGCGGGGACTGAAGTCCATACCATTCACGCGGAGGTGGAGGGGCGCTCCAGGCTGCCCCTCTTCATCCGGATCCTGGACGGCTGGATTGCCGAAGGCGCCTCGTTCGTCGCGCTCGAGGAGCTGGCGAAGGAAGCCCTCGCGCGAAAGGAGGAGGTTCCGACCCGCCCGCTCGTCCGCGCGACCCTGCCGGGACGAGCCGGGACGGTGGCCACCGGCTGGCCGGACACGCCCGCCGCGCCTCTGTCATCCTGAGCGAAGCGAAGGATCTGCTCATCCGAGAGGCAGTTGTGCAGCTGTCCGAGACGGTGCTCGGTCCAGGCAGATCTCGTTGCGCTCGGATGACGTGAGAGGCGGAGGTCCTCAGGATGACAGCCGAGAACGGAGTCCGAGGGAGGCGGCGAGGATCAGGAGCAACGCCGTGGCCTGCAGGATCACGCCGCGGAAGAACGGCGTCCTGTCGTACTCGAATTCGATGTGATGGTCTCCCGCCGGCACGGCGACGGCGAGATCGCGGGCGTTGGCGACGAGCACCGGGACCGGCCGGCCGTCGAGGCGGGCCTTCCAGGCCGGGAAGTACGTCCGCCCGAAGACGACGTGGCCGGGCAGCTGCGGCTCTCACATCGGCCGACGCGCTCGTCCGCCTCGACTCGCACCGCCCGGAGAGCGCCGGCTCCCGCCGATCCCTCCGGTCCCTGGTCGGAGCGTCCGGGCAGCACGACGTCGGTCTCCGGCAGGAAGCGCTCGGAACGGACGAGATCGAGCGCGCCGGAGAGGGAGGATCGGCGGAACCGGCGGCCGGCCCAGCGCAGCTCGGCGACCGGATCGGGGATCTCCGAGAGAAGGAGCCGGCGTCCCGCGACCTCGAAGCCGGTGACCGGCCGCAGGAAGGGACGGGCTCCGCCCTGCTCGTCCAGGACCCAGCGCGCGCCGTACGCGCGCAGGAGGCGGCTCGCCTGTTCCGGCTCGGAGGCGGCGAGAGCCTCGGAGGCCAGCCGGTCGTAGTAGCCGTAGGAGCCGTCGGGATCGGGATCGAAGACGTAGCGCACGTGAAACGGCGCGCCGGTCATCGGGACGAGCTCCTCGATCTGCGACCCTCGCGAGCTTGACGACGCGCGGCGGGAGCGCCGGGTGCGCGCTGCCGGTCGACAGGTCGTTGGCGTTCAGGAGCCGCGGAGCCACGGAGACGCGGCCCGTCCCTTTCACCGTTGCCGGCCAGGGCCGGCGGCCGTGCCAGGTCTTTCTCATCGGCCGACACGAAGAGAGGCAGCGCCCAGGGGAAGGCGAGCAGCAGCGTCGCGAGCCCGAGCAGGTGACACTGGCCGCGGATCGGGCGCCGGGAAAAGAGGATGAGGCCGAGCACCGCCGTCGCGAGCAGGCCGAAGAAGGCGTCGCCCGCCAGGCTGCGGCGGATCTCGGGGAGAAGCTCCGAGGCCGGCAAGGCGAGACCCGAGAGAAGCGGCGCGACCGCGCGGTCGAAGGCCTTCGCTTCTCGCGAGACGAGCGAGCGCCGCGCCGAAGAGGAGGGCGAGAGCGAGCGAGGAGGACGCCGGCCCGCCGGCCGGCGCGGGCGGCCCCCGGGCGCAGCCGCTGGCCGGCGAATCCGGCCAGGAGCGCCATGCAGAGCGTCGTCAGCAGATAGAACTTGATCGGGTATCGCAGCCGGCGCAGGCCGGGGACCGAGAAGAGAACGCGGAAGAAGGGGAGAGAGGAGCCGAAGGCGAAGAGGAGCGAGACGAGCGCGCCGCCGGCGAGCCAGGCCGTCCGCCGGTTCCAGAAGTCGCGGCGCGCGGCCGCGATCAGGACGGCGGCGAGAGGAATCACGCCGAACGTCACGCACCAGATGTAGACGATCTCCTCCCGGTGAAAGGCGAACTGCCAGTGCGATCCCGCGCCGAGCGCCCCGGGGTCTCCGTCGAAGCGGGGAAAGAACCACTCGACCATCCGCCAGGGCGCGAAGGGGGAGGCCCCGAACGCGCGCGCCGAGTAGAGGTGCTGGCCCCGGTAGGTCATGGGCAGCACGGCGAGGAGCGGCAGGAGCAGGGGCGAAGCGAGCGCCGCCGCGACGATCCCTGCCAGCGGCTCCGCCGGCGAGAAGATTCGCGCCCGCGACGAGCCGGCTCCCGCTTCGCGGAGAAGATCTCCGCGACGTCCCGAGGAAGGCCGCGAAGAGGATCGTCAGGATGGAGAGGGCCGGCTCTCCCGCGAGAAGCTGCAGCCCGAAGCCGATCGCGGCGGCGGCGACGGCGGAGAGCGTCCTCCGCGCGCCCCTCGCGCGGACGAGGTCGAGCGTCGCCGCGGCGCACCAGGGGAGCCAGGAGGCGCGTGGCGCCGGAATTGGCGAACGCCGACCCGTAGGACATCATGATTCCCGGAGAAGGCGAAGGCGACCGCCGAGAAGAAGGCCGGCCCTCCCGCCAGGTCCAGGCGCCGCGCGAGCGCCCGCGCGCCGAAGAACGCCCAGAGCACGTGCAGCAGGTAGTGGAGGTTGAACGCGGCCGCCGGCGGGAGGACCTTCTCCAGCAGGACCGTCGGGTAGAGAAGCACCGCGTTGGGGTTCGCGAGCAGCGGCTCGTCCTCCCGACGCGGACACGTTGACGAACGGGACCCGGCCGGAATCGAGCGAGTCCATCGCGACGCGCCGCCACGGCCAGTGCGTGACGTGCGCGTCGCGGAAGATGAGCCGCCGCGTCCCGAGGACTTCCGGCAGGAGCGGCAGGCAGAAGAGGACCGTGACCGCCAGCCCGGCCAGGAGCGCGCGAGCGCGGGGAGACATGAAGCGAGTCTACAATCCCCGTCATGTCCTCGCCCGCGCCCCGGGAATCCGAGCGCCGGGCGGGTCTCGCCGTCGGTCGCCGGGTTCGCCGTCCTGTCGGTCTATTTCACCGGTTTCTTCCCTCCCTTCGGCAATCCCAACGAGCTGTCCCGCCTGGAGGCGGTCTACGCGTTCGTCGAGCAGGGCACCTTCTCCATCGACGGCGCGATCCCGGTGCTCGGCGACCATGAGGACAAGGCGGTCTCCGGGGGACACTTCTATTCGAACAAGGCTCCCGGCCTGACCTTCGCGGCGATTCCCGTTTATCGGGCTCTGCGGGTTTTCTTCCCCGCGCCGAAGTCGCCCTGGGACGCGGTCTTCGTGCTCGTGAGGATCCTGACGGTCTCGCTTCTCTCGACGCTGGCCGCTGGCGAGGTTCGCCGCGCGTCTGCCGCCCGGCAAGGGCGCCGGCCCTGCTCGTCTTCGCCGTGACGTTCGGCACGCCCCTTCTCTTCTACGGGCGCTCCTTCTTCGGCCACGCCTGGACGGCCGCGCTTCTCTTTCTGGCCTGGGATCTCCTGCGGAAGCGTGAAGAGCGGCCGCCGGCGCTCCGGGACGCGGCTCCTCGCGGTGGCGCGCCGGCCTTCTGGCCGGCTGGGCGGCCATCTCCGAGTACACGGCGGCGCCGCTCGCGCTCCTGCTCGCGCTGCGCGCGGCCGCGCGAGGATCGTGGAAGACGCTTCGCCCTCGTGGCCGCCGGCGCCGCGATCCCGCTCCTGCTGCTGCTCTCCTACAACGCGACCTGTTTCGGCTCTCCGTGGATTCTCTCCTCGGCGCGGGAAGCCCATCCCGACTTCGCGACGCTTGCGGGAAAGGGCCTCTTCGGCCTTGGCCTGCCCAGCCCGCGGGTCGCGTGGGATTTCCTCTTCCATCCGGCGAGGGGACTCCTTCTCTTCTCTCCCTTCCTGCTCTGGGTGGTCCCGGGCTTCGTCTCCTGGTGGCGCAGCCGCGAGGATCGCGCGGACTGCGTCTTCGCGCTCGCCGCGGTCGCCGGGTTGTTCCTCATCCTGACGGGATACCCGAACTGGCATGGCGGATGGGCGCTCGGGAACCGGTACCTGCTCCCCGCCCTCTTCTTCGCGGGGCTGGCGGCCGCGCGGGGGCTCGCGTCTCGCGGCCTCGCGGGGACTCTTCGCGGCTGGCGGCCGTGTTCTCCGCCGTGAACCACTTCTTCCTCACCGCCTCCTGGCCGCACTTCCCTCTCGACCTGCCGTGGCCGGCGGCGACGGGGTCGCTCTGGTTCCTGTCTCGGGGATGGATCGCGCCGAACCTGCTGTCGAGCGCGGGCTGGGTCTCTCTCGCTGGCGCCCGCGGCGATCGCTGCCGCGGCCGGTTGGGCTCGCGCTGCGCGCCGCCCGGCCCCTCTCGCCGAGGCCTTCGGTCGCCGTCGCCGCCGCGCTCGCCCTCTTCGCGGCCACGGTCGTCGTGGCGCCGGAGCCCTCCTACGGCGCCCGGCTCCTGCGCGCCGCGATCTACGGGAGGCTTCTCGGGGCAGGATCCCGAGCGCCGGGAGCTCCGGAGCGTCATGGACTCCGCGTCCACGCCCTCGGAGAAGCGGCATGCCATGTCGGCCTGGAGACAGTACGGAAGATAGATTTGTGATTGGCGATTGGTGATTGGTGATTGCCAGGAGCCCGTTCTTGCCCTGATCACAAATCACAAATCACAAATTGCCGAGACCGCCGCGCTGCCGAGCGAGCCGGGAGCTCCTCGAAGTCAGTCGACTATCTCGAAGACCTTCCAGCGGGCGAGCCAGCGTCCGCCGCGGGAAATGGCGGAGCGCGAGTGGTAGATCAGGCGGAAGTGCGCGAGCGGCTCGATCTTGAGACCTCCGACCTGCGCCCCCGCGCCGTCGAAGTCGTAGAGCCGCGACTGGAGGCGTTGAAAAGTAGGCCGGGGTCGGGACCGGTCCCTGCTCCGTCGCGCGAAGGCAGGCGGGGCGTTCGAGGTACCCGGCATAGTCGTTCATCCGGGCGGCGAGGTCCGTCGCGAGCACCCATCGCGCGCGCCTGGCCGCGGGCGATCGCGAGCGCCTCCTCTTCCGATCCCGCCAGGAAGAAGCGGATCGAGTCGAGAAACCCGTAGCCGAAATTGTTGGCGACGACCGGCAGCTCCGCGCCGTAGAGGATCCTGTGGCCGAGCGACCAGGGGGCGAGCACGGAGCCGGCTCCGGCGAGCGCCGGCGGAGGCGTCGCGGAGAGGAGCCGCGCGTCGTAAGCGTCCACCGCGTGCGGCAGCTCCCGGCGCATCCATTCCAGGGTCTCGAAGAAATCGGAGCCCGGCACGCGAACGGCCGCGAGCCTCCTCCGCGATGCCCGGCGCCAGGGGAAGGGCGAGCGCGATCCCGCACGCGGCCGCGAGCGACGCCCGGGCGCGCGGCGTCTTCCCGAGAGACCCTCGCGAGGAAGCCCGCGGCCTCGATCAGGCAGAGGCCGGCGAGCGGCGCCGCGTAGTAGACGTTCAGCCTCTGCGAGAGCGCCAGGAAGAGCGTGACGGCTCCCCAGACGGCGAGCGCGACGTGGAGTCCCGGCCGCGTTCCTCGCGCCGCGCGCGCGGCCCACGCCAGGATGACGAGGGGAGAGAGGAAGAAGGCGGCCGAGAGCTGTCTGGCCGGCAGGGCCATCCCGTCGGCCAGAAGCGGCCGGGCCTCGAAGATCCCGGAGAGCCAGTTCTTCGGGTAGGACATGTAGCCGGTCGCCGCGGACACTTCGCTCGTCCGGCCGGCCACGTAGCCGACGCCTCGCGCGAGGCCCGAGCAGGAGCGGGCCGGCGAAAGGAAGAACGGCGGCGGCCGCGGCGGCCAGAACGGCCGCCCGCCAGACGATCTCCCGCCCCGCGAGCTCTCTGCGGGCCGCGCGCAGGATCGTGTCGAGCAGCACCGTCCCTCCCGCGAGCGAAGCCAGGAAGAGGGGCTGGAAGAACCCGAACGAGATGTACGTCAGAGGGGGACGCGTGCCGCCGAGCCAGAGCGCCGTCGCGGGCGCCGTCACGAGCGCCGCGCACGCCCAGGATCAGGAGCGCCGGCCGGAAGACGCTCCGGCGCGTGGCGACCGCCTCGAGAAAGAGCGAGAGCGCGATGATCGCTCCCCAGAAGATCGCCCCCTGCCACGCCAGCACCGCCAGCGCCAGAGCGATGCCCGTGAAGAGCTCGTCGAGCGCCGTCCCCCTCCCCCCGGGAGAGGGACGGGGTGAGGGCGCCGCTCTTCGCCGCGCTCTCCCGGCTTCGCACGTAGAGCAAGAGCACCAGCAATCCGAAGAACGACTCGGCGACGTGCTGGTCGGTGTGCCCGTATTGCGTCCACAGGATGTGCCCGGGCGAGATCGCCACGAAGAGAGCGAGCGCGACACCGGCCGCTTCCCCGGCGACGAGCCTTCCGAGGAGGCCCGCGAGGAGAATCGCTCCGGCCGCGAAGACGACCGGGACCCAGAGCGCCCCGCGCTCGACCTCCTCCGGCGTCGCGCCCGCGCCATGCAGCAGCCGGGCCGGCGTCGCCAGGGCCACGTCGAAGAGGGGAGGCCAGATGGCGACGCCTCCCTGCGGGAAGTTCATCAGAGGGTCGAAGATGATCGTGCGCGGGAAGTGCGCCGCCGCGAAACGCGCGCGCCGCAGGTGATAGTCGTCGTCCGAGGTCAGGGCGCGGGCGCGGCCTCCCGCGGTGAGCTGTTTCCGGGTCGAGAGGCGCAGGCCGACGCCGATCGCGAGCGCGGCGGCGAGGCCGAGGAAGAAACAGGCCCGCCGCAATTTCATCGAAGAATCATTATGAGCCATCATCCGGCTCTCAGCTCTCGGCATCGAGCCACGAAGGATCTGCCTCCGGCAAGAGGGCAGATCCTCGCTTCGCTGAGAAGCATGACGAGCCGTTTTCCCGTATCATTCTGGAAACAATGAAGCTCTCCGTGCTGATCCCCGTGTACAACGAGGCGCGCACGATCGAGGAGGTGCTCCGCCTGGTCGCCGCCGTGCCGATCGACAAGGAGATCCTCGTCGTGGACGACGGCTCCGCGGACGGCACGCGCGAGATCCTCGCCAGATGGGACGGGCGCGACGGCGTGCGGGTCATTCTCCATCCGCGGAACATGGGAAAGGGGCGGGCGGTCTCGACGGCGATCGCGGAGGCCCGCGGCGAGATCCTGCTGATCCAGGACGCGGACCTCGAGTACGACCCGGCCGAGTATCCGACGCTCGTCCGGCCGATCGAGGAGGGACGCGCGGACGTCGTGTACGGCTCGCGCTTCCGCGGGAGCGCCGAGAACCGCGTGCAGTTCTTCTGGCACACCGTGGGCAACCGTCTGCTGACGCTCATCTCCAATCTCTTGACGAACCTGAACCTGACCGACATGGCCACCTGCTACAAGGCCTTCCACCGCCGCGTGGTCCCGTCGCTCGGCCTCGTCTCGAAGCGATTCGGCGTGGACGCCGAATTCACCGTGAAGGTGGCCCGGGGCGGGTTCCGGATCTTCGAGGTGCCGGTCTCCTACTTACGGGCGTTCGCGGGCGGAGGGGAAGAAGATCCGGCTGCGGGACGGGTTCTCGGCCCTGGCGGCGCTCCTCCGGCATTCGCTGGAGCCGCGGCGGCGGGGGGCAGGCCGAAACGATATTGCCTAGTCGGCGCGCGATCGCGCTGGCAGCGGCCGCCGCGACGGCCCTGTCGCTGTTTCTCGTTCGCGACCACACACGCGGAGACTCGCTCTCGGCCGACGAGCCGGTGCACATCCTGTCCGGCTACTTCGACGTCTTCGCGCGCAACGCGATCGTGAACATCGAGCATCCGCCGCTGATGAAGATCCTCGCCGGGCTCGCCTTGAAGACGCTCCCCCTCCCCGCGGCCCCGGCGCGCGTCCCGATGGGGCTCGCTCTCACGGACTGGGGTCACGGGTTCTTCTTCGGGGGACCGGTCCCGGCCGACGCGATCCTCGCCGCGGCGCGCGCCCCGTTCCTCCTCCTCCTCGCCCTGCTCCTCGCCACGGTCTTTTTCTGGGCGAGGAACCGCTACGGCGACGGCCCGGCCCTGCTCGCGGTGGCCCTCCTCGCCTTCGATCCGAACATCGTGGCCCACGCGGGGGTCGTGCACACGGACCTCGGCGCGGCGTTGACGTTCCTTCTCGCCGTGATCGCCTGGGACCATCTCCGGCGCGCCGGACCGTCGGCCGGGAACCTCGCGGCCGCCGCGGGAGCGCTCGGCCTGGCCCTCCTGACGAAGTTCTCGGCCGTCTATCTCCTGCCGATTCTCCTTCTGCAGGGACTCCTCGCCGCGCGCGCGGCACAGCGTCCGGCGGCCGCGATCGCCCGCATGCTCGTCCGGTTCGGTCTCGTCGTCGCCGGCGCGGTGGCCGTTGTCACCGGCGTCTACGCCCTCGTGACTTCCCGCATGGATCTCGCGGATCAGCGGGAGATCATCCACGAGATGGTCGCCCTCCGAGGGGCGCCGGGGCTCTCCCGCGCGATCGAGGAGATCGCGCGAGTCTCTCCGCCCCTGGGGCATTACCTGGGAGGGCTCGCCTCGGTCGTGCGGCAGAACGCGCAGGGCGGAGGAGTCAACTTCCTCTTCGGTCACGTTTCGGTGACCGGTTTCCCCTTCTACTTCTTCGTCGCGTTCCTGGCCAAGAGCGCGCTCGCCTTCCTCGTGATCACGGCGCTCTCGCTCTATACCCTTGCCCGCGATTCCCGTTTCCGCGCCGACGGGGCGCTCCTCCTCCTTCCGGTCGGCGTTCTCTTTCTCGCCTCGATCGGCTCGAGCTACAACATCGGGATCCGTCACATGCTGCCGGTCTATCCGTTCCTCGCTCTCTCCGGGGCGGCTCTCTTCGCCCGGGCTCGCTGGAAGGCGCCGAATCGCGCCGCCGTCTGGGTCCTCGCGGCGCTCCCTCTCCTCTCGGCCGCGGAGATCGCGCGCATCCATCCTTACGAGCTGTCCTATTTCAACCCGCTCGCAGGCGGCCCCGAGCGTGGGCGGAGAATCCTGTCCGACTCCAACGTGGACTGGGGCCTGGATCTCAAGCGGCTCGCCGCCGAGGTCCGCAGCCGGGGCGTCGCGGACCCGACCGTGGCCTACTTTCGGCGGCGACGACGTCGGCTTCCGCATGGGGGTGCGGGATTTCCTGGAGCAGCCGGCCGTGCGCGGAAGACTCGTGGCCGTCTCCGCCTTCTATCTGGCCGAGGGTCCGCAGTTTCTCCGCTACCAGGGGACGCGGGAGGCGGCGGAGGCGCTGGAAAGGCTGCTGGCCGAGATCGCCGCGCGCGGACGGCCCGCGGGCCGCGTCGGCTACTCGATCGAGCTCTTCGACCTCCCGCCGCCCCCTGTCCCGTCCTCTTCCGGAAGCGGGATCGTGAATAATGGACGTTGAAGGGAGAACGCGTTGAAGTTGTCGGTCGTGATGCCCGTCTACAACGAGGCGAAGACGGTCCGCGAGATCGTCCGCCTGGTGCAGGCGGTTCCCGTCGAGAAGGAGATCCTGATCGTGGACGACGGCTCGACCGACGGCACGCGGGAGATCCTGCGCGGCATGGACGGGAAGGACGGGGTGCGCGTCTTCCTCCAGCCCCAGAACCAGGGGAAGGGCGCGGCGGTCTCCGTCGGTTTCCGCTACGCGACCGGGGACGTCGTCGTGGTGCAGGACGCGGACCTCGAATACGACCCGCGCGAATACCCCAGGCTCCTGCGGCCGATCGAGGAAGGGCACGCGGACGTCGTCTACGGTTCGCGTTTCCTCGGCGGCGGCGAGCGCCGCGTCCTCTACTTCTGGCACACCGTCGGCAACCGTTTCCTGACGCTCGCCTCCAACATGGCGACGAACCTGAACCTGACCGACATGGAGACCTGCTACAAGATGTTCCGCCGCGAGGTCGTGCAGTCCATGACGATCGAGTCGCGGCGCTTCGGCATCGAGCCCGAGATCACGGCCAAGGTGGCCCGCCGCGGCTACCGCGTCTACGAGGTGCCGATCTCCTACTACGGCCGCACCTACGACGAGGGGAAGAAGATCGGCTGGAAGGACGCCTTCTCGGCGCTCTGGACGATCATCCGGCACCGGTTCCGCGAGACGGAGGAGGCAGGCAACGTCGGCCACGTGACGCTGGCGCGCCTCGCGAAGCTCGAACCCTACAACCGATGGCTCGTGGGGAGGTTCGCGCCGGCGCTCGGCGGCCGCATCCTGGAGATCGGCGCGGGTTTTGGGAACCTGACTCGCCACCTGGTCGAGGACAATCCCGGGGGTCCCGCCCGCGAGCTCGTGGTCGCGTCGGACGTGGACCCGGTCGCCGTCGAGTACTTGAAGGGCTCCTTCCGCGACAATCCGCTCGTCCGAGTCGCGTCCTACCGTTTCCCGCTCACCGCGTCCGAGCGGGAGGAGATCCGCGCCCTCTCGATCGACACGATCGTCTGCTGCAACGTGCTCGAGCACATCGAGGACGACCGCGGGACGCTCGCCGACATGTTCGCCCTTCTCCAGCCGGGCGGACGGCTCGTCCTCCTCGTGCCCGCGCTCTCCTGGCTCTACGGCACGCTCGACCGGCACCTGCGCCACTTCCGGCGCTACGAGAAGGCGGAGCTCGAAGAGAAGCTGAAGGGAGCGGGCTTCGCGCTGGAGGACATCCGATTCGTCAACCGCGTCGGGATTCTCGGCTGGTTCGTGAACGGACGGATCCTGCGCCGCGCCGTCCTGCCGCGCGCGCAGCTCCAGGCCTTCAAGCTCTTCTTCCCGCTCCTGCGCCGCGAGGAGACAAACCCGCCGTCCACCGGCATGTCGCTCCTCGCGATCGCCCGGAAAAGGGAGTGATCGTTCCTCCTCCCGGCTAACGTCCGGGCGAGACAAGGAGCACGGCATCCGGGAACCGGGCCAGGAGGCGCAGGGGGTCCCGGGCCGCGAGAAGCTGCGCGAGCCGCGGCGTCCAGAAGGCGGAATCGAGCAGGAGAAAGACGTTGCGATCCGGCCTCACATTCGCGATGTCCCGGGCGAGACGCTGATAATCGATCTCCGAGGGAGCCCGGGAAAGGAACCAGCCGGGATGGTCGGCGAGGTCCGCGGGGAGCGCCAGGAGGTCGGCCTCGAGCCGTCCCCGGTCTCGCGCGAGGCGGGCCGGCAGATAAAGGTTCGCGGTTGCGACGACGGCGTCTCCGCCTCGAGCGGTCGATGCGAGCCGCTCGACGAGGCTCGCGTAGGGACGAGCCGGGTGCGGCGTGGCGACGAGCAGGAGACTCGCGATGGCGCCGAGAACCGCGGCGGCTCCCGCCGCCCGGCGCACGGCGGGCGACTCCTCGCCCGTCCGTGCCAGGAGCCACAGCCAGATCGGGAGGACCGCCATCTCGCTGCGCCCGGCAAAGGCGACGGGACGCCAGAAGGAAGCGGCGAGGATGCCGCCGAGCGTGAGGAGGACGACGGCGCGGGCCGCCCGCGTCTGCGGTTGTGCGGACCGGAAGAGCAGGAGCGATGCGAGCAGCGCGATCCCGGCCGCGCACGCGAGCAGGGAGAGCGGCTCCGGGAGCGGCCGGCCGAGCGGACCGGGCACCCGGATCCCGCCTCCCAGGGCGGCGAGGAACCCGACGGCAGAGACGCGCATCGGTTCCCGGATCCAGGACGTGGCCGCCGCAGGCTGGGCGAGCAACTCGGGCATCCACGGCAGGAACAGCAGGACCCCCCCGCCGATCCCGAGCACGGATTCCCGGCGTCGTTGAGCGAGGGCCACGACCAGGAGCGACGCGACGAGGAAGATCGCCAGGTAATGGGTCCAGAGAAGAAGAGTGGTCGTCAGCGCGACCAGAGCGGTCCGGGGACCTTGAGGAGCGTCGTTGTTGCAGAGGAGGAAGAGAGCGAAACCGAGAAGGGCAAGCACGGCGTACGCCCTCGCCTCCGCGGCGTAAAGGAGGAGAAACGGCGAGGAGGCCGCGAGGAGCAGGAAGCGGCGGCGCGGGCCGCCCCGCGGCAGACCCCGCGCGCCGGCGAAGAGCATGAGGAGAGCGAGAAACGGGAGGAGTCGCGCCACACTGTCGGGCAGCCGCAGGCCTTCGGCCGCCGCGACGAACGGTTTCTCGAGCAGATAGAAGAGGGGCGGGCCCGAGTCGCGGGAGAGCGCGCGCATCAAGCCGCCTGGCGTGAGCCTCGAGACCCAGACGGTGAAAAGCTCGTCGTGCCAGAGAGGGCGCGCCGCCAGCAACCAGAGCCGCGCGGCGCAGGCGAGGGCGGCCGCGGAGAGAACGGCGGCGTCCGCGAGACGCGATTGGCTGGTCCACTCTCTCTCGATGACTTATCCTAGCCCGACAGTGAAGACGATGGCGACTGCTTGAGCGCGACGGTCCTCCCTGGCCCCGAGCGCGCGAAGACCGCCTGGCTGGCCGGGCTCTTCCTGATCCTGATCGTCGCAGTCTATTCCGATCCGCTCTTCACGCGCCGCAACTTCGCCGGCCGGGACCTGCTCGCGTACAACCTGCCGATGGAATTCGCCGTGCGCGATGCGTATGCGCGGGGGCGGCTGCCGGCCTGGATGGCCGAGATCTCCGGCGGGCGCCCGCTTCAGCCCAATCCGAATGCCGGCGCTCTCTACCCCGTCCGGCCGCTGCTCGCTCTCGTCCCTTTTCCGCTCGCCATGCGGATCTTTCCCGTTTTCCATTGGGCTCTCGCGGGTCTCGGGGTTCTCTTCCTGCTGCGCCGCCTCGGCGTCTCGGGGGCCGGCGCCTGGATCGGAGCGGTGACCTATTCGTTCTCCGGCGTCGCGGTTTCCGATGTGTTCTTCCCGCACATCCTGCCGGGTCTGGCGCTCCTTCCCTGGATCGTGTGGGCGACCGCCGGGACCTCCACCTCGGCGGCGCGCAAGGTCCTCCTCCTCTCCGTGCTGCTGGCGCTGGAGATGCTCTCCGGGGACGTTTTCTCCATCGCATTGGCGATCGCCTCCGGCAGCCTCTGGATCCTGTGCGAGAAGGAGGCGGGCAGCCGGCTCCGGGAGCTCGCCCTCTTTGGAGGGGCCTTCCTGCTCGCCATATTCGCGGCGGCACCGCAAATTGTCGCGACCGCCCTCTGGATCCCCGAGACGGGACGAGCAGTCGTCGGGATGAAGCTCTCGGAATCTCTCTTCTACTCGATCTCTCCATTTCGGCTCCTGGAGTTCGTCGCTCCATACCCATTCGGCCCGACGTACGCGCTGGATCTGTCGCTCTATCCCGCTCGCGCGATCTTCCATCAGCGGGGAGAAGGCCTCTTCTCCACGCTGTACGTCGGTGCCTTCCCGCTCGTCGGCGCGCTGGCTCTCCGGCGAAGCCGTGCCGGAGGAGCCCGATTCGCGCGTGTCCTCCTGCCGGCAACCCTCGCAGTCTGCGTGATCCCGAGCCTTCTGCCCGAGCGTTGGGGGAAGATCCCCTCCCCGCTCGCGCTGCGCAATCCCGAGAAGCTCGCGGTCGGGTTCGTTCTGGCCTTCGCGATTTTCGCGGGCCTTGGCTTCGACCAGCTTCGCCGTGAGCGACCCGGCACCCGGGGTCTTCTGCTGGCGGGCGTGGCCTGTTCCCTCCTTGCCGCGGCCGGATGGATCTGGCCGGTTCGCGTCGGCGGGATTGCCCTGCACGTATTTGGCGACCCTCCCGGGAAGGGTCAACTGGCGGGACAG
Organism: uncultured Acidobacteriota bacterium; assembly: GCA_963782815.1. Lineage (GTDB taxonomy): Bacteria > Acidobacteriota > Thermoanaerobaculia > UBA5066 > Gp7-AA6 > JAWOLE01. Next base: position 87,404 of record CAWALG010000022.1, on the reverse strand, counting down.
AATCTGGCCGTCGGCTTCGCGGAGGGGGGACTTCTCTGGATGGCGACCCTGCTGGCGCTGGAGGCGCTGCGCGCGCTGCCGCACGCGGGCCCGGCCGTCTGCCTCGCGCTCGTCACGCTGGTGCCCATCGCCGCCAACAAGAGGATCGCGCGGATCTTCTCCGAGGATGCGATCTTCGCGAAGACTCCCTTCGTTCGGTTCATGGATCGTCAGGACCCGCAGGGCGCCTACCGGACGATGGGGCTCTCGGGTTACCGCCCGCTCTCTGTCATCGACACGGCCCATGAAGGAAGCGATCCGGCGTGGCTCGAATTCTCCCGGCGCTCATGGAGCCAGTACACGTCGGCGCTCTGGAAGAGGGGAATGGTCTTCAACGGAGACTTCGATTCGGGAGACCTCTCGCGGCTGCAGAGCCTGCGCCGCCTTTCCGGCGCAGCGGCCGGGTTCCGCGACTCCCAGCCATTTTTCGGAGCCCTCGCGCTGCGCTGGGAGGTTCGTTTCCGGGATCAGGAGCCGTTGCCCGGCTATCATCCCGTTCGGTCGGACGCGGACACGAGATGGGACGAGCACGAGCACGCGCATCCGGACATCCGGCTCCTGACGAGCTGGCGGGAGGAGGCGGGAGCAGTCCCGGCCCTGAAGACCCTGCCTTCCCTGACGGACGGCCAGATCGTCATCGAGTCGGGCGCGACGGGACTCCGGACCGCTCGTCCCGGACGCCTCCGGATTCTCGAAAAGAGTCCGGAGAGGCTGCGGATCGAAGCCGAGGCGCCCGACCCGACCTGGCTGTTCGTGCTGCGGGGCTACTGGAACTACCGGACCATCCTCCTGGATGGCCACCCGGTGGAGGACCTGCCGGCGCAGCTTGCCTTCTCGGCTATTGCCGTGCCGGCCGGCCGGCACAGGATCGAATGGGCGGAGGAGATTCCCGGCTGGCGGATTTCCCGGTTCGGCCCGCTGGTCTGGGTAGTGGCGTTTCTCTGGTTAGCGAGGCGCGGGCGCCGGAGGAGCGATGGAGAGGAAACGCTGAGGGAAGGGTGAAGCGTCTCGTCGCGCCTCTCTTCGCGCTCCTCGTTCTGGCGATCTACGCGGATCCGCTCTTTTTCCCGAGGACCTTCGGCGGGAGAGACCTGCCCGCTTACAAGCTCCCGATGGAAAAGGCCGTGCACGACGCCTATGCGAGAGGGCGGTTGCCGGTCTGGGCCGCCAGCGTGTCGGGGGGCCGGCCGCTTGCGCCCAACCCGAACGCCGGGGCGCTGTATCCCGTCCGCCTCCTTCTCGCCGCGGTTCCGTTCGAGTCGGCTGCCAAAGTCTTTCCGGTGCTTCACTGGATCCTGTCGGGACTCGGGATGGCGCTGCTGCTGTCCGCATCGGGAGCGTCCGGCGGAGCGCAGTGGATCGGCGCGGTGACCTACGCGTTCTCCGGCATCGCGGTTTCGGAGGTCTTCTTTCCTCACATGCATCCGGGCATGACACTCCTTCCCTGGATTCTCTGGGCGATCCGGCGCGACGCTTCGCGCGCCGCGCGCCTCCTCCTCCTCGCGCTGCTGCTGGGTCTCGACATGCTCGCGGCAGACGTCTTCACGGTGGCGATGGGACTCGCCGCCGGCATCCTCTGGATCGCGCTCGAGGAACCGCCCGACCGGCGGAAGCGGCTGGGTCTGGACTTCGGGGCGGCTGCGGGGTTGGGTCTCCTCCTGGCGGCTCCTCAGATCGTGGCGACGGCGCTCTGGATTCCGGAGACCTCACGGGCCGTGTCCGGGATGACTCTGGGCGAATCGTTCGCCTTCGCGACTTCTCCATGGCGCCTCCTGGAGTTCGTGGTCCCATTTCCCTTCGGGGACACCTGGCGTCTGGACGAAGCCGTCGTCTGGGGCAAGACTCTCTTTCGAGACAAGGCCATCGGTCTCTTCTCGACGCTCTATTGCGGCGCGCTGCCGGTCCTGGCTCTCGCGTGGAGACGCCGCCTGTCGCAGCGCGGCTGCCGGTTTGCGAGGGTCCTCTTCCTCGCGGGCCTGGCGGCGTGCGTGCTTCCGAGTCTCCTTCCCGGCGCTTGGCGGGCGGTCCGCTCTCCGATCGCCTTGCGTTACCCCGAAAAGGTCGCGGTCGTCTGTGTGCTCGCCCTCTCCATACTCGCCGGATGGGCGTTCGACGTGTACCGGCGCGACCGGTTTTCCCTGCGCGGGCCGCTCTTCTTCATGGCCGCGCTGGCGTCCGGCGCGGCGGCGGCCTTCCTCTGGCCTGACTCCGCCGGCGCAGGGGCCGCCGGCCTGATCGGGGCGTCCCGATCGGAGGTTCCCGTTGCGGCGGCGAGTCTCGCGCCGGCTCTGGCGCAGGCGGGTCTCTTCTGGGCCCTGACTCTCGCGGCCTTGAACGCGTTGCGCCTGGGAACCCGCGTCGCGGGCGTCGTGACGCTCGCGACGCTGACGTTCGTCCCGATCGCCGCGGGTCGCCGGATCGCGCAGACGCTTCCGGAAACGGCGGTCTTTTCCCCGACCTCCTTCGCGCGGGAGATCTCGCGCGCCGACCCGGGAGGCCGCTACCGGACACTCGGCGAGTCGCTCTACCGAGGCCCGAGCCCGTTGCAACTTCTCTGTCAGAAAACGGACCCGACCTATACGGATTACGCGCGGCGAAGCTGGACGCAACACACGCACGCGCTCTGGGACCGCGGAACAGTCCTCAACTACGACTTCGACGCCGGGGATCTCTCGCGAGTCGAGAGCCTTCGGCGCGTCGCTCGAAACCTGTCGGACTCCGGCAAGTCGGGGTACCTCTTGGGCAACCTGGCGCTTCGCTTCGGAATTCGCTTTCGGGACCAGCAGCCGGTGAGCGGATATCGCCGCTTCGGCGGAGACTCACTCCAGGACTGGGATGAGAACCCGGACGCGTTTCCCGCGGTCCGGCTCCTCTCCGGCTGGAAACAGGAGCCGGACGGCCTGGCCGCGCTGAAGGACATCGGCCGGCTCGGGGCGGGAGAGGCGGTGCTGGAGACGGGGTTGGCCGGCTCCGGTGTCGCGCGGGCCGGCAGCGTCAGGATCCACGAGGACACCCCGGAAGTGCTTCGGGTCGAGACCGATTCTCCGGATCCCGGCTGGCTCTTCGTTCTCCGCTCCTTCTGGACCCATCGCACGGTGGATCTGGACGGCCGGCCGGTCGAGCCGGTTCCCGCGCAACTCGCCTTCAGCGCGGTTGCGGTGCCGGCCGGCCGCCATCGGATCGAATGGAGGGAGCGGTTGCCCGGGGCTTCGGTCTCGCGCTGGGGCCCGGCCCTCTTCGTGCTTGCCGGCACGTTTCTCTGGCGCGCCGGGATGAAGGGAGCTCTATGAATCGTCGGCTCGCCGGTCTGGTCGTCGTTCTCGCAATTCTCCTCCTCGGTGGCGGATGCCGCGGGCAAAGCCGTCAGACCCCGAGATCGAGCCTCGAAGCCGACGCAACTCGCCCGCCGGCGGAGTGGCTCCGTTCGGAGCCCGTCCGCCTTCTTCGCGACTATGTGCGGATCGACTCGACCAACGAAAAGGGGGAAGGAGACGGGGCGAAATTCCTCCAGAACCTCTTCGATTGCGCGGGCATCCAGAGCGAAATCGTCTGTCCGGCGCCAGGCGCGCTGCAACCTGCTGGCCCGTCTTCCGGGCAGGAGCCGGCAGGGCGCGCTCCTGCTCCTGAACCACATCGACGTCGTTCGCGTCTTCCCGAGCTACTGGAAGGAGGCGGCCCCCTTCGACGGAAAAATCAAGGGCGGCTTTCTCTACGGCCGCGGCGCCTACGACATGAAATCCATCGGGCTCGCGCAGGCTCTCGCCCTGACGTACCTGAAAGAGCAGGGGATCGTGCCCTCCTCCGACATCCTCTTTCTGGCGGAGGCGGACGAGGAGAGCGGTCAGCGCTGGGGGTCGCGATGGCTCCTCGAGCACCGGCCCGAGTGGTTCGACGGAGTGTCCGCGGTCCTGAACGAAGGCGGCACCAACGAGATGATTCTCCGGGACGTCCGGTTCTGGGGGATCGAAACGGTCCAGGCCGGTTTCGGGCTCCTCGAGCTGGAGGCGTCGGCGGCCGGTACGATCCAGGATTTCGTCCGCGCCCGGGGGAAGCTCCCCTCGACCACCGTCGAGCCTCTTCCCGACGTCGTCGTCGGTTTCGACATGCTTGCCAATCACCTGGGGCATCCGCTGACCGATCCCTTGCGCCATCTGGACCGGGTGCGGCGGGACCCGAAGGAACTGGCGATCCTGCCGGACCGCTATGGCTGTTTTCTGGAGGCGCGGATCAGGTGGACCGGGCCTTTTCCCTATCCCCCCGAAGCCCGGGACAACTTTCGCGCCTACGGAGTCATCTCCACCCCTCCGGGCGTCTCGCCCGACCCGTTTCTTGGCCCGATCGAGTCGGCAGCGCAACGCGCCGGTATTCGCGTCGTCGAGCGATACTCGACCGGCGCCACGACCGCCAGTCCCTATCGAACCGCCTCGGGGAGCTCGCTCCCATTCCCGGCCTGATCCGGAGGGTCACCGAGGCGCACTCTCCCGGCATTCCGTTCGGACCGGTCCCGACCTTCGGGGGCTCGACGACGTCGATCTACTTCCGCCAGAGGGGGATCGCTGCCTACGGATACTCGCCCGTACCCGCCAACATCACCGACTCGGCGCGAAGGCACAGCAACGACGAGCGGATATATCTGCGAGACTATGTCAATGGCGTGGAAACCTATCGAGACCTTCTCCTCGAATTCGCGTTCTTCGGACACAACAAAACGTCATGACGGTCGCGGCAGAAGTGACATATTTTGTCATTAAACGTTTCGCTGCCGATATGCTAAGTGACTGAAAATATTTGCCTTATTTGCACAGGACTCTGGCTTCGTCCTTGCGTTATGGGGGGCAGAGATAACAACGGCCCTGAAAAAACTAGGAGGAGCAAGAACATGAAGAAGAGGGACTCCGGATTTACGCTGATCGAGTTACTGATCGTCATCGCGATTATCGGCATTCTGGCCGCGATTGCGATCCCGAACCTGCTGGCGGCGGTCCAGCGCGGCAGGCAGAAGAAGAGCATGGCGGACATGAGGTCGCTCGCCACGGCGATCGAGTCGTATGCGGTCGATTACAACACCTATCCCACGGCGACCTGCGACGCGGGGCTCTACACCGGCGACACGGCGGTGGCGTTGACGAAGGATTCCTTCACGAATCTGCAGCCGAGTTACATCGCGAAAGCTCCGCTCCAGGACGGGTGGGGCCACTTCTACGCCTACGCGACTCCGTCGGCAACCCAAGATCAGTACAGACTCGAATGTTTCGGTCGGGACGGGGCCGCCGGGCCCGGCTCGGTCACCTGCGGCACCACGCACAACTTCAACGATGACATCCTCTACGCCAACGGCACGTTCATTCAGTGGCCGGAAGGCTCCCAGGACTAAGTTCCCGATCCGTCTCGACTCAGAAAGGTCCCGAGCAATCGGGACCTTTTTTTTGGGCGCACTACAATAGCCGGGTGGTCGCGCGCCGCACGGTCCTTCGCGGGGTCCTGGGCGCGGCGGCGCTCGTTCCGGCGCTTCTGTGGCTGTCTCCCGCCCTCTTCCAGAGACAGGCCCCCTCCTTCCGCGACCAGGGCGACTTCTTCTTCCCTCTGAAACTCTACACGGCCGGCCGGATCGGTTCCGGCGATCTTCCCCTCTGGAATCCCCTCTCGGGACTCGGAGAGCCCTGGCTCGCCAACGGACAATCCGGGGTGTTTTACCCACCCACTCTCCTTTTCCTGCTTCCTTCGGCGGCGCTCGCCTCGGGACTCTTCCTGCTTCTCCACTTCGCCATCGGCATCTGCGGCGCCTGGCGGTTCGTCAAGGACGAGGCCGTCTCGGACGCGGGATCTCTCCTGGGGGCCGTGGCGTATGGCGCTTGCGGATTCGCGACCTCGCTCTCGGCGTACTGGAACCACTTCGGCGCCTGGGCATATCTGCCGTGGGTCGCGGTGTATGCGCGATCGGGGCTCCGGTCGAGCGCATCGCGGGTCGCGCTGGCGGTGGCGATCGGCCTACAGGGGCTTACGGGCAGCCCGGAGATCTCGGCGGCGAGTCTCTGCGTCGCCGCGCTCTTCGCCTGGTCCCCGCGGCCGCAGATCTCGGGATGGCTCGATCCGCCGCGCCGGACGCGGCTCCTCCGTCTGGCCGGAGCCGCGGGGCTCGGGCTGGCTCTCGCGGGAGTCGCCCTCGTCCCGATGGGGGAGCTCGTTCTGCGTTCGCAGCGGAGGGTCCCGCTTCCGACCTCGGAACGAGACCGGGGTTCGCTCGGCTGGCTCCGCTCTCTCCTCCGGGCTCGGTCTCTCTCCGGGAGCGAGCGCAACGGAGTACCTCTCGTCTCTCTACGCGGGTCCGCTGATGCTCTGCGCGGCCGCCGCCGCCTTCGCGGAAAAAGAACGGCGCCGTCTCGCTCTCCTGCTTGGTGCGATCGCGGCGGCCGGCATCCTCTTAGGCATGTCGGCGCCTCCGGGTCCCTGGCTCCGGTCCCTGCCTCTCGCTCGACCGTATTCGGTATCCGGCCAAGGCGCTGGCCTGGACCTGCTTCGCTCTCCCGATGCTGGCGGGCATCGGAGCGGACACGCTGCGGTTTGCTCCCGGCAGACGGCGCGCCCTGGTCGCGGTCGGGATCGGGTTCGGCGGCCTGGCGCTTCTTCTCTTCTCCCGACAGCCGCGCGGCCGCGCGTCTGGCGGAAGCGATCGGGCTGTCCGCCCTGGTCTGGCTGGCGGCAACCCGCGCGGCACAGGCTCCCTCCGGCGGGCAGACATCGGGCGTCCGCGGCGCCGTTCTCGAGACGGTCGCGGCGCTCGCGCTGACCGCTTCGCTTCTCATCGTCGGAAGAGCGGTATTTCGTTATGCCCCCGAGTCGGAGGTGCGGCGCGTTCCCGAGACGATTCCATTTCTCGCCCACGTGGCCGGGCGCGTGCTGACCCCCCCGCCGCAGGATCTGGTCGCCTGGGTCCTGCGGGATGCCCGTTTCGACGCCTCCACGCTGCGCCGCCAGCGAGAGGCCCTCCTGGGATATACGAATCTGCTCTCGGGCGTGCCGACGATCCGCACTCCCTCGGCGCTTCCCACCGAGGCGCAGGAGCGGATCGCCGCCTCCATCGACGCGGGGAACCCCGTCAGCGCGGCGGGAGCCGCGGCCGGACGCGTGCTCTGGTCTCCGTTTCTCCCGGCGAACCTGGGCCTGCGCACGGTCGGCGAATTCTCGCGCGCGCCCCTGAATCCTTATCGCTCGAGACTCTCCTTCGTCCCGGGCTACCGCGTCGAAGCGGACCCGGCGCGCGCCTGGGCCAGGGCGGCGCGCGGCGAGCTCGATTGGTCGCGCGAGGTCTTTCTCGACCGCGAGCCGGATCCTCGGCCCGCCGCCGGGGAGAAACGTTCCTTTGTTCTCGCCCGGATCGCGGAAGACCTCCCCGAGCGGGTCGTCGCGGACATCAACTCGGGAACGGCCGGCATCCTCGTCCTGGCGGACCTCGACTACCCAGGATGGAAGGCCGCGGTGGACGGGCGTCCGGCCCCGATCCTGACGGCCGACGGCTGCCTCCGCGCGGTCGCCCTCCCGGCCGGATCGCACCGCGTCGTGTTTCGGTACCGGCCCATTTCCTTCTACGCCGGCGCGGCCCTGTCGGTGCTCGCCCTCGGAGCTCTGTTCGTGATGCTCGGCCGCGGTTGACGGGATCGCGTGACTTCGTGACCACTCCCTTCGAGACCTTCGGCGTGTTTGGCTGCGTTGCCGCGGGTCTCTTCGGCCTGGTCGTCGGGAGCTTCCTGAACGTCCTCGCTCATCGGCTTCCCCGCGGGGAGTCGGTCGTCTTCCCCGGTTCGCACTGTCCCGCCTGCGGCGCGGGAATCCTCCCGAGGGACAACATCCCGGTGGTCTCCTGGCTTCTTCTCGGAGGGCGCTGCCGGACTTGCAGGGCGCCGATCTCGGCCCGGTACCCGCTGCTGGAGCTGACCAATGGAGTCCTCTGGGCGCTCGTGTTCCTGAGAGCGCGGCAATGGCCGGATCTTCTCGGAGGAGTCTTCTTCGCTTCGGCCTGCCTCGCGCTCGCCTCGATAGACCTCGAGTTCCAGATCCTTCCGGACAAGATCACGCTGACCGGGATCGCCGCCGGCATCCTTCTCTCCCTCTTTTCGAAGACGAGGACTCCGGGCTCGGCGCTCCTGGGCGCCGCGGTCGGCGGGGGCGGCCTCTTTCTCGTCGCGTTCCTCTACGAGAAGATCGCCGGGCAGGAAGGGATGGGGTTGGGCGACGTCAAGATGCTCGCGATGATCGGGGCGTTCCTGGGGCCGGCCGGGGTCCTCGTGTCGGTGCTGCTCGCCTCCCTGTCGGGAAGCGTCGTGGGGATCGCGGCCATCGCGCTCGGCCGCGGGGACCGCAAGATGCGCCTGCCGTTCGGCGTGTTCCTCGCGGTGGGAGGGGTCGCCGCCCTCTTCTTCGGCGACGGCCTTCTCGCCCGTTATCGCGCTCTCTGGCCATGAGCGAAGTCCCCCGGTCCTTCCGCCGCGAGTCGAGGCTCTTCCTCTGGATCGCGCTGCTGCTCATCCTCTTTCTCAACTTCGCGACGCTCCTCTTTTTCCGCCAGGGCGTGGACTGGGGCGGCGAGCAGATCGAGAAACGCGCCGCGGAGATCCTGCGGCGGCTCTCGGCCGCCGACGGCTCCAAGGACGCCCTCGAGCGCTCGGTCTCGGAGCCCGACGTGCTCTTCGTGGCTTTCTACGACGCGGGCGGGCGGCGCGTCCGCTCGGCGAGCCGGGACCTCGAGGCGCCCGTCTCCTTCCCCGCGCCCCTGCCGGAGCCGGGACGTCCGCGATTGGATTGGAAGACGCGTCCTTCCGCTGTTGGTCGCGAGCCAGGCCGTTACCGGCGGCTTCGTCGTCGCGGCGCTCGATCCGGGGCGGGGAGGCTCGTTGCGATCCTTCGCGCGCGGGCTGACCGTCCTCGTTCCCGTCGTCGGCGGGGCGCTGGCGGTGCTCGCGGGGCTCTACCTGCGGTCGTTGCTCAAGCCCTACGAGCGCCTGCTCGCGGCGGCGGGGGCCGCTCCGGCGGAGACTCCGGCGGGCAAGCCGCCCGCCGACGAGCGGGATTTCCTGATGGCCCGGTTCGAGTCCACGATCGCGGCGCTGTCGGACAAGGAGCGGGAGCTCGAGCGGTTCGCGCGCGCCGAGAAGGAACGCGCCGACGACCTGGAGATTGCCGCCCGGACCCTGGCGCGCAACCTGCCGACGGGCCTTCTCTCCGTGGACCGCGAGGGGCTCGTCGTCGAGTTGAACGAATCCGGAAGCCAGATCCTGGGTCTGCCGGAACCCGTCAAGGGCCTGCCCTGCGCCTCGGTCCTCTCCGGCATCCCCGAGTTGCGCGACCTCGTGGTCACGGTCCTGCGAGAACGCGGCGCCGTCAACCGGCGCGAGATCCGCTGGCGCCACGGAGATGGAGAGCGCGTGATCGGCGTCATGGCGACTCCCGCCACGGGAGGCGACGGCCGCTTTCTCGGCGTCCTCGCTCTCTTCACCGACGTCTCGGAGGTGCGGCAGCTGGAAGCGCGCGTGGCTCTCGCGCGCCATCTTGCCGACCTCGGCAACGTCTCCGCCGGCGCCGCCCACGAGTTCCGCAACGCCGCCGCCGCCATCGACGGGTTCGCCGAGCTCGCGCTGCGCCATCCGGAGCGGGCCGCCGAGCATCTGAAGGCGATCCGCCGCGAGGCCCAGGAGATGAGCCGCGTCACGAGCGATTTCCTGCTGTTCGCGCGGCCCCAGGGCTTCGTGCCCGAGAGGGTCTCGCTGGAGGCGGTCGCGCAGGCGGCGGCGGAAGAGACCGAGAGGGCCTGCGCCGGCCTCTCCGTCGAGCGCCGCGGGGAGTTCCCGGAGGTCTCCGGCTCCTCCGTCCTTCTGCGTCGCGCGCTCGTCAACCTCCTGCGCAATGCCGCGGAGGCCACGCCGCTCGAACGGCGCGAGGCGGGCGCGATCGTGCTCGAAGGCAGGGCGGCGGCGGGCGAGGTCCTGCTTTCGATCGGCGACCGGGGATCCGGCGTGGACTCCTCCCAGAGGGAGAAGATCTTTCTCCCGTTCTACTCGACCAAGCCCGACGGGGTCGGGTTCGGGCTCGCGATCGTGGCGCGGATCGCCGAGCTGCACGGCGGAACCGTCGAGATCACCGACAGACCCGCGGGAGGGTCCTTCTTTACGCTCCGGCTGCCCGGGGAAAGGCGAACCTCAGGAGCCTGAGCACTTTGGCGTTCGGCCGTGGATCGAAGAAGGCCGGCCGGGGCGTTACCGAAAGTAACGGAATCCCCTTCTGGTGGCTGCCGGGGAGAATATGTTAGAATTCGCATCTCGCTTCAATAAAAAGGGTTATCCCTATTAGAGGCTCACGGCACAGGAATCGCTACTGGTTCCAAGGTATGTCGCGTGCGGGTGCATTTTCTGTATCCAGGGGGTTCAGTCTGTTCGAGCTCCTGGTCGTGATGGTGATCCTCGTGCTTCTCGGCCTCGTCTCGATCCCCTGGTTCAAGAGGATTGGCCGTCGCGCGCAGCTTCGGAGCGCCGCGATGGAGATCAGCACGACCCTCGTCGCGGCCAGGATGAGGGCCGTCAAGAGGAACGTGAACACGAGCGTGGTGATCACGGCCGCCGCAACTCTCGACGACATGAACAAGATCAGCACGGTCGAACCGACGCCGGCTGTCGTCCCGACTCCGTCGGCGAATTCCCTCTCCGATCTCCTCATTTCCGGCAGGACCCTGAGATTCGTGGAGACTTCCGGCGGCACGATCACGTTCGATGGAGGGGGCCGGCGGATCGCTCCTCCTGCGCCGACCCCCGAAGCGATCAATCGTGATCGAAGGCCCTCCGGGCAGCACCACCGTCAACCAGATCACGATCGACACGAGTACGGCGGGCCGGGTCCGCGTCATCACGCCCACGGTGTGGCAATGAGCGGCCGGCGCGCGGCCGGGCGCCGAGGACGGCGCGAGGCGGGCCTGACCGTCGTCGAGATGCTCCTGGCCCTCGCGCTGCTCGCGTTTGTTCTGCTGGGGATCACGCCGCTCTTCATGGCGAGCGTCAAGTCCAACTACTCGGGCAACGAGTACACGAGCATCAACGTCCTCGCGCGCGACCGGCTCGAGCAGTTGATGAACCTGCCGTTCGACGACAACCAGCTGACGCCGGGCCTGCACGTCAACGACTTGCCGACGGTGCTGCCGGACCCGGCCACGGGGATCCCGCCCACGTCCGGCGGTATCCGGAGTCCCTTCAGGATTTGTTATCAGGTGCGTCAATTCCGGATCCCGACGGGCATCGCGGCCAACGAGTCCTTCGTCCCGGTCCCCGTCATAACGGCGAACAATCTCCTCTCCTACAAACGGATCGACGTGACGGTGAGGGCTTCGGCGGGACAGCTCGGTCCGGCGATCGGCATTCGCCAGTCCCGCGTCAGCGGGATTCTCTCCAATCCTTACCCGGAGAGAGCCAACTCCCTCGACGATGCGGCGGCGGACACGGACGTTTGCCGATGAAACTCCGCGCGCTCTCGTCTTTCGCGGCCTCCGCCCGCGGGTTCTCGCTGGTGGAGATGATCATCGTCGTGTTTCTCCTCGCCCTGGCCATGCTCGGCATTCTCTCCGTCTTCGACGCGAGCGCCCGGATCAACAAGAGCGAGTCGGACGTCGCCGACGCCCAGGGCGCGGTGCGCTACGGCATCTACTCGATGACGAAGGCCATCCGGATGGCGGGCACCGGCGGAATCTACGTGACCCAGGCGGTCCTGAATCATCGGGACCCTCAGCTGGGGGGGATCGCGGTCAACAACAGCGACCCGGACTCCTACGACAACGTCCAGGCGGGGACCCAGGTGACCTCCGTGACCGGGGAGACTCACGACGTCCGGCCCGGCACGGACATGATCGAGATCCGCGGCGTGATCAACTCGCCGCTGATCGGATTTGACCTCGCGACCGGCTGCGCGCCGTGCAACCCGGAGTCGGATCCGACCGGCGGATGCGCCCCCTGCGTCGCCACCCGGGACGTGGAGGTGAGGCCGAGGACCGGCATGGGGCACGTCAACGAAGATGCCACCAACAGGCCGCAGTTCTCTCAGATCGACGACTACACGGCCGGAGCGTCGGGAGACAACCCGATGTTCGTCCTCGTGACTTTCAACGACGATCTGCACGGCGGCTGTTCGACCGGCGGGACCCCGCCCTACCCGCTTTACCCGCAGCCTTCCTACAACGTAGGGGTCATCACGGCTCCGACCCGGCTCCTGGCCGGGACCCCGGGCACTTTCGGCACGGTGGACTTCACGGACTCGAACGCGCTCCAGCTCAATTCCGCCGCCGGCGGAACCGAGTCCCCCGCGGAGAACGGCGCCCCGGCCGTGGGCCTGAAGGCCGTGCGCCATGCGGGGATCCTGGACGACCTGATCTTCTTCATCGACAATGGAAGCGACGAGAACCACTGGCATCCATCGCTCGCCCAGGGCACCCGGCGCGGCGGCGCGTTCGACATCGTGACTCTGGCCGACGACGTCGAGGACATGCAGATCGCCTACGGCGTGGACATCGACAGCAACGGCCAGATCAACCGCACGGCGGCGCCGAGCCCCACCACCGATGCGGACTTCAACGTCTCCTCGACGCCCGGGGGAGACGAGTGGGTCCCCAACGTGCCCGGCGAGGACAATCCGATCACTCACAGCGACGTTCCTTTGCAGACAGTCGACTTCTACGATCCGAGTCACTGCCCGCGGCTTCACGCCGTCATGATCGCGCTCGTGGCGAAGTCCCACGACCCGGACCTGACTTACAAGGCCCCATCCGGGCTCGGGATTCGCACGATGAACTCGCCGGCCACGGGTTCGCCGGCTCGCCTGATCACCGCGCAGTACCCGGAGCTCCCGAACCCGACCTTCCGGCGCCGTGTCCAGACGCTCAAGATCAACCTGCGCAACTACTCTTATCAGGCGTTGGCTCCGGTGCCGACCCCCACGCCATGAAGATGCATCCGGCCGCGGCGGCTCCGGGGAAGGCTGGCGAGCGGGGCGCCGCGCTGGTGATCGCGATCCTGGTGCTGGCGATCCTGACGGTCATCGGGATCGCGCTGATGCTGGTGACGAGCACCGAGTCGCGCATCGCGGCCAACGAGTGGTCCATCAACCGGGCCTTCTACGCCTCCGATTCGGGGATCCGCTGGGGGAGCGTCGAGATGTCCGACCCTCAGGGTTTCTTGAGCCGGCCCGAGTTCGGCGGCGCCCCGCCGGCCCCCAGGCTCGACTTCGGAACGGTCTTCTTCCAGCTCCCGAGCCACCGGAGCGCCTTCCAGAGCCTGTTCACCGCCGACCTCACCAACCCCGACATCGCCGTGAGAATCCAGACGCCGAGCCTCCTCGGGCGGCGCCCTGCCCCGGGCGGCCGGATCAACGAGGGGGATGAGAAGGCGCAGTTCCTGTACGCCTACGAAGTGCGCAGCGCGTCGAGCGACCAGGCTTTCGCGCAGTATTCCAAGGCGCTGGTGGCCGACGTCGAGGTCGGGCCTCTGCCGAGAAGGTTGCCGTTTTGAGAAACAGGAAGATCGCTCCGGAGCGCCTGGGGATGATGGCGTGGGTCTCCCGCCACCGCGTCGCGGTCGCGGTCCTCCTGCTGGTCCTGAACGCTTCGCCCGCCATGCCGGACGACCGGCAGTTGCTGCGCCTGGGCGGCGCCATGGACATTCTCATCATCCTGGACTCCTCCTCGTCGATGCTGCAGGACTTCGGCGCTCAATTCGATCTGCCCGCCTACATGGACGACTTCGTCTATCCGGAAAACGCCCTGGGCGAGTCCAACGGATCGAAGTTCGGCGTCGCCAAGAGCGTCCTGAGAGAAGTCATAACGAAATCCACCAACGTCAACTGGGGGTTCGCCTCCTACCGCAATCCGAATCCCACTTTCGGCGCGGCCATGCTGGGAACCGGCTCCCCGGACCTCGACGGCAATCCAACCTTCAACGGCCAGGCCGTTCTCGGCGCGCATGGGGCGGGCGATAAGCTCCAGAACGGCGGTCTCGAGTGGCTCTACGTCGCCCAATGCGGGGCCACCACGCTGGGTGGCGCTTGCTCCGGAACCACTATCTCGGACACGTTTCCCTGCAAGATCTCCCCCTTCATTCGCCGGTTTGACTGCTACTCGGGTATCCAGCAGGGTCGGTTTCTCCAGTTCGGCCACAAGGTCGTGCACGAGTACAACCGGGAGAACACGGGAGAGCTTGCCGACTCTCTTTATCCATACACTTCCCCCGCGACCAGAAATCCGCCCAACACCGGCGTGCCGGACCCGTCCCAGGAGCCCCTGCCCGGCTTCTGGCGCGGGGCCTTCGGACCCAACCCGCGCAACGGCGACACGTCGGGACTGGTCGTCTATCGCAACCCCAGCAAGCCGGGGCGCGAGCTGAGGCTCCAGGTCGTCCGCGGCAACTACGGGGACCCCAACCTGATCGTCAGCGTGGAGGAGTTCAAGGAACGGCCCGCGACGCCGACGGCCACGCCGACGGAGATCCCGACGGATACCCCGACGCCTCCTGACACCCCGACGGGCACGCTGACGTCGACCCCGACGTTTACCGTGACGCAGACGGCGACGGACACGCGCACGCCGACCAACACGCGCACGTTCACCAGGACGCCGACGACCACTCCGACCCGGACCGAGACGCCCACCGAGACGCAGACGAGGACGGCGACGAACACGAGGACGGCGACGAACACGAGGACGGAGACGCCGACGAGGACGGAAACTCCGACGAGAACGACGACCCCGACGATCACGGCGACGAGGACCGTCACGCCGACGGCCACGGTGACGAACACGAGAACGAGCACTCGGACTCCCACCGTCACGCCGACGACGACGAACACGAGGACGGAGACGCCGACGCGGACGGCGACGAACACGCGGACGGAGACGCCGACGACGGACGCAGACGCCGACTCAGACGCCGACCCGGACGCCGTCGAACACGCCGACCGTCACGCTGACCAGGACGGAAACGCCGACCAGGACGGACACGCCGACGGCGACGATCACGCCGACTCAGACGCCGACCCGGACGCCGTCGAACACGCCGACCGTCACGAATACCAGGACGGAAACGCCGACCAGGACGGACACGCCGACGGTGACGATCACGCCGACTCAGACGCCGACCCGGACGCCGTCGAACACGCCGACCGTCACGAATACCAGGACGGAAACGCCGACGCAGACGCCGAGCCGGACGCCGACGATCACGCCGACCGTAACGCTCACGCCGACCATCACGCCGACCCGGACGCCGTCGAACACGCCGACCGTCACGAATACCAGGACGGACACGCCGACTCAGACGCCGACGCCGGACGCCGACGATCACGCCGACCATCACGCCGACCCGGACGCCGTCGAACACGCCGACCGTCACGAATACCAGGACGGACACGCCGACTCTGACGCCGAGCCGGACGCCGACGATCACGCCGACCATCACGCCGACGAACCGCCGTCGACGCCGTCGAACACGCCGACCGTCACGAGTACCAGGACGGACACGCCGACTCTGACGCCGACCCGGACGCCGACGAGCACGAGGACTCCCACCGAGACGCCGACCGGGACGAGCACGCCGACGCTCACCGCCACGTTGACCTCGACGGAGACGCCCGTTCCCACGGACACGCCGACCTTGACGCCGACCATCACGCCGACGGCGACCATCACGCCGACGGCGACCAACACGCCTACGATTGCCCCGACGCTGCCGAGCGGTCGGTCCCCGGCCGGAAGCCTCCTCCCCCACATCGCGGGATGGTTCTCGCCGATGGTGCGCGGCCTCCTGGCGCTCGCTCCGCCGCCCGCTCCGCCGCCGTCGTACCCGGCGCCGGGCGTGCCGTGCCCGGGCCTCCCCGGCGGACCAGCCAACCTGTCGACGACGCCGGTTCTGACGGACACGGTCAACTGCGGGCGGTGCCTGGCGCTGTATCAGTTCGATTACACCGCCCTTCTGAGTTTCTGGCAGGAGAACACGCCGTATCACCGCGGCAACGTCGTCGCGCCCAAGACCTACAATGGATTCGCGTACCGCGCTCAGAACGACGGAACGAGCGGCGTCTACGGGATAGACCCCCTGGATGGCAGTCCCCTCGATCCCCCCTGGCCGGCCAAATTGAGCGCGACCTACAGCGACAACAGCCCGGGGTGCAATCTCACGCCGGGCAACGACTGCCTCGTCTGGAAGGCGGAGCCCGAGCCTCTCTGCGCGTTCCTGGATCGGGACTTCGACGGAAATCCCGACATCATCACCCCCGGGACCAGGAACAATTTCCCTCTGCTGGATCGGGGATTCGACGATCCGCAGGCGGACCCGGACCTGACGTTCCTTCCCGTGCCCGGAAAGAAGATCTACATCACCTATACGCGCGCCGACCTCTTCGGCTTCCCGCAGCCGCCGGGGTGCGACGTCGTGACGAACCCGGACCCCTGCATCTTCCCGTACCGGCAGCAAGCCAACGACGCCAGGAACGGGAACCCGCCCTGGGGCTCGCAACCCCTCTCGCGACCCAGGCGATCCGGACTCGAACCCCCCCAACGACATGGACGCCGACGGCGAGAGCGACAAGAATAAGATCGACGGCACGCCCCTCTCGCTGCCGGACCGCCACAACCGCGGCGCCTACGCCTCGTACTACAACTTCGATCGTTTCCAGTTCGCCAGCAGTCTCCCAACGACGCCTTCGCCGAGCCTTCCCATCCGCCGAAGGGCACCTGCGACGCTTACGTGGAGGATTGCGGAGGCCTCGCTCTCTTCAACTGCGGCGGCGTCACGCCGTGCGTGCACCCGAGCGACGTCGAGGGGAACAAATACGACCCGTATCCGCTCGGGGGGTATCCGGCGCCGGAGACGTGGCCTCTCATCCCGATCCCCCGAGACTGGGGTCCGTACAAGAGCAGCGATGCCGACAGCATGCCGGCGATCAAGCGGTTGCTCCGGTTCGCCTCCTCGATCGTGAGCTTCCATCCGGAAAACACTCACATGTTGGAGTACTAGCTGGCCGAAGACTCGACCAACGTCGTCGTCATGTCGCCGGGGACGCCGATCGCGGGATCGCTCCGGGACGCGTACAACTACTTCAAGAACGGTGTCTTCGCGCAGAACGACCCGTTTGCCGATTGCCGGGAAACGAAGATCATCCTGATCACGGACGGCCTGGATACCTCCGGCGCGGACGCGTGTCACGGAGGAACGGACGACAAGGGCCCGGCGGGCGATTTGAAGATCGATCAATGTCCCGGTCATCGTCGTGACCCTGGGAAGACTCCGCGAACGCGAGCCTGCAGTGCATCGCCGACAACAGCGGCGGCACGAAGCTCGAAGCCACGAACCGGCAGGAACTGATCGACGCGGTCCAGTCGGCGGCCGCGGCCACGGACACCATCGGAGCCAGCAACTTCTCGACCCCGTCGCTGCCGGCCTTGAGCACGAGCACCGGGGATGTGGCCATCCTCGGCGCCGTCATCCCGAGCCACAAGGCGCCGCCGACGCCGGTGGGTGACGGATCCAGCGCGACCTGGGCCATCTGGAACGGGGCGTTGAAGGCCTACAAGCTCGACGACAACGGGGACATTCCTCTCGCCCCGCCACTGACCCCGACCCCGGATCTGACCGAGACGGCGACGCCGACGCCGGTGCCTTCTTCGACGGTAACTCCGCTGCCGGTGGGCTACCCCGACGAGAGGAGCTTCAAGGACGCCGACCCGAAGACGCGCCGCCCGGTCTGGAACGCCGCTCGCGTGCTCGGTTACACCGATCCGGTGGCGAACCTGGCGGGAGGGGCGGCCCCGACTCCCGCGGTGCCCGTGGCCAACGCTTCCCCGATCTCGGTCTGGCCGGGACGCCGGATGGTCTGGGGGTGGGGAACGGGACCGACCGTTCCGCTCGGCCGCCGGGACTTCATGCCCAACACGGATAGCTGCGTGGGCACCACCACCGCGGGACAGTGCTTCTACGACCTCATGGTGGCCATGAATCTCACGCCGGGGGTGACGACCGACGTGACGAGGGCGACTCGGACCGTCCAGTTCCTGCGCGGCGGAAAGACCGCGGGAGGCAGCCGCGACGAGATCCTGAACGATCTCGGGACGTACGGGACGGTGATTCCGAACACGATCTACTCCTATCGCTACCAGGACGACATCCCGGTCGGCAATCCTCCGAGCGCGCAGACCGACGGGGACGTCGATCCCAAGTACTACTCGCACAAGCTCGGGGATATCTTCCACTCCGAGGCCGCTCTGCTGCTGCCGCCGAGGTACTTCCAGTACCTCTCGGGCAACATCAACCCGAGGAAGACGGACGCGGGCGTCTGCGGCGGCTCGACGAGCCCCGCCGGTCCGATCGGCTGCTCCTACGGCGCCTTCGCCTCCTTCCATGCGAAGCGGCGCAAGGTCGTGTTCGTGGGCGCCAACGACGGGTTCCTGCACGCTTTCGACGCGGGGGTCTTCGATCGGGACGACGCTAATTTCAACGACACCTTCGATCTGGGCACGGGGCGCGAGATCTTCGCCTACGCTCCGAAATCGATCATGAAGGCCGAGCGTGAACCCGACCCGCGGATTCCCGAATCTCCTGAACTATCCCCCGAAGGTGCAGTACTTCGTGGACGGCTCGCCCGTGGTCGCGGACGTGTTCATCGACACCGACCACTCCGGCACGCCCGATTCGAAGAACCGGACCTGGAAGTCGGTCCTGGTGAGCGGGCTGCGCCAGGGAGGCCACAGCTACTTCGCGCTGGACGTCACGCAGCCGGACAACGTCGATGCCGGCGGCGCCAAGGTGACCGCCAAGGACAGCTCGCCCGACTGCATGGGCCCCGTCGGCGTTCCTCCGCCGCTCGCGGTTCCTGCCGGCTGTCCGGCGATCTATCCCTCGGTCCTCTGGGAGCTGACCGACACCAACGTCCCCGCGATGGGCGAGACCTGGTCTCGTCCCGTCGTCGGCCGCATGCACATCGGCAGCGGCGGCGACTTCGACGACCGTTACGTGGCCATCTTCGGAGGCGGCTTCGACCCGACCTTTGTCACCGACGGGACGGACGTCCCGGGGGGGACACCCACCAGGGGCGCGCCATCTACATCGTCAATGTCGAGACCGGAAACGTCCTCTACAAGGAAACGCAGGGGAAGGCCAGCTCGGGGGGGATCAAGCGGTTCGCGCCGATGCCGGCGCCTCCCGCGGTCGTGGACGTCGACGACGACGGGTATCTGGACGTCGCGTATATCGGCGATTTGAACGGAAGGATGTGGCGTCTGAATCTGAGGACCGCCGCTTGCTCCTCCTGCGGCAACTCCAACGAGTCGCTGACCGGGCTCGAGCCGTTCCTGCTCTACGACGCCATGACGGGCGACGAAAAGATCCAGCCGATCTTCCTGGATGCCGGCATCATCTACATCTCCGGCGGCGCGACGCCGGTCCTGGGTGTCGGTTTCGGCACCGGCTACCGGGCGGAGCTCCTGCGGTCGAACCCGAACCTCAACCGCTTCCATTTCGTGCTCGACCCGGGCACCGAGGGCAGGACCTTCTTCGAGGAGGATCTCGTCAACATCACTCCCAATTGTCCCCTCATCGCGACTGTTCCCCCTTGCGTCTCGAGTCCAGGCGGCCCTCCGAGGTCCACGAGAGCGTGCAACGACAGCCTCGATACCCAGGACTGCGGCTACTTCCTCGATTTCGCCACGGCCGACGAGAAGGCGGTCTCGACCGTCTTCTCCACGCTGGGCAATCTGTCGGTCGTCACCTTCCATCCCACGGATACCAACGTGAAATGCGGGAGCGGCACGTCCTACCGTTACAGCTTCGTCTATTCGAGCGGCGTGGGCGCCTACGGCGTGAATCAATCGACGACCGCGGCCGGTGAAATGACGGACTACCGCCAGGAACTGGGCAGCGGTCTGGCGGGGATGTCTCAATCCCAGTCTCCAACCGGAGATATGATCGATACGGTGATCTTCTCGGGCGGCGGCATCTACCAGAAGAACACGCCGGCGACCCTGAAGTCCCTCAATCAGAACTGGAAGGAGCAGTGAGTCGGGTCCTTCGCGCCGCCCTTTTCTGCTGTCTCGTCGCTGCCGCGGCTCTGCTCTCTGCCGCGGCCGACGTGGTCGTCCTGAAGGGGGGAGCGCGGCTCGATCTGCGAAAGCCTCCGGAGCGGCAGGGAAGCCTCGTGCTGCTGACCCGGTCCGACGGCACGCTGCTCTCGGTCCAGGCAGCCGACATCGACTGGAAGGCGACCGCCGCGGCGAGGAACGCGGGGACCTCCGCCCGGCAGGAGCCTGCCGTCGCGGCGTCTCCCGAAACGCCGGCGGAGGCGGCGCGCGCGAGCCGGGAGGGGCCGAAGGCGCGCGTCAAGCTGACCGACGCGGACGTCGGACACGTCGCGGAAGAGGAGCCGCCTTCCGGCGAGAAGAAGGACGCCGCCGCGCATCCGGGCGGCCCCCGACTGGAGGTCATCGATTACGGCCAGGAGAAGTCGGGAAACAACCTGATCGTGCATGGCTCCCTCCGCAACTCCGGCGCCGCTCCCGCCGCCAACGCGCGGATGACCGTCACGGCGATGGATGAGAAGGGGGAGATGATCGCTTCGGGCGACGCCGTCCTCGCCAATGGGCTCGTCGAGTCCGGCGGCACGGTCGCCTTCTCCGTGACCATCGCCGTTGGCGAGAAACTCGTCGGCTCGGTCCGATTCGCTCCCCAGTGGCTCGCGCCGGTGCCCCCCGGCCCGGCCCGTTCTCCGGGTGCCGCGGCTCCGACACCGGCCGCCGGCAGGGCGCCCTCCGCTCCGACCCCGCCTCCCGTCACGCCGTACGGGCGGGGGAGCCTCTACGCCGCCCCCGCGGCCCCCGCCTCCACGACGCCCCCCGCCGACGCGAACACCGGCTATATCCCCGGCATGGCGAGCCCCGAGAATCAGCCCAAGACCCCCCAGTAGGACGTAAAACGTAAGACGTCAGACGTGAGACGTGGCCCGAGGGCGGGCTCCGGGCGGAGTTTCGTTTTACGTTTTACGTTTTACGTCTTACGCTCTCTCCATGGCCACGATCCTCGTCGTCGAAGACAAGGAATCGCTCCGATCGATGCTCGAGGAGATGCTCCGCGCGGAGGGGTGGAGCGTCGTCGGCTCGGGCAGCGGCTCGGACGCCATCGAGCGCCTGCGCGCGGGAGTGGGCGTGGACCTGGTGCTGACGGACTGGCGGCTCCCCGGGGCCGACGGGCTGGCGGTCCTGGACGCCGCGCGCGCTCTCGATTCGACCCTGCCGGTCATCGTGATGACGGCGTTCGGCTCGATCGAGACCGCCGTGGACGCGATGAAGCGCGGCGCCGAGGACTTCATCACCAAGCCGGTCGAACCGGAGCTGCTGCGCCTGCTCGTCGCGCGCTCGGTGGAGCGTCGAGCCGGCCGCAGGGAGTCGATGCTCTTCGCGGAGGAGCGGTCCCGGCTGATCCCGCCGATCATCGGGAGCTCGGCCTCCCTGAAAGCGGTCCAGGCGGAAGCGCGCCGGGTTGCCGAGACGGATGCGGCCGTGCTCCTCGAGGGAGAGAGCGGCACCGGCAAGGAGCTCTTCGCGCGGGCGATCCATGGCCTCTCGAGCCGCTCCCGGCGGCCGTTCGTCGCGATCAACTGCGCCGCGATCCCCGACACGCTGCTGGAGAGCGAGC
Source organism: uncultured Acidobacteriota bacterium (assembly GCA_963782815.1). Classification (GTDB taxonomy): domain Bacteria; phylum Acidobacteriota; class Thermoanaerobaculia; order UBA5066; family Gp7-AA6; genus JAWOLE01. The sequence continues at coordinate 65,667 of CAWALG010000022.1, read as the reverse complement.
TCTTCGGCCACGAGAAGGGGTCGTTCACGGGCGCGGCCTCGCGCCGTCCCGGCAAGTTCGAGCTCGCCGACGGCGGCTCCGTTTTCCTGGACGAGATCGGGGAGCTCTCGCCGGCGACGCAGGGGAAGCTGCTGAGAGTCCTCCAGGAGAAGTCCTTTCACCGCGTCGGCGGCACGGCCGTGATCAGCGTGGACATCCGGGTCATCACCGCGTCCAACCGTCCGCTCGACCGGCTGGTGGCGCAGGGCCTCTTCCGCGAGGACCTCTACTACCGGGTGCGCGTGTTCCCCATCTCCATCCCTCCGCTGCGCGACAGGCCGGAGGACATCGATCCGCTGATCGACTGGTTCCTGGCGCGCCTCCCGGGGGAGTTGAAGAAGAAATCGCTGCGCTCTGGACGGCGCCGCGCGCGAGAGGATGCGCCGCTACTCGTGGCCGGGCAACGTGCGCGAGCTGCGCAACTGCCTGGAGCGGGCGATCATCCTGGCGGAAGGGGAGACGATCGAGGAGAGGCACCTGCGCCTGACGCCGGATTCCGCCTCCCCCGCTCCGGCCGGGCGAGAGGAGACGCTGGAAGAGGTCCGCGACCGGGGCGCGCGCGCCGCCGAACGTCTCTGGCTCGCGCGGGCGCTCGAGCGCGCGAAGGGCGACCGCACGGCCGCGGCGGAAGCGCTCAAGCTCTCCCGCCGCCGCCTCGAAGCCAAGCTGAAGGAACACTCCCTGGACCAGTAGCCCGCCCTCTCCGGGGGCTGCGAGCGTTTCCGATGACTCGTTGCTCGAGCCCGCTCGGCCCGGATAATTCATGGACACCCGGCCGAAACACGTGCCGATGCTGAGCCGAAAGCCGTCGTCGAGGGACGGTTCAATCCGAGGCTCGTGTACACCTTGTTCCCGCGAGAGATTTTCTCGTCGGCCAGGGAGCCCGACGACGGCGATGCCGCGGCGCATCGCAGAGGAGGGCTGACGCCGCATGGCGGAAAAATTCCGCGGGACGGCCGGAGTCGTTCATGAATCTATGCGGGCTAACTCGGAAGAGGGGGACGCGGAGTTGGTTGGCCGGGCCGCGGCTTCCACTCCGGCGGCCTCGGCGTCGGCAGCGGCCGGGAGAGGCCCGACGGCGTGCGCGAGGCCGGCGCGTCGCCGTCCCGGCGACACGCGGCGGCGGCGATGACGCAGAAGGCGAGGACCACGAACGCGGGTCGCCTCGACATGCCGCAATCTTCTCACTGCCTCCAGGCGCTGGACGGCCTCGCGGGAGGGTCGAAGCCACCGCCACAGCGGCTCGAGACCGGAGAGCAGCCAGCATCAGGGCCAGCGAGACCGCGAAGCACAGCAGACCGGCGCGGAGCCCGGGGACCGCGTAACGGAACTCGACCTCGCTTCTTCCCGCGGGGACGCGCACGGCGCGCACCATCGTGTTGGCGGTGCGAATCGGCGCCGGAGACCCCGAGACGGTCGCCGACCAGCCGGCGCTCGCGAGATCGTTCAGGACGAGGAACGCTTCCCTCGGCGCTTCGACGCGCACCCGCACGCGCTGCGGCGCGTAGTCGGCGATCGCGGCCGAGCCCTCGGCCGGCGGCTCGGAGCCGATCCAGCCCGCCACGATCGCCTGTCCCTTCGGAAGACTTTCCACCTGATCGAGCGGCGAGATCGCCGCGTTCGGCGCCACGGCGCCGGCCAGAAACGCGCGGGGCCACGGGTCCGGCAGCCGCAGGAGCCGAATGCCCCCGCGGAACTCGGCGAGCGGGCGGGGCAGCTCCGGAACACGGCCGAGGAGATCCTCCGGCACGAAGGCGGCGACCGACATTGAAGCGAGGAGCGAGGGAAAGCAGGAACTCCTTCGGCGGCCGCGCTTCCGCGGCCTGAAAGGCCCGGCTCGGGGTCATGTAGAGCCGCGCCGACTCGACGCCCAACCAGCCGCCCACGGACCACAGGACCGCGCGGCGTTCGAGGTCCATCCAATCGCGTTCGCGCGCCGTCAGGAGCCCGGCTTCATCGAGCGGGTAACCGGGGAAACCGGCGTTCGTCACGCGGCCTTCTCCGCGCCGCACGCCGAGGTCCCGAAGGGCCGCGACCGTCTCGGGAGGCCTTGCGGAATCCTCCAGCGGCCGCACGTCCCAGGCGCGGTGGGAGCCGGCCGCGACCTCCGCCGTGACCAGGACGAGCGCACCCGCCGCCCAGGCCCGCCGCCCGCAAAGCCAGGCGGCCACGCCCAGAGAAATTCCTCCGAGCGCGAGCGAGCGAGAGAGATCCCGCAGGTAACCGGCCGCATACGCCGAGGCCGCCGGCGCCGCGAGCCAGGCCGCGCCGGCGAGAACCAACGCCCCGGCGGCCGCGAGCGCGCCGCGCCTCCTCCAGGATCGGTCCGCCGCGGTCCACCCGAGCGCCGCGGCGGACGACAGCGCCGCGAGGACGATCGGGACGAACTTCTCCGGAAAGCGAAAAGTCCTGAGGAGCGGCAGGGCCGCGCGCAGGAGCCCGAAGAGCGGCGTGTGCCGTCCGAGCGCGAGCAGCAGTCCCAGGATCCCCAGCCCGCAGAGCGCCCGGCGGACGCGCCGATCCACGCCGCGCGCGGCGAGCGCCGCCGCCGCGAGGACCGACACGAGCGCGCTTCCGCCAAGCGCGTCCATGCAGAGCAACATGCCGGGCACGGACCCGAGAAGGTGTTCCGCCCGGCCCGGCGCGCCGATCGGCGAGAAGGCGGGGAGGAGGAGCTCCGGCAGCCGCAGCGGATGGAGCGACAAGTACGCCGCCTCGTTGTACGACAGCCCCGCCCCCCCGCGCGCCGTCTCCGGCAGGAACGCGAGGCCCGGAATGGTCTGCGGCGCCGTCAGGCCGATGGAGAGGCCGGCCGCAAGGGAGGTCCCGACGAGGTAGCGCGGGACGGTCCCGGCGGGCGCCAGCCACAGGCCCGTCACGGCGGAGACCGCCGCGAACAGGGCCGCGCCGTGCAGGTCTCCCATCAGGGCCGAGGAGACGGTCGCCAGGACGGCGCCCGCGAGCGTGCCGCGGGACCATCCTCTCCGCGCGGCCGACACGAAGGCGGCGAGTCTGGAGAGGCAGGTGCGCGGCGCTCCAGAGGAAGACGACGTTGGCCGTCGCGGAAACGAGATAGCCCGACAGGGCATAGCTGACCGAAGCGATCGCGCAGCCCGACGGCGCCGAGCCGAGGGCCTTCGCCAGGAGCCACGCCCCCGCGGCCGCGAGCGCGATGCCGAGGAGGACCTGGAGCGCGAGCACTCGCTCGGCCCTGAGGACCGCCGACAGCCAGGAGAGCGGGTGCAGGGCGCCGCAAACCGCCTGCGCGTGAAACGGAATCCCGAGCTGCTCGTACGGATACCAGCCGGGGAACTCGCCGGCGCGAATCTCCGAGCCGAGGAAGGTCCGGCAGGACGCGAGCAGCCTCCAGGTCACGCGGCGATAGACCTGACCCCGGGAAAGAAGCGGGAGAAGAAACGTCGCGAGCGCGGCCGCGACGAAGAGGGCCGGCAGGAGGCCGGGGCGTCGCGGGCGCATCGAGCCATCCTAACCCCGGAGGCCCCGGCCGGCGGAGCGGCAGAACGGGAACGCTACCGCGTCGCCAGTTCCGACAGGGCCGTTTCGACGGAAGCGTCCTCCGCCGGCGCGATCGAACGCAGGTCGAGCCACACCCGCCCTTGCTCGATGCGTGCGACGATCGGAGGGTCCGACTCCCGCAGGCGCGTCGCGAGGTCCTCGGCCGCGAGAGCCGGGAGCGAGACCGCCAGAGCGAGCGAGGGGAACGGCTTCTCGGGGCTCGTGCCTCCGCCGAAGAAGGCGGTCGAAGCGACGAGGTCCAGCTCCAGGGCCGGGGCGCGGCTCCGCGCGGCGTCCCGGATCTCTTCGCCCCGTTGCCGCAGGCGCTCGAGGCTCTGGCCCGCCGCCCGGTAGACGGGGAAGTCCCGCCACCGTCCGGTCTTCCAGGCCGCGATCGTCGCGGAAAGCGCCGCGAACGCGAGCTTGTCGAGCCGGACGACGCGCGCCACGGGGTGGGCCGCCAATCTCGCGACGAGGTCCGCGCGTCCCGCGACGAAGCCGGCCTGCGGCCCCGCGAAGAGCTTGTCGGCCGAGAAGGTGACGAGGTCCGCGCCGCCCGCCAGGCACGAGGCCACCGTCGGTTCGGCCGCCACCCCGAATTCCTCCAGGGGCACGACGCAGCCGGTCCCCTGATCGTGCACCCACGGGATCCCGGCCTCGCGGGCGAGCGCCGCGATCTCGCCCGGCTCGGGCCGCCTCGTGTAACCGCGGATCTCGTAGTTGGAGGGGTGCACGGTCAGCAGAAGCGCGGCCTCGGGAGAGAGAGCGCGCCGGTAGTCCTCGATCGAGGTCCGGTTGGTCGTTCCGACCTCGGCGAGGATGGCGCCCGAGGATTCCAGGATCTCCGGGATCTTGAAGCTCCCTCCGATCGCCACGAGCTCCCCGCGGGAGACCAGCACGCGGCGGCCGCGAGCGAGCGCGGACAGGCAGAGAAAGATCGCCGACGCGTTGTTGTTGACGGCGATCGCGTCCTGGGAGCCGAAGAGGTCGCGCGCCGCGGACCGGACGTGCGCCTGCCGGTGTCCCCGGCCTCCCGTCGCCGGATCGTACTCGAGCGTCGAATACCCGTCGGCGACGCGCAGAAGCGCCTCGCGGGCCGTCTCGGAGAGAGGAGAGCGGCCGAGGTTGGTGTGCAGCAGGACGCCCGTCGCGTTGATCGCGCGCCGGAGCGTGGGCGCGAAGCGCCGCTCGAGCGCGCGCGCGGCGCTGCCGGTCAGCTCCTCGGGGTCGGTTCCTCCCAGCGCGATCGCGCCGCGCAGCTCCTCTTTGACCGCCTCCCGCCCGTAGACCCGCTCGAGTTGCGCCGCGGCCGGCGAGGAAAGCAGCAACTCCATCGAAGGGGGGTGGCGCCTCGGCGAAGTGGATTCCTGCCGCTTCTTCCGGCTGACCGCTAACGGCTTTCGGCTCACGTCCCTTACTATAGGTCCATGGCCTGGGAGCGGGAACTTCAGCGGCTCGAGGGCGCCCTGCGGGACCTGAACGCGCAGTACGACGCCTTCCTCTACGGCTCGAGCCCGAAGCCCCCCGTGGAGGTCCGCCGGCGCTTCGGGCTGGAATTGCGGCGCCTGAGCAACACGGAGGCGGATTCCGCCGCCGAGCGCTACCGGTTTTCGACGCTCCAGGGTCACTACAACGCCCTCTGCGAGCGCTGGGACCGGCTCCAATCCGAGAAGGAGTCCGGCCGTCGCCCGGGAGTCTATGGTCACCTCACCCGGCTCGGCTCGGGCTCGTCGCCAGTCTCCCCGGCGCGGGCAAACGAGAAAGCGCCCGTCTCCGTAAAAGAGGAGCACAGGCGGCCGGAACCCGATCCGGAGCGAGAGCTGTTCGAGCGCTACGTCGGGGCGCGGAAGGCCGCGCGGGGAGGACATGAGCGGCCTCTCCTTCGAGCGGTTCGCCCAGAGGCTGGCGAGCGAGCGAGAGAAGTTGAAGAGCCATTTCGGGGGGGCGGAAATCGAATTCGAAGTCGCGGAGCGGGAAGGGAAGGTCAGGCTGATCGCAAGACCGAAGGAGTCGAAAGACCTAAAGAGTCTAAAGTCTAAGGTCTAAGGTCCCGGGGCCCGACCATCGGACTTTAGACCTTAGACCTTGGACCTTAGACCGGCAAACGGAGCTATGAAGATGAACAAACTCGTCGCGGCGGCGGTTCTGGTAACCGCGATCCTGGCGCCCGGCTTTCTCCTTGGAGAGAAGAAGCCGCAGGAGCCCTTCTACCGCAAGTACCTCGTCCCCGGCAATTCGCTGGACGACAAGATCCTTGCGCAGGAGAAGCGGGTCGAAGCGGATCCCAACTCGGCCGACCTGCGCAACGATTTCGGCAACCTCCTGGCCGCCCGGCGCTTCCCGAAGGAGGCGCGCGAGCAGTACGAGATCGCGATGAAGCTCGACAAGAACCATTTCCTGGCGCCCTACAACCTGGGTCTCCTCTACGAAGAAGAGGGCGAGATCGGGAAGGCCATCTCCGCCTACGAGAAATCGATTGACCGAAACCGGGGCTTCCCACCGTCCCGCTTCCGCCTCGGCAGGCTCTACGAGAGGCGCGGGCAGGACGGGAACGCCGTCGCTCAGTACGCGCGGGCTCTTCAGATCGATCCCGGCATGCGCGATCCGAAGCGCAATCCTCTCATCGTGGACACGCGACTTCTCGACCGCGTGTCCCTCGAGAACTATCCGCGCGACATGGCCGTCGCCGCGATGGCTTCCGATGCCGCCTATTCGAATCCGTCGATGACGCGCAAGCTGCCGCTCGATCGTACGCTCTCCTCGGAGGATCTGTCGCCCGCCCCCACGCCCGCGCCTGCCGCGGCCCCCGGCGCCGCGCCCCCGGCCCGCCCGACGCCGGTCAAGGTGATCTCTCAGCCCAATCCCAATCCCAATCCCAATCCCGGCCGTCGCGACGTGGTCCGACCCGTACCGGCGGCTCCCACGCCGACGCCGGATCTCGTCGTTCTTCCCGAGCCGACGGAGCCTCCGACCGAGGAGGCCCCGCCACCGCCGCCGCCGCCGCCGTCCTCGTATCCGCGCGGCGCGCCCCCGCCGCCCCCGACTCCGACCCCCGACTAGCCCGCATAATTCACGAACGACTCCAGCCGACTCGCTTCGCTTGCCGGATCTTTTCCGCGACGTCCCTTTCGCCGTCGCGCCACGCGACGGAGGGTTCGTCAGGCCTCCTCCGCGATGCCCCCGGCATCGCCGTCGTCGGCCTTCCTTGTCCCGACGAAAAATCTCTCGCGGGAACAAGGTGTACCTCGGCGTCACTCGGTCTCGGCGCAACAGCCCGCTCATCTCTCAACGAGATGCACGTGTTTCGGCCGGGTGTCCGTGAATTATCCGGGCTAGAGGCTCAGTCGAAGGCTCAGTCGAAATCGGCCCGCTCGACGAGCAAGGTGGGAGCTCCGGCGGGGTAGGGCATCGGAAAAAACTGCCGGTCGGTGGAAAGACCGGCGATCCGGCGCAGGAGCTGAGAGATCCGCCCGCGCGCGCGCGCTCCCGCGACGGGCCCCTGCGCGCGCCCGCCGACGACGGCGATGCCTGTGAACTCCACCTCGTACCGGTCGTGCTCGAAGTCGAAGCGGGCCGGGGCCGTCAGCGCCGACGCGAAGAGGCCCCGGCGCACCCGCGCGAGAAGGTCCCGCTGCGGTGCCGGCTCATCCGTCTCGAAGAAGATGCGGCGCGGCCCCGGCGCCGGCGGCAAGCGAAAGGAGGGACGCACGCCGTGGCCCGTGGGTTCGACTCCTCCCCTCCGGGCCGAGCGCAGGTCCTGGAGCCGCGCGGCGAGCGTGCCTCCCTCGACGATCGACACGCGGCGGGTCTGCGTGCCTTCTCCGTCGTAGAGCGCGTCGGCGGACGCGTCGTCGGCGATGGTCACCCCCGGCGCGAAGAGCTCCGCGCGATGGACCCACCGGGGCAACGCATCCTCGCAGAACAGGGGGGCCATTCCCGAGAGGAGGGCCGCCCCGACCGAAGGCTCGAGCAGCCACTCCCCGCGGTCCACCGGCGTCGGTTTGTCGCAGAGCGGAAGAGTCGCCCGGTCCGCGAGGCGCCGCGCGAGGGATTCCAGGTCCGGCCCCTGGTCCCACCGGAAGACGACCCTCGCCTCGCAGGCCCGCGAGCCCTTGCGGCCGATCGCGAACGCGTGCCCGTCCAGGAGCTCTCCGGAGAAGGAGACGTCGAGGCCGCGCCCGTTGACGACGCGCTCGGCGCTCGCGCCGCGCCGGAGGGCGAGCCGCTGCAGGAGCGCCTCGCCTCGGGACTCCGCGGAGACCTGGCGCTGGAGCTCTTCGAAGAGCTCCGGGGGGGGCTCGACGGGTCCGGACGTGTTGCGCGGCGGACTCTTCGCCGCCGGCCAGGACGGAGGGGGCTCCCCGGCGGTCGCGACGCGCGAGACTTCGGCCAGCGCTCGTTCGAGATTTTCCGGCGACGAACCGCAGGCGAACCGGGGCGCGCCCCCCTCCCACCAGCGCGCCGCCCACCCCTCCTCGCGGCGCGCGATCGTCGCGCGGCCGGCCGCGGTCGCCTCGAGATCGAGGGACTCTCCCGTCTTCCGGTACAGCTCCCAATCGCCGGGAGCGCGCCGCGAGAGCTCCTCGCAAAGCCGGTCGAAGCCGGGATCGTTCATCACGACAGAGGAAACCGATGATCCGTGATCACAGATCACCAATCACAAATCACCAATCACAATCACTCTTCTCACGCTTCCGGCCGCACGAAGAAGTTGCGCACGAGCATGTCGGGAGCGGATCCCTGGACGGGCACGACCTGACCGCCGCGCGCGCACCAGGCGAGCGACCGGTAGACGCGTACTTCGCGGCCGATCCCGGAATCGATGGATCTCAAGACCGGCAGGATCTCGCCGGAAAGAACCCCGGGCCCGCATTCGTCGGCCATTCTTCCGCGCCGGACCCGGCGCGCGCGGGGGAAGCGAAGCCGGAACTGTCCGCTCGCGAGCTCCACGGACCCGCCGTCGATCTGTTCGATCCAGAGTCCGGAGGAGAGCCGCCGCAGGATCTCGTCGGCCGTCGAGTGCCCGGGACCGACGAGAAGGTTCGAGCCCCTCGGCAGCGGGGCGTCCTGGGGTCCGGCGCGGCGGGCGTGGCCGTTGGACGGGACCGCGGCGGTGGCGTGCGCGCGGTCCGTGAGCCGGCCCGAGAGACGTCCGGCGTCGAGCAGCTTGACCATGCGCGGCGCGACTCCTTCATCGTCCCGCTCGTACCCGCCGAAGAGGTCGAGCCGCGTGGCGTCGTCGCGCACCTCGACTTCGGCCGGAGCGAGGCGGGCCTGTTCGAGGCCGGACAGAGGCGATTCCGCTCCCGCCTCGAGCGGATGAGAGAGAATCTCGTGAAAGAGCACCGCGGCGCATCCGGAGGCGAGCACCACGTCGGTTTCCCCCTCCGCGCAGGGCGTCGGCGTCTCCCGGGGCTGTCCCGCCTGCGTGAGCAGTACGCGCAGCTCTTCCGCCGTGGACTCGCCGACCGGAGCGTGAAAGGAGAAGTCCCGCGTCTCGTCGCCCCGTCGGGACGCGGCCGTGAACTTCCCCTGGACGGACATCAGCCGGCGGGCGAACAGGGCGGCGGCGCCGCGCGCCGGGATCACCTGCCGCGTCACGTCTCGCAGGGTCCAGCGGAACCGGTGGCGCGGGGCCTGGCGGGCAAAGATGGTCGACAGGCGTTTGATCCATCGTTCCGTGTCGAGCCCGGCCGGGGGGGCGGATTCCTCCCGCCCGCGGGAGGGCTTGACGGGAAGGGGGGAGAGCCCGGCCCCCTTCTGCACGGCCCTCACGGCCTGACGGGCGCCCTCCTCGTCGCAGCGGGAGACGAACGCGAGCCGCTGGCCCGACGCCCCTTTCCAGCGCGCCGAGAGTCCCTCGGTCAGGGACCCGCCCGCCTCGCGGATTTCGCCGTCCTGCCAGTCGACCGTGACCTCCCGCCGCCGCTCGGCGAAGACCTCGGCGATCTCCTCCGGGCGCTTCGAGAGAGGCTCGAGCCATCGGGCCACCGCCGCCGTGTCCAGCTGCACGGGGCGATTATGCGTGAATCCCGCGGGGGTGTATTAACATCGGACCACATGAGTCTCGCCGACACGAAGAAGGAGTTCATCGCGGTCCGCGCGGCCCGCGGAATCGCGGGCCGCAAGCTCTTCGAGGAGAGGGCGCCGGATGTCCTTCGCCAGACGGTGCTCGCGGCCCTGGCCGACGAGGTCGAGAAGGAGCGCACGCTGGACGAAGAGGCCCGCCGCATGATGGAGACCGCCCGCAACGAGATCGCCTCCGGGCGGGTGGATGGCCAGGAGCTCTTCCGCCGCATCCGGCGGAAGCTCGCCGAACAGAGGGGAATCGTCCTGTGAAGGTGGTAGGTGTTAGGTGGTAGGTGTTAGGGACCGGAGCTCGGTCTTTCCCCTACCACCTACCACCTACCACCTAACACCTGTTATGACTCTGGAGAAGAAGATCGAGAAGCTCGAGGCGCTGCGCGAACAGGCGCGGGCCGGCGGGGGGCGCGAGCGGGCGGAGCGCCAGCACCGGGAGGGGAAGCTCACGGCCCACGAGCGCGTCGAGCGGCTGCTCGATCCCGACTCCTTTTTCGAGCTCGATCCGTTCGTGGTCCACCGCTGCCGCGACTTCGACATGGAGAAGACCCGCATCCCCGGAGATGGGGTCGTCTGCGGCGCGGGAACGGTGGATGGACGGCCGGTCTACGTCTTCGCCCAGGACTTCACGGTCTTCGGAGGATCGCTCTCCGAGACCGTCGGCGAGAAGATCTGCAAGGTGATGGATCTCGCCGTCCAGAATGGCGCGCCGATCATCGGCTTGAACGACTCGGGGGGTGCGCGCATCCAGGAAGGAGTCGTATCGCTGGCCGCCTACTCGAAGGTCTTTCTGCGCAACACCCGGGCCTCGGGCGTCGTGCCGCAGATCTCCGCGATCCTCGGGCCCTGCGCCGGCGGCGCCGTGTATTCGCCGGCGATCACCGACTTCGTGTTCATGACCGAGGAGACCTCCTACCTCTTCGTGACGGGTCCCGACGTCATCAAGACGGTCACTCACGAAGAGGTCACCAAGCAGCAGCTCGGCGGCGCGCGGACGCACTCGACCGTATCGGGAGTGGCGCACTTCGTGGGGAAAGACGACGACGCGGTGCTCGCGGGCATCCGCGAGCTTCTCTCCTACATTCCGTCCAACAACCTGGACGACCCGCCCGCCCGCGAGCCGCGCGAGCCTCACGACGACATCGCGACCCTGGACACGTTCATCCCCGAGGAGCCCAACAAGCCGTACGACATGGCCGCGCTCATCCGCAAGGTCGCGGACGAAGGGGTTCTTCTTCGAGGTCCACTCCGGATTCGCAAGGAACATCCTCGTCGGGTTCATCCGGCTGGCGGGCCGGTCGATCGGCGTCGTGGCGAATCAGCCCATGCACCTGGCCGGAGTCCTGGACATCGACGCGTCGATCAAGGGGGCCCGTTTCGTGCGATTCTGCGACGCCTTCAACATTCCTCTCCTGGTCTTCGAAGACGTGCCCGGTTTCCTGCCGGGGACCCAGCAGGAGTACGGAGGGATCATCCGCCACGGAGCGAAGCTTCTCTTCGCCTTCGCGGAAGCGACCGTGCCGAAAGTCAGCGTCATCACCCGAAAGGCGTACGGGGGCGCCTACTGCGTCATGTTGTCGAAGGACATCGCAACCGACTTCAACTTCGCCTACCCCACCGCCGAGGTCGCGGTGATGGGGCCCGAAGGGGCCGTCAACATCGTCTACAAGAGGGAGTTGCCTCCCGACGCGCCCGTGGAGAAGCGAGCCGCCAAGGTCGAGGAGTACGTCGAAAACTTCGCCAACCCCTACGTCGCCGCGCAGCGGGGCTACATCGACGACATCATCGAGCCCTCGGAAACCCGAGAGAAGCTCATTGCCGCCTTCAAGCTCCTGGAAGGCAAGCGCAGTCGGGCTCCCGGCCAAGAAGCACGACAACATCCCCCTGTGAGCCGGGAGACGGGACTCGGGACTCGGAGACTCGGACCAGAGCCTGACTCGTGCCAGAAGGCTCTCGCACGAGAGACTTAGATGTCTATCGACTGTCGCGAGCAGCTTGCGGTTGCGCTCTTCTATCGAAACAAGGCCAATTTCCTCGCTGAGGAACAGTTTGGTCTGACGTCGCAGATACGTCGCGCCGCTGTTTCGATCCCGGCGAACATCGCCGAAGGTGCTGCGAGGAGATCGAAGCAAGAATTCTTCAGTTTCTCGTGAACCGCGAGGGGCTCGGCGGCAGAGTTTCGCGTGCTGATCGAGATCGCGCGTGAAACAGGCAGTCATGAGCGGCGACAGATCTCCAACGCATGAATCAGACAGTCGATCGGATCTCTCGTCGATGGCTCAGTGGATTAATTCGTCGCGGACACCAAGAGAAGCTCCCATCCGAGTCGTCTGCCCGAGTCCCGAGTTCCGACTCCCGAGTCCCGGCCATGAGGCTTCTCGTGGCGAATCGTGGTGAGATCGCGATTCGGATCTTTCGCGCTTGCCGGGACCTGGGAATCGAGACGGTGGCGGTGTTCTCGGACTCGGACCGGAAATCGCCTCACGTCGCCATGGCAGATTACGCGGTGCGGCTGGGACCGGCGCCGGCGAGGGAGAGCTATCTGAACGTTCCGGCGATTCTCGAGGCGGCCCGGAAGACTCGGGCAACGCTCATCCACCCGGGCTACGGTTTTCTGGCGGAGAACGCGGGGTTCGCCCGCGCCTGCGCGCAAGAAGGGCTGACCTTCGTCGGCCCGGGCCCGGATGCCATCGAGGCGATGGGCTCGAAAACCGGCAGCCGGCGGCTCATGGAGGCGGCCGGAGTCCCCGTCGTGCCGGGGACCACGCGCGCGGCGGCCGGCCCGGAAGAGCTGAAGGACTTCGCGCGAAGAGCCGGCTATCCGGTCCTGCTCAAGGCGGCGGCGGGAGGCGGAGGAAAAGGAATGCGGCGCGTGGATTCGGAAGACGACCTCGACGCCGCGTTCGAGCGCGTGTCGTCCGAGGCCCGCGCGTTTTTCTCCGACGGGGCCGTCTATGCCGAGAAGCTGATCGAGCGTCCCCGCCACATCGAGGTGCAGATCGTCGCGGATCAATTCGGCCGGCGCGTCGCGGCCGGAGAGCGGGAGTGCAGTCTGCAGCGGCGGCACCAGAAGGTCCTGGAGGAGTGCCCCTCGCCGGCCGTCGGGGAGGAACTCCGCGCCCGGCTCTGCGCGACCGCCGTTGCCGCGGCCGACGCCGTGAACTACGTCTCCTGCGGGACGGTGGAATTCCTTCTCGCTCCCGACGGCTCCTTCTATTTCCTCGAAATGAACACGCGCCTGCAGGTCGAACACCCCGTCACGGAAGAGGTCTTCGGAATCGACCTGGCCGCCGAGATGATCTCGATCGCGATGGGGGAGCCTCTCTCCCTTGCGAGCCGGCTCTCGCCGCGCGGCCACGCCATCGAGTGCCGGATCTACGCCGAAGACGCGCGCCGCGGATTCGCTCCGTCGCCGGGCACGATCACCGCTCTGCGCCTGCCGGCCGGCCCCGGCGTGCGCCACGACATCGGCATCGAGCAGGGGGCTTCCGTCTCCGTCGATTACGATCCGATGCTCGGCAAGCTCGTCGTCTCGGGCGCCTCGCGACCGCAAGCGATCGCGCGGCTCGCCCGTGCCCTGGCCGAATACGAGATTTCGGGTGTGGAGACGACGCTTCCTCTCTTCCGCAGGGTCGCGAAGGATCCGGCCTTCCTGGCGGGCGACTTCGACGTTCAATGGCTGGAGCGCCGGCTCGAGCAGGGAATCCTCGACGACGAAGCCGCCTCGGCGGACGACGTCCTGCTCGCGGCCGTTTCCCTCTCGGATGCGCCGCCGGAGAATCTCGCGGAGACCGCCGGCTCGCTCTCCGTCTGGCGCGGTACGGCGCGGCGGGAAGCCCTTCGGCGCTGAGATCTGGACGGGCGATGCGAAGACAGGTCTTCTTTCTGCACGCGGGCGACGGCGATCCCGAGGAGGTTGTCCTCGAGCGCCGGGCCTCCCGTTGCCGGGTAATCCGGACAGCCCGGACGGAAGACGTGGACATCGCTCGCCTTCCCGACGGGCGGCTCTCCGTTCTCTTCGAAGACGGCCGGCAGGTTACCGCACGGGGCGTGGCGCACGGCCGGGATGGCGTGGACGTCGTCACGGCGGGAAACGTGCGGCGAGTTCCCATCGGAAAGCGCCGCCAGGAGCATGACGGCGCCCTCGCGGCCCCGACCGCGGCCGGAGGAGTCGAAGAGGTCCGCGCGCTGATGCATGGGCGCATCGTCGAGGTTCGCGTGGCGGCGGGCGACCGCGTGGAGGCGGGGGCCCTGCTGCTCGTCCTGGAAGCCATGAAGATGCAGAACGAGATTCGAGCCTCGCGGGCCGGCGGCGTGGAGCGAGTCGAGATCGCCGCGGGTCAGACGGTCGAGGGCGGTACCTTCATGGTATCTATCCGGTCAGAAAAAACCTGACCGCTCGGTCAGATCCAAAAGTTTGAACTAAAGTCCAAAAAAGCGGCTTCCATCACGTCCCTGATAGGATTCGTCCTGCCGATTGCCGCTTTAGACACAGTCACTTAGCCAACCCGACGACCTGTCGTTTCTCTGGCAGTGACATTGCTCTATGGAGGGCGTGTTTCAGCAAAGTTTCGCTCGTCATCTCATGTGCAGACGTTTTCTTAAGGAGGCAGGAATGAAGTCAGGATACCGATTTACTCTGGTTCTGTCGGTCTGCCTGCTCTTGCTCGCTCCCATCGTCGTCGCTCAGACGACCGGGACGATCGAGGGCACGATCACCGATCAGAACGGCGGGGCGCTGCCCGGCGTGACGGTTGAGCTCACGAGCCCCAACCTTCAGGGCACGCGCGTCGCGACGACGGGCAACGACGGGCGCTACCGTTTCATCAGCGTCCCGCCGGGGCCTACAAGGTGACGGCGAACCTGTCGGGGATGGGCACCGCGGCCAAGAACGCCACGGTCACGCTCGACTCGACGGCGACCGTCAACATGCAGATGCAGGTTTCGGCCAAGGAAGCCATCACCGTGACCGGTGAGGCGCCGCTCGTGGACACGGCTTCGACCACGACCGGCACCAACTACTCGGCCAAGGTGATGGACAAGCTGCCGATCGGGCGCAACTACGCCTCGATCGTGCTCTCGCAGCCGGGCGTGCAGGGCGACTCCGGCGAGGTGCAGGGGCGCTCTCTGGCGCTCTCGGTGTACGGCTCGACCTCGGCGGAGAACATGTTCCTGATCGACGGCGTCAACACGACGAACGTCATCAAGGGGTTCCAGGGCAAGGTCATCAACACCGAGTTCATCCAGGAAGTGGAAGTCAAGACGGGCGGCTACCAGGCGGAGTACGGCCGCAACACCGGCGGCGTGGTCAACGTGATCACCAAGTCGGGCGGCAACGAGTTCCACGGCGACGTGTTCGGCTACTGACAACCCGCCGGACTTCTCGGCGAATACGCGGTTCGACCAGACCCCGCCCTTGAGCGGGCACGGCGACGCGTCGGTCAACACCGTGCAGGGTTTCGCCACGAATATCGATCGCAAGGAGGGAGGCGTCGACCTGGGCGGCTACTTCCTGAAGGACCACATCTGGTTCTACGGCGCCTATGACCGCGTCAACAACGACCAGGATCTCCTGGTCACCGCGGGGGCGCGCAAGCGGCGAGACCTTCCCGCAGACGTCGACGTCGAATCTGTGGGCCGGCAAGCTGACGTTCAACGTCTTCCAGGGAACGACCCTCGTCGGCACGATGTTCGCCGACCCGCAGGTCAATACGGGCGCGTTGATCGTCCCGACGGGCTCCAATCCCTTCAGCTATAACGGCCGCCGCGACGTCGGCGGCACCGACTGGGCGGGCCGGCTCAACCAGCTCTTCGGCTCCTTCGGGATCCTGACCGCGCAGTACAGCCAGCACAAGGACCGCTTCGAGACGAAGCCGGACGGGCTGGACGTCGTGCGCCAGGTCGGACACACGCGGAGCCCCGCCGTCGTGTCGGGCGGCTTCGGGAACGTCTTCGGAGCCACCCGCAACAACAAATCCACACGCGACGCGTGGTCGGGCAGCTTCACCGGCTACGTCGGGAACAACGAGTTCAAGGTGGGCGGTGACTACTCGAAGGACGCTACGGTCGGCTCGTCCTACTACACCGGCGGGTCGCAGCTCACCATCCGTCCGTGCGGCACGGGCGTGAACGCCTGCGACCTGTCGAGGGCCCCTTTCTATACCAACGGCGCGGGCGTGACGGGGCAGGTCTACTACCAGCACGCCTTCTACACGGCGGATGGCGCGGACCTGACGCCCCTCGCGATCGCCCCGTTCACGACCCCGACCAAGCGCTGGGGCGCGTACGTCCAGGACCAGTGGCGGATCATCCCGACGCTGACGGTCAACGCCGGCCTGCGCTGGGACCAGGAGCACTACTTCCGTTCCGACGGGGTGGTCGCCTTCAAGCTCCTGAACCAGTGGGCGCCGCGTTTCGGCTTCGTCTGGGACTTCGTGGGCGACGGGACGAGCAAGCTCTACGGCTCGGGCGGACGCTTCTTCTACGCGATCCCGACGGACCTGAACGTCCGCGTCTTCTCGGCCAACACACAGGTGGTCAACTACAACTACAGCCCGACGGCCCTGAACCACGACTTCGCCGCGCGCACGCGCCTGATCCAGGTCGGCTCCGTCGAGGGTGAGCCGGTGGATCCCGGCATGAAGGCCGCCTACCAGGATGAGTACACCCTGGGCGTCGAGAAGGCGCTCGACCCGACGCTGTCTGTCGGCCTCAAGGGGACGTACCGGACGCTCGGCCGCACGGTCGAAGACCGCTGCGACCTCGACCCGGACGATCCCGCGAACGTCAATCACAACAGCTGCGCGATCTTCAACCCGGGCGGCAGCGGTCCCGGGGCGCCAGCGGCGCCATCAAGACGTGCAACACCTCCGCCAACCCGACGGACCCCGACGCGGGTCTGTGCGACCTGCCGGGCAGGCCGATCGGCGATGCGAAGCGGATCTTCCGCGGCATCGAGCTGACGGCGCGCAAGGCGTTCTCGCAGACGTTCTGGGCGCAGGCCTCGTACCTCTACTCGACCCTGCGGGGCAACTACTCCGGAGCGATCCGCGAGGCCTCGGGCCAGACGGACCCCGGCATCAACGCCGACTACGACTACTGGCAGTTCACGACGAACGCGTACGGCAACCTGGAGCTCGACCGGACCAACCAGTTCCGGCTGGACGCGGTTTACAACGCGCCCTTCGGTCTTTCGGTCGGCGGGCAGTTCTACTGGAGGACCGGGGTCCCGACCTCGCGTCGTGGGCTACTACAACAGCTTCTATCCGGACCTGCTGTACCTCGACACCGCGCGGCAGCAACGGACGCCTCCCCTCGGAGTACGAGGCGAACCTCTCGTTCGCCTACAACATCAACGTCGGGCCGGTGACGATCACACCGCAGCTCTACCTCTTCAATGCCTTTAACCGGCAGACGACCGAAGGGATCGATAATCGCTACAACATCTTCGGCAACTACGTCACGACCGTGGGAAGCCCGTTCTACGGCCAGGCGGGCATCGAGCCCGGGACATACCGATCCGGTCAGCCACATTACCTGCCCTGCGACGGCCACGGCTCCCTGCACGGACAACGTGGACTACCGCAAGACCGTCGGGTTCGGCTCGGCGGCGGGACGCTCGGCCCCGCGTTTCATCCGGGCGGCTCTGAAGATCTCCTTCTAAGCGTCCTTCCCGAGGATTCCATCCGGGGCGGCTTCGGCCGCCCCTTTTTTTTCTCCCGCCCTGTTTCGCGGGCGCCGCGCGGGCGTAGAATCGAGAAGTCCTGGAGGTTCCCATGCGCCGCATCTGCCTGCCTCTCCTGCTCCTTTTCCTCGCCGGTTCGCTGCTCTCGGCGTCTCCGCTTCCGCAGCTCTTCCAGAAAGCCAAGGATCAGTTCCGGCTGGGCGCGTACGCCGACGCGCTCTCGACGCTCTCGAAAGTCGAGATGGAAGGCGAGCAGCCGGAAAACCAGGCCTACCGCGCGTCGCTGCGTCCCGGCATCGCCTTCTATCGGGGCGCCTGTCTGGCGGCGCTCGGCCGGGACAGTGAGGCCCGCGCCGAGTTCCAGATCTTCCTGGCGTTTTCTCCCACGGTCTCGCTCGATCCGGGGATGTATCCCAAGAAGGTCATCGCCGTTCTGGAAGAGACCCGCCGCGACTCTGAAGCGGCCTGAAGACGCGCCGCAGCCGCCGGCGGAGGACGGCTCGATCGGCGGCGGCGTATCGCGCCTATGTCCGGTCCTCCGATGGCCGCCAGCCGGAGCTCGGCGAGGATTGGGCGGATGGCCCCGTGCGCTACCTGCTGACCTCGGAGGAGCGGCGGACCTTCACCCAGATGTTCAATCCCGTCTCCCGTTCCGAGTTCGTCATAGCCTTCTGGAAAGCCCGGGATCCGCGGCCGGAGACGGAGGAGAACGAGTTCCGCGAAGAATTCGAGAGAAGAGTCGCGTTCGCCGACAGTCACTTCACCGACGACGAGATCCGCGGAAGCCTGACCGACCGCGGGATGGTGTTCCTGTTGCTCGGACCGCCGACGTACATCGGCCGCAGGCCGATCGGGGCGGGCGAGGACTCGTCGGAGCCGGCGGGCATGGCTCGCTATTCCCGCAATGACATCACGGCCGTGGAAAAGGGCGGGGGAGGTACCACCGCGAAAAACGCGGCCATCGACAACATGACCGGACCGGGAAACCGGATGCTGGAGGGGGCCGCCAACTGGCGGGAGGTCTGGCATTACCGCAAGGACCTTCTTCCGAAGGGGCTGCCCTATGGACAGGTGGACTTCGAGTTCATCACGCGGCAGGGATACGGCAAGAACGTCATGCAGCGCGAGGCGGCCGTCCTGAACACAATCGACGCCGCACGCAAAGCGATCCTGGTCGATCGGAGTTTGCAACGCGCCGCGCACTAGCCGGCCGCTGAAGACGGACTCCGGCGCTTCCGAGGCTCGCGCAGCCGAGAGCCGGCGCGTCGGCGGTGGCTCACGAGCGGCGCGGAATCGGGGCGCCGGAGCGCGTGTTAGATTCCTGTCGTGCGAAAAGCGGTTCTTCTGGCGCTGCTGCTTTCCTGCGGCGGCTCCCGGCTTTCCCACGCGCAACCCTCCCTGGACGAGAGAATTGCCGCGTATTTTCGGGGCTGGTACACCCACATTCCCGGAAGCGAGATCGTGGCGAAGCCGACACGGGAAGTCGTCCTGCCCGGGCTCGCGGCGTACCGCGTGGAGCGGCACTCTTCGTCGAAGACCCACCAGGAGTCGAGCATCGCCCTGTACGACGCCGCGGCCGGCGAAGTCTTCGTCGGCGACGTGTTCAACGATCCGGAGCGCGCCGCCGCCCGCCGTCCCTTCGACGCGGGGCGCGACCGGCCCAACATCGAGGCCTCCCTGCGCGAGATGTTCGGGCTCCCGGTCAAGGTGGATGTGGGCTCCCCGTCCCGCGGCTCCCTGACGCCCCTGACCCTCTCCATCCGGCAGGATCCGGAGGGGGACGCCTTCGCCACGCGGACGGGCTTCATCTCGAACGACGGCGCGGCCCTGATGCTCGGCGAGTTCCACTCTCTGGCCGAGGGCCCCGAGGCCTTCCGGGAGAAGCTCCTTTCCCGGAGTGAAGGCATTCGCACTGGAGAAGGGCCGCTTCACGGTCACCGAGTTCATGGACTTCCAGTGCGACCGCTGCCGCGTCCGCACGCCGGACGTGCGCCGCGCCGTCGCGGAAAAGGGGGGCGCGGTGGAAGTCCGATTCCTGCCCATCGTGAAACTGCACAACTGGGCGTTCGCCGCGGCCGAGGCCGCCTGCGCCCTCGCCGGCGTCCGGCCCGATCTCTACCGGCGGTACGAGGAAACCGTCTTCGCGCGCGAGAGCGGGATGACTCCGGCCGCCGCCCGGGAGATCGCGGCGGACATCGCCGAGGCGGCGGGAGCCCGCGAGGCGTTCGCCGCCGAGCTCTCGAGCGGCCGCGCGCGGGGTCGGGTCGTGCGCGACATCGGCCTGGCGATGCGGCTGGGAGTCGTGGCGACTCCCTCCTTCCTCTACAAGGGGACGCTTCTTCCCGGAGAGAAGGGGCCAGCTCGAGGTCTATCTCTTCGAGAGCCTGCCGGCGTCCCCGCGCTCGACGCCCGCCCAGACGAAGTGAAGTCCGCATCCCGCCTGTCGTCGCCGGCGATCGGCCTCGCGCTGGCCGCGCTCGTCGGCTGCGGCGGCAAGGGACCGGGAGACGAGCTCGCCGGCGCCCGCCGCAGCGCAAGTCGCCGCGCCCGCTGCTTCGCAGGCGTCCGCGCCCGCCGTCGAGAACGCGGACAACCCGTCGCGGGCGCGGCGGGACGCGGGAGCGCGGAGCCCGGTCCTCGTGGATCGGCCTGGACGGCCTCGACTTCGAGATTCTCGACCGCCTGTCCGGGCGAGGGGCGCATGCCGAACTGGAAGCGCCTCGCGGCGGAAGGGTACACGACCCGGATCACGAGCTTCGTGCCGATCCTCTCGCCGGTCATCTGGACGACGATCGCGACGGGGGTCGGCCCCGACAAGCACCGCGTTCTCGATTTTCAGGAGGTGGATCCGAAGAGCGGCCAGAAGGTCCCCGATCTCCGGCGTCTCCCGCGCGGTGCCGGCCGTGTGGAACCTCGCCTCCGCGGCCGGCCGGAGCGTGGGCGTCGTCGGATGGTGGGCGCACGCATCCGGCCGAAGAGGTGAAGGGCTTCTTCATCTCCGACCACGCGAGCCCCATCCTCTACGACCGGCTGCCGCTCTCGGGAGTCGCCTTCCCCGCGTCCCTGTCGCCCGGGCGTGGCGCAGGTCCTCGCCCGCGAGGGGCGGGTCACCGAGGCGGACATCGCCTCCTTCGTGGACGTCCCCTCCGCCGAGATCTCCCGCGCTCTCGCGGAGCGGCGCGGGGATGGAGAACCGGATCGTGGCGCTCTCGCGCATCCTCTCGGCCACGCGCGTGTATCAGGCCGCGGCGCGCGACCTCTACGACAGGAACCTCCCCGACCTGATGATGCTCTACATCGAGGGGACCGACGAGATCGGGCACGTCTTCGCGCCGGACACGCCGCCCCGGCTCTCGTGCGTCTCGGAGGAGGACTTCCGCCGCTATCAGAACGCGGTCGCGGCCTACTACGGCGTCGTCGACAAGATGCTCGGCCAGTGGATGCGCCGGGCCGAGGAAGACCACGCGACGCTCCTCGTGCAGTCCGACCACGGGTTCAAGTGGGGAGAGGACCGTTCCTGCGAGCGCTCCTCCCTGAACTGGAGCACGGCGGCGTACTGGCATCGGCTGGACGGCGTCTTCGCCGCCTGGGGCGCGCGGGTGCGGCCGGGCAAGGGGAGCGGCACCCATCCCACGATGTTCGACCCCGCGCCGACGGTGCTCGCGCTGCTCGGTCTCCCCGCCGACCGAGGGATGACCGGCCGGCCCATCGCCGCGGCATTCCGCGACCTGCCCTCGTTGCCGAAACAGGGCCTGTTCGCGGGGATCACGGTCCGGCGCGTGCCGGCCGAGCAGATGTCCGAGGCCGAGAGGAGCGAGTACACGAAGAAGCTCCTCGCGCTCGGCTATCTCTCCGGCAGCGAGGCGAAGCCCCTGGCGCCCACCGGCGGGGAGCGGCCGGGGATGACGGAAGGGGCCTGGAACAATCTCGGCCTCTATCGAGCGGGAAACGCTCGGGGACCTGCGCTCGGCGCGGGAAGCCTTCGAAAAAGCGCTCGCCCTGCGCCCCGGCTATCATTCCCCGATGTTCAACCTGGCCATCCTCTACCGGACGCAGAAGGACAACGCGCGGGCGCGCGACTGGCTCTTCCGCTCCTTCGCCGCGGGCCACGCGGACCCGGAGGGGACTCTCCTGGGCTGGGTCAACTGGTACGAGGACCACGGCAGCGCCGCCGAGGCGCTGCCGCTGCTGGAGCGCGCGGTCGCCGAATCTCCGCAGAGCGAGGTCTATGCCCGCACGCTCGGCCTCTACCGCTTCAAGAGGAAGGACTGTCCCGGAGCCGCCGCGGCCGTGGCTCCGTTCGAACAGAAGACGTCCGATCCGACGACCCTGAACTCCCTCGCCCTTTTCCTGACGTGCCTCGGCAAGCGTCAGGATGCTATCGTGTTGTTCGAGCGGTCCCTGGCCCTGAAGCCGGACCAGCCGGGGGCGATCCAATCCCTGGACATCCTCAGGAACGGTCCTGCGCCCGGAAGTCATTAGAGTGAAAGAGGAGAAGATGAAAAAGAGAATCGTGACGGTCCTCGCGCTGTCCTGCGTCCTGGCCGCGGCGGCTCCCCGGGCGGCTTCGAGCAAGGCGCAGGCTTCCCCGGGCATCGAGAAACAGCTCGAGGTCTACGCCGCCCGCTTCCTTCCCTACGATCCGGAGACGAAGGTCGCCGTGACCCGGTCCACCGAGGCGCTCCCGGGCTTTCTCGCGTTCAAGATCAAGCGCACGGGGCGTTACGAGAAACTGAAAGTGGAGCGCGTGGTCTTCGTGTCGGAGGACGGCAAGTGGTTCTTCGCCGGCGACAATATGCCCAACACCGCCCCGCGCCCCGTCCGGAGCACGCAGGACCTCGCCTGGATCGACGAGAAGCTCGGCAAGCTCTACCGCTCGTCCGTTCACGCCGTCCTGACTCCCGACAAGGACGCGGCGGGGCTCAAGGGCGTCGCGCTTCAATTGGAAACCGGATATGGCATCGCGCGGATGCCGGGATACGTCACGCCCGACGGGAAGATGTACATGCAGGGCACGCTGTGGGACTTCCGGATGGACCCGCGCGCGGAGCGCCGCCGCCGGATGGATCTCTCCGCCAATCGCGCGAGCGGCCCCGCGGACGCCGACGGTGACCGTCGTGGAATACGCCGACATGGAGTGCGGATACTGCAAGTTCCGCGGCCTCCAGATGGATCGTCTGCTGGCCGCCAACGCCGGCATCGTCAACGTGCGCCGGCACTACAAGTTCTTCCCGCTCTGGATGGGACACGCCTGGGCGATGAAGGCGGCCTCCGCGGCCGACTGCATCTTCAAGTTCGCCGGCGCTCCTTCGATGTTCCGCTTCAAGGAGCAGGTCTACTCTCGCCAGGATGTCATGACGGTGTCCGGCGTGGACGAGCTCGCCTTGACGACCGCGGAATCCGAAGGAGTCTCGTCCGCCGACCTGCTCTCCTGCTATCTGAAAGAGGACAGCTTCGCGCGCGTTCGGCGCGACCTGGAGGAGGGCTATCGCCTGGGGATCAACTCGACGCCCACGTATTACGTGGATGGGACCGAAGTCGCCTGGGTCGAGGACAAGGTCATGGAGGACCTGCTCCGCACCCTCTTCCCCAAGATCAAGACGATCTCCTACGAGCCCACGAAGAAATAACCGGCGATCTCGAAAGCCCTCGGCGTGCTCTCGTGCCGTTAGGGGCGGCCCTTGCGGCCGTCCCGCCCCTTTCCGCTATGCGGTGGCGTACGAGACGGACGAACCGTTTCGTTGCGCCACTCTCCCGTACGATCGTGCTCCTCGTACCGTAGGGGCGGCCCTTGCGGCCGCCCGCCCCTTTCCGCTACGCCGTGGCGTACGAGACGGACGAACCGTTTCGTTGCGCCACTTTCCCGTACGATCGTGCTCCTTGTGCCGTAGGGGCGGCCCTTGCGGCCGCCCGCCCCTTCCCGCGACGCCGCGGCGTACGAGACGGACAAACCGTTTTCGTTGCACCCATCGACGCACGATCGTCGAGTCCATGTCGCAGCCAATGGTCGGGCCGTCTCGAACGACGTGGCTCTCGGGCAGGGGCGGGCGGGCGCAAGGCCCGCCCCTACGGCACGGTGAGAGCCGACGGGGGCGGGCCCTTCGTCAGTTCTGTGACGTCCCGGTTGAGGCGCGCTGGCGGCGGGCGGCGGCGATCGCGGCGAGGTGCTCCTCGAAGGTGCGGGAGAATCTGTGTCCTCCCGAGGTGTCCGCGACGAAATAGAGATAGTCGGTCCTGGCCGGGGTGACGGCCGATTTCAAGGCATTCGTTCCCGGGTTGCAGATCGGTCCCGGCGGCAGCCCCGCGTAGACGTAGGTGTTGTAGGGGGAGTCGTAGGCGTAATCGGAGCGGTAGAGCGTGCCGTTCCATTTCTTGTCGCGCCGAAGGGCGTAGATGACCGTCGGGTCCGCCTGGAGCCGCATCCCTCTCTTCAAGCGGTTGAGGTACACGGACGCGATCTCCGGCCCCTCGCTCGGCAACCCGCTTTCCTTCTCGACGATCGAGGCGAGCGTGACCGCCTGCGAGAGCGTCAGGCCGAGCCGCTGCGCCTTCTCCCGCATTTCGGGCGTGAAGTTCTTGCGGAACTGGGCGACCATCAGGTCCACGATCGCGCGGGCGGACGTCGAGCGCGTCACGAGATACGTATCGGGGAACAGGAAGCCCTCGAGATCCGACACGCCGCTGGTCAACCCCGGGAGCAGTTCCGTTTCCTGGAGGGCCCTCTCGAATCCTTCCGGACCCCCGATCCCGCGGCTCCAGAAGAGCTGGAACGTCTCCTCGGCGGTCAGGCCGTCCGGCACGACCACGGAATACTTGACGACTTCGCCGCGTCCCATCCGGTTGATGACGTCGTCAATCGGCATCGGCCGGTCGAAGAGGTATTCGCCGGCCTGGAGGCGAGTCCTGCTTCGATAGAGCCTGTAATAGAACTCGGCCGCGCGGCCATCCGGTACGACGCCGTTCTCGGCGAGCTTGTGGAAGATCTGCGCCGTGGTCGTGCCCTGCGGAAAAACGATCGTGACCGTCGAAGGCGTGCCCGGACGGGGAGGATGCTTCAGCCGATAGTAAAAGTACCCCGAGACCCCCACCGCGAGCGCGACCGGAAAGAGAGCCACTCCCACCAGGAGCTTGAACCGCATGGCTCAGGCGGGCTCCCGCGACGCGTGGCGCAGATAGTCTTCGAGGAGGACCTCCGCCGCCATCCGGTCCACGTCCTCCCGCGGTCGCGCCGGGCGGAAGCCGCCGCAAGGCCTCGTTGGAAGTCAATGTCTCCTCGTGGAAGCGCACCGGGATCGCCGTGCGGGCGGCGAGCTTCGCGGCAAAGGACCGGATCCGCGCGGCGAAGGGGCTCTCGACTCCCTCGGGGGACCGTGGAACGCCGAGGAGAACGAGCCCGATCTCCTCCTCCGAGCAGAACTCCAGGATCTCCCGGGCCGCCCGCTCGTCGCTCCCCCGCTTGAGGGTCTTGCGAGGGGTTGCGAGCATCTCCGTCTCATCCGAAGTCGCCAGCCCGATCCTCTTCTCCCCGAAGTCGATCGCCAGGATGCGCACGAAAAGAGGGTAGCAGGTGTCAGGTTAAAGGTGTCAGGTGGAAAACAGGTGTCAGGTATCAGGTATCAGGTGTCAGGTTGGATCTGCGTTCCGGGCTCCCGTCCCTGATACCTGACACCTGGCACCTGACACCTGCATTTTCCCTGACACCTTCAACCTGACACCTTGCCCTGACGGGAAGACACTCACGCATCGCCGGGGTTAGAATCGAAGCATTATGAAAAACATTGTGGTTCTCTCCGCCGCTCGCACGCCGGTCGGCTCGTTTCTGGGCAAGCTCTCCTCGCTCTCGGCGCCGGCGTTGGGTTCGACGGCCATCCGCGCCGCGCTGGACCGCGCGGGAGTGAAGCCGTCGGACGTCGAGCAGGTCATCATGGGCAACATCCTCCAGGCGGGCATCGGCCAGGCCCCGGCGCGGCAGGCTTCGCTCGGCGCGGGCATCCCCGACAGTGTTCCCTGCATCACGCTGAACAAAGTCTGCGGCTCGGGGATGCGCGCGGTCATGGACGCTTCCAACGCGATCCAGGCGGGCGAGTACGAGCTGGCCGTGGCCGGCGGCATGGAGTCCATGTCGAATGCTCCGTACATCCTGGAGCGCGCCCGCAGCGGGTACCGCATGGGCAACGCCGCCCTCGTGGATTCGATGATCAAGGACGGGCTCTGGGATCCCTACAAGGACATCCACATGGGCAATTGCGCCGAGATGTGCGCGGGCAAGTACCACTTCACGCGCGAGGAGCAGGACTCCTATCGCCCTGGAGTCCTACAAGCGCGCGCAGAACGCCTCGAAGACGTGTCTCTTCTCCGCGGAGATCGCGCCCGTCGAGGTGCCGCAGAAGAAGGGGGACCCGATCCAGATCGACGCGGACGAGGAGCCCTTCGCGGCGCCGCTCGAGAAGATCGCCAGCCTTGAAGCCGGCGTTCCAGAAGGACGGCACCGTGACGGCGGCCAACGCCTCGAAGATCAACGACGGCGCGGCGGCCCTGGTCGTCGCCTCCGAGGAGAAGGCGAAACAGATGGGCCTCGCCCCGATCGCCCGCATCGTGGACTACGCCGGGGTCGCGCAGGCGCCCGAGTGGTTCACGACGGCGCCGGTGGGCGCCATCCAGAAGCTGCTGAAGAAGACGGGACTCTCCGTCGGCGACATCGACCTCTTCGAGATCAACGAAGCCTTCGCCGCGGTCGCCATGGCGGCGATCCGCGAGCTCTCGCTCGACCCCGCCCGGGTCAACATCCGCGGCGGGGCGGTCGCCCTCGGCCACCCCATCGGCGCCTCCGGCGCCCGCATCCTGACGACGCTCATCCACGCGCTGCGCAAGGAAGGAAAGAAGCGCGGGATGGCGGCCATCTGCATCGGCGGCGGGGAAGCCACGGCGATGCTCGTCGAGACGACGTAAGGCGTAAGGCGTAAGGCGTAAGGCGTAAGGGGTAAGGCGTGGATACCAGGCTTCGCCTGACGCCTGACGCCTGACGCCTCACGGCCATGGGTTCTTCTTCGGAGTTCGATCTGGTCCTGGGGGGCATTCCCCGATTCCAGGCCGAGGCGCGGTGGGCGGCGCGGCTGGTGGACCGTTATGCCCGCCTCCTGCCGGTCCGCGACACGGACGGACCTCGCGGGCGGCGCCCGACCGTGGCGGACGTCCGGGGAGACGCGCCGGTCGTTCTGGTCCAGGCGGACCCGGAGGCCTACCTGGTTCCCCTCGCCGCCGGGCGTCTGATCGAGTCGGTCGAAGCCGGTCGGAGGGGACCTCGTCCTTCCGTGACCAACGAGCCGTGGACCGAAGAAGCGCGATGCGCTCCTCCCGTTCGCCTACCACACGCCGTCGCTCCTCGAGGAGGCCGCGCGGTATGTCGCCGCGCAGGCGACCGCCGCGCGCCCGGCCGCCTCCCCGCGGTCTCCCGTTTACGCCGTCCGGCGCGGGGCGCTCTCCGGCCTTCCCGGCGGACTGCCCCTGGACGAGGTGCCGGAGGAGGCGCAGCGCGCCGGCAGGGGCGTCTTCATCGATCCGGGCGCCTATCTCCACCGCTACGGCGAGATGGACGGCCAGGCGCGGGAGGACCTCGTCGCGAAGCTGCCGCCCGGGACGCGCGCCGTTCTGGACGTCGGATGCGCCCGGGGGGAGACCGCCCGGGCCTTGAAACGCGCGGGCGTGGCGCGCGTCGTCGGCATCGAGCCGGATGCCGCGGACGCCGCGCAGGCCGCGCGCGTCTGCGACCGCGTCCTGGCGGCGCCCCTGGAAGAAGTGCGCGAGGAATTCCCCGGCCAGTTCGACGCCGTCCTCTTCGGCGACGTCCTCGAGCACCTGACGAGACCCGTCGGCCGCCCTCGCGCGGGTGCGCCCCTGGCTCTCGGAGCGGGGCGTCGTCGTGGCGTCGGTGCCGAACCTCGGGCACTGGTCGGTCATCGCCGACCTTCTCGAGGGACGGTTCGACTATGTTCCCTACTCGATCCTCTCCGGGACGCACGTTCGTTTCTTCACGCGGCGCACGCTCCGGGACCTCTTCGAAGCTTCCGGCTACCGGATCGAGTCGGTCGACACCGTGACCTTCGCTTCTTCGCCGGAAGGGGCCGGAAAGCTCCAATTGCTCGCTTCGATTCCCGGAGCCTCCGAAGACCTGTCCGCTGCCGAGTTCCTCGCCGTGGCCCGCCCGGCTCTCGAATTGTCATCCTGAGCGCAGCGAAGGATCTGCTCTCCCGCCGGCGCCGCCGGGCAGATTCTTCGGGCCTTCGGCCCTCAGAATGACAGGGGTGGTCGGTTATCATCGCCTGCGATGATCAACAAGGTCGTGGCGTCGGCCGACGAGGCGGTGCGGGACGTCTTCGACGGCGCCACGCTGGTCGTCGGCGGCTTCGGACTCTGCGGGATCCCGGAGAACCTGATCGCGGCGCTCGTGCGCCGGGGAGTCAGGAACCTGACCGCCGTCTCGAACAACTGCGGCGTGGACGACTGGGGGCTGGGCCTCCTGCTGAAGTCCCGACAGATCCGCAAGATGGTCTCCTCCTACGTGGGGGAGAACGCGGAGTTCGAGAGGCAGTTCCTGAGCGGCGAGCTGGAAGTGGAGCTCGTGCCCCAGGGGACGCTGGCGGAACGGATGCGCGCCGGAGGCGCGGGAATCCCGGCCTTCTACACGCCGGCCGGCGTCGGCACGCTCGTGGCGGAGGGGAAAGAGACGCGCGTCTTCGACGGGCGCGAGTACCTGCTCGAGAAGAGCGTCGTGGGCGACTTCTCGCTCGTCGCGGCGTGGAAGGGAGACCGCCTGGGCAACCTCGTCTACCGCAAGGCGGCGCGAAACTTCAACCCGATGGCGGTGACGGCCGGCAGGATCGCGATCGCGGAAGTCGAGGAGCTGGTCGAAGCGGGGGATCTCGACCCGGAGATGCATTCATACGCCCGGCGTCTTCGTCAACCGCCTCGTCGTCGCGCCGCGGGAGAAGCGCATCGAGCGAAGGACCGTCCGCAAGGCCTGACGCGGAGAGGTCTCACATGGCTCTCGATCGAGAAGGAATCATCCGCCGCGCCGTGGCAGAAATGAAGGACGGCGATTTCGTGAACCTCGGCATCGGGATGCCGACCCTCTGCGCCAACGCCATTCCGCCCGGCATGGAGGTCATCCTCCAGTCGGAGAACGGGATCCTGGGCGTCGGGCCCTACCCGACGGAAGAGCGAGCTCGATCCCGACCTGATCAACGCCGGCAAGGAGACCGTGACGATCCGGCCGGGAGCTTCGTATTTCTCTTCGGCCGACTCCTTCGCGATGATCCGCGGCGGCCACATCGACCTGTCCGTCCTGGGCGCCATGCAGGTGGACCAGGAGGGATCGATCGCCAATTACATGATTCCGGGCAAGATGGTGAAGGGGATGGGCGGGGCGATGGACCTCGTCGCCGGCGCCCGCCGCCTCGTGGTCACGATGGAGCACACCGCGAGGAACGGGGAGCCCAAGATCCTGAAGGCCTGCACGCTGCCGCTGACCGGAAAGCGCTGCGTCCACAGGATCATCACGGATCTCTGCGTCCTCGACGTGGACCGGGAGGCCCGGGAGCTCGTCCTCGTGGAGATCGCCCCGGACGTGACCGTCGAGGAGGTCCGCGCGAAGACGCAGGCCGCGTTCCGGGTGTCCCCGCAACTCCGTCCGATGGACGCGTGAGAACCTCCCGGTTCCTCGGTCTCTCGATCCTTCTCCTTTCAGCGTCTTTCTCTCACGGCCCAGGACTCGGACCCCTTCGAGTCGCGCTTCAAGGCCAGGTCGAACTTCCAGATCAAGTTCCGGGTCCCGGAAAAAGGGGGGGAGGTCCGCCTCTACACGAAGCAGCCCGTCCATTACGAGAAGGACGTCTCCTGGGAGGGGTCCGAAGAGGTGGAGATCGATTACCAGGACGTGAAGATCCGTGCCGACAAGGGGCGGTACGACTTCGCGACGAAGACGGCGACGCTCGAGGGGAACGTGATCATCGATCAGGGGCCGACCCGGATGGCCGGCAGCCGCGCCACGTTCCAGCTCGAAGCCAAGACCGGCCGGCTCGAGGACGCGGCCGCGGACCTCGCTCCCGACTACCACATCGTCGCCGAGTGGCTCGAGAAGATCGGCGAGGCGACCTATCGCGTCCACAACGCGATCTTCACCGCCTGCGACGTCCCGAAGCCCGAGTGGTCCTTCTATCTCTCCGACGGGACGATCACGCTCGACGACTACGCCTACCTGAACAACGTCTCCTTCCGCGCGGGAACCGTGCCGCTGCTCTACACGCCGTACCTGGTCTGGCCGACCAAGGAGGACCGCGCCTCGGGCTTCCTCGTGCCGGGCCTGGGCTACAGCTCCCGTCACGGGGCCTATCTCGGCCTGACCTACTACTGGGTCACGGGGCGCCCGACGGACCTGACGACGAACCTGGACCTGTTCTCCAACGGCTCCTACGGCCTCGGGGAGGAGTTCCGCTGGGCGCCCTCCGCCGAGTCCGCGGGCCTCTTCCAGGGGTACGAAGTCCACGACACCGCGGCCACCGTTTGCGTTCCCGCCTCCGAGGAGCCGACGTCGACCGAACCGTGCACGATGCCCGATGGAACGCCGGGAGTCTTCGCGCGGCGGACCTTGAACCGCTGGAAGGTGCGGCTCGATCACGTCTCCGACGATCTGCCGTACGGCTTTCGGGGAGTGCTCGCCATCCGGGACTACTCCGACGAGGAGTACCTGCAGGACATCGAAAGATCGTTCGCGCTGGCGACCGCGCGGCAGATCGTTTCGCGCGGCTTTCCTGACGAAGAACTTCGGCGACGACTCGTTCAATCTCCGACTGGAAAGAAGCGAGTCGTTCTTCGGCGACAGACCGTGTACCAGGAGCGTGTCCCCTCGCTGGAGTTCTTCCACCGCACGTCGCGCATCGGCGCGAGCCCCCTCTTCCTCTCCCTGGAATCGTCGCTCTCCTATCTCTACGTCAACCGCGGCCCCGGCCTGCCGCGGGGGATCGTACGCGACGCGGAGACCTCCATCCGATCTTCTCGCTTCCGTGGAAGCGGATTCCCTGGCTCTCGATCACGGCAAAAGCCGGAGGACGCTGGACCGGCTACACCAACTCGACCGACGACGCCCAGACGCACTTCGTCGACGAGTCCTTCTCGCGAAAATACGGCGAGGTGGGCCTCTCGATGGTCGGCCCCTCCTTCTCGCGCATCTACGACGCGGAGATCGGCCGCTTCGGAAAGTTCAAGCACATCATCGAGCCCCGGGTCGACTACAACTACGTTTCGGACGTCACCGACCCGGCCGCCATCCCGACCTACGACGAGATCGACCTGGCGCTCGGAAGGAACGACGTGCGCTACGCCATCGTCAACCGCCTGCTCGCGCGCCCGGCCGATCCGAAGAAGGGCTCCGCCGAGGAGATCGCGTCGCTCGAGATCTCGCAGACGCACTCCTTCCAGCTCCCCCAGAGCCTGCTGAATTCGGCCACGTCCTTCCAGCCGGTGGCGACCAAGGACGGGCCGGTCGAGACGGTCCTCCGCCTGTCGCCGGGGAGCATCCTGCATTTCGACGGCCGCATGGACTTACGACATCCACGCCTCCCAGGTCACCGGCGCCTCGGCCACGGCGGCGGTCTCCTGGAAGGGGAACATCGTCAACGCGACCTGGTTCGCGAGCCGGCCGGTCCAGACGACGCCTCGTGCCGGAGGGATCCCCCTCGCCCAACACGGACCAGATACGGTTGGCCGCCGGGCTCGACCTGACCAGGACGATCCGGCTGGATACGCAATTGAACTACGACGTGACCCAGGGCTTCCTGCAGGAGAACCGGTCTCTGATCACCTACAAGGGCTCCTGCTACACGATCTTCCTCGAATACCGGGACCTCCGGCTCCCTCCGAACCCGCGCCGCGATTTCCGTTTTGTCGTCAATCTCAAGGACATCGGCAAGCTCCTCGACGTCAACGGATCGCTCGACAGCATCTTCGGCCAGTGAGACGTGAGCCGTGAGGCGGGAGTCGTGAGCGCGGACGAGCGCTCGTGCGACTCCGAGCTCACGACTCACGACTCACGGCTCCCGACTTCCGGCTTCCGATATGATTCTGACCACATGAAAGGGCTGATTCTCTCCGGCGGCAAGGGCACGCGGCTGCGCCCGCTGACGTACACGCGCGCCAAACAGCTCGTGCCCGTGGCCAACAAGCCGGTCCTGTTCTACGGCGTCGAGGCGATCGTCGCCGCCGGGATCCGGGAGATCGGCGTCGTGGTCGGAGACACGCGGGAGGAGATCCAGAGCGCCCTGGGGGACGGGTCCCGTTTCGGGGCGCGGATCACCTACATCGACCAGGACGCCCCGCGGGGCCTCGCGCACGCGGTCCTGATCTCCGAGCCATACCTGAAGCGGCGAGCCCTTCGTCATGTACCTCGGGGACAACCTGATCGCCGACGGCATCACGGCGCTCGTGGACGATTACCGGCGGATCGGCTGCAACTCGCAGATCCTGCTCGCCCGCGTCCCCAATCCGGAGCAATTCGGCGTGGCCGAGCTCGCCAACGGGACCGTCGTCCGGCTGACGGAGAAGCCGAAGGAGCCGAAGTCAGACCTGGCCCTCGTGGGCGTCTACATGTTCGACGACGCGATCTTCGAGGCCGCGCGCGCGATCCGCCCGAGCGCCCGGCAGGAGCTGGAAATCACCGATGCCATCCAATGGCTGGTGGACCACGGCAAGAGCGTCCACCCCCACATCGTCTCGGGGTGGTGGAAGGACACCGGAAAGATCGAGGACATGCTCGAGGCCAACCGGATCATCCTCGACACCTTCACGGCGAAGGGGCTCGAGAACGTGGACTCGGGCTGCCGCGTCGAAGGCAAGGTCGTCGTCGAGCCGGGAGCACGCCTCGTCCATTCGACCGTGCGCGGTCCCGCCATCATCGGGCCGGGCGCCGAGATCCGGGACGCTTTCGTCGGCCCCTACACGGCGATCGGGCCGGACTGTTTCATCGAGCGCTGCGAGATCGAGAACTCGATCGTGCTGCAGGGCTCGCGCCTGGAGCGGATTCCGGTCCGCATCGCGGACTCCCTGATCGGCACGAACGTCCGCATCCATCCGGGCGTGGAGCGCCCGCGCGTCCACCGGTTCCTGATCGGCGACAACTCGGAGATCGGCATCGTATGAAACCGGGCGGGACTCGGGACTCGGGACTCGGGACTCGATCATGAAGGTATCTGGTCACGGGAGGGTGCGGGTTCATCGGGTCGAACTTCATCCGCCATCTCTTCGAGTCCCGGGGAGACGGGGTCTCGGTCGTCAACCTGGACAAGCTGACGTACGCCGCCAATCCGGCCAACCTGGCCGACGTCGAGGGGCGCCCGAACTATCGCTTCCTGCGGGGCGACATCGCCGACCCCGGGGCCGTCGCGCGCCGCGATGGAGGGGTGCACCGACGTCGTCAACTTCGCCGCGGAGACCCACGTGGACCGTTCGCTCCTGGGCGACGCCTCCTTCATCGAGACCGACGTGCGCGGCGTCTTCGTCCTGCTCGAGGAGGCGAAGCGGCGGGGGGTCCGCAAGTTCATCCAGATCTCGACCGACGAGGTCTACGGCACGATCGCCGAGGGCTCCTTCACCGAGGAATCGGCCCTGATGCCGCGCAACCCCTACGCGGCGTCGAAGGCCGGCGGCGACCGTCTCGCCTATTCCTACTGGGCCTCCTATGGCATGCCGGTCGTCATCACCCGCGCTTCCAACAACTACGGGCCGTACCAGTACCCGGAGAAGCTCGTTCCGCTCTTCGTGACCAACGCGATCGACGGCGAGCCGCTCCCCCTCTACGGCGACGGCCGCAACGTGCGGGACTGGCTCTACGTGCGCGACCACGCCGCGGCCATCGATTTCCTGCTCGACGCCGGAGAGCCCGGCGAGACCTACAACATCGCCGGCGGCAACGAGATCGAGAACATCGAGATCACGCGCCGCGTTCTCCGCCAACTCGAAAAGCCCGAGAGCCTGATCCGCTTCGTCGACGACCGTCCCGGGCACGACCGCCGTTACTCGCTCGACGCCGGCAAGCTCGCCGCCCTGGGGTTCCGCCCCTCGACGCCGCTCGAACGCGGCCTCACGGAGACGATCGCCTGGTATCGCCTCCATGAGGAGTGGTGGCGTCCGGTGAAGGAAAAGGACGCCGCCTATCGCGCCTTCTATCGCTCCCAGTACGCCGAGCGCCTGGCCACTTCCTCGGCCACCGCCAAGGAACCCGGATAACCGGAGCCGTAAGGCGTGAGGCGTGAGGCGTGAGACGAAGATCCGAGGCCTCGCCTGACGCCTTTCGCCTTACGTCCTCACGTCTGCATGAGTGACGCCGCGGTCGCCACGGCGGAGCCGGTTCCCGAAGTCCTGTCCGCGCCCCGCGCCGTGCCGCGGCTTCGCCGCCGCATTCTCGTGACCGGCTCCGGCGGGATGCTCGGATCGGACCTGGTTCCGGTCCTCGCCGGCGCGGGACACGACGTGTTCGCGCGGCCCCGATCGGACCTGGACATCGCGAGGGAGGCGGACGTGGCGCGCGCCTTCCGGGAGATCCAGCCGCACGTCGTCGTCAACTGCGCCGCGTTCACGCGGGTGGACGACTGCGAGTCCGATCCCCGCGCCCTCGAGGTCAATGCCCGCGCCGTCCACAGGCTCGCCGATCATGCCCTGCGCCACGCCGCTCAGCTCGTTCAGATCTCGACGGACTTCGTGTTCGACGGAGGGAAGCGCGAGCCCTACTCCGAGGAGGACGCGCCCAATCCTCTTTCCGCGTACGGACGCGGCAAGCTCCAGGGGGAGGAGGCCGCCCTGCGCGTGCCGTCGGGGCTCGTCGTGCGAAGCTCCTGGCTCTTCGGATCGGCGGGCGGCAACTTCATCGAAGCGATCCTGAAACAGGTCGAGGCCGGCCGGCAGAAACTCACGGTCGTCAACGACCAGACGGGCCGGCCGACGGCGACCTCCGACCTCTCCGAGGCGATCCTGGCCTTGATCGAGGCGAACGCCGTCGGGATCTATCACTTCGCCAACCGGGGAGAGGTCACCTGGTTCGATTTCGCGCGCGAGATCCTTGCCCTGTCCGGTCGCGCCGAGGTCGAGCGTCGAGCCGACCGCCTCGGACGCGCTCGGCCGTCCGGCCCGGCGACCGCCCTACTCCGTCCTCGACGTCTCCCGGTACGAGAGGATCACGGGCCGCCCCGTCCGCCATTACCGCGAAGCGCTGGTCGAGTACCTGGCTCGCCGCGCGCTCCCGGAAGCATGACTCCCGCCGGCCCGGCTGTCATTCTGAGGCCCGAAGGGCCGAAGAATCCGCTCCTGATGGGGAGAGAGCAGATCCTTCGCTTCGCTCAGGATGACAACCTGGAGTAACCCTGTCTCGCTTGCCAGCCTCCGAATGGAAGCGCAAGGCCGTCCACGCCGGGATGGGCCTCTTCGCCCTGACGCTGCGCTGGCTCGACTGGAGAGCCGCGGCGGCTGTGGCGCTCGCGGCGCTGCTCTTCAACCTCCTCGTCCTGCCGCGGTTCGGCCGCGGAATCTACCGCGACTCGTCGAGGACCCGCGACACGGGGATCATCGCCTACGCCGCGATGGTGCTCGTCCTGATCCTCCTCTTCCGCGGCCGCTACCTGCCGATTGCCGCGGCGGTCTGGGCGATGATGGCCTTCGGAGACCCCGCGGCCACGATTGCCGGCCGGCTCCTCCAGGGGCCGGTCCTCCCCTGGAACCGTGAGAAGACCTGGGCCGGGCTGCTCGCGGACTGGGCCGTCGGGGGCGCGGGCGCGGTCCTCGTGTTCCGATTCGTCACGGCCCGGAGGCTCGACCCGGCGCCCGTGGCGATCCTCGTCTGCGGCGCCGCGCTCTACGCCTTCCTCGAGTCCGTGCGCTCGGGGCTGGACGACAATCTCGTCGCGGCCCTGCCGACGGCGCTGGCCGTTTTCCAGCTCGGACACCTCGCGGCCGGAGAGGCCTTCCCCTGGCCGCCGATCGGCGCGGCGGCGATCCTCGCGGCCGCGGCGGTCAACGCCGCCGTGGCCCTGGCGACCTGGCGCCTGTCGCTGGTCGCGGCGTCCGGGGCGTGGGCGGGAGCGCTGGCGGGCTTCCTCGTCGTCGTGGCCGGGGGTTGGGGCGCTTACGCGGTGCTCTGGGCCTTCTTCGCCGCCGGGACGGCGGCGACGCGATGGGGCTACGGCCGCAAGGCGCGGCAGGGCGTCGCGCAGGCCGACCGCGGGCGGCGAGGCGCGGCGCACGTCGTGGCCAACGTCGGGGTCCCGGCCGCGCTGCTCGTCCTCGGCGCGCCGCCGGTCGCCTTCGTCGCGGCGCTGGCCGCGGCCCTCGCGGACACACTCGGCACGGAGATCGGCAGCCTGTACGGCCGCAGTCCCTTTTCTCTCATCAGGCTCCGCCGGCTTTCGGTGGGGAGCGCGGGCGCGGTCTCGGCGCCCGGAGTTCTCGCCGGAGCCGCGGGCGCATCCCTGATGGGCGCGGTCGGCGTTCTCGGCGGCATCCTCCCCGCTACGGCCATCGCCGTCGTGGCCGCGGCCGGGGTCGCGGGCTCGCTCGCCGAGAGCCTGGCGCTGGATCTCGGACGGACGAGCGGCTTCCGGCTCGACCATGAATTCGCCAACGCCTTCAATACCCTGGCGGGCGCGCTCGTCGCGATCGAGATCCAGCTCTGCCTCGAGGGCCACCGGCTCTTCCTCCCCGTGGCCGGCGCATGAAGAGATACATCCGTCTCGCGCGCCCCTTCACGCTGCTGCCGCCCCTTCTCGGGATCGTCTCCGGCGCGGTCTGCGCCTTCGGATCCGCTCACAACCCCGATCCCTCCCGCCGCGTGACGTGGGCCGTCGTGCTGACCGTCGCGATCGGATCGCTCTGCGCCTCGCTCATGAACGCGGCCTCCAACATCGTCAACCAGATCGCGGACCTGGAGATCGACCGGGAGAACAAGCCGGAGCGGCCGCTCGTCACGGGAGAGATCTCCATCCGCCACGCCTGGATCACCGCCGCCGTCCTCTACGTGCTCGTGATCCTGCCGACGTGGCTCGTGGTGCCGTACCCGTACAGCTCCTTCCGGGAGCGCCTGGAGGCGCCGCTCCTCCTCCATGCCGCGTTCTTCATCTACTGCCTCGGCGCCCTGGCGACGTTCGTCTATTCCTTTCCCGCTTTCGGCAGGACGAAGAGACACTGGCTGGCCGCGAACCTCACGATCGCGTTGACGCGCGGGGGCCTCCTGAAGGTCGCCGGCTGGGCCTTCATCGCGTCCGTCGCGGTCTGGGAGGCCTGGGCGATCGGAGGAGTCTTCGCCTTCTTCCTGCTCGGCGCGACCTCGACGAAGGACTTCTCCGATATGGAAGGGGACCGCACACACGGCTGCATCACGCTGCCGATCCGCTTCGGCGTGACGCGGGCCGCGCGGATGATCGCGCCGTTCTTCGTCGTTCCCTGGCTCCTGATCCCTCTCTTCGCCTGGCTGCCGGACCCCGCGCATGCCACCGCGACGCTCCTGACGGGCAACCGGACCTTCCTGACGCTCCTCGGCTTCGCGCTGGCCGCATGGGGAGCGTACGCGGCGCGTCTGCTCCTCGCGAATCCCGAAGACCTCGCGCGCACGGAGAACCATCCCGCCTGGACCCACATGTATCTGCTCATGATGAGCGCCCAGGTCGGTTTCGCCCTCGCCTACGTGTTCTGATCCGGAGACGGGAGACGAAAGTGTAGGACTCGAAGGAGAGACGGAGCGGCGAGGTCTCTCGCGTCTCACGCGCAGTGGTACAATGGATCGTGCACCCTCAAGCAGCCTTGGAGACACTCTCCGCGGTTCTGCCGGAGCCGGAAGGCTATCGGGTCCGCTGGAGCGGGCTCTCGCTGACGTTCGACGAGCGAACTCTGAACGCCCTCGTCGCGCAGCTCGTCGAGCGGATCCCGGACTTGAAGGACTTGAAGATCCAGGTCTCGCCGGGCGAGCTCGCCGCGACGCTCGTCGTCCACCGGTTCGGCGTCCCGCTGTCGGCCAAGGCGACGCTCTCGCAGCTGCGTCTGAAGGACGGATTCCTGGCCTTCGTGCTCGAGAAGGTACAGGCCCTCTCGTTCATCCCGATCCCGGACCAGCTCCTGACATACCTCGTTCAGAAAGCGCCGGAGGGGCTCCTCACGTATTACCCGGACGATCGGATCATGGTCGTGAACCTGAACGAATGGACTCCGCCCGGCATGGACCTCTCCCTCGAGCGCACGCTCTTCGAGAAGGGGGCCCTGACGCTCCAGTTCGCGAGCGGTTCCTACGACCTCTCGGGCCTCCTCGGGACTTCTCCGGCGGACTGAGGCTGCCGCCGTCAGGGGCCGACGAGGTCCGGCCAGAAGGGGCGCTGCGCGCGCAGCACCGACGCGATGACCGCGGATGCGGCCGCGCAGGGGGCACCGAGGTTCGTCGGCGCCGGATCCTCTCCGAGCAGGACTCGCAAACAGGCCGCGGCCGAGCGCGAGATCGCGTCGAGGTTGTAGCCTCCCTCCAGCACGAGCACAATGCGTCCCGCGGCGAGCGTTCGAAGCCTCGCGGTCATCGCGGCGAAGCCGCCCGGGGTCACGCGCATCTCGCCCAGGAGGTCCCCCACGGCGGCATCGAAGCCGCAGGAGACGAGGACGAGCTCCGGCTGGAATCTCTCCGCGATCGGCATCAGGACGCGGTCGAAGGCCTCCAGGTAATCGGCGTCGCCCATACCGGCCGGCCAGGGAACGTTCACGGTGCGGCCTCGCGCGCGGGCGCCTCCGAGCTCGTCGACCGCCCCGGTGCCCGGATAGAACGGGAACTGGTGGGTGGAGAAATAGAGAACGGACGGGTCGTTCCAGAAGGAATGCTGCGTGCCGTTGCCGTGGTGCACGTCCCAGTCCACGATGAGGATACGGGAGGCGCCCGCCGCCTGGGCCGCACGGGCGGCGACCGCGACGTTGTTGAAGAGGCAGAATCCCATCGCCAGGTCGGCCTCGGCGTGATGGCCGGGAGGGCGGGGCAGGGCAAAGCCGTTGTCGAGCTCTCCGCGGACGACGCGCGTCGTGAGCTCCGCCAGGCCGCCGGCGGCGAGCCAGGCCGCCTCCGCCGAGTCGCGGCAAGCGTAGGTGTCGGGGTCGAGCTGCGTGAAGTCGCGCCCCGAAGTCGCCCGGACGGCGTCGATCAGTCCCCGCGTGTGCACGGCTTCCAGCTCCCCGGCCGTCGCCTCGCGCGCTTCGACCCACCGGCAACGCTGGAAGAGGCCCTCGTCGATCAAGCGGTCGTGGATCGCCTTCAGCCTGCCGGGATCCTCCGGATGCTCGTACGGCGCCCGGTGCAGGAGAAAGCGATCGTCGTAGATGAGGCCGGTCATCAGGGGAGAGTCTAAGGTCTAATGTCTAAAGTCCAAGGTCGGGGCCCCTGGGACCTTAGACCTTAGACCTTGGACCTTAGACCTTCCTATCTCAGCTGCTCCAGAATCTCCTGCGCGAGGTCGGGGCTCACCGCACACGATTCTTCGGTCAGAAGGCAATCGCGCAGGTTGGCTTCGCAGCCGCACGGGCAGCAATGGGTCGAGAGTCCCCGGAAGTATTCGTCCCGGCCAACCGGCGCGAGGCCCTCGCCGGAGAGGAGCGCCGACCTCGGCACGACTCGCTCTTCTGCGCGGCGGGCGGGGAAGGGGCGGGCCGCTTCTGGAACATCGGGCTGCGGGCCTTCAACCACCAGAGAGCGGCGGCGAAGATCGCGGCGTAGACGAGGACGAGGACGACCGCCGAGCCCGGCCCGCGCCCGGTCCGGCGCGCCGGGGGGCCCGACGGCCCGGAGAGGACCGGGGGAATCAGCCATCGAGCGCCGCGGAGAGCTCGTCGGGCGTGCCGGAAGGGGCGCGGCAGGCGAAGCTCCGGCAGACGTAGGCGAGCGCCCGGCCGTCGCGGGACTCCCGCGATCGGACGAGGGGCGAGAGAGACGCCAGGCTCTTCGCCGCGTCGGCGTGCGCGAGGACCCGGTTCAGGCCGGGGCGCGCGAAGACGGCCCGGCGCAGCGATTCGAAGTCCGGCCGGCCCGGCTCTCCGGCCAGGACGATTTCCGCCGGCGAGTCGCAGCGGTAGTCCAGGGCGCACAGGAGCCGCGGCAGCGCCGTCCCGGCCCGCGCGAGCGGAACCGAGAAGAGAGAGAAGAGCGCCTCCGCGCGATCGCGGTATCGCTCCTCACCCGTGAAGGAGAAGAGACGGAGGAGGTTCATGGCCGCGACCGAGTTGGAGGAAGGGGTCGCGCCGTCGTAGGTCTCCCTCGGCCGGAAGAGAAGCCCGTCGTGGTCTTCGGACGCGAGGGAGTAGCCGCCCGCGGGGTCGAAGAAGCGGCCGTCGAGGTCCTTCTGCAGATCGACCGCCGCGCGGAAGTAATCCGGCTCGAACGTCGCCTCGTAGAGGTCGAGAAGGGCCTCGACGAGGTTCGCGAAGTCGGGGGCGAAACCGGCGATGCCCGCCGCCCCGTCCTTCTCGCGGTGGAGCAGGGCCCCCTTCCGCCGGCAGTTGCGCAGGATGCGATCGGCGGCCGCCCGCGCCGCGGCCTCGTAGCGCGGCTCCGAGAGCACGCGCCCGGCGAGCGCAAAGGCGGAGACCGCGAGCGCCGTCCAGTCCGTCAGGAGCTTCTCGTCGCGTCCCGGCCAGACGCGGCGCGAGCGCGCCTCGTACATCCGAAGGCGCGCGTCGCCAAGGAGAGCGGCGATCTCCTCCTCGGACCGCCCGAATCGGAGAGCCAGATCCGGCACGGATGCCGCGATCGAGAGCACCGTCTGGCCGTCCTCGAAGTTCCCGGCCTCCGTCACGCCGAACCGCGCCGCGACAATCGGGGCGGCGTCCTTCCCGACCGCCTCTTCGAGCGTTCTCGGGTCCCAGACGTAGAAGATCCCCTCGCGCCCCTCCGAGTCCGCGTCCTGCGCGGCGAAGAAGCCGCCCGACTCCGGCGTCATTTCGGCCAGGAGATAGTCGAGCGTCTCGCGGGCGATGCGGGCGTCGTCGGGATTCCCGAAGGCGCGGAAGGCGAGGAGATACACGCGCGCGAGCAGCGCGTTGTCGTAGAGCATCTTCTCGAAGTGCGGCACGAGCCAGCGCTCGTCGGTGGAGTAGCGGTGAAAACCTCCTCCCACCTGGTCGTACATTCCGCCGGCGGCCATCTTCGCGAGCGTCGCCTCGACCATCTCCCGCGCGGAGGGCTCCCCGGCGCGAAGGTGATAGCGGATCAGGAACTCGAGGCGCATCGCCGGAGGGAACTTCGGAGCCGCGCCGAAACCGGCATGCCGCGGGTCGAACTGCGACGCGAGGGAGCGCGCGGCCGCCTCGAGAAGGTCCGGGTCCGACCGGGGCCGCGCCGGGAGAAGCCCTGGCTCCCTCCTCCAGATGTGCCAGGAGATCCGCCGCGGAGGCTTCCAGCTCGCCGCGCCGCGTCTTCCACGCCTGCGCGACCGCGTGGAGGAGGGTCACGAAGCCCGGCCGCCCGTAGCGGTCCTCCGGAGGGAAGTAGGTGCCGCCGTAGAACGGCTTTCTGTCGGGCGTCAGGAACAGGGAGAGCGGCCATCCGCCGGACCCGGTCATGGCCTGCACGGCCGCCATGTAGATGTCGTCCACGTCGGGACGCTCCTCGCGGTCCACCTTGATGGAAACGAAGTGGCGGTTCAAGACGTCCGCCACGCCCTCCTTCTCGAAGCTCTCGTGCTCCATGACGTGGCACCAGTGGCACGTCGAGTAGCCGATCGACAGGAAGAGCGGCTTCTCCTCCGCCTTCGCGCGAGCGAAGGCCTCCTCTCCCCACGGATACCAGTCCACCGGGTTGTCCTTGTGCTGGAGGAGGTAGGGGCTCTTTTCGCCGGCGAGACGGTTGGCCATTGCTTCGAGGATAACCCCGGCCCGGTGGGCCGGATTCCGACCTGGGGAGAAGGTGTCAGGTTGAAGGTGTCAGGTTGAATGCAGGTGCCAGGTTTCAGGTGCCAGGTTTCAGGTTGGGCTTGGCTCACCCTGACACCTGGCACCTGGCACCTGACACCTGCGTTTCCCCTGATACCTCTTCCCTGACACCTGATCCCTACCTCGGCTCCGCGGTAATCGTGACCTCGTCATCACGATCGCGGATCACGACGATATCGCCGGGGCCGAGCTCGTCGAGGCGGCGGAGGATCTCGCGGGGGGAGATCCGCTTCTCCGCGGAGAGGCTCTCGATGAGGGACCTCGGTACGCGCACCCGCACGGTCTTGTCCCATTCGTCCTTGACGAGGATCTCGATCGCGGAGCCGTCCGCGGTGACTTCGATCGTCGCGCGGTCCCGTTTGATCTCGCCCGGCTGTCCGGGCCGGCTCCGGTCGGCGGCGTCGAGAATGTCCTTCGCGGTGAGGTCGCGGTCCGCCCAGTCGGCGCGGAAGTCGCCGCCGAGGTCGGCCATCGGAACGAACGACGCCATCCGCGCGATGAGACTCATCGGGACGTGAAAGGAGACGTGCTTGCGGTGGCCGCCTTCGCTCTTCTGGATCTCGACCCGGAACCCCTTGACGTGCCGGAACTCGCGGGAGGGGCGCCGCCAGACGGCGACCGCGAGCGCCACGAGGACGACGACCAGGACCCCGATGACGACCGCGCGGATTTCTTTCACGTTTGACTCCGTCTCCTCTCTTGAACGCAGGATGCCGGGGAAAGTTCCAGCGAGGGAGATGTGGTATTTTTTCACAGGTCCGCGGGGGAGCCTGCGCTCCGCCGCCGGCCCGGGAGACTATGCCTCATTTCATCACCGAGACCTGTATCGGCTGCGGGGTGTGCGAGATCAAGTGTCCCACGCACACGATCACGGGGGACAAGAACGAGAAGTACGTCATCCACGCCGACCGGTGCATCGACTGCTCGGTGTGCGCGCGGTATTGCCCGGTCTCCTGCATCCAGGACCAGAAGGGAGAGCTCGTCGAGAAGGTCAAGCCGCGCGACATTCCCAAGGCGATCGTGGACCGCGACCTGTGCACGGGCTGCGAGTTCTGCATCGACATCTGCCCGTTCGACTGCATCTACCTGATCGACGACCCGCTCCAGGAGACGTTTCACAAGATCGCCGAAGTGGACGCGGCGCCGTGCGTCTCGTGCCGCCTCTGCGAGACCGTCTGCGAGAAGGACGCCATCTTCGTCCCCAACCCGATCACGCAGGCCAAGAGATATCTTCCCGTCCTGTGACGGAACCGGGCACCCCCGAGACGGCCGAAGAGGACGAGCAGCCCCCAAAGGCGTCGGCCGTCCGGTTCTTCCTCCTTCCGCTTCTCGTCGTCGCAACCGCCGTCCTGATCTTCCTCGTCTTCAACCTGATGACCTTCGACCGGAGAAGCCCGGCCGAGTACCTTCAGGAGGTCAAGGGAGGCGGGCCCAACCGCCGGTGGCAGGCGGCCTTCGAGCTGTCGCGGGAAGTCTCCCGGATCGCTCCGGGCCGGGAGCGAGACGCGCTCGCCGCCGAGACGCTCCGGGTCTTCCAGGGTCTCTCGCGCAGCCGTCCGGAGGACGTGCCGGTCCGCCGTTACCTCGTCCTCGTGCTCGGCAAGCTGGGGGACCGGGCGGCCGTGCCCGTCCTGCTCGCCTCGGCAAAGGACCCCGACTCGGAGACCCGGCTGTATTCCATCTGGGCGCTCGGCGTGCTGGCGGATCCGCGCGCTCTCGGCACGGTGCTCGAAAGCTCCGAATCGGAGGACCCGGGCGCGCGAAAGATGGCCGCCTACGTGCTCGGCCGGCTGGGAGAGCGCCAGGCCGTCCCGCGGCTGAAGGTCCTGCTCGAGGATTCCGTCGCCGACGTGCGATGGAACGCCGCGATCGCGCTCGCAACCCTGGGAGACCGGACGGGCCTGCCGGTGCTCCGCTCGATGATCGACCGGGCGAGCCTCGCGCGCCTCGCGCTGACGGGAGACCAGACGGAGGCCGCGATGGTCAACGCCTTGAAGGCGCTGTCGCTCCTGCGCGACGCGGAGAGCCTCCCCTCGATCGAGAAGATCTCCCGGGACGATCCGAACCTGCGCGTGCGTGAGGCGGCCCGCCGCGCGGCGGAGGCGACCCGGGGGAGCGCGCCCGCCCCGGCGGGGTCGTCCTCCATGAATGTTGAGCGCCGCGCCGCGGTTTTGGTAGTCTGAGGAACACGATGGCCACGGTCCGGAAAGACGAGCAGGGAAACGCCGCGGCGGCCACGGACCTCGACATCGACGGGGTCACCCGGCGGTCGACCCTCAAGTGGATGACGCTGGCCTGGATCGGCTTCACGGCGGCGACCGTCGCCGGGCTGACCGCCTCGATGCGGTTCATGTTCCCCAACGTCCTCTTCGAGCCGCCCACGCGCTTCAAGGCGGGCGATCCCTCCACCTACAGCCCCGGCGTGGACGAGCGGTGGAAGGAGAAATTCGGCGTCTGGATCGTCCGGTCGACCGAGTCCATCTACGCGCTCGTCGCCGTCTGCGTGCATCTGGGGTGCACGCCCAACTGGCTTGCGGCCCAGAACAAGTTCAAGTGTCCCTGCCACGGTTCGGGCTACTACGTCTCCGGCATCAACTTCGAGGGACCGGCTCCCCGCCCGCTCGAGCGCGCCGAGATCACGATCTCGCCCGACGACGGCCAGATCATCGTGGACAAGGCGACCCGGTATCTCTACGAGCGGGGGCAGTGGAGCGATCCGAAGGCGTTCATCAAGATGACCTGATCCCGATTGGCCGGGCCGGTCTCCCGTCTCTTCTTCGGATCATTGGAGGTTGAATTTGCTTCCTCGTTGGCGCCAGGTACAGCAGCAGATTGTCGCGAGCCAGTTGTGGAGGTCGATCTTCCGCGTCGGCGTCCCCAACACGAACCGCAAGCGCGTCCTCGCGATGCTGGGCAACGTCGTCCTGCACCTGCACCCGGTCAAGACGCGCAAGTCCGGGGTCAA
This sequence comes from uncultured Acidobacteriota bacterium, assembly GCA_963782815.1. GTDB lineage: Bacteria > Acidobacteriota > Thermoanaerobaculia > UBA5066 > Gp7-AA6 > JAWOLE01. The sequence continues at coordinate 21,400 of CAWALG010000022.1, read as the reverse complement.
GATGCGCTACACCTGGTGCGCGGGGGGCGTGACCTTCTTCCTCTTCCTCGTGCTCACGTTCACCGGCCTCCTCCTGATGTTCTACTACCGGCCTACCGTCGAGTACGCCTTCGTGGACATCCTGGACCTGCGCGAGCAGGTCCCGTTCGGCATCATGCGCGAGGTGCACCGGTGGGGCGCGCACGCGATGGTCATCTCCGTCTGGATCCACATGTTCCGCGTCTTCATGACCGGCTCCTACAAGCCGCCGCGGGAGTTCAACTGGGTCATCGGCGTGATCCTGCTCGTGCTGACTCTCCTCCTCTCCTTCACCGGGTATCTCCTGCCCTGGGACCAGCTCGCCATCTGGGCCATCACGGTCGGCTCCAACATGGCCTCCGCGACGCCGCTCATCGGCATCCAGGGGCCGGGCACGAGCCTGCTCAAGATCGGCGACATCCAGCTCGTCACCTCGACCAACGACGCCCGGTTCGGCCTCCTCGGCGGCCGCTTCGTCGGCGCCGGCGCGCTCCTGCGCTTCTACGTCCTCCACTGCGTCGGCATCCCGCTCGTCGCCGCGTTCCTCATGGCCGTCCACTTCTGGCGCGTCCGCAAGGACGGCGGCATCTCGGGGCCGGTGTAGATGTTCCTGGTCAACTTCGCCAAGAGCGTCGTCAACTTCGTGTCGGCGCCGCAGTACCTGGTGACGCTGATGCTCATCGGCGTCCTGCTCGCCATTCACTGGAGCCCGCTCTGGTCGAAGAAGGGGGGCATCGTCCTCTTCGCGGCGCTCGGCGGCGGGATCGGGATCTCGTATCTCGACCCCAACTTCGCGGCGGTCGCGACGCTCCCGGACAACGTGCCGATCGTCGGGATGATCTTCCTCGTCGGCTTCTTCTTCTGGTACGCCATGCACCAGGCCTACGAGAACGACCGGCGCGTCGGGGCGGGACTGGCGACGATCGAGGGGCAGGATTCGGCGCAGAAGGTCTTCTCCTGGCCGGACCTGGTGTACGTCGAGCTCATCTGCCTCGTCATCGTCATGGCGGTGCTGATCGTCTGGTCGATCGCCCTGAAGGCGCCCCTGGAGGAGCCGGCGAACCCGACCGACTCGCCCAACCCGGCCAAGGCGCCCTGGTACTTCCTCGGATTGCAGGAGATGCTCGTCTACTACGACCCGTGGCTCGCCGGCGTCGTCCTCCCGTCGCTCATCATCGTGGGCCTGATGGCGATCCCGTACATCGACACGAACCCGAGAGGCAACGGCTACTTCACGTTCAAGGAGCGGCACTGGGAGATCACGATCTTCCTGGTGGGTTTCATCGTGCTCTGGTGCTCGCTGATCGCTCTCGGCACCTTCCTGCGGGGCCCCAACTGGAACTTCTTCGGTCCCTACGAGTTCTGGGACGTCAACAAGCTCGTCCCGTTGAACAACATCAACCTCTCCGAGATCCTCTGGATCAAGGTCCTGAAGCGAGGCCTGCCCGACTTCTGGCTCTGGCGCGAGATCTTCGGGCTGGCCGTCGTGGGCTTCTACATCGCCGTGCTGCCGCTCGTCCTGTCGAAGACCCTCCTGCGGCGCTTCTTCGAAAAGATGGGCATGGCCCGATACCTGATCGGCGTCAACCTCGCCCTCATCATGCTGTCCCTCCCGATCAAGATGTACCTGCGCTGGATCTTCAACCTGAAGTACATCGTCAACATCCCCGAGTTCGCGTTCAACATATGAGACCGGGCGGAACTCGGAACTCGGAACTCGGAACTCGGACGGGAGCTCGGAAGACTTGGACTTTCGAGTCCCGTGTCCCGAGTCCCGAGTCCCGGCGGTAGCGCATGCCCCGGAAGCCGCCGGCCGAGCCGATCGACCACCACTACAACATCCCGAGGTTGAACCGCGCCTTCTTCGCCGCGGGCGCGTTGCTCACCGCGGTGTTCCTCTGGATGGTCGTCGCCGATTACAAGCGCGACTGGAAGTCGATCCAGCAGACGTTCCTCCGTTTGGACCGGGACAAGACCCTGGAAGCCGTGCAGACGGCGCGGGAGAAGGCTTTCGGGGAAGAGAGAGACAAGCTGCGGGGAGAGCTCGCCGAGGCCCGCAACGAGATGAAGGCCCACGCGAGGACGCTCGCGAAGGCAAATGCCCACCTGAAGGAGCTCGACCCGAAGATCTACGGCGCGGACCAGGACGCCAAGTTCCTGAAGGCCTCCTTCGACGCGGCGCGCTACACGTACGAAGACGACCTCGCCAACCGCCCGAAGTCGGCGCCCGGCTCCCGGCGCAAGGTGGAGAGCATCGAGAAGCAGCTGAAAGCCGCCAACGAGAAGCTCGCGCGTTTAAAGAAGGAGGAGTCGGACACGCAGGCGGAGATCAAGCGCATCACCTCGCGCCGCGACGACGTCCAGGCCTCGATCGAGAAGCTCTCGGCCGACTACAAGCTCGCCCGGCAGAAGGTGGCGGGGCTGAAGCAGGACACGCTCTTCAAGCTGCGCAATTCGGCGATCCTCGACATGATCAACCCGTCGCTGCGCGTCCAGCAGGTGCAGCTGCCCGAGCACTTCAACGACGTCAACTTCATGAAGATCCCCCGCGTGGACCGGTGCCAGACCTGCCACATGGCCGCGGACCGCAAGGGATTCGAGAAGGCCTCGCTCGACGAGCTTTCCACGCGCTACCCGTCGCTCAAACGGGCCATCGGCAACGGGGTCGTCTTCGAGACGCACCCCCGCTTGAACCTGATGGTGGGCAGCGAGTCCCCCCACCCGTCCAATGCCTTCGGATGCACGCCCTGCCACGGCGGCCGGGACCGCGCCTCTTCGTTCTGGTCCGCGGGCCACTCGGCGGAGACCCCGCGGCAGGAAGAACGGTGGAAGCGGAAGTACGAGTGGGAGTTCGACAAGTTCAACGAGATGCCGATCCTGCCGGTCAAGTACATCGAGGCCGGCTGCTACCGCTGCCACGCGGACGAGGCGAATTTCCGCGAGGCGCCGACCCTCGACGCCGGCGTGAGGATGGTCGAGATCCTCGGCTGCTGGCGATGCCATCGCATCGAGGGGTTGGAGAAACAGAATCTCCCGCTCCCGGGTCCCTCGCTCGAGAAAGTCGGGGCGAAGGTCACGAAGGAGTGGGCCACGCGGTGGGTCATGGATCCCCCCTCGTTCCGCGCCAACACGAGGATGCCGAACTTCTTCTACCAGGAGAACTTCGTCAACGTCGCCGGCGACCACAAGCCGACGAAGGCCCAGGAGGAGATGAACCGGCTCGGCCGGCAGGAAAACGACGCCATGGTCAACGCCATCGTGGCGTATCTCTTCGAGAAGTCCCATCCGGGAAGCGTTTCTCCGCTTCCCGAACACGGCGACGCCGCCCGCGGGGAGAAGCTCATCGCCGCGCGCGGCTGCTTCGGTTGCCACGAGATCGATCCGCGCGCCGACGCCCCGCGCGATCTGATCGGTACCTACCGGCAGTTCGGACCGAACCTCGCCGGGATCGGCTCGAAGGCGTCGAGGGACTGGATCGCGCAGTGGATCCTGGACCCGAAGAAATGGAATCCCGAGACCAAGATGCCCAACCTCCGCCTGACCGCGCCGGAGGCGCTCGACATCGCCGAGTACCTCTCGACGCTCAAGGCCCCCGCGCGCTTCGAGCAGGCGGCGCTGCCGCAGACGGATCCGAAGGTCCTCGACGACATCGCGTTCTACTTCGAGACGGCGACGAAGACGCGGTTCGACGCGCGGGTGGATCTGGACCGCATGGACCTGCACGCCAAGGAGGTCTACGCCGGGGAGAAGCTCATCGCTCACTACGGCTGCTTCGCGTGCCACAGGATTCCCGGCTTCGAGGACGCGAAGCCGATCGGCACGGAGTTGACCGAAGAAGGTTCGAAGGCCGTGCACCGGCTCGACTTCGGGTTTCTCCACCTGCCCCACACGCGGCAGGACTGGTTCCGGATGAAGCTCCACAACCCGCGCATCTTCGACCGCGACCGGGCGCGCGGCTGGGAAGAGAAGCTCAAGATGCCGAACTTCCGTTTCACCGATTGGGAGCTCGACAAGGTCACGACCGTCGTCCTCGGGCTCCAGAAGTTGAACGCGTCCTCCGCGGCGAAGAAGGAGTTGAACGGCGAAGAGGCGGCGATCGAGCGCGGCCGCCGGATCGTCAAGGACCACAACTGCCAGGGGTGCCACGTCATCGAGGGTTTCGGAGGCTCCTTCCGCTCGCTCGTGGCCGACACGTCGCTCGCGCCGCCGATCATCCAGGGGGAAGGGGCGAAGGTCCAGAGCGACTGGCTCTTCTCGTTTCTCAAGGCGCCGAAGACGGGACAGATCCGCCCGTGGCTCGACGTCCACATGCCGACCTTCGATTTCACGGACAAGGATCTCAACGACCTGACCCGCTACTTCGCCTTCCTCGACCGCGCCACCTATCCCTTCCTCACTTCGGAATACGCGGCGCAGCCGGCCCGCTGGGCGGCCGGGAAGAAGCTCTTCGAGGTGTTCCGCTGCAAGCAGTGCCATCCCCGCAGCGAGCAGGAGATGAACGCCCCCGGCGTGGACCGCGCGAGCCTCGCCCCGAACCTTCAGATGGCCTCGCGCCGGCTGCGGCACGACTGGATCAACGACTGGATCCGGCGGCCGGACGAGTGGATGCCGGGCACGCGGATGCCGACGAACTTCCCGAAAGGGGAGAACGGCCAGCGCACGTCCCCGCTGGGAGCCATGGTCGGCGCGCCCGCGTTCGCGAAGGACCAGGCGGAGTTCGCGCAGATCCTCGGCGGAGACGAGCAGGCGAAGGCGTTCCTGAACGACCCCGACGCCGTGACCAGGGCCCTGCGCGACTATGTCTGGTCGATCGGGTCCAACGGCGGCATCGCGCCGGCCGGGACCGCCCCCGTGGAGGCGTCGCCGGCGCCCGCGCGGGCCGCCGGGCGCTCCGCGGCCGGGAGAGCCGCTCCCGCGGCGCCGTAGGAGCCATGCGCCTCGACCTGACGCTTTTCCTCTACTGGACGAGCCTCGGGATCTCCGCCGCGGCCGTCGTCCTGTTCCTCTGGCTGATGCGAGAAAAGAAGCCGGAAGGCGTGAGGCGTAAGGCGGGAGGCGAAGCCGCACCGCCGAGCCCTCAGGCTCCGCCATCGCAGGGGCGACGACTCGCGCCTGACGCCGCGACGACTTACGAGTTCAGGAGCTGCACGATCCGCTGTTGCACCGAGGGGTCGTTCCATTCGATGGCGCCCTGTACGCGATAGATGACCCGGCCGGCCTTGTTGGCGATGTAGGTCTCTGGATACTGTGTCGAGCCGAATCGGTTCGCGGTCGCGGCATTGGGGTCGTGGTAGATCGGAAGAGCGTTGGGGTTCTTCGCGGTGAAGGCGTCGATCGTCTTCCAGTCCTTGTCCACCGAGATCGTGTAGAGGACGATGTCGTTCCGGCTGCGGTACTTCTCCCAGAACTTCGAGAGAGCGGGCACTTCCTCGACGCACGGCGGGCACCACGTGGCCCAGAAGTGGATGATGACCAGGCGCCCCTTCTCCCTGGAGAGGTCCACGACCTTTCCGGAGCGGTCGTAGATGGGCAGGGCGGGGGCGGCCGAGAGGAACGCCAGCGAGCCGGTGGGCGACGCCGGAGGCGAGAGCGACCTCACGAAGATGGCGCCGACGACGGCGATCGCGACGCCGAAGACGATCGTCAGAATGGAGCGGGTCTTCATATCGGGGAAGTCTAAGGTCTAAGGTCTAAGGTCGTAAGGTCGAAGGCGGGAGTCCAATTGTTGTTCGGGCTTCGACTTTTCGCATTCCGGCCGGGCAGCATACTCGAGCCAGACACTCGTGGCAGCGGGAACGGCGCAGGTCGGACTGGCAGACGCCCAGGATGCCGATGCGGCAGAGAGCGTAGTCGTAACGCACGGGGTCATCCGGATCGAAGCGGGCGAGCCGGTCCGTGATCTCCCGCGCGGTTGCCCAATCGGCGGTTCTGCGGCGTGTCAATTGAAGGCGGCGCGCGACCAGGTGGATGTGGGTATCGGTCGGGATCACGAGCCGGGCCGCAGGGATCGCGGGCCACAACCCGAGGTCCAGCCGGTCCCGGCGCACCATCCAGCGCAGGTAGAGGTTCCACCGCTTGCAGGCGGAGCCGCCGGCCGGATCCGGGAAGAAGAAGCGGGCGGGGGAGGAAGGCGGCAGCTCCCTCTGTCCGAGAAGGGGACGGTAGTCGAGCCGGTGGATCTTTTCGACGACACGGGAGAGGAGGGCCCCGACGTCCCGGTCTTCCTCCCGGTACTCCGCCTCGAAGAACGCCCGCACGGAGCCGGATTCGGCGCGGGCCCGCGAGATGACGAAGAGAAGGAGCGCGGCGTCGAGCGCGGAGTGGAAACGATGCCGGAATCCGGCCAGGTTGTCGCGCGCGAATTGCCCAAAGTCGCCGATCCGGTCGAGCGCGGAAGCCGGCCCCGGCCCCAGGGCCGCCAGGACGCGCTCGACGTTCGCCTGGATCGTCGTCACGCGGCCGTAGGCGAACGCGGTGGCGATCCAGCCGACGGCCTCGAGGTCCTCCGGCCGGCGGTACCGCCCGAGGAACACGATCGGATCCGTGCCGGAGGTCTCGGGCCCGTAGGCGCGGTAGAGCCGATCGAGCCGGTCGGCGAGGAGACGTTCGTGCGCGGAGAGCATCACGGGGAGATTGTAGGACATCGGATGTGATCGGGTGATCGGGTGATCGGGTGATTTGTGATCCGGTCGGGAGATCAGGGGCGTGGTTAAATCAGGACGATGAAGACAGGGGCGCGGGAGAAGGCGATCCTCGTGGGCGTGGCCTCGCGGCTGGTCCCGCGCGGCGTGATCGAGGAACAGCTGGACGAGCTGGAGCGGCTCGTGGACACCGCCGGCGCCGGTGTCGTGGCCCGGTTCATCAAGGAACGTCCGGCTCCCGACCCCGCGACGTACGTCGGCAAGGGCTCGGTGGAGGAGATCGGCGCGGCCGCCCGGTCCAAGGGCGCCTCTCTCGTCGTGTTCGACGACGAGCTGACTCCCGGCCAGGCGCGCAACCTCGAGGAGCGCTGGGGGGAGGGGATCCGAGTCCTCGACCGCCCGGGCGTCATCCTCGACGTCTTCGCGTCGCATGCCCGCACGCGCGAAGCGCGCACGCAGGTGGAGCTCGCCCAGCTCCAGTATCTGCTGCCGCGCCTGACCGGGGGGTACAGCCACCTCTCGCGCATGGGCGGCGGCATCGGCGGCCGGGGACCGGGGGAGCAGAAGCTCGAGGTGGACCGCCGCAAGATCCGCAAGCGCATCGCCCGCCTGCGCGAGGAGCTGACCCGGATCGAGAAGTCCCGGACGGTCCGGCGCCGGGGCCGGCGAGGCCTCCTCCAGGTCGCCATCGCCGGGTACACAAACGCCGGCAAGACGACTCTCTTCAACCGGCTGACGCGCGAATCGGCCTACACGGCCGACCGGCTCTTCGCGACCCTCGACGCGCGGGTGGCGCGGGCGGCCTCGCGCAGGCTGCCCAGGGTCGTCTTCATCGACACGGTCGGTTTCGTGCGCAAGCTGCCGACGTCGCTCGTCGCGTCCTTTCGCTCGACGCTGGCGGAGATCCGCGAGGCGGACCTCGTGCTGCACGCCGTGGACGCCTCCTCCGCGCGAGGCGAGGAGGAGCGCCGGGTCGCTCTCGAGGTCCTCGAGGAGCTCGGGGTCGCCGAGGACCGCATCCTCACCGTCTGGACGAAGCGGGATGCTCTGGCCGGGAGCGGCGGGCCGGGCGCGCGGTGGAGAGAGCCGGGGCCCTTCGTCTCCGCCCGGACGGGGGAGGGGATCGGCGAGCTCGAGGAAGAAGTGCGCCGGCGCGGCGGGCCGCGAGGGGAGGAGTTCTTCGTGCGGATCCCGTACGGAGACGGCCGGTCGATCGCCGCGGCCAGGGCGGCCTTCCGGGTCGTCGAGGAGAGCGACTCGGGCGACGCTCTCTGGCTACGGCTCGAAGGGGAGCTTCGTGCGGTCCCCTCCCTGTTGCCGTATGTCGAGGCGGAAAGCCGGCAGGTCCGGGCGCTGCGCCGGCGCGGCTCGCGCCGTTGAACCGCGGCGAGTCGGATCGCCGCCGGTCTCCGGGATCGACTGAAAAAATAAAAGGGGGAGCTCGAGCTCAAGCCTCCCCCGGTTGCCGGAACTCCCTAGCCGGCCCTCTTGCCTTTCCTGTACATCAAGTCCCGTACCATGTCGCCGATCTCTCCGTTTCTCTTGCGCGCCAGTAGTTTGGGCGTCATGGCCGATCGCGACCGCGCCAAACTCGGGCATAATCACGGGAGCGAGAACGACAAAACTTGTCTGAATCTCCCTCTCCCCCCGGGAGAGGGCCGGGGTGAGGGCGTTGTGAATCACCGTTCATCGGAACTCGGAGCCGATCGTGAATAAGGCGCCCCGGATGTGGTTTCGTCCAACGGCTCTCCTCCTGGCCATCGTGGCTTGCCTCGCCTCGGCAGGCTGCGGCTCGAAGGCGGCGGGCCACGGCCGCGGCTCGCAGGCCGGGCAGGCGGCCGGGCCGGCGCCGCCGACTCCGGATACGACGCCGATCGAACCGCTGCGCACGCCCGCGGGGGTGGTGTTGAAGCTCGCCGAGCCCGCCGCCGCCGTCACGCCGGCGCCGTCACCTCCTCCCGCGAAGGAGCCCGGCGCGCCCGCGTCATGAAGCCCCTTGCCTCGATGGACCGGGAGGGCGAGGAAGGCTCCGGCCCCCGTCGTCCGGCGCAGCGGCAGGAGAGCCATCCCGAGCGGGTCTGCCCCACCTGCGGCGCGACGCTCCTCGAGCGCAAGTGCAAGCTCCTCTGCCCCGATCCCGCGTGCGGCTACTACATGTCCTGCTCGGACTTCTACTGACTACATCCCCTTCACGGTTTCCGGGTCGCCCGTGCGATGGTCGGCGATCTGGAACCGGAGGAACTCGTGGATCGCGGAGAGCGCTTCCGGGTCCTTCGTCGTCGCGACCACCCGGCCGCCGTTCTCGATCTCCTCGTACTTCCACTGGATGCCGGTCTTCTTCCGCTTCATGACGGGCACGCCGGGAGGGACGCGGTCGTGGATCAGCATCGGCGCCTCGAAGTTCCCCTCGGAGAACATTTTCGCGATGTGCGCGAGGTGAGCGCGGATGGCGTCGCGGCTCGCCGTATCTTCCGCGCTGTTGGCCGTGACTTCGATGGATCCTCCCGCCGCGGCCAGAAGAAAATGGTGGGTCGTCGTGGCGTGATCGAAGCCCATGACCTTGTCGCCCCGCGCGTCCACCCCGGCATGATGGTCCGACTCGTGGCCGTCGGATTCCCGGCTCGCCGCCGGATGGTGAGGACAGGATGGGCTCGCCTCCTGCGCCGGGGCGGATGCGCCCAGCAGCAGGGCCACCGCGCCGATGGCCAGGGTTCCGTGCGTCTTCATCGATTCTCCTTTCGCCGCGTGCGGCGGTCAAAACGGGTTCCTCTCAGTGGCGACGAGGCCGGCGGATCCTTCCCGGGGCCGGCCACGAGCGAGTCGAGCAGGCGCGCCGGCTCCGAGCCGCGCCTCTTCCGGAGCCGCGCGTCCCAGTCCCGGAGCGTCGTCTCGAGCGCGGCTCGAAAGCTCGCGAGGGATTCCAGCTGTCGCTCGACCTCCTCGAGCTTTCGCGCCGCCAGGGCGCGGACTTCCCGGCAGGGAGGGTGGCCTCGATCCCGCGCGCCCAGGAGCCTCGCGAGCTCGTCCAGGCCGAAACCGACGCTCAGGGCCCGCTGGATCAGGATCACGCGGTCGAGCGCCTCGGGAGGATAGGAGCGGTAGCCGTTGGGAAGCCGCTGGACCGCCGTGATCAAGCCGCGCCGCTCGTAGTGGCGGAGCGTGTCGGCGCTGACGCCCGCCTTCGCGGCGAGCTCGCCCGATCGGTAGCCGGCCCGGTTCGCGGACATGGCCGACAGCGTAAACCCTGGAATCGATTCCAGGGTCAAGTAGTTTTTCGAGGACTCGACCGGATGTACGATGCGAACCGGGTCGGTAAGACCAGGCCGACCGACTGCATTCGGAATCAATGGAGGACGCGATGAAACGAGTCGTGCTTTTCTGCTCGGTTGCTCTTGTGTTCGCCGCATTCGCATCGGCCCAGGATCTGTCGCTCGTGCAAACACTCGCCAAACAATTGAACGTCACGGACGCCCAGGCGGCGGGCGGCGCGGGAAGCCTCTTGAACTACGCGAAAGGCGCCGTCTCGAAGGACGATTTCGGGAAAGTGACGAAGGCGGTGCCCGAGGTCGGAGACCTGGTGAAGAAGGCGCCCAAGACCGATTCGACGACCTCGGCTGTCAGCGGGGCGCTCGGCCAGGCCGGGGCCGGCTCGGCCGCCGGACTGGCGAGCGTCGGCAGCAGCTTCCAGAAGCTCGGGCTCTCGTCGGACATGGTCGGGAAGTTCGCTCCGGTCGTCGTGGACTACGTGGACAAGAAGGGGGGCTCGCAGGTCGGGGGCATCCTTCGCAAGGTGCTCATTCCGGAGAAAGCGCCGGCGAAGCAGTAGCGAGCCCCGCCGGGCAGGCACCGGCGTGCCCGGACGTGGTACAAACCGCAGTCGTCGGTTCGGCGACGTGCGACGTTGTCGTTCCCACGCTTCGATAAAAAGGAGGCCATGATGGTCCGCCGAAAGGTGACGATCGCTATCCCTGTCGCCGGAATTCTCTTTCTGGTCGTGGCTCTTCCAGCGCTGTGTCAGGCGCCGTGCCCGTGTCCGCCGGCGGTCGAGAAGGGTCCGCCGCTCTGGGAAGGCAAGGTCTCCCTCGGCTACGCCGCGACGGGAGGCAACAGCTCGACCTCGACGTTGACGACGGGCTTCGACGTGGCCTACCGGCCGCTTCCGTGGACCCTGAAGGCGAAGTTCGACTACCTGCGGTCGTCCTCGGAGGACGTCCTTACGGCGGAGAGCCTGGCCGGCCTCCTGGCAGGAGTCCGCGATCTGACCCCGCTCTGGGACGTCTTTGTCCAGGCCGGGTACGAGCGCAACATCTTCGCCGGGCTCGACTCGCGCACGGGTGTCGAGGGGGGCGCGGGCATCAAAATCCTTCGCGGGCCGGAGGTCCTGCTGCGGGCGGAGGCCGCGTTCGGCTATCGCCACGAGAAGGACTCGAACGGGGAGAAGCTCGACTATGCCTCCGCGCGCGCAGGTGCGAAGTTCGTATGGAAGTTCAGCAAGTCGGCCGACTTCACCGACGAAGTCTCCTTCCTGGAGGATCTCTCCGACTCGAAGAACTGGATCTTCCGCAACACCGCGTCGGTCACGGCCGCGATGACGTCTCTCCTCTCGCTGCGGGCTTCTTATGCGCTCGTGTACGACAACGAGCCGGTCCCCGGCTTCAAGTCGACGGACTCCGTCACGTCCGTGGCGCTCGTCGCGAAGTTCTGACGCCTCCCGCGATGGACGCGCAACGGCAGTTCGATTTCCTGGAAGGGGAGTGGGACGCCGCTTGTCGCGTTCCCTCGAAGGACGGGTGGGTGGAAGCGCCGGGCAGGATGACCGCCACGCGGATTCTGGACGGACTGGTCTCGCTCGAGCTCTTCGAAGGGATCTATCACGGAGGCGCGCTGAAAGGCCTCGGCCTGCGAGCCTTCAACCGGGAGACGCGCGAATGGGAGCACACCTGGACCGACAACCTCGAGCCCGGCCACTTCCACGTGTGGAAGGGCGTCTTCGACGGCGGGAAGATCGACCTCTTCGCCGAGTGGGATGACGAGGATGGCAAGCGAGTTCGATCGCGCCTCACGTGGTCCGACATCACGGCGGACTCCGCGCACTGGGAGAGCGCACGGTCTTCCGACGGCGGGAAGACGTGGCAGATCCACTGGGTCATCGACCTTCGCCGCCGACGCTGACCGCCGAACCGCGATTGGGCCCGGCCGCCACGGCTGCCGTCCGGGTGGAAGGATAGAATCCCGGCCACAGGAAAGCCCTTGAGCCTCGCTGCCGGCACACGCTTCGGACCCTACGAGATCCTCGCGCCTCTGGGCGCGGGCGGGATGGGAGAAGTGTACCGGGCGAAGGATATGAGACTCGGACGGGAAGTGGCGATCAAGGTTCTGCCCGAATCCGTGTCCGCCGATCCGGAAAGGCTGGCCCGGTTCGAGCGCGAAGCGCGGGCTCTCGCCTCGCTCAACCACCCGAACATCGTCACGGTCTACTCGGTCGAGGAAGCGGGAGACATGCGGCTGCTGGCGATGGAGCTCGTCGAGGGTCAGACCCTGGACCTGGCCATTTCGACCGGCAGCCTGCCTCTCTCGCGGTTCTTCGAAATCGCCGTGCCGCTCGCCGACGCTCTGTCCGCGGCGCACGAGCGCGGCATCGTCCACAGGGACTTGAAGCCCGCCAATGTGATGCTCACGCGCGAGGGGCGGCTGAAGGTCCTCGACTTCGGTCTCGCCAAGCTCGTGGCCGTGGACTCGGATCCGGACGGGACCGACATGGCCACGGCGAGCCGCGCCGACCTGACCGGGGAAGGGACGGTCTTCGGCACCGTCGCCTACATGTCCCCCGAGCAGGCGAGGGGCGGGAAGGTCGACGCGAGGTCGGACGTCTTCTCGCTCGGCGTCGTGCTCTACGAGATGTTGACCGGCGACCGGCCGTTCAAGGGCGCGAGCTCGGTCGACATCATCTCTTCGATCCTGCGAGACTGGCCTCCCCCGGTCACCGAGCTCCGCGCGGATCTTCCGCCGCACGTGGGAAGGATCCTCCGCCGCTGCCTCGCGAAGGACCCCCACGACCGCTACCAGACCTCGCGCGACGTCTTCAACGAGTTGCGCGACCTGCAGGCCGAAACGTCGGCGCCGCCGGCAGCCCCACCGGCTCCGACCGCGGCCCCGGCGCGGGGCGCTTCGGGACAGGTCCGGGCCGACGAGGCCCTTTCGGTCGCGGTGCTTCCCTTCAAGAGCTCCGGGGACGCGGAGATGGAATCGTTCGCGGACGGCCTCGGCGAGGAGATCACGACCGGGCTTTCGCGGTTTCGGTATCTGTCGGTCGTCGCCAGCGCCTCGGCAGCCCGGGTGAAGGGAGAGGCGGGAGACGAACGGGCCCTGGGCGCCAGACTCGGCGCGCGTTACGTGCTGGAAGGAAGCATCCGCAAGGGAGGCTCCGCCATTCGCGTGAGCGCCCAGCTCGTCGACGCCCGGACGGGAGCGCAGCTCTGGGCCGAGACGTACAACCAGGACCTCCAGACGTCGAGCATTTTTGCGGTTCAGGACGACGTCGCGGCCCGCATCGTCGCGACCGTCGCCGATAGCTACGGGGTCCTCGTGCATTCCATGCGGTCGGCGATGCGGCAGAAGGACGACGTCGATCTCACGCCCGTGGAGTGGCAGTTCCAGTATTTCGCCTACCGCGAGCAGATCACGCCCTCGGCCTACGCGGAGTTGAAAGGCCGGCTGGAGCGCGCGGTCGAGCGGGACGGCCGCCAGTCGGACCTCTGGGCGTGCCTCGCTCAGATCTTCGTCGACGAATACGCGTTTGGTTTCGGGACCGACCCGGCCGCTCTCGATCGCGCCCTGACCGCGGCCCGCCGCGCGGTCGAACTGGATCGGGCGAACCAGTTTGCGCTCGTCGCGCTGGCGCAGACCCATTTCTTCCGCCAGGACCTCGCGGCGTTTGGTCCCGCGGCTGAGCGCGCCATGGCCTTGAATCCCCTGAACACCGACGCCGTCGGGATCCTGGGATTGCAGATCGTGCACACGGGCGAGTTCGAGCGAGGCGCCGCGATCGTGCGGCGCGCCATGGAGCTCAATCCCAACCACGCCGGCTGGATGCACTTCGCGCCCCTATGGGAGGCCTTCCACAAGGGGGAGTACGAGCAGGCCCTCGAGCGCGCGAACCGGGTGGACGTCCCCGGCCTCTTCTGGCCCTACCTCGTCATGGCCTCGGCCTGCGGTCACCTCGGCCGGCGAGCCGAAGCCGCGGCGGCGGTCCGCGACCTGCTGGCGCTCGACCCCGAGTTTGCGGCGCACGCCCGCTCCAACGTCGGGACCTGGCACTTCGCGAGCGGCCTCATGGAACCCATTCTCGAAGGGCTGCGCAAGGCGGGGCTCTCGATTCCCGCGACCGGCGGACCGTCCGTTTCGCTCGGGCGGACCGGGACGGCCACGGCAAGAGCGGATCGGGCGGAGTCGGGCACGGAGTCGGGACAGGTCCGGGCCGAAGAGGGTTTCTGGGTCGCGGTGCTGCCTTTCAAATACAGCGGAGCCGACGCCGGGCTCACGGCGCTGGCGGAGGGATTGACCGAAGACATCGTGACCGGCCTTTCACGCTTCTCCTACCTTCGCGTCATCGCCCGGAGCTCCACCGCGCATCTCGTCAACCAGGCCGCGGATGTCCGTTCCGCCGGCAAAGAACTGGGGGCCCGCTATGTGATGGAGGGGAGCCTCCGGCAGTCGGGGACGAAGGTGCGCCTCGCGGTGCAGCTCGTGGACACGACTTCCGGCTCCCATCTTTGGGCGGAGGTCTACGACCGCGCCCTCGATCCCGAATCCGCTTTCGAGCTGCAGGACGACCTGGTTCCCCGCATCGTCTCCACCTGCGCCGATCGCTTCGGCGTCCTCGCGCGGAGCATCAGCGACGCCGTCCGGGGTCGGGAGCCCGGGCAGCTCGGCCCCTATGAGGCGCTCCTGCGCGGCTTCGGGTATCACCAACGCCTGACCCCGGTCGAGCACGCGGAGGCGCGCGAGGCGCTGGAGCGGGCCGTCGATCGCGCGCCGTCCAACGCGGACTGCTGGGCGATGCTTTCGTGGATCTACTCCCACGAACATGCCCACGGCTTCAACGTCCGGCCGGGCTCGCTCGATCGGGCGCTCGCGGCCGCCCGGCGCGCCGTGGACACCGCGCCGTCCAATCCACTCGCCCAACAGGCCCTGGCGGTCGTCCTGTTCTTCCGCAAGGAGACGGCTGGCTGCCTGAGCGCCGCGGAGCGCGCGATCGCCTTGAACCCGCTCGACACGAGCAACGAAGCCATGTTCCTTGTCACGTTCACCGGCGATTGGGACCGTGGCTGCGCCCTCATCCGTCGAGCGATGGAGCTCAACCCTCATCATCCCCGCTGGTACGGGACGGTCCTCGGGATCAACGAGTACCGGCTGGCCAACTATCGCGCGGTCGTGGACGAGGTCGTGAAGGCCAACGCGCCCGAAGTCTTCTGGACGAACATGTTGCTTGCCGCCGCATACGGCCAGCTCGGTGAGCTCGCGGCCGCGCGCAAAGCCCTGCGAGACCTGCTCGCCCAGAAGGAGGACTTCGCCCGATCGGCCGGCGAACTGCTGGGCAAATGGTTCGACCCACAGCTCGTCGGGCCTCTGATCGAGGGGTTGCGCAAGGCGGGGCTGGACGCTCCTCTCGAGAAGAGCGCGGGAACCGCAGCGCGCGAGTCTTGGGACGTTTCCCCATCGGTCTCGGGAGCGGTTCGCGCTGACGAGGGCTTCTGGGTCGCCGTCCTGCCGTTCAAGTATGGCGGCGCCAATGCGGATCTGGCGGCTCTGGCCGAGGGAATCACCGAGGAAATCGTGACCGGACTGTCGCGATTCTCTTATCTCAGGGTGATCGCGCGCAGCTCAACTTCGCGATACGCCAATGAGTCGGTTGATGTGCGATCCGCCGGTAAGGAACTGGGCGCGCGCTATGTGATGGAAGGCAGCCTGCGCCAGGCCGGGACCAAGCTACGGCTCGCGGTTCAGCTCGTGGATGCGGTCAGCGGCGCGCATCTCTGGGCTGAAAACTTCGAGCGCACATTCAGTCCCGAGACGATCTTTGAGCTCCAGGACGATCTGGTTCCGCGGATCGTCTCGACGGTTGCCGACATGTACGGCGTCCTGGTCCGCAGCATGAGCGAGGCGCTCCGCGGCAAGGCCGATGAAGAGTTGAGTCCTCACGAAGCGGTGCTGCGCGCCTTTGGCTACATGGAGCGTGTCACGCCGGAGGAACATGCGCGCGTGAGACGGATTCTGGAACGGGCCGTCGGCATTGCACCCAATCAGAGCGATGCCTGGGCCATGCTGGCGAACCTGTACTGGGAAGAGCATGCGCACGGATTGAACCCACAGCCCGACCCGCTGGGGCGCGCGCTTGCGGCCGCGCGGCGCGCCGTGGAGGCGGCGCCCTCCAACAGCCTTGCCCATTACGCCCTCGCTTCCACGCTGTTTTTCCAAAAGGACTTCCTGGCTTTTCGTCCCGCAGCGGAGCGGGCGATCGAGCTGAACCGCATGGATGCTTCCGTGGCGGCGTACATCGGAAATCTCATCGCCTATTCCGGTGACTGGGAACGCGGCTGCGCGGTGGTGGAATCCGCCATGCAACTCAATCCCCGTCATCCGGGCTGGTACTGGTTCGTCAAATTCAACGACGCGTATCGCCGGCGCGATTACCGCGGCGCCCTGGGTTTCGCCCTCAAGATCAACCTGCCGGGAAATTTCTATACCCACGCCGTGATTGCGCAGACTTACGGGCAGCTTGGCATGCGCGAGGAGGCTCGGAAGGCGCTGCAGGAACTGCTTGCGATCCGGCCCGACTTTGCCAAAACGGCGCGCGAAGAATATGGGAGATGGTTTCACGACCTGGCATTCATCGAACACCAGCTCGACGGCCTCCGCAAGGCGGGGCTGGAGATTGCCCCGGAAGAGGAATCCGCGGTATTCCCGGCGCCAGGCGACATTCCCCGCTCCGAGGCAAAGACCGAATCGGGGGCCGGCCGCGCCGAGGAGGGATTCTGGGTCGCGGTTCTGCCCTTCAAATACAGCGGCGCCGGCCCCGAGCTCGCCGCCCTGGCGGAGGGATTGACCGAGGACGTCGTGACCGGACTCTCGCGTTTCTCGTACCTTCGCGTCATCGCGCGCAGCTCCACCGCCCACCTCGCCAACCAGGCCGTGGATGTTCGCGCCGCCGGCAAGGAGCTGGGCGCGCGCTACGTGATGGAGGGGAGCCTGCGTGCAGAGCGGAAAGAAGCTGCGTCTCTCCGTCCAGCTCGTCGACGCGAGCTCCGGCGCCCATCTCTGGGCCGAGAACTATGAACGCGCCTTCAGTCCCGAAGCAGTTTTCGAGCTGCAGGATGATCTGGCCCCGCGGATTGTTTCGACGGTTGCCGACATGAACGGCGTTCTGCCCCGGAGCATGAGCGAGGCGGTGCGCAGCCGCGATCCCGAGCAATTGACCCGTACGAGGCGGTCCTGCGCAGCTTCGGCTACCTGCAGCGGGTCACTCCCGACGATCTTGCCGCGCGCGGTCCGGCCTGGAATTGGCCGTGCGGAAGGCGCCGGCCTATGCCGATGCCTGGGCGATGCTGGCGTTCCTGTGCGTCCAGGAGTACGGGCAGGGATTCAAGCTTCAGGCGGATCCCCTGACGAGCGGGTCAGCCGCCGCGCGGCGTGCCGTCGAGGCGGCGCCGTCCAATGCGCTGGCCTATTTCAGCCTGGCCCAGGCGCTCTTCTTCCAGAAGGACTTCCAGAGCTTCCGGAACGCGGCGGAGCGGGCCGTCGCCTTGAACCCCATGGACGGCAACTCCATCGCTTTTCTCGGTGAGCTGCTGACCTACGCGGGCGACGAGGAGCGCGGCCTCGCGCTCGCGGGGCGCGCCAAGCAGCTCAATCCCAACCATCCCGGATGGTACTGGTATGCCGACTTCTACGACGCGTACCGCCGGGGCGACTACCGCGGCGCATTGAGTTTCGTGCTCAAGAGCAATCTGCCGGGCCACTGGGGCATGCACGCGGCGATGGCCGCCGCCTGCGGGCAGCTCGGAGAGCGTGACGCCGCCGCGAAAGCCCTGCGGGATCTGCTCAAACTGCGGCCGGACTTCGCCGCCGAAGTCCGGACGGAATTCGAAAAGTGGTGGGAGCCCGCGTACGTGGAGTCCTTCCTCGACGGCCTGCGCAAAGCGGGGCTGGAGATCGCCGGCGAGAAGCCGACGATACCCCCCGAGCCGGACGCCGCGCGTTCCTCCACCGCCGGCTCGGGAGCGGTTCGGGCCGATGAGGGCTTCTGGGTCGCGGTGCTGCCATTCAAATACACCGGCGCCAACGCGGATCTCACGGCTCTGGCCGAGGGACTCACCGAAGACATCGTGACCGGCCTGTCGCGTTTCTCCTATCTCCGGGTGATCGCGCGCAGCTCGACGTCGCGCTACGCCAACGAGTCGGTTGACGTGCGTTCCGCCGGCAGGGAACTGGGCGCGCGCTATGTGATGGAAGGCAGTTTGCGGCAGGCCGGGACGAAGCTGCGCCTCGCCGTGCAGCTCGTGGATGCGGTCTCCGGCGCCCACCTCTGGGCCGAGAACTACGAGCGCGGCTTCAGCCCGGACGCGGTGTTCGAGTTGCAGGACGATCTCGTGCCGCGGATCGTGTCTACCGTCGCGGACGCGCACGGCGTTCTGCCTCACACCATGAGCGAAGGACTTCGGAGCAAGTCTCCGGAGGAGCTGAGCCCGTACGAAGCGGTGCTGCGCAGCTTCGGTTATGGCTACCGCATCACTCCCGAAGAGCATGCCGTCGTGCGCGCCGGCCTGGAACGGGCGGTCGAAGAGGCGCCCGGGATACTCCGACGCCTGGGGCATGCTTTCGCTCGTCTACGGGGAGGAGCATTCCCAGGGATTCAATCCCCGGCCCGATTCCCTCGGGCGCGCCCTCCATGCCGCGCAGCGAGCGGCCGACGCGCGCGCCGTCCAACGCGCTCGCGTTCAACGCGCTGGCCCGGGCTTACTTCTTCCGCAAGGAGTTTCAGGCGTTTCGCACCGCGGCCGAGAGGGCCATCGAGCTCAACCCTTTGAACGGTCCCACTCTGGCCGGCCTGGGCAGCATGATGGCCTACGCGGGCGATTGGGAGCACGGCTGCGCTCTCGTCGAGCGAGCGACGCAACTGAATCCTCGTCATCCCGGCTGGTACTGGATGGCGCTTTTCATGAACGCTTACCGCAAGGGCGACTACCGCGGCGCGATCCGCATCGGGCTCAAGATCAACCTGCCGGAATTCTCCGGGACGCACGAGGCCATGGCGGCGGCTTATGGACAGCTCGGGGAGCTCGACGCGGCCGGGAGAGCCGTGCGCGAGCTGCTCAGACTCAAACCGGACTACCTCACGAGACCGCGCGAGAAGCTCCAGAAGTTCGTCTCTCCGGAGCTCGTCGAGCACATGATGGACGGTCTCCGGAAGGCGGGGCTCGACGTACCCGCGCGGGCCGGAGCGGATCCGGCTTCCGCCCCGCCGGATTCTGTCGCGATCGCGGTACTGCCGTTCTCCGACATGAGCCCGGCGAAGGACCAGGAGTACCTCTGCGAGGGCATGGCCGAGGAGATCATGAACGCGCTCGTGCGGATCGACGGGATCCGCGTGGCGTCCCGGACCTCGGCCTTCCGGGCGCGGCAGGGCGGCGGCGACCTGGCCGCGATCGCCCGCGCCCTCTCGGTCAACCACGTCCTCGAGGGCAGCGTGCGGACGGCGGGCACCCGGCTGCGGGTCACCGCACAGCTCACCGACGTCGCCAGCGGCTACCAGCTCTGGTCGGAACGATTCGATCGCGAGGCCGCGGACGTCTTCGCCGTCCAGGACGAGATCGCGGCGGGAGTCGTCGACGCGGTGAAGGCCCGCGCTCGGCTCCGGGATCGCGAACCGTTCCAGCCCGTCCGCAGGTCCGCAACCTCGAGGCCTACCGCAGCTTTCTCAAGGGCCGGCACCTTCGGGGGAAGGAGGACTTCGGCGGGGCCCTCGCCGCCTTCGAGGAGGCCGTCCGCCTCGATCCCGCTCACGCGCCCTCGTGGACCGGCCTCGCGGAGATCACCGTGCTCTCGGCCCACATGGGCATGATCCCGCCGCGCGCGGCCTGCACGGCCGCGAGGAAGGCGCTTGCGACCGCGAAGGAGCTGCAGGGAGAGTCGGCGGAGGGTCTCCACGTCGAGGCGTTCGCGGCCTTCCTCGAGCGCCGGTGGGACGCGATGGAGTCGGCCTGGCGCCGGGCGCTCGAGCTCCAGCCCGATCACGTCCTCGCCCTGGGCTCGTTCGCGATCAGCCTCTGCGCGCGCCAGAGGCTCGACGAGGCCCTGCCTCTCTTCGAGCGCGCCCGGGAAGCCGATCCGCTCGCGTCCTTTCCCTACACGCTCACCGGATGGGGACTGCTGGAGAGCGGAAGGCCGGAGGAAGCCCTGCGCCACGTCGAGGACGCGCTCACCTTCGAGAAGGAGGACGCCTCGGCCATCAGCGCGTCCTGCATGGCGAACGTCGCCCTGGGGAGGCTCGAGGAAGCCATCGCGGCGGGCGAGCACGGTGTCGCGGTGTCGCACCGGGCGCCCTTCTTTCTCGGCGTCCTGGGGTGGGCGCTCGCGACCGCGGGCCGGAAAGACGAAGCGCGGAAGATCCTCGAGGAGCTGCGAGCGCGCCCGGCGGCCTCGCCCACCGCCGTCTCCGAGGCCTGGCTGCTCGGCGCGCTCGGGGAGATCGACGAAGCCTTCGACGTGCTCGCCCGGGCCGAAGAGGAGCACCAGGGCCTCCTGTGCTACACCGGATTGCCCGGCTTCGACCCGCTCCGCGCCGACCCGCGCTTCGCGGCCCTGCTGGGACGGCTCGGCTTACCCCCGTCCCTCATGACCTGAACCGGATCGCCTCTTGTCCTAAGGGTTTAGGGCAGGTCAGGGTCTGGCCAACCGAGCCGGCGCGAAGCGCCGGCAATCACGGCGAAAGGAGTCTCCGAGCGGAGGCGAGGAGGAGCCTTTCGCCGTGGGAGCGAGCCCGGAGCTGATGAGCCCGAAGGGCGAAATCCAAGCGGAGCGGGCGTAGCGACGTTGGTGGAGCTGAACGGGATCGAACCGTCGACCTCCTGAATGCCATTCAGGCGCTCTCCCAAACTGAGCTACAGCCCCACGGGGGCAGCGGAGGATAACACCTCGGACCCGGGCGGGCAAACGGCCGGAGAGGAACTGCTCCTCGTTCGTTTCCCGTCTCTCGTTTTCCGATTCCCGGACATAATCGGACCGGAAGCGCATGGGGCCTGGTGGCCCTCGCGGACTTCAAATCCGTCGGCGTCGCGGTTTTGCCGGGACGGGTCGGTTCGATTCCGACACGCTTCCGCCATCCGTCGCTCCGCGCTTGCGCGGGATCTGCGCCCGTTGGGCGACACCGGCGAGCGAGTCGGCCGGATGCGGCCTCCATCGCTCGCCTGATTCCGCGCAAGCGCTTCGCTCCCCGCGGCGGGAGGCTCCTCCCTCGCGTTCGCTCGGAGACCCCGTTCGCGCGCCGCGACCGGGTCGGCGCGACGTAGCGATCATGTCGGCCGGTCAAGTCTCGAGGACGTGGCCTTCCCGTGAGGAGCCTTCGTAGAGCGAGGCGAGGACGTCGGCGTATTTCTGCTCGATGACGCGGCGCCTGGGCTTCAGGCTCGGCGTGAGCTCGCCTGATTCCACGGAGAACTCGGTCGGCAGGAGCGCGAACCTCC
>CAWALG010000021.1:0-35575 GCA_963782815.1 uncultured Acidobacteriota bacterium | reverse complement strand
TCCCGCGATCACCGTGGAAGACCTCAAAGACAAACGCGTCCGCGGGAGAGTCTTACCCTCCTGGACGTGCGCGAGCCGCACGAATGGGCGATCAGCGATCTGCCCGGTTCGGTGAAGATCCCGCTGGGAACTTTGCCGAACAGGTTTGCCGAGCTTCCGCAGGACGCCGAGATCGTCGTCTATTGCCGGACAGGAGGACGCAGCGCCAACGCCGTCCAGTTCCTGCGCCAGAGGGGCTACGACAGGGCCTTCAACCTCTCCGGCGGAATCAACCATTGGGCGGAACAGATCGATCCAACCATGGCAAGGTACTGAAAGGGGCGACCGTGATGCGAAGACTCGGAATCATCCTGATCGTCCTCGGCCTCGCGGGCTTCCTCGTGGCGTCGAGCCAGCGGACGGGCTACGACAGCCTGGAGGGACAGTTCAAGGCCGCCGTCTCCAAGGAAGAGCGCGGCAAGCGGGATCTCTGGGAGAACGCCCGCTGGCTCTTCGTCGGCGCCGGCGTCATCGGGATCGTACTGGTCGTCTTGCCCGGCAAGAAGCAGTGAGCCGGAGGACGGCGTCTCCGCCGTCCTCTTGGCCGCAGCGCTCGGGGGTTGGCTCGCGGCTTCGCCGCCTCAGGAGAGTCCCAACCCGTCCTCTACCCGCCCGACGACGCGGGTGTCGCGAGCCTGCCGGCCCGCAAGGCCGCGCAGGAGAAGGCCGCTCGGGAGTGGAAGGTCTTTCACGACTTCCATTTCTCCGACAGTGTCGCGGAAAGCGGGATCACGTTCGTCCACCACATCACGGAGGACTCCGGGAAGTACTACAAGCCGAACCACTACGACCACGGGACGGGAATCGCCGTCGCGGACGTGGATGGAGACGGGCTTCCCGACATCTACTTCGTCAGCCAGCTCGGCGGGAACGAGCTCTGGAAGAACCTCGGCGGCGGGAAGTTCAAGAACATCACCGATTCCGCCGGCGTCGGGCTGCGCGACCGGTGAGCGTTTCCGCCTCGTTCGCGGACACCGACAACGACGGAGACCAGGACCTCTACGTCACGACGCGTGCGGGGCGGCAACGTCCTCTTCGAGAACGACGGGAAGGGCCACTTCAAGGACATCTCGAGGGAATCCGGCTTGAACTACTACGGGCATTCCTCGGGCGCCGTCTTCTTCGACTACGACAACGATGGCCTGCTCGACCTCTTTCTCGTCAATGTCGGCAAGTACACGATCGACGACAAGGGCACCGGGGGATACTTCCTCGGCTACAAGGACGCGTTCTCCGGGCACCTGAAGGCGGTCCGCACGGAGCCGAGCCGGCTCTACCGCAACGCCGGCCACAACCGCTTCGTGGACGTCTCGAATGCCGTCGCCCTCCCGTACACGGGCTGGAGCGGGGACGCGACCTTCACCGACTTCAACGGCGACGGCTACCCCGATCTCTACGTCCTGAACATGCAGGGGGACAACCACTACCTGGAGAACCAGAGGGGAAAGAAGTTCGTCGACAAGACCGAGCAGCACTTCCCCAAGACGCCGTGGGGAGCGATGGGGGTCAAGTTCTTCGACTTCGACAACGACGGGAAGATGGACCTGCTCATCACCGACATGCATTCGGACATGAGCGAGCCCCAGTCACCCGAGCGCGAGAAGTCGAAATCGAACATCCAATGGGATGACGCCTTTCTCCAGGGGGGCGCCAACAACATCTTCGGCAATGCGTTCTGGCACAACCTCGGAAACGGCAAGTTCGAGGAGATCTCCGACAGGGTCGGTGTCGAGAACTACTGGCCCTGGGGGCCGAGCGTCGGGGACTTCAACGCGGACGGCTTCGACGACATCTTCATCACGGCCAGCATGTGTTTTCCGTTCCGCTACGGGATCAACTCGCTCCTGTTGAACGAAGACGGGAAGCGTTTCGTGGACAGCGAATTCGTCCTCGGCGTCGAGCCGCGCAGGGACGGGCGCACGCACACACCCTGGTTCGAGCTCAATTGCGACACCGAAGCCGGGGGCAGGGCGGCCTGCGAGGGGCAGACGGGGAGGATCATGGTCATGGGGACGCTCGGATCGCGGTCGTCGGTTCTCTTCGATCTGGACGGCGACGGCGACCTGGACATCGTCACGAACGAGTTCAACGCGGCGCCCCAGATCCTGGTCAGCGACCTCGCTCAGAAGAAGGAGATCCACTTCCTCCAGGTCGTCTTGAACGGCACCGTCTCCAATCGCAACGGCCTCGGCGCCATGGTCAAGGTCAGGTCGGGCGGGCATGTCTACACGAAGTACAACGATGGCAAATCGGGATACCTCTCGCAGAGCGTCCTCCCGCTCTACTTCGGCCTGGGAGACGCGGCGAGCGTCGAGCGCGTCGAGGTCCTGTGGCCCTCGGGAAAGAAGAGCGAGCTCAAGCGCGGCATCGCGATCAACAAGACCCTGACGATCACCGAGCCGCGTTGACGTCCTTTCTGTCATCCTGAGGTCCGTGTCCTCCCTTGTCATCCCTTCGCGCTCTTTTCCTGTCATCCTGAGCGCAGCGAAGGATCTGCTCTTGGCGCTTTCGACATTTCCGGAGCAGATCCCTCGTCGTTTCGCTCCTCGGGATGACAGGGTCGGTTCTCCTCGCGGCATCGCCGGCTCCTGAAAGAGAGGATGTCCTGAAGACGGCGAGCGCGCTCATGGCGGCGGGGCGGCCCGACGAGGCGGTGCCGGCGCTCGAGGCCGCCGTGGCGGCTCGCCCGAAGGATGGCGACGCGCTCCGGCTCCTCGCGGGTGCGTACGCGGCGGTCGGCGACGAGCGCTTCGAAGCGACGTATCGCCGCGCGATCGCGCTCTCGCCGGCGGACCTTTCAATCCGGGTCGAGCTCGCCGAGGCGCTCTGGCAGGCGGGCCGCGCCGATGCGGGCAACGCCGAGGTGAGCCGGTTGCTCCGGGAGGCGGGAGGACCGCGCCTCCATCTTCGCTTCGCGTTCGAGCTCATACGGCAGGAGCGGTTCGTCGACGCCGCGCGGGAGTTCGACAGGGCCTGCCGCGGCGTTCCCTGCGACGCCGAGGCGCTCGACGCGTGGGGGGGCGTTCTTCTCGAGACGGGGCGGTTCGCCGAGTCGGCGGATCGCTTCCGCCAGGCGGTAGCGCGGGCGCCCGGCCGTGTCTCGGCGCGCCAGGGACTGGGGCGTGTGCTGCTCCTCTCCGGCGATCCGGCCGCCGCGCGGCGCGAGCTGTCGCGCGCCGTCGAACAGGGGGCGGCCTCGCCGGAGATTCTCCTGGACCTGGGCCGCGCGCTCGAGGCTCTCGGCCAGGCGGAGGCGGCCGAGGAGATGTACCGCAAAGTGATAGACGTGGCCCCGGGGCTGCCCCGGGCCCATTACTCGCTCGGCACGCTGCTCGCCCGGCGCGGCCGCGAGGAGGAGGCGCGGCGGGAGATCGCGCTCTACCAGGAGGCCTTCGAGCGCGAGCAGCGGGAGCGCTTCCGGAGGGGAGCGCGCCGCGCGGAGCTGTCCCTGGGATGGACGAGTCTCGCCGGCGGACAGACGGAGGAGGCCCTGGCACAGTTCGAGCGGCATCCGGACGATCCCGAGGCGCTACGCGGCAAGGCCGCCGCTCTCTCGCGTCTGGATCGCCACGCCGAGGCAATCGAGGCGCTCGAGCGCGCGGTCTCGCTCTCTCCGAAGGACCCGCGCATTCGCTATGCGCTCCTGCGCGCCCGCGAACGGGAGAAGGCGTAGACGCCATGAGACCCGCAACGGCGGCGGCCGCGCTCCTCCTTCTCCTCGCGGGCCCGCTCGCCATGGGCCCTGCCCGCCGGGCCGCTCCGGCGAAGCCGCCCGACGCCGGCTGCCGCGCCGTCTTCACCGACGTCGCCGCGCGCTCCGGCCTGAAGTTCACCCACGACCGCGGAGCCACGCCGGCCCACCAGCTTCCGGAGACGATGGGCTCTGGCGTGGCGTGGCTCGACTACGACAACGACGGCTGGATGGACCTCTACGTCGTGCAATCCGGCCCGTTCCCTCCCGACGGGAGCCCGCGCGCGCAGGACCGCCTCTACCGCAACAACGGGGACGGGACCTTCACCGACGTGACCGTGAAGGCGGGGTTGAGGGACGCGGCTTATGGAATGGGAGCCGCGGCGGCCGACTACGACAACGACGGGTTCACGGACATCTTCGTCACGAACTTCGGAGCCAACACCCTCTACCGCAACAACGGCGACGGGACCTTCACCGACGTGACGGCGAAGGCGGGCGTCACCGGCTCCGGCTGGTCCACCTCCGCCGCGTTCGCCGACTTCGACGGGGACGGGTTGCTGGATCTCTTCGTCGCGCGATACCTGGACTACTCCGTCGAGAAGAACTATTTCTGCGGCGATGCCGGCACCCGGCGGCGCGACTACTGTCATCCGAGCCTCTACCCTCCGGTCGGCAACCTCCTCTACCGCAACAACGGCGACGGGACCTTCACGGACGTCACGGCCGCTTCCGGCATCGGGGCGGCGCTCGGCAAGGGCCTCGGAGTCGTCGTGGCCGACTTCGACGACGACCGCCGGCCGGACATCTACGTCGCCAACGACACGACGATGAACTTCGTCTTCCACAACCTCGGCGGGATGAAGTTCGAAGACGTGTCGCTCTACTCCGGCGCCGGCGTCAACGCGGCCGGCCGCGCCTTCGGCGGGATGGGCGTGGATGCGGGAGACCTGGACGGCGACGGGCGCTTGGACGTCGCGGTCGCGAACTTCGAGGCGGAGCCCAACAGCTTCTTTCGGAATCTGGGCTCGATGGTCTTCGAGGACGCCTCGGGCGTGAGCGGTTTCGGCCCTCCGGCGTTCAACTACTCCGGCTTCGGCCTGAACTTCCTCGACGCGTCCAACGCCGGGCGCCTCGACGTCTTCATCGCCAACGGCCACGTCCTGGAGGTCCCAAGGATGCAGGGCGTCACGTACGCCGAGCGGCCGTTTCTGATGTGGAACGACGGGAAGGGAAAGTTCGTCGAGCGCGGCTGCGGCGAGCCTTTCCGGCGGCCTCTGGTGGGCCGCGGTTCGGCGATCGCCGATTACGACAACGACGGCGCCATGGACATCGCGGTGTCCAACTCCGGCGGCCCTCTCGAGCTCCTGAAAAACGACGGGAAGCACGGCGGCTGGATCGGATTCATCCTGCGCGGCAAGACTTCCAACCGCCAGGGGATCGGCGCGCGCGTCACACTGGAGACCGCGGCGGGGCGGCAGGTCCGCGAGGCGAAGGCCGGCGGCAGCTACCTCTCCTCGAGCGATCCGCGGATTCACTTCGGGATCGGAACGGCGACTTCCGTCGAGCGCATCACGATCGTCTGGCCGTCGGGCATCTCCCAGGAAGTCCGGGACGTGAAGCCCGGCCGGTACCAGACGATCGAGGAACCGGCCCGCCCCTGATCTGGCAAGATGATCCAGTGGTGTCCGTCCTGCTCTTCGCCTCGCTCGTTCTCACGGCAGTTCCGCGGCCCGCTGTGTCGCCGCAACCGCGAGCGGACGAGCTGCCCGCGCAAGCCGGCGAGGCCCGCCGGAAGGGGGACCTCGTTGCGGCGCGCAGGCTCTACGAGGAGGCGCTCCGCCAGGATCCCCAGAACGGTCCGGTCGCGCTCGCGCTCGCCGAGACCCTGCTGGATATGGGAGAGTCGCAGGCCGCGGAGGACCTGCTCGTGCGGCTCGTGCGATCCCTTCCGGACAGGCCGGAGCCGCGGCGGGCTCTCGCCCGGGCCTACCTTCAGAACAAGAAGACGTCCGAGGCGCTCGGCGAGGCGCGGCGCGCGCAGGAGCTCGACCCGGAGAATCCGGAGAGTCACCTCGTCCTCGCGTCCGCGCTGAGGGCGGCCGGCCGGCCCGCGGAAGGGGTCACGGAAATCGAGGAGGCGGCGAAAGTATCTCCGCGCGACGCGCGTGTGCTCCACGAGCTGGCCATGGCCTACGCCTCGCTGGAGGACCCGAGGACCGAGGGCGCCTTTGAACGGGCCATCGCGGCGGCCCCCGGCCACCTCGACGTCCGCTTCGACTTCGTGAAATACCTGTGGCAGGTCGGCAACTTCGACCGCGGCAACCAGGAGATGGAACGCCTCCTCTCGGCCGCGCCGGCCGGCTTCAAGTTGAAGCTGCGGACCCAGTACGCGGGGAGCCTGATGGAGCAGCAGCGTTTCACGCAGGCTGCCCGTGAGCTCGAGCGAATCTGGAAGGACGGGGCGCGCGACTACGAGGTTGTGCTCTTCCTCGGCGCGTCTCTGGGACAGATCGGCCGCTTCGACGAGGCGGTCATGCGCCTTCGCGAGGCGATCGCGATCGCTCCCGAGAAGCTGCCCGCGCACGTCATCCTCGGACGCATCCTCCTTCTCCAGCAGAAGCCGGAAGGGGCCGTCGTGGAGCTCGAGCGCGCCGCGGCCCTGCAGCCCGATTCGGCGGGGATCCAGCTCGATCTCGGCAGCGCCTATGAAGCGGACAAGCAGCTGGACAAGGCGGAGGCGGCCTACCGGGAAGCATTGCGGCTCGACGGGGCGCTGACCAAGGCTCAATACAACCTCGGAACGCTTCTCGCGCGAACGGGACGGCGGGAAGAGGCCGCGCAGCACATCGCCGTGTACCAGGCCGCCTTCCAGAAGGAACAGGAGGCGGCGTTTCTTCGAGGATCCCGCCGGGCGGAGCTGAATCTGGGCTGGGTGGCGCTGCGCAGCGGCCAGCCCGAACGGGCGCTGGCGCAGTTCGAGCGCCATCCCGACGACCCCGACGCCCTGAAGGGCGCGGCTCGTGCGCTCGTCCAGCTCGGCCGCGACGCCGAAGCGTTTCAGAAATACGAGCGGGCCGTGGCGCTCGCGCCGGACGACGCCGCCCTGCGGTACGAGCTCGGCAGGGAATACGACCGCGCGAGGAAGAAATGAGGACGGCATTGGGGTTGGCGCTCGCGGCGCTGCTGGCGGCCGCGACACCGAAGGCGCCCGCGCCGGCGAGCAGCAAGAGCAACAAGGACGCGGGCTGTCCGGTCGTCTTCACCGATGTCGCGGCCGCGGCCGGCTTGAAGTTCACGCATGAGCGCGGGGCGACGCCGGAGCACCAGCTTCCCGAGACGATGGGATCGGGAGTCGCCTGGCTCGACTACGACAACGACGGCTGGATGGACCTGTACGTCGTGCAGTCGGGGCTCTTCCCTCCGCGCGGCGAGCCGGGCTCCAACGACCGGCTCTACAGGAACCGCGGGAACGGGACCTTCGAGGACGTCACGCAGAAGGCGGGCATCAACGACCGGGCCTACGGGATGGGAGCCATCGCCGCCGATTTCGACAACGACGGCTTCACCGACGTCTTCGTGACCAACTTCGGACGGAACATCCTCTACCGCAACCGCGGCGACGGAACCTTCGAGGACGTGACCGCGAAGGCGGGAGTCGCCGGCTCGGGCTGGTCCACGAGCGCGGCCTTCGCCGACTTCGACGGCGACGGGCTCCTCGATCTCTTCGTCGTGAGATACGTGGACTACTCCGTCGAGAAGAACTATTTCTGCGGCGACGCGCGCGCGGGAAAGCGCCAGTACTGCAATCCCAGGGTCTACCCGCCGGTCTCGAACCTGCTCTACCGAAACAACGGCGACGGCACGTTCACCGACGTCACGGAGTCCTCCGGGATCGGCCAGGCCCTCGGCAAGGGCCTCGGGGTCGTCGTGGCGGACCTCGACGACGACGGGAAGCCGGACATCTACGTCGCCAACGACACGACGATGAACTTCCTCTTCCATAACCTCGGCGGGATGAAGTTCGAGGACATCTCGCTGATCTCCGGCGCGGGCTTGAACCGGGCCGGCCAGCCGTCGGGAGGGATGGGGACGAACGCCGGCGACCTCGACGGGGACGGAAAGCTCGACATCGTCGTCGCCAACTTCGAGGCGGAGTGGAACGGGTTCTACCGCAACGTCGGGTCCGCCGTCTTCGAGGATGTCTCCGGGCCGAGCGGCTTCGGCCCTCCCGCGTTCAACTACTCCGGGTTCGGGCTGAATCTCTTCGACG
This sequence comes from uncultured Acidobacteriota bacterium, assembly GCA_963782815.1. Classification (GTDB taxonomy): domain Bacteria; phylum Acidobacteriota; class Thermoanaerobaculia; order UBA5066; family Gp7-AA6; genus JAWOLE01. The sequence goes on along the minus strand of CAWALG010000021.1, from coordinate 27,572 downwards.
CCGCCAACGCCGGGCGCCTGGACGCCTTCATCGCCAACGGCCACGTCTCGGAGGCGCCCACCATGCAGGGCGTCACCTACGCCGAGCGGCCGTTCCTGATGTGGAACGACGGCAAGGGAAAGTTCACCGAGCGGGCGTGCGGCGAGCCGTTCCGCAAGGAGATGGTCGGCCGAGGCTCGGCGGTCGCCGACTACGACAACGACGGCGACATCGACATCGCCGTCTCCAACTCCGGCCAACCGCTGCAACTCCTCCGCAACGACGGAAAGCACGGCGGCTGGATCGGCTTCGTCCTCCGCGGAAAGAAATCGAACCGCCAGGGGGTCGGCGCGCGCCTCACTCTCGAAACCGACAGCGGCAAGCAGGTGCGCGAGAGCAAAGCCGGAGACAGCTACCTCTCCTCGAGCGACCCACGGATCCACTTCGGCCTCGGCACCGCCGCCCCCCGCCGCCTGGAAATCCGCTGGCCCTCCGGCCTGATCCAGGAAATCCGCGACCTGAAGCCCGGCCACTACCAGACGATCGAAGAGCCCGCCCGTCCGCCCGTGAGCCGTGACGATCATCCGGCGGCCTCGCGCGGGCCTTCTTCGAGGAGGCGGTTGACCTTCGCCGCGAGGATGAAATCGTTCTCGTGAAGGCCGCCGATCTTGTGCGTCCAGAGCACGAGATCCACCTTGTTCCAATGGATCGCGATGTCGGGATGATGCCCTTCTTCTTCCGCGATGTCGGCCACCCGGTTGACGAACTCGATGGCCTTCCTGAAGTCCCCGAACTCGAACCGCCGCGCCAGCCGAGTCCCGTTCTCCTCGAGCCTCCAGCCAGAGGCTCCAGGCAGGAGCCGCCGCGCCTCGTCCTCCGGCAGCGGCGGGATGCCGCCGCGGCAGGGCACGCAGTGCTTCGCGGCCAGGTTTTCCGGGCTCATGCCGGAATCCTATCCTCGGCCAGAGCTTTCGTGGGTGCCTTGGGAACCTGCCCGGGTCGCGGCGCGCGTAGTCTCGCGAAGTAACCGAGCGAGGAGGCGCGCGCCGCGGGAGGCGCCGCGCAGAGAGGGATCAGGCGCGCGGTCGAGCCCGCGTCCGGGCGAGCCGCGCGCCGGTGGCGCAGCCAGATCCCGAGCAAGCGGTGCCGACGGTTTGACCCGGGGCGGCTCATCCCGGATAATGCGCCCCTTCCCGAACGACTGGGAGGTCGTTCAATGGTAGGACAACTGGCTCTGGACCAGTGAATCGGGGTTCAAGTCCCTGCCTCCCAGCCAAACCGTCGCGAGCGCTCCGCGAGGGACCTGCGCCCTGCGGGCGCACCGGCTCGCGGCTCGGCCGGATGCGGCCTCGACCGCGAGCCTGGCCCCTCGCTCCGCGCTCGCTCCCGCGGCGCGCGCCTCCTCCCTCGATTACTTCGGGAGACTACGCGCGCCGCGACCGGGGCCAGCACGACGGTGGCGGGCACGCTTTGCCAATGCGAAATGCACGATGCGCACGGTTGACCCCACCCTTCCCCGCCGCCGTCGTGACTCCGACGCCGGCTTTCAGGCCGGAAAGCCGATTCGGCGGAGCAGGTTTTGAAAACGCGGGTCGGAGTGCAGGGAGTCGAATTTCGGATCCCACCTGACATACACGAGGAACGCAGAGCGTTCCAGGCACGCCTTCTCGAGCCAGGCGAATGCCTGCTCGGTGTCTCCCAGGCCTGCATACACAGTGGCCAGGTCGTAGGCGGGCACGAACCGTTTTGTGGCTTCTTCCTGGAGTTGCGCCAGGATACTCGCGGCCTCCCTTTTCTTGCCAGCCAGGGCGTAGGTGTGTCCGAGTCCCGCCAGTGCGAGCGAGCTGCCGGGTTTGATCTTGAGAGATCTCTCGAACTCCGCGATGGCCTCCGGATACTTCTCTTTCTGTTCGTATGCCCAGGCGAGGTTTAGCACAGCCCACCAATAGTCCGGTTCGGTCTTGAGCACCTTCTGGGACTGCGCGAGGGCCTGGTCGTATTCGCGTGCGTAAAGGTTGTGCCATGCCAGACAGGAGGTCAGGGCGGGGTCGAAGGGGTTCAGTTCCACCGCGTGTCGAGTCTCGGCAAGCGATTCCTGCCCCCGGTTCATGGCTATCAGGAGGTGGGAGTAAGCGTGGTGGACGTTGGCTTCGCTGGGATTGAGTTCGAGGGCGCGCTTGTATTCTCGCTCTGCGCCCGCCCAATCCCAGTCGTAGTGCACCTTGACGAGCGCCAGCCCGCTGTGCGCGCCGGCCAACGTCTCATCCAGCCCGAGCGCCTTCTGCGCTGCATCCCTTTCTTTGCCGAAAGCCTCCTGTGGAGGCAGCCCGCCCCACAAGCCGATGTAGAAGTAGACGCGCGCCAATCCAGCGTAGGAAGCGGCGTATGTCGGGTCGAGCCGGATGGCCTCTTGAAAGTACTCCATGGACTTCTTCAGGTTCTTTTCGGTAATGCCCCTCAGGTGGGCTTCGTGGGCTGCCGGGTTCACCGCGCGAGCCCGCTCCAGGAGGGCTTTCTCCTGCGGCCGGAGGCGCACATGGATCTCTGACGTAATGGCGCGAGCCACTTCCCCCTGCAGCGCCAGGACGTCCCGCAGGTCGCGCTCGTAGCTCCTGGCCCAGAGATGCTCATCGGTAGACACACGGACGAGCTGGGCGGTGATGCGGACGCGCTGGCCGCTGCGCTGCACAGAGCCTTCCAGCACGGTGTCGACGTTCAGTTCGCCCCCGATCTCGGGAACGCGCTTCTTGGTCCCCTTGTACCCCATTACCGACGTCCGTGAGATCACACGCAGTGACCCGATCTGCGCGAGATTCGTAATCAACTCTTCGGTCATGCCATCGGCGAAGTACTCCTGCTCCGCATCATGTGAGAAGTTCTGGAGCGGCAGCACCGCGATCGACTGGAGGCGACCGGCCGCCGCGGCGCCCGACAACCGCTCGCGGATCCTCCCTCCGTTGATCGCGAGGACCGCGAGCAGAGCCAGGACGAGAGCCCCGATCGCGAGCCGGAGAGTCGAACGGGGGTGCGCCGGCACGGCGACATGGGGGGGTGCGGCCGCCGAAGCGCCGGAGACCTCCTCGAGGGCGAAGGCGACGTCTCTCGCCGCCTGAATGCGAGCCTGCGGACTCTTCTCGAGGCAGTGGCGAACGACTCGATCGAGTGACGGCGGGATCTCCCGGTTCGTCTGCGTGAGCTCCGGCGGATCCTCCTTCAGGATCGCGCTCAGCGTGTCCGCTGCCGAGCGGCTCCCGAAGGCACGATGGCCCGACAGCATTTCGTAGAGGACCGCGCCGAAGGAAAAGATGTCGGATCGGTGGTCGACGGGCTCTCCACGCACCTGCTCCGGGGACATGTACCCTACCGTCCCCATGACGATGCCTGGCTCTGTTTCTGCCACCATCGTCGGCGCCTTCGTTCCTCCCGCGCTCCTGCTCTCCGGCTGCGTCAACTTGGCAAGGCCGAAGTCCAGGATCTTGATGCGCTCGTCCTTCGTCACGAACAGGTTCTCGGGCTTCAGGTCCCGGTGGACGATTCCTCGCTCGTGCGCCGCGGCGAGGCCGCGTGCGACCAGAATCCCGTAGTCGAGCGCCCGCTGCACGGACAGCCGCGCACCACCCATCCGCTCACGCAATGTCTCCCCCTCGAGAAGCTCCGAAACAACGTAAGACACTCCATTGTGAGTGCCGATGTCGTGGATCGTGAGGATGTTGGGGTGGTTGAGGGCCGAGGCCGCACGGGCCTCCTGCTCGAAGCGTCTCAAGCGGTCGGCGTCGGCCGAGAAGGCGGAAGGCAATACCTTGATCGCGACGTCCCGTCCCAATCGTGGGTCCCGCGCCCGGTACACTTCTCCCATCCCCCCCACGCCGAGGCGCTCGACAACCTGGTAAGGACCGAGGAGACTCCCGGCTTGAAGTGTCATCGGGTGAGGCCGCGGCGATTTTTCTTCCACAGGGCTCTTCTCCTCGAGGTTCGATCAGAAGTAGTAGAACTAGAGCTGGACAACGAAGTGGTTCGTGTTCTTCCTCACGGCCGTGGGCGGCGCGGTATCAGGCAGTTGGTCTGCACGATGTCCACCGCGTTGGCCCGGCAGCCGCCGTCGTAAGGTTTGTGCCGACGGGGATGTGGCGGGCGGCCTTCAGCTGCGGATCGCCTCCGAAGAATGATCCCTGGCATTTCCAGATCCCAGATCCCGAACCCAGTCGCCGAGTTGGCAGCAGAGCCACTCGGGCTTTTGGCGAGGCATCGCTTCAAGCGGTGGAACTCGCGAAGCTGCTGCTCCGAGGTAAAGGTTATACCGACAGCCTGCGAGTGGAGGAAGAATGTCGACCAGATGCATTTGAATCATTTGGAAAGGGCATCAGCCCCTGATCAGCCGCGCTTGAGATCGCGGATATCAGCTTCGTTACGGAGTTTCCGCGCTTTCAGAGGTAATCCGAGAGGGAATCGGGTCAAGAGGGAATCGGGGTCAGGCCAGTGAATGTGTGAGTTCCCGGTGACTCGGTGGGCTCACTTGGAGGTCGCATTCTCACGGATCTGACCCTAACGTCTTGTGGTAGAGATCCTGGGCGTTATCTGGCGATCTCGAAGCCGATCTCCGGCCGCCACATGGAACTCGGAGTCGCGCTGGCGCAACTCGGCCGCAGGGAGGATGCCATCCGGGAAGGGGAACGCGCCGTCGCCCTCGATCCCGTGGCGAAAGACCAGTTGTATGGCCCCTACGTCCAGCACCAGCTCGCGTGGGTCTACATCCTCGTCGGCGAGCCGGAGAAGGCCCTCGACAGGCTCGAGCCGCTCCTGAAAATGCCGTACTACCTCACGCCCCGGTGGCTCGCGATCGACCCAACCTTCGACCCGCTGCGGAAGAACCTGCGGTTCCAAAGGCTTCTCGCCGGAGGGAAGTAGCAAGCTTGACGACGATTTTGGTTTGAAGGCGGCACTTCTCTGTCGAAGGGGCAGGCTCTGAGCGCACCGACGGATCTGCCTCCGTCAGGTTCCCCTTCTCGAGTCAAATAAGGTCTGTTTTTGGACTTTATTCTGTCCTAAGATGGCTCTGGTAGTGAGGTTCGCGTCATGAGATCCATCCGCGTTTCCGAGGACATCGTCCCCATCGGGGAATTCAAGGGTCAGGCCGCTCATTGGCTGCGGCGCGTCTCCGAGACGGGGCAGCCGGTGGTCATTACTCAGAATGGGAAACCGGCCGGAGTGTTGTTGTCCCCCCGGGGATTCGACCGCCTGCAGGAGCGGCAGCGATTCCTCGAATCGATCGCGAGCGGCGTCGCCGACGCCGACGCCGGCCGGCTGATGGACACACGGGAGTTGAAGCGGCGGCTGGCCCTCGAACGCCGGTCGCCCGCCGGCGAGTGAGAGTTCTCTTGACCGAGCAGGCATTCGCCCGGCTTGCGGAGATCGAAACCTATATTGCGGCGGACGATCCGGCGGTCGCGCGACGTTTCGTCGCTCGGCTGATCGAGCGCGCGAGCCGGCTGGCGAAGTCCCCTCATATGGGGCGGTGGGTTCCCGAGCTTCCCGAGAGCAAGCTGCGCGAGCTCATCGAAGGGAATTACCGAATCGTCTATCGGGTCCGAGGCAAGACAATCCAGGTCCTGACGGTGTTTGAAGGGCATCGCCGGTTCCCGGCGCGTGACCTCCCCGACGGAGAGTAGAGGGGCGGCTCCCCGGGAGAGTCCTCGCGCCACGAAGACTCGGGGAAACGGGACGATCGCGCTCTCGTCTAGAATTCCCCCGGCAATCATTCGATGACACTTTCAGCGGGGACCCGGCTCGGGCCTTACGAGATCCTGTCGCCTCTGGGCGCGGGCGGGATGGGGGAGGTGTACCGGGCGCGGGACTCGAAGCTGAAGCGCGACGTGGCGGTCAAGGTCCTGCCGCAGTCGCTCGCCGCGGATGCCGATGCGCTGGCGCGGTTCGAGCGGGAGGCCCTGGCGGTCGCGGCGCTGTCGCATCCGAACATCCTCGCGATCCTCGACTTCGGGACGCACGAGGGGACGGCCTACGCGGTCATGGAGCTTCTGGAAGGCGAGACGCTGCGCGGGCAAGCTCGACGCGGGCCCGATCGCGCAGAAGCAGGCGGTGGATTACGCGCTGCAGGTCGACCAAAGGCCTCTCGGCCGCGCACGAGAAGGGGATCGTCCACCGGGACCTGAAGCCCGAGAACCTCTTCGTCACGAAAGACGGGCACGTCAAGATCCTGGACTTCGGGCTGGCGAAGAAGGTGGAGGCGGCCGCCGCCGAGAAGAAGACCGAGCGCGCCGACGGGCTCGGGCCACACGGAGCCCGGGACGGTCATGGGGACGATGGGCTACATGTCGCCCGAGCAGGTTCGAGGCCTGCCGGTGGATCACCGCTCGGACATCTTCTCGTTCGGGGCGATCCTGTACGAGCTGCTCTCGGGGAAGAAGGCGTTCAAGCGGGACACGGCGAGCGACACGATCGCGGCGATCATGAAGGACGAGCCGCCGGAGCTGACGGAGTCGGGCCGGAACGTCTCGCCGGCCCTCGACCACATCGTCAAGCACTGCCTCGAGAAGGACCGGGACAACCGGTTCCAGTCGGCCAAGGACGTGGCCTTCGCGCTCTCGGAGGCGTCGGCTCCGACAACGGCGACGAGCGGCGCGCAGCTCGCGGCGCCGCCGGCCTGGCAGGAAAAGAGTTCTCATCGCCGTTGCGGCCGTCGTCGTCCTCGCGGCCGCCGGTCTCTTCCTCCTGCGCGCGGCCGCAGCGGAGCGGGGGCGAGGCCGGCGGCGTCAAGCGCGTGGCGGTCCTGCCGTTCGAGAACCTGGGGGCCCCCGAGGACGACTACTTCGCCGACGGGATCGCGGATGCCGTGCGCGGCAAGCTGACGTCCTTGCCGGGACTTCAGGTGATCGCCCGGGGCAGCTCGACGCCCTACAAGAAGACGACCAAGACGCCGCAGCAGATCGCCGCGCGAGCTCGACGCGCACTACCTGCTGACGGCGACCGTGCGCTGGCAGAAGAGCGGCGGGGGCAACCGCGTGCAGGTCAGCCCGGAGCTCGTCGAGATCCCGGAGTCCGGGCGCGCCCGCTTCGAAGTGGCAGCAGCCGTTCGACGCGGCGATCACGGACGTGTTCCAGGTGCAGTCGGACATCGCGACGAAGGTGGCGCAGGCCCTGGGCGGCGCGCTCGGGGCGGGCGAGGAGAAGCGGCTTTCCGAGAAGCCGACGCAGAACCTCGCCGCCTACGACGCCTTTCTGAAAGGCGAGGAGCGTCGAACAGCATGGCAGCCAACGATCCCCCCAGCCTGCGCAAGGCGCTCGGCTTCTACGATCAGGCCGTGGCGCTGGATCCCGGCTTCGCGCAGGCGTGGGCGAGAGTCTCGGACGCCAATTCGCTTCTGTACGCCAACAGCACGCCCGACGCCCGCGCTGGCGGAGCGTGCCCGGCAGGCGGGCGGAGAAGGCCGTCGCGCTCGCGCCAAACCGCCCGGAGGGGTACGTGGCCCTCGGCAACTACGAACGGTTGGTTTCCGCGGACTCACCACCGCGCCCTGGAGCAGTACGAGAAGGGGCTGCGCGTTGCGCCCGGCGATGCCTCCCTTCTGCGGGGAACGGCGCTTGCCGAGCAGGGCCTCGGGCGCTGGGATGCGGCTGTGGAACATTTCAGGCAGGCGGAGCGCCTGGATCCCCGGTCTGCCGGCATCTCTCGGGTCCTTGGCGACGCGCTCGTTCGGTCTGCGGCGCTATCCCGAGGCGCGGGAGGCTCTCGACCGTGGTCTCGCCCTCGCGCCCGCCAACCTCGGCTCTGATCGAGTCCAAGGCCATGACGTTCCTCGGCGAGGGAGACCTCGCCGGTGCCCGGGCCGTGCTCAAGGCCGCGCCCAGAGCAGGTCGAGCCCACCGCGCTCGTGGCCTACCTGGCGAACTACTACGATCTCGTCTGGGTCCTCGACGAGGAGCAGCGAGAGCTTCTGCTGCGGCTGACCCCGAGCGCGTTCGACGACGACCGGGGCACCTGGGCTCTCTGCCTCGTTCAGGCCTATGCCTTGAAGGGCGATGCGGCGAACGTGCGCACCTACGCCGAGGAGGCGAGGAAGGCCTTCGAGGAGCAGCTTCGCGCGGCGCCCAATGATGCTCAGCGCCACGTCGCTCTCGGCCTCGCGCTGGCGTACCTCGGTCGGAAGGAGGAGGCGATCCGGGAGGGCGAGCGCGGCGTCGCCCTCGATCCGGTGTCGAAGGATGCCCGACCGGCCCCTACTACCAGCACCAGCTCGTGCGGATCTACATCCTCGTCGGCGAGCCGGAGAAGGCGCTCGACCAGCTCGAGCCGCTGCTGAAGATCCCCTACTTCCTCTCGCCCGGCTGGCTCAAGATCGACCCCAACTTCGACCCCCTGCGCAAGAACCCGCGATTCCAGAAGCTCGTCGCGCAAGCGAAATAATTCCGCGCGAGTCCGATCAGCGAAACTCACCCATCTTCTCGAGAGGAGCCGTATGAAGAGAGCCGTCGCCGCCGCCGTCCTTCTCGTCCTCGCGTCCTCCGGCGCCGCCGCGCCGCCCGAGGCGAAGAAGGGGGAGCGGCCCGCGAAGGAGGGGAAGGTCGCCGAGAAGCCGGAGAAGCCGAAGGAGCTCTTCTCCGCCGAGACTTTCTCCGGGCTCGAGCTTCGGGGCCTCGGCCCGGCGGTCACGTCGGGGCGCGTCGTGGACTTCGCCGTCCTCGGCGCGGGGCGACACCTTCTACGTCGCGGCGGCGTCCGGGGGCGTCTGGAAGACGACGAACCACGGCACGAGCTTCAAGCCGATCTTCGACGAGCAGGGCTCCTACTCGATCGGCTGCCTCGCGGTCGATCCGAAGGACCCGCTCGTCGTCTGGGTCGGGAGCGGCGAGAACAACAGCCAGCGCTCGGTGTCGTACGGCGACGGCGTCTACCGGTCCAACGACGGCGGGAAGACGTGGGAGAACGTCGGCCTGAAGAATTCGGAGCACATCGGCCGGATCGTCATCGACCCGCGCGACTCGCGCAAGGTCTTCGTGGCCGCGCAGGGTCCGCTCTGGGCCGACGGCGGCGACCGCGGCCTCTACAAGACGACCGACGGCGGCAAGAGCTGGAAGCGCGTCCTCCACGTCTCCGAGCACACGGGCGTCAACGAGGTGTGGATCGACCCGCGCAATCCCGACACGATGTACGCGTCGAGCTACCAGCGGCGCCGGCACGTCTTCACGCTGATCGACGGCGGGCCGGAGTCGGCGATCTACAAGTCCGTGGACGGCGGCGAGAACTGGAAGAAGCTCGAGAAGGGGTTGCCGAAATCGGACAAGGGGACGCATCGGGCTCGCCGTGTCGCCGGCGGACCCCGACGTCGTCTACGCCGTCATCGAGGCGTCGGCCGAGAAGGACAAGGGCTTCTACCGCTCGACGGACGGCGGCGGGAGCTGGGAGCGGATGGGCGACCAGGTCTCGACCTCGCCGCAGTATTACAACGAGCTCGTCCCCGACCCGAAGAACAAGGACCGCGTCTACGCGATGGACACCTGGATGATGGTGACCGAAGACGGCGGCAAGACGTGGAGGAAGGTCGGCGAGAAGTTCAAGCACGTGGACAACCACGCGCTCTGGATCGACCCGGAGAACACCGACCACCTGATCGCGGGGTGCGACGGCGGCGTCTACGAGTCGTGGGACCGCGCGGCGACCTGGGCGTTCACCGCGAACCTGCCGATCACGCAGTTCTACCGCGTGGCCGTGGACAACGACGCGCCCGCGTACAACGTCTGCGGCGGCACGCAGGACAACTTCACGCTCTGCGGCCCGTCGCGCACGCTGACGACGCACGGCATCCGCAACTCCGACTGGTACGTGGCGACGGGCGGCGACGGCTTCCAGCCGCGCATCGACCCGACGGACGCCAATGTCGTCTACGCCGAGTCGCAGCACGGCGGCCTCGTCCGCTACGACCGGAAGACGGGGGAGCAAGTCGGCATCCAGCCGCAGTCCCTCGCCGGCGAGGCGCCGCTGCGCTGGAACTGGGACTCGCCGCTGATCATCAGCCCGTTCTCGCACTCGCGTCTCTACTTCGCGGCGCAGCGCGTCTTCAAGAGCGACGACCGCGGCGATTCGTGGACGCCGATCTCGGGCGACCTCACCGCCCAGATCGACCGGAACAAGCTCCCCGTGATGGGGCGCGTCTGGAGCGTCGACGCCGTCGCGAAGAACGCCTCGACGAGCTTCTACGGGAACATCGTGTCGCTCGACCGAGTCGCCGAAGAAGGAGGGGCTCCTCTTCGCCGGCACCGACGACGGCCTCGTGCAGGTGACCGAGGACGGCGGCGGCTCGTGGCGGAAGATCGCGAGCTTCCCCGGAGTGCCGGCGCAGACGTACGTCTCGTATCTCTTCCCGTCCTGGTTCGATCCGAACGTCGTCTTCGCGGCGTTCGACGACCACCAGCGCGGCGACTTCGCGCCGTTCCTCCTCCGGAGCGACGACAAGGGCGCGACGTGGATCTCGATCGCCGGCGACCTGCCCAAGCGCGGGACCGTCTACTCGATCGTCGCAGGACTTCGAGAAGCCCGACCTTCTCTTCGCCGGGACGGAGTTCGGCCTCTTCTTCACGCTCGACGGCGGCAAGAAGTGGATCCAGTTGAAGGGCGGCCTGCCGCCGATCGCGGTGCGCGACCTCGCGATCCAGCGGCGCGCGAACGACCTGGTGCTCGCCACCTTCGGGCGCGGGTTCTACGTCCTCGACGACTACTCCGCGCTGCGGCGCGTCTCGAAGGAGTCGCTCGAGAAGGGAGCCGCCCTCTTCCCGGTGAAGTCCGCGGAGTTCTACGTGCCGGCGGAACCGCTGGGACTCAAGGAGAAGTCCTTCCAGGGCGAGGCGTTCTACGAGGCTCCGAACCCCCGGTTCGGCGCGGCCGTGACGTACTACCTGAAGGACGAGATCAGGAGCCGCCGCGCCGCGCGCCAGGAGGAGGAGAAGCGGACCGTCGAGCGCGGCCACGAGGTCTCCTATCCGAGCTGGGAGGAGCTGAAGTCCGAGGCGCGGGAGGAAGAGCCGGCCGTCCTCCTGACCGTGAGCGACGAGAGCGGGAACGTCGTCCGCCGCGTCACGGGTCCGGTGAAGGCGGGTTTCCACCGCGTCGCGTGGGACCTTCGCTACCCGGCGCCGAACCCGACCGACCCGAAGCCTCCGAAGGACGACAACCCGTTCGCGGACAAGCAGGAGGGACCGCTCGTGGTCCCCGGGACCTACCGCGTGACGATGGCCAGGCGCGTGGACGGCGTCGAGACGCCGATCGGCGAGGCGCAGGCGTTCACCGTGCAGCCGGTCGGGAGCGGAGGCCTCGGGAAGGAGCAGCGCGCCGAGCTCCTCGCGTTCCAGCGGAAGACGGCGAGCCTCCAGCGCGCGGTCCTCGGCTCCGCCAGGCTCGTGAAGGAGACGCTCGAAAGGATCTCCGTCCTGAAGAAGGCGCTCGTCGACACGACCGGCGCCGACGCGAAGCTCTACGCCCAGGCGGGCGCGCTCGAGTCGCGCCTGAAGGACGTTGGAGAGGAGCTGACGGGGGGCACGGTCCGCTCGCGCTACAACGAGCCGGAGCCGCCTTCCATCACCGAGCGCGTTTCCTCGATCGTCTCCGGCCACTGGTCCACGACCGGAATGCCGACCGCGACGCACCGGAAGGCGTATGACCTGGCGGCCCACGACTTCGCCGGCGTCCTCGCGCGCCTGACGCAGATCGTGGAGGTGGACCTGAAGGCCCTCGAGGACCGCGCCGAGTCGCTCGGCGCGCCGTGGACGCCGGGCCGCGTGCCGAGGTGGAAGCCGGAATAGCCGTCGCTACGCCCGCTGCGCTTGGATTTCGCCCTTCGGGCTCATCAGCTCCGGGGCTCCGCTCCCGCGGCGCGAGGCTCCTCCCCTCTGGGAGACTCCTCGCGCCGCGAGCACGGTCAGCATGGTGGTTTAACAGGCGAGAGCCTTCCTTGATCTGTAGGGGAGGGGCTTGCCCCTCCCGCCCCTGGTCGGTCCTCGCTCTGCTCTTCGCCCCCAAATACATGAATACACGATCGACCCCATCTGTCCCCCATCTGTCCCATGAATACACGAGCGACCCAATACGAATTCGGTTGACCCCGTCCAGTGTCCCGCTGGACCGCTTTGACCCTCAGGGAATGAACGCAGCCGCGAGGGGTCGGTCCAGGCGTGTGTTGGGCCCCGTGATCCGCGCCACCTCCGGCAACGGCGAAGGATTGACACGGAAGATATGGACGCCGCCTCCTCCCAATGACCAATCCGGGGAGCACAGGTACCCGCCGAGGGCTCGGATCGCACCGTTGAAATCGGATGCGGGGAAGATCCCGTTCACGGTCAGGGCACCCGAAGCATCCGGGTGGAATCGGAAGACCCGGGGGTTCGGAGGCAGTCGTTGAAAGAAGGGGTCAGGTGTCGCCGTCAGGACAAAAACGTCTCCCGACGCGTCCACCGCGATTCCCCACATCGCGGCGGGCTCCGTCGGAGGAAATCGGCCCGTCAAGCGGAAGGCGCCGGTGGGATCTTTGTCGAAGACCAGGACCTCACCGGCATCCACCGAGCGCGACATGTCCGCCACATAGAGCTTCGAGCCTGCGCGGTTGACGGCGATCGCGACGGCCATTCCGACTTCCGCCGAGATGACCTGTGAAGGAGCCGCGTCTCCGTTCGCGAACGGCGCAAACACCGCGATGCCTCTGGCCGGTCCAGGATTGAATAACGGCTCACTTTCCCCCGCCACCGACACGAACGTCCAGCCGGCGTCGTCCACCGCCATGTCCCGCCCGAAGTGACCATGGATGGAGCTGCTGCGGATCATGCGGATCGGAGCCGCGTTGCCGTTGGCCGACGCGTCGTACACGGTCACGGTCGGCTGAAGCGCGAAAGGATTCCCACCCGGGAGAGAATTGTTGAGGACGAAGATCCGACCGCTTGCATCCCCGTCGATCGAAACCGGACTGACCAGTTGCGTCTCGGTCTCCGCCGATCACTCGGAGCGGCGCGACGTCCCCGTTCGCGAGCGCGTCGTAGACCGCGATGAAGGCGGGGTGGTCGAAATCGTCCCTGTTGAGCACCGCGATCCGGCGAGTCGGAGGCGGACCGGTCCCCGTGGCGATGCGGCAGGGCCGCGCAATGAACGACAGCCTCCGGTCGCCGGCGATCATCGGGCCGTAGGAGTATCGGACGTTCAAGTTCAGGCCGTCGCCGATGTCGGAAGCTCTCGCCCAGGGTGGGGAGCCCGGAAGACGTGCGCTCCTCTCGACGCCAGGAACCCTTCTGTCGATCGACGACGCGCTCCTCTCCGCCGTCGAGGCACCCGCGTCGCGAACGGGCGTTTCCCGACGAGGCGGCTCGACCTCACCGAGAGCGCCGGGCAGGCGTCCGGAAGCGTCCGGGCGGAACCCCCGGATCGTCGTCGAGCCCGATTCGAGCCGGAGTCGGCCGTCCTCCATCCACTTTGCGCTTCCGGAGACGCGCAGATCCTGCCGGGCCTTCGGCGTGAGCGTCGGGAAACGGAGGAAGAGGTCCTTCCGGCCGGGCCGACCTCGATCTCCCATGTCGGCGGACCCGGGCACCTCGGACAGGCGATCGGGCTCGCAAAGGGGATCTCGTGCGGGACCTTGAAATCCTCGGAGCAAACGTACTGGCGCTCTTCGATGACGCTCGCGCCGGGACCGGTCTGTCCGAGACAGAGAACGGACGCAAGGCCGCCGCGATTGCCGCGAGGGTCAGGAAGCGCGTGGATCGCCTCATCTCGACCTCCTCATGAGAGCGGCGGCGCGGTTACAGCTTGCGGAACTCCACCCGGCGGTTCTTCGCCCGGCCCTCGGGCGTTGCGTTGTCGGCCACCGGCCGGCTCGAGCCGTAGCCCTTCGCGGTCAGGGCGGAAGCGTCGATCCCGTCCTTGACGAGTTCGTCCACGATGGCCTGCGCCCGGCGTTCGGAGAGCGGCTGGTTGATGGCATCGGTCCCGGTGCTGTCCGTGTGGCCTTCGATCTCGAAGCGGCCATGGCTCCAGCACGGGGCGAGGCGGTCGAGCAGGGCGCGGCCCTCGGGCGTCAACTCCGCGCTGTCCGTGGCGAAGAGCACATCGCTCTCGAGTGCGTCGGCGCACCCTGGTCGGGTGTCGGGGCACGGGGGGACCGCCGCAGCAGCCGGCGGTTCGCAGCAGCCGCCGGCACCGGCCGGCCCGCGGCCGGCCAGCGACAAGACGACGAGGAGTAGCCCGAGCGCGACTGCGCCGATCAGCTTCGCCCGGTCATAGGCCGCCCACTGCTCGGGCGTGCGGCCGTTGATGAGCTTGCGGCTGCATGGCGGCGCCTCCTCACTCCCGGCCGGCGGTGAGGCGGTCCTGGAGTTTCTTGAGGCCGGCCCAGTCGTTGCGCACGCAGTAGCCCGCCTGCTCCGGCCAGGTGCCGGGGTTCGCGACGCGGAAGTCGGGGCCGCCCTTCTCGAGGATGGCCGCGACCTCGGCGGGCGACGCGGAGGCAAGCTGGAGGAACGTGCTGATGCCGTGCTGCCGCAGGAGCTGGGCGATCTTCGGCCCGATGCCCTCGACGACCTCCAGGTCGTCCGGCCCCTTCAGGTCGAAGCCCGCCGCCTTCGCCGCCGCCACGTCGATGACGACCTCTGCCGGGATGTTCCCGTAGAGCTGGATGCCGCCGTAGAGCTCGTCCTGATAGCGCTTCAGGCCGGCCCAGTCGCCCCGCACGGCAGTATTCGCGCCTGCGCCGGCCAGGTCCCGGGATTGGCCAGCTTGAAGCGCGGTCCGCCCTTGTCGAGGATGGACCACAGCTTTGCCACGTCGGCGCGGGACAGCGTCGCGAACGAGTCGATCCCGTTGCCGCGCAGGAGCTCGGCGATCTTGGGGCCGATGCCCTCGATCTTCGTGAGGTCGTCCACGCGAGGCGCCGCAACCGCCGGCTGGGGCGGAGCGGGCGCGGAAACCTCCTGGACCTGGGAGCGTCCGAAGAACCGGTTGAGCAGCCACGACAGCAGCCAGCCAACGAGAACGCCCAGTACGAACCACCACAGGCAGCAGATGAACTGCGACATGGCTCTTGCCCTCCAGGAGGGGTACCTCGGCCCTTGGCCGGGGAATGGAGTTGACCCGGTTTCGTGGACACCATTCAGACTTGGGGGGAAGGAGTAGACGATGCCACGGACTCGGGCACCGTATCCGATGGAGTTTCGGTTGAGGATTGTGGAGCTGGCGCGAGCTGGGCGGACGCCAGAGGAGCTATCGCGGGAGTTTGAGCCTTCGGCGCAGACGATTCGCAATTGGGTCTGGCAGTTAGATCGGGAGGAGGGGCGCAGCAGCGACGGGGTAAGCAATCCGGAGCGGGAGGAGCTGGCGAGGCTGCGGCGTGAGAACGCGCGGCTTCGTCAGGAGCGGGAGATTCTGGCAAAAGCCGCGGCCTGGTTTGCTCGGGAGGCCGGCTCGGTGCCCGAGAAGTCTTCGAGTTCGTGAAGAGCAACCAGGCCGAGTACAGGGTTTGGGTGATGTGCCGGGCGCTGGGCGTCTCCCCCAGCGGGTACTACGCGTGGGTCAAGAGAGCGCCGTCGGCCCGGAGCGTGGCCGACACGGCGTTGACGAAGCGGATCCGTCAGATTCATGAAGACTCTCGAGGGACCTACGGGGTTCCCCGAGTTCATTTCGAGCTTTACGAGGAGGGAGTCCGAGTCGGCCGCAAGCGGGTGGCTCGTCTGATGAAGGCAGCTGGCCTGCAGGGCGTAAGTCGTCGGAAAGGTTTTCGTACGACAGTACGGTGTCCGGAGGCCTGTCCGGCACCGGATCTGGTCGAGCGGGACTTCAACGTCCCGGGTCCGGATCGACTCTGGGTGGCCGACATCACCTACATACCGACCCGGGCGGGATTCCTCTTTCTCTCCGTGGTTCTGGATGCCTGGAGCCGGAAGGTCGTGGGCTGGGCAATGGCGACACATCTGAGGACCGAAGCTCGTCCTCGACGCGCTGGAGATGGCGCTTTCGCAGCGTCGGCCGACCGATGTTGTCCATCATTCCGATCACGGGACCCAGTACACCTCGATTGCCTTCGGAAAGCGATGCCGGGAAGCGGGCGTGCGCCCTTCGATGGGATCCATCGGGGACTGCTACGACAATGCTCTCTGCGAGAGCTTCTTCGCGACGCTCGAGTGCGAGTGGCTTGACCGTTATACGTTCAAGACTCAGGCTGAGGCGAGGATGTTCGTCTTCGACTTCATCGAGGGCTTCTACAACCCGAGGCGCCGGCATTCCGCTCTCGGGTTATCTCTCACCGATCAACTACGAAAGGAGGATGGAAGCGACTACAGGAGGAGTCAACCTATGCTGAGCGGGAGCGGGGCTCTGCCCCGCACCCCGCGGGGGGCCTACGGCCCCCTCGACCCCCTCTACGTTCCCAAGCCGTAGAGTGTCCACCGAAACGGGGTAGCTCCAGATGTGCGGCCTCGGCTCCCCCTATCCACTATCTCAAGGGGCACGGACCCTACGCACGGTCCCGCGTCGTCTCCCTCACCTTTCCGCCCGCATTGCGCACGGCCTGCAGGAGCGAGGCCATGTCGGCGACGTCGCAGGCGTTGCACGCCGCCGCCGTTGCCGCTCGCAGGCGGGACCGACAAAGGGCCTCGATCGCTCGCCTGCCGCTACGCCTCCGCTCACGGGAGCCGGGCACGGCGGCTTTGCAGGCCGGTGGTGCCTTGCTCAGGCAAACTCACATTTTTCACGGACCTGACCCCACGCTTTTTGGAGAGGAGCATGTCCAGGCGGCACGGTCCGCTCGCATGCAACGAAAACCACAGCCGCCTTCCATCACCGAGCGGGTCTCCTCGATCGTCTCCGGGCGCACTGGTCCACGACCGGAATGCCGACCGCGACGCACCGGAAGGCATACGACCTCGCGGCCCAAGCCTTCACCGGCGTCCTCGCGCGCCTGACGCAGATCGTGGAGGTCGACCTGAAGGCTCTCGAGGACCGCGCCGAGTCGCTCGGCGCCCCGTGGACGCCGGGCCGTGTCCCGAGGTGGAAGCCGCAATAGGCTATTGCATCAGCCCGCAACCGTCGCTACGCCCGCTCCGCTTGAGATTTCGCGCTGCGCGCTCATGAGCTCCGGGGCTCCGCTCCCGCGGCGCGAGGCTCCTCCGCGCTGGGAGACTCCTCGCGCCGCGAGCGTAACCGAAAGATCCGAGTTTTCAAAAGCGGCAGGCTTTTCTTTGGATGTCGGGGAGGGGCTTGCCCCTCCCGCCCCTGGTCGCTCCTTCCCCTCTCCCTTCGGGAGAGGGCTGGTGTGAGGGCCGCCCCGTTCAGGCGAGTCGCTCTCGAAGCCGTTGACTCGATCCGGCGCCTCGCGTCAGCGGGTAATCCACCGGCGCAGAATTGACCCCGATCTTCCCCGAGATAACGCATTTCTACAAGGAGAGATTAAGACTGGGGACCAACGGAATCCATTGCTCGCCCGCCGGCGAACTCCTTAACCGAATGCGGGACGTCCCCGCTTCAGGTACTCGAGGAGGTTCGCAATGCAGACTTGCTGCTTCTGATCGCTGCTACCCGGACGCCGTGACGCGCCCGATGACCGCCGTCCCCGGCTCCACCGGATTCGGAGGAGAGGTGCACGACGCGGCGAGCGACGCAACGTTCGACCGCATTGATGCGCCGTTGATCAAGCAATTCGAGGCCGGAAGTCGTGAAGGCGCTTGGTCTCTATCGGGAGCTGGTCGACCTTCGAAATCGGCAGGGAGTCGGAATATGGCGCGCGCTGGTGGAGTAGCCGGCTCGTCGAGATGTACGAAGACGCCGGGTTGGTGCGTCTCGAAAGATAGTCTTTTCGCGCGACTCACCCCGCCAGTGGCATCTTGCGTGGGGGCTTTGGCAGTTACTTCGTGAACTCAGTTGGCCGGAGCGACTCCCAGCGCCTGGTAGAGGGCGGACGCGTCATACAGGGTGCCAGCCTTGATCACGAGAGCTACGCGGCGGATGTCGGAGATCCGCGCGGCGGGATCGCCGTCCACGAGGATCAGGTCGGCGACCTTCTGCGGCGCGATCGATCCGGTCTCGCGGTCGTGCTTCATCACGCGGGCGGCGCCGAGGGTCGCGAGTTGCAGCACTTTGGGGGCGGGGATGCCGGCGGTGACGTAGTCCTCGAGCTCGCGGTGGAGGGCGAAGCCGGCGAGGGCGTCGGTTCCCGCGACGATCGGCTGGCCGGAGTCATAGAAGCAGCTTCAGCATCCGCAACATGGCTTTGTAGGAATCGCGGTAGCGCTGGTCCATCCCGGGCGGGACGGGCAGACCGCCCGCGAGGAAGCCCCGGCGGACCTGCGCGGGCAATCGGCTCGCGACCGGCGCCATCCCGGGCGACATCACGCCCGGTCTCGCCGTGAACATGTCTTCGAAGATCGCCGACCGTGGGATCGAGGACCGTGTGGTGTTCCTTGAGGAGTCGGAGGAAGGCGCGGACCCGGTCCGAGTCGAGATCGAGCTCGGCCGCGTGCTCGGCGACGGCCGTGAATCGCGCGGGCGTGCGCGTGTCCTTGACGGTGTCGAACAGGAAGTTCAGGAACCAGAAGTTGGCGTGCTGGACCTCGTCGTAGCCCTGCTCGACGGCCTGCTGCATGGTCATGAACGCCGGGACATGTCCGCTGACCCGCATCCCGAGTCGGTGCGCCTCGGCGGCGATGACGGGAACGAGCTCCGGCTTGACCGAGCTGTAGATCTTGATCTGCTCGTAGCCGAGCGACTTGTAGCGCTCGATATCGGCCTTTGCCTCCTGCGGCGTGTCGGCAAACACCTTGGTCGGGCCCTGATAGGGACCGCGCCCATCGATGAAGCCGGCCATCAGGACGTGAGGTCCCGCCAGGGTGCCGGCATCGAACCTTGCGTGGAGGTCGTGCAGATGGTCGATGTCGTTGGCCAGGTCGCGCACCGTCGTGACGCCGGCCGCCAGGTGAAGCACTCCGTCGTCCCAGTCGCCGAGGTGCACGTGCATGTCCCAGAGCCCGGGCAGGAGCATCTTTCCCTTCGCGTCCATCACGTCCTGCTCCGGCGCCGGCTTCGCCTCGGAATCGGGCGCGACGGCCGCGATGCGTCCATCGGCGATCAGGACGGACATGCCTTCCTTCACGGTGGCGGTCTCGCTGTCGAAGAGCCGCGCGTGCTGGATCCAGAGCGGCCTTCCGAGTTTCTTCTGCAGCTTTCGCGCGACTTCCTCGCCGCGCCGCGAGGCGCGAGCCTTCTGCGCCTCCAGGAGCGCGGGCCAGGCCGCCTCCGCGCCGTCGCGGATGATGACGGACCAGTCGCTCCCCGTCGCGAACAGGCTGCGGTCCTCCGCCAGCCACACCGGATTGGGCGTGAAGCCGAGCCCGGTGACTTCGTACAGCGTCACCTTCTGCGGTTTGCCTCCGACCTCGACCGTGCGATCGAGCGCGCGCTCGATGCTCGCTTCTCCTTCGGGGAGCAATGGCAGGCGGCCGCCCGGCGCGGCGAGCAGGGCTCTCTCCATTTCGCCGGAGAGGATCGCGTCGATCGGGGCGTAGAACGCGGGGCCGCCGAGTTGCTTTTCGCCCTTTTCGGACTTGTTGCTCCAGGTGGCTTTCCCGCCGGCGAGGCGGAAGTGCTCGTCGACCGGTCCCTTGAGATAGTCGTTGCCCGTGGCGTCGATCTCGGTCGGAATCCCCTTGCCGTCCACGACGATGCGCGTCGTGACGCGCGGTCCCCGTCCCCGATCGTTGAATGCGAAGAAGTTGTGCCGCGCGCCGTCCGGCGTGCTCCACAACGCCAGCACGCCCGCCTTGTTCCCCGCGAGCAGCACGGAGTAGCGCACGGCGTCGGCCGGGACTTCCGGCGGCACGGTCACGAGGGAAGCCTGCACGTCCTTCGGGGCCGTCTCGGTCTGTTGTCCGTTCGCTCCGGCCGAGCCGCCCACTGCGGCGACCATCAGGCCCATCAGCGAGGCGGCCAAACGAGCCGTGTGCCGGGAAATATTCATGACTTCCCCCTCCAGGAATTTCCTGATGATCCGCCAAATCCATCCCGCGCGGCAATCCGCGGTTCCGGAAGCTCGTCGCGGGAAACGGCGCGGAACTGTCAGAATCGTCTTACAATCATCTCAGCAGAACATCCGATGACACTTTCAGCCGGGACCCAGCTCGGTTCCTACGAGATTCTTTCGCCTCTCGGCGCGGGGGGGATGGGGGAGGTGTACCGGGCGCGGGACTCGAAGTTGAAGCGCGACGTGGCGATCAAGGTCCTGCCGAAGTCGCTGGCCGCGGATGCGGATGCGCTGGCGCGGTTCGAGCGGGAGGCTCTGGCGGTCGCGGCGCTGTCGCATCCGAACATCCTTGCGATCTTCGACTTCGGGAGGCACGAGGGGACGGCCTACGCCGTCATGGAGCTTCTGGAAGGCGAGACGCTGCGCGGGCAAGCTCGACACCGGCCCGATCCCGCAGAAGCAGGCGGTGGATTACGCGCTCCAGGTGACCAAAGGCCTCTCCGCGGCGCACGAGAAGGGGATCGTCCACCGGGACCTGAAGCCCGAGAACCTGTTCGTGTCGAAAGACGGCCACGTGAAGATCCTGGACTTCGGCCTGGCCAAGAAGGTGGAGGCGGTCGGGGAGCACGAGAAGACGAGCGCGCAAACCGGATCGGGCCACACGGAGCCCGGGACGGTGATGGGGACGATGGGCTACATGTCGCCCGAGCAGGTTCGGGGGCTCCCCGTGGATCACCGCTCGGATCTCTTCTCCTTCGGAGCGATCCTGTACGAGATGCTCTCGGGCCGGAAGGCGTTCAAGCGGGACACGGCGAGCGACACGATGGCGGCGATCATGAGGGACGAGCCGCCGGAGCTGACGCAGTCGGGGCGGAACATATCGCCGGCTCTGGACCATATCGTCAAGCACTGCCTGGAGAAGGACCGGGACAATCGGTTTCAGACAGCCAAGGACGTGGCCTTCGCGCTTTCGGAGGCGTCGTCTTCGACGACAACGGCGATGAGCGGCGCGCAGCTAGCGGTAGCGCCTACGAGCAAGAAGAAGGTTCTCATCGCCGTTGCGGCGGTCGTCGTTCTCGCGGTCGCGGGCGTCTTTCTCCTGCGGCGGCCGCACCGGAGCGGGGGGGAGGCCGGCGGCGTCAAGCGGGTGGCGGTGCTGCCGTTCGAGAACCTGGGGGCTCCCGAGGACGACTACTTCGCCGACGGGATCGCGGACGAGATTCGAGGCAAGCTGACGTCCCTGCCGGGCCTCCAGGTGATAGCACGGAGCAGCTCGACCCCCTACAAGAAAACGACCAAGACGCCGAAACAGATCGCGGAAGAGCTGAACGTCTCCTACCTCCTGACCGCCACGGTGCGCTGGGAGAAGAGCGGAGGCACGAACCGGGTCCATGTCAGCCCCGAGCTCGTGGACGTGACGCGGCCGGATGCGCCGACGTCCAAGTGGCAGCAGCCGTTCGACGCGGCGCTGACGGGCGTCTTTCAGGTTCAGTCGGACATCGCGACGAAGGTGGCGCAGGCGCTGGGCGGCGCGCTCGGAGCGGGCGAGGAGAAGCGGCTTTCGGAGAAGCCCACGCAGAACCTCGCCGCCTACGACGCGTTCCTGAAGGGAGAGGGGGCGTCGAACAGCCTGGCAGCCAGCGATCCGCCCAGTCTGCGGAAGGCGCTTGCCTTCTACGATCAGGCCGTGGCGCTCGACCCCAACTTCGCGCAAGCGTGGGCAAGAGTCTCGTACGCCAATTCGCTCCTGTCCTTCAACAGCACGCCCGACGCCCGCGTTCGCGGAGCGTGCCCGGCAGGCGGCGGAAAAGGCCGGCGCGTTGGCGCCAGGCCGGCCGGAGGGGTACCTGGCCCTCGGCGCCTACGAACGGTTGGTTTCCAATGACTATCAACCGCGCCCTGGAGCAGTACGAGAAGGGGCTCCGCGTCGCGCCCGGCGATGCCCCGCTTCTGAGGGGAACGGCGATCGCCGAGCAGGGCCTCGGGCGCTGGGACGCGGCGGTGGAGCACTCCCGGCAGGCGGAGCGCCTGGACCCACGGTCGGTTGGCAATCTCTCGACTCTCGGAGAGGCACTCCTTCGTCTGCGGCGCTACCCGGAGGCGCGGGAGGCTCTCGACCGTGGTCTTGCCCTCGCGCCCGCCAACCTCGACATGATCGAGGACAAGGCCATGACGTTTCTGGCAGAGGGAGACCTCCCCGGCGCCCGCGCCGTGCTCAAGGCCACGCCCAAAGAGGTCGATGCCACCGCGCTCGTGGCCGTCATCGCGAACTACTGGGATCTCGCCTGGGTCCTCGACGAGGAGCAGCGAGAGCTTCTGCTGCGGCTGACGCCGAGCGCGTTCGACGACGACCGGGGTATCTGGGCCCTCTGCCTCGTTCAGGCTTATGCCTTGAAGGGCGACGCCGGCAACGTGCGCACCCATGCCGAAGAGGCCAGGAAGGCGTTTGAGGAGCAGCTTCGCGCAGCGCCCAATGATGCTGCGCGCCACGCCTTCCTCGGTCTCGCACTGGCGCACCTCGGGCGGAAAGAAGAAGCGATCCGGGAGGGCGAGCGCGGCGTCGCCCTTGATCCGGTGTCGAAGGATGCCGGGGAAGGCCCCTACTTCCAGCACCAGCTCGCGCGGATCTACATGCTCGTCGGCGAGCCGGAGAAGGCGCTCGACCAGCTCGAGCCGCTGCTGAAGATCCCGTACTACCTCTCGCCCGGCTGGCTCAAGATCGACCCCAACTTCGACCCGCTGCGCAAGAACCCGCGATTCCAGAAGCTCGTCGCCGGCAAGTAGTCAACCTGGCGAGCGCTGGGCAAGCCGGCCCGGGTTCGCGATCGCGCTCTCATCTAGAATGGCTCTCAGTCAATCCGATGACACTTCCGGCGGGGACCCGCTCGGGGCCTACGAGATCCTGTCGCCTCTGGGGGCGGGAGGGATGGGGGAGGTGTACCGAGCGCGGGACACGCGCCTCCATCGCGACGTCGCGATCAAGGCGCTGCCGGAGGAGTTCGCGCGGGAACCCGGCCGCCTCGCGCGTTTCGAGCGCGAGGCGCGCGTGCTCGCCTCCCTGAACCACCCGAACATCGCGGCGATCCACGGGCTCGAGGAAGTGGGCGGAGCGAAGTTCCTCGTCCTCGAATGCGTCGAAGGAGAGAACTCGGCGCGCGTCTCGCGTCGGGGCCGCTGCCGATCGAAGACGCCCTCTCCGTTTGCGCACCAGATCGCCCGGGGACTCGAGACCGCGCACGAGGCCGGGGTGATTCACCGCGACCTGAAGCCCGCCAACGTCATGGTCCGTTCGGACGGCTCCGTCAAGGTGCTCGACTTCGGGCTCGCCCGACCCGACATCGCGGGAAGCGGCGCTTCCGGGACCTGTCCCGGTCGCCCACGCTGACCGCCGGAACGGAGGCCGGCGTCATCCTGGGCACCGCCCCTTACATGAGCCCCGAGCAGGCTCGTGGGAGGCCCCTCGACAAGCGCACCGACGTCTTCTCCCTCGGTTGCGTGCTCTTCGAGTGCCTGACCGGCCGGCAGGCGTTCCGCGGCGACACGGTCACCGACACGCTGGCCGCCATCCTCAAGTCGGAGCCCGACTGGGACAAGCTGCCGCCGGAAACGCCGGAGCGGGTTCGGGTTCTTCTGCGCCGGTGCCTCGAGAAGGACCCGGCGCGCCGCCTCCACGACATCGCCGACGCGCGGATCGAGATCGAGGACGCGCTGGCGCAGCCGCAGGTCGCACCGGCGCCGACCGCGCCGCGCCGCGGCTCCCGCCGGAGAAGTTTCCTCTGGGGCGCGGCCGGGCTGCTCGCGGGAGCGCTCGCCGCCTTGCTCGCGGTACGTGCCCTGAGGCCTTCGCGCCCGCGCGACGTCCCGCGCGCTCCCGTCCGATCGGTCCTGACGCTGCCGCCCGGGGCGACCCTGCGCACCGGGCCGTTCCAGCCTTCGATGGTGTTTTCGCCGGACGGACGGCGCCTGATCTTTGCCGTCCGCGACGGCAAGGCTCGTCTTCATGCGCGCGCACTCGACCGGGAGGAGATCGAGCCCATCCCCGGGACGGAGCGTGGCCACAGCCCTTTCTTCTCACCGGACGGGGAGTGGCTGGCTTTCTTCACGCAAAGTGAGCTGAAGAAGGTGGCCCTGGCCGGCGGGGCGCCGCTGGTCGTTTGTCAGGTGCCTCCGGTGACTCGGGGGGAGCCTGGGCGCCCGACGGCTGGATCTACTTCGGGATCGAGAACGGAGGTCTTCGACGCGTCCGATCCTCGGGAGGCAACGTCGAGACCTTCACGACGCCCGACCGCAAGGCCGGAGAGCGCGCGCACGTCTGGCCACAGGTTCTGCCGGGCGGTTCGCAGCTTCTGGTCGTCGTCCGGGCGGGAAGGGACTTTCAGGAGTACGACCGGTCGAATCTCGCCGTGCTGGACATCGCGAGCCGCAAGCTCCGCGTGGTTCTGCAGGGTGTTTCCTTCGGCCGGTTCGCGCCGCCCGGTCATCTGATCTTCGTCCGGGGCGCATCGGTCCTCGCCGCCCCCTGCGATCCGCGGACGCTGGAACCGTCCGGCCCTCACTTCGCCCTTCCCGGCGACCTGATGGTCGCCGACGTCGCCCGAATGCCCTACCTGGCGACGGAAGCCGGTCTGCTGGCGTATGTCGCTGGAGAAACGGAGCGCATGTGGACGGGCACGCTGGTCTGGGTGGACCGCGCCGGCCGCGAGGAGCCGCTCCCGCTCGCGCCGGGGACTTACCAGGTGCCGATGCTCTCGCCCGATGGGAGGACGGTCGCGCTCGTCGTGACGGAGGGAGCGCGGGAGAGCATCTATACCTACGACCTCGCTCGAAACGTCCTCTCTCCCCTCCTTCCCGAGGCCGGCCGCTCCTTCAATGCGACCTGGACGCCGGACTCACGGCGGATCGTTTTCTCCTCGTTCGAAACGGGATGGCCCCGGCTCTACTGGAAGGCCGCCGACGGCAGCGGCGCGCCGGAAGCCATCTCGCCGGGAGAGGTCCCGGAGTTTCCCTCGAGCGTCTCGCCCGACGGCCGTACGCTCGCCTATGCCGCCGTCTCCGGCGAGATCGAAGGAACGGACATCTGGCTGCTCGGCCTCGATGGCAAGAGGGAGCGTCGGGCCTGGTTCGAGACACCCTTCAAGGAGTACAGCCCCTTCTTCTCTCCGGACGGCGGCCTGATCGCCTACACGGCCGAGGAGTCCGGAGCGAAACCGGAGATATACGTTCGCCCGTACCCCGGCCCCGGAGGACGCATCAAGATTTCGGGCAGCGACGGCGGCAGCGAACCGCTCTGGTCGCCGGACGGGCGCGAGCTCTATTTCCGCACGCGGTCCGACCAATTGATGGCAGCGACGATCGTCCGATCTCCGACGCTGGCCGCCTCGGCGCCGCGACTCGTCCTGAACACGGCGCCCTATTTGTCCTCGGCGTCGGAGGACTACCCGCGGCAGTACGCGATCTCTCCCGACGGAAAACGGTTCCTCTTCGTCAAACCGGGCGAGACGAAACGGCAATCGGTCACACAGCTCCAGCTCGTCACGGACTGGCCCGCCGCCTTCAGCCGCAAGCCATGACGCACGACGCGGCGCTGCCACCGATGTAGAGTTCTCCGCGGTTCGTGACACTTACAGCCGGAACCCGTCTCGGCGCGTCGCCTGGAAGCTGGCAAACCGCCCCGTTTCTCAAAAGGAGGTCGTGTGAAAAAAGTCCCGGCTCTGGTTCTGATGCTTCTCGTGGGTGTCGCCGCAAACGCGGCGGCCCAGATGCAGGCGGCCTGCAAGGCAGGCAAGACGGGCAAGGCGGCGTCGATCACCGCGCGCGAGGCGTGGGATCTGGCGAGCGCGCGCGCCAGAGCCTGGAAGCCGGACGCCGTCCCCTTCGAGCTGACAACGACTTCCGAGGGACCGCTCGACGCGGAAGGCCGGTCGAAGGACTGGAACATCAAGTTCTCCTCGCCGAGGCGCTAGAGCGGTGGACCTGATCAACATTACTAACGGCCACATCCAGTGCTACGCGATGGACGGGGAGGGGGGGCGCGTGATCGAGTGGGACGACAAGATCGTCCTCGACAGCAAGAAGCTCTACGAGACCGCGCAGAAGGCGGGCGGCGACAAGCTCGCCGGACAGAAGATCATGGCAGGCCTCAACCAGAACAAGCCCGGAGGCCTTTCGCTCTGGTACCTCAACTACGAGGGTGCCGACGGCAAGCAGACCCTGAGCGTCGTCATCAACGCCAAGACCGGCGAGGTCACGAACGTCTTCCCGGCCGGGAAGTGACCGCGAGATCGATCTCGACGCTCACTACGGCATCCCTTTGGCATCGGGCGCGCCGCGCCACCATAGCTCGAGAGGCGAGTCAGTCACGCGCGACGGCTCGACCATCTGGCCCGGTCTCGGCACGACGATTGGGACACTGCGCTCGGCCGCCGCGAGGAACGCTCGCTCGGCGGGCTCGTTCCAATCGTGGAAGGCCAGGTTGAAGGTCCCCCAGTGGATCGGCAGAAGCAGCTGCCCGCGCACATCGACGTGCGCCTGAA
This sequence comes from uncultured Acidobacteriota bacterium, assembly GCA_963782815.1. Lineage (GTDB taxonomy): Bacteria > Acidobacteriota > Thermoanaerobaculia > UBA5066 > Gp7-AA6 > JAWOLE01. The sequence continues at coordinate 1,069 of CAWALG010000021.1, read as the reverse complement.
CGACATCTTCAGGCGTCATGTGAATCAAGGGCCAGGCGCTGCTGTAGGCGCCGGAACTGATCAGCGTCAGGTCGAAGGGTCCATGTCCCGGCCGATGTCGCGAAAGCCGCCGAAGAACCCCGAGTCTCCACAGAAGAAGACCCGATGCAGCGGGCCCGTGATGACCCAGGATGACCACAGGTCGAATTCCCATTGGTCACTCCACGCCCCGAGAAGTGTCGGGCCGGCGTCGCAGTGAATGTCACCCTGTCGAGGAGAACGTGCTCGTTCCATCGAGCTCGCGGACTTGTGCACCGGGGATTCCCCACCTCTCCAGATGCGCCCCGACGCCCAGCGGCACGAGAAAGAGTGCGCCTCGAGCGCTCAGCGCCCTGACCGTGGCCATGTCGAGATGGTCGTAGTGGTCGTGGGAGATGATCACCGCGTCGATCGATGGGATCTCGTCGAGAGCGTCGGCGGCTTGAAGAAGCGTTTCGGCCCCGCCAGTGACGACGGCGATACGCGTTCGCTCCAGACCGGATCCGTCAACACCCGTAAGCCGTCGATCTCGAGAAGTACGGACGCATGACCCATCCACGTCACGCGAAGTCCGGACTCCGCCGGCGTGTCGTAGTCGACCCTCTTTCGCGTCTCCACCGGAATCGGGCGCGGCGAATAGCGAACTTGCTTGCCGCACACATCCATCCGGAGCATCGCGGAAAGACTGCCGGACACCAACGTGCTGGTTGCCGGAGAGTTCTCAAACCGGCCATCGACCCACTGCGGCGACCGCCGCGTGGTCCAAACGCTCGCCGGACATCCGCCCGCCGATGACTGGAACCAACCGGTCGAGCAGAGCCGACGACGACTGCCACTCCGAGTACGGCAGTGCCGGTGATGGCCGCCACGTGTCTCGTTTTCAAGCGGCCTGAGACCTCACAAATTCACGATCGGCAACGAGGTGAACCGCTTGTCCGGTCGGGTCATCTCAGTATTATGAACACAAGCCGGGCGAAGACCGCCACAGCGGCGAAGCGCCGCTGAACGTCTTCACTGGCGTTTTCCGGCCGTGAAGTGAGGTTCACCATGA
>CAWALG010000020.1:0-56936 GCA_963782815.1 uncultured Acidobacteriota bacterium | reverse complement strand
CCTGCACCGAGCTCAATATGGAAACAAAGTCAAAATCCACCGACTTGGGTACGGAATCTGCTCGAAAACCAATTGCAAGAGATGAAGGCGAAGGTCGAGGAGAGATCCGAAGAGGCGCTCAATAAATACGCGGCGCAGAACAATCTGGTCTTTGCCACTGAAGACAGATCAACAGGAACCGACAGGCTTCGGGTCCGGAACCAAGGTCTCGTGCCATGCCCAGTGCATAACAAAGAGAATCTTACCAGCCAGCTCACTCAGGCGACAGCAGAGCGTGTCTCAAAGGAGCTCCTTACTCAAGGAGGCCCAGCGGGGTAACAATGAAGTCCTGCTGTCAGCGATTGCAGGAACACCCCCTTTAGTTCCAGTCCTTGCGCGAAAAGAGTACATGGCAAGACAGGCGGAATATGCGAAGCTCTCTCTGGTATACAGACCCCAATTACCGAAGATGACCAAGCTGCAAGACGAGATGAAGCAGTTGAAGAGCCAGCTCTCGGCTGAGGTGAAAACAGCTGTGGCTACACTTAAAAAGGATCATGAGCTGGCCTTGAAGCGAGAGGGTTTTTTGCAGAGCTGCCGTCGATGACCCCCCGAAACTGGCCCTTAACATGTCGGATAAGATCGTGCGGTATACCAGATCCTTAAACGGGATGCAGACACCAACAAGGAGCTGTACAACGGCATTCTCCAAAGGTTGAAGGAAACCGGCGTAAACGCAAACCTCGCGAGGAGCGAACGTGGAGGAACCTTGACCGACAAGGCTGACGTGCCTTCCGTTCCCTACAAGCCGGACCGGAAACGGAACATGCTCCTTGCGCTTTTCATTGGCTTCTTTGGCGGGCTCGGGCTGGCCTTTTTTTACAGATTACCTTGATAACACCATCGCAAGACGCAGGACGATGTCGAAAAGACGATCTTACTCCCGGCGCTCGGCCTTGTGCCAAACTTTCCCCACGGGAGACGGCGGTATTCGGCCCCTGGACTAGCCCGCTGGACAAGAAGTCATCATCCTTATTCGAATCTTACCGGGCTATAGGTACCTACATCCAATTTGCATCTCCGGAACGACCGCCAAAGGTCATACTGACAACGTCGGCCAAACGTTCCGAAGGGAAAACCACTACGTCGGTAAACCTTGCGACGATTCTCGCCAGCTCCCAGGGGAGAGGCATCATTATCAACGGTGACCTCCGCAAACCCGCGGTACACAAGGTATTTGAACTAGACAACTCGAATGGCCTGACGGCCTTCCTGACGGGCCATACCGAACTAGACAACGGTCTCATACAGGAAACCAAAGTCCCCAACCTTGATGTCATCACGGCCGGCATTATCCCGCCCAACCCTTCCCAACTTTTGGACTCATCAAGAATGAGGGAGCTGATCAATGCTTTGGTACCCCTCTACTCGTTCATCATTATCGATGCTCCGCCCGTCCTTGGTCTCTCCGACACCCTGATCCTCAGCACTATGGTGGAAGGGGTAATCCTTGTCGTCAGGGCGGGGGACACTGCGAAGGACTCCGTCATCCAGACGAAAAAACTGCTCAAGAACGTAAACAGCAAGATCCTGGGCGTCGTGTGCTCAATGGATCAGGGAATCGGATCTTAAGTACTGGTTGATATTTATTACTACTACTCGTATTATTACTATTACAACAGACGACGAAAAGGCCAAAAAGAAGCACAGAGATAAGAAGCTTCAAGCAAGTCTGTGATCTTTTGGCTCCGATCCTCTTGCGTTACTTCTGTCAGCAGCCCTGATAGTGCTGCTCATCAGGCCCGTGGTTTCGGAATACTGTGTTAGCAGACCACTCGCGGATCCCCTACCTTCCGCTCTAACGGCGTCAACAATAACCAATGAGGATGCGCGCTATCACTATCTGCTCAGCCTATCTCTGCCGGAAGCATGCCAATGACAACCGTTTCAAAGAAGTAGTAGAGAGCTATCGACGTTCCCTCGAGAAAGATCCTACCAGGGCGCTCACCTGGCTCGCCCTATCAAAAGCGTATAGCAGTTACGGCGATCAGAAACGGGCAGAATACGCGATTAGAAGGGCCGTTTTCGTCGACCGTGCAAACCCGAAGATCGTATGGGAAGCCGGCATGTTCTACCTGACAGAGGGACAGTTTCAAGAAGCAGCACATCAGTTCAGACATTACCTGCGTCTCATGCATTTTCCGATCAAGAAAATGTCTGCGCAATGTTTCATGCCGCCGGCGCGGAACCTGCGTTCATGCTGGCTCAGCTTTTGCCACCCGAGTATGAGTTCTATAACCGTTATTTCAGATTTCTCGCGGCCTACAAGCAAAATGCAGCGTTAGCGGAAGTATGGGAACGAAGAAACTTCCTGGAAGCCCGCAAATGAGGATTACCTCGAATACTGTGACTTTCTGGTTAAGTCCGATAGGTTGCCGGAAGCGCCGGGCGTTTGGACAGGAGTACGTCCAACGCAACTACCCTGGGAGCGTTACATCGAGACTCCTCGAACATGATTTTCAACGGCAATTTCGAATATTCGCTTCAAAATGGCGGTTTTGAACTGGAAGACCGGAAATGCCGATGGAGTAGAGAGGTGTTCATCGACGAGGATATTAAGAAATCGGGCCGGTCATCCCTGGCAGCAAGGTTCCATGGAAGGAGCTGACCCGGGAATTTATATTGCTCAACAGGTGGTTGTCGTAGAACCGAAACAGCGCTACCGGCTTCTGGCCCAGGTGCAGGACGACCGCCTGACCACGCACAACGGCATCCTGTTGGAGGTTCTGGGCCAGGGGAGCCCATCCGTTGCCGCAAGATCGGAGATAGTGACAGGGACAACCGACTGGAGGCCACTCAAACTAGAATTCACCACGCCGACTAGGTAGCTCGCTCGTCAAAATCGGCATCAAGAGGGAGCAGTCCCAAAAGTTTGACAACAAGATCAGTGGTGAGGTCTGGCTGGACGGGCTCAAAATGACTAAGGTCTCAAACTAAAAAGAGCGGGTTAAGGTTGAGGTTAAGGTTAAGGATGGACAAAGCTACGAGTAAGGAGCTGAAGAGAGACGCGGACATGACGCAACTTTTTCTCTGTCCCGCCCCTATTTCTATTCTTTCTTAATCTTAACCTCAACCTGAGCCAACTAACGTTTCAGGCCCTCACCTCTTCCTTCAGGTTGAACATGTACAAGAGCTTCAAGGACATGCCGGTTTGGCAGCAAGCAATGGAAATTGCAGAGAATGTGCACGGTCTCACTAAGGGAGTACCAAGGAGCGAAGACCTGGGGTTCACGTCTCAGATCCGAAGATCTGCCCTCAGCATATCGGCTAACATCGCCGAAGCTTATGGTAGAAACCACAAACTCGACAAGATGAATTTCTATTACTTCGCGAGATGCTCAGCGATGGAGACTCAGAGTCATCTGGAATATGCGAGACGGGTCGGCTACATGAGCGAAGAAAGTTGCTTCAGGGCTGGACCGCCATCTTGGCGCGCTTCACAGCTCACTGAATAAAGTTATTACGACCTTGCGAACCTCGACAAAATGACCCACTGTCTCGGCACAATCATACGCGGCAAGTCTGCTTACTCATCCGGTAAAGGCTTGTTTTTCTTAACCTTAACCTCAACCTTCGCCTTCATTTTTCCTGGTGGTACTAATGGGTTTTATCGACATTCATTGCCACATTCTGCCAGGCATGGATGATAGAGCGGAAGACGTGGAGCAATCTCTTGAAATGGTCAGGATGGCTGCTAGCGATGGGACATCACATATCTTTTGCACCCCACACGTATATCCGGATGTTTATGACAACAACGCAGACAGCATCAAGCGAGCGCGAGACCCAGCTAAAGAACAAGGTGTCAAACGGCGCAAAGCTCTTCTTTGGTGGTGACGTGCGCATCATGCCTGATCTGGTAGAACGCCTGGCGAAACAAGAAGGTACCGACCCTCAATGGTTCTCCTTATCTGCTTATTGAGTTTCCTTCTCAGATGATCCCTCATTACACCAACCGTTTAATCTTCAACCTGAGACAAACTGGGGTGGTGCCAATTGTCACCCATCCTGAGAGGTGCGTCTATTGCGCGAAGGATTTTACCGGGTTGAAGGTACTGCGTAATCTGGGCTGTATGTTCCAACTCACGGCCATGAGCCTGCTTAAAGATGTCCCCAACGAAATCAGGAAGAATACTTTTGCGATGATCGAAAATGGGTTTGCCGATTTCATCGCATGGGATGGCCACAGCACGGGCCACAGGGCACCGGTTCTATCAAAAGCATATGACGAGGTTCAACATCGCTTCGGCAAGGATCTCGCCGACAAAATATTCTTCAAAAACCCCTTATAAGGTTCTCGAGTTCAGTGACAAGAATAGATATGCAGCGGGACATACAGCAGTATCAAACATCATCTGATACCAGTTTGCATTCAAAGATAGAGCGAGGCGACCAGGAGGAGGCGACGGAGGCGTACGTAAGTTTCTCGTCGGAATCGTGCCGACGCAGGCAACGAAGCTATATGGATGAAGGCAAACTGCAAGTGGCTATAGTGATTTTTCCACTCTGTGCTTTGGAGCGGTCGAACCATGGTCCCTGGCAATCGTTGGATGCACAGCAGTTGCGTTTTCTGTGTTCATGTTGCGCTGGGAGGGCTTCACTGATCATCCTTTTTCCAAGCGCTTTTTTGCCCTGGGAGCAATTCTCCTTGCGTATCGTCTTGTCCAGCTTGTTCCCATGCCCTTGCGATGGCTCGGTGTCGTCGCCCTTGCCCTGCCCCAACTGGTCTCCATGCCGGGTGCGGCGGCCAACCTTCTTGCCTCCGGAAAAAGTTTCGCCTCTGTGGAGGAAGCGCCGGCATTTCATGCTGTAAGCGTTTATTCGTTTGCTACCGAGATGGAGAACTTCGCGACTCGCCATATACTTCATGATATTCCTCATGGCGGCCTTTGGACCACGTACCCATCAGCAAGTCCACAGCCTGCTTCGCATACTCGCCATCTTCGGTTTTGTTCTCGCCCTGTTTGCTGTAACGCAAAAAGCCACGTGGAATGGCAAAGCTATTTGGCTTCGCGAGTTGAGCATCAACAGAGGCAACCCCTTGGGGCCTTTCGTCAATCGGAATCATTTCGCAGAGCAATACGCCCTGGTGGTTGTGTCCTCTACTGGCTCAGTTGCGTGTTGTTCCAGATCGGCTTGACGGCCTTCGACAACGGAGCGGTCGAAATCTGGACTCACGACAGACGCTTTGTCGGTTTTGCCGGGCTCCTCGTCCACGACCCTCTCAAATAGGCTGCAATCCCTGTGTATCCTTGGCACAACGAGGTCACTGACTTGAGATGACAATCGCAGCGGGAAGCCGGCTCGGGCCCTACGAGATCGTGGCGCCAGTCGGCGCGGGCGGAATGGGAGAGGTCTACGGGCGCGGGACACGCGGCTGGATCGGACCGTCGCGGTCAAGGTGCTGCCGCAACACCTCTCCGACTCCGCCGAGGTGCGGCAGCGGTTCGAGCAGGAGGCCCGGACGATCTCGCAGCTCTCCCATCCCCACATCTGCGCCCTCTACGACGTGGGCAACCAGGACGGCGTCGAGTACCTCGTCATGGAATTCCTGGAAGGTGAGACCTCGCCGACCGGCTGCTGAAGGGTCCCTTGCCGCCCGACCAGGTCGTCAGGAACGGAATCGAGATCGCCGACGCGCTGGACAAGGCGCACCGGCAGGGCATCGTCCACCGGGACCTGAAGCCCGGCAACGTCATGTTGACGAAGTCGGGCGTGAAGCTTCTGGACTTCGGGCTGGCGAAGGTGGTGCAGCCGGCGGTCTCGCTCTCCGGGCTCTCCGGCCTGCAGACGCAGGCCCAGACCAACCTGACGGAGAAGGGAACGATCCTCGGGACCTTCCAGTACATGGCGCCCGAGCAGATCGAAGGAAAGGAAGCCGACGCGCGCACGGACATCTTCGCCCTGGGAGCGGTCCTCTACGAGATGGCGACCGGGAACAAGGCGTTCTCCGGACCCAGCCAGGCCACCCTGATCGCCGCGATCATCGGGACGCAGCCGCCTCCGATCTCGACGGTCCAGCCGATGGTTGCTCCGGCCCTGGACCGAGTCGTCAAGACCTGCCTCGCCAAGGACCCCGAGGACCGCTGGCAGACGGCGCACGACGTGATGCTGGAGCTGAAGTGGGTGGCCGAGGGAGGCTCCCAGGCGGGCGTCCCGGCGCCGGTCGTCGCCCGGCGCAAGAGCCGGGAGCGAATCGCCTGGGCGCTATTCGCCGATCGCGGCGCTCGCGGCCGCCGCCTTCGCCGCGGGGTACCTGCGCCGCGCGCCGAAGCCCGCGCGCACGGTCCGCTCCTCGATTCTTCCTCCCGGAGAAGCGTTTCCTGAACTTCGTCGCGATCTCGCCCGACGGCGGCCAGCTCGCTTTCGTGGCGAGCGTGCCCGGTGGAAGAAGGCAGCTCTGGGTCCGGTCCCTCGACGGCCTCGCCGCCCAGCCGCTCGCCGGCACCGAGAACGCGGACTTCCTGTTCTGGTCGCCGGACGGCCGACACATCGCTTTCTTCGCCGACGGAAAGTTGAAGAAGATCGAGGCCTCGGGGGGCCCGGCCGTCGTCCTGTGCAACGCGGCAGCCAACGGCCTGGGCGGAACCTGGAGCCGGGAGGGCGTGATCCTCTTCGCCCAGCCCTCGGCGGCGATCAGCCGGATCCCGGACACCGGCGGCATTGCCGACGCCGGTGACACAGCTCGACGCGTCGCGCCACGAGACCACGCACCGCTACCCCTGGTTCCTTCCGGACGGGCGCCATTTCCTCTACATGGCCGCGAACCTCTCGGGAGCCCCGGACGATCCGGCCAACCTCATCCGCGTCGGGACGCATCGACCCGAAGGAAGACCAGGCGCCTGCTCCCGGCCTACTCGAACGCGATCTACGCGCCTTCCTCCGCCGGACTCGTCCGAGGGCCATCTCCTCTTTCCGCGCGACGGAACCCTGTTCGCCCAGCGGTTCGATCCCAAGCGCCTGCAGACGGGCGGAGACGCCGATTCTCCGATCGCGCAGCACGTCGCCAGTACACGCTCTTCTGGAGACTGGCGATTTTCTGCGCGGCGAGAATGGGACGATGGTTTACGGAGCTCCACGACACCCCCTCGACCCTTTCCTGGTTCGACCGGAACGGCCGGCCGCTCGGCGCCGTCGGAGAGCCCGTCTTCTTTCTTTCCGGAGTCACGGGCGGAGCGGCAAGGCTGCGAATCTCCCCGGACGGGCGGCGGCTCGCCGCGACCATCTTCGATCCCTCGACCCAAACCTCGGACGTCTGGCTCTACGATCTCGTCCGCGGAGCTCCGCACGCGGCTCACGACTCGGGCCGGCCAACAGCGACCAACCGATCTGGTCCCCGGACGGGAAGTCCATCATCTTCGAGTCCGACCGGAAGCACCAGGGCGATCTCTACCGGAAGCCGCCAGGCGGCGGAGGCGAAGAGCCGCTCCTCGAGGGAGAAGGAACGCGGGTCCCGGACGACTGGTCTCCCGACGGGCGATTCCTGGCCCTCGAGGTCCGGGAGCCCGAGGGAGAGCGGCGAGTCGACCTTTCGATCCTCTCCCTGGCCGACGGAAAGCTGACGACCTTCTTCCGCCGCGGGTCAACATCGGCGAGGCGCGGTTCTCCCCCGATGGGCGCTGGCTCGCCTACACGTCGGAAGAGTCCGGCCGCAACGAGATCTACGTGGCCGCCTTCCCGGGCCCGGGTGACAGGTGGCAGGTCTCCACCGGACGGCGGATTCCAACCCGCGCTGGCGGAGGACGGCAAGGAGCTCTTCTACCTCTCCTCGGACCTGCGATTGATGTCGGCCGAGATCCGCACCTCGGGCGGGAGCGCCCGAGCCCGGCGTCCCCGAAGCTCCTCTTCGAGCCTCATCCGCTCCCGACCTTCTTCGACGCGGCGGCCGATGGCCAGCGATTCCTGTTCATCTCCTCCGGCGTCGAGCAGTCTCCCCCGATCACTCTCGTGCAGAACTGGGCGGCGGGGATCAAGAAATGAGAGCGGCATGACTCTGAACGCCGGTTCCCGGCTCGGCCCCTACGAGATCCTTTCTCGCCGTCGGGGCAGGAGGCATGGGCGAGGTCTACAAGGCGCGGGACACGCGGCTCGATCGCACCGTCGCGGTCAAGGTCCTGCCCGAGCATCTCTCTTCTTCCGCCGAGGTGCGCCAGCGCTTCGAGCGGGAGGCGAAGACGATCTCGCAGCTCTCCCACCCGCACATCTGCGCGCTCTACGACGTCGGCAACCAGGACGGCGTCGAGTACCTGGTCATGGAGTACCTGGAGGGCGAGACGCTGGCCGAACGGCTGGTGAAGGGGCCGCTGCCACTCGAGCAGACGCTTCGCTACGGCATCGAGATCGCCGACGCGCTGGACAAGGCGCACCGCCAGGGGATCGTCCACCGCGACTTGAAGCCCGGCAACATCATGCTCACGAAGTCGGGCGTCAAGCTCCTGGATTTCGGCCTGGCCAAAGCGGTGGCGCCGGCCGGCGCCGGTCTCCGCCGCTCACGTCGCTTCCGACGATGGCCGGCGGAGCGAACCTCACGCAGGAGGGAACGATCCTCGGGACCTTCCAGTACATGGCGCCGGAGCAGCTCGAGGGCAAGGAGGCCGACGCGCGCACGGACATCTTCGCCTTCGGAGCGGTGCTCTACGAGATGGCGACCGGGAAGAAGGCGTTCTCGGGAGCGAGCCAGGCCTCGCTCATCGCCGCGATCCTCGAGCGGGAGCCGCCGGCCGTCTCGACGGTCCAGCCGATGACGCCGCCGGCCCTCGACCGCGTCGTCAAGACCTGCCTGGCCAAGGACCCCGAGGATCGTTGCCAGACCGCGCACGACGCCCGCCTGCAACTCCAGTGGATCGCCGAGGGGGGCTCGCAGGCGGGGAGCGCCGGCGGTCGTGGCCTCGCGCCGGAAGAGCCGCGAGCGCGTTGCCTGGGGAATCGCCGCGGCCGCCGTCCTCGCCGCCGGAGCCGCGACCTTCGGGTATATCCGCCGCGCGCCCGTGGAGGCTCCGCAGATGCGCCTTTCGATCCTGCCGCCGGCGAAGGCGAGCTTCGACTTCACCGTCCCCGCCGGCGGCGGGCTGACGGTCTCCCCCGACGGCCGGCGCGTGACGTTCATCGCGAAGGGTTCCGACGGCAAGTCGCTCCTCTATGTCCGGGCGCTCGACGACGTCAACGCCCGGCCCCTGGCCGGAACGGAGAACGCTTCCTGGCCCTTCTGGTCGCCGGACAGCCGGTTCATCGCCTTCTTCGCGGACGGCAAGCTCCAGAAGGTGGACGTGTCCGGGGCGCCGCCGCTCGTGATCTGCGACGCGCCCGACGGGCGGAGCGGCTCCTGGAACAGGGAGGGAGTCATCCTCTTCTCGCCGGACTCGACGACGCCGATCTATCGCGTCTCGGCCAGCGGCGGCGCCGCGACGCCGGTGACGAGTCTCGACGGCTCGCGCGGCGAGACGACGCATCGCTGGGCGACGTTTCTTCCCGACGGCCGCCACTTCCTCTACATGGCCGGGACACACGCCGGCGGGACGAAGAGCGAGGCCAACGCGGTTTACGCCGGATCGCTCGACTCGAAGGACCGCACGCTCGTCCTCCAGGCCCGCTCGAACGTCACGTACGCCTCTGGAAATCTTCTGTATCTGCGGGAGCGGGTGCTTCTCGCCCAGCCCTTCGACGCCAGGCGGCTGCGCTTGACCGGAGATCCGGTCCCCGTGGCCGAGAACGTCGTCTACGACCCGTCGTTCTTTCGCGGGGCGTTGTCGGCGTCGGAGAATGGGGTCCTCGTCTACGCGAGCGGCGGCTCCGGTAGGTTGACCCATCTCGTCTGGTACGACAGAGCGGGCAAACGGGTGGGAGATCCGATCGGCGATCCGGCTGCCTACGACAGTGTCGCGATCTCACCGGACGGCCAGCGGTTCGCGGCGACCATGCGGGACACGGGAGCTGGCAACGCAGACATCTGGCTGGGCGATTTCGCTCGCGGCTCCCTGACACGCTTCACCTTCGGCCCCTTCCCTGTGGGATCGGCCATCTGGTCTCCGGACGGCAGCCGCATCGCGTTCTCGCGGCTCGAGCGGGGAGCCCAGACCGGCATCTTCATCAAACCGGTAAGCGGCTCCGGCCAGGAGGACGCCCTTCTGCACGCCGATGCGACCGCTGTTCCGATCTCCTGGTCGCGGGACGGCCGATTCATCTCCTACACACAATTCCAAACGGGATCGAAGACCAAAACGGATGTCTGGATCCTGCCGCTGACCGGAGATCGCAAGCCATTTCCGTTTCTCGCGACAGCGTTCAACGAGTTCGGCGGATGGTTTTCGCCTGACGGACACTGGATCCTCTACCGGTCCGACGAGTCGGGGAAGAACGAGCTCTACGCTGCCGCCTTCCCGGGTCCGGGCGGGAAGTGGGAGATCTCGAAGGGCGGCGCCCTCGACGGGAGCTGGAACCCCTCAGGGGGAGAGATCATTTACACGACCCCCGAGCTGAATGTCGTGTCGGTCCCGGTGAGAGTCGCAGAGACGGGGTTGGACCCGGGTATCCCGAAGACCCTCTTCAAAGGTGAGCCGACGGTCACCAGCGACATGAGCCCCGATGGACAGCGCTTTCTCGAAGCCGTCCACCCCGAAGGAGCTCGAGCCCCACCGTGACGCTCGTCTCCAACTGGACGGCGGCAGTCAAGAAGTGATGGCGGCTCGTGATTAGCGCGGGGACGCGCCTGGGCCCTTACGAGATCGTGTCGCCGGTCGGCGCCGGCGGGATGGGCGAGGTCTACAGGGCGAGGGACACGCGGCTGGAGCGCACCGTCGCGGTCAAGGTCCTGCCCGAGCATCTCTCTTCTTCCGCGGAGGTGCGGCAGCGCTTCGAGCGGGAGGCGAAGACGATCTCGCAGCTCTCCCATCCGCACATCTGCGCGCTCTACGACGTCGGCAACCAGGACGGCGTCGAGTACCTCGTCATGGAGTACCTGGAGGGCGAGACGCTGGCCGAGCGGCTGGCGAAGGGGCCGCTGCCACTCGAGCAGACGCTTCGCTACGGCATCGAGATCGCCGACGCGCTGGACAAGGCGCACCGCCAGGGGATCGTCCATCGCGACCTGAAGCCCGGCAACGTCATGCTGACGAAGTCGGGCGTCAAGCTCCTCGACTTCGGGCTGGCGAAGGCGGTGGCGCCGCCGGCGCCGCTCTCCGGCCCTGACGTCCTTGCCGACGATGGCGGGGGAGCGAACCTCACTCAGGAGGGAACGATCCTCGGGACTTTCCAGTACATGGCGCCGGAGCAGCTCGAGGGCAAGGAGGCCGATGTCGAACCGACATCTTCGCCTTCGGCGCGGTCCTCTACGAGATGGCGACCGGGAAGAAGGCCTTCTCGGGAGCGAGCCAGGCCTCGCTGATCGCCGCGATCCTCGAGCGCGAGCCGGCCCCGTCTCGACGGTCCAGCCGATGACGCCGCCGGCGCTCGACCGCGTCGTCAAGACCTGCCTGGCCAAAGACCCCGAGGACCGTTTCCAGACCGCGCACGACGTCAAGCTCCAGCTCCAGTGGATCGCCGAGGGCGGATCGCTCGCGGGCGCGCCGGCAGTCGTGGCCTCGCGCCGGCGGAGCCGCGAGAGGATCGCCTGGATCGTCGCCGCCGCGGCCTTTGTCGCGGCGGTGCTGGCGACCTTCGGCTACATCCGGAGGCGCTCCCGCCGAGGCGCCGACGCTGCGCCTGGCGGTCCCGCCGCCGGAGAGAGCCTCCTTCGATTTCGACAGCGCCGGCGGAGGGCTGAGCGTCTCGCCCGACGGCCGGCGCGTCACGTTTTCGGCGAAAGTCAAGGAGGGCAAGCCGAGCCTGTGGGTGCGATCGGTGGACGACGTCGCGGCGAAGCCGCTGCCCGGGACCGAGGGCGCCGCCTGGCCCTTCTGGTCGCCGGACAGCCGGTTCATCGCCTTCTTCGCCGACGGGAAGCTCCAGAAGGTGGACTCTGACCGGGGCGCCACCGCTCGCGATTTGCGACGCCCCCGGCGGCCGGAGCGGCTCCTGGAACAAGGACGGCGTGATCGTCTTCTCACCGGACTCGACGACCGTGATCCATCGCGTGGCTGCGGGAGGCGGCGCCTCTTCTCCGGTCACGAAGCTCGACGAGTCCCGCGCGGAGACGACGCACCGCTGGGCCGAGTTCCTGCCCGACGGCCGCCACTTCCTCTACATGGCGGGAACGCACGCGGGAGGCATGAAGAGCGAGGCCAACGCCATCTACGTTGGCTCGCTCGACTCGAAGGACCGCACTCTCCTGCTGCAGGCCCGCTCGAACGTCGCCTACGCCTCGGGTCATCTGCTCTACATGCGGGAACGGGTCCTCCTCGCCCAGCCCTTCGATGCCGGACATCTTCGCCTGACCGGAGACCCCGTCCCCATCGCCGGCGGTGTCGTTTTACGACCAGAATTTCTTCCGCGGCGCCTTCTCGGCGTCTCGCAACGGAGTTCTCGTCTACGAGACCGGAGGCTCCGGAACGAAGACTCATCTCGTCTGGTTCGACCGCGACGGAAGCCCGGCGCCTCCGTCGGCGACGAAGCCCAGTACGGCGGCATCTCGCTCTCTCCCGACGGAAAGCGCGTCGCCGCCACGATCACGGATCCCGCGACGGGAATTCCGGATGTCTGGCTGGGCGACGCCGATCGCGGCCCGCAGACCCGCTTCACGTTCGGCCCCACACCGACGGGTGGTCCGGTCTGGTCCCCCGACGGGAGCCGCATCGCCTACACGCGCCTCGAGGAAAAGCTTCACTGCGGCATCTTCGTGAAACCGGCGAGCGGGGGACAGGAAGAGGCTCTCGCACATTTCGACGGGCAGGCATGGTTCGACTTCCTGGTCTCCCGACGGCCGCTTTCTCGCCTTGACGTTCACCGAGAATGGATCGGACAGGAAGGCGGATGTCTGGGTCCTTCCTCTCTTCGGAGATCGCAAACCATTTCCGTTCCTGGCGACGACATTCGAAGAGTCCAATCCCCACTTCTCCCCCGACGGCCGCTGGATCCTCTACGAGTCCAACGAGACCGGGAAGCCGGAGGCCTATGTCGCGCCGTTCCCCGGGCCGGGAGGAAAGTGGCAGATCTCCTCGGGGGGCGCCATTGACGCCCTCTGGAATCCCGCCGGCGGAGAGATCGTCTACATCACTCCCGACCTGGTGGGGATGTCCGTGGAGATCAAGACCGGCACCGGAGCCTTCGAGGCCGGCGCCCCGAAGGCGCTCTTCAAGGCCGAGGGCTCCCAGGGCGGCGACATCAGCCCCGACGGGAAACGCTTTCTCGTGATAATGCACCCCGAAGGGACGAGGACGCCCTCCATCATGTTCGTCTCCAACTGGCCCGGCGGGCTCGGGAAGTGAAGCGGCGAGCCGGCTCCGCGGACCGCGAGAAGTCCTTGGTGATCGCGGCCGGCACGCGCCTCGGCCCGTACGAAATCGTCGCGGCGGCCGGCGCCGGGGGAATGGGCGAGGTTTACCGCGCGCGGGACACGCGGCTCGATCGTACCGTCGCGGTCAAGGTCCTGCCGGCACACCTCTCCTCTTCTTTGGAAGTCCGGCAGCGCTTCGAGCGGGAGGCGAAGACCATCTCCCAGCTCTCCATCCGCACATCTGCGCGCTCTACGACGTCGGCAACCAGGACGGCGTCGAGTTCCTGGTCATGGAGTTTCTCGAGGGCGAGACGCTGGCCCAGCGGCTCGTCAAGGGGCCGCTGCCAATAGACCAGACGCTGCGCCACGGGATCGAGATCGCCGACGCTCTCGAAAGGCGCACCGCCAGGGGATCGTGCACCGCGACCTGAAGCCCGGCAACGTCATGCCCCATCCCTCCGAAGCCCGGCGGACCGGACATCTTCCCGACCGCCGATCACAAGCGTTTCCTCTACCTGGACCGGGGCAGCCAGAAGGCCAGCGCGCTCCTGAACCTGGTCCTCAACTGGACCGCCGGGAAGCGCTAACGCTCGCGTTCCTCCCCTCTTGTCATCCTGAGCGAAGCGAAGGATCTGCTTCCGCTGTCGTCTGCCCAGGGCAGATCCTTCGTCGCTTCGCTCCTCAGGATGACAAGAGGAAGTCAGCGCGGGTTGAAATGGTCGTAGACCATCCGGGAGATCCGGGCGCCGGTCACGAGGGCCTGGTTGTCCACGGTGGGGCTCTTGTCCCTGACGTGGCGGGCGCAGATCGCGATGACGTAGCGCGCCTTCGGGCTCTTCACGTACGCCGCGTCGGTCCGGACGTCGCCTTTGAACCCCTTCGCGTCGGGCAGCTTCTCCTCGTCCCAGCCGGTCTTGTTGGCGACGGTGATCCTGTCTCGCTCGAACGGGAGAGAGCGCGGGATCATCGCGCGGTCCTGCTGCTTTTCCAGGATCCCGAGCATCTCGTCGCAGGCGGCGCGGCTGACGATCTTCCCTTCGGCGATCAACTCCATCAGGCGCGCGATCTCGTTCGGCGTCGTCATGCCGAGGCCGAACTCCTTCTCCTCCTCCGGGAAGACGTCGGCGTGGCCGTCCCGGAAAGTCGGCCGGAAGATCTTCGTGTTCGGCAGGCCGTAGGCGGCCATCCGCCGGTCCACGCTGGCCGCGCCGACGCGGCGCACGAGGAGGTTCGTCGCGGTGTTGTCGGAGAAGGCGATCATCAGCGCGAGCAGGTCCGACACGGTCAGGGAGATCCCGGGGTGGAGCTGGTTCAAGACCACCGGTTCGTCCCCGGCTTTGTCGGATTCGGCGAGCGAAACGGCCGTTTCGGCACCGAACTTGCCCTCCGCGATCTGGTGGTAGCGTCTCGACCATGACGGCGACCTTGATCAGGCTCGCCGTCGGAAACCGCATGTCGCCGTTGACGGCGAAGGTCTCCCCCGTGTCCAGGTTCCTGACGGCGACGCCGAGCGTGCCCGGGAAAGGCCCGGACCATCGTCTCCAGGCGCTTCTGGATCGGGGGCGGCCCGGCGGCGGGCGCGCCGACCGCCAGCCCCAGGAATCCGGCGAACGCGGCGGCCGTTCGAAAGGGCAACAGGAGTCGCATGGCGCAATGCTAATGGATACAATCCTCCCAGCCGGTTTGAGGGAGAATTGAGCTCAGACAACATGATCGCCCGCGCCCGGACGGTGAACGCCATCCTGGAACAGGGCCGGCTCTCCCAGCCGGTGCAGAAGTCCGAGCTGCGCCGCGGCGACCGCGTCGTCGTCGCGACCGAGAACTCGGTCTACTGCATCAGCGTGCTGGGCGACTCCACCTACAGCGTCTGGGGCGGATGGTTCGACCGCCAGGGCGTCTCGCCGGTCCGGCTCTCGATCTCCGGCTGCACCTGGGGCGGCAGCGTCATCAAGCACGACATCGTCGCCGCCTGCGGGCTGCGCCTCGAGTTCGGCAACCGCGTCGTGACGAGCCGCATCCGCGCGGTCCGCGTCATCCGCGGAAAGAACGTGGACGACCAGCGCCTCCGCCCCGCCGCCAGCCGCGAGCTGCTCGTGGCCTGCTACGGCCAGGACTACGACTCCTCCCTCCTCGGATGAGGCTGCCGCCTCTCGCGCTTCGCCGGCGCGAGACGAGTCCATTTTGTGATTTGTGATTGGTGATTTGTGATTTGTGATTTACGCGGGCAGCCGCCTGGGTCCCTACGAGATCCTCTCCCCCCTCGGCGCGGGAGGGATGGGAGAGGTGTAGCGGGCGCGGGATTCGCGGCTGGCCCGCGACGTCGCGATCAAGGTCCTGCCGGCATCCCTCTCGGCGGACGCGGACAGGCTGCGGCGGTTCGAGCAGGAGGCCAAGGCGGCGGGGCTCCTGAACCATCCCAACATCACGGCGGTTTACGACATCGGGACCCACGACGGCGCGCCCTACGTCGTGCAGGAGCTGCTCGAAGGCGAGACCCTGCGCTCGGAGCTGGCCGGCGGGCGCTTCTCTCTTCGCAAGGCGCTCGACTACGCGCGGCAGATCGCGCAGGGCCTGGCGGCCGCGCACGAGAAAGGGATCGTCCACCGCGACCTGAAGCCCGAGAACCTCTTCGTCACGAAGGACGGCAGAGTCAAGATCCTCGACTTCGGACTGGCCAAGCTGACGCGCATGGAGGAGGGAAGCCAGGTCACCAATCTGCCGACGGCCGCGGCGGGCACCGAGCCGGGCGTCGTGCTCGGCACGCTCGGCTACATGTCGCCGGAGCAGGTGAAGGGCAAGCCCGCCGACGCCCGCTCCGACATCTTCTCCTTCGGAGCGATCCTGTACGAGATGCTCTCGGGCCGGCGCGCCTTCCACGCCGACTCGGCGGCCGAGACGATGTCGGCGATCCTGCGGGAGGATCCGCCGGATCTCTCGCTCACCAACCAGAACGTCTCGCCGGGGCTCGACCGGATCGTCCGCCACTGCCTCGAGAAGAACCCCGAGCAGCGCTTCCACTCCGCGCACGACCTCGCCTTCGATCTCGAGGAGTTGTCGGGCGTGTCGTCTCCGGAGCGGCCCATCTCCGCGGCCGCCGCCGCGCGCGGCGCCGGCCGGCTGCGCAGGGTCATGATCGCGGCGCTCGTTCTCCTCGCCCTGGCGGTTACCTACGTCGCCGGGCGCCTCTCCCATGCCCGGAAGGAAAAGACGCCGGTGACCTTCGCCCGAAAGACCTTCCAACCACAGATCATCTTCGTCGCGCGCTTCGCTCCGGACGGCAAGACGATCGTCTACAGCTCGGCCCTCGAGCGGAACGTTCCGGAGCTCTTCTCGATCCGGCCCGAATACCCGGAGTCGCGGCCGCTCGGACTTTCCCCGGCCCATCTGTTGTCCGTCTCTTCGCAGGGAGAGCTTCTGCTTCTCACGGGAGCGAAGTGGATCAACCATCGATTCTTCACGGGCACGCTCGCGCGGATGTCTCTGGGAGGCGGAGCGCCGCGGGAGGTTGTCGAGAACGTCCGCGAGGCGGACTGGTCCCCCGACGGCTCGAGTTTCGCGATCATCCGGGAAGTCGAAGGAAAAGACCGCCTCGAGTACCCGATCGGAAAGGTCCTCTACCAGACGGGCGGCTACGTCAGCGACCTTCGCGTCTCGCCCGAGGGCGACCGGATCGCTTTCTTCGACCACCCGATCCGCTACGACGACCGGGGAACCATCGCCGTCGTCGACAGGGCGGGAAAGAAAACGGTCCTTTCCGGCGGCTACGGAGGCGAAGAGGGCCTCGCCTGGGCGCCGGACGGACAAGAAATTCTCTTCTCGGCCGGAGAGAACTATGCCAGCTTCCAGGTCTACGCGGTCACGCTCTCGGGGAAGAGACGCGTCGTGCTCGAGAGCGCCGGGGGACTGACGATCCAGGATGTTTCGCGCGAGGGACGATGGCTCGCCACGCGCGATGATCATGAGGACGGGCTTCCTGGTGAAAGCGCCGGGCGAGAAGGAGGAGCGGGACCTCTCCTGGCTCGGCAACTCCCTGGTTCCGATCCTCTCCCGCGACGGAAAGACGCTGCTCTTCACCGACGAGAGCGAGTCGGCAGGCCCGAACTACATGGCCTGTCTTCGGAAGACCGACGGCTCGCCGGTCGTCCGGCTTGGCGAAGGCAGAGCGGCGGATCTCTCCCCGGATGGTTCCCGGGCGGTTGCCTGGGTTCCCGCTTCGCCCCCCTACCTGCGCCTCTACCCCACGGGGCCGGGCGAGGCGCGCCAACTGGAGCGGGGAAATCTGGAGAGCTACGAGTCCGCGGCGTGGTTTCCCGATGGAAAGAGATTGCTCGTCTGCGGGCACGAGCCGGGGCATGCGTCGCGGTGTTACGAGCAACAGGCGTCCGGCGGCGCGTCCCGTCCGGTCACGCCGGAAGGAGCGAGCTCCGGCCTCCCGTCGCCCGACGGCCGCCTCGTTCTGGCGCGAAACGCCGGCCGGTGGACCCTGTATCCGCTCGCGGGCGGGCCGCCGGTGCCGCTCGGTCTGACGGAGGAAGACCTCGTCATCCGTTGGAGTCCCGACGGCCGGTCGCTCTGGATCCGACGCCGGGCCGAGGTCCCGGCGCAGATCGAGCGCTTCGACGTCCAAACCGGCCGCCGCGAACCCATGGAGAAACTCGGTCCGCAGAATCAGGCGGGGCTCCTCGGCATTTTTTCCGTTTCCCTCGCGGACGATCCGAGCGTCTACGCCTACAACTACTGGACAGAGAACTCCCAGCTCTTCGTGGTCGAGGGAGCAAGATGACTGATTCCGCGATGATCTGAGATGAATCACCTGCCTGAGAAGCCGAGATGACGATCCTGGCCGGCAGCAAGCTCGGTCCCTATGAGGTCCTCTCTCCCCTCGGCGCCGGAGGGATGGGAGAGGTGTATCGCGCGCGGGACTCGCGGCTCGCGCGGGAAGTGGCGATCAAGGTCCTGCCGGCGTCCTTCTCCAACGACCCGGACCGGCTGCGGCGGTTCGAGCAGGAGGCGAAGGCGGCGGGGCTGCTCAACCATCCCAACATCACCGCGGTCTATGACATCGGGTCGCATGAGGGCGCGCCTTACGTCGTCAGCGAGCTGCTCGAGGGAGAGACGCTGCGCGCGGTCCTCGCTGGCGGACGCCTCTCGCCGCGCAAGGCGATCGACTACGCGCTGCAGATGGCGCACGGGCTGGCCGCCGCGCACGAGAAGGGGATCGTCCACCGGGACCTGAAGCCCGAAAATCTCTTCGTCACGAAGGACGGGCGGGTCAAGATCCTGGACTTCGGCCTCGCCAAGCTGACGCACGCCGAAGAGGGGCAAGGCGAGAAGACGAACCTGCCGACGGCGGCGGCCGCGACCGAGCCGGGCGTCGTCCTCGGCACGCTCGGCTACATGGCGCCGGAGCAGGTGCGCGGGACAGCCGGCCGACGCGCGCAGCGACATCTTCTCCTTCGGCGCGATCCTCTACGAGATGCTCTCGGGCAAGCGCGCCTTCCACGGAGACTCCGCCGCGGACACGATGTCGGCGATCCTGCGGGAAGATCCGCCCGACCTCTCCGCGACGAACCAGAATCTCGCCCCCGGCCTCGAGCGGATCGTCCGGCACTGCCTGGAGAAGAACCCCGAGCAGCGTTTCCACTCGGCCCACGATCTCGCCTTCGATCTCGAGTCGCTGTCGGGGCTCTCCGCGCCGGCAGTCCGGCCGATCGATGCGAGACCCGCCTCGACGCGGCGCGGCGTTCTCGCCGGCGCGGCCGCGGCGATCCTCGTCGCGGCCGTCGCTCTGGCCTATCTCGCCGGCCGGCGCGCGATCGGACCGAGCGTGGTGCCGCAGGCCGGCCCCTCCTTCTCGCAGCTGACGTTCCGGCAGCAGCCGATCTTCAACGCGCGTTTCGCGCCCGACGGGAAGACGGTGGTGTTCAGCGCCGCGACCCAGGGGAGCACGCCCGAGATCTTCTCGCTGCGCCCCGATTTTCCGGGAGCCAACGCCCGCGGGCTCTCCGGCGTCCATCTGCTTTCCGTATCCTCGAAGGGCGAGCTGGCGGTCCTGACCCGCGCCCGCTACCTCGGGCACAACCTGTTCAACGGGACGCTGGCGCGGATGCCGCTCGAGGGGGCGGCCCCGCGCGAGATCCTGGAGGGCGTGCGCGAGGCAGACTGGTCGCCCGACGGAGAGAACCTGGCCGTCATCCGCGACGTCAACGGGAAGGACCGGCTGGAGTTCCCCGTCGGCAAGGTCCTCTGCGAGGCGGGCGGATACTCTGAGCGACCTGCGTTTTTCGCCGAAGGGGGACCGGATCGCCTTCTTCGAGCATCCCATCAAGTACGACGACCGGGGGCTCGTCGCCGTCGTGGACCTCTCGGGCAAGAAGACCGTCCTCTCCGAGGGCTACTGGGGAGAGGAGGGCCTCGCCTGGTCGCCGGACGGAAAGGAAGTGGTCTTCTCCGCGGGCAGGGCCTACAACAATTTCTCGGTGTATGCGGTCACGCTCTCCGGCAAGCGGCGGACCGCGATCGAGAGCGCCGGCGGCCTGACGATCCACGACACCCGTCCCGACGGCCGATGGCTCGCCACGCGGGACGATCTCTTCCGGAAGATGTTCGCCCTGGCGCCCGGCGAGAAGACCGAGCGGGAGCTCTCCTGGCTCGATCTCTCCTATCCGGTCGCGCTCTCCGCCGACGGAAAGACGCTCCTCTTCTCGGAGGACAGCGGGTCCGTCGGCGACAACTACGCGGTGTGCCTGCGCGGCACGGACGGGTCCGCGGTCGTGCGCCTGGGCGAGGGAGCGCCGCAGGACCTCTCGCCGGACGGAAAGTGGGCGCTCGGCGTCCTTCCGGCATCGCCCCAGCGGCTCGTGCTCTACCCGACGGGCGCGGGAGAGAAGCGGCTGCTGGAATCCGGCGGCCTCGTCAGCTACGAGTCGGCGCGGTTCTTCCCGGACGGGCGGCGGCTTCTCGTCTGCGGCGCCGAGACGGGGCGAGCCGTGCGCTGCTACGTCCAGGAGATCGCCGGCGGCAAGCCGCGTCCGGTGACTCCGGAGGGGACGAGCCTGGGATTCGTCTCACCCGACGGAGGTTCGATCCTCGTCCGGGGAACCACCGGGACCCTCGAGATCTACCCGTCGAGCGGCGGCGCGGGCAAGGCCGTTCCCGGGACGACCGGCGAGGACGTCGCGCTCCGGTGGGGCGCCGACGGCCGGTCGATCATTCTCTTCCACGGCACGCAGATTCCCGTGCGCGGCCGAGCGGCTCGACATCGCGACCGGCCGGAGGGAGCCGCTGCGCACGTTCGGCGGCCCCGAGACGGCCGAGGCGCTGCGGATCGGGACCTTCGCGATGACGGACGACTACAAGAGCTACGCCTACTCCTACGGATACCAGCTCTCGCACCTCTTCCTCGTCGAAGGCGCGCGTTAGCGCGGCTCGCCGCCGTCACCGGGAGCCGGACGGGACACGGAAACGGGTGCGGCCGGCGGTCGGACCGAACCACTCGCCGTTGTTGACGTCGTAGCGGACGCCGATCGCCGTGTAGGGGATGCGGAAGCTGTCGAAGAAGTAGTAGAGGACCTCGCCCCAGAGCGGCTCGCTCGGGACACCGAGGCTGCGAAGGATCTCCGAGAAGTTCACGCCGATCTCCAGGCCGACCAGACGCTGGCGGAGCTCCGGCGCGACGTGCTTGTAGCCGTTGGTTCCGTAGGTCCCCGACAGGAGAAGGAACCGCGCGGGCCCCGGATTGAGCCTGAGCCTGCGCGCGAGCCCCGCGATCTTCAAGTCGGCGGTGTAGATCTCGCCGGAGTAGTCCCTTCCGATGTTCGTGTTCTGGATGCAGCAGGACGGGGCCGGGTCCTGTGAAAACGTCCCGAACCGAAAGCCGATCGTATCGTTCCAGCCGCTCCTCGAGAGTCCCATGGCCGTCGCCGCGCCCAGGGCGTCCGCCAGGAAGTCCTCCCAGGAGAAGCCGTAGATACGTGGTCCCGTCCCCGATCTCCGTCGTGAGCCCCGCCGCCACCGACGTGGCGAACCCGATCCAGGAGGACTGCGCGTAGGTGTAGCCGACCCACCGGTACGTGTTCGCGAGCGCCACCTGCGCGAGGTTGTAGTCCACGAAGTGAGCGACCTTGTCCACTCCGCCGTTGTAGGTGTTGCGCCCGAAGAAACCCTCGTTGGCGAAGTGGAATCCGCCGCGTTCATAGGGGGTCCTCCTTCACGGAGTTGCCGGCCGAGTAACCGACGGCCGTTCCCGCGACGAACACCGTCAGGACAGGCTTCCAGGCCGGCGCGAGGCCGAGCGTCCTGACGCGGGGGACCCGCGGCGGATCGAGCGCCGGCGCGGCGGGAAGCTGGACCCGATTGGAGAACGGCAGGCCCAGCCGAAGGACCTCGGCCGATGCCGCCTCCGTGAACAGCAGGGTGCCCTTTCAGGAGCGCGAGGCCCGATCCCGATTCCTCCATTTCAGGAGCCAGGAGCAGGTTCCGGCGGCAGAGTCGAGGGAAAGAGGTTGAACGTGCCCGAGTCGGCCGCCAGGGCCTCCGGATATCAGCAGGATCGCCAGCGCGAAGGCGGCATGTTCTGTCTTCGAGAGCGGCTCATCGTTCACTGGATAAGATGCTAAACACTCCTGACGAACCGAGCGGTAATGCAATTTCATCAGCAGATGCCGGTCCAGGCACTCGCATCGTGCCATCGGACAGTTCGCCTTTCCTGGTTCCCCGCTGCACGAGTCCGTTCCAGGCCGATGTAATCTTGCCCGAGTCATCAAGATTCGGAATCCCTGAGCCACGAGAAACGGCTGTCCTGCGGAGGTGCGGCTTGACGATCGAGATCGAGGATCAACGGGTGGGCGCTTCGGCGAGACGTCTCGCGGCGGCAGCGGCGGCTCGCGCTCGCGCTGGCATCCGGCCCGGGCCCGGCGCAGACCGGAAAACCCGCCGCGGCGGCCGCGGCGAGGCCGGCCCGCCGATCCCTACGCCGGCTTGAAGTACCGGTTCATCGGCCCGCCCGGCAATCGCGTCTCGGCGGTCGTCGGGGTGCCGGGCGACCCGAACACCTACTACGCCGGCGCGGCCTCCGGCGGCGTCTGGAAATCCACGGACGGCGGCATTCACTGGAAGGCGGTCTTCGACGAGCAGCCGGCGCAGTCGATCGGCTCGATCGCGATCGCCCCCTCGGATTCGAACGTCGTGTGGGTCGGGACGGGCGAGCCGTTCATCCGGTCGAACGTGTCTCTCGGAAACGGGATCTACAAGTCCACCGACGCCGGCAAGACCTGGAAGCACATGGGCCTGGAGAAGACCGGGCGGATCGGGCGCATCGCCATCGACCCGCGCAACCCCGACCGTCGTCTTCGCGGCGGCGCTCGGGACCTGTTACGGCCCGCAGCAGGAGCGCGGCGTCTACCGCACGACCGACGGCGGCAAGACGTGGGAGCGGGTCCTCTTCGTGGACGAGAACACCGGCGTGTCCGACCTGGCGATGGACCCGAACAACCCGCGGACCCTCTTCGCCGGCGCGTGGCAGATCGACATCAAGACGTGGGGACGAAAGAGCGGCGGGCCCGGAAGCGGGCGTCTTCGTCTCGCGCGACGGCGGCTCGACCTGGAAGCGGATCACGGGCAACGGCCTGCCGGAACCGCCGCTCGGCAAGATCGCCGTCGCCGTCGCCGCGAGCGACTCGCAGCGCGTCTACGCGCTGATCGAGACGGGCCAGCGCGGGTCGCTCTGGCGCTCCGACGACGGCGGGGAAAAGTGGAAGCTCGTCAACCACAGCCGGCTCTTGAACGAGCGCCCCCACTACTACACGCGGATGCTCGTCATGCCCGACAACGCCAACGAGGTCTATTTCCCGTCCAACATGATGGGAGCGACCTACGACGGCGGCGAGACCGCGGAGCAGATCCGCTGGGGCGGCGACAACCACGACATGTGGGCGGACCCGAAGGACCCGCGCCGCATGATGATCGGCAACGACCTCGGTGTCCTGATCTCGACGACGCGCGGCCGGCAGTGGTCGTCCATGCGCCTGCCGATCGGCCAGATGTACCACGTCACGACCGACAACCGGATCCCCTACTTCGTTTACGGCCAGATGCAGGACGACGGCTCCATGCGCGGCCCGAGCGTCGTCCCCGGAGCGGGCGGGATCTCCCCGGCGCAATGGACCTCGACGGCCGGCTGCGAGACGGGATGGGCGACTCCCGACCCGGTCGATCCCGACATCGTCTGGGGAGGCTGCTACGCCGGCGTCGTCGAGCGCTTCGACGCGAAGACCGGCATGGCGCGCACCGTCAGCCCGTGGCCGGAGCGGACGATGGGGGCCAACGCCGGGCAGATCAAGCTCCGCATGAACTGGACCTTCCCGATCGCGATCTCGCCGCACGACCACAACACCGTGTACGTGGGGAGCCAGTACGTTTACGCGACCTCCGACGGCGGCCAGACGTGGAAGGCGATCAGTCCGGACCTGACCACCAACGACAAGAGCATGATGGGCGACTCCGGCGGGTTGACCGTGGACAACCTCTCCGTCGAATACGCCGGCGTCATCTACTCGATCGCCGAGTCACCCCTCGAGAAGGGCGTGATCTGGGCCGGCACCAACGACGGCCAGGTCCAGGTCACCCGGGACGGCGGCGCCCACTGGTCCAACGTCACGCCCGGCATTCCGGGCCTGCCCCCCAAGGGCACGGTGGACAGCGTCGATCCCTCCCGCTTCGACGCGGGGACGTGTTACATCGCCGTGGACCTGCACCAGGTGGACAACCGCGATCCCTTCCTCTTCAAGACGACGGACTATGGAAAGAGCTGGAAGGCGATCGCCTCCAACATACCGAAGAGCCCGCTCTCCTACGCGCACGTCGTGCGCGAGGACCCCTTCCGCAAGGGGCTTCTCTACGCCGGAACGGAAAACGCGCTCTACATCTCCTTCGACGACGGCGGCCGCTGGGAGCCGCTGCAGTCCAAGCTCCCGCACGCGCCGGTCTACTGGATGACGATCCAGGAGCACTTCCACGATCTCGTGGTCGGGACCTACGGGCGCGGCTTCTACATCCTGGACGACGTGACTCCGCTCGAGCAGTTGAACGACGCCGTCCGCGCCTCCGCCTCGCACCTCTTCGATCCGCGGCCGGCCTACCGGTTCCGCTCCACCTCGCGGCCCAACCTCGTCCCCGCGGGAGCGGCGCAGGGCCAGAACCCGCCCTACGGCGCCGCGATCAATTACTGGCTGAAAGACCCGCTGAAGACTCCGGAGAAGGAGAACGACGGCGAGGCCGAGAACGCCGCGCCGAAGAAGAATCCGGTCGAGATCACGATCTGGGATTCCGCCGGGGAGAAGGTCCGGACCATCAAGGGCACGAACAAGGCGGGGTTGAACCGCGTCGCCTGGGACCTCGCCTACGAACAGACGGTGGACGTCCGCATGCGGACGACGCCCGCCGGCAATCCGCACATCTGGGAGGAGAAGCGTTTCGTCGGGAAGGACCATCGCGGCGTCTTCTATTACGGCATCACCGTTCCCAAGAAGGGCCCTCTCGTCGCCCCGGGCACTTACACGGTCAAGCTCACGGTCGAAGGGAAGGAGATCGGAACGCGGCCCCTCACCGTCCTCAAGGATCCCCGCTCGGGCCGAAGCGACGCCGACGTGGCGGCCTCGGCGAACTTCTCGCGCGGGATCTACAACGACATCAGCGCGGCCGCCCGGATGATCAACGAGATCGAATGGACGCGCAAACAGCTCGAGGACTTTCGCAGGATGCTCAAGGCGGGCAAGGCCGACAAGCCCGTCTTCGAGCAGGCCGACGAGCTCGAGAAGAAGGCCCGCGCCGTCGAGGACAAGCTCCTGCAGCCCACGCTCGCGGAAGGAGACCAGAAGTCGTTCCGCGGCCCGCTCGAGCTCTACTTGAAGCTCATCTGGCTGCAGGCCGAGTCCGGAGTCAGCGGCAGCGACGTCTCGGGCAACTCCGACTATCCCCCCACGCAGCCGGAGCTCGACGTTTATGCGCTCCTCTCCGGGCAGCTCGCCGCCGCGCGAAAGGAGTTCGACGACTTCTACGGCAAGGCCGTCCCCGCCTTCAACGACGCGATGAAGGCGAAGGGCTACGTCCAGATCATGACCGTGAAGGAGCCCGAGGCGCCGGGCCGGGAGGAGCCGGAGGAACCGGACGAGGACTAGCTCCTTCGGCGAGACTCGATCGTTTGTCATCCTGAGCGCAGCGAAGGATCTGCCCCGGCGGATCAGCCGTTCGACTGGAGCAGATTCTTCGTCGCTCCGCTCCTCAGAATGACAGGGCGAGTCAGCCGAGCTTGTTGCCGCACTCGGGACAGAACTTCGGGGCCCCCTCGATCTTCGTCCCGCACTTGGAGCAGTTGACGGCCGGCGAGAGATTGGCGCCGCAGGAGGGGCAGAACTTGCCGCCCTGCGTGTGCGCCCCGCAGGAGGGGCACGCCGCCGCCTGCTTGCGGGAGATGTCGCGGTCCTTCAGCCAGTCCACCGTCTTCGCCTTCTCGAAGGCCTGATCGCGGGCCGCCGTCGGCCTGCGCCGAGGCGATCTCCTCGTCGAGGTTGGGCGCGCACTGCTCGCAGAGGTTCTGCTCGTGGTTCCAGCAGACCTCCCCGCACACCCACTTGCCGCACCGGCTGCACTGCTTGAACTTCGGCTTCATCTCCGTGACGGCGGCCTCGAGCGCCTTGTCGTGCGCGGGGCCGCCGATGGCGCGCTGGACTTCGTAGGAGCTGGAGCCGATCTTCCCGAAGACGCCGCCGAAGAGACTGCCCGCCACCTGCGCCGCCGACGACGCGATCCCGATGGCGGACGCCCGGAAGGAAGACATGTACCCGTTGCCGCACTTGTCGCAGAAGAACTTGAACTGATACCCCTTGTCCGTCGAGAGATCGGTGTAGTTCTGAACGAATTCGATGGCCATGGGCGCGCGATTCTTAGCATCGCGGATCGTCGCGACCGGCCTGAAGTGACCCGGGCCAGCGAGCCGTTCGCCTCGCGGTATCCTGAGACAGGTTGACTCTCACAGCCGGTTCGCGCCTCGGCCCCTACGAAGTCCTCTCTCCCATTGGAGCGGGAGGAATGGGAGAAGTGTGGAAGGCGCGGGACGGGCGCCTCGACCGGACCGTTGCGATCAAGGTCCTGCCCGAGGAGTTCTTCGAGGACCGGGACCGGATCGCGCGGTTCGAGCGCGAGGCGAAGGCGCTCGCCGCGCTGAATCACCCCGGCATCGCGGCGGTCCACTCCTTCGAAGCCGTGGACGGCCGGCACATCCTCGTCATGGAGCTCGTCGAAGGCGAGGGGCTGGACGTGCGGATCGCGCGCGGGGCGATCCCGTCGGAGGATGCGCTGCCGATCGCCCGCCAGATCGCCGAGGCGCTCGAGGCGGCGCACGAGCGAGGGATCATCCACCGGGACTTGAAGCCGGCCAACGTCATGGTCGCGGCCGATGGAGGGTCAAGATTCTCGACTTCGGACTTGCGAAGGTCTTCGAAGCGGACCCGTCGTCGGGCAGCGCGCCGCAGCTGACGCAGTCGCCCACGCTGACCGGGCGCGCGCGACCGCAGCGGAATGATCCTCGGCACGGCCGCCTACATGAGCCCGGAGCAGGCGCGCGGCAAGGCCGTGGACAAGCGCGCGGACATCTGGGCGTTCGGCGTGCGTGCTCTACGAGATGCTCACCGGACGCCGGCGTCTTCGAGGGCGAGACCGTCTCCGACATGCTCGCCGCGGTCCTGAAGAACGATCCGGACTGGACGGCGCTTCCCGCGGAGACTCCCGCCAATGTCCGCAAGGTCCTCCGTCGCTGCCTCGAGCGCGACCGCGGCCGGCGCTTCCATGACATCGCGGACGCGCGGATCGAGCTCGAAGACTCCGCTCGCGACGGAACCGAGTCCCTCCGGCGCCGGCCCGCCGCGCCGATCGAGCGGCCGGCTCGTCAGCCTGGTCGCGGCAGCCGCGATCGTGGCGTTCGCTGATCGTTCTGCAGTCCCTTCGGCTCGCGCGCCGCGCGGACGCCTCCGCCCGCACGATCGTGCCTCGTCGCTCGTCGCCGCCGGACTCAGCTGGCGTCTCGACACCGATGTCCGGGCCGCTCGGCGCTCTCGCCCGACGGGACGCATGTCGTCTTCGCGGTCCGGGAATCGAAGGCCGGCGTGCTCTGGCTCGCGGCGGCTCGACTGGCCGGCTGCGCAGCCCGTCGACGGGACCGAGGAGCGACGCTATCCGTTCTGGTCTCCCGACAGCGCTGGATCGGCTTCTTCGCCGAGCTGACGAGTTCGCCGAAGGTCCCGGCGCGACGGCGGCCCGGTGCACTCTATCTGCGACGCCGGCCGAGGCCGGGCGGCGACCTGGAACCGTGAGGGTGTCATCCTCTTCTCGCCGTCTCTGTCTCGCGCCGATCTTCCGCGTGTCGCGCCCAGGGCGGCCAGCGCGTCCCGGTGACGAAGCTCGACGCCGACGCGCGCAGGAAGCGAGCCACCGCTTTCCCGAGTTCCTGCCGGACGGCAAGCGCTTCCTCTACCTCGTCAGCGCGTCGATCCCGACACGCGGTCGAGAGCGAGCTCTTCGTGCGGGACACTCGATGGCGAGGGATCCGAGATGATCCTCGAGGCCGCATCGACCAGGCGTCTACGCGCCTTCCGGCGTATCTCCTCTTCGTCTGGAACCGGACGCTCCTCGCCCAGCCCTTCGACGGGAGCTGGAACTGCCGCGGGATACCCGCACCGTGGCCCGGCACGTCCAGGACATCGCCGACAGCGGCGACCGGCATCTTCTCGGTCTCGGAGAGCGGCTCGCTCGCTGTACCGGAACGGCGGAGCGATCGGGGATTCTCGCAGCTGTCTGTGTTCGACCGAGCGGGCAAGGCGCTCGGGCAACGCCGGCGAGCCGGCGAATCTTCGACCCCGGCACTCTCGCCCGACGGACAGCGCGTCGCGGTCGAGATGTCTCGATCCGGCTCTGCAGCGACCTCGATATCTGGACCTTCGACGCCGCCGGCCGGAGGCGCCGTCGTGGATCACCTTCGGCCCGGGCGACGGATTGAGACGCCGGTCTTGTCGCCGCGACGGCAGGAGCATGGCGTACGCGCTCGTATCCGCCGAACGCGTCGGATCTATCGATCGAGGACATCTGCGGCGCAGCGGCGCAGACCGCCGGCGGCGCTGCCGACCGCTCGCCGCGTCGAGCCGAGCACGCTGCTTCACCCGCCGCGAGCGCCAATTCCCGACGGACTGGTCGCCGGACGGACGGTTCATCGCCTTCTACGGCCGAGACGACGACCGGGCGACGACATGTTGCCGCTCGACGGTCGGCACGGAGCCGCGCGAGCCTCCGTCGACGCCGGCGGACGAGAGCGCGACACGCTCCTTCTCGCCCGACGGGCGCTGGTCGCTTACTTCGCGCACCGAGACGGCCGTCCCGAGTTCTTCGCGGCGTCGCATTTCCTCGCGGGCCCGCGGCAAGCGCTGGCAGGTCTCGACCGGCGGCGGCCGTTTGCCGCGCTGGCGGCCGCGACGGGCAAGGAGCTCTTCTACCTGGATGCCGAGCGGCGCTCTGATGGCGGTTCGCGCTCCGGCGCGCGACCGCGGCCTTCGAGACGCGGCACGCCGCAGCCGCTCTTCGGCCGTCTCGCTCGCCGGACCAACTGCCGCATCTACGACGTACGTCCCGACGTGACGGCCGGCAAACGATTCCTGAGTCGACTCGACTCGCGGCGAGAGCCCCGACGCCGCCGCATCACTCGTGCTGCTCGATCTGGCGAGCGCTCCGTGCGCCGCAGGAATCTCGATGACGATCTCGGCGGGTACCCGCCTCGGCCCCTACGAGGTCCTCTCCTCGCTCGGCGCGGGCGGGATGGGCGAGGTTTACCGCGCGCGCGGACTCGCGGCTCGACCGCGAGCGTCGCGATCAAGGTCCTGCCCGAGGAGTTCTTCGAGGACCGGGACCGCGTCGCGCGTTTCGAGCGCGAGGCGAAGGCGCTCGCCGCGCTGAATCACCCCGGCATCGCGGCGGTCCACTCCTTCGAGGCCGTGGACGGGCGTCACATCCTCGTCATGGAGCTCGTCGAAGGCGAGGGCCTGGACGCGCGGATCGCGCGCGGGGCGATCCCGCTCGAGGAAGCGCTTCCGATCGCGCGCCAGATCGCCGAGGCGCTCGAGGCCGCGCACGAGCGCGGGATCATCCACCGGGACTTGAAGCCCGCCAACGTCATCGTCGCGCACGACGGCAGGGTCAAGATCCTCGACTTCGGCCTGGCGAAGGTCTTCGAAGCGGACGCCGACGTCGGGCAGCACGCCGCAGCTGACGCAGTCGCCGACGCTGACGGGCCGGGCGACCGCGGCGGGGATGATCCTCGGCACGGCCGCCTACATGAGCCCGGAGCAGGCGCGCGGCAAGCCCGTGGACAAGCGCGCCGACATCTGGGCGTTCGGCGCGCTGCTCTACGAGATGCTGACCGGGCGGCGCGCCTTCGAGGGCGAGACGCGTCTCCGACATGCTCGCGGCGGTCCTCAAGACCGAACCGGACTGGAGCGCGCTGCCCGAAGAGACTCCCGGCAACGTCCGGAGGTCCTCCGGCGCTGCCTCGAGCGCGACCGGGACCGGCGCTTCCACGACATCGCCGACGCGCGCATCGAGCTGGAGACTCCGCCGGAAGCGCTGGAAATCCCCGCCCGGCCCGCCGCGAAGACTCGAAGCGGCCGGCTCTCCTGGCTCTGGATCGCGGCCGCGGCGATCGCGGCCTTCCTGATCGGACAGCAGGTCCATTTCGGCCGGCGCCCGCAGGCCGCGCCGGCTCGCCGGATCGTGTCCTCGCTCGTCGCGCCGGACGGCTGGTTTCTCGACCCGCTGTCCGGTCCGCTCGCGCTCTCGCCCGACGGGACCCGCGTCGTCTTTCCGGTCCACGACATCGAAGGCCACGTCGTCCTCGCGGCGCGCGCGCTCGACCAGCCCGCGGCGCAGCTTCTCGCCGGGACCGACGGAGCGCGAAATCCGTTCTGGTCCCCCGATGGGCGCTGGATCGGGTTCGCGACGATGCTGACGGGACTGTCCAGGATTCCGGCCAACGGAGGCGCCGTCGAATCCATCGCCGCGATCGGCCCGGGCCGCGGCGCGACCTGGAACCGGGACGGCGTCATCCTCTACTCGCCGTCGCTGCTCTCCCCGATCTACCGCGTGTCGCGCGCAGGACCGCGAGCGCGTCGCGATCACGACGATCGACGCGAGCCGCGGAGAGAGCGTGCACCAGTATCCGGAGTTCCTCCCGGACGGGAAGCACTTCCTCTACGTCGTGCAGCGCGTGGATCCGCCACGCGCCGCTCCGAGAGCGAGCTCTTCGTGCAGGAGCTCGGATCGAAGGACCGCAAGCTGCTTCTGCGCGCCGCATCGAGGACGGTGTACGCGCCGCCGGGATATCTCCTCTACGTCTGGAATGGAGACCTCCTCGCCCACCCCTTCGACGCCGAGAAGCTGGAGCTCCGCGGGGACCCGCAGGTCGTGGCGCGGCACGTTCAGTACCTCGCGGACGCCTCGACCGGGATCTTCTCCGTGTCCCAGGAAGGGCTCCTCGCCTACGCGGAAGGCGGAACGATCGGGCTCTCGCAGCTGACGGTGTTCGACCGTTCGGGAAAGCGCGCTCGGCAACGCCGCGCCGACGGGGAACTACTGGACCCCGCGAATCTCTCCCGATGGACGGCGCGTCGCGGCCGAGGTCGATCGATCCGGTCAGCACCAATCGGGACATCTGGATCTTCGACGCCGCCGGCCAGGAGGCGCCGGCCCGGATCAGCTTCGATCCGGGCGACGACAACACGCCGGTCTTCTCCCGCGACGGCAAGAAGATCGCGTACGCGTCGTACCGCAAAGGCGTCTGGTCCATCTATCAGAAGACCCTGGGCTCCTCGGAAGAGGAGCGGCCGATCGTGGCCGCCCAGCCGGCCGGCCCCGCTCCGCGTTCGAGCCGGCGCGGGGCTTCACCCTCCGCCGCTCCAAGTTCCTCACGGACTGGTCGCCGGACGGACGGTTCATCGCCTTCAACGGATCCGATACGAAGACCGAGGACGACATGTGGCTGCTCGAGGTCGAGACGCAGACGGCTGAAGCTCCTCCTCTCGACGCCGTCGAGCGAGCGCGACACCGCGTTCTCCCCGGACGGACGGTGGATCGCGTACCTCTCCTCCGAGACGGGCCGGCCCGAGATCTACGTCGCGGCGTTTCCGGGCCCGGGAGGCCGGCGCCAGGTCTCGACGGCGGGCGGCCGGCAGCCGAAGTGGAGAGCGGACGGCAAGGAGCTCTTCTACCTGGACCTCGGCGGCCAGCTCATGGCGGTCCCCGTGCGGACGGACGGCGGCTTCGAGACCGGCACGCCGCAGCCTCTCTTCCGCACCTCTTCGCGCCGCACCAACATCCCCCAGTACGACGTCTTCCCGGACGGCCAGCGGTTCCTGATCAACACGATCGTCGCCGAGAAGGCCTCGACTCCGGCTACTCTGGTCCAGAACTGGGCGCCGGCGGCGCATTGAGAACGCCCGCCGTCTCCCTGTCCCCGGACGCGTCAGCTCGCCGGCGTGGCAACGGCGGGGGCGGGCTCCCGGCGGCGGGTACTTCGTCGCGATGTAGTCGTCCACGAGGGCGCGGAACGCTACGGCGAGCTCGTCGTAGGTGCCCTTGAGCGTCGTGAAATGCTGGCCGTCGATGTAGACGGGGCAGTGGGGCTCTTCGCCGGTGCCGGGAAGCGAGATTCCGATCGAGGCGGCCTTCGACTCGCCGGGGCCGTTGACGACGCAGCCCATCACGGCGAGCGTCATGTTCTCGACGCCTTCGTACTGCGTCTTCCACTCCGGCATCTTGTCGCGGATGTAACCCTGGATTCTCTCCGCCAGCTCCTGGAACGTCGTCGAGGTCGTGCGGCCGCAGCCGGGACAGGCGGTGACCGACGGCGCGAAGGAGCGGATGCCGAGCGACTGGAGCAGCTCGCATGCCGCGTAGACTTCCTCGCGGCGGTCGCCGCCGGGGCGCGGCGTCAGCGAGACGCGGATCGTGTCGCCGATCCCCTCCTCAAGTAGCACTCCCATCGCGGAGGAGGACCAGACCAGTCCCTTGATCCCCATGCCCGCCTCGGTCAGCCCGAGGTGCAGCGGCTGGTCTGTCTTCCTCGCGAGGTCGCGGTAGACGGCGATCAGGTCGAGCGGGCGCGAGACCTTGCAGGAAATGATGATCTGGTCCTTGAGCAGGCCCGACTCGAGCGCGAGCTCTGTCGACTGGAGGGCCGAGAGGACCATGCACTCGTTGATGATCTCCTCGGAAGACCGGCCGAGGTCCCGGTCCGTGTTTTCCTGCATCTTCGCCATGACGAGCTCCTGGTTGAGAGACCCGCCGTTGACGCCGATGCGCACGGGCTTTCCGTTCTCGCGGGCGATGGAGCAGATCGTCGCGAACTGCACGTCGCGCCGCGCTCCCTTGCCGACGTTGCCGGGGTTGATGCGGTACTTGTCGAGCGCCGCGGCGCAGGCGGGGAACTTCGAGAGCAAGACGTGGCCGTTGTAATGGAAGTCTCCGATCAAGGGGGCCTCGACGCCGGCGTCGAGCATCCGCTTCTTGATCTCCGGCACGGCCTGCGCGGCCTCCGGGACGTTGACGGTGACGCGCACCATCTCCGACCCGGCCCGAGCGAGCTCGATGCACTGCCGTGCGGTCCCCACGGCGTCGGCCGTGTCGGTGTTGGCCATCGACTGGACGACGACCGGGGCTCCCCCGCCCACCCGAACCGTCCCGACCCGGACCCCTACCGTCCGGTGGCGTTTTCTCCCGTCCATGACGCCTTCAATTTACCAGACGGTGGCGTCCCGGCGCCCTCACCCCGACCCTCTCCCGGGGGGAGAGGGGGAAAGCCCCGGTCGCGGCGCGAGGAGTCTCCTGAGCGGAAGCGAAGGAGGAGCCTCGCGCCGCGGGAGCGGAGCGCGGAGCCAGGGACCAGGCGAGCGATCGAGGCCGCATCCGGCCGAGTCGCCGCG
Source organism: uncultured Acidobacteriota bacterium (assembly GCA_963782815.1). Lineage (GTDB taxonomy): Bacteria > Acidobacteriota > Thermoanaerobaculia > UBA5066 > Gp7-AA6 > JAWOLE01. The sequence continues at coordinate 23,516 of CAWALG010000020.1, read as the reverse complement.
GGGGGGGCGCGCAGGGCGCCAGGTCCTTGGCGGGGGGGAGGGAGGGGAGGCGGGAGGCGCAAGCGCCTCCCCTACAGCACCGAGGCAACCGGAGCTCGCGGCGCGAGGAGTCTCCTGAGCGGAAGCGAAGGAGGAGCCTCGCGCCGCGGGAGCGGAGCGCGGAGCCAGGGACCAGGCGAGCGATCGAGGCCGCAGCCGGCCGAGTCGCTCGCGACCGCGCTGAGAGAGTTAGACGACCTTCCCGGTGCGCCCGCAGGCGCAGGTCCCTTGCGTAGCGCGAAGCGACGTTACTCGAGGTCGAGGAGCCAGGAGAAGAACTCGTCGTACTCGGCGGGCTTGTCGGTCAACGCCAGCGCGAACCCGGGCGACCGCGGGTCCGAAGCGGCCGCGCTGCGCACGACCCTTCCCGCCAGGAGAATCTCCCGCCCGCCCGGGAGGTGGACGGTCAGGCTCACCGCGGGTCCGCCGTTGGGGGGCGCGCCGAGCGAACGAACATGCCGTTGCGGGAGACGTCGCCCGTCACCCCGGTGCCGCGCGAGCCCCCCTGGTCGAACTCGACCATCATTTCGACCCGGCGACGCGGAGCCGTTCGCGTGACGTAGACGCCCTCCCGGTTGGCGAAGAGCCGCCGCACGCGGCTCGGCCGCGCGCTCAGGACGGATCCATCCGGACGCCGCGATTCGTAGGGGGCGTCGTCCGCTTCCGGGTCGGAGCCCGCGACCGAAGCGGCGGGCCGCGCGGGAAAGATGTCGGCGGATGTCTCGATGCCCGCGATCACGCCCGCCACGTCCCGGCCGTCCACCGGAACGCGGCAGCGGAACTGCACCGGGAAGATCTCCTCGGCCCTCCTTCCGAGCGCGGCCCACTGCGCCGCGAGGACCTCCGCCGCCACCGTTCCGTCGAACCAGAACCGGACGTGCCCGCTCGGCGTCACGATGGCCGGCTGCAGGTAATCGAGGCCCGCGTCATCCACCGGGAAACAGAACCCGAGATGCCGGCTCGAATCGGGAAGGGTGAAATCGGTCGCGGCAAGAAAAATCTCGTCGTCCATCTGCGACAGGCCGTCGCGCGAATGCGCGACGACGACCGCGTCCGCACCGTCTCCCCCCTCGTACCGCCAGACCGGGGCGGACGTCAGGTCCTCGACCGTCAAGTCGGCCAGGCGCTTCATCCAACGCAAACTCTAACCCAGCCCCGGCGCGTCCAGATGGACGAGCCTTCGCGTACACGCCTCATCGAACCCTATCGGATCTCTCCGTCGTCGAGGGGCTCCGATAGTCCGGGCGTTCCCGCGTATCATTCCGGCCGGCTCTGATGGGCATCTCAGCCGGGTCGCGCCTCGGACCCTACGAAGTCCTCTCTCCGCTCGGGGCGGGAGGGATGGGAGAGGTCTACCGGGCGCGCGACACGCGGCTCGAGCGCACGGTCGCGATCAAGGTCCTGCCGTCGCATCTCTCCTCCTCCCCGGACGTTCGCCAGCGCTTCGAGCGGGAGGCGAAGACGATCTCCCAGCTCTCCCATCCTCACATCTGCGCCCTCTACGATGTCGGCAACCAGGACGGCGTCGAGTACCTGGTCATGGAATACCTCGAAGGCGAGACGCTGGCCGACCGACTCGCGAAGGGGCCGCTCCCGCTCGAGCAGACGCTGCGCTACGGGATCGAGGTCGCCGGCGCGCTGGAGAAGGCCCACCGGCAGGGGATCGTCCACCGGGACCTGAAGCCGGGCAACGTCATGCTGACGAAGTCGGGCGTCAAGCTTCTCGATTTCGGGCTCGCGAAGGTGCTCCAACCGGACGCGCCGATGGGAAGTCTCACGTCCGCCCCGACAGCGGCCAGGGACGTCACGCGGGAAGGAACGATTCTTGGAACCCTGTCCTACATGGCGCCGGAGCAGCTCGAAGGGAAGAAGGCGGATCCGCGGACGGACATTTTCGCGCTCGGCGCGACTCTCTACGAGATGGCGACGGGGAGGAAGGCGTTCTCAGGTCAAAGCCAGGCAAGCCTGATCTCCTCCATCCTGACATCGGAGCCGCAGCCGATCACGGCCGTTGCCCCTCTGACGCCGCCGGCGCTCGACCGTGTCGTGAAGACGTGTCTCGCAAAAGACCCGGACGACCGCTGGCAGAGCGCCGGAGACATCGCCACGCAGTTGAAGTGGATCGCGGAAGGATCGGCCGCCGCGATTCCGTCGCGTATCGCCGGTGGACGCAAGAGTCGCGAGGGGCTCGCCTGGGTCATCGCGGCGCTTGCGATCATCGCCGCCGCGCTTGCCGTGATCGTGCCCCGCCGGCCGCGGGCGCCCGAGGAGCTGACGCGCTTCACGATCCTGCCTCCTCCCGGCCGGATCTTCTTCGGAGAAGTGGCGCTCTCTCCGGACGCCCAGCGCGTTCTGTTCATGATCCAGGACGACGCCGGAAGGAATTTGATCGCGGTGCGCTCGCTCGACAGCCTCGAGATGCGTCGGCTGCCGGGCACCGAGGACGCGCGCGGCATGTTCTGGTCGCCCGACGGCCGCGAGATCGCTTTCTTCTCCGAAGGGAAGTTGAAGCGCATGGGCGCGGAGGGAGGCCCCGTCCAGATCGTCTGCGAGAGCGGGGCCGCTTTTTCCGGCGACTGGGGCCGCCAGGGCACGATCCTCTTCGTGAAGGAGTTCTCCGCTCCCGTCGTGGCCGTGCCCGCCGGCGGCGGCGCGCCTGCCCCGGTGACCGCCCTGGACACGGCGCACGGCGAGCTCACGCACGCCCATCCCCATTTCCTTCCCGACGGACGGCACTTCGTGTTCGTGGCGTCCAACCTCGATCCGGAGAAGACCTCCGTCATGCTCGCCTCCCTCGATTCGAAGGAGGTCCGCCCGCTCTTCCATGCGGATTCCTCCGCGATCTTCACCGATCCGGGCTATCTCCTCTTCGGTCGTGACAGCGCGCTCTTCGCGTGGAGGTTCGATCCGCGGAGTCTCAAGCTCGTCGGGGAGCCCGCTCCCGCGTTCGAGCATGTCCGGTGCCTGCGAGAGGACAACTTCGTGGCGGACTCGGCGGCCGGCAAGCGCCTGGTGTACCTGACATGGTTCGCCCGGCGGAGCCTCGTCTGGGTGGACCGGAAGGGGCGCGAGCTCGGGACGCTCGGCGAAATCGGAGGATACACGGACGTCCGCATCTCGCCGGACGGCGAGAAGGTCGCGGTGGCCCGGCGCGATCCGGCACATGGCCAGAACCAGGATGTCTGGGTGATGGATGCCGCTCGAGGGACGGGCGCCCGGATCACCTCAGAGCCGACGGAGGAGTTCGACCCGGCGTGGTTCCCTGACGGCGAGCGACTGGTCTACGTGTCCGATCGCGTCGGCTTCTACGACCTCTACGAGCGGCCGGCGAGCGGAGGCGACGAGAAGGTCCTGGCCAGAACGAAGCAGGACAAGGTGTTGCCGTCGGTGTCGCCCGACGGTTCGCGGCTGCTCATCGCCAGTCGCGAGGGGGGCAATTTCGTGCGTTCTCTCCTCCCTCTTTCCGGGCATGACGATGCGGTCCGGTTGAGCGGCGCCTCCCGGTTCTCCGAGCAGCATCCCGCGTTTTCGGCGGACGGCCGCTGGACGGCCTTCGACTCCGACGAGTCGGGACAGAGAGAGGTCTACGTCCAGCCGCTGCCGGAGGGTCCCAAGCGCCAGGTCTCGATCGGCGGCGGCCAGATGCCGGTCTGGAACCGGGACGGGTCGGAGCTCTTCTACGCCGCGAGAAGCGGGATGCTCATGTCCGTCGGCCTGCGACTCTCCGCGGGCCGGCCGGAGATCGCCGAGCCGCAACCCCTCTTCCTCCTTCAGCTCGGAACGAGTGGCGAGATCGTGTGGCACCGCCACCCCTACGACGTCTCTCCGGACGGCCAGCGGTTCCTCGTGATCCGCCGCGCGCCGGACGCCGAACCCGACAGCGCGGTCGTCGTCACGAACTGGACCGCGGCCCTCGGAAGGAACCGGTGACGCTCGCGGCCGGAAGCCGGCTGGGACCGTACGAGGTGGTCGCGCCGCTCGGCGCGGGCGGGATGGGAGAGGTGTACCGGGCGCGGGACACGAGGCTCGGGCGGGACGTCGCAATCAAGGTGTTGCCGGCCTCGTTGGCGACGGACGCCGAGCGGCTGGCGCGGTTCCGGCGCGAGGCGCAGCTCCTGGCCGCCCTCAATCACGCGAGCATCGCCGCCATCTACGGCCTCGAGGAATCGAGCGGCGTCGAGGCCCTCGTTCTCGAGCTCGTCGAAGGCGAAACGCTCGCGGAGCGGCTGGCTTCGGGGCCGCTCTCCCCGGCGGAGGCGCTCGACGTCGCGCGCCAGATCGCGGCGGCCCTGCAGGCGGCGCACGAGCGCGGGATCGTGCATCGGGACCTGAAGCCCGCCAACGTGAAGTTGACGCCCGGCGGCCAGGTCAAGGTCCTCGACTTCGGACTCGCGAAGGTCCTGGAGGTCGAGCGGCCGGCCCCCGATCTTTCACATTCGCCGACAATCACGGCGGGGACCGCAGCCGGCGTGATCCTGGGGACGGCGGCGTACATGAGTCCCGAGCAGGCCCGCGGAAAGCCGGCGGACAAGCGCGCGGACATCTGGGCCTACGGCGCCGTTCTCTACGAGATGCTGACGGGTCGCCGCGCCTTTCCGGGCGAGACGGTCTCCGACACGCTCGCGGCGGTGCTGACCAAGGACCCGGACTGGAGCGCGCTGCCGGCTTCGACCCCGGCCTCCGTGCGGCGCAGCCTGAAGCACTGCCTGGAGCGGGACGCCCGGAATCGCTTCCACGACATCGCCGACGTCCTGATCACGATGGCCGAAACGCCGGGCGAGGTCGCTCCGGCTCCTCCCGCGCCGCGCCGGATCGCGCGCGTCCTGCCCTGGCTCGCGGCGGTCCTCGCCGCCGCGCTCGCCGGCGCCGGCTGGTGGCGCGCGCTGCGCCAGCCCGCCGGGGGAACCGAGCGCCTGAGCCGCCTCGCCGTGGCGGTCTCCGAGCCCGATCGGATTCCGTTCGACGATCTGCCGGTCTTCGATCTCTCTTCCGACGGCCGGAAGCTCGTCTACGTCTCGGACCGGGGCGATGGCCGGAGGCTCTTCCTGCGCTCGGTGGACCAGATGGAGCCGAAGGCGGTCGCGGGGTCGGAGGGGTCCCTGAGCCCCTTCTTCTCGCCGGATTCCCGCTGGATCGGATTCTTCGCGGAGGGGAAGTTGAAGAAGGTCCCGTCGGAGGGGGGCGTTGCCGTGACGCTTGCCGACGCCGCCTCGCCGCGCGGCGCTGTCTGGCTCTCCGACGACACGATCGTTTTCGCTCCCGACTTCACCTCGGGGCTGCGGCGCGTGGCGGCGCGGGGAGGCCAGGCCGAGGTCCTGACGAACCCGGATACGGGCAAGGGCGAGCGGACGCATCGCTGGCCCTCCGTCCTGCCGGGAGGGGCGCTCCTCTTCACGATCGGAACGCTCGAAAACCCGGACAACTTCGACGACGCCCGCCTCGCCCTCTTCGACCCGAAGACGCGCGCGATCCGCCCCCTCCTCGAGAAGGCAAGCATGGGCCGCTACGTGAAGGGCGGCTACCTTCTCTGTTACCGCGCCGGCTCGCTCGCGGCCGTCGGATTCGACGCCGAGCGGGGCGAGTTGAAGGGCGAGCCGGTGAGGCTGACGGAGCCGGTCGGTGGCGACCGATCGAGCGGCGTCGCCTTCTTCGCCGTCGCGGCCGACGGAACGCTCGCTTTCCTCTCCGCCTCGGCCGGTCTCGGCGACCGGAGCCTCGTCCTGGTGGACCGCAACGGAGCGCCGACAACCCTGCCGCTGCCTGCCCGTCCCTATCACACGCCGCGCTTCTCCCCCGACGCCAAACGCGTGGCCGTGACCATCGGCGACGGGCGAGGCCACGGAGACGACATCTGGATGTGCGACACCGCGACGGGAGCCCTGACGCGACTGACCCTCGGGAACCTGGGCGCGCACGCCGCCTGGTCCCCCGACGGGAAGCGGGTCGCCCTGGCGACGTCGCGCGACCGGCAGTCGGTCTTCGCCCGGAACACGGACGGGAGCGGGACGGAGGAGCAGATCGGGTCCGGGGGGCGACCGGACATCCCGTCGGACTGGTCCCCGGACGGCCGGACGCTCGCCGTCACCCGCGGCTTCCCGAGCACCGACATCTGGCTCCTGACGGTGGAGGGGAAGCGGGACGAGCGGCTCTTCCAGCGGGGCGCTTACGGTCCGGTCTTCTCGCCCGACGGCCGCTGGATCGCGTACGCGGCGCCGGCCGGCGGAGTCGACCAGGTCTTCGTGCGGCCCGCCTCGGGATCGGGGGGCGCGCTCCAGGTCACGTCCGAGGGAGGGCGCCTGTCCGGCCTGGGCCGGCCGCGAGCTCTTCTTCGTGCGCGGGGGAAGAATCCTCGTCCTGGAAACCTCGACGGAGCCCTCCTTCCAGGCGGGACCCGCGCGGGTCCTCTTCGAAGCGCCGTTCGAGGTCGAGACCGCACCGCTGCGCAACTACGACGTGTCGCGGGATGGAAGGCGTTTCGTCTTCGTCCGGAGCGGATCGGAATCCGTCTGGAGAGAGATTCACGTCGACCTCGGCTGGGCGGCGGAGCTCGCGCGCCTCGCGCCCGCCTCGCGGCGATAGCGCCGCCCCGGCGGATCGGCCCGGCGCGGGACTCTTCATCGCCGCATCCCGAAGGGCTCCGGCCGCGTTGTATCCTGAGCCGTCTTGCCTTTGACAACCGGGGCTCGTCTCGGCCCGTACGAGGTCCTCTCTCCCATCGCCGCGGGAGGCATGGGCGAGGTCTATCGGGCGCGGGACACCCGGCTCGAGCGCACGGTGGCGATCAAGGTGCTGCCGTCGCACCTCACCTCCTCCACGGAGATCCGGCAACGGTTCGAGCGAGAGGCCAGGACGATCTCGCAGCTCTCCCATCCGCACATCTGCGCGCTCTACGACGTGGGCAACCAGGACGGCGTCGAGTACCTGGTAATGGAGTATCTGGAAGGAGAAACGCTGGCGGACCGCCTGGCCAGGGGACCGCTCCCGCTCGAGCAGCTCCTGCGCTACGGCATCGAGATCGCCGGCGCGCTGGACAAGGCGCACCGCCACGGAATCGTGCACCGGGACCTGAAGCCCGGCAACGTGATGCTGACGAAGTCGGGCGTCAAGCTGCTCGATTTCGGTCTGGCGAAGGTACGCCGAACCGGAAGTCGCCGGGCGAGAGCCTCACATCGATCCCGACCGCGGCCAGAGAAGTTAACGCGCGAAGGAACGATTCTCGGCACGCTGTCCGTACATGGCGCCCGAGCAGTTGGAGGGCAAGAAGGCTGATTCGCGGACGGACATCTTCGCGCTTGGCGCGACGCTCTACGAGATGGCGACTGGAAGGAAAGCCTTCTCGGGCGAGAGTCAGGCGAGCCTGATCTCCTCGATCTTGCACATCGGAGCCGCAACCGATGTCGGCGGTCGCTCCTCTGACGCCGCCGGCGTTCGATCGGGTGGTGAAGACCTGTCTCGCCAAGGACCCGGAACATCGCTGGCAGAGCGCGGTCGACGTCGGGCTTGAGGTCGGGTGGATCGGCCGCGGCAGCGCGGAGGAAACCGGGAGGCCCGGTCCCTCCTCGGGCCGTCGATTGTGGGTCGGCCTTGCGGCCGGCGCATTTTTGGCCGCCGCGGCGTTCGCCCTGCTCTACGCTCTCCGTCCCCGCCCCGCGAGCGCACCGGCGGCGCCGATCCGTTTCGCCATCCATCCGCCGCTGGGGACGCGGTTTGCCTGGATTCGTGGCCAGAACCTCTTCGCGGTCGCTCCCGACGGACGCTCGATCGCGTTTACCGTGCGCGGCGCGGACGGCCGGGCGTCCCTCTGGGTTCGTTCGATTGCCGAGTCGAGCGCCGTCGCGCTTCCAGGCACGGAGGGAGCCGCGGGCCCCTTCTGGTCGCCGGACAGCCGTTTCGTGGGATTCTTCGCGGAAGGAAAGTTGAAGAAGGCCGACGTCGCGGGCGGGCCTCCCGTGACCATCTGCGACGCTCCGCAAGGCTTCCCCAAGGGCTCCTGGGGCAGCCGGCACTCGATCCTGCTCACCGAAAGTGGAGGGACAGGCGTCGCCCTCGTCGGAGACGGCGGCGGCACGCCGAAGACGGTGCTGAAACCAGACCCGTCGCGGCAGGAAGCCACGATCGCATGGCCCGAGTTCCTTCCGGATGGGCGTCACTTTCTCTATATCGGCCGGGCCGGGACGGAGAAGCAGACTTACGTCCGTCTGGCGAGCCTCGACGACGGAAAGACAGAGCCGCTCGTCAAGGACTGTTCGCGAGCGCAGTACGTCCCCGCCGGGTCCGCGGGCGGGTCCGGCTATTTGCTGTACGCGCGGGACGGGAACCTGCTCGCGCAGCCCTTCGATGACCGGAAGATGCGGCTCCTGGGAGATCCCATCCCGACCGGGCTGGAGGTCTGGCACCACGCGTTGACCGGCACCGGCCCGTTCTCCGCGTCCGACAACGGAGTTTTGGCGTCTCGCGGCAACGCGAGTCCGGCCCGCCTCGTCTGGCTCGACCGCGCGGGCCGCGAGACCGGCTCGGTCGAGTCGCCCGGCGGATTCGACTATGTCAATTTGAGCTTCGATTCCCGGAGGTTCCTCGTCACCAAGGTCAACCCGCGCACGGGCACGCACGACGTCTGGGTCGGCGACGTGTCCCGTTCGGTGCTCACGAAGCTCGACCTCGGGGACGACGAGTATGAGCGGCCCGTCTGGTCGCCGGACGGGACTCGGCTTGCCCTGACCGTCGGGTCCCTTCGCCATGCTCCGATCCTGTCCCAGCTTTCTCTGCGAGGTGGAGGGGCGCCCGAGGCGATTCTTCCCTCGGGGCAGAACCAGACCGCGGAAGCCTGGTCTCCCGACGGTCGTTCTTTGCTCCACGCGGTTCGCGCGGGTGCGCAGCCCGGCCTCTGGGTCGCCAACGCCGACGGAGAACGCGAGCCCCGGCTTCTCCTGACCGGCGTCTGCAACCCGGCGAATGCCCAGTTCTCTCCCGACGGCCGCTGGATGGCGTTCTGTCTCGCGGAGTCCGGCCGCTCCGAGGTCTACGTGACGGCCTTTCCGAAGCCGGGCGAACGCGTTCGAGTCTCGGCCGCGGGCGGCTCGCGCCCACGCTGGAGGCGGGATGGACGGGAGATCTTCTATGTCTCCCGGGACAACGAGATGATCGCCACGCCGATCCGCCTCTCCTCCGACGTCCAGGTCGGAGCTCCGCAGCGGCTCTTTCGGATCGATCCGGAGGGATGGCAAGACTACGACGTCACGGGCGACGGCGAGCGCTTCCTCGCCGTGGTGACCGTGCCGGTGCCGGACGCGGACGCGATCACCGTCACCGTCAACTGGCTCTCGCGAATCTCGCCGTCAAAACGATGACACTCTCCGCCGGAACCCGCCTCGGCCCCTACGAGATCCTTTCGCCGCTCGGCGCGGGGGGGATGGGCGAGGTCTATCGAGCCCGCGACACGCGGCTCAATCGCACCGTCGCAATCAAGGTGCTGCCGCAGCACCTCTCCTCATCCGCGGAAGTGCGACAGCGATTCGAGCGCGAGGCGAAGACGATCTCGCAGCTCTCCCACCCTCACATCTGCGCGCTCTACGACGTCGGCAATCAGGACGGCGTCGAGTACCTCGTCATGGAATACCTCGAAGGCGAGACTCTCGCTGGACCGCCTCGTGAAGGGGCCGCTCCCGCTCGAGCAGACGCTGCGGTCGGCATCGAGATCGCGGACGCGCTGGACAGGGCGCACCGGGATGGGATCGTGCACAGGGATCTCAAGCCCGGCAACGTGATGCTCACGAAGTCGGGCGTGAAGCTGCTCGACTTCGGCCTGGCATCAGGCGGCCGCTCGACGCGGCCGGAGAGAGCAAGCGGCCGCATTGCAGCATCCCATGGCGAACGACCAACTGCGTGCTCTTGCGACGGAGATAGGCCCGCTGACGCAGGAAGGGACGATCCTGGGGACGCTGCACTACATGGCGCCCGAACAGCTGGAGGGGAAGGAATCGGACGCCCGAACGGACATCTTCGCCTTCGGCGCGGTGCTCTACGAAATGGCGACGGGGAGAAGGGCGTTCTCCGGCGCGAGCCAGGCGTCCCTGATCGGAGCGATTCTGCACACCGAGCCGCCGCCGGTCTCGACGGTCGAGCCCTCTTCGCCGGCCGTCCTCGACCGGATCGTCAAGACCTGCCTCGCGAAGGATCCCGACGACCGCTGGCAGAGCGCCGGCGACGTCGGCAAACAACTCCGCTGGATTGCCGAGAGCTCGAGCCCCGCCGTCGAGGCGCGCGCGGCCCCGCGCGAGCGCGGCGCACGGCTCGGCTGGCTCGTCGCGGGCGCCCTCGCGCTGGTGGGGGCCGCGCTGCTCGTGCTCCTTCTGAAGCGGCACGACCCTGTCGCGCCGGCGATCCATGCGTCGATCCTCCCGCCGGAGGGGACGGAGCTGGTGAACACGGAGATCTTCGCCGGGCCGGTCGAGATTTCACCGGATGGCTCGCGCCTCGTCTTCACCGCCCACAAGGGGGAGGAGCCGAACCTGCTCTGGGTGCGCTCGCTGAACGAATCCGGACCGGCGCGCCCGCTCGATGGAACCGAGGGCGCGGAGCGGCCGTTCTGGTCGCCGGACGGGCGCTTCATCGGCTTCTTCGCCAAACGCTTTCTTCGGAAGATCGACGCCAACGGAGGTCCGGTCTTCAAGCTGGCGCCGGTGACGGAGGGGCGCGGAGGATCCTGGAATCGCGACGGCGTCATCCTCTTCACTCCGTCCGCGCGCGGCCCGATCTACCGCGTTTCGGCGGACGGAGGAGCGGCGGCGCAGGAGACCGTGCTCGGACCGAAGGACATCACGCACCGCTACGCGCACTTCCTGCCCGATGGGCGGCACTTCCTCTACCTGGCGCGTCGCAGCCCCATCGGCGCCGGCGCGGGAATGGAGTCGGCCATCGTCGCCGGCTCGCTCGGCTCGAAGGAATCGAAGTCCCTGGTCAGCGTCTCCTCCAACGCGATCTACGCCTCGGGGCACCTGCTCTATGTACGGGAGCAGGCGCTCGTCGCGCAGGCGTTCGATCCCGATCGTCTCGCCTTGCGCGGCGAGCCGGTGACGATCGCGCCGGGCGTCCTGACGGACGAACGGTTCAGCCGCGGCGTCTTCTCGGCCTCGGGCAACGGAGTGCTCGTCTATCAGACCGGAAAGGGCCATACGCTTTCCGCGCTTCGCTGGTTCGATCGCACCGGCGCCGTTCTCGGGACCGTGGGCGAGCCGGCGCAGTTCTTCGACGGCGGCGCCCCGAACATCTCGCCCGACGGGAAGCGCGCCACGACCGCGCTCGTCGACGTGCGCACGGGCGCCGCGGACGTCTGGCTCGTCGATCTGTCGAGCGGCACTCGAAGCCGGTTCACCTCGGGGCCAGGGGACAAGTATTTCTCGGCCTGGTCCCCCGACGGCCGGCACATCGCGCACAACATGAGGAATCCGGACGGCGGCGGCTATGACGTCTTCCTGAAGTCCACCGGCGGATCGGGAGCGGAGGAGAAACTCCTGGCGGACGTGAGCGAGTGGGAAGTCCCCACCGGCTTTTCTCCCGACGGCCGGTTTCTCCTCGTCCAGAAGCGCAAGGAGGACCGGGACGATCTCTTCGTCCTGCCGCTCGGGGGGAAGGAAAACTCCGGCCCGTCGCCACGACTCCCGCCCTCGAGACCATGGGCCAGTTCTCGCCCAACGGGCGGTACATCGCCTACGTGTCCGACGAATCCGGGCGGGAGGAGATCTACGTCACTCCGTTTCCGGGCCCGGGCCGCACCTGGCAGGTCTCGCAGAACGGCGGGACGGAGCCCCGCTGGCGCGGCGACGGCAAGGAACTGTTCTTTTTCGCCCCGGACAACCGCCTCATCGCGGCCAAGGTGAAGACCGATGGGGAGAGCTTCGAGGTGGGAGAATTCCAGCCTCTCTTCCGGGCGAGGCTCATGGGTGTCGGTTTCCGCTACGACGTGTCCAGGGACGGCCAGCGATTCCTCGTCAACAGCGGAATCCCCGACGAGATCTCGCCCATCACCCTCCTCACGAACTGGACCGCGGACCTGGCCAGGAAGTAGCTCGCCGGAAACGACACGAGGCCCGCCGGCGCCCGGGAAGGGCGTAGAATCGGCTCGAAATCCGCGAGCTTGGGTAATCGTTTCAAGGGACCCGGCTGACCGGGTTTGGGGAGAGAGTCGGCGCTGCGTCGCGAAGCGACAGGATCCATGCAACACGGATGAGGCAAACGAAACAGGAGGCAACGTGACACTGGCGGCGGGTTCGAGGCTCGGTCCGTACGAAATCCAGGCGGCGATCGGCGCGGGGGGAATGGGCGAGGTGTACCGGGCGCGCGACACGCGGCTGGAGAGGACCGTCGCCGTCAAGGTGCTGCCCGAGCACCTGACTTCGAACGAAGACCTGCGGCAGCGCTTCGAGCGCGAGGCCAAGACGATCTCGCAGATCTCCCACCCCCACATCTGCGCGCTTTACGACGTCGGCCGCGAGGGGGACCGCGACTACCTCGTCATGGAATACCTCGAGGGAGAGAGCCTCGCCGCGCGGCTGGACAAGGGCGCGTTGCCCTCCGAACAGCTCCTGCGTTACGGCATCGAGATCGCCGACGCCCTGGACAAGGCGCACCGGCTCGGAATCGTGCACCGGGACTTGAAGCCCGGCAACGTGATGCTGACGAAGACGGGCGTGAAGCTCCTCGACTTCGGCCTCGCGAAGTTCCAGACGGCGGCGCGCGACAACGTGATTTCGGGAGCCTCGGTCCTGGCGACGCAAGCCCAGGCGAGCCAGCCGCTGACGGAGCGCGGCACGGTGCTCGGGACCTTCCAATACATGGCGCCGGAGCAGCTCGAAGGCGGCGAGGCCGATTCCCGCTCGGACATCTTCGCGTTCGGCGCCCTGCTCTACGAGATGGCGACCGGAAAGAAGGCGTTCACGGGCAAGAGCCAGGCGAGCCTCGCCGGCGCGATCCTCCGCGACGACCCGACTTCCGTCACCGAGATCGCGCCGATGATCCCGCCCGCCGTCAACCGGTCATCAAGACGTGCCTCGCCAAGGACCCGGAGGACCGGTTCCAGACGGCGCACGACGTCAAGCTGCAGCTCCAGTGGATCGCGGAAGGCGGCTCGCAGGCGGGCGTGCCCATGCCGGTCGCCGCGCGGCAGGAAGAGCCGCGAGCGCCTCGCCTGGGGCGTCGCCGCGGTGTCGCTCGTCGCGGCGGCGGCGCTCGGCTCGGCTTCGTCCGCCGGGCGCCGGCCAAGCCGCGCGCCGTCCGCTTCGAGATCGGCGACCCCGGAAGGGATCATCGCGCATCGACGCCCCGCGAATCTCTCCCGACGGGCGCTATCTCGCGTTCAACGCGACGGATACCGAGGGCAAGACCCGGATCTGGATCCGCGCGCTGAACGCTTTGACCGCGCAGCCGCTGAACGGCACGGAGGGAACCGGCCGGCCGTTCTGGTCCCCCGACAGCCGGTTCCTCGGCTTCATGGCCGAGGGGAAGTTGAAGAAGATCGAGGTGACCGGCGGCCCGGCGCAGAAGATCTGCGACGCGCCGACGGGCGCCGACGGAAGCTGGAGCTCGCAAGGCATCATCCTCTACGACGGCACCGGCAACGATCCCATCTACAGGTCTCGGCGGCCGGAGGCACGCCAACCGTCGCCGCGAAAGCCGACGCCTCGCGCAAGGAGACCCAGGTCGGCTGGCCCGAGTTCCTTCCGGACGGCCGGCACTTTCTCTACATGGCTATCGGCCAGAAACCGGAAGACAGCGCCTATCGCGTGGGACCCTCGACTCCGCCGACTCGAGACGTTCGCGCCGGCTCAGACTCTCGTGACCTACTCGCCGCCCGGCTACCTGCTCTTCGTCCGCGACAAGACGCTGGTCGCGCAGCCGTTCGACGCGAAGGCCGTGAAGACGAAGGGCGAGGCGATTCCCCTGGCCGAGCACGTCGGTACCGACAGCGTGGGCCTGGCGACCTTCTCGGTTTCCCGGGACGGAACGCTCGCCTACCGGACCGGGGATTCGGGAGCGCCGGATGCTCTGGGTGGATCGCTCGGGAAAGGAGCTCGACTCCGTCGGCGAACCGCGGCGAGTACGGAAGCCCGAGGCTCTCGCGCGCCGGCGACCGCCTCGCCTTCGGTCTCAACGATCCCCGCAGCGGCAAGGCCGACATCTGGATCCGAGACCTCGCGCGCGGCGTCAATTCCCGTTTCACGTTCGGGCCGGCGGCAACATCTAGTCCCGCTCTGGTCCCCGGACGGCGGCACGATCGTTTTCCGTTCGGACCGGAACGGCAACTACGACCTCTACGAGAAGCCGGCGAGCGGCCAGGGCGAGGAGAAGATCCTGTTCAAGGACGACGTGAGCAAGATGGCGACCGACTGGTCCAGCGACGGCCGCTTCATCGCCTACGGGAGGCAGGGCAAGGAGACCGGGCTGGGACTGCTGGGCGCTGCCGACCTTCGGAGACCGCAAGCCGATTCCGATCGCGGGGGGGCCGTTCCTGGAGCTCGATCCCGTGTTCTCGCCGGACGCGCGCTTCGTCGCGTACCAGTCCAACGAGTCGGGGCGCCCCGAGATCTACGTCCAGTCCTTCCCCGTCGCGACGGGCAAGTGGCAGGTCTCGAGCTCCGGCGGAACGGATCCCGCGTGGCGCGCCGACGGAAAGCAGCTCTACTACCGCTCGGCCGATCAGAAGCTCATGGCGGTGGACATCCAGGCCGGGGAGAGCTTCAAGGCCGGGATCCCCCAGCCTCTCTTCGCGGCCACGGTCCAGCCGGGCATCGCCCGCAACAAGTACGTGCCGCGTCGAATGGAGAGCGCTTCCTCCTCGTCGCCCCCCTCGGCCGCGAAGCCCTGAACCCGACGACCGTCGTCCTGAACTGGGACGCCGACCTCGGCGCGATGACAGGTGTCGGTAGCATCGGGCCTGAAGTGACGTCGCGGCGGGCTCGAAGCTCGGTCCCTACGAGATCCTCGGCCAGATCGGCGCCGGCGGCATGGGCGAGGTGTACCGGGCGAAGGACCCGAGGCTCGGCCGCGACGTCGCCATCAAGGTCCTGCCGGCCTCCTTCTCGGCGGACGCGGATCGCCTGCGCCGCTTCGAGCAGGAGGCGCAGGCTGCGGGGGTCCTGAACCATCCCGAACATCATCGCGGTCTACGACATCGGGTCGCACGACGGCGCGCCCTACTCGTCACGGAGCTGCTCGAAGGCGAAACGCTGCGCGCGGAGCTCTGCGGGCGGCCGCTTTTCGCATCGAAAGGTCGATCGACTACGCCGCTCCAGATCGCCCATGGCCTTGCCGCCGCGCACGAGAAAGCGATCGTCCATCGGGATCTGAAGCCCGAGAACCTTTTCGTCACGAAGGACGGCCGCGTCAAGATCCTCGACTTCGGGCTGGCGAAGCTGACCCAAGGTCGGGCAATCCGGCGCCGCGACGAATCTTCCGACTGTGACGCCCGGCACCACGAGCCCGGCGTCGTGATGGGCACGCTCGGCTACATGTCCCCCGAGCAGGTCAAGGGCAGGCCGGCCGACGCCCGAGAAGCGACATCTTCTCCTTCGGGGCAATCCTCTACGAGATGCTCTCGGGCAAGCGCGCCTTCCACGCCGATTCGGCCGGCGAGACGATGGCCGCGATCCTGAAGGAGGAGCCCCCGGACCTCTCCGTCACCAACGAGAACATCAGCCCGGGCCTCGAGCGCATCCTCCGCCACTGCCTCGAGAAGAACCCCGAGCGGAGGTTCCAGTCGGCCTCCGACATCGCCTTCGCTCTCGAGGCGCTGTCGGGTCTTCCGCCAACGAGCGGCGCGGCGCGAGTGACGGCGACAGCCCCTCCTCGTCGGGTCCGCGCCGGAATGGCCGTCGCGGCCGGACTGGCGCTGCTCGCGGCCGGACTTCTCGCAGGATCCTGGTTCGCCGGCGGCAGGAGTCGCTCTTCTCCGACCTACCAGCGCCTCACCTACCGGCGCGGCTTCATCAGCAACGCCCGCTTCGCTCCGGACGGCCAGACCATTCTCTACAGCGCCGACTGGGACGGGGCGCCGTCCCGGATCTTCTCGACGCGCCCGGGAGGCCGCGAATCGACGGCGCTTCCCTTGCCGAGCGCCTCGCTTCTCGCGGTTTCATCGCGCGGTGAGATGGCCATCCTGCTCGAACCGAAAATCGACTACAACCTCTACTTCCGCCGCGGGACGCTCGCGCTCGTGCCGCTTTCCGGCGGATCCCCTCGTGAAGTCCTGCGTGAAGTGCGATATGCCGATTGGGATCCCGAAGGGAAGGACCTTGCCGTCGTCCGGCAAGCCGGGCCGCGGCAGCGGCTGGAGTATCCGCCCGGCCGACTCGTGTATGAGAGTCCAGCCTGGATCGTGTCGGCGCGCGTCTCCCCCCACGGCGATCGGATCGCCTTCTACGAGGGCCTGCCCTTCAACGGGTACTCTCTGTCGGTCGTTGACTCTCAGAGCCGGAAGGCCGTGCTCGGTCCCGTTCGCCCCGACTTCTGGGCTTCCGACTGGTCACCGGACGGCGAAGAAATCTGGTTCCCCGCAAGCATCTCCGGGGCGGGGGAGGAGACGCCGATCATGGCGGCGGACCTCTCGGGCCGGCAGCGCCTCCTCGACCGTGGACCGTTGACCGCCGATCTCACGATGTCTCCCGGGGCGGGAGGGCCCTGATCACCCTCTTCGACTGGCAGGAATGGACGCGCGGCTTGCTCTCGGGTCAGAAGACCGAATCTCGTCTCGTGAGCCGAGTGGACCTGCGGCTGGTCGACCTCTCCGAAGACGGCAAGCTGTTCGTCCTGCGAGAAGTCCTTTCACAGGGCACACAAGGCGTTTGGATCGCAACAGGGGATAGCTCGCCGCCGATTCGATTGGGAGACGGCGTGGCGCACGGCCTCTCGCCCGACGGCGCCTGGGTGCTTGCGAGCCAACAGGGCAAGCTCCTGGCGCAACCGACAGCGGCCGGAGCGCCGAGACCGGTGAGCGAGGGATTCTTCGAGACGATCCGATGGGCGAGCTGGTTCCGCGACGGCAAGAGAGTCCTCGTCTGGGGCCAGGCGAAGGGCGGGAAGACCGGCATCTTCGTCGTCGATCCGGATGGGCATGAACCGAGGCGCATCGCTCCGGAAGGGTACGAGCTCGTCGCCGGGGGCAACGCGCTTTCGCCAGACGGGCTTCTGGTTGTTGCGCGCTCGCCCGAGAATCAGATCGTGCTCTGCCCCGTCGACGGAGGGCAGCCGCGCGCCGTCCCGGGCCTTGCCGGGCTCTTCGTGCCCGTTCAGTGGGCGGCGGACGGCAAGGGCTTCTATGTTTTCCGACTGGGCGAGATCCCGGCACGGGTGGAGAAGATCGACGTCGAAAGCAGCCGCGCCACGCTCTGGAAGGAGCTCGCGCCGCCCGACACCGCAGGCATGTCCGTGCGCGCCGTCGCAATGACGCCCGATGGGAAGTACTACGCCTACTCGTGCCAGCAGTACCTGAACACGCTGTACCTCGTCGAGAACCTCGAGTCCTGGCAAAGACCGACGATCCGGTCGCGCCTGCTCGGTCGCAGCCCATGAGCCTCTCGCCAGGTACCCGCCTCGGTCCCTACGAGATTCTCGCGACGATCGGCGCCGGAGGCATGGGCGAGGTCTATCGGGCGAAAGACACACGGCTCGAGCGGACGGTCGCGGTCAAGGTGCTGCCGCCGCAAATGGCGGCGTCTCCCGAGAACCGTCAGCGGTTCGAACGCGAGGCCAAGACGATCTCACAGCTTTCGCATCCCCACATCTGCGCGATCTACGACGTGGGGCGAGAGGGCGACACCGAGTACCTGGTGATGGAGCTTCTCGAAGGCGAGACGCTGTCGGATCGCCTGGCGAAGGGGCCGCTGCCGCTCGAGCAGACGCTGCGGTACGGGACGGAGATCGCGGACGCGCTCGACAAGGCGCACCGGCAGGGGATCGTGCACAGGGATCTCAAGCCTGGCAACGCGATGCTGACGAAGTCGGGCGTGAAGCTGCTCGATTTCGGACTGGCGAAGGCGATGGCCCCCGCGCAGCCGCAGTCCTCGCTGACGTCCAGTCCCACGGTGGCCGGCGCGCCGAATGTCACGCAGGAAGGAACGATCCTGGGGACGTTCCAGTACATGGCCCCGGAGCAGCTCGAAGGCAAGGAGGCGGACGCGCGGACGGACATCTTCGCGTTCGGCGCGGTGCTCTACGAGATGGCAACGGGAAGGCCGGCGTTCACCGGCCCGAGCCGGGCGTCGCTGATCTCGGCGATCATGACTTCCCAACCGCCCACGATCTCGAAAGTCGAGCCGATGACGCCGCCCGGGCTCGAGCACATCGTCCAGCGTTGCCTCGCGAAGGGCCCGGACGATCGCTGGCAGAGCGCGGGCGATGTGTCGGGAGAGCTGCGCTGGCTTGCGAGCGCGCCCTCGTCCGTGGCGCCGGCCATTCCCGCCCGGTCGAGGAATGGCCTCTTCATTGCGATCGCGGCGTTCCTGCTCGTCGCCGCGCTCCTGGCCATCTTCGCGCTGCCCCGCCTGCGGCCCGCCGCCGCGCGCCCGCAGGCCGTCCGGTTTCTGATCGCGCCTCCCGCCGGCGTCCTCTTCACTCACGACGTGGTCGCGACCAACATGGCCCTCTCGCCCGATGGGCGTCACCTCGCATTCGTCGCGTCGTCGCAGGGACGAAGGCAGATCTGGCTTCGGGATCTCGACGTCGTTTCGGCGCGGCCGCTCGAGGGAACCGAGGGCGGGGCCTCCCCTTTCTGGTCGCCCGACAGCCGGTCGCTCGGCTTTTTCGCCGACAGGAAGTTGAAGCGGCTCGCGATCTCCGGCGGCGCCCCGCAGGCGATCACGGACGCCGTGAACGGCGGCAACGCGTGCTGGGGACCCGATGACACGATTCTGTTCATCGACAACATCGGGCGGGAGGGGATCCAGCGCGTTCCGGCCGGCGGCGGAGCGGTTGCCGGCGTGACGCATTTCGACAAGAAGCGGGGCGACTTCTGGCAGGCGTGGCCGAGCTTTCTGCCGGATGGGCGGCACTTCCTCTACTCGGTGTGGTTCGGAAACACGGGCTCCATTCGCCTCGGCTCGCTCGAGCAGGGCGATCTCCGCGAGCTTCTGCAGATCCCCTCGCGCGCGCTCTTCGCGCCCGAGGGCTATCTCCTCTACGTGAGCGAGGGTGTGCTGCTCGCGCGGCCCTTCGACCCGAAGGGTCTCCGTTTCTCGGGCGATCCCGTGACCGTGGCCGGCCGGGTCCCTTACTTTTCTCTGACGGGGAGCGCCGACTTCGCGATCTCTCAGACGGGCACGCTCGCGTTCGTGGAAGGCGAGCCGCGGGGACGGCTGTCCTGGTTCGATCGGGGCGGCCGGGAGGCCGGCACCGTCGGCGAATCCCGGAATATCGAAGCGCAGGCGATCTCTCCCGACGGGCGTCACGTGGCCGTGAGCGTCGTGGATAACAAGGCGGGATCGCTTGACCTCTGGATCGACGACCTCGGCGGCCAGCCACCGCTGCGGTTCACTTACTCCCCGGGCGCGGAATTCGCTCCCGTCTGGTCGCCCGACGGGCGGCAAATTGTCTTCGCGCAGGATCCGGGCAATAGCTCCGTGCGCCTTCGTCTCAAGAAAGTGGGCGAGGTCGGAGACGGCGAGGACCTGCTCGCGCCCACGTTCTTCCAGATCCCGCACGACTGGTCGAGCGACGGCCGCTTCCTCGTCTTCAGCGACGACGACCCGACGACGCACAACGACCTCTGGATTCTTCGGATGGACGGCGACCGCAAGCCGATCCCGTTTCTCAAGACGGCCTTCGAAGAATCCGACGCGCGGATCTCGCCGGACGTCCACTCCATCGCGTTCGTTTCGGACGAATCGGGACGGCCGGAGGTGTACGTCGCGTCCTTCCCGAGCGGTACGGGCAGGCGCCGCGTCTCCGTCGAGGGCGGATCCCAGCCCCGCTGGCGCAAAGACGGACGAGAGCTCTTCTATCTGGCGGCCGACGCGCGGATCATGGCGCTCGCGGTCCGGGCCGGCGAACCCCCGGATTCCGGAGCGCCCGTTCCCCTCTTTCGCTCGCCGACCACGCCGTCCAACCGCGGCGAGCTCGCGATCTGGAACGACTACGATGTTTCTCCCGATGGCCAGCGCTTTCTCATCCGCGTGGACCTCGTGAGCCGCGACACGATGCCGGTGACCGTGGCCCTCGGCTGGGCGGCGGGGGCCGCGCGATGACGCTCGCTGCCGGCTCGAGACTCGGTCCCTACGAGATCCTCGGCCAGATCGGCGCCGGCGGCATGGGCGAGGTGTACCGGGCGAAGGACCCGAGGCTCGGCCGCGACGTCGCCGTCAAGGTCCTGCCCGCGTCATTCTCGCAGGACGCGGACCGCCTGCGCCGGTTCGAGCAGGAGGCCAGGGCCGCCGGGGTCCTGAATCATCCCAACATCACCGCGGTCTACGACATCGGGACCCACGAAGACGCTCCCTACGTCGTCCAGGAGTTGCTCGAAGGCGAGACGTTGCGCGCCGCTCCTCGGGCGGCGAAGCTCCCGCAGCGGAAGGCGATCGACTACGCGCTCCAGATCGCCCACGGCCTGGCCGCGGCGCACGAGAAGGGGATCGTCCACCGGGACCTAAAGCCCGAGAACCTCTTCGTGACGAAGGACGGCCGCGTCAAGATCCTCGACTTCGGGCTGGCCAAGCTACGCCCGACGCCGGGCCAGGAGACGAGCCTGCCGACCGCGGCCGGCGCGGCACCGAGCCGGGCGTCGTGCTCGGCACGCTCGGGCTACATGTCGCCGGAGCAGGTGAGAGGCAAGCCGGCCGACGCCCGAGCGGACATCTTCTCTTTCGGCGCCATCCTCTACGAGATGCTCTCGGGCCACCGGGCATTCCACGGCGATCGGCCGCGGACACGATGTCGGCGATCCTCAAGGAAGAGCCGCCGGATCTTTCCGTCACCAACCAGAACATTTCGCCCGGCCTCGAGCGAATCGTCCGCCACTGCATCGAGAAGAGTCCCGAGCAACGGTTCCATTCGGCGCACGACGTCGCATTCGCCCTGGACACTCTCTCCGATGTCACCGGACTCGCGCAGGCGGACAGGGGCGCCCCCGCGCGAGGACCTTCCGGCGCGACGGCTGCTCCTACTCGCCGCGGAGCGGCTGTGGTAGCGGCGCTGGCGGTCGCCGCCTCGGTTCTCTGGTTTCGCTCGCGCAGCCGACCCATCGACTCGATCGCCGTTCTCCCCTTCGTCAACGCGAGCCGCGATCCCGGTACCGAGTACCTGAGCGACGGGATCACCGAGAGCATCATCAACAGCCTCTCGCGCCTGTCGCAGCTGCGTGTGTCCGCCCGGTCGACCGTCTTCCGTTACAAGGGCCGCGACGAGGATCCCCAGAAAGCCGGCCGCGACCTGAACGTCCGCGCGGTCGTCTCGGGCAATGTGACTCCAGCGAGGCGATACCCTGGTATCCAGGCGGATCTGATCGACGTCGGCAACGGCTCGCAGATCTGGGGTAACCACTACGATCCGCAAGCTCTCCGAGATCCTGACGGTCCAGGAGGAAATCGCCAAGAGATCTCCGAGAAGCTTCGCCTTCGCCTGACGGGTGAAGAGAAGGAGCCGCTAAAGAAGCGCTACACGCAGACACGGAGGCCTACCAGCTCTACCTCAAGGGCCGGTATGCCTGGGAGAAGAGAACCGAAAGCGGGATCCAGCAGAGCGTCGAGTCTTCCAGCAGGCGATCGAGAAGGACCCGGGCTTCGCGCTCGCCTACGCCGGCCTGGCCGGCTCCTACGCGGTCATGAGCTCCTACAGCCTGGTGTCTCCGGCAGACTCCTTTCCCCGGGCCAGAGCCGCGGCCCGGAAGGCCCTGGAGATCGACGACGGCCTGGCGCAGGCCCACGCCACGCTCGGCCATGCCTCTGGGAATACGACTACGACTGGTCCTGCCGCCGAATCCGAGTTCAAGAGGTCGATCGAGCTCGACCCGCAAATACGCCACCGCCCACCACTGGTACGCCCTGATGCTGGCCGCTCTCGGCCGTTTCGGAGGAGGCGCTGACAGAGATCCGCCGCGCCCGCGAGCTCGATCCCTTTTCTGGAGTCATTCAAACCAATCTCGTGCCGGCTGCTCACCTACGCGCGCCAGTACGACCGCGCGATCGAAGAGGGCCAACGGGCCGTCCAGGAGAACCCCGAGTTCCCTGGGACGCATCTCTGGCTCGGTGCCGCCTATGCGGCGAAGGGAAAGACCCGGGAAGCGATTGCCGAATACCAGGCGGTGGCAAGCCTCTGGGGCCAGCACTCCGTTGGCGCTCTTCGCGCTCGGGACAGGCGCTCAGGCGCTGGCAGGGCCGCCGCTCCGAGGCGCTCCAGACCATCGAGGAAATGAAGACTATGGCGACGCGTCGGTACGTCTCGCCGGCATTCATCGCGACGATTTTTTCGACCTCGGCGACAAAGATCAGGCTTTCGATTGGTGGGCGAAGGCCTGCGAGAATCGTCCGACGACCTGCGCTCTACCTCAAGGTCGATCCCCTGGAGCGACGACTTGCGGGGTGACCCCGCTTCACGGACCTGCTGCGCAAGGTGGGCCGCCCTCCGTCCTGCCAACATAATCCCCTCTGATGTCGATCTCCACTGGCTCGCGCCTGGGCCCCTACGAGATCCTCGGCCAGATCGGCGCCGGCGGCATGGGAGAGGTGTACCGGGCGGAGGACCCGAGCCTGGGCCGCGAGGTCGCGATCAAGGTCCTGCCGGCTTCCTTCTCGCAGGACGCCGACCGCCTGCGCCGCTTCGAGCAGGAGGCCAGGCCGCCGGCGTCCTCAACCATCCCAACATCACCGCCGTCTACGATATCGGGACCACGACGGCGCGCCCTACGTCGTCCAGGAGCTGCTCGAAGGCGAGACGCTGCGCGCGGCCCTGGCCGGGGCAGCTCCCGCAGCGCAAGGCGATCGACTATCGCGCTCCAGATCGCTCATGGCCTTGCCGCCGCGCACGAGAAGGGCATCGTCCACCGAGACCTGAAACCCGAGAACCTCTTCGTGACGACGACGGCCGCGTCAAGATCCTCGACTTCGGCCTCGCGAAGCTCGACGCACACCGAGGAGGAGCCCGAGCGCCACCAACCTGCCGACGGCCACCGGCGGCACGGAGCCGGGCGTGGTTCTGGGAACGCTCGGCTACATGTCGCCCGAGCAGGTGCGAGGGAAGCCCGCCGACGCCGCGGTCGGACATCTTTTCCTTCGGCGCGATCCTCTACGAGATGCTCTCGGGCAAGAGGGCGTTCCAGGGCGACCGGCCGCCGACACGATGTCGGCGATCCTCAAGGAAGAACCGCCGGACCTCTCGGTCACGAACCAGACGTCTCGCCCGGCCTCGAGCGAATCGTCCGCCACTGCCTCGAGAAGAACCCCGAGCAGCGATTCCACTCCGCCCACGACGTCGCATTCGCGCTCGAGGCGCTCTCGGGC
>CAWALG010000019.1:0-65557 GCA_963782815.1 uncultured Acidobacteriota bacterium | reverse complement strand
AGACGGATCTTATTGTGTGCCCAAAGAGGGCTTGAGTCAAGGTGGCCGTTCCTGGCGCCAGATGGCGCTTGAGACAGTCGCCTGGGCGAGTTGGTCTACGCATACAGAATGGAACTCGATACTGGCGCAGCAATCGAGGGCTCCCGGAACCGTCACTGCCGGCGTGGGGCATCAAGCCGAAGGGGGCTGAGTCCTCCGTCGGAGCAGGTAGAGGGGGATGCCTAGGGCGATGAAGGCGAGGCCGATCAGGGATTCGCGCGGGGTCGCGAGAGCGTGCTCGCGACGAGCAGCGCGGCCGCGGCGGCGAAGAGGGCCGGGACGGCGGGGTAGCCAGGGACGCGGAAGGGGCGCGGGAGGTCCGGTTCTCTGCGGCGCAGGACGATCACGCCCGCGACCGCGAGGCCATAGAAGATCCAGGCGCCGAAGATGACGTACGTGAAGAGCTGCGAGAAGCCGCCGATGAAGAGGACGAGCAGCCCGGACCAGATTCCCTGGAGGAGGATCGCCTCGGCGGGCGTGCGCCAGCGCGGATGAACCCGGCCGAACCGCTCGAACAACAGGCCGTCTTTCGCCATCTGATAGTGGCGCGCGGTCCCGCGAGAACCAGGGCGTTCATCGCCCCGAGGATCGAGCAGAGGATCGCCGCCGTGAGGAAGCGCGCGCCGGTCTCGCCCGCCACGCGCCGGATCGCGGTCAGGGCCACGCGCTCGGAAGACGCGATCTCGCCCGGTGTCAGGACGTGCAGATAGGCGAGGTTGGCGGCGAGATAGGGCGACGACGATCGCCACGCCGCCGATCGCGCCGCGCGGGAATCGCGCTGGGGATTGCGCATCTCGCCCGCCGCGAAGCTGACGTCGTGCCACCCCTCGTACGCCCAGAGCACGGCCACGAGCGCCGTGCCAACGCGGCCGGGCCGACCGCTCCGGGGAGGGCGTCGGCGGCCGGGCGCGCCGGAGAAGGGAGCAGGAAGATCGCCGCGACCATGGCGAGCAGGCCGCCGACCTTCAGGACCGTCAGGGCATTCTGCACGCGGGCTCCGTAGCGCACTCCGACCAGGTTGACGGCGGTGAAGAAAGTGATCGCGCCGATGCCGACCGCCTTTGCCGCCGTGGGAGTCAGTGTCAGGAAGCCGCCTATGTAGATCGGGAGCGCCGCGGCCAGCGTCGCGATGGAGCCGGATGTCCCCACCGTGAAGAGCATCCACCCGCAGAGGAAGCCCGCAAGGGGACCGAAGGCGCGCGCGATGAACGTGTAGATCCCTCCGGCGTCGGGGATCGCGGCGCCCAGCTCCGCCAGGCTCATCGCCCCGAGGAGCGTGAAGAATTCCCCGGTGATCCAGACGGCGAGCATCGCGCCGGCCCCGTGCACCGCGCGGGCGATGTCGGCCGCCACGAGAAAAACGCCCGAGCCGATGATCGTCCCGACGACGAGCGCCACGGTGTCGCCCAGGCCCAGGGCCCGCAGCAGGCCGTGATCGGATCGGAGGGGGAGTTCTCGCCCATGCCTTTTGGAGGGAGACTAACAACAAATGCGTCCAGGATTACCCGGACGCCGGGTACGACCCCGTCGGGCGGAGGTGACGAATGGAGATCCAGAGCATTCGGCCCTTTCTCTCCTATTGGGAGCGCGTGCGGGGAAGGACGGCGCGCCTGGTCCCTCTCATTCCGGAGGAGAAGCTCGAGTGGACCTACCAGACCGGGAAATACACGCTCGGCGACCTGGTCCGCCACCTCGCGGGAATCGAGCGCTACATGTACGCGGAGAACGTCCGGGGCCTTCCGAGCCGCTATCCCGGACACGGCCGGGATCTCGCCGAGGGTCCCGAGGCGGTGCGCGCCTACTTCGAGAGGCTGCACGCGGAGTCGGTCGCGATCTTCGGCGCGCTGACGCCCGAGGACCTCGAGCGCAAGTGCGTCACGCCGGGCGGCGCGGAGATCGCGACCTGGAAGTGGCTGCGCGCGATGGTCGAGCACGAGATCCACCACCGCGGCCAGCTCTACATGTACCTCGCGATGCTGGGAGTCTCCGCCCCGCCGCTCTACGGCCTGACGGAAGAAGAGGTCCGGGCTCGGAGTCTCCCGATCCCGGAGCCCCAGGCCTGAAACGGGCCCGGGGCGGTTTCCCGGACAGGCCGGTGTGCGATCTTCCCGGAGTGTTCGAGCCGGATAACATGCTTGGAGCAAAAAGGAGGGCGGGGATTGCCCCGCCCTCTCAAGGAGTCATGTCTCCCCTGTTGGGAGCGCGCCGCTAGAGGCCCTTGTAGGTGGCGACCAATGCTCGCCACCCGCCGGTGCCGCCACCGGTGCCGTTGACCTGGTATTGGCGGGTCGTGCTCACGACCCGGGAGACCGGCTTGATGCTGTCAAACTGCCCGGCCGGATGGTAGGGGTCAGAGTTGGGTGGATTGCCGTACGCTTCGTTCGGGTTGCTGCCTGAAGTTGCGGCCGTGAACGAGACGGACTGTACGAACCCGAAAACGGAGCTCATTTGTCTGCGTCGTCGCCACGGTCAATCCGCTGTTTGGAGAGGTGCTGGTGCCGCCGCTTGCGGCAGTTTGTCGAGCGGGTCGCCGAGAGCCCGGAGAACCCGTTCCACTCATTCCGCTTCCGGTGCTTGTACTGCAACGGTGCAGCTGGCGTCGCCGGCCACGAGCGCGGTCACGTTGTGCGCCGATACCACTGCGGACCTGGGGGCGCCACTTCCGCCAGTCACCACATCCTGGCTATAAGTGTTGAGCTGCTGGTCGGAGCACGAAAACGTCGAAACGGTGCTGCCCGCGTAGATCGAGATGATGATGCTGTGCCCGGAAGCCACGCCCCCCGCGGGAACCAGGATCTGAAGGCTGGTAAAGAAGCCCGTCCCGTGACTGGCGGTGCCGAGATTCTTGACGAAGACGATCCCCCCTCCGGGGGTCGGCGTGATCGTCGGCGTTGGCGTAATCGTCGGCGTATTCGTCGGCGTTCGGGTCGATGTCGGAGTCGGCGTGTTCGTCGCCGTGTTGGTCGGCGTCCTGGTGACTGTCGCAGTCCGGGTGTTCGTCGGCGTCCTGGTCGGCGTGTTGGTCGGCGTGCTCGTCGGCGTCCTGGTCGGCGTTCGACTCGGTGTGATCGTCGGCGTCCTCGTGGACGTCCTTGTTGGCGTCTGAGTCCGCGTGTTCGTGGGTGTCCTCGTGAACGTCGGCGTCCTCGTGAACGTCGGCGTCCTCGTGAACCTGCGTTCTCGTCGAGGTGTTCGTCGGGGCATTGGTCGGCGTGTTGGTCGGAGTGACCGTCGGGATGTTCGTCGGGGTCTCCGTCGGTGTCACGGTTGGAGTATTTGTCGGTGTGTTCGTCGGGATCTCCGTCGGTGTGTTCGTCGGAGTGTTGGTCGGGGTGTCGGTCGGTGTCGCGGTCGGCGTATTCGTCGGTGTGTTCGTCGGAGTATCTGTCGGCGTTTCCGTCGGAGTGTTGGTCGGGGTATCGGTCGGTGTCGCGGTCGATGTCGCGGTCGGCGTCGGTGTGGGTTGGCACTTGCCGGCGAAGCTGGCGTTGTAGATGTCGGCGATTTCCGCTGCCGTGAGCGCGCGGCCGAAGACTCGACTTCATCCATGCCGCCCGTATAGCGGTCACCCGAGACACGCTCGGCGAAGTAGAGGTCATAGCTCGTCTGCGGCGTGAAGGTCCCCAGATTGGTCGTGGCGATCGCCACGCCGTTGACAAACAAACTCGCGTTGCCACTGCCGTTGTCGTAGGTGACGGCCACGTGGCCCCAGACGCCGGCGCTGATCACGCCGCCAGAGGTAGAGAAGAAGTGGGAGGTTCCGCCCGCATCCACCAGATTGGCGTAAAGGCTGCGGGTCCCGCCCCAAACGGGGCGCCGACAGAGATCCACATGTGCACGCCAATGCCTCCAGTGCCGTTATTCCACTCGATGAGCGGTTGCTGACTGGTCACACTATCCGGTTTGATCCACGCGTCGAGCGTCACACCGTTGCCGGAGGTGCCGACGTCCAGGCTCCCCGAGGCCGGGACCTTGACGTCGCCATCCGTGCCGTTGAAGCGGAAGGCCTGGTTGACCTTCCCGGAGACATAGGCGGCGGTTCCTTCAAAGGTCCCGTTGTTCAGGTTGTAGGCGTCGTTGGCGTTGCCTTCGCCCCGCCGCCAGCTCACGATCCCCGCCGGCGGCGGCGTGCAGGCGGCGCCGACGACGTTGGTCAATTCGGTCGCCGAGTTGTTGCCGTGTTCGGGTCCGACTCGTCGCCGTCACGCTCGCCGTATTGGACAGCGTCTCCACGGCCGTCGGCGTGACCGTGATCGTGAAGACCGCGTTCGCGCCGCTGGCCAGCGTCGTGAGGTTGCAGGTAACTGTCCCGAACGCCTCGGCGCACCCGCCCGAGGCCGAGACGAACGTCACGCTCAACGGGAGAGTGTCCGTCACGCCAACGTTCGTCGCCGTGTCCGGACCGAAGTTGTGCACCGTGATCGTGTACGTCAGGTTGTTCCCTACGGTCACCGGGTCTTGCGAATCGGCCTTGGTAATGCCCAAATCTGCCGACGGCGTCGGTGTCGGCGTGTTTGTCGGCGTATTAGTGGGTGTGTTCGTTGGTGTATCGGTTGGCGTGGCTGTCGGTGTCGCAGTCGGGATGGGAGGGCACGCGCCTCCCGTAGGTGCCGTCAGGAACGGCGTGAAAGTGACAACCAAGTCAGGATCGGTGATGTTGTCGCCGGTGCCCGGTCCGCCGACGTTGTAGTTCGGTCCGCTCGCGGAGCCCCACCAGTTGCTTGTCGCGTCCAGGGTGCCCGAGTAACTCCCTGTCGCTACCTCCAGCCCAGCGATCGCATTTGCCGAAATGCAGTTCAGATGGGCTGTGACACCCGTGTTCGGCCCGAAACCAGATCGTCAACGCGGATGCCGCGGTTCCCGCCGCTCAGGACGTTGCCGTTGATCGCGATGTTGTTGTTGCCGCCGAAGAGGCGGACCGTGCCGGAACTCGTCGTCCCGATTCCAGTTTGCCGGTAATTGCGCTGTTATCGACGCTCCCGAAGATGATCCGCTCCGGCGTTCCGCCGACAAGCTCGTTATTGGAGACAGTGATCTGCTGATCGTCGCCGCCGCTTGCGACGAGGACCGAGCTATTCGTGCCCGCTGAACTTGTTGCTGTCGATCAAACGCATTGTTAAGCCCGAAATTCGTCTGGATGCCATTCCCGGACCTGGGCCCCGGAATTGTTGTTGTTCTGGATCAAGTTGAATTGCACCTTGGTCTGGTACGTGCCGGTGTTGTCCAGCTCGATGCCGCTGATGTTGTTCCGGACGATGTTATTGAGGATCTGGTGGGCCTCCTGCGTGCCCGAGAAGCCAGGGTTGGTCCAGATGCCCGCGTAGAAAACACCGGATCGCTCATGATGGAGCCCGGACCGTGAAGCCGTCCAGGGTCACATTGTCGGCCTGGATCTGGACCGGTCCGCAAACGTTGTCGATGATGGACTCCGGCCCGCGAGCACCCCCGTGCGTCGACGCCCACATTCCGCGCCAAGCAACTGTCAGGTTGTTTGTTGATATTGACTTGCTGTTGTAGAGACCGGCTGCGACGTGGACCCGGTTGCCGGCCGAGGCCTTGAAGGCAGCTTCCGGTGGCGTATCCAATCGTCAAAGGCACGCCGTTCCCGGAGACAGACAGTCATTCGCCGGTCGTTGCCCGTGGCCGCGTCGACGTACCAATCGCTGGGCGTCGGGGTCGGCGTTGGGGTAGGCGTATTCGTGGGCGTATTCGTCGGGGTGTTGGTCGGGGTAAGACCGTTGTGCGCTGCGGTGCCGTTGGACGTGTTGTAGAACGGATCAACACTCGTGTCGGTGTAGGTGGCGGTCAGCGTCTTCGCCCCGACCGTCGTCGAGGTCACGTCGCACGAGAACGCGTACTTGTTGAGCGTGCCAGAGATCGGTGAGCGACGTGTCGGTGCAGTTATCGGGCGGCGTCGTGGGGACCACGACCTCGCCGGGCAGGGCCTGGAAGTTGGTGGTGACGCCGCCGAGGCCCGTGACCTCGACTGTGCCCGACACGGTGTACGGTGAGTTGACGGGGCTCGGGTCCGGCGTGTCGCTGTCGATCGAGGTCACGGCGGTGACGAGCGGCCAGAAGCCAAGCTGGCCGGCGTGCGCGGGATCGTCAGTGTAGGCGGAGATCCACGGCGTGAAGTCCACCGGGCCCTCAGGTTGGCTGTCCACTGTCAACAAATAGTCAAACTTCACTTCGATGTTCGCCGCAGGGCCCGGCGTGTTCCACCAGTTCAGCTCGTCATCGGCGGTGGTCCCAGCGCCGTTCTGCCGGATCGCCCACGCCTGGAGGCACGTGCCCACTCCCAGGTCAACGAAGCTATTGGAGTGGAGATGAATCGTCGACGCGTCGAGCCCGACACGAAGTCTGTTCCCTATGGATGCATCGGCAAAGCCGGTGCAGGCGGCCCCGTTGTAATTGATCCTATTGTGCGCGATCAGCACGTTCGTCGAGACTACCGAACGAGTTTCACCGCCCCAGAGCTGAAACGCGGCGGCGTAATTGTCGTCGAACGTGTCGCCGGTGATCGACCCTGCCACTACCGAGATCTGGCCGATACCGACGAACATCTGGTGGACATAGTTGTTGTGGATGATGACGTCGCCCAGGTTGGCGTTGAACCCGTAACCCCAGTATGGCCCGTGGCCGGGGACGTCTCCGTTGAACTCGTTGCCTTCGATTAACCAGCCGGTGCGGTCGCCGAACGGACCGAACGACGCGGTGTCGCCATGGAATGTGTTGTTCTGGATCGCACCGTCATCCATGGCATGACCCATGTAAAAGAGCTCGCCGTTGTCCGCCGTGACGAGGTTCTGCTCGAACAGCAAGCCGTTCGCGTGCAGGCTCAACCCTCCGCCGAACTGAATGGCCCCGGTGTTGTACCCCGGGTCTATGCTGCTGCCCTCCAGGATGCAGTTGCGCATCGTGAAGTTGTCGGCATCGACGGTCGAATCGAGTTCTCGGCCCTGCAGGTTCGCGAACTTGAACCCATCGAACGTGATGTCGGCAGCGCTGAGGTGGAAGGTCCGAAATCCTGATCCCGCGATGATGGACTCCGACGCTGCGGGGCGACCGTCCCTCGCGTCCACGCCCGCCTGCTCTCCCAAAAATGTCAGGGATTTGTTGATGTTCGCGTTGGCCACGGCGTAGGTTCCGGCGGCGACGTGGATCGCATCGCCCGCCACGGATTGAGAGATCGCGTAGGTGATCGTCAGGCATGGGCTGCCTGGGCTGCTGCAGTTGCCGGTGTCACTCCCTGCTCCTCGAGACGTACCGGTCGGTTCCTGCAGAGGAGATCCGCCTGGGACGGGCTTCGCGGGCTGTGGCCCGGATGCCGGCGGCGGAACCTCGACCGCCGCTAGAGGCGGATGCCCGCGCGAGCGATCCAGATCCGCCACCGTGGAGCCATTTCGACGTATCGAGCTCGAGGGCCCTGACCATCATGACGAGGGCACCGAGCACGCCCGGCGATTGTCAGGAGCGTCCGTTTGCTGGATTTCATTCTCGCGACCTTTCCTGTTCCATGGAATCCAGAGATGGAAGTGTTTGTAGCGGTCCGATCTCCGGCCCGGTGCGCAGTCCCCTCCTGCTCTTGAGGCGTGGCCTCTTGCCGAGGCCTCTCTTGTATGGAGCCCTTGGAGTTGCCGAGTCAAGGAACAAAGGTGGCCACAGTGGATTGGCCGCTTTTGGCAGGAGTCCGAGCCGGAATGAGGGTTGCTGGACAATCTGCCTTGCGGGACTTAGCTGTGGCACCTATATCGGTGCGGAGGCCGGATCCTGAGATGAACAGCCAGCCATCGTCTGTACGGCGGCGACAGACGGAGTTGTCCTGTGGTAAGAAATCGCCCCCATCGATCCCTCGGCCGATCGTCTGGAGGGAAGTGCTCATGGCGAATGAGAGCGTTCTCTGCCTGGAGACTGAGGGGACCCCATTGACAGCCGGGCGGAGGACCCTAATTTAGGGGTTGTAGCGAGGACGAGCGGTCATGAAGTCAGGCGATCAACCGTTCTTGCCGTGACGGCGAGCCCAAGGGCGGCACCTCCGAGGCGGGTCCTTACGCGCGCCTGGATTCCTGGGAGGAGATCGCCGCATACCTGTGGCGCAGCGTCCGCAGCGCCAGGCGCTGGGAGAAGGAGGAAGGTCTTCCGGTTCACCACGATGTCCACCGTGGAGGTGACCTGGTTTACGGATATGGAGGAGCCCGACGCCTGGTGGATGAAGGAAGCGAGGATGGCGCCGGTCCCGAGTGGCCGGCTCGATGCCTGAAAGAGATCGCCGCCTACTGCAGTGCGAGCGTGCGGAGCGTTAGGCGCTGGGAGAAGGAGGAAGGGCTGCCGGTCCGCCGTCACGTCCACGAAAAAGGCGACTTGGTCTACGCGTTCCAGACGGAGCTCGACGACTGGCTGAACAACAGGGGTAAGGAGAACGGCCAGGGGCGGCGGCCGAAGAAGTCCCACTAGATCCGGGTTTCGGTCCAAGCAGCCGCCCCGCGGGATAATGCGCGCCGTGGATGGCACGGCGATCGTTCTCTGCGACGGCCGTTACGCGACGGTCAACGGCAAGACCGCCCACGGGCTCGTGCGCGGAACCGACCGGTACCGGATCCTGGCGGTCGTGGACCCGCCGACGGCGGGGCGGGACGCGGGAGAGGTGCTGGACGGGATCCGCCGCGGCATCCCGATCGTCGCCTCGATCGACGAGGCGCTCGCGGGCGCCGCCCCGAAGCCTGATTACGCGATCGTGGGCGTCGCGACGCACGGAGGGCGGATGACGCCGGAGATTAGGGCGTCGCTCCGCGAGGCGATCGAGAAGGGCATGTCGGTCGTCAACGGCCTGCACGAGTTCGCGTCCGACGATCGCGGAGCTCGCGCGCCTCGCGGAGAAGAACGGCGCTGACGATCACCGACGTCCGGAAGGTCGAAGCCCCGCAGCGATCTGCACTTCTGGACGGGAGAGATCCTGAAGCTCGCGACGCCGCGCATCGCGGTGATCGGGACCGACTGCGCGCTCGGCAAGCGCACGACGACGAAGCTCCTGGTCGAGGCGTGCCGGCGGCGGCGGCCTCGCCGCCGAGTGGATCGCGACCGGGCAGACGGGATGGCTGCAGGGGGCGCCCTTCGGCATCGTCCTCGACGCGCTGCCGAACGATTTCGTGACGGGGGAGCTCGAGCACGCGATCCTCTCCTGCGCGCGCGAGCTCGCCCCGGAGGTCATCTTCCTCGAGGGCAGTCCGCGCTGCGCAACCCGTCGGGCCCCTGCGGCTCGGAGCTCGTCCTCTCCGGCGCCGCGCGCGGCGTCATCCTGCAGCACGCGCCGGGCCGCGTCTTCTTCGAGGGGCACGAGGAGCAGGGTGCCGGATCCCGCCGATCGAAGAGGAGATCGAGCTCCTCCGCCTGCTCGGCGCGCGTACGCTGGCCCTGGCCTTGAACGGCGAGTCCCTGACGGAGGAGGAGCTCCGGGGGCGCGGCGCGATCTCGAGCGCCGGCTCGAGATCCCGGCCGCCCTTCCTCTCGAGGAGGGCGTGGACTCGCTCGTCCCTATCGTCCGCGACTATCCTGCGCGAGGAATCCGGCGTGAGGATCGTCTCGGCCGACGAGCCGCGTCGAGGCGCTCGGCCTGACCCGCCCCTACACGATCGCTTTCCGCCGGATCGAGTCGGTCGAGAACGCGATCGTGCGCCTCGAGACCGACTCGGGCCTCGTCGGTCTCGGCGCCGCGTCCCCCGAGCCGAAGGTGACCGGAGAAACGATGGAGCACTGCCGCTCGGCGCTCGCGCGGAACGCCTCGAGTGGCTGGTCGGCCGCGAGGTCTCCGATCCGGAGCCGGTGCTCCGGGAGATCGCGGCCGGATGCCGCCGGCGCCGGCCGCGCGGGCGGCGGTGGACATGGCGCTCTACGACCTCGCGGCGCGGAGAGGGGCGTGCCGCTGGTGGAGATGCTCGGGCGCGCGCACGACGCGCTGCCCACCTCGATCACCATCGGGATCAAGCCGCTCGCGGAAACGCTCGCCGAGGCCGCGGAGTACGTTGAGCGCGGTTTCCGGATCCTGAAGGTCAAGATCGGGCTCGACCTCGAGCAGGACCTCGAGCGGCTCGCCCGCCTGCGCGAGAGCGTGGGCCCCGGATCGCGATCCGCGCCGACGGCAATCAGGGTTACACGGTCGAGGAGACTCTTCGCTTCTTCCGCGCAGACGGTCCCTCTCGAGCTCGAGTTCCTCGAGCAGCCGCTGCCGGCCGCCGAGGTCGAGGCCATGCGCGCGCTGCCGGAGGAGATCCGCGAGCGGATCGCCGCCGACGAGTCGCTCCTGACCGAGGAAGACGCGCGGAGCGCTCGCCGCCCCGCCCCGCGCCTGCGGGATCTTCAACATCAAGCTGATGAAGTGCGGCGGCATCGCGCCCGCCCGGCGCATCGCCGCGGTCGCGGAATCCGCCGGGATCCGCC
The DNA here is from genome assembly GCA_963782815.1 of uncultured Acidobacteriota bacterium. Lineage (GTDB taxonomy): Bacteria > Acidobacteriota > Thermoanaerobaculia > UBA5066 > Gp7-AA6 > JAWOLE01. The sequence goes on along the minus strand of CAWALG010000019.1, from coordinate 55,084 downwards.
TGATGTGGGGGTGCATGGACGAGAGCCGCATCTCGATCGCCGCCGCCCTCCACGCGGCCTTCTCCTCGTCCCGCCACGCGCTACCTCGACCTCGACGGCTCGCTCGACCTCGCCCGCGACGTCGTTTCGGGAGGGTTCGTCCTCGAGGACGGAGTGATGCGGACGACCGGCGCGCCGGGGCTCGGGGTCAGCGGAAGCTCTATAATCGGAGCGCCATGGCCGTCGCCCCTTCCCTCCGTTTCACTTACGAGGATTACCTCCTCCTGCCCGAGGACCGCCGCTACGAGATCCTGGATGGAGATCTCTTCATGACGCCTGCGCCGACGCCTTACCATCAGCGCGTTTCGCTGAATCTCGACCTTCGTTCTTGCATCACACGCCCGCGAGAAGCGCCTCGGGAGAGGTGCTTGTTGCGCCTTGCGACGTCGTACTTGTCGAAGACCGACATCCTCCAGCCCGACATTCTCTTTCGTGGCCGCGGACCGGACGCGCGATCATCGGAGAGAAGTACATCTCCGGTCCGCCGGACCTCGTCGTCGAGGTGCTCTCGCCTGCCACGGCGGATCGGGATACCGACCTCAAGACCAAGATCTACGCGCGCTTCGGGGTCAAGGAGATGTGGATCGCCGATCCGGACGCGAAGACGGTCACCGTCTTGATCAACTCCGGTGAGGGCTTCCGACAAGCAGAGCCTCTTCCGGCAGGGAGAAGTCGCTGCGCTCTCCGCTTCTCCCCGGGCTTCGTCGATTCCCGCTCGACGAGGTTTTTAGCCAGGGACCGACGTCTCCCGGACGGCCCTACTTGACCTTCGTTCCCGGCGTGTCGCGGCCGTTCTGGTGCAGGATGAGCCTGGACACGCGGCCGTCCTCCTTACGAACGTGATCTGCGCGTCCACGGCCTTCAGGAAGAACTCGGTCTCCGACTCGGCGTAGACCGGGACTTCGACTGCCCGGTCGCCTGGACGAAGAGAGCGCTGCCCTCGCGCGTCACCGTGATCGAGAAGGTCGGCGCGAGCTGGTACTCGCCGACGTAAGTCTCGAGCAGCTTCGCGTCGAGCGTCACCTCCCGCCGCTGTTTCGGCGGCTGCGCCAGTGGAAAGCGGTTCTCCAGCAGGTGAAGGCCGATGTCGTCGATGCTCGTCGCCGAGTTCGACAGCACGACCGCGCCGATCTTCCTGCTCTCGACGAAGCCGATCCAGGAGTGGTAGCCGCCCGTCTCCCCGTTGTGCCAGACGAGGTCCGCGCCGAAGCGATGAAAGACGTGCCAGGCGAGGCCGATGTCCAGGTCGGGGTTGTCCGTGGCGTGGCGGACGCGGTGCGTCTCCCGGAGCGCCGCCGGCAGGGGACCGTCGCCCGCGTCGAGGTTCGCCGCCAGGAACTTCAGCATGTCGTTGGCCGTGGAGCGCAGAGCGCCGGCGCCGGCGAGCGTCGGAAGGTCCCAGTTCGCAGCAGCGGCGCCGCCGGCGTCGTGGCCGGGCGCCAGGCGCGCCCGCATCGGCCGCCGTCATCGTGATCGCCGAGTCTTTCATGCCGAGCGGGCTCGAGAATCCGCTTTCTTCAGGAGCTCCTCGTAGCTCATGCCGGCCCTCCGGGCGAGAGCGTGCCCGAGCAGTCCCACTCCGAGATTCGAGTATTCGTATTTCTCGCCGATGTCGCGCGTCAGCTCGTAGTGAGAGAGGAAGTCGTACATCTGCTCGACCGAATAGTCCGCGTAGGGATTCCGCGGGTCCTTCGGGGCCAGGTTGCCGGGCAGCCGCGGCAGGCCGGACGTCTGTGTCGCGAGATCGAGCAGCGTGATCTGCTTTGCCGTTCCGCGCGGGCATTCGAACGGTCTCGGGAAGGTACTTCGACACCGGATCGTCGAGCTTCACCTCGCCGCGCCGGACCATGTCGGCGAGGAGCGCGGCGGTGAAGACCTTGGTGGCGGAGCCGATCTCGAAGACGCTGTCCCCGTCGAGCGGCTTGTCCGCCGGCCCGGACGTTTCCATAGGCGACGACGCGGCGGGCGGTCCCTTCCAGGAGCCCGACCACGATCCCGGAGCTGCGCCCGGAATCCACGCGCTCCTTGAGGATCGCCTGGACGTCGGCGTCGGGAGGGAGCAGCTCGGCGGCCCCGAGCCGCGACGCGAAGGAAGCGCCGTTGAGAGGAAGACCCGGAGCGGCCGGACGTTCGTTTTCGCGCCATCTCCGGGGGTTCAGTCGACGGACTTGGACCTTGATGGACCGGACCCGATCCGGGTCACACCGCAGGCGAAGACTTTCGTCTCCACCTGGCCGCGCGATGCGACCGTTCCGTCGAAGCGGCCCGCCTGCGTCGCGATCTCGGCGCCACCCGAGCCCAGGGCCATGACCTTGAACCGCCATTTGCTGCCGTCCACATCCTCGGAGCAGTGGTTCCGGCCGGTGATCGTGACCCGGATCCCGGGGGGCTGCTGACATCGTTGTCCTGGACGGCGGAGACTTCGAGACAGTCCTTGCCTTTGCCGCCGAGCCGGGCCGGAGACGAGGAGAAGCCCGAGGGCGGCCAGTCGAAAGCGTCGCACTGTCCTCCAGTTCGAGCGGGTTGAATTCAGTTTACTCCTCTCGAAGGATGCTAGCCTCCCCGCCGATGAGGCGGCTCGGCGTCGTGGTTGGAGGCGTCCTGCTCCGCGCGAGCGCCCTGTCCGCGCAGCCCGCCTCGGCGCCTGGATGACGATCGAGACGCCGCATTTCCGGGTCCACTTTCCGGCGCCCTTCGAGGCGTGGGCCGCTGCACGCGGCCTCGGCCATCGAGGGCATCCATGAGCGCGTGACGGACTTCGTGGGCTACCGGCCGGAGAAGCCGATCGACGTGATGATCGAAGACCCGGCCGCCGTCGCGAACGGCATCGCCTACCCCTTCCTCGACCGGCCCGTGATCGTCCTCTGGACGTCGCCGCCCGAGGCGGAGTCGGACATCGGCGAATACGGGGACTGGATGGAGCTCGTCGTGACGCACGAGATGGCGCACATCGTCCACCTGACGCGTCCGCGCAACCAGCCGGGCTTCCTGTCGAGAGCTCCTCCCGCTCCCGATCGGCCCGGTGCTCTTGAACTCTCCGCGCTGGCTCGCGGAAGGGTACGCGACGCTCGTCGAGGGCGCGCTGACCGGCTCGGGCCGGCCCCGCTCGAGCTACCGGGCGATGGTGCTGCGCCGGTTCGCGGTCGAGGGGAAGCTCCCGTCGTACGGCTCTCTCTCTTCGACGTCGGGTGGCTCGGCGGCTCGATGGCCTATCTCGTCGGCTCGGCGTACCTGGAGTGGCTCGAGGCGCGCGAGGGGAAGGGCTCTCTCCAGAAACTCTGGAAGCGGATGGCGTCGCGCCGCGGCGGGAGCTTCGGGACGGCGTTCCGGGCGGTCTTCGGACGGTCGCCGGCGGACCTGTACGACCGATTCCGCGCGGAGGTCACGGCGAGCGCGATCGAGGAGGAGAAGCGGCTCGAGGGGGCAGGTCTTTCAGAGGGAGACCTGTGGCAGCGCCTCGAGGGGGGGACCGTTTCGCCGCAAGTCAGCCCGGACGGCTCGCGGATCCTCGCGCGCCGCGACCCCCGGCGCCAGGAGAGCTTCCTCGCGGTCTGGACGGTGGAGGAGACCGACGAGGAGCGCCGGGCCGGAGGAGCGCCGCGCGAAGCGCGAGGAGGAGCTTCTCAAGGACGTGAACGAGGTCCCGGACAAGGTCGTCGTGCCGCCGCCCACGCGAGCCGAAATGGCGGCTGCCGCGCGTCCAACGGGTTCTCGGCGCAGAACCCGCGCTGGATGCCGGACGGCAAGCGCGTCCTCTTCGCGCGGCGCGCTCCCGACGCGCAGGGTGTGCTCCGATGGGACCTCTCCCTGTGGGAGCCCGAGACCGGCCGCGTCTCTCGCGTGACCCGCGCGGCGGACATCGTCGGCGCCGACCCCGCGCCGGACGGGACCTGGGCCGCGGGAGTCCGCAGCCGCTACGGCATCACGGATCTCGTGCGCGTGGACCTCGCGGCGGGAACCGTGGAACCGATGTCCGAGACGCCGCCGGATCCCGATCGCTGGCCCGTGTGGAACCATCCCCGCGTTTCCCCGGACGGGCGGACCGTCGCGGCCCTGCTGCACCGGGAGGGGCGGTGGCGCCTGGTTCTTGTCTCGGAGCGCGGAGAGATCCGCGAGGCCGCCGCGCCGGGGTTTCCGGTGGGTCCACCGGCCTGGAGCGCCGACGGATCGAGGATCTTCGTCGCGACCGATGCCTCGGGGATCTGGAACATCGTCTCTGTCGGCGTCAACGCGGCGACGGAGGGCGCGACGCTGACGCGGGTCACCGGCGGCGCCTTCTCGCCGGCCTCCTCGCCCGACGGCAAGTCCCTTTTCTTCCTCGAGCTGACGGCCAGGGGAGTCGACCTGCGCCGCCTTTCGCTGCCCGCGAAGCCTCTGGCGGCATCCGAGCCCGATCCGGCGAGAACGGGGTCGCCGATCCTGCCGCCAGCCTCCCTTCACCTCGCGCCGGTCGGATCTCCCCGGCCCTACAGCGCCCTCCAGACCCAGGTCCTGCGCCTCGCCTCGGGATTCACGGCGGGACCGGACGGAAACTCCTTCCAGCTCGGAATCGAAGGCTCCGACGTCGTCGGAAGGCTTCGCTGGGAGGCGCTCGGCGCGGCCGGAAATGCCGCCGGCCCTCGCGGAGGCTCGATCGCGGGCGCGTGGCTCGGGCTTCCCGCGGAGCTGCGGCTGCAGATCTTCTCCGCGCTGGAGAAGCCGGGGAGCCAGCACCTCGTGCCGCGCCCCGAGCTGGACGAGGAGAGGGTCGGAGGCTTCGCCACGGCCTCCTGGGGAAGGCCGTTCTCCTGGGGCGGCGTGCGGTTGGAAGCGGGCGGAGGGTGGACGCGGGTCGATCCCCAGGACAAGCAGGCGGACTTCGACCGCGCGCTGGGATCGGTCCTGGCTCGCGCGAACTTCCGGCGAACGCGCGGAGAATCGGGCGTCGCGCTCGACTTCGACCTGGCGGGCTCCTTCGGAAGGACGGCCGGAGCGTCGTGGAGCCAGGTGATCGCCGGAGCCCGGCTCTCCGGAATCACCTCCGTCGCGACCCTCGCTTTCGCGCGCGAGCGCCGGCGACACGGGCGGCTCGCCCACGCGCTTCGATCTCTTCGCGCTCGGCGGCGCGCCGTCCGCGATCCTGCCCCCCGGCCTCGACCGAAACCGCATCGACAGCCCCGCGCTGCCCGCGGCGGTCCAGCTGGGCGAACGCTTCGAGGCCTACCGCGCGGAGCTCTCTCCCACCGGCTCGCCCGCTCGTTCTCTACGCCGAGCGGATGCGCGCCTGGAACACCGGAGCGGAGAAACCGGACTGGATTCGCCTGGAGGGAGTCGAGCTGCGCCTGGAACGTCTGATCCCCGCGCAACCTCGCCGGCCCGCTATCGCTCTACGCCGGCGTCGCGCGCGTGCGCAGCCAGGAACCGCGCTTCGACTCGGTCCGAGGCTACGGCGGACTCATCGCCCGGCCCTGATTCGAGACCTGGCCCCAGTTGCGCTCGTGCCGTAGGGGAGGCGCTTGCGCCTCCCGCCTCTCGTCGTCGTCAATCAGTGTCGTCGGCGAGGTGATCGTCCAGATCGTCTCGCGTCGGGCGTGCGGCGGTCTCGACGAAGTGGCTTGATGGAAAGGGGCGGGAGGGGCGAGCCCCTCCCCTACAAGAATCCCAGAACGAGAGGCTCCGACACGTATCTAGTCGTCGTAGTACTGGCGGGCGTTGACTTCGCCTTTGAGGACGGCGAGCTTGACTTCGATCGTGTGCACGCCGCGGGGGCCCTCGGGCTTTTTGAAGACGAGGACGTAGCGGCCCGAGATCGCGCGGCGCACGCGGTCCATGGCGAGATTCGGGAAGAGGTGCGTCTTCTGATAGGTGCCGCCGGTCAGGTCGGACAGGTTCTGGAGGTAAACCTCGAGAGAGTGATAGTCGGCATCCGTCACGTCCAGCGTGAAGATGTTGGTGCGGGCCGCGGCGAGAGCGCGCAAGGCATTGCCGATGTCGCGGCTTTCCGCCGAGGTTCGGTCCGCCGATCCCTCCGATGGTCGACAGGCCCCATCCGAAGAAGAGCATCGTCTTTCCCCCGGGGATCGGAGCGAGCGCGCGCGCCAGCACGAAGAGCCCGCGCTCCGGCGTCGCGGCGTCCCTGGCGGCGGTGAAGTCGAAGTGCTCGGCGATCGAGGGAAGTCCGCCGTCTCGATCGGCGCCGGCTCGCCCGTCCGGATGGCATGGTACAGGGCCTCCCGGATCTTCCGGTGGTCGCTGGTGAAGTCCTGGCGCAGCTTCAGGTGAGAGTCGTACGAGACGACCGCGACGCGGTCGGTGGGAAGGAGACTCTCCAGGAATCGGCGCGCCTGAAGGCCCATGCGCACAGGCCGAGCAGGCGCGACGTTTCGAAATCCGTCTGGAAGAAGAAGACGATCAGGCGGCCGGGCGCCGCGATCGCGATCGGCCTGCCATCCGGCGCGGCGGAGAGCGCGTCCCCGACCGGCAGTTCCGGGAGATCGGCGGGGATCCAATCGGCCGACTCGAGGTCGACGGTTTTCCCATCCACGCGCACCCGGAAGTCGGCGGGACCGAGCCCGGGGATCGGATCGCCGTACCGGTCCGTCACGTACGCGTCCACGACGACCCGCTCGACGCGGGCTTCCTCGCGGTAGCTCCCCGGCCGTTCGGGCGTCGTTTGCGCCTGCTGGAAGGCCGCCGCCAGAGCGAAAGCCCGGCGGAAACGAGCCCGCGGAGCCACTCATGGCGGAAGGCTACCGCCCTCCAGCCGCAGTCACGACTTCAGACTGAATTCGCGACGCCAGAATGGATTTTCGGGAGGCGAAGCCACCTTGGGCCGGCTCGAAGCTCGGCCCCTACATCCTGGCGCGCTCGGGGCGGGCGGAATGGGAGAGGTCTATCGCGCGCGCGATACGCGCCTGGGCGCGACGTCGCGATCAAGGTTCTGCCGGCCGAGGTCTCCGTCCGACACCGGAGCGGCTCCATCGTTTCGAGAAGGAGGCGCGGTCGGCCTCCGCCTGAACCATCCGAACATCGTGACGATTCACGACATCGGGCGCGACGGCGAGCGCTCTCCTACATCGCGATGGAGTTCGTCGAGGGAACGACACTCCGCGATCTGCTGGCAGACGGGCCCCCGCCAATCCGGCAACTCCTCGCCATCGCCGCTCAGACGGCGGAGGGGCTCGCGCGGGCGCACGGTCGGGCATCGTGCACCGGGACCTGAAGCCCGAGAACCTGATGCTCACCAGGGACGGCTTCGTCAAGATCCTCGACTTCGGCCTCGCGAAGCTGACCGGTCCGCCGGAGGAATCCGGCGAAGCGACACGGGCGCTGACGGTCTCGGCCCGCACCGAGCCCGGCGTCGTGATGGGGACGGTCGCCTACATGTCGCCGGAGCAGGCGGCGGGCGGGACGGTCGACTTCCGGTCGGACCAGTTCTCGCTCGGGTCGATCCTCTACGAGATGGCGACTGGCAGGAAGCCCTTCGCCGGGGGGACGCGGCCGGAGCTGATGGCGGCCATCATTCGGCAGGAGCCCGAGCCGCTGGCGTCGGTTGCGCCGATGTTGCCAACGGCGGCACGCTGGATCGTCGAGCGGTGCCTCGCCAAGGATCCCTCAGAGCGCTACGTGTCGACGCGCGACCTTGCGCGGGATCCGATCATGCTGCGCGACCGGATCTCGGAGGCCGTTGTTTCGAGCGAAACCGCGGCCGCGAGCTTCGCGCCGCGCCGTTCCTCCGGCAAGCGGACCGCTCTCCTCGCGGGGGTAGCGGCCGCGGTCGCCCTCGTCGCCGGGATCCTGCTCGCGCCTCTGGTCAGACCCGAGCCCGGGCGCAGCCGCCCTCCTGGACGCAGATCTCTTTCCGCCGCGGCATGATCTGGTCGGGCCGTTTCGCTCCCGACGGGCAGACGGCCGTCTACAGCGCCGCCTGGGAAGGGGAGCCGGTGCGTCTCTTCGCCACGCGGGCCGGGACGGCCGAGACCCGGGCGCTTGATCTGCCTCCCGGCAAGATCCTCGGGGTCTCCAGAACAGGGAGAGCTGGCCTTCCTGCGCGATCCCCGCTTCGTCTTTTCTCCTGCAACCGGCACTCTCGCCCGCGTGGCGCTCGATGGCAGCAGCAGCGCCCGCGACCTGCTCGAAGATGTTCACGGCGCCGACTGGTCGCCCGACGGGGGACAGCTCACCGTGGCGCGCGGCGTCAAGGGGAAGGACCGGCTCGAGTATCCGATCGGGAAGGTTCTCTACGAGACAGAAGGAGTCCTCGGCAGCCTCGGCGTCTCACCCGACGGCGAGTGGATCGCGTTCTTCGAATACGTCGGCCTGGAGGCTTTCGTCGTGGCGATCCGTGCCGCCGATGGCCGGCGCCGCGTGCTCTCGAGGGGATGGAGCCTGCCCTCCGGCGGCCTGGCCTGGTCCGCCGATGGGCGCGAGGTCTGGTTCACGGCGAGGGAAAGGTTCGACAGCCCCAGCCGCCTCCTGGCCGTCACGCTCTCCGGCCGGCAGCGAGAGGTGACCCGTGTTCCGGGCGACCTGCGGCTGCTCGACATCGGCCGGGCGGACGGGCGCTCGTCGCGCGCTGGGATTGGCAGGTCGGCCTGCGAGCCGGCGTGACAACCGTCGCCTCCGAACGCGAGCTCGGCTGGTTCGATCACAGCTTTCTCAATGACCTGTCACCCGATGGCGCCGCCGTGCTCTTCTCGGACCGCGGCGACTCGCTTCTTCCTCCGCAAGACCGATGGCTCGTCCGCGCTGCGGCTGGGAGAAGGGTTTGGCTTCGAGGGGAGCAAGCCCTCACCCGACGGCAAGTGGGTCGTCGCGGCTCCCGTCGCCGAACAGGCCGCGCTCGTTCTCCTACCGACCGGCGCCGGTGAGGTTCGAAAGATCGAGACGCCCGCGGACCAGGCAAACTGGTTTCCGGACGGACGAAGGCTTCTGTTGAGGCTTCGCCAGCCAAACGCCGGGCCGGGCCTGGCGATCTACGACGTCGCCGCGGCAGCGGCACGGCCGATGCCCCTGCCCGCCGGGTTCGAGGGAAATGTCGGAGACCAGGCGATATCCCAGGACGGCCGCCGCATCGCCGCCGGCGATTCGGCAGGCCAGATCCGGCTGCTCGCCGTGGACGGCGGAGAGGCCAGGAGAATTCCCGGGGAATTCCGTGGACTGACGCTCATCCGATGGACGCAAGACGGCGGACACCTCTTCCTCTACGCATCGGCGACGTGCCGGGACGAGTCCTCCGGCTCGATATCGAATCGGGAAGGACGGAGCCCTGGAAGGAGCTGAGCCCGAGGATCTGGCGGGCGTCGTCCGAATCCATCCCGTTTCGTGACTCCGGACGGCCGTTCCTGGGCCTACACCTACGCCCGCGTCCTGTCGAGCCTGTACGTGGTGGAGGGGCTGAAATGAATCGCGAATTGGAAGCGGGAGATACTCTCCGGGATCAACAAGGAAGGGTGAGATGCGAAAGAGCGTGAATTCTGTCGGGCTGTGTCTGGCGGTGGCGCTCCTGCTTTGCTGGCCGGTCTCGAATGCGGCCGCGGCGGGCGGACCTCTCGACGGCAAGAGCTTTGTCGGCACGATGACGGCCAGGGGGAAGACAACGGGGGACAAGGACACGTTCGTCTTCAAGGACGGGAAGTTCCGCTCGACGATGTGCGACTCCTACGGTTTCACCGAGACGGCTTACACCGCCGCGGTGAGCGACGTCTCGACGACATTCCAGGCGGAGGCCGCAAGCCCCAGGGAAGGGACGATGAAATGGAAGGGAACCGTCAAGGGGGAGACCGTCGAGGGAACGGCGTCTGGACGAAGAAAGGCCAGAGCGACACGGTCTACACGTTCAAGGGAACGCTGAAGAAGCAGATCGTTTCGCTCTGTTAGGCTCCGGCGCGTGAGCGAGGAGCAGAAGCCTTTCTCGGATGCCTACGCGACGCTCGAATCACTCCAGGCGCTCGCGGACGTCTGGAACGACTCCCCGCCGATGCGGCACCTCGGCGCGCGGCTCGAATTCGACCGGCTCGACCGCGTGCGCGCGGTCATCGATCCCGTCATGCCCTACCACCGCGGCGGCATGGGAACCGACGCCGTGAACGGTCCGGTGCTGGCCGGACTCTTCGACCTGGCGATCGGCACCGTCGGCTGGCTGACGCGCCCGGATACCCGCTCGGCCACCGTCACGCTCGCGATGACTTTCCTGCGGCCCACGCGCGGCGACCGCATCGTCGTGGAGGCCCGGCTCCTGCGCGCGGGCACGAACCTGACCTTCGCGGCCGCCGAGGTCTTCGACGGGCGCGGCGAGGTCACTGCCCGCTGCGACGGCACCGTGGCCGTCGCCCGCGGAAAATTCGAGTCCAACGACTTCTACGCGGCGATGCGGGGGAGAGATCCCTGTCATCCTGAGCCCCTGCCGTCCTGAGCCCCTGTCGGTCCTGAGCCCCTGTCATCCTGAGCCCCTGTCATCCTGAGCGAAGCGAAGGATCTGCTCCTCCCGATCAGCGAGCAGATTCTTCGTCGCTTCGCTCCTCAGAATGACAGGTGTTTGAGTCGCTCCTCAGAATGACAGGAGTCAGGGGGCTCGAAACACGGCGGCGGTTTCGCGGACCCTCGCGGCGAGCGTCTCGATGGCCTCGGCGGTCTTACGGACGCTCCCCTCGACTTCGGCGTACTGCTTCTCCTCGATCGCTTCGCGCACGGCGGGGAGCGTCTTGACCTCGTAGCCGGTATAGAAGCCGGGCGCGTAGACGTAGTGCTTGAACCAGGGGCGCCGGGGAAGGCCCTCCTCCCGCGTGAGCGCCCGCTCGGCGCCGCGCAGGAGCGCGTTGACTCGCGCCATCCGCGCGCGGTCGGATGCGCGCGCCGGAGGCGAACCCCGACTCGTACTCCTTCGCGGCCGCCGCGAGGGACGCCGACGCCTTCTCGAGAGGCGATAAGTCGAAATCGGGAACGGGCGGCTCCTTCGCGGGAGGCGTGAAGGGCTGTCTCGGGTCGGCGACGGCCTCGGGGACTCCCTCGTCGATCCGGCGGTTCTGCTCCTCGACCGATTCCTTCCGGTCCTTCGCCAGGGTCCGGATCTCCTTGACGTAGCGGGCGACGGCGTCCGAGATCCCGGTGAAGTCGAGCGGGAGCACGTCCGCGTTGGCCAGCCGCATCACGATCGTCCCGGCCGTCAACGCCAGCGCGCGTCCGTAGGAGGAATCCGTATCGGAGAAGCGCGAGTACCAGGCGAAATCGTCGTAGATCGAGTGGTAGACGCCGCCGCCCCCCTCGCCGCCGAAGCCGAGGTTCAGGGAGGCGATCCCCAGGTGATCGACGAACGTGGTGTAGTCCGACCCCGATCCCGAGCGCGCCGATGCGCAGGTTCGCCCGCTCGCGGGCATCGCGCCGGTCCTCCGCGTTGCGGGCCTCCTCGATCCGCCGGAGCCGCAGCCGGCGGAGGATCGCGATCTTCTTCTCCGGGTCCTCGACCTCCGAGGCGGCTTCGTTGACGAGCGTCTCGAGAGAATGCGATCCGCTGGCGTTGAAGAAGCCCCGCCCGCACGAATCGCTGTTGATGTAGGCGACCGCCTTGTTCCGGAGCTCCGCTGCGTGCGTCTCGGCCCACTCGGTCGAGCCCAGCAGCCCCGGCTCTTCCCCGTCCCAGGCGCAGAGCAGGATCGTGCGGCGGGGCCTCCACCCTTCCTTGACGAGAGTCCCGAGAGCGCGCGCTTCTTCGAGCAGCGCCGACAGGCCGCTGACCGGATCGCTCGACCCGTTGACCCAGGCGTCGTGGTGATTTCCCCGGATCACCCATTCGTCGGGGTACGCCGATCCGGGGATCCTCGCGATGACGTCGCGCACCGGGGTGATCTTCCAGTCGAAGGAGAGCTTGAGATGGACGCGGGCCGGGCCCGGGCCGACGTGGTATGTGAGCGGAAGAGCGCCGCGCCATTCGCGCGGCGCGACGGGCCCCGCGAGCGCCGCCAGCAGCGGCTGCGCGTCCGCGTAGGAGATCGGCAGGACCGGGATCTTCGTCAGGATCTTCGCGTCCTTCAGGTCGAAGCGCGCCTTCGGCTCCGTCGCGCCCACGCCCGGTGTCAGCGGATCCCCCGGGTAGAGCGGCCCGTCCGCGACGCTCCCGCGCTGCACGCCCTGCCGCGGCCGGTACGGCCCCGCCGGATAGACGTCCCCCTCGAAGTAGCCGTCGTCGCGCGGATCGGAGTAGATCAGGCACGCGACCGCCCCGTGCTCGGCGGCCACCTTCGGCTTGATGCCGCGCCAGCTCTGTCCGTACCGCGCGAGGACGATCTTGCCGCGCGGGTCGATTCCGAGCCGGGCGAGCCTCTCGTAGTCGGCGGGGATTCCGTAGTTGACATACACGAGCGGGGCGGTCACGTCCCCGTCGATCGAATAGACGTTGTAGGTGGGCAGCTGCTCCGCGGTCTGCGAGGAAGTGGGATCGCCCTCGACCGGCGTCTCCGCGAGAGACGCGCGAAAGAACGTCGGCTCGGTCATCTCCAGGACGCGCTCCTTCGGGGTCGAGAAGAGGGGATAGAACGTCTCGATCGAGGCGTCGAGCCCGAACTCCCGGAACTTCGAGAGAATCCACCGGGCGTTCTTCTCGCCGGCGGGGGACCCGACGTGGTGCGGCTCGGCCGAGAGGATCCGGTTCGACTCGTGGATCGCGGACGCCTGCGGCAGCGAGCGGTAGCGTTGCTCCCATTTCCGCTCCGCGCCGGCGTTGTCTCCGAAGAACCCGCGGGGACCGGCACTCGTCGGGGGACCCTGCGGTCCCCCGAAACCCCCGGCGAGCGCGGGCAGCAGAAGCAGCGCGGCCGCGAGCTTCGTCGGAGGAGTCATTGCTTCGAGGATATCAATTGCCTCTCCCGGCTCTGTCGCTTACAATTCCAGCGTTGACAGGAGAGCGGACGCGAGGATTTCGCGTTCCGTGAACGCTCGGAGGTCGGCGTGCACGACTTGACTCCGAACGCCAGGCTGGCCCGGCCCTCCGGTTGCCGGGTCCGACCGTTCCGAGAGTCGTCCCGATGAGACTCGTCTGGTCGCAGCCCTCCGCTCCCAACGGACGCCCCAAGAGTCTCCTGCTCCTGGCGGTCATCTGCATCTTCCTGGGAGGCGTCATCTCCGACCGCCCCGGAATCGCCGACGGCCCGAGACCCGTCCGCGCGGCGGCCGCGAGCCTGCTCCTGACGGGAGCCCTTCTCTTCATCGTCGGCGCCGCGGGCCTGGCTCTTCAGAAGAGTCGCCGTTCGGGTCCCCGCCTCTCACTGGCTCCGCCTTCACCGTCCGATCCGCATCCTTTGTCCTCGTTACAAGAGGAGGAACAGCGGTGAGCGATGAGAATGTCGTGCGTTTCCATCCTTCTCGCCGGGCCGGAATGGCTCGCCGCGGGGCGCCGGACAAGACGCAGTCGCCGCGCTCCGAGACCGTGGAAGTCGAGTGTCCCTACTGCGCCGCCGTGCTCTGCCTCGAAGCCGGAGTCGCCGCGATGAGGCCCGAGGTCCTGTGCGCCGGCTGCGACACGACGATCCCGGTCGCTAAGAGGTGGTAGGTGGAAGGTGGAAGGTGGTAGGGACCTGAGCCTCTCCTCGGTTCCACCGGATCACCGAGTTTCGCGTTGGATCGATTAACGCGTCCCTAACACCTACCACCTAACACCTACCACCTAGGGCGCGGCCGCGTCGAGCGGCCGCAAGTACGCCCACCGCCGCGGCATGTCCCAGAACACGTGGAAGCGGAGCAGGACATCGAAGCCGAGGCCGCCGTCGTCGCCCCAATCGGAATCGAAGGCCGCCGGAAGGACGGCGGCGGGCGCCGGAGGAAAAGAAGCCGTGCCCCAGCGCAGCTCTCCGGCCACGGAGCCGGGAGCGGAGAGCCCCATCCGGTGAGCGGCTTCGGGGGCCAGCAGCAATCCGGACGCGGCGCCGGTCCCCGCGCGCAACCGCATCGTTCCTGAGCCCTGACGCACGAGCGCCACCGGGCGATCTCCGTCGTCGTCGAGGAGGCCGCGGAAGTACCCGGCCGGGGGCGTCCAGCGCGCGGGATCGTGAAACCGGACGCGCTTCTCGGCCGGGTCGATCTCGACGATGGTCTCGCGGAAAAATACGCCGCCCGCCTGCGCGTCGGCGCCCTCCGGAATCGCATCGGACACCTGCACCCACAGCGCCGGGAAGGAGAGCGTTCCGATCCGGAGCGGCCCGGCGCGCCCCAGCCGCCGCCCGAGCGCGTCCAGGCGCGGGACGATTCCGAGTCTCTGCGCGAGAGCGGCGCGAATGCGGAGGGGTCCATCGGCGCCGGCGTCGAGAGCGATCCGGACCGGCACCGCGCCGATGCTCGCATCCACTCCCGGGGCGCCGCCCGAAACGGCGAGAACGGCTTCCGAGGAGGCGCCCTGCCAGCGGGCGGACCATCCGCCGCCTTGCGTGTCCGCCATCTGGTCCGAGGGGAGGGTGATCGAGGAGATCTCCGCCTCGACCGGCGCGCCCGGGCGCGAGGCGTCGGTGAACCGCCGCGGGCCGAGGAACTCGAGATGAAATCGCGGCGACCGAGCCGCGACGAGCTCTCCCCGGTTGGAGAAGGTCAGAAGGAGAGGATGACCTCCCCGCGGAGTCAACTGGACGGAGACGGTGGACACGTCGGCCGGCCCGAGAGCGATCCTGGCGTTCTCCAGATCATCGAAGAGGTAGGCCCGGCGCCAGAAGTAGGAGCGGGTCAGGAGCTCGGACAGCGTCGGCTCGGAGGTGACGCGCGTCACGCCGTCCTCATCGCTCAGGTAGGCCTTGCCCGCCTGGATGCCGCGCACGGTCGTGCACCCCGCCGAGGAGACCGTCTCGCGGTAGGTCGCGCCGTCCCATTCGATCCGTTCGGTTCCTTCGGCGCCCTCTCTTGCGGGCGGGGGCGAGAGCTTGAGCCGGATGACCTGCGCTCCGGGAAGCGGCTTGATGCCGCCGCGCCGACGGTGGTTCTCGAGGATCCGCCGGGCGATCCGGAGGTCCGACCGTTCTCCGCAAGCGGCGGCGGAAAGCGCGGCGAGCGCGAGGAGGGCCGCTAAACGAATGCTCCGATAGCGGTTTAGCCCTCTCTTCTCCGCCGCCCGTTCCGCCGGAATCCGCGAGCCCCGGGCCGCTGGCGCTACCCGGTTCCGAGGCGAATGCGCCGGCATCTCGACTCTGCCTCCTCGATCGCGGACGGATCTTATCCTCGCGAGAGCCGCCCCGGCGGCGCCGCGGGCTCGGCGCGGCGCCGACCCGCGGCACGAAAAAAAAACTTGCCGGGACTCTTTTTTTTGCTTGACGCTCCGCGCGGTGGATAGAATAGCGGGCCAAGTTGAATGACGCCGGAAACGGCGATTCCAAAGAAGAAGGGGTAATGCATATGGCAAAAGATTCCGGGAAGGCGCTTTCGAAGTCTCAGATCGCGGATCACCTGGCGAAATCCACCGGGCAGACCAAGCGCGTGGCGACGCAGTTTCTCGACGACCTGACGGCGCTCTCCTACAAGGAAGCGAAGAACAGCTTCACGATCCCCGGGGTCGGCAAGCTGGTCCTCGTGAATCGGAAGGCGCGGATGGGCCGCAACCCGGCGACGGGCGAGGAGATCAAGATTCCCGCCAAGCGCGTCGTGAAGTTCCGCGTCTCGAAGAAGGCGAAGGACGCCATCCTGGGGCCGAAGAAGTAGTCGGCGTTCTCTCGAAGAAGAAGGCGGTCCCGCGCGGGACCGCCTTTTTTATTGGGTCGGCCACGGGCACGCTCCTACTGGCGCGTGGTGGTCGTGGTCTTCGTGATGGTCACCTGCCTGGCGACCGGCGCGCCGTTGACCGTGGTCGTGCGGACCGTGACCGTCTTGCCGACCGCCAGGTCCTGCGGAAGCTGCGAATCCTGCGTGATCGTGTAGCGGACGGTCTGATGGTCGGGGCTTTCGATCGTGATGAACTGACCCGGCTCGAACGCCGAGACCGTTCCGGAGATCGTGGTGGTCGTCGTCTTCGACATGTCACCCGACGGGCTCGTCTCGGTCCTTTCGGTCGTCGTCTTCATCTGCCCTTCGGGCGTCATGCTCGTGGTCGTGACCTTCGTGACGACCGCGGGGCCTGAACCGCTGCTCGACGGCTCCGTGGACACGGTTACCGTGCGCCCGATCTGGATGTCGTCCGGAAGGACGGCGCCCGGGCCGAGCGTGTAGGTCACGACCTTCTTGTCCGGCTGCCGGAGAACGATGGTCTGACCCGGCTCGTACTTCACCACCTCACCGGTGATGGTGACGATCCGGGAGCTGTCGGAGCTCAAGGTCGTCGTCTGTTTCGTGGTCACCTCCTGGGCGACCAGGAGTGTGGCGGCGGCGCCCATCGCCAACGCCAGGGAAAAGCTGCGCCATTTCATGGAGTCCTCCTTTTGCCGCGCGGGGTTTTTCGTCGAAACGGCGGCGGCACCGCGCTCAAGAACGATCCCTCGCACCATGCGTGGGATCGCGCCGCCGCCAGAAAGAGTCAGGCAGTGGTCTTCTTCGTCTTCTTCTTGCTCGACGCGGACGGGTACGCGACCACCGTCGTGACCTTGTCGCCCCCGTCGGACTTCGTATAGCTGACCTTGACCCGTTCGCCGATCTCGACCGGTCCCTTCAGCGCGACATTCTCGTCGAGCTTGAAGGTGTACTTCTTGTCGTTGGGTCCGGTCACCTCGATCTCTTTCCCGGCCTCGTATTCCTTCACCGTCCCCGTCACGGTCAGTGTCTTCGTCTTGATGGTGCCCTCGGAGGTCTTCTCCTTCGTCGTGCTTTCGACCGACGACGCCTGTCCGAGCGCGATTCCCGTGCCGAGAAACGCGAAGACCGCCACAGCACCGATCCAGCGTTTCATGGCTCTCCCCTCTGGCAGGACCACAATGGCCCGCCGTTGTTTCAAGGGTTCAAGAATCGTGCCGATTCGGGTTATCCTGTTTTCCGATGTTTCGATCGGCGAGGTCTCCGGCCGCCGTGCTGCTGTCGCTCTCGTGCGCTCTCGTCCTGTCCGCCTCGCCGGAGAAGCCGTCCTGGCCGTTGACTCTGCGGGAAGGATTGCCGGCCACCCTGCCGGGCTACGCGGCCGCACCGATCGAGAGCCTGCCCGAAGAGGCCGAGAACGAGATGGGCTCGTACGTCGAGGTCTCCCGCTTCTTCCAGCGCATCGAGAGTCAGAGCTCGACCAGGCAGTTTCGCATCGCGGTTCAGGACTACGAAAACGGCAAGGACCTCGTCGCGTCTCTTCGCGGGGCGGTCGCGCAGGCGAAGAAGGCGGGCGGCGTCGAGACGCGCGAGACGGAGGTCTCCGGTCATAAGACGTTCGTCGTGACGGACCGCTCGACGGGCCGGCCGACGACGCTCGTCACCGTCATCGTCCTCCCGACGCGGCTCGTCCTGGGGCAGGGCGCCAATGTCCCCGCGGACGAGGCGCTGCAGCTGATCAAGGTCGTCGATTTCGCGAAGGTCGCCGCCGTCAAACGTTAGGCGGATCCGGGGTTGGGAGGCAACGGTTGAAGTCTCGACAGCCGGTCGTTCGAAGCGCGCGGCGGGAAGACGCCGCGCGCATCGTCGAGCTCGACAGGGAGCTGGCGCGGTTCGAGAAGCTCCCTCCGCCCGACGACGTCGAAGCCGAACGATTGATCTCCTGGATCTTCGATTCGAAGAAGCTCGAGGCCCTGGTCGCGGAGCTCGACGGCAGGATCGAGGGCGTCGCCCTCTTCTACGAGGGGCTCGGCAGCTTCCGGGCAAGGCCTTTTCTGTATCTGGAGGACCTGGTCATCTCCGAAGAGGCCCGGGGCCGTGGCATCGGGGAGGCCCTGATGGCGGCCCTCGCGCGCGAAACCCTCGCGCGCGGCGCAATGCGCCTTGAGTGGGTGGTCCTCGACTGGAACGAAAGGGCGATCCGCTTCTACGAACGCTTCGGCGCCCGCCAGCCCAAGGAGTGGGTCAAGTTCACGCTCGACGGCCGCGAGCTCGAAGACCTCGCGCGGAAATAGCGAGCTCGTGGTCGTGCTTTTCGCGCCGTAGGGGCGGCCCTTGCGGCCGCCCGCCTCTGCTGACTGCGCCGCATCGTCGAGACGGGCAACCCGCTCACCACGAGGCGGTTCACCACGACCCCCCGGACGGAGAACCCGATCGGAGCCACCGGAGGCGGGCGGGCGCAAGGCCCGCCCCTTGTATGTTCAGGACCAGGTTATGGGACTCGCTCCGGCGGGGAGGCCGACCGCCCCTGAGGCCTTTGAGCCTGTACGTAGATCGGCCCCCCGCCCTCTTCTCCGATGCCGAAGAGAATCCGAGGCCTTTGAGCCTGAATTAGCAAGGTCGGCAGGAGACGGTTACAGGGTCGGGGAGCCGGAGAGGGCATCGTAGCCGAAGGAGGTTTTGATGCTCAAGGTGGACACGTGCGGGATTGATGTGGGATCCAAGGAGTTGGTGTTGACGCTTCGTCGGGAAGGGCAGAGCGATCCGGCTCGCAAGAAGTTCCCGAACACAGAAGGGGGGCGAGGTGCGGTGTGCCGGTATCTGCAAAGGCCCGGGCACCTGGTGCGGGTGTGCCTGGAGTCAACGGGTAACTACGGGCTGGATCTGGCCATGGACCTGGATGCGTGTGGCGGGGTGGAGGTGATGGTTGCCAATCCGAGAGCAGTACGCCGATTTGCTGAGGCCCTGATGACTCGCAACAAGAGCGACCAGATCGACGGGGATCTGCTCGAGCAGTTTGCCGCCCGGATGCCCTTTACGCGCTGGCAGCGGCCCGAACAGACCGCGCTGGAGCTGAGAGGAATCTCCCGGCGAATCAGGACCTTGACCGACGCCTCCACCATGGAGAAAAACCGTCTCCACGCCGCCAAAGCCTCAAGAACAACCTCGGCCATCGTCCGCCGCGATATCCAAGAGACCATCACCCGGCTTCAACGCAGCCTCACACGCTTGACCAAGGAAGCGCTCAAAATCATCGCCAGCACCCCGCAGCTGCAGAAAAACTTCGATCTCCTGCTCACCGCCAAGGGCATCGGTCGCAACAGTGCCATCCGAATCCTCGGCGAGCTCGCCGTCCTCCCCCAGGATATGGACGCTCGCCAGAAGGTCGCCCATGCCGGCCTGGATCCCCGTCATCAGACCTCCGGCACCTCGGTGGAAAAGAAACCCCGCATCACCAAGGCCGGCAACAAGTACCTCCGATCCGCCCTCTTCATGCCCGCCCTCTGCGCCAGACGCCATAGCCCCCACCTGAAGGCCTTCGCCGATCACCTCAGAGCTAGAGGCAAAGAACCCATGCAGATCGTGGTCGCCCTTATGCGCAAACTCCTCGTCGGCATCTCGGCCATGCTCAAAAACCAACAGCCCTACGAGGGCACAAAACTCTTCCGCCTCCCTTGATCAGCAAATTACCCCTTGCATCCCCAACAGAGAATCTACGGCGCGTGAGCACGCCGGAGCCATCCTGGCTACGCCGTCAGGACCTTCATCGCGGACCTCCAACCGAAGATCGCCCGTCATCTCTGGATATCGTACGTATTTCAAGTACAATAATCCTCGAAATGCGTACGATAGGGGAGAGTCCCGACGTCGGCGGGCCCGCGGCGGTGCTCTTTGGAAAGACCCGCCGGCGGCTTCTCGGGTGGCTCTTCGCCCACCCGGACGAGTCCTTCTATGTCCGGGAGCTCGTCCGGTTCACCGGAGTCGCCCAGGGCGCCATATCCGGAGACCTCGAAAAACTGGCGGCAGCCGGCATCCTCCGGCGCGACACCCGGGGCAACCAGGTCTTCTATCAGGCCGACGCGAAGTCTCCGATCTTCGGAGAGCTCAAGAGCATCTTCGTCAGGACCGCGGGACTGGCCGACGAGCCTCGACGAGCGCTCGAGCCCCTCGGATCGCACGATCCGTCTGGAAATCAAAAGCCTGTTCGCCGTCGTCGGCCGCGACCTCGCCGGGGAGCGAGCGGTCATAGAAAACCGGAGACTGAACGAATACCTGCTCCCGATGGAGCATTCCTCTGGGCGTCCGAAAGCTAGTTTCTTTCTCGGCCTGGGACCGCCGGCTCGCCCGGGGTCATCCTTTCTCGGTCTTCCATCGCCCGACAAATTCGGTCGGAGACTCGACACGAATCCGCAGCTCTGCCGGCCTGAAATGACGGGCGTTTCCCGTGACGAGTGAGTCCGCTTCGCCCGTGACGGCGACTTCGAGAAACGGAACGTCCGCCGGGTCGGGTAGCTCGACGTCGAGCGGATGGGCCGACACTCGAAAGGCTTCCGATTCGACTGCGTCGAGGAGGCTCGAGATCTCCTCCGCCTCCAATGCGAACTTCGGGCGCGGGAGGACGGCCCGATACTCCGCCAGAATCCGATCGTCCACGAGGAGCGTTATCTCTCCCGCCAGGAAGAGATCCACGACTCGCCCGGGATTCCCGCTCGGGTTGAGGAGGCCCGCTACCAGGATGTTCGTGTCGAGGACGACCCTCAAGCCGGACGCCGCCGCCGGCGGACCGCCGCGATCTCGCGGTTGATCTCGGCCATGGACATGCGATCCTTGCCAGTCTCCGCCGCTCTCCGCCGCATCCGCGAGACCGCCAGAATCGCTCTCGCCCGTCT
Source organism: uncultured Acidobacteriota bacterium (assembly GCA_963782815.1). GTDB lineage: Bacteria > Acidobacteriota > Thermoanaerobaculia > UBA5066 > Gp7-AA6 > JAWOLE01. Next base: position 34,487 of record CAWALG010000019.1, on the reverse strand, counting down.
GATCGCCGCCACGGTGTCGTCCAGGCGAGTCTCGTCAACGCCGAGCAGGACCCCCATCGGCTTCCCATTCGCCGTCAGCACGACGTCATCCTTCGAAAGCACCGACCACACCCGACCCGGCCGGTTCCTCAGCTCCCGAATGCTCACGTACTTCATGCCGCAAGCGTAGCACATTCGGCTCCAATGAAGCTACAGAGCCCGGCTCGATTCCTGGATCGCTGGAGCCGTTCGGGACCACCTCCACGTTGTACCAACGCACAAGACCGACACCATATGTTTCTCTCCTCGAAGCCGAGCTGGCCGAGTCCGCCGCGCCACGAATATTGTGATGGGGTCAGTGCTGCGGTGGTGTAGTACCCCGTCGCTCGCCCTGCGCGCGTAATGCACCATCGCAGCACTGACCCCTGACCCCAATTCTTCCCCTGACCCCAATTCTTCCCCCGAGTGTGTGATTCGAACGCACCACGCTCGCGAGGTTCCCGAGCGCTTAGCATGAGTGTCCGGATGAAGCGGGCCTGGGTCGCGGCCGTGGCGGTCGTCCTTTCGGGAGCGGGCTGCGCCTCGTCGGGGTCGGGCAGTTCCTCGCAGCAGTCCATCCCGATCATCAGCGAGCCAACGGCCGCGACCGCCCTGGCGGACGGTCAGGAGATCACGACGCCCGGGTCGATCCTCGTGCCGAAGGGCGCCCGGTACCTGGAGATCCGTATCTCGAAGGACGGCTACGAGACCGCAACGGTGATCCTGACCCCGGACTCGCAGAGCTTCCGCGACTGCTTCGCCACCGCGAGCGACCCGAACAACCCTGCGCCGAACCCTCCCTTCGTCAGCGACAGCGGGGTCTACACGCTGGGAGCTCGCCTCCTCGCCATCCTCGTTGGCTGTTCCTCGAGCGCGGCGCAGGTCCGGCTTCAGCCCTCGCTCGTCTTCGTCACGCTCAAGCCGCTGCGCCCGATCCCCACGGCGCCGCCGCGCAATCTCTGAGCGGCGGACGGCAGGGGCGACAGCGGGCCGCGCCTTCGCTCACCGATCCAGCGGTGAGTTGGGGTCAGGGCTGCGATGGTGTGGTACCTGATGGCAATCGCTCGGCCCTGGCGGCGCGGACCAGCGCTTTGGGGTTTCGCTGGCAACCTGCGGCGCCGCTGGCGCTGCGAGAGTAATACACCATCGCAGCACTGACCCCAATTCTGTCCTGACCCCAATTCTGAGGGCGCCCGCGGCGCCGCATCATGACGAGACTAACCGATGTGCTTACCAATGGACGGTTGTCGAACCCGCGCTGGCTTGTTCTTTGTCGAGATCTTCAGTCCAATCGGTTGGCGGGAAATCTTCGGCCCAGCGGACCTGGGCTGGATCTTCGACCGCGTACCTTTTGGCGAGATCCTCGAACCACTGGATAGGAACTCAACGAGTTGCTTAATCTTGTTCGGCCCCACCTTTACGGAGAATGGGTCTATAAATATCTCCTTGTGGAGATCAAATCTCGATCGAAATACCTTCCCGTCCTTTGACTCAAACTTGACGAGGTAGATAGGGCCATCCGCTTCCCAGGCTCCCGTAACCGTATGGTCGCGGTCGACTTTAATGTTGATTCCAGCGATCTTAGTCATGGCAAGACCTCCAAATCAGTGAACGGAATGGCGGTTAGTTATACACGGCGCTGGGGATCACAGGCGCCAGCACCTCTCCATCGCGAAGCGCAGAGACAAGAGCACGCAGTTCAGGCGGTACGGACGGCGTGAGCATCCTGCCGCCCGGGTGCAAGCACGGTACTAAAGCGAGAGCCTGTGAAAGAGCTACGATAAGGCCCTGATCACCGGTGTGTATGTGAGAGAGAGAAGATTTGACAATCACAAACAAGGGGTCGATGACCTTCTGCTTGGCGACTGTCAGATCGATCTCGTATACGTAGCCGGGTGCTGCGCCGGAGGCGATACCAGCAGGTCCAGTAAGCGCATACTGACGAGCAACAGCGAAAGACGAAGATACCGAGATCAATGGGGAAGGGTGAGAATAGGCGGCGATATGACGGATGACGGTGTTACGGTTCGCGATGCTTGTGGCAGCTGCGGTAAATCCGCTGAGGCGCGCATCATTCAGGTGCCAGTGAGTGCCGGGGCCCGCTCCCTTGTAGAAGAGGGGTAGGGCAGCCATCCCCGCACGTCTAGCGGATTGTGCCCGCTGCACGCAAGGCATCGCGTCATCTGTCCCGGGCCGATCTTCTGGGGAGTCTTGGGGTCAGCGCTGAGGAGTCTTGGGGTCAGCGCTGAATTCCTGCATTCTCTCTAGCGCCGGATACTCCACCCGCAGCCGTCTTGCCATTCGGCAGAAGAACGCAGAAATTCAGCGTTGACGCCGTTCCGTCTACGAGAAGGGCGCCTCCTGCGAGGCGCCCTTCGCCTGGAATTTCCCGGGTCAGTACCGGACGGGGGAGCAGCCCGGCTCGAGCCAGGTCGGGTCGCCGGAACGATTGTCGATCGCGATCGCGAAGGGGAAGAGCGGCAGGCCCGCGTCCACGCGGATGGACGCGGCGGTTCCCGCGGGCGCGCCGGCGGCGGCGAGGACGTCATTGATCTGGAACCACTCGCGCGGGCCCCAAGTGCGCTCGATCGAGCCGAGGTCGTTCCCGGCGGCGTCGCGGACGAGGAACGTGACGACGGTCGCGCGGTCGTTCGGGTTGAAGGCTCCGGCGTTCACGCGGAATCCTGCGTCGCCCCCGAGACCGGCGAGGCCGATGAACGTCGCCTGGGTGCGGGCCTCCCCGCGCGTTCGCGCGGGGATCGCCGTGCCCTTGCCGGGCCCGTCGGCGTTCACGGTCGCGACGCGCGCGAAGACGTCCAGCCCGCCCTCGATGGGGTCGTAGGAGATCTCGATGGCGCCGGCGCGGCCGCCGATGCCACCGCCCAGGAAGTCGAAGACGACGTCCGCGAGGAACCGCGTCTCGCTCGGCCCGAGGTTCAGGACGATCCACGCCGGGTTCTCACCGCAGGAAGGGCACGCGATCCGCAGCGAGAACACGCGGCTGACGGCGGCCGTGTTCCGCACCCACAGGTCCGTCGCCCACCGCTGGCCGAACGCGCCCTGCGTTGACGCCGCCGTCGGGAGAGTGAGAATCTCGCCGAACGGCTCGCTCGCGAAGACCACGTCGTCGACGACGAACGGGAATCCGCTCGTCGTGTCGGCTCTCAGGACGAAGAGGACCAGCGCCGAGCGCGCGGCGCCGGGGGACGCGAGGACGCGGCTCTTCGGCTCGAAAAGGCTCACGGGAGGCTCGAAGTCGAGAGACGGCGAGCCGCCCAGGACCGTGCCGCCGCAGCCGGCCGCGTCGAACCAGCGGACGTGGAGGGCCACACCGCCGTCGCCTCCCTGCGTTAACGGCGGCGGACACGGTGTAGAGGCTGCCGCCCTCGACCCCGACGCACTGCGAGAGGACCTCGGATCCCGGAGTCGGCGACGTGAAGACGAGCACGGTCCCGCCGAGCGCGAAGGACCAGGTCGCGTTGGGGGCATGCGACCAGCCTGCGAGGTCGTGGTCGAACGATCCGTTCGTCAGGAGATTCGGGGATGCGGCCGCGAGGGGCCGGGCGAAGCGCGATGGAGAGAAACAGGGCGGCGGGAAGGAAGCGGTCTTTCACGTGTGGTCTCCTTTTTGGATGTCGTCGGCTGGTCGCGAGCCGGCCGGCCCGCGCATCGACGCAAATTACGGCCCGCCCGGCGCCCGGTTCCTTTCCGCGCCCTCAGCTTTCTGTTAGATTTCTCTCAGAGGCGTCTCAGTTGACGGCCAACTCGCTCGAAGAAAACGATTTGTACGAGTTCGGGCCCTTTCGGCTGGACCTCAGGGCGCGCCTTCTTTCGAAGGGCGCCGAGCCGCTTCCCCTGGCTCCGAAGTGCTTCGACGTCCTCTCCTATCTCGTCCGGCACGCCGGCCGGGCCGTCTCGAGGGAAGAGCTCCTCGGGGCCGTCTGGCCGGACGTGGTCGTGAGCGACGGAAGCCTGACGCAGGCCGTCTTCGTCGTGCGCCGGGCGCTGGGCGAACGGGAGGACGCTCCCGGATTCCTCGCGACCGTGACGCGCGTCGGGTATCGATTCTCGGACGACGTGCGCGCGGTTCCGCGGTCCGAAGCGCCGGAGGCCGTCGTCCCGTTTCCGGCGGCGGCCCCCGCCCCCGGGCCGGACGCGGAACGAGCTGGCGCCGGCCGACGCGTCCGGCGCGGAGCCGTCGGTCTCGTCCTCCTCGCGGGCGCCGTCGTCGCGGTGTGGTGGGCGAGCCAGCGCCCGCGGGCCGAACCCGTCCGGGCCGGCTCGGGTCTCCTCACCCTTGTTCGCGAGATCGCGGCGCCGCCGGACGCGACGGCTCTCCTCGGCGCGGCACGCCTCACGGCGGTGCTCGGCGCGCCGTCTGCGACCTACCTCCTCCCGCTCGACGGTGCGCAGGCCGCGACGCGCATCCCGCTCGCGGCGGGCGAGGTCGTCGCGAACCGGCTCGTCGGATCCGAGCTCGTGGTCGCCGCGGGCCGCGAGGTCCTCGCGCGCGACGTGCTCACGCAGAAGGCGCGCGCGCTCGGGCGCATGCCGGACGCGGCGCCTCCGGCACGCGAGGGAAAGGTCCTCGTCTCTCCCGCCGGGCGCTCCCTCGCGCTCCGCGGGCCCGACGCGATCGTCGTCCTCGCGGCCGGCGGCCGGGGCCTCGAGGTCGTCTTCCGCATCGCCGCGCGCGAAACGCCGAACGAAGCGATTGCTCTTTCGGACCGTGCGCTTGCGTTCGCCGCGGGAAACGGCGAGCCGCTGCGTGTCTTCGACGCGACGACGGGCGCGCTGCGGTTCGAGACGGCGTTCGCGGAGACGCGCGTGAAGGCGCTCGCGCTCGAGGACGTCACGGGGCGCGTCGCCGCGGGAGGAGCGTTCGATTCGGTGCACGTGTTCCGCCCCGCCGGCGGGCCGCCGGAGACGTTCCCGGGGCGCGGCTGGACGAGCGGCCTCGCGTGGGTCGCCGACCATCCGACGCTTCTCGCGGGCGGCCGGCTCGGCGCCGTGGCCTGGAGGCCGGGTGCGGGTGTCCTCGCATGGCCGGCGGAGCCGGGAAACGGCGGCGCTCTCGCCGCGACGCCCGACGCGGTTCTCGTCCTCTCGCCGGACCGCCAGCGCCTCGCCGTCTTCGCGTACGCGGGATTCCCTCCGGAAGCGCGCGTCGCGGTGTCGAAAGCGCCGCTCTGGGCTCTCGCGAGCGATCCGGAGGGGCGGACGGTCTTCGCGGGCGGCCGGGACGGAAAGGTCTACGCCGTCGACGCGCCGTCCCGTGCGGTCCGCGCGGAGACGGTCCACACGGACGGCGTGCCGTCGCTCCTCGCGGCGGGCGCCTTCCTCGCGTCGTCGTCCGACGACAAGACGGTCGCGGTCTGGAGCCTGCCGGGCCCAAAGCTCGTCAAGCGCGTTCGCGCCCACGATTTCCTCGTCAACGACCTGCAACTCGCTCCGGAGGGGCCCGGCGGACCCGTGCTCGTGACCTCGTCCTCGGACGGGAGAATCAAGACGTGGCGCTGGCCTTCCCTCGAGCCACTGGAAACGGTGGACCTCACGCCGTTCGCCGGCGGCAAGGTCGAGGCGCACGCCCTCTGGACGTCGCCGGACGCGAGCCGCGTTCTCGTCGGGACCTGGGACCACGCGCTCCTCGACCTCGCGAAGGGAAGCGGCCGATGGACAGGCCGACGGATGCCGAGCGAAGCCGGCGCCGTGTACCGCCTCGCGGGGTTGCCGAAGCTCGGCCTCGTCGCGGGCGCCGGGACCCGGCCCCATGAAGTCTTCCTCTACGACCTCGCGACCGGCGTCCGGCGGAACGTCGAGCGCGCCGGGCTCGACGTCTACTGGGTCGTCGCCGAGCCGGAGGGCGACGCTTTCGTGGCCGTCGGGGACGGCGGTGCGGCGCGCTACACCCTCGCGCGCGCGGCCGACGGCTCCGTGTCGTTCTCCCTCGTGGCGCGGCGCCAGTCCGGAATGCTGCTTCTCACGGCGGCTCTTCTCCCCGGCGGCCGGCTCTGGGCTGGCACGTACGACGGCGCGGTCCTGGCTTTTCCGCCGGGAGCCCTTCTCGGCCCGCCGCTGGCCGTGGGGAGAGTGGAGTTTCCCTAAGTCTACCGGGGGCGCCTTGGCGGCCTACGCTTCAGCCATCGACAACGTGACGAACGAACCGCTCCTGCCGCGCTAGATGTGATTTCTCAACACGTTGTTCCCGTGAGGTAGTTGCCCATCCGGGCCCTCTTCGGTGAGGCTGGAGGTGTTCAACGCCACCGTCTCATCAAAGGAGCCCAGATGGAGCTTCACAAGAATGCCCGAAGTTATCCGGCCAGTCGAATGCTCTTGGTCCAGCGTATTCAAGCCGGTATCCCCGTGACCAGCGCCGCCGAGTCGGCCGGCGTTTCCCGCCGAACCGCCTGGAAATGGCAACGCCGCTAATCAAGAGGCCGGCGCGGCGGCGCTGGTCGATCGCAGCTCGCGGCCCCATAGCTCGCCTCGGCAGACCCCTGCGCTGGTCCTCGAGGAGATCCTTCGACTGCGCCGGAGGGAGGAAGGGGGTCAGTCTTGAGGGCGGAAGGGGGTCAGTCTTGTACGATGGTACTTAACCGGGTCTGAGCCGGGTTACGAGATCGTCGCAGAGGTAAGGTCAGTCTTGTACGATGGTACTTAACCGGGTCTGAGCCGGGTTACGAGATCGTCGCAGAGGTTGCGCAGACGCTTGTCGGCGAGCTTTCGGTCCTCCAACCTCGAAACGTTCCTTGCCATAGTCGAGGTGTCGCGGCGGAAGTGCCTGGCGGTTCGCGCGATCGATATGCCGGCGACTTCGCGCGCGACCCACGCGGTCAGGACTCGCGCCTGAGAGCCGGCACGCCCCTGACCCAGGGACATCATCTTCGCCGGGCTGATCTTCTGGCTTCGGGCGACCTCCCGGGCCACCGCCTCGACCGTCAGGTTCCGGCGAATCAGCCGCGGCTCCCCCGCCTCCTGAAAGGCCCGATCAGCAAAAGCCTCGTCCCCCTTCACGGCCTGACCCCAGCTCTCGACCTTCTCGTACGGCTCCTCCAGGTCCTCCCGCATCAGGTTCCGATACCCCTGCACCGCCGCGGACCGGCCTCGCCCGAGCATCCCGAGCAGTCGATCCACATCCAGCCACTTGAGCCCCTTCCCACGCCGGTACTGGCGATCGCTCGACCAGGCATAGTCCTGCGGTTTCGCGACCACCCCCGCCTTCACCGGGTTCTCGTGGATGTACCGAAGCAGCGCCAACGCGTATCGATCCTTCTCGATCAAGAATGCCTTGTACCGCCCCTGGAACAGATGCCCGACCCGCCTGTGCCGCCGGTTGAACTGCTGCGTGTACGACGACTGAAGTCCCGCCATGATCCGAGACAGCGGAGCTTTCCCCGTCTCGATTGCCAGGTGGACATGGTTGTCCATCAGGCAGTAGGCCAGCAATCGAAACCCGAACTTCTCCGCGTAATGCGCCAGGCGGCTCAGGTAGTCGTTCCGGTCCGAGTCGTCCCGAAACACCGCCTTCCGCTCGTTCCCGCGAGCGATGACGTGGTACAGGCCCCCGGGACACTCGAGGCGCAACGGCCGAGCCATCCCTTGATTGTACCAACGTACAAGACTGACCCCATCTCTTCCCCATGACGATGAAATGGCCAGCCGTGCTCTCGCCGATGTCATGGACCGTGACGATGTGCGGATGGTTCAGCGCCGAGGCCGCCCGCGCTTCCTGGATGAACCGCCGGACCCTCTCCGCGTCCCGGGTGGCCTCGGCCGGCAGAAGCTTGATCGCCACTTTTCGTCCGAGCCTCGTGTCTTCGGCCAGCCAAACCTCGCCCATCCCGCCGGCGCCGAGGCGCGACAGGACGCGGTAGTGCGATACACCGATGTCGGGAAGCCGCTGGCTCATCGCCTCGTTCAACTTTTTGGGTTCGAGCAGGCGGCTATCGTATCTCGTAAGCCGCGCCAGTCGGGGTCGGATCAACGGGAGGGGTTTTTGGTACAGCGCCCCTGCGGACTGAATCCGCGTAGGCCGAGCCATTCCTCAATAATACCAATATACAAGACTGACCCCATCCGGTCCCTCCCTTTCTCCCCTCTTCCCGCTCCAAAAAGAAGGCCCCGCCGCGGCGGGGCCTTTGTCGTTTGCAGGTGCGGGAAGTTCTACATGCGCTTGATCAGGACGAAAGCGGCTCCCGTCAGCGCCAGGGCGAGCAGAGCAAGCATCGAGGAGGACAGGGTCGGCACTACAGCCGCCGAGGGATTCACGGTCGGCGTGCGGGTGGGCGTCTGCGTGACGGTCGGGGTGTTCGTCGGCGTGAACGTGGGCGTATTGGTTGGAGTGTTGGTCGCAACGCCGGTCGGGGTGTTCGTCGGCGTGAACGTGGGCGTATTGGTTGGAGTGTTGGTCGCAACGCCGGCCGGTGTGTTTGTCGCTGTGGGAGTCGGAGGCGCACCGCCGGTCGTTATCCCGACAAAGAGGGGAATGTTGAACCCCGTGGCAGCCCCCAGGAGAGTCCGCAGCGGAGCGACATTTCCATTTGCTGTCCGGGAGTAGACCGTAACGGAGCTGTTGCCGACGTTCACCACCGCCAGCTCGTTGTTGACGGTGTCCACGGCGAGGCCGACTGGACCATTCAACCCCGTGGCGGCCCCGGAGATGGTCCGTAGCGGGGCGACATTGCCATTCGCAGTCCGGGCGTAAACCCTCGCGGAGTTGTTGCCGCTAGTCGCCGCTACCAGCTCGTTGTTCACGGTGTCCACCGCGAGGCCGAGTGGACCGCTTAACCCTGTGGCGGCCCCGGAGATGGTTCGTAGCGGGGAGGCATTGCCATTCGCAGTCCGGGCGTAAACCGTCACGGAGTTGCCGCTGAGATTCGCCACCGCCACCTCGTTGTTCACGATATCGACGGCCACGCCGTATGGAACAATCAACCCCGTGGCGGCCCCGGAGATGGTCCGCAGCGGGGCGACATTCCCGTTGGCCGTCCGAGAAAATACCAGTACAGAGGGGCCCAGGCTGGCGCCGATCGTGACGAAAAACTCATTGTTCACGGTGTCCACGGCCAGGCCAACGGTGTTGACGGTCAACCCCGTCGCTGCGCCGGAGATGGTGCGGAGCGGGGCGACATTCCCGTTGGCCGTCAAGGCGTAGACCGTAATGGAGGGGGGACTCAGGCTGTTCGCGACGGCCAGCTCGTTGTTCACGGTGTCCACGGCCAGGCCTCTTGGAGTGCTCAACCCCGTGGCGCCCCCGGAGATGGTCCGCAGCGGAGCCATATTCCCGTTTGCCGTCCGGGTATAGACCGTCACCGAGTCGTTGCCCCCGTTCGTGACGAAGAGCTCGTCCTGAGCGAGGGCCGCGCGGGTTCCCACGGCCAAAAGAATCGCTGCGAAGAGAGAAACGGCCCGAAGAAAAGGGCTTCTCATCTCCCACCTCTCCTTCCAAAACCTGTAGCCGGCTCCCCACCGAGAGCCTTATCGAGTGCTTGAAAACCTTCGGGCCAGTCTATCGCCTCCCGCAGAACGTGTCAACGGCGAGTCTCGCGCCTGTCGTGAGCACGTGAGTTGTCCGGGTGAGGGTATGCGGGGTCAGTCTTGTACGATGGTACTTAGGTAAGGCTGAAGGGTATGCGGGGTCAGTCTTGTACGATGGTACTTAGGTAAGGCTGAGGCTTTGGACGAGATCGTGGCAGAGGCGTTTGATTGCCTTTCCGGTGTGCATTTGCTCCTCAAGCCTCGAGACGTTTTCGCGCCATCGTGGAAGTGTCCCGGCGGAAATGCTTCGCGGTCCTCGCGATTGATATGCCGGCCACCTCTCGCCCGACCCACGCCGTCAGAACGCGGGCTCGCGATCCGACGCGACCCTGGCCTCGCGTGCTCATCTGCGCCAAACTTATCCGCTGCCGCCGAGCGACCTCCCGTGCAACAGCTTCGACCGTCAGGTTCCCCCGGAGCAGACGAGGCTCCCCCTTTTCCTGAAAGACCTGATCCGCGAATACCTCGTCGCCCTTGACGGCCTGGCCCCAGCTCTCCGCCTTTTCGTACGGCTCCTCGAGCTCTTCGCGCATCAGCTGCCGATACCCGGCGATCGCAGCCGACCGCCCTCGCCCGAGCATCGAGAGCAACCGATCCACATCCAACCACTTGAGACTCTTCCCCCGCCGGTACTGACGATCGCTAAGTCAGTCCGGTGGGGTCAGTGCTGCGGTGGTGTATTACCTGGCAGCGACAGCGTGGCGCGGAGCTCGGTAATAAGGCGGCGGAGGGCCGGCAAGGCTTCCATCTGCTTCTCGAGTTGCGCCACGTCCCTGACCAAGGTCGAGCCGTCACGGCCGAAATATCTCCCCATTCGATCGAACGAGATGCCCCCAAATCGTTTCGCGACGTATGCCGCCACAGCCCTGGATCGGCTCAGATCCCGACGCCGGCCGGGGGACCTCAGCTGCGCGACGTCGAGGCCCGCCGCCTTCGCGGCTACCCTGGCCACCTTCTCCTCCGTCAGCCATCGCAGCATCGGCTCCGGCTCGACGGCATCCCGGAAAACCACCTTCGCAAACTCCTCGTCTCCCTTCACCACCTGACCCAGAGCCTGAATCTCCTCGTACTTCTCTTCCACGTCATCGGCCATGAAAGCCCGGTACCGCCTCGAAGCCTCCCGACGCCCTCTTCCCAACATCGCAAGAACCGCCTTCAGGTCCATCCATTCAGGGCCTTCGCCCTTTCGGTAGTAGCGGTCGCTGGACCATCGGTAGTCTTCAGGCCGTTCGACGATTTTCGCTTCGACCGGATTCTCGTGGATGTAGCGCACAAGAGCCAGCAGGTACGCATCTCGATCCACGATGAAGGCCTTGTACCGCCCCTGAAAGAGGTGCCCCACCCGACGATGCCGGCGGTTGAAGTACTGGGCGTACGTCGACTGCACGCCCGCCATGATCCGCGAGAGGGGATGCCTGCCCGTCTCTACCGCCAGGTGCACGTGGTTGTCCATCAAGCAGAACGCCAGCAGGCGGAAGCCCCACTTCTCGCGGTAGTGAGCCAACCGCGCAAGGTATCGGGCCCGGTCGCAGTCGTCGCGGAACACCGCCCGGCGCTCGTTTCCTCGAGCAACCACGTGGTAAACGACACCCGAAGCTTCCAACCGCCGCGGCCGAGCCATCGCCGCCAAATACTACACCACCGCAGCACTGACCCCACTTCTCTCCCAATTCTCTCCTGACCCCAATTCTTTCCCGTTAAACGCGGAGTTGCCTTCACACTACTGGCCGAAGGCCAGAAAAAGGGACAGGGTTCAGTCCGGGGGATACGATTGACTCCTACGCATCGTGAACTCCTTTCTTTCAAGTCAAAAGGTGTCCACGAAACCGAGGCAACTCCACTCCAGCTACCCCCGAAAAACATTTTCGTTGTGCCATTTGAGTTGTGTAGGGCTAGGCCTCTCCAAATCGTCAACTGGAGCTGCCCCGTTTCAGTGGACACTCTACGGCTTGGGATCGTAGAGGGGGTCGAGGGGGCCAAAGGCCCCCCGCGGGGTGCGGGGCAGAGCCCCGCCCTCCCTCAGCATAGGTTGACTCCTCCGGTGGTCGCTTCCATCCTCCTTTCGTAGTTGATGGGTGAGAGGTAACCCAGTGAGGAATGCCGGCGCCGCGGATTGTAGAAGCCTTCGATGAACTCGAAGACGGCCATCCGCGCTTCGGCCTGGGTCTCGAACTTGCGCCGGTCGAGCAGCTCGCACTCGAGCGTCGCGAAGAAGCTCTCGCACAGAGCATTGTCGTAGCAGTCGCCGATGGATCCCATCGAGGGACGCACGCCGGCTTCCCGGCACCGCTTTCCGAAGGCGATCGAGGTGTACTGCGTTCCGTGATCCGAGTGATGCACGACCTGCTCTGGGCCGCCGCTGCCAGAGAGCCATGTTGAGGGCATCGAGCACGAGCTCGGTCCTCAGGTGTGTGGCCATCGCCCAGCCCACGACCTTGCGGCTCCAGGCATCCAGAACCACCGACAGGAAGAGGAATCCCGCCCAGGTCGCGATGTAGGTGATGTCGGCCACCCAGAGCCGGTCGGGTCCGGGCACCGTGAAGTCCCGCTCGACCAGATCCGGTGCCGGACAGGCCTCTGGACAGCGCACCGTCGTGCGAATCCCCTTGCGGCGGCTGACGCCCTGCAAGCCCGCCGCTTTCATCAGACGAGCCACTCGCTTGCGGCCGACTACGCACACCCTTCTCGACGAGTTCGAAATGAACCCGGGGCACTCCGTAGGTCCTCCTGGACTCTTCGTGGATCTGGCGGATCCGTTCTGTCAAGGCTTCATCCGCCAGCGACCGACTCGACGGCGCCCGATTGCGCCCACGCGTAGTACCCGCTGGAGGAGACACCCAGCACCCGGCACATCGTCGAACACGGTAAAGGCGGCCCGGTTGCTCTTCACGAACTCGAAGACTTCTCCGGCACCGAGCCGGTCTCCCGAGCAAACCAGGCCGCGGCTTTTGCCAGAATCTCCCGCTCCTGGCGTAAGCCGAACCACCTCACGACGCAGCCGACGTAGCTCCTCCCTCTCCTCGGTTGTCAGCCCGTCGCTGCGTCGTCCTTCATCCAGATCGGCCTGGCGCACCCAGTTGTGGATCGCCTGCGCCGACGGCTCAAACTCCCGTGACAGCGCCTCTGGCGTCCGCCCTGAACGCACCAGCTCGACCATCCGCCGCCGAAACTCCTCCGGATATGGCGCGTGACTCCTCGGCATCGTGAACTCCTTCCCCCCAAGTCTGAATCTGTCCACGAAACCGGGTCAACTCCAAACTGGAGTTGGATCAGCTGACCGCTCAGAGGGTAATAGCTGTGGCCGTTATCAAATTCTTTTCGTAAGCGCATGCTCACCTCGAAATGGTGATCGGGAGTGACCGTCACGTAGCCTCTGTCAAAGAGAGAGTGGATGTCGCGGCGCAGAAGAAGGCCGTTGGAGACGTCATGAGTCCCTTGGTCCGAATAAGGCCGAATATGGATTGCCTCCAGTGCAGGTAAGGAATGCTCGCCGGTTACGGCGCAGGCTCGCGAGTAGGCATCCATGACGGCCATACGGAAGATGCCCTGCCCGAGGCGCGGTCTTACGAGGACGGGGTCGCCATACCGATCAGGCATATCGACCGCCGGAGCTTCGAAGAGTTGACCCGAACGCGCACGACAGTCGTGGTAGATCCGTAGGCCTTCGCCAGCGCTGAGATCGTAGTACTCGCCTCGAACATTTTGCCTAGCCCAGTCCTCGGGTTGTCTGACCCAGTCTCCTCGGTCAAAGAAGACCGGGTCGCTAATCATCAGGCAGCCGACCATCTGGTCACCAGAAAGAACACCAGGTGGTCGCGGGTGGTACCTCTCGATTCGGTTGAGAAAGGCTGAGAGGCTTGGGGCGCCGTTCTTCTCCCCAAAGGATTCCCAAGCGAGCCAGGCGGGAGCCACGGATGAGCGCGCGAAACTGAGCTGCCCCGTTTCAGTGGACACTCTACGGCTTGGGATCGTAGAGGGGGTCGAGGGGGCCAAAGGCCCCCCGCGGGGTGCGGGGCAGAGCCCCACCCTCCCTCAGCATAGGTTGACTCCTCCGTTGGTCGTTTCCATCCTCCTTTCGTAGTTGACGGGTGAGAGATATCCCAGTGAGGAATGCCGGCGCCGCGGATTGTAGAAGCCTTCGATGAACTCGAAGACAGCCATCCGAGCTTCGGCCTGGGTCGCAAACTTGCGGCGGTCGAGCAGCTCGCACTCGAGCGTCGCGAAGAAGCTCTCGCACAGAGCGTTGTCGTAGCAGTCGCCGATGGATCCCATCGAGGGACGCACGCCGGCCTCCCGGCACCGTTTTCCGAAGGCGATCGAGGTGTACTGCGTTCCGTGATCCGAGTGATGCACGACCTCTCTGGGCTGCCGCTGCCAGAGAGCCATGTTGAGGGCATCGAGCACGAGCTCGGTCCTCAGGTGTGTGGCCATCGCCCAGCCCACAACCTTGCGGCTCCAGGCATCCAGAACGACCGAGAGAAAGAGAAATCCCGCCCAGGTCGCGATGTAGGTGATGTCGGCCACCCAGAGCCGGTCGGGTCCGGGCGCCGCGAAGTCGCGCTCGACCAGGTCCGGTGCTGGGCAGGCTTCTGGACAGCGCACCGTCGTGCGGATCCCCTTGCGGCGGCTGACGCCCTGCAAGCCCGCCGCTTTCATCAGACGAGCCACTCGCTTGCGGCCGATACGTCCACCCTTTTCGACAAGCTCGACATGAACCCGGGGCACTCCGTAGGTCCTCCTGGACTCTTCGTGGATCTGGCGGATCCGTTCTGTCAAGGCTTCATCCGCCAGCGACCGACTCGATGGCCCCCGATTGCGCCACGCGTAGTACCCGCTGGAGGAGACTCCCAGCACCTGGCACATCGTCGAAACCGAGAAGGCGGCCCGGTTGCTCTTCACGAACTCGAAGACTTCTCCGGCACCGAGCCGGTCTCCCGAGCAAACCAGGCCGCGGCTTTTGCCAGAATCTCCCGCTCCTGGCGTAGCCGAACCACCTCACGACGCAGCCGACGTAGCTCCTCCCTCTCCTCGGTTGTCAGCCCGTCGCTGCGTCGTCCTTCATCCAGATCGCCCTGGCGCACCCAGTTGTGGATCGCCTGCGCTGACGGCTCAAACTCCCGTGACAGCGCCTCTGGCGTCCGCCCCGAACGCACCAGCTCGACCATCCGCCGCCGAAACTCCGGCGGATATGGCGCATGACTCCTCGGCATCGTGAACTCCTTTCCCCCAAGTCTGAATGTGTCCACGAAACCGGGTCAACTCCAATATACCCATACCCGGCCACAACGTAGTAAGGCTTCTTGAGCTTGAAGAAGAAGGGTGCTCCAGGTTTGATGCGCCGGAGGGGCTGGGTGGCGGCGACGGGAACCAGAAATTCACTTCGTCGAACTTCCGGTCATGGAGGAACTGATACCAGTCGAAGTCTGTGTTTGCTACGTAGCCTTCCATCAAAGGAACGTCCTCAGAGCCCGTGGCCTCGCCGTCCGGTTCCCTTTGAAGATCTCCTCACAGTGGCAGAGAGGGGGTGAGTGCTGAATTCATGCATTATTTCCAAAGGCCTAGCCACCAGGGCCGTCAACTCGGCTTTGTGGACGGTGGCGTTGCCGGTGGCGGGGCTGGCGCTGGGGGGGCGGCCGGCGTAGCGGAGGGGACGCCGGAGGGGAGGAGCGGGACGAGGCGCGGGTGGATGAAGGTCCAGCCGCCCATGTTCTGGGCTTCTTCCTGGACCCAGACGACTTCGCGGAGCGACGGGATATGTGGCGAGGAGGATCGCGGAGGAGCGTCGGCCGGGAAGGGGTAGAACTGCTCCAGGCGCAGGAGCGCGGTTTTCGCTGTCCTTCCTTTTTGCGCGCGCATCGTGGAGGTCGTAGAAGATCTTGCCGGCGGAGAGGTCAGCGCGCTCGATCGCGCGCTTGTCGGAGACTTCGCTGTCGTCGAGGAGGGGGTGGAAGCTGCCGGTTGCGAGGTCGTCGAGCGGCGAGAAGGATGCCGGGAAGCGGAGGAGGCTCTTGGGGGTGAAGAGGATCAGGGGTTTCGCGGCTTGGCTTCGGAGTTGGCGGCGGAGGACGTGGAAGTATTGCGACGGGGTTGTCACGTTGCAGACTCGGAGGTTTTCGTCGGCGCAGAGTTGGAGGTAGCGCTCGATTCTGGCGCTGGAGTGTTCGGGGCCCTGGCCTTCGTAGCCGTGGGGGAGGAAGAGGGTTAGGCGGGATGTCTCGCGCCATTTGTCTTCGGCCGAGGTTACGAACTGGTCGAGGATTACCTGGGCGCCGTTGGCGAAGTCGCCGTATTGGGCTTCCCAGATTACGAGAGCTTCGGGGGATTCGACGCTGTAGCCGTATTCGAAGCCCAGGACGCCGGCTTCGGATAGGGGGCTGTCGTAGATTTGGAAGGTGGCGGACTCCGAGGGGGCGGGAGGGGCAAGCCCCTCCCCTACCGCGCCGCGCGAGGGTTGGGGCCGCACTCGCCTAAGGTGCAGAGGGGGGTCCATTTCTTGCCGGTTTGGGTGTCGTGTGAAGACCACGTGGCGCTGCGAAAAAGTTCCGCGGGCGCTGTCCTGGCCGGACATTCTGATTGCGGCGCCTTCCAGGAGGAGGGAGCCGAAGGCGAGGGCTTCGGCTGTGGCCCAGTCGATGGGGTGGCGCCTTCGGTCATCTTGGCGCGTCTGGCTAGTTGCTGGACCATCTTGGGGTTCAGGTTGAAGCCGGCGGGGACCGTGGTCAGGACTCGGCCGATTTGGGCCAGGGTTTCGCGGGGGACGCCGGTTGCGACTTCTTCGACGCTGGCCGGATTCGCCGGGGTGGTCGGCTGTCGGAGGGCCGGCCTTCTCCCCTTTTGTTTTGGCGGCGGTGAGGGACTCGTCGTAGGAGGCGTGTCTGGCGGTCTTCCAGTTGCTGGACTCCGGTTGCGTCAGGACGCCGTCTTTGACGAGGCGCCGGGCGTAGAGGGCGCGGACGCCGGGATGGTCCTGGATTCGCTTGTACATCAGGGGCTGCGTGTATGTGGGTTCGTCGCCTTCGTTGTGGCCGTGGCGGCGGAAGCCGATGAGGTCGATCACCACGTCCTTGTGGAATTCCTTGCGGTAGTCGAGGGCGATCTGTAACACGCGGTAGGCGGCCTCGGGGTCGTCGGCGTTGACGTGGAAGATGGGGACCTGGACGATCTTGGCGACGTCGGTTGAGTAGAGAGACGAGCGGCCGGCCTTGGGGTCGGTGGTGAAGCCGATCTGGTTGTTGATCACTATGTGGATCGTGCCGCCGGTGCGGTAGCCGTGGAGCTGCGAGAGGTTGAAGACTTCGGCGACGATGCCCTGGCCGGCGAACGCGGCGTCGCCGTGGAGGATGACGGGGAGGACCTTGTCCCAGGCTTCCGGGCGCGGCAGGCGCGTCGTGTCCTGCTTGGCGCGCGCGCGGCCCTCGACGACCGGGTCCACGGCCTCGAGGTGCGAGGGGTTGGACGGCACGGTGATGGCGATCTCGCGGCCGCTCTGCGTCGAGCGCTTCGCGCGGGCGCCCTGGTGGTACTTGACGTCCCCCTCGTCGGCGGGGAAATCCGGATGGACGGTTCCCTCGAAGGCGGCGAAGAGGCGCTCGGTCGAGTTGCCGACGACGTTGGCGAGGATGTTCAGGCGGCCGCGGTGCGTCACGCCCATGGTGATCTCGTCGGCGCCGCGTGAGGCCGCGCCTTCGACGAGCTGGTCGAGGACGGCGATGGCCGTCTCGCAGCCTTCGATCGAGTAGCGGCGCTGGCCGAGGAAGCGCGTGCCGAGGAACTTCTCGAAGGACTCGGCGGCGACGAGCCTGGCGAGGATCGCCTTGCGCAGGTCGGCGGGGAGAGGCTCGGCCTGGGTGGCCGCGGCCATCTGTTTGCGGACCCAGTACTTCTCGGTGGGGCTGGAGATGTGGCGGTACTCGACGCCGATCCTGCCGCAATAGACGCGGCGCATCACGGCGATGATCTGGCGCAGCGGCATGTGGTCGCCGCCGGCGAGGCCGCCGGACCAGAACGTCCGGTCGAGGTCCCAGATCGTCAGGCCGTAGGTGTCGAGGTCGAGCTCCGGGTGGCGCGGCACGGCCATCAAGCCGAGCGGGTCGATGTCGGCGATCAGGTGCCCGCGCACGCGGTAGGCGTTGATCAGCTCCAGCACGCGGGCCTGTTTCTCGATCTCGCCGGTGCGGGCGTCGCCGGAGACGGCGGGGTTCCGGTCCACGGCCCAGTGCATCGGCTGCTGGGCGATCGCGAGGTCCGCGAAGGCCTTGGCGTAGAAGTCGCGGCCGCCGAGAAGCAGCTCCTCGATGCGGCCGAGGAACGCGCCCGACTCCGCGCCCTGGATGATGCGGTGGTCGTAGGTCGAGGTGAAGGTGACGACCTTGCTGATCGCGAGCTGCGAGATCGCCTCCGGCGCCATCGCGCGGAACTCGCCGGGGTACTCCATGGCGCCGGTCGCGACGATGAGGCCCTGGCCGGGCATGAGGCGCGGGACGGAGGCGGTCGTGCCGAGCGTGCCGGGGTTCGTGAGCGAGAGGGTCGTCCCCTCGAAGTCGGAGATCTCGAGCTTCCCGGCGCGCGCGCGGGAGACGACGTCGTCGGAGGCGGCGACGAACTGCGCGAGGCTCATCGCGCCGGCGTCCTTGACGTTGGGGACGACGAGGGAGCGGGAGCCGTCCTTCTTCTCGACGTCCACCGCGAGGCCGAAGTTGATCTTGTCGCGGCGCAGGCGCACGGGCGTGTCGCCGGAGTCGTCGAAGGCGTCGTTCAAGCGGGGGAAGTCCTTGAGCGCCTGGAGAATCGCCCACGCGATGAGATGCGTGAAGGAGATCTTGCTCTGGTCGCGCGAGGCGCGGTGGTCGTTGATGAGGCGCCGGTTCTCTTCGAGGAGCTTGACGGGGATCTGGCGCTGGGAGGTGGCGGTGGGGACGGCGAGGCTCGCCTCCATGTTCTCGGCGACGCGGAGCGCCGCGCCGCGGAGCGGCTCCGGCGTCTCCCCCGCGCGAGGCGCGCGCGGCTGCGCGGGAGCGGGCGCGGCGGCGGGCGGCGCGGGCGTCGGCGAGGAGGCCGGCCTCTCGGGAGGACGGGCGGGCGGCGGCGCCGGCTCCGCCTCGCCGAGCCGCTCGCGGAAAAACGCGCGCCACTCCTCGTCCACGCTCTCCGGGTTGACCCGGTACCGCGACAGCAGGTCCACCACGTACGAGGCGTTCTCCCCGAACTCCGTGAAGAGATCCTGGACGACGTCCAGATCGGGTTTGGTCGTAGCCATGGAGCGCCAATTCTATTTCTTTGCTCCCGTCGTGCTCCGTCCGTGCGATCGCGCCCGTCTCACGACGTGCCCAGCGGGCTCGTACGGGCGAGCGCGGCCCGTCCCCTTCAAACCGTGCGGCGAGTCGCCTGCTGCCGTGCGCCAGGCGCTGCGCCTCCCGCCTCGGTCGTGCCCTCGTGCCTAGTCGATTGAGCACGGTCGAGACGGCTCAAGGCGATCTGAAACGCATGCCTTTCCTGACGTCACGGCGATATCGGCAGGGGCGGGCGGCGCAAGGCGCCGCCCCTACAAACCGAGAAGAACGAACGAGTCGCAAAGATGCTGTCGTCACGTGAGAGGGCCGCGATCTCGACGTGGTGCCGTGGTCCATAGGGGTAGGATTCGCACTTCGGTCATGACAATCAGATTGAGACTTCTCCCGCTCGCTCTCCTTGTGCTTCTCGCCTCGTCGATCGCGGCGCGAGGCGGCCGACGCCCCCGTTCTCTCGCCGGAGGTGCGCAAGACGGCGGAGGCGCTGCGGGAGAAGGCGTTTGCGGGAACCAAGGCCGTGGACTGGGTGCGCGGGCTGACCGACGAGGTGGGGCCTCGGCTTTCGGGATCGCCGCAGGACATGGTGGGAGTCGCCTGGGCGCTGGCGACTCTGAAGGCGCTGGGGTTCTCGAACGTTCATGCGGAGAAGGTCATGGTGCCGGCCTGGCAGCGGGGCGTCGAGACGGGAGAGGTGACGGCGCCCTACAGGCAGAAGCTGATTCTCACGGCGCTTGGCGGGAGCCCGGCGACGCCGGAGGGAGGGCTCGAGGCGGAGGTCGTCGAGGCGGCTTCGCTCGAAGCCTGGACGCGAAGGGCGCGGCGGCCGTCAAGGACAAGATCGTTTTCTTCAACAAGAGGATGGAGCGGGGCTCCGACATGCGGGCTACGGGTACGCGGTGGACGTGCGCGGGAAGGGCCCCTCGCGCGCGGCGCGGCTGGGCGCGGTGGGCGTGCTCATCCGATCGATCGGGACGGACCACAACCGGCTGCCGCACACGGGCGGCGTGGACTACGTGGCGGAGGTGCCGAAGATCCCGGCGGCGGCGCTCGCGATACCCGACGCGGAGATGCTCGAACGGCTGCTCCGGACAGGGAAAGCCGGTCCGCGTCCGCTTCACGCTGACGTGCGGCGACCGGCCGGAGGCGGAGTCGGCGAACGTGATCGGCGAGATCCGCGGCAGCGAGCAAGCCGGACGAGATCGTGCTGCTCGGCGCGCACCGCGACTCCTGGGACCTCGGCACGGGGGCGATCGACGACGCGGCCGGATGCGGGATCGTGATCGAGGCGGCGCGGCTGATCGGCCTGCTTCCGAAACATCCGGCGCGGACGATCCGCGTCTGCCTCTACGCCAACGAGGAGAACGGCCTCGCGGGCGGCAAGGCGTATCTCAAGGCGCACCAGGCGGAGCTCGACAAGCACGCGGCGGCGCTCGAGTCGGACAGCGGGACGGACCGCCCGACCGGCTTCTCCTGGACGGCCGGCCCGTCGGCCGAGCCGTTCGTCAAGGAAGTCGCGGCGATCCTGGAGCCGCTGGGCGCCGGCACGCTCTCCGCCGGGCGGCGCGCGGAGCCGACACCGGGACGCTCAAGATCGCGGGCGTGCCGATGTTCATGGTGCGGCAGGACTCCTCGCGGTACTTCGACTACCACCACACGGCCAACGACACGTTCGACAAGATCGATCCGGAGGGGCTGGACCGCGAACGTCGCGGCGGTGGCGGTTTTCGCGTATTGCGCGGCTTCGACGCCGGAGTTGCTGGAGAGGATCCCGCCGGACAAGCGCGGGAGAGCCGCGGCGGCCGGGCAAGCCGGTGACGAGGACGCGATGATGATGGCGCTGCTCTTGCTCAGCGCTGCCTGCTCTCTCGCAGCGGTGGTCGGCGCGTCTGGAGGCCCTCACCCCGCCCCTCTCCCGGCGGGAGAGGGGGAGAGCGTTTGCGAAGCTGGCGCTGGCTTGCATTGACCGGGAGTTTCCGAACAAGCCGGAGCATGTGCTCGATTCGGCGGCGGACGCGAAGGTGCCGCGCGATTTCCATCCGGCGTTCTTCGGGTGCTACGACTGGCATTCCTCGGTGCACGGGCACTGGATGCTCGTGCGGTTGCTGAAGACGATTCCGGACCTCGCGTCGGGCAAGGAGATCCGCGCGCGGCTGGCGCGCGCACTTCACGGGCGAGGCGATGGCGACCGAGGCGCGGTATCTCGACATCAAGAGCAACAGGTCTTTCGAGCGGACGTATGGATGGGCGTGGACGCTGCGCCTCGCGACCGAGCTTGCGACCTGGGACGATCCGGACGCGAAAGCCTGGCGCGGCGAACCTCGAGCCGCTCGCGAAGACGATCGTGGCGAGGCTGAAGGACTTCCTGCCGAAGCTCGCGAGCCCGATCCGCACCGGCGTGCATCCCAACACGGCCTTCGCCCTGGGCGAGGCTCTCGACTACGCGCGCGCCGCGGGGGACGCGGAGCTCGCGGCACTCGTCGCGCGCCGCGCCCGCGAGTACTACGAGCACGACCGCGCCTGCCCGCTCGCCTACGAGCCGTCGGGCGAGGATTTCTTCTCGCCGTGCCTCGAGGAGGCGGACCTGATGCGGCGCGTGATGCCGCAAGCGGAGTTCGCGAAGTGGCTGCGCGCGTTCCTGCCGGGCCTCGCCGCGGGGAAGCCCTTCCCTCTCTCCCCCGCCGTCGTCACCGACCCGACCGACCCCCGGCTCGTCCACCTGGACGGGCTTGAACCTGACGCGAGCGTGGACGCTGCGCGCGGTCGCGCGCGCGTTGCCCGCGTCGGACGCGCGCCGGAAGATCCTCGAGAAGGCTGCCGCATGCGCATGCGAAGGCCGGCCTCGCCCGCGTCTCGTCGGGAAACTACGAAGGCGAACACTGGCTCGCGTCGTTCGCGGTGTACCTCCTGACGGACGCGGGAACTCGGTAGCCGCAGGAACCAGCGCGTTTGTCATCCTCGCGTCTGTCATCCTGAGGAGCGCAGCGACGAAGGATCTGCTCCCGTCGTCGTGGAACAGTACGAGAGCAGATCCTTCGCTGTCGCTCAGGATGACAAGAGGTCCCTTGGACAATGTGACATCGAACCGCCTACGATCGCGATACGTGCTAGGATGCGTACCCTGACGGTGCGAATGACGTCGAGCCTGCTGAGGCGGAATCGAGGAACTCGGCGCGCCTTGAGCGTCGTTCGGCTGTCCACGCAGGTCAGGTATCTGATCGAGCAGGCGGATCAGGACATCGGCGAAACGCAAGCATAACGGCGCGCCGTCGGGAGGCCTCGGCCGCTCGCTGGTCTCTTCGCCGGCGGGACGGGTATCCCACGCTCTCCGATTTGCCGGCGGACGCGCACGAGCGGTTTCAGCGTCGGTATCGCTCCGCGGCAGAACGCCCGCCTCGACCTGTCGCTGAACGCCTTCAGCGGCGATAAGGCCTTCTGGGCGCCGAGTCTCGCCCGTCCGCAGTCTCACTCCGTTCGCGGCGGCGACCTTTTCCTTGGCGGCCTGGACTTCGGGGTGCTGGAAGCCGAGGAGCTCGGCGATTCGGCGGGCGAGGTGGGCTTCGACTTCGGCGAGGGAGCCGTCGGAATAGACGACGCCCCAGATCGCCTCGACGAGACGGAGGCGCTGGTCGCGCGAGAGGTTCTCGCGGAGGAGCTGCGTGAAGTGGAAGAGGTCCACGCTCTCGCGGCGCTCCTCCTCGGCGAGGCGGAAGACCTCCTGCAGTTCGTCCCCGGAAACATGCATTTCGTCCCGGATGTGGCGCGCGATGCGCTCCCGCTCCTCGGGGACGAAGACGTCGTCCGCGTGCGCGATCTCGAGCAGCAGCGCGCAGGCCGCGACGGTCACGGGATCGGGACGAGGGGGTTGGGCGTCGTCTCGAGCGCGCGCGGCGCGAAGAATGCTCGGATTGCTTCGATGCCCATCGATGCGAGTCTAGCCCGGGAGCAGGTGTCAGGGAAAAGGGGTCAGGTGATCTGAAATGCCAGGTGTCAGGTCGTCTGGCAGCTTGAGCACCTGCTTCGTTCACTGAAACCTCAACACTGCCGCCTGACACCTGTCTTTCGGTGACACGGTGACAGCGGTGGGACAAACCTGACACCTGGCTCGCTGAAACTGCAACCGACATTCTTTCTGCTAACCGTCGGAAACCTTTCCACGTCTAAAGCGTAGTGAAGAGCAGGAGCAAAGAGTAATGAACCGTCGTGAACTGGAAACGCTGCTGCTGACACTGGAATCCACGCCGGCCCTCGTGGCGCGGGCGGCCGAAGGGCTCGAGCCCTCGCAGGTCCGCCAGGCGCCCGCGCCCGGCGCCTTCTCGCTCATCGAGCACGTCTGGCACCTGGCCGACATCGAGCGCGAGGGATACGGCACACGCATCCGCCGGATCCTGTGCGAGCAGGAGCCGCTCCTCTCCGACTTCGACGGAGAGCGGATCGCGCGCGAGCGCGAGTACATCAAGCGCGACCTGGCGAAGGTCTCGCCGCGCTCGCGGCCGCCCGCGCGCGCAACGTCGCGAAACTGCGCCGGCTCCGGAACTCCGACTGGAGACGCCGCGGCGTTCAGGACGGCGTCGGCCCGATCGCGCTCGAGGACGTCCCGCGCATGATGGCGGCCCACGACCGCGTCGCATACGAACGAGATCGCGAGCCTGATGGCGCACCTCAAGGAAGGAAAGCCCTTCGAAGCGCACCGCGCTTCCGCCGTCGCGTAAGAACCTGCCGAGTTTCCCCCGGGGCCGCGGCTGCCTTCTCTCCCTCAGGCAGCCGCGGCCCTTCCTTTTTTCAGCCGCTCCCGCGCGGCGGCGATGATACCCGGGCAGGATCGACACGAACACGACGATCACGATCACGATCTCGATGTTCTTCTTCACCCAGGCGAACTGCCCCAGGTAATACCCGATCAGGGTCATCGAGACGACCCACCCGAACCCGCCGACGACGTTGAACGCCACGAAGCGGTGGTACTCCATCCTCCCCATGCCGGCCACGACCGGCGCGAACGTCCGGACGATCGGCATGAAGCGGGCGAGGATGATCGTCTTGCCGCCGTGCTTCTCGTAGAAATCGTGGGCGCGCTTCAGGTGCGCGGGGTTGAAGAAGCGGGAGCGGGGACGGTTGAAGAGAGCCGGGCCGGCCTTCCGCCCGATCCAGTAGCCGACCGTGTCCCCCACGATGGCGGCGGCGACGAGGAGAATGTTCAGCCACCAGATGCTCAGATTTCCCCTGCGCGGCGAAGACGCCCGCCGTGACGAGCAGCGAGTCGCCCGGCAGGAAGAAGCCGACCATCAGGCCGGTCTCCGCGAACACGATGGCCGTCATGGCGGACAACCCGCCGACGCGGACCATCGTCTCGACGTCGGTGAGCTGGTGGAAGAGGTGCTTGAGCCACTCCATGGGAGCGGGGATGGTAACAGAGGCGGATTGCCGTTAGCGCGACGGGAGCAGATCCTTCGCTTCGCTCAGGATGACAGAGTGCGACCGGAGGCCAGGATTCAGACCTCGCCTGTCATTCTGAGGCCGGAGGCCGAAGAATCTGCTCCCGGTCGGGACCATCCGCCTATAGGATTCCGTCGATGGGCGAATACACCGACGAGCACGCGAAGGCGGGAATCAAGGCTGCCCTGCCCGCGATCGAGACGTGGCCGAATCAGTATCCCGACTACGAGATCACGGTGGAGATTCCGGAGTACAACGCGATCTGTCCGAAGACCGGGCTGCCGGACTTCGGGCACCTGACGATCCGCTATGTTCCCGGACGAGCGGTGCCTGGAGCTCAAGTCGCTGAAGCTCTACATCGTGGCGTACCGGAACCTCGGCATCTTCTACGAGAACGCCGTGAACCGGATCCTGGAAGATTGTGTCGCCGCCTGCAAGCCGAAGAGGATGGTGGTGAAGGGAGTGTTCTCCTCGCGCGGAGGAATCTCCTCCGTCGTCGAAGCGAGATTTCCGAGGGTCCTTGTCATCCGAGGAGCGGTCAGCGGCGAACGGATCTGCCCGTCGTGCCACCGAAGAGAGGCGAGAGCAGATCCTTGCGCTTCGCTCAGGATGACACCGGAGAGGCGACGGGCCAAGCCGCCCTACGGATCCGGATGAATTCGCGCTGGAGCTCTTGCTTCAAGGTTTGGGCGATTTTTCCCGGTTTGCCGTCGCCGATCCTTTTTCCGTCGACCTGCACGATGGGATAGGTCCACAGCGTGGTCGAGGCGAAGAAGACTTCTTCGGCGGCGAGGAGCTCTTCGATCGAGATGGCATGCTCTTCGACGGGGAGGCCGAGGCGGCGGGCGGCTTCGAGGGCCGCGGCGCGGGTGACGCCGGGAAGGATGCGCGGGCCGTTGGGAGCGGTCCGCAGCACGCCGCCGGTCACGCAGAAGAGATTCGCCTTCGTCCCCTCCCAGGCGATCCCGTCGCGGGTCAGGATCGCGTCCATGGCTCCGGCCTCGCGCGCCTCCTGGGCCGCGAGCACGTTGGGCAGGAGCATCACGGTCTTGATGTCGCAGCGCCCCCAGCGCTCGTCGGGGACGAGGATCGTCGCGCCCTCCCTCCGCCGGAGGCTCGGGATCGGACGCGCGCGCGAACGCGAAGACGGTCGGAGGGACGCTCGCCGGCGGGAACGCGTGCGTCCGCGGCGCCGCCCCGCGCGAGATCTGCGCGTAGACGATGGCGTCGGATTGCGCGAGCCCGTTCTCCTCGAGCAGCCGCGCCGCGACCCCGGGATAGAAACCCGGATCGGCGGCGATCCGGACGGCGGCGAGCCCGGCGCGCATGCGCTCCATGTGCCCGGCCAGCCGGTACTGCCGCCCGCGATAGAACCGCGCCACCTCGTAGATCGCGTCCGCGAAGAGGAAGCCGCGGTCCTCGGGAGAGATGTGGGCCTCCTCCCGCGGGAGGTAGTCTCCGTTCAGGTAAACGATCATGGTTGGGGGGATTCTAGGACGATTGCCTTAATGCCCGCCTGTCATTCCTCAGAATGACAGCCCCTCTGTCATTCTGAGGAGCGCAGCGACGAAGAATCTGCTCCTTCAGAGCTGCTCATTGCTGAGGTCCGCCCATTTCGGGTTCTCGGTTTCGATGAGTGCGATCTTCCTCTCACGTCGCCATCCCTTGATCTGCTTCTCCCGCGTTATTGCCGCGCGGACGTCCGGAGTGGTTTCGAAGTACACGAGCCGGTCGATCCGGTATTTTGACGTGAAGCCGGGGATGAGGGAATTCCGGTGCTCGTACATCCTTCGCGCGAGATCGTTGGTCACGCCCGTATAGAGAGTCTTCGAGCCGTTCGTCGCGATGTAGACGAAGAACTGGCGCGGTCGAACCACTGCGTGGAGCATACCGCCGGCGAAAGGAACGGCAGCAGATCCTTCGCTCCGCTCAGGATGACAGCGCCATTCCCTGTCATTCTGAGGAGCGCAGCGACGAAGAATCTGCTCCGGAACGAGTCGAACGACGGGAGCAGATCCTTCGCTTCGCTCAGACAATATGGAAATTACCGGCTCGCGGTCGCAGGATCGCAGGTTAGCGGTGCCAGAGCCGCATACGAAAGGAGCCGGTCATGGATAAGGGTAGCAGTTCTGTCGGGATGGACGTGCACAAGGGAATGATCCAGGTGGCGGTGCTGTACGCGGGCGGAAAAGGGTTTGTGGTGTTTGAAGTGGCCAACGAGCCCGCGGCGGTTCGGAGGATGGTGAGGAAAATGCAGCGGGAGGCGGGCGGCCGGTGAGGTTTTGCTACGAGGCGGGTCCCTGCGGGTACGTCCTGCAGCGGCAGATCCAGGCGCTTGGATGTGAGTGCATCGTGGTGGCGCCCTCGCTGGTCCCGGTCAAGCCGGGCGAGCGGATCAAGACGGATCGGCGGGATGCGAAGAAGCTCGCCTAGCTGCTGCGGGCGGGGCTTTTGACGGAAGTTCACCCGCCGACGGTTCAAGAGGAGGCGGTGCGGGACCTGGTGAGGTGCCGCGAAGATGCGCTGGAGGATCGAGCCCGGTGCCGCCACCGGTTGACCAAAATGCTTTTGCGCCGCGGGTATCTCTGGCGGACCGGGAGCGCCTGGACAGTCGCGCATCGACGCTGGATGCGAGCTCTCAGCTGGGACAGCGAAGCCGATCGCGTGGTTTTTGAGGACTACCTGCTGGCTCTCGAGCAGACGCAGAGCCGGCTGCAGAATCTGGAGAAGGAAGTGGAGGCGGCCGCACAGACGCAGCCGTATCGATTCCTTGTTGGGGTCTTGGGCTGCTACCGGGGCATCGGTGTGGTGACAGCGATGACGATCCTGACGGAACTGCACGGCATCCGTCGCTTCACGTCGCCGCGGCAACTGATGGCTTATCTGGGCCTGGTCCCCACCGAATACAGCAGCTCCGAGAAGGTCTTCCGCGGCAGCATCACAAAGGCCGGCAATGCCCATCTGCGCCGCGTATTGGCCGAGGCGGCCCATCAGTACCGCCATCGGCCCTTCGTTGGACCTCTTCTGCGCCGGCGGCGAGAGGGACAACCTTCCTTCGCCATCCTCCAGGCCGATCAAGCGCAGCGCAGGCTTCACCGCCGGTTCTCCCGACTGCTCCAAAGAGGAAAACCCTACGGCAAGATCATCATCGCCATCGCCCGAGAACTTGCCGGCTTCCTCTGGGCAACCCTTCAAGACGCCCAAGCCTCGCAGAAGAAGGTCGCTTAAGGCAGAACCAAAGACTTCACCGCGATAGAAACCCAGGATACGTAGGCGACGGATGAGAACAGGCACGAAAAGGAGAATGCGCGTGTCATCCTTGCGGCATCGGAGCTTCCCCTCCCTAACCCGCGCGCTCAGACAGCGCTACCTCCCGACGAGTGGACGTCTTGCTGGCTCTGCTCCCCATCCGGGAGTAATCCGCGTATATCAGAATGACCAATCGTCGAAGCGCCCTGCCCTCTCCGTCGCCTCCGTCTCCTGGAAACATCGACGGCCTCCCAAAATCCTAAAAGCCGAGACTCCCCTTCGCTTGACAGGGCCTTTCCATATCAGGATGACAACGGGGCGGCTCCACTCAGGATGACTGCGGGAGCTTACGCGTTGAAGTCCCGGACTGCTCGAGCGAGATCCTGATCTCCTTCCAGTCTTCTGTAGGCATCCTCGGCGTGCGGGAGACCAGTGGCGAGGGCTTCCCGGCGGGGGCGGCGCAGGACGTCGCGCGCCGCGGCGAGCCCTGCCGCGCCGCGCGAGAGGAGGCCCTCGACGAACTTTCGTGTCTCAGCTTCCAGGGACGCGGCGGGGACCGCGCGCGTGGCGAATCCGGCGGCGGCGGCCTCGGTGCCCGAGTAGGTCCGGCCCGTCAGGATCCACTCGGCGGCTCGCGTCTCCCCCATCCGCCCGGGCAGGAGCACCGCCGCCGCCGGCGGAAAGCATCCGAGCCGGATCTCCGGAAAGCCGATGCGCGCGTCCTCCGCGGCGATCACGATGTCGCAGGCGGCGGCGATCTCCGCGCCTCCGCCGAGGCACGCCCCGGAGACGGACGCGACCGTGACGGCCGGCGTCTCGACGAGGGCCGCGAGCGCTCCGCCCATGGCCGCCAGCATCCGCTCCATCGGCCCCGCCTCGGGGACGTGCTCGGCGATCGAGACCCCCGCCGAGAAGGCTCGCGGCAACCCCGTGAGGAGGAGCACGCGGGAGTCGCGGGCCTGTTCCACGACCCGGAAGAGCTCGTCCAGATCCGCGGCCGAGAAGACGTTGACCGGCGGCAGATGAATGTCGAGCCTCGCAAGGCCGCCGCCCGCCGCGGTGTCGAGGCGAATGAACCGGTCCGGGCTCACTGGCGCGGGCTGCTGGTCAGCTCTTCTTGCCCGCCGGCGGCTTGGCCGGTTTGGATGCGGGGGTCGGAGCTGGCTTCTTCTTCAGAAGAGCGCGGGCGACCGCCCGGACGTTGCCGAGGAGGTCCGGCGTGATCATGGCGGCGTCGATCCCGGAGTCCGGCTGCCTCAGACGCGCCTCGATCAGGTTCTCGCTCACGTTCTCCTTCACGAGGATGCGGGCGGCATCGTTGATCTTCTTGACGTAGGCGTAGGTGTCGGCGATCGCCTTGCGGGCCCCGAGCGCTCCGTGTCCCGGAACGACCTTCTCCACGTCGAGCTGCGCGAGGCGCTCGAGGATCTTCTCCCACCCCTCCGGGTCCACGTCCGGCGACTGCATGTAGGGGGCCCCCGTGGCGAGCACGACGTCTCCGGCGAAGAGCGTCTTCTCCTCGGGCAGGAACACCACGATATCCCCGGCTGAATGCGCGGGCCCGAGGAAGTACATCGCGACCCGCCGCGCTCCGCCGAGCAGGGCGAGCCGGTCCGTGAAAGCCAGCACGCCCGACTTCGTCCGCGAGGACTGGGCGACGATCTGCACGAGGCCCGGCGTCGCGCTTTCGTGGCAGACGACCTCGGCGCCCGCGGCCGCGAACGCTCCGGCGCCGCCGCCGTGGTCGCCGTGCGCGTGCGTCACGACCAGGTAGCGGACCGGCTTGTGCGCGGTCTCCTGGATCTTTTCGAGCACGGCCTCCCCCGTCGCCTTGTCGCTGCCCGCGTCCACCGCGACGACCTCCTCGCCGACGAGGAACCAGCCGACGTTGGAGCCCTGGCTCGTCTGGGCCATCCAGACGCCCTCCGCGACTTTCTGGACGTTCGTCACCTTCGGGGTCTGGGCCCCGGCCGCGATCGGGAGGAAAAGCAGGAGGACCGGAAGCAGGATGCGCATGCCACGTCTCATCGTTAAGAACCTCTCTCTGTTCTTCAGCGTTGTGGGCGGCCGGAATCGGCCTCCAGGCCCGCCTCAACAGGCGCGGAGCCGGCAAGATTCCTTTGCGAGCGCTCGCGCACGGCCCGCGCGAACTCCGCGAAGAGGCGCCGCGACGCCGGGTCGCTCCGGCAGATTCTCCGGGTGCCACTGGACCGCCAGCAGCCACGGCCCGTCCGACTCGAGCGCCTCGACGAGACCGTCGGGAGCGACGGCGGAGACCTTCAGGCCCGGAGCGACCCTGCTCGATGGCCTGGTGGTGGCGGCTGTTGACCTGGATCTCGGCCGCTTGCGCGATCGAGGCGATGACGAGTCCCCGGCTCGACGCGCACGGGGTGGTCACGCCGCTCGTCCTCCCTCTTCGGGACGAGATGGACGATCCCCGAGGGACGCTCCGTCGGGATGTCCTGCACGAGCGTCCCCCCCATCGCGACGTTGATCACCTGGATCCCGCGGCAGATCCCGAGCGTAGGAACGGATTCGCGGCGAGCGTTCTCGAAGACCGCGAAATCGGTCGCGTCCCGCTTCGTATCCAACTCGACCTTCCCCTCGGGTTTCAGGGCCTGCCCGTAGCGCGACGGGTCCACGTCCAGCCCTCCGGCAAGCACCACGCCGTCGAACTGCCCCTCGGGCTTGCTCCCCGGCGGCAAGACCACGATCTCCTCCCGCCGGAACCCCGCCTCCAGAAGCGCCCGGATGTAGTCGTTCTTCTCGTTCCTGGAAGCGTCGGTGCCGAGCGTGAGGGCGATGCGCACGGCCGCATTGTAGCCAACGGCGGCGATCCCCATCCACGCAGGGGACGCCGGAGGCTCAGCCCGGATGATTCATGGTACCCGGCCGCGACACGGGCGAGTCTCAGCCAGAGAACTCGTAGCAAGAAACGGATGACTGCGTCTAGAATCCGTACGCCCATGCGACCGGTATTTGTTTTGTCGGCGGCGCGGACGCCGATCGGAAAGTTCGGAGGCTCCTTCGCGTCGCTCTCGGCGGCGGACCTCGGCGAAGTCGCGGCGAAGGCGGCGCTGGAGAGGTCGGGGCTCCCGCCGGCGGCGGTGGACGAAACGATCTTCGGACACGCGCGCCAGGCGGGCGGGGGTCCCAATCCCGGGCGCCAGGTCTCGCACCGGGCGGGCGTGCCGGACTAGGTCCCGGCCTACACGGTGAACAAGGCGTGCGCCTCCTCCCTGAAAGCGTTGACGCTCGGAAGCCTCTCGATCGCCGCCGGCGAAAGCGACGTCGTGCTCGCGGGAGGAATGGAGTGCATGTCCGCGACGCCGTATCTCCTGACGCGCGCCCGGTTCGGCCTGCGGATGGGGCACGGCGAAGCCGTGGACGGCATGTACCGCGACGGGTTCCTCTGCCCCCTCTGCGGCCAGCTCATGGGAGAGACGGCCGAGAACCTCGTGCGCGAGTACGGGATCCTGCGCGCCGAGCAGGACGCCTACGCGGCGGAATCCCAGCGGCGGGCGGCGGAGGCGGACGCGGCGGGACGCTTCGCCGACGAGATCGCTCCCGTCGCGATTGCCGGGAAGAAAGGCCCCGTCACGGTCGAGAAAGACGAGCACCCGCGGCCGGAGACGACAGCGGAATCGCTCGCGAAACTCCCGCCGGTGTTCGATCCCGAGAACGGGACGGTCCACGCGGGCAACTCCTCGGGGATCACCGATGGGGCCGCGGCCCTGGTCCTCGCGACCGAAGAGACGGCGAAGAAAGCGGGCGTCGAGCCGCTCGCGCGAGTCGCCGCATGGACGTCGGCCGGGGTCGAGCCTGCGCGCATGGGGATCGGACCAGTTCCGGCGATCCGGACCCTCCTGAAAAAGACGGGACGCAGGCTCTCCGACATCGACCTGATCGAGTTGAACGAAGCCTTCGCGGCCCAGGTGATCGCCTGCGCGCGGGAGCTGCCGCTCGATCCCGCCCGCGTCAACGTCAACGGCGGCGCGATCGCCCTGGGCCATCCCATCGGCGCGACCGGCGCCCGCATCGCGACGACCCTGCTCTACGAGATGAAGAGGCGGAACGCGAAGACCGGCATCGCGACTCTCTGTGTCTCCGGCGGAATGGGAATGGCGGTGCTCTTCGAAAGGTGACGGGGGCTCGCCAGGGTAGCGAGGCTGCCCTCAGCGAGTGTGTCAGACCAATGGACTAGGTCTTCTTCTCATGCCTCTAGATCCTAATGATCATGGCTTCGCTGCTGCGACACCCATAGAATGTCAGGTCAAAGCGAGATGCTTCGGCAGTCAGAGGGAGGAGGAGAGGCGACCTACCTCGCGCTTCAAAACCTGCTAATAGCCGAAAGGAGCACGCCATGACATGAGATCCAGACTACTTCGCAACAAGCGCCGTCCAAGAAAGGGGAACTTGCGTTTCTCTCCGCGCCCGCCATACCGGCAATGCCTGTGTGGATCCGGCGCCTCGACCCGCTATCTGGGGAAAGGAGCATACCCATGACGACGAGACTATCCAGATTTCTTTTCATTGCTCTGGTGCTGGCTTTTGCGGCGCTGTTCACGAAGCCAGCCCGCGCCGGGGTCATCTTCAACGACCTGGAACCCTTCAGCGCGACAATTTCCATCGATTGCGACAGTGACGGTACTCCGGAGGACGTCGTCGAACTCACGGGGGAACTTCATGTCCTGATCACGGAGACAACCAACAACAACGTCACGACGACGAAGACACAGTTCGTGCCACGGAACATAACCGGGACCAGCCTCGTAACCGGGGCGTCGTACCGGGGTGTCGGACTCACGACTCAGACGTCCACCCAGGTCAGCGACGGACCCTCGGTGATTACCTTCGTCAATAACTTCTACATCATCGGGCAGGCGAGTGGATACAGATACCTGGCCCATGAAACCTTCCACGTCACCACCGATGCCGACGGTAACGTGGTTGTCTCGCACGACAGCGCCTTTATTACTTGCCCGGGTAGCTGATTCTTCTTCTGTAGGCGAGCACGGTGATGCCCAATTGCATTTGGGCATCATTTTTTTCTCTCCACTTGAAACGGGGGCATGCCATCAGGTCCTCAGCAAGTGGGGCCGCAGTATTCAGCTAAGTAACGAGCCGGCAGCGTCACCGTGAAGGTGGTACCTTCGATCGTCCTGGCTACGTGACGAGCGGCAGCGTGATCGTGAAGGTCGTGCCCTCGCCGACTCGGCTCGTCACCGCGACCCCTCCTTTATGGGCCTCGACGATCCACTTGACGATGGAGAGGCCCAGCCCGGAGCCGCCGGGGTGGGCGTGGCGGGCACGGTCGGTGCGGAAGAAGCGCTCGAAGATGAAGGGGAGGTGCTGCTCCGGGATGCCGATGCCGGTGTCGCTGACCTCGATCCGGACCTCGCCGGGAGAGGAAGAGAGGCGGACGTGGATTCGCCCGCCCGGACTCGTGTAGCGGATCGCGTTCTCGAGAAGGTTGTGGATGACCTGCTGCATGCGGTCGGCGTCGATGAAGGTGCGGGCGGGCCTCCTCGGGCAGATCGACCGAGAGCTCGAGCCCCTTGTCGGTCACGGCCGGGAGCAGGTCGCGCGTCACGTCGGAGATGAACTTCACGAGGTCCGCGTTGGCGAAGGAGAGGGTGATGCGCCCGGCCTGGCCGCGGGCGAGGAAGAGGAGGTTCTGAGACAGGCGCGTCAAATGCCGCACCTCCAGGAGCGCGTTCCCGATCGCCTCGCGGTATTCCTCGGCCGTGCGATCCTCCTCGAGCGCCACTTCGAGCGAGCCGCGCATGACGGTCAGGGGCGTGCGCAGCTCGTGGGAGACGTCGGCGATGAACTGCTGCTGCTCCTTCTCCGACGCGGCGACGGCGTCGAGGCGGGTGTTCAGCGCTTCGGCGATCTCGCGCGCCTCCTCGGAGAGGCCGGCGGTCGAGACGCGCTGCAGCGGATGCACCGAGGTCTCGGCGAGGCGCTGCTGGAGAAGGGACAGCTCCGGCGCGGGAGCAGGAGGCTCGGGATGAGTTTCGCCCCGGCCTCGCGAGAAGATGCCCATGAACTACGGACTACCGGCCGGCTCGCGGACGCGGTAGCCCACGCCGCGGACCGTCTGGATGATCCTCTCCCGCTCGCCGGAATCGAGCTTCTTGCGGAGCGAGTTGATGTAGACGTCGATGATGTTGGTCGAGAGCTCGAAGGAGTCCTCCCAGATGCGCGCCTGGATCTCCGAGCGCGACACGACCTTTCCGCGGCGGCGAAGCAGGAGCTCGAAGAGCGCTCCCTCCCTCGCGGTCAGCCGGATCACCTCCCCGCCGCGCGTGACCTCGCGCGACTCGGGGTCGTAGGACAGGTCGCCGAACGTCAGCGGGCCGGGCTCGGCCAGCTCCGTGCGGCGGGTCAGCGCCCGCAGGCGCGCGAGCAGCTCGCGGAAGGAGAAGGGCTTGACGAGATAGTCGTCGGCCCCGGCGTCCAGCCCCTCGATCTTGTTCTCGATCGTGTCCCGCGCCGTCAGCATGAGGATCTTGATCTGGATGCCGCGGGCGCGGACCTCCCGGCAGACCTCCAGCCCGTCGCGCGATCCGGGGAGCAGGAGGTCGAGGATCAGCAGGTCGAACGGGG
Organism: uncultured Acidobacteriota bacterium; assembly: GCA_963782815.1. GTDB lineage: Bacteria > Acidobacteriota > Thermoanaerobaculia > UBA5066 > Gp7-AA6 > JAWOLE01. The sequence continues at coordinate 351 of CAWALG010000019.1, read as the reverse complement.
CGGCCTCCAGCCGACGGAGGGCCGAGTCGGGATCGCCGACCGCCTCGACGGTGTAGCCCTTCTCCGTCAGCCCCTTCTTCAGGAACTGCGCGATCTTCTCCTCGTCCTCGACGACGAGCACTCTCATAAGCCATCCTCGATCCGGGCCCGTCTCGCCCGCCGCGGCCGGCCGCTTGAGCCTCGAGAACACGAACGCGGTCCCGGAGCCGACGGCGAAGCCTCCCGCGAAGGCGGAAAGCTGGCCGGAGCTGGCCACGGAAACGATCGCCCCCGCGGCCACGAATCCGAGGAGGAGCAGCCGGGAAACTTCCACCGGAGGAACCAGGGCCTTCATGACGGCAGGCTCAGCAC
>CAWALG010000018.1:0-186523 GCA_963782815.1 uncultured Acidobacteriota bacterium | reverse complement strand
GCCGAGATCCCGAGGATTCTTCAGGTCCTCCAGGGCGCGTTCCCTGGCGCTCTCGTAGGCGCTCCCTTCGTCCATAACCACTTCCACGAAGGGATTACGAACCATCACGCCGGCGTAAGTCTGGCCGTTGTTCAGGTCTTCACTCCAGAGAAGACGGCAGCCAAGCCTTCTGGCGCTCTGAATGATCATCGCGTCCCAGAAAGCAATTCGAAGATCCTGATGAAGCTCGATAGCGGCGAAGAGATCGCTCTTGTCGGGCCGATGAAGAGTCCACTCCGAGAAAACCGCGACCTTTCGGGCAGCTTCGGCTGCGGATAGCGGCACTGGAAGTCTGGCCGTCACCGAGACGAAGAATTCCTGCAATACCTGGAAGCTGAGGCAGCCCACACGTTGCTTCCAGAGATCGTCGAGAAGTTCTCGGGCTTTCCGCGACTTTTCGTCGGACTGGAGGTCGAACGAATAGACCAGGATGTTCGAGTCGACGAATTGCCGGGTGGGCTTAGCGACGCTCATGCAACTGATCTCGCGTCCAGGGGATCTGGCCGTTGAGCCCGAGATCGCGAAGGTGCTTTATGTCCTCGCGCCAGCGCGCATAGGCTCGCTCATACGCGTCGGAGCCATCGACGATCTCCCGCAAGAACTCGGTCAGGAGGCCGGAGATCGACGTATTGCGCTCAACGGCAAGGAGCTTCACTTTTCGGAGAAGAGACTTAGGTAGTGCAAGCGTGATGTTTTGAGTTTCCATCGCGAGTTCCATACCTCACGCAAACCAGTGTAGCACGTCTTTACGTGTAACGTAAACTCAAGATTGTATTTGGGTTCCTTTCGTTGTGAGTTTAGTCGTAGATCCCGTCGGCGAACCAGGAGTTGGTCGCGTGGTCTCGGTAGATGCGGTAGAGGGCGCCATCCGAGAGCTCGACGTCCCAGTAGTCGCGGTCGGCGGGGGTCTGGGACCACCAGGATTCTTCGAGGGACCAGGGGCCGGAGGCGACTTTGATGGAGCCGCAGATTGAGGGCTGGGCTTCAGGGGAGGTCGTCTTGAGTGAGAGGAGGCAGAGGCGGGGAAGAGGAGTTGTGAGTTGGTGAGTTGTGAGTTGGTGAGTGAAGAGGCGACGGGGGCAGATCCTTCGCTGCGCTCAGGATGACAGCCCACGGAATCCGGTGAAAAGTAGGAGTCGGGGAGAAGGGTGCCGTTGGGGAAGTCGCGGGGACCGGCAGGGAGACTGTTGGGGCGGGAAGGGCAGAGGACGGATTGGTGATTGGTGATTGGTGATTTGTGATTGCGGGAGGGGCGACGAGGACTTCCAGGGCGATGGGGGGGCGGAGGACCCTCACCGCCAGGAGGCCTCGGCCGGTTCGGGGAGGACGGGCGAGGGTTGGAGGGGGCGGCGGAGAGTAGGACACTTGTGTGAAGCGCTCGGGGCGGTGGCCGTTGACGGCTCGGGGGGAGCCGACGCGGTCGGCGCCGAGAAGGGCGGCGAGGCGCGCGATCGTCGTCGCGAGGCGGTCGGGCGAGAGGGCGGCGGGGCCGAAGAGGGAGAGCTGGGCGCGGCGCGGCTTGTCCGGGTGCGCGGCGAAGGTGAAGCCGGAAACGGGAGCGCCGGGCGGGCGGGCCTCGAGCTCCAGGCGCACGAGCGTCAGGAGAGTCTTGACCTCGCGCGTGGGCGCGGGCAGCGCGATCGCGCGCGCGTCGCAGCCGTCGGGGTCGAGCTTCAAAGTCACCTCGAGCTTCACGCAGGCGAGGCCCTGGGACTCGAGGCGCGCGACGAGCCTCTCCAGCGCGGCGTTGCCCAGGAAGAGGAAGGGCTCGAGCGTGGCGAGCGGCCATTCGAGGTCCATCCCCTCGGAGAGGCAGGGAGGAGGCATTCTCGGCTCGAGCGGGCGCGGGTCGATCCCGCGCGCGGCGGCGTGGAGCTCGCGGCCGAGGTCTCCCAGGCGGCTCGCGACTTCGCCTTCCGGGAGGCGCGCGAATTCGCCGATCGAGCGGATGCCCCAGCGCTCGAGCGTTTCCGCGATGTCGATCTGCGGCGCGAGGCGCGAGAGAGGGAGGCGGGCGAGGAACTGACGCTCCTCCCCTTCGGGCACGACGGTGGGCGAATCGGGGAGGCCGGCGGCGACGCGCGCGGCGAGCTTGGAGTTCGCGATGCCGACGCGCAGAGGGAGAGAGGATTTTTCGGCGGCGTGGATGATGTCGCGGGCGAAGGAGAGAAGAGGATTTGAAGAAGGATTTGTGATTTGTGATTTGTGATTTGTGATTGGGGGAACGACGGAGGCTCGCGGTCGGCTCTCGTGCCGTAGGGGCGGGCCTTGCGCCCGCCCGCCTCCCGGCGCAACCACGTGCTCGTTGTCGCGGGAGGGGGCGAGCCCCTCCCCTACGGCGCCGGGAGCACGTGAGAGAGCCGGGATTCCATCAATGTCTAAATAGACGAGGCCTTCGCCGGCGTCTTCGACTCTGGGGGAGAAGGTGTCGGCGACTTCGAGGAGGGCTTCCTGGGCGGCGCGCTCGCTCTCGAGGTCGCGGGCCCGCACGGTCAGGCCGGGAAGGATGGAGCGGGCCTGGGGGAGCGTCATTCCGGGCTGGATCCCCTTCTCGCGCGCGCGGCGCGCGGCGGCGACGACGCGGGCGGCGTTGCCGTTGCCTTCGAAGATGGCGACGGCGTCGCCTTTCAGGTCCGGCTCGCTGCGCAGGCGCGCGGCCAGGGGGAAGAGAGGGACGTGGAGGCAGGCGAGCATCAGGGGGGAGAGGGAGAAGGTGGTAGGTGGTGGGTGGTAGGTGGTAGGGAGGGGCGGAGGAGATTTGTGATTGGTGATTGGTGATTGGTGATTTGGCGTTCTGTCATCCTGAGCGCAGCGAAGGATCTGCTCCGGTCCTCTTCCGGTGCTTGACTCATCAATATGAGCCGGATAAACTCATACCATGAGTAAGAGGCTGCAGGTGCTCCTCGAGGAAACCGAGATGCGCGAGATCCAGCGATCGGCGCGCCGGCAACGGATGACCGTGGCTGAGTGGGTACGTCAGGCGCTGCGCGTGGCGCGCCGCAGCGAGCCGCGAAGCGACGCGGGCAAGAAGCTTCAGGTCGTGCGCGCCGCGGCGGAGCACAACTTTCCCACGGCCGACATCGACGAGATGCTCCGCCAGATCGAACACGGCTATCTCGATTCGACGCCACGGTGATCCTCCTCGATTCGAATATCCCGATGTACCTCGTGGGGGCGCCTCACCCTCACAAGCGGGACGCTCAGCAGATCCTGGAAAGATGTCTTTCCGAGGGAGAGCGTCTCGTAACGGACGTCGAAGCACTCCAGGAGATCCTGCACAGGTACGTGGCCATCGATCGGCGCAACGCGATCCAGCCCGCCTTCGACGCGCTCCTGGGAGTCGCCGACGAAGTCTTCTCCATCGAGCTGGCCGACCTCGAACGGGCCAAGGAGATCGTCCTCGGAAACTCTCGTTTGTCGGCCCGTGATGCGCTTCATCTGGCGGTGATGGAGCGGCATGGCGTCTCCCGGATCATGAGCTTCGATTCCGGCTTCGACGGGTTCCCGGGCATCACGCGAATCTCGCGGTAAGCGCGGCGCCGTGATGGGGGATTAAAGGTGCGGGGGCAGATCCTTCGTCGCTTCGCTCCTCAAGAGTACGTTCTGTCATCCTGAGCGCAGCGAAGGATCTGCTCCGGTCTTTGAGTGCATCGGCGTGTCTTGCGCCCTCACCCCTCCCCTCTCCCAGGGGGAGAGGGAGGAAGAGGGGGGCTGTTGTGGCGGGGGCGGCTCGGGCGAGTTTCTGTAAGGTCAGGCGGGAGGTGAGGCCGGCCAGGAGGCGGGGGGATTTGCCGGCGCCGCGCCAGAGGGGACGGGGGGCGTCGGCGGTCAAGACGGCGTCGGCGGCGATGCCGCTCATGCGCCAGGGGGTCAGGAGAAAGAGAGACGCGCCTTGCGCCTGCGACGCGCGCGCGAGGCGGATCCAGGCGGCGTCGGGCACGTAGCGTCCGCCGCGCGCGGAGAGACCCAGGTCCGCGACGACGAGCGGGAAGCCCGCCGCGAGCAGCATCTCCGCCGCGGCGAGAGTTTCCTTGACGCGGCGCGGGCGCACCCAGAGGAGAAGCTCCAGGTCCACTCCCGCCGCGGCCGCGGCCTGAGGGTCCAGGCTCTCCTCCGGATCCAGGAGCGCGGCGGGCTCTCCGGCCGAGGTGACGGAGGCGAGCGCCGCGAGCCCGATCGAGAAGCGTCCGCTCGAGCGGCGCCCGACGAGCTCGACCAATCCCCGGGGCAGCCCGCCCGAGAGGAGGCGATCGAGCGGCTCGACGCCGGCCGCCAGGCGCTCGCGGATTTCCCGGCGCGGCGGCAGGTCCGACGCGACGCCGATCTTCGCGCCCAGGCCCGCGAGCAGGCGGCTCTTCGGCCTGGCGGCCAGCGCCTTTTCGAGAATGTCTTCGAGCCGCGCGAGAGAGTCCAAGGTCTAATGTCTAATGTCTAAGGTCCCAGAGCCCGAAAAGCCAACATAGGCGTAAAAAGAGCGTAAGTCAAGGTATAATCGGATTCGACGTCAAGTTGCCGACGTCTACTAAATTACTGAAATAATTGAACTTGGAGGAAAGTATTAAAGCTGAAAAGCCGAGTGTCGGGCTCCGGGACCTTCGACATTAGACCTTAGACATTAGACCCTTACCTCGGGCTCCGGGACCTTAGACCTTAGACATTCGACCTTAGACACTCGACAGAAAGCATGCTGCAGTGAGCGACGAGATCGAAGTCACAGGGTTACCGCCCGCCCAGCCGACCGGAGCCTGGGCGACGATCCGCGAGGCGCTGCGCGGGTCGCGGCAGGACTACACCGAGGGGGCGATCGGGCGGGCCATCGTGCTGCTCGCCGTGCCGATGGTCCTGGAGATGGTCCTCGAGTCCGTGTTCGCGGTCGTGGACGTGTTCTGGGTGGCGCACCTGGGGGCGGACGCCGTCGCGACCGTCGGGCTGACGGAGTCCATGCTCGCGCTCATCTACGCGGTGGCGATCGGGCTCTCGATGGGGGCCGCGGCGACGGTGGCGCGGCGCGTCGGGGAAAAGGACCTGGACGGCGCGGCGAAGGCGGCCTTCTCCTCGATCGCGCTCGGCGTCTCCGTGGCGGTGCCGATCGGGATCGCGGGGTTCCTGTTGGCGCCGCGGCTGCTCGCGGCGATGGGCGGCTCGGAGCATCTCATCGCGACCGGCTCCGGCTTCACGCGCGTCATGCTGGGATTCAACGCCGTCATCCTGCTGCTCTTCCTGATCAACGCGATCTTCCGCGGGTCCGGCGACGCGGCGATCGCCATGCGCGTGCTCTGGCTCGCGAACATCATCAACCTGGCGCTCGACCCCTGCCTGATCTTCGGCCTGGGTCCCTTCCCGAGGCTCGGCGTCATGGGGGCGGCCGTCTCGACGACGTGCGGCCGCGGCACGGCCGTCCTCGTCCAGCTCGTGATCCTGGCGCGCGGGAAGGGGCGCGTCGCGATCCGGCGGGAGCACATGGTCATCGAGCCCGCGGCGATGCTGCGCCTGCTCAAGGTCTCCGGCAACGGCATCCTCCAGGCCGCCATCGGGACGGCGAGCTGGATCGGCCTCGTGCGCATCCTCTCGGGCTTCGGGAGCGCCGCGCTCGCCGGCTACACGATCGGCATGCGGATGATCGTCTTCGCGATCCTCCCTTCGTGGGGAATGTCCAACGCGGCGGCGACGATGGTCGGCCAGAACCTCGGCGCGAAGAAGCCGGACCGGGCGGAGCGCTCCGTCTGGAAAGCGGCGCAGTACAACATGGTCTTCCTGGGGTGTGTCGGCGTCGCGTTCGTCGCGCTGGCGCGGCCGCTCGTGCGCCTCTTCACGAGCGACCCCGCGATCATTCCCTACGGCGTGGACTGCCTGCGCATCGTCAGCTACGGGTTCCTCTTCTACGCCTTCGGCATGGTCATGACGCAGGCCTTCAACGGCGCCGGCGACACCTGGACGCCGACCTGGATCAATCTCTTCATCTTCTGGCTCTGGGAAATCCCTCTCGCCTACGTCCTCTCACACCGCGTGGCCTCGGCCCGCGCGGCGTCTTCTGGGCGATCGCGATCGCGTTCTCGACACTTGCCGTCGTCAGCGTGACGATCTTCCGGCGAGGCAAATGGAAAGAAAAAAGAATCTAAGCAAAGAGAGCCAGGAATGTGTCCAAGTAATCCTTTCCGTCTGTCATCCTGAGGAGCGCAGCGACGAAGGATCTGCCCTGGTTGCCTGAGCGATCCTTCGTCGAGCCTGTCCTGAACGAAGTCGAAGGGCTCAGAATGACAAGACTCCCAGACTCACCCGTTAGGCGACGCCTTTCTTCGTGGGAGCGCGCCACTCGAATCGGAGGTGGCGCCGGAGTACCGCGCATTCGCGCAGATAGAGATTGATCAGGGTCTGATAAGGGATAGCGGTCTCGTGCGACAGCGACATGAAGTAGTCGATCGTGAACGCGTCCAAGCGAAGCGTCACTCTTCGCTTAAGGCGTGATGGGTGCGGATTCCGCGTCCCTTTTGAGAAGTCATAGTTTTTCTTCATAGCTCCACTCTTGGCGCGGGCTTATTGTCTCGCGGACTTGCACTTTCGGCGCCGGTGGCGCCCTCACCCCGACCCTCTCCCAAAGGGAGAGGGAGAGGAACTCCTAACTCACGACTCACAACTCACAACTTGATGTCGAAGCGAAGGGGAGGCTGGCGACATGCGGCTCTTTGATTGAGGATCACCTCATTACGGCGAAGAGGTTGCTGTAGTCGTCGGTCCAGAGGCGGACGGAGGGGCCGGCTTCGCGGCGGGCGCAGGCGAGGGCGATCTCGGGGACGGCGAGGACGGCGGGGTCTCGGGAGAGGAGGACCCAGGTGGTCGCCCAGGTGACGTCGCCTCGTTCGTTCTTGTCCACGACGCACATCGGGAGGGAGAGGGAGCGGGCGACGGCGCGCACGACCGGCTCGAGATCGAGCTGGCGGTTGGAGATGTGGAGCGCGAGGATCCCGTCGGGGCGCGCGAGGCGGGCGAGATCGATCGCGATCGCCTCCTTTGTCAGCAGGTGCACCGGGATCGCGTCGCTCGTGAAGGCGTCCACGGCGAGGACGTCGAAGGTGGCGCGGAGCCGCTCGCGACTTCCCGCTCGAGGGAGAGGCGGGCGTCGCCGACGGCGATCTCGACCTTGCCCGGGCAGTCGGCGAGATAGGTGAAGAGCCTCGCGGGGCCGGTCGAGAGAGTGATGACGGCGGGGTTGATGTCGTAGAAGCGGTACGTGTCGCCCACGCGGCCGTACGCGGCGATCGTGCCCACGCCCAGGCCCACGACGCCGACGTTCATCGGGCCGAATGCGCGGCGGGGATGGTGCTCGAGCGCGAGGCCGATTCCGCTCCGCCTCCGTGTAATAGGTCGTCGGCAGGCAGCGCTTCCAGAGAGACTTGTACTGGAAGCCGTGCACGATCCGGCCGTGCCGCAGGTCCAGGCGCTCGGAGTCCGGGTCGCCGGCGCCCAGGCGCTCGACGGTCAGGACGCCGTAGAAATTGCGCGAGATGGAGACGGCCGACTGGAGGAAGGACTGGATCTCGGAGACGAGGAGCATGCCCGCGAAGGCGAGCGCTCCGGCCAGGAACGCCGCCGAGAGGTACGGCCTGCCGCGGGCCGTCAGGAGCCGCAGCCGCACGAGCAGAAGGATCGCGGCCGCGCCGGCAGAGACGGCGAAGATCCCGGAGCCGGAAGAGAAGAGGAGGCGCAGGGAGAGCCGTCTCGCCAGGGCCGAGGAGAAGAGATCCGGGTCCCGCGCGTAATAGACGGCCGCGGCGGTCGCGGCGAGCGCGAGGAACGCCGGCCACGGCCGGCCGCGATGAAGCCACGACGCCGGGTCGCGGATGAGCGCGACGAGGCCGAGGACGCCGGAGAGGACGAGCGCGACGTGGATCTCCCAGAACCCGCGGAAGAGGCGGGGAGCGATGAGCGCGACGAAGATCCCGCCGGCCGCGCCGCCGGCCGCGATCGTCAGGTAGAAGGAGGTCAGGCGCGCCGGCGGCGGCTTCGAGCGCGCGAGCTCGCCGTGGCAGACCATGCAGGCCGTGAAGAGGGCCGCGGAGAGAGCGGCGATCTGCATGCGGATCGGCACGACGAAGCCGCGGAAGAGGACGACGGCCGCCCAGCAGAGCGCGGCGAGGAAGGCGGGGCCGAAGAGGGCGCGGCTGTAGAGGCGGTCGCTCTCGAAGCAGATTACGAAAGACGCGAGATACAGGCAGAGCGGCAGGACCCAGAGGAAGGGGATCGCGGCGACCTCCTGGCACATCTGGTTGGTCGTCGCCATGAGCATCATGGAGCCGGCGGCGGCGAGGGAAAACCAGAAGAAGAGATTTGTGATTGGTGATTTGTGATTTGTGATTGACGAGGGCAGATCCTTCGCTTCGCTCAGGATGACAGGATTGAGCGCTTCTCGAGTCCCGAGTCCCGAGTCCCGAGTCCCGACTCGTTCGTTCGCGCCGGTCGCGCCCTCACCCCTTCCCTCTCCCGGGGGAGAGGGGGGAGGCGGCGGAGGCAGAGGAGGGATGTTAGGGCGAAGGCGGCGTAGGTGGCCGACCAGAGCCAGGCCTGGAGGCGCAGGGGGAGGAGACGCTCGACGAGAGTCGGGTAGGTCACCAGCGCCGCGAGAGAGGCGAGATTGGAGAGGGCGTAGAGGCGGTAGACGCGGGCGCCGGGATGCGTGCGCGAGGCCCACGCCTGCACGAGCGGGCTCGTCGAGGAGAGAAGCAGGTACGGGAGTCCGACGCTCGTCGCCAGCAGCAGGAGGATGCGCCGGACGGGTGGCCCGGGTCGCCGGGCTTCCAGCCCGAGCCGGCGAGGATCGGCGAGCCCCACGCGAGCGGCGAGCGCGCAGAGCGCGGCCAGCGAGAGAAGAAGGAGCGCGCCAGTGCAGGACGCGGGCGGCGCGCGGGCTCGCGCGGCGCGCGAGAGCGTGCGCGTAGAGATATCCGGCCAGCAGCACGAGCTGGAAGAAGACGAGACAGGTGGACCACACCGAAGGCGCGCCGCCGAACCAGGGAAGGATGAATTTCCCGATCAAGGGCTCGATCTGGAAGAGGAGGAACGCTCCGAGGAAGACGGTCAGGGCGTAGAGGAGCATCAGGTGGTAGGTGGTAGGTGGTAGGTGGTAGGGACCGGAGCCTCGACCACGTAGCCGATTTCTGGCTTTGCGGAGGGCTCGGGCGAGGGAATCGTCTATGCCGGCGGCGAGCGCCTGGTCGAGGGTGAACAAACGGCAGCTCTCCGGGAGAGTCGTTGGAAAGCCCGGGACGGTCATCAGGTGGCGGATGTCGTAGTGGAAATGGGCGGGATCGGGACCGTGGGCGGGGATCGGGTGCACGTCCACGTCGAGGATCGCTGTCGCCGATCGGGAACGCGAAGGATTCGATGCCGGTTTCCTCGCGCGCCTCGCGCAGGGCCGCCGCGAAGACCGACTCGTCGCCGGGCTCGAGGTGTCCGCCCGGCTGGAGCCAGCGGCCGAGCTTGCGGTGCCAGAGGAGGAGGAAGCGCAGATGCGTCCGGCAGAGCCACGAGCGCGCTCGCCGTGACGTGGCCCTCGAGGGTTCGCGCGGGACAAGGCGTCGGGAGAGCGGAGGACGAAATCCCGGATCCGGGCGAGCGAGGCGCGCTCGCGATCGTCGGAGATCGCCGATTCGAAGGAGTCCAGCGCGGCGAGGAGCGTGGCGGCGCTCGGAGTCACGGGGGGATTCTGCACGAAGAGGGATTTGTGATTGGTGGAGGTTCTGTCATCCTGAGCGCAGCGAAGGATCTGCTCCGGTCCCGGAGTGCGTCGGCGGTCTTTGCGCCCTCACCCCGCCCCTCTCCCGGGGGGAGAGGGAGACGGGGCCTCGAACATTCGGCGGGCGTTGAACGTATTGATTGTTGTCCCCACGGATCTGGCTGGTCGGAGCGGTTTCCCTGGAGACGAAGGCGGCGCGGGAACTTCACAAGTCACTGAGCGGGAAGGTGTTATGACGAAAAACAAGAAGAGATGGATCTGGGCGGTTGCCGCCGTGGTCATCGCCGGAGGGGCTATCGTCGCCATGCGGAGCCGGGACAAGAAGGATCCCAAGGCCGACGCGAGCCCGTTCCGGATCGGGAAGGTCCAGGAGGAGCCGCTGCAGGTCTCCGTCCGCGAGGTCGGCGTCGTGGACCCGGTCACCAAGGTGGACGTCAAGTCGGCCGTCTCGGGGCGGATCCTCTCGCTGCGGGTGCGCGAGGGCGCGGTCGTCAAGAACGGCGACGTGCTGGCCGAGGTCGAGCCGGACGTCAACCAGGCGCAATCCCTTTCGGATGTCTCGGGCGACCTGACCCAGGCGAAGCTGAAGCTCCAGGACGCCGAGCGCGACGTACGCCACGCAGAAGGCGCTCTACGACCAGGGGCTCCTCGGCGCGGACGCCTTCAAGGCGGTGCAGAACCAGCGGGACCAGGCGCTCGAAACGCTCAAGGCGGCGCAGATGCGCTACCAGATCGTCGAGGACCGCGGCATCCCGATCTCCGGCAATGCGTCCTCGCAGAACGCGAGGGTCGTCGCCCCGATGAGCGGCGTCGTCATCAAGAAGGGGGTCGAGCTGGGAGAGACGGTCACTTCCGGCGTCTCGTCCTTCAACGCCGGGACGGTGCTCTTCACCGTCGCGGACCTGAAGTCCCTGATCATCCGCGTGAACCTGAACGAGGTGGACATCGCCAAGGTCCACGTGGGGCAGCCCGTGCGGATCACGCTCGACGCCTATCCGCAGAAGGTCTTCACGGGGAAAGTCACTTTCGTCGCGCCCTCGGCCGATCTGGTCGAGAAGATCAAGGTCTTCAAGGTCGAGATCTCGCTCGACGAGCTCTCGGAGGCCTACAGGACCGGCATGAGCGCGAACGTCGAGATCCTGGGCGAGAAGCGCGACAAGGCGGTCTCGATCCCGCTCGAGGCGCTGCAGCGCAAGGACGGCGAGACCGTCGCCTATCGCCTGAAGAAGGACCTGAAGCCGCAGCAGATCGCCGCCGCGAAGGCGGGGCTCTCCGGCCGGATGAAGTTCATCTGGCTCTCGGATCACTGGAAGGAGTACTTCGACGTGGTCCCGGTCAAGGCGGGCGTGGCGACGCTCGAGCGCGTCGAGATTCTCGCCGGCTTGAAGCCCGGACAGGAGGTCGCGCTCGAGGACCCGACCAAGAAGAAGGTCGAGAAGGACGACGACAACTAGCGCGCTCAGCGCGCAGGTCCAAGGTGTTAACGTCGAAGGTCTAAGGTCAGGGACCCGAAGCCCCGGGACTCTTTAGCACCTTAGACACTTACACACCTAGACGGCCCCGAAGGGAGTCGAAGCAGATGAACATCATCGAGACTCACGGCCTGACGAAGACGTTCGGCACCAACGGCGTGGCGGTCCACGCGCTGCGCGGCATCGACCTGAGAGTCGCGCGGGGGGAGTTCGTCGCCTTGATCGGGCCGTCGGGCTCGGGCAAGTCCACCCTGATGGCGATCCTGGGGTGTCTCGACTCGCCGACGGAGGGGCGCTACCTCCTGGACGGCGAGCCGGTCGAGGGGCTGTCGGGACCGGCGCTCGCGCGGATCCGCAACGAGAAGGTCGGCTTCGTGTTCCAGAACTACAACCTGCTTCCGAAGGCCTCGATCGCGAGGAACGTCGAGCTCCCGCTGCTCTACGCGGGCGTTCCGCGCAGGCAGCGGCGCCAGCGGGCGCTGGAGCTGCTGGAGCGCGTGGGCATCCCGGAGAAGGCCAACGTCCTGCCGGGGGTGCTCTCGGGCGGGCAGCGGCAGCGCGTCGCGATCGCGAGGGCGCTGGCGAACAACCCGGCGATCCTGCTGGCCGACGAGCCGACCGGCGCGCTCGATTCGCACACGGGCGCCGAGGTGCTCGAGCTCTTCCAGGAGCTCCACCGTAACGGCAACACCGTGATCCTCGTGACGCACGACCCGCACAACGCCTCGCTGGCCCAGCGGCAGGTGGAGCTCTACGACGGCCTGATCCGCGACGCGGAGGCCGCGTGACGCCAGTTTCCCTCTCCACCCGCGCGCGGGGGGAGAGGGTCAGGGTGAGGGGGGTCGGAGAGTCTTCAACACAGGCGCCCCTCACCCCATCCCTCTCCCGCCGGGAGAGGGTGAAGACGCTTCCATGCTGAGCGGCGCCTTTCGCGAGCGCACGCTCGCGGCGTGGGTCGAGATCCGGGAGAACCTGGGACGCTCGATCCTCCAGACGCTCGGGGTGATGCTCGGCGTGGCGTCGGTGCTGGGAGGGTTTTCCATCTCCGACAGCCAGCGGCGGCACTCCGACGAGGCGTGGGCCAAGCGCGGCGGCTTCGACAAGCTGAACGTGCAGCCCTCGGCGGCGATCAAGGACGGCACGACGCCCTCGGCGCTCCAGAACGCGAACCTGGGGCTGCGGCGCGACGACGCCTCCGACGGAGAGAGGCTCGGCGCGAAGGTCGTGGACGCGGTCAGCGTCGAGAAGTTCGCGCGCCTGCGCGTGCGCTCCCCCTACGCCGACCAGGAGCGGCAGATCACCGGGATCGCGGCCGACTACCTGCCCTTGAACGGCTACGAGATCGAGCGCGGGCGGGTCTTCTCCTCCGAGGACATCGCCAAGGCGTCGGCCGTCTGCCTCCTGGGGGCCCAGGCCGTGAGCGTGTTCTTCCCCACGGGAGACCCGGTCGGACAGGTGATCCGCGTCGGCGACATTCCCGTGACGGTCGTCGGCGTCCTGAAGGAGAAGATCTTCCACTGGCGCGAGAGCGAAGGCAACGTCTTCGCGTGGCGCAACCGCATCGTGGCGCTGCCGGCCCCCCTCGTCGCGCGGCGCATGCAGGGGGACGCCTACCACCGCGTGGACCGGGTCGTCTTCAAGATCCCGAACATCGACCTGATGCAGGACTTCACCAAGGGGCTGACCTCGGCCCTGAAGACTTCGCACCGGCTCCAGGATGACGTCCGCATCGACGACATCGCCGCGCGCGTGCAGAAGCGCCGGAGCCAGGGGCAGGTCTACAACATGATCTTCATGCTGGCCGGGATCGTGTCGCTCATCGGCGGCGGCATGGTCAACGTCAACATCCAGCTCGCCACGTTGAAGGAGCGCGTGCGCGAGGTGGGCGTCAAGATGGCGATCGGCGCCTCCGGCCGCGAGGTCTTCAAGGAGTTCATGACGGAGGCGATGCTCCTCTCGGGTCTCGGCGCGGTCCTCGGTTTCCTGGTCGGGGTCGCGTTCTCCAAGACCATCACGGCCGTCCTCGAGATCCCCCTCTACATGGACCCGAAGAGCTTCGTCTGGGCCTTCCTGCTCGCGGGCCTCTTCGGCTTCGTCTTCGCGCTCTATCCCGCCTTCAAGGCCAGCCGGCAGTCGCCGATGGAGGCGCTGCGCTATGAATAGGTCTAAGGTCCAAGGTCTAAGGTCTAAGGTCGGGCCCCCAGGTCTAAGGTCGAGGTCTAAGGTCTAGGTCGGGCCCGAGGCTCCGGGACTTTAGACCTTAGACCTTTAGACCTTAGACGCGAGGTGCGCGCTTGAGCAGCAACGCGCTTCCCCTGACCACGACAGCGCGCGCCGAGCGGAGAGGCCACTCGATCAGCACGCACCTCGCTCTCTACCTCGAGGTGGTGCGGGGCGGGCTGCTCGAGCTGTGGGCGCACAAGCTGCGCTCGACGCTCACGCTCACGCTGTTGATGCTCGGCGTCTTCGTGCTCGTCGTGATGACTTCGGTCCTGGACGGCGTGATGGACAAGGTGACGACCGGATTTGCGGGCATGAGCTGGGACGGCACGGCGGTCATCGTGCCGAAGGCGCCCGAAACTTCCGAAGAGCAGAAGCGCTTCGCGATGTCGCCGGGCCTGCGGTACGAGGACCTTCCTCGCGTCTGCGCGGAGAACCCGAAGGTGCTGGCCTTCCTCCCGCGCGCCACGCGGCGCTCCTCGGTGCGCACCCCGGGCGGCAACGAGCGCATCTTCGTCACGGGCGTGACCCCGCAGTACGGCCTGCTGATGAATCGCCCGATCGCGTCGGGGCGGGGGCTGACGGAGGACGACGAGAAGAGACGCAGCACGGTCGCCATCGTGGGCGCCACTCTCGGCTCCAAGCTCTTCGGAGGCGCGGACCCGGTCGGCCGCGACATCGTCGTCGAGGGGATCCCGTTCCGCGTCGTCGGCCTCCAGGACAAGCTGCAGATCTTCTCCGAGGAGATCTGGTACGACGCCAACGGGCTGCAGATCCCGATCTCGACTTACATGACGCGGATGGACCCGGACCACAAGCTCACGCAGGTCGCCGTCAAGCTCGGCAAACGCGGCGACCTGACCGAGGTCTCCTCGATGATCCTCGGGCGCGTCAAGCAGGCGCACCACGGGATCGAGGACGTCGAGATCAAGGACCTGGAGGAGATCTCGGCCCGCTGGTACAACCAGTTCCTGAAGGAGATGCGGGGCTGGCGGATCGTGCTCGACAGCCTCGCGGCGACGGTCCTGCTCGTGGGGGGCGTCGGCGTGCTCTCCGTGATGCTCATCTCCTTCTCCGACCGCCGCTTCGAGATCGGCCTGAGGAAGGCGATGGGCGCCTCCGACGGCGAGATCCTCGTCCAGTTCCTGCTCGAGGCCACGGTGCTCGCGGCCCTGGGTTCCGTCGCCGGCACGCTCGCGGGAACGATCGTCTGCCGGGTGCTCTCGCCGATGTTCCCGTGGGGCCTCGTCGTGAACCCGCTCGGGTTGCTGGTGGCCTGGCTGGTGGCGCTGTCGCTCGCGGTGGTCTTCGGCCTCTACCCCGCCATCCGCGCCTCGCGCCTCTCCCCGATGGAGGCCATGAGATAAGAGCCGCGGCGCGAAGCGCCGCCTCGGGTACTCCCTCTCCCCCCGTGCTGTAGGGGCGGCGCTTGCGCCGCCCGCCTCTTCCGGTTACGAACCAGGGGGGAGGGGCGCGCCGAGCGTCGTCGACCGCGGGAGCGGTCGAGGGACGCGACATGCGGCGGGTCCGCCCGCCGCAAACCCCCTCCCCTACAGCAACCTCCCCGGAGCTCTCGGCGAACTCCCATCGGGGTCATTGCTTGTCTCTTCAGAATGACGCATTCGCGCCTTGCGCGGCCGGCGAAGGACGGCCCGGTAAAATCCCGAGACAATTAAACTACAGGTGTAATCCATGAAAAGAAATCGTCTGCTCGGCGGCGCGCGTGTGCCGCCTCGCCGCCGTCTTCCTCCTCTTGTCCGCCGCGCTCCCGTCCGCCGCCCGGGCGGCCAGATGGAAGACGCCGACGGAGGCGGAAAAGAAGATCGTGGAAGACCCGGCGAAGGGACTGGTGGGAGCCGTCTATCTCGAGAAGATGGAGGAATCCGTCCTGAGCACGTATCACGTGTGGGTGCGGGCCAAGATCCTGTCGAAGAACGGATTCGACATCGGGACGGTGGACGACCTCCAGTCGGACGCCTACGAGATCGAAGGCCGCACCGTCAGCCCGGACGGGAAGATCGTCGAGCTCTCGAAGAAGGACATCCGCACCCTGACGACGGTCAAGACCGGCGGCGTCAGCTACGAGCGCAAGGCCTTCACGATGCCGGCGCTCGAGCCCGGCTGCTTCATCGAGTACGGGTATCGGGAGTACGGGGCCTTCGGGTCCGAGAGCGCGTATCACTCCGAGGTCCTCTTCCAGGACAAGTATCCGATCCTCCTCCAGGAGCTGCGCACGCCGAAGAGGTTCCCCTTCTCCAGCTCGATCCGAAACCAGAACGGGATGCGGATCGATTTCCGCGAGGAGTCCGGCGGCTACGTCTATGCGGCGTCAAACGCGCCGGCCCTGCGCGAGGAGCCGTACGGCTCGCCGGTTTACGAACGGTCGGCGGAAGTGATCTTCGCGTACGTCTTCCCCGGGCTCTCCGGCGACACGGCGGACGAGTTCTGGAAGAACGCCACCAAGCACGTCCTGACCCCGCTGATGAAGCAGGAAATGGTGCGCCCCGGCAAGGTCGAGGACCGCTTGAAGACGCTCGGGGGCTCGCGGGAACAGGACCCGGCCGCGCGCCTCCGGGCGATCTACAACTACGTGCAGAAGACGGTCAAGAACCGCTCCATCCTCCGCGCCGGCGAGACGGTCCCCAAGGGAGGGTGGAAGAAGAACGAGGACGCGGGGGAGACCCTCTCGCACGGGGAGGGGTCGCCGTACGACCTCGCGATGGTCTGCGCCTCGATGCTGCGGGCCGACGGGTGGAAGTTCCGCGTCATCATGGCGCCGGACCGCGAGACGAGGTTCTTCCGCCGCGACATCCCCTCGGTCTTCCAGTTCGGCGCCTGGCTGATCGAGGTCCCCGATCCCAAAGACCCCGCGAAAGTCACGTACCTCTCCTTCGAGCATCCCCTGATGCCGTTCGGCTTCGTGCCGTGGAAGCATCTCGGAGTGGACTCGTACGCGGTCAACCTCGACGACGCGGTGGGCGCCGTCGTCCAGATCGCCCAGGCGCCGGGCGCCTCGAACGCGAGAACCCGGGAGTGGAAGGTCTCGCTCGCGGAAGAAGGAGACGCGCTCGTCGAGCGCAAGAGCGTCTGGCTGGGACAGCAGGCCTTCCAGCTGCGCGCGGACCTCTACCGCCGCGGGAAGGAGTCGCTGGACAAGGAAACCCGGGAGGACTACCAGAAGCTCGACCCGCCCGGCCAGGTCGAGTCCATCGGATGGGAGAACGACGAGAGTCCGGAATCGGACCTGAAAGGGACGATCCGGTTGACCCGGAAGGGAATGGCCTCGGCGCTCCCCGGCGGGCGCCTCGAGTTCTCGCCGCTGACGATGATCCGCGGGTCGAACCCCTTCACGCGAGCGGACCGCACCGGCCCGATCTACTTCCCGTATCCGTATGTCGACGAGGACACGATGGTCGTGAGTCCTCCGCCGGGCTATGTCCTGGACGCCCTCCCGCAGCCGGTCAACATTCCGACGAGCGCCGGGCGCTACTCGGTCCAGGTCCAGAAGGGGGACGGGGATTCGGTGCGGATCGTCCGGTCCCTGGAGTTGAAGCGCTTCTCGGGCGGAGACGATCTCTACGCCTCTTACCGCAGTCTCTTCGAAGGGGCGACGAAAGGGGACACGGGCTTCTCGATCCTGTTCAAGAAGTCCCCCGCGAGGAAGACCTCATGAGGCGGGCCGCGCTCGGAGGGATGATCTTCGCCGCCGCCGCGATCGCCACCGGGGCGAGCGCGCCGGAGTGGGTCGTGCGCGCGCGAACGACGCAGGTTGCCCCGCAGCTGCTCGGCGGCACGCCCGCTCCCGACGCGGTCGTGCTCTGGCAGCAGCAGATCGTGACGGCCGGCGCATCGAGCGGATCCACGAAGCTCTTCGAGCGCGAAGCGGTCAAGATCCTGACGCGCGAGGGGGAGAAGGCGGGGACATTCAGCGCCACGTACGACGACGACTCGAAGGTGGACATCGAGGGGGCCTGGACGCTGCACGCCGACGGCACCGCGGAGGAGCTGAAGCTGCGCGAGGCGGTGTCGATCCAGCTCGCGGACGCCGAATACTTCACCGACCAGCACGTCGTGTTGTTCCGTCCGCCGCGCCTCTCGCCCGGCGACATCGCCTCCTTCGCCCTGTCGCGCAAGTCGCGCAAGGACGTCTATCAATGGGTGCTGCGGCTCCAGCGCCGCCATCCGGTCGCGGCGCAGGAAGTCGTCGTGGATCTTCCCGAAGGGTGGTCCCACCACTGGCGGCTGACCGCCGCTCCCGAAGGGTATTCCGGTCCCATGACGGGCGAGGGGGGCGCGAAGGCGTCCTACCCGTTCGGGCCGCAGCGCGGAGTTCCCGACGAGGAGGCCGCGCCTCCGGAGCCGGACCGCCTCGCGAGCCTCGAGGTCGCGATCGAGCCGCCGCCGGGCAAGTTCCCCGAGCTCGTGTTCCGCGACTGGAAGGCCGTCGGAGCCTGGTTCTATCGCAAGAGCCTTCCCGCCCGCACCGAGGCGCCGCCGGAGCTCGTCGCCGCCGTGAAGCCCTCGCCCGCGGACGCCGCGCGCTGGATCCAGGAGAAGGTCCGCTACGTCGCCGTCGAAGCCGGCGAGGGCGGTTATGTTCCCCGCGAGCCGGCCCTCGTCGCCCGCCGGCTCTACGGCGACTGCAAGGACAAGACCTTCCTGTTCATGGCGCTCCTCGCACGCCGGGGATTCGAGATATATCCCGTGCTCACGCGTTCGCGCTACGCGGGGACGATCGACCCGCGGTTCCCATCGCCGGTGCAGTTCAACCACGTGATCGTGGCCCTGCGCGTTTCCGCGGCGAGCGGATTTCCGTCCGAGGTCCAGCTCGCCGACGGCCCCGCGGTTCTCTTCGACCCGACGAGCGAGTGGACCCCCTACGGGCAGCTTCCGGCGGGCCTCGCGCGGGCGCGCGGGCTCGTCGTGCGGCCCGACGGCGCGGAGCTGATCGATTTTCCCGCGGGCTCGTCCGCGCTCAATCGCCTGGCGCGCGTGGTCGAGGCGCAGGTGAGCACGGGCGGACGCCTGACGGCGACCGTGACCGACGTGACCTCCGGGTCGCTGTCGCAAAGGGGCCTGTACCAGGAGATGACGCCGATCGAGCGGGCCGAATCGGTCCAGAGCTACGCGCAGAACAACATCGCCGGCGCGCGCGCGTCCAACGTCGAGTTCGCCAACCTGGACGACCGCGTCCAACCGATGCAGGCGAAGTTCTCCGTTGCGACCGACGGGTACATTCGAAAGACCGGAGCGCTGATGCTGCTGCCGGTCCTCCCCTTCTCGGTCGGCCCCGGGCGCATTCCCCGGCTCGAAGAGCGCCGCTCCCCGATCGATCTCGGGACGCCCAGGACCCGGCAGCTCACGGCGACCTTCAAGCTCTCCACCGGCCCTGCGTGTGGACGCGCTGCCGGACCCGATCGAGGTGGACAACGCGAGCTTCCACTACCGCTTCGCGGTCGTGGTCAAGGACGACAGCCTGACCGCGACCGAGACCTACGAAGTCAGGAAGCCGGAGGTGCCGCTCTCGGAGATCGCGTCCTGGAAGGCGGTCGAAAGCGCCGCCGCCCGGGCGGCGTCTTCCAAGGCCGTGCTCGTCCCGTCCAACTGAATCGCCTTTTCTCCACTCCCCCGTCATCCTGAGCGCAGCGTGCCCCCGTACTGTAGGGGCGGCCCTTGGGCCGCCCGCCTCTTTCAATGGACACGACGAGGGGCGGGAGGGGCAAGCCCCTCCCCTACAACACGATCCCGAGAGCCCTCGTCCTCGGGATGACAGGTCGCTTCGCTCCTCAGGATGACAGGGGGGCGGGCTACTTCTTCGCGGCGGCGGCCCTGGTGGACTTGCCATCCATGTTGACGGTCCACTTCTGGCCGTCTTCCGACGTCTCGTACTTGAAGGTGTAGGAGTCGCCGGCCGTGACCATGGAGTAGCGGCCGTGGATGGTCTTGCCTCCCATGTCCATGTCGCTCGTGTAGACCCACATGTTTCCGTCCACGTGGCCCATGCTCTCGTCGGCCATGCCCGAGCTGTCGATGCCGTAATAGGTATAGGCCTTCTTCATCGGGTTGTAGGCGATGATTCCCATGCCGTGCATGGCGCCCATCGGGCCGGCGCCGCTCGTGTGGCAGACGACCTGGAAACCGCCGGCAAACCATTCGCACTTGTCCGTCGAGGTGTATTTCCCGGCGGGCATTCCGAACGGATTCTCCTTGAGCTCTCCATCGCTCTTCCAGGTTCCGACGAAATAGCCGAGCTTCTTGACCTCGGGGCCGGGCTTGGGCGCCTCCATCTTCTTCTCCTGCGCCCGGGCGGAAAGCGCCGCCGTGAACAGAACCGTGATGACCACGATCGCGAGCTTGAAGCGTTTCATTGTCTCGTCCTCCTCAATCTGCCGGGATTCTATCTTCAGAAGTTACGAAAAACTTCGTACGAGCCCTAACCTTTTCGACGTCCTCACGTCTTACTACGACGAGTGTCGCGGAAGACGGGGCTTCTCCTGATGGTCCTGTTGCTTCTCCCGGCGGCCGCGCTGCGGGCCGCGGCGGAGGAGCCGACGGAGATCCGCATCACGCGGACGGCGGGGTCAATCGAGGTCGACGGGGACCTCTCCGACCCGGGGTGGAAGGATGCGACAAAAGTAGACACCTTCTTCGAGACCAACCCGGGCGACAACGTTGCCCCCAGGGTCCGGACCGTCGCCTACCTGGCCTACGACGACAAGTTCCTCTACGCGGGCTTCGAGTTCTTCGACACGGACCCGTCGAAGATCCGCTCCCCCTACGGCGACCGCGATGACGTGCCGAGCTACACCGACTACGGCGGCATCATCCTCGACACGAGGAACGACCACCGCACGGGACTCCTGCTGCTCGCGAACCCGCGCGGCATCCAGTACGACGCCATCACCGACGACACGACCGGCAACGAAGACAGCTCCCCCGACTTCTACTGGGACTCGGCGGCGAAGATCACGAAGGAGGGGTGGGTGCTCGAGATGCGCGTGCCCTTCTCCTCGCTCCGTTATCCGCGCGGCGACAAGCAGACCTGGGGAATCCTGCTCTACAGGAACTACCCGCGGGAATTCCGCTACCAGATGTTCTCCTCGAAGCTCCCGCGGGGAGGCAACTGCTTCATCTGCCGCTCCAACCACCTGACCGGCCTCGACAACCTGCCGCCGGCCGGCCATCTCGTCGTCGCGCCCTACGTCACGGCGAAGGAGGACGCGGTCCCGAGGGAAGACCTCGGCTCCCCGCTCGTGAACAAGCCGGTCCGCTTCAACGGGGGGGTGGACGCCAAGTGGACGCCCAACGAGAACAACGCGATCGACGCGACGCTGAACCCGGACTTCTCGCAGGTCGAGTCCGACGTCGCCCAGATCGCGACCAACCAGCGCTTCGCGCTCTTCTATCCGGAGAAGCGGCCGTTCTTCCTGGAAGGCCTGGAGCTCTTCTCCTCCCCGATCCAGGCGGTCTACACGCGGAGCATCACGTCGCCCCGGTGGGGAATCCGGGCGACGGGCAAGTTCGATTCGAACCAGTACACGGCGTTTGTCGCGGAGGACCGGGGCGGAGGGAGCGTCATCCTGCCGGGCCCCAACGGCTCGAGCTTCGCCGACCAGGACTTCTCCTCCTTCGTGGCGATGGCGCGCGTCCGGCACGACTTCGGGAAGTCCTTCGTCAGTTTCCTCGGCACCGACCGCGAAATCGAGGGGGGCGGATACAACCGCGTTTACGGACCCGATTTCCAGTGGCGCGCCGGCGACCACGACACGGTCACCGGCCAGGTCCTCGTCTCCAACACGGAGACGCCCAACCGGCCCGATCTCTCGGATCAGTGGACCGGACAGAAGCTGAACTCCTACGCCGCCGACGTCTGGTACCAGCACAGCACGACTCGCTGGGACTGGTTCACGGAGCTGCGCGACTTCGGCGACGGGTTCCGCGCCGACGACGGTTTCGTGCCGCAGGTGGGCTACCGGGAGAACTACGGCGAGGCGGGGTACACGATCCGCCCGGAGAAGTTCCCGATCTCGCGCCTGCGGACCTTTCTCCAGGCCGATTACCAGGCGGAGACCGACGGAAGCAAGATCAGCAGCTCGATCTCCCCCGGCATCGGCCTGGACGGCATGTGGAATTCCTTCACGCGCCTGCGCTACGCCGACGACCGGGTCCGCGCCGGGAACACGGTCTTCCCGCGCCGCCAGCTCGTGTACCAGTTCCAGATCAGTCCGCCCCTCTCGGTGATGCAGTTTCTCGCCCAGGGGACGGCCGGCGAGCAGATCGACTTCGACAACTCGCGCCCCGGGACCGGGGCCGACGTGAACCTGCAGGTCACGATCCGGCCGACCGACCATTTGAAGCTCGACCTCGTCGCGGACCGGAGCTGGGTCAACGTCGATCCCGGCGACGGAGGCGGCTCCCGACGCCTCTTCACCGCGGACGTGGGGAGGGTGAAAGTCGTCTACACGTTCACGGCGCGCGCGTTTCTCCGGTTGATCGGGCAGGTCGTGGAGACGCGGCGCGACCCCTCGCTCTACACGTTCGCGGTTACCCCGAAGGACTCGGAGTTCACGGGCTCGGTCCTCTTCGCATACAAGATCAACTGGCAGACGGTGATGTTCCTGGGCTACGGCGACAACCGGACGTTCACGGAGGCCGACCACTACGCGAAGGCCGGCCACCAGTTCTTCCTGAAACTGTCCTACGCCTTCCAAAAGTAGCCGCGGCGCCAAAGGCGCCGCCTCAAGTACTCCCTCTCCCTCCGGGAGAGGGCGGGGGTGAGGGCGCTCGTTTCGCCGATTCCTCGAACGAGCGCCGGACGCCGGTAGCGCCTCACCCCGTCCCTCTCCCAAGGGGAGAGGGGTAGGATCGCCGCGTGATCCACCTCCTCGCCGCCGCGGCGATCGTCGTCCGCGGCGTCACGCTGATCGACGGGACGGGCGGCGCGCCCCAACCGGACTCCTCGGTCGTGATCCAGGAGGGGCGCATCGCCGCCGCCGGCCCCGCTGCCGGGATCGAGGCGCCCGCCGGCGCGCAGCTCCTCGACGGGCGCGGGAAGTTCCTCCTCCCCGGTTACGTGGACATGCACGCTCACGTGACGTACATCGAGTGGAAAGGGAACGGACAACGGCGCTCGAAGGGAAACTTCGACCGCAAGACGAGCGAGAAGACGCTGATGCTCCTTCTCGCCCACGGTGTGACGACCGCGCGCAATCCCGCCGCGCCCGCGGAGGCCGGAGTCCGGCTGCGCAACGACCTCGACAACGGGCGCCTCGTCGGTCCCCGCGTCTTCACGGCGGGCGACATCCTGGACAAGACGAGCTCTCCCGACGGTCTGACGCGCCCGGTGGAGACGGCCGAAGACATGCGGCGCGAGATCGCGCGGCAGGCGAGAATCGGCGTGGACTACATCAAGCTCTATGCGAACCTTCCGCCCGAGCTCGTCGCCGCAGGCATCGAAGAAGCGCACGCGCGCCGGCTGAAGGTCCTCGGCCACCTGCACGCGACGAGCTGGATGGAGGCCGCCGGGCTCGGGATCGATGCGGTGAGCCACGGCGCCGACTGGTCCGAGCAGGAGCTGCCCGTGGGCATGAGGGGTGCCTACCGCCGGGATGTGGCGGAACGCGGGCCGATGAAAGCGCGCCTGACCTGGCTCGAATCGGTCGATCCGAAGGGCCCGGAGATTCGCGCGATGGTCGAGGCCCTCGTGCGCCATCACGTCTCGGTCGATCCCACCCTGCTAGCGACCGCGACGAAGCTGCGCGGAGACGACCGGGAGTACCTCGTCAGCCCGGACCTCGCGCTCGCCCCCGCGCCGATGCGCGCCTCCTTCCCTCGCCTCTCCCCCGTGCGCGACTGGACGGAGGCGGACTTCCGGCGCGGGCACGCGGCCATGGCGAAGATGCTCGCCCTCGTCAAGCTCTACTTCGACAGCGGCGTTCTCCTGACCGTCGGCTCCGACGAGCCCAATCCCTGGATCGTGCCGGGTCCGAGCCTGCACCGGGAGATGGCGCTCCTCGTCCAGGCCGGGATCCCGCGCGGCGAGGTCCTGAAGATGGCGACGTCCAACGCCGCGAAGGCGCTCGGCATCGAGGCGGAAGCCGGGACGATCGCTCCCGGCAAGCGCGCGGATCTCGTCCTGCTCTCCGAAGACCCGACGGTCGAGATCTCCAACGCGAGCAACATCGTGTGGGTCATGAAGGGCGGCGTGCGCTACGACCCGAAAAAGCTCCTCTCCGAAGCGCGCTAGCAGGCTGCTGAAAAGGGTGTGGGCGGCGTTGCGAGCGCCGCGGGGTCGGATGCAAGGAGGCGCGACGAAGGCGATGCCGGGGCGCATCGGGGAGGAGCGACGACGCCGCAGACGGCCCCGCGCGACTTCGGCTGCGGCGGTCGCTCCGCGACCGGCAGCCGAGAGATTTCAAGGAAGCCCCGAGGAGCCAGGCCCCGGTTTTTACTCTCTCGGCCGCCATTCGCGAAGCGAATGCCTTCGGCCGAAAGCCAGACACGACGCCCGCATCCATTTTCAGCAGCCTGCGAGAGACGCTCCATGATGGCGCTCGTTTTCGAAGGGGGACGGGCGGCCGTCCGCGAGGTGCGCAGGCCGGCTCCAAGACGCGGTTTCGCGCTCGTGCGCGTCATCGCGTCGGGCATCTGCAACACGGACCTGGAGCTTCGCCGCGGCTACCACGGCTTCTCCGGCATTCCCGGCCACGAGTTCGTCGGCCGCGTCGAGGGGCCCTCCGGCTCACCCTGGATTGGAAAACGCGTCGTGGGGGAAATCAACCTGGCCTGCGGGCGCTGCGATGAGTGCCGCCGCGGCCTCGGACGCCACTGCGCGAAGCGCCGCGTGCTCGGCATCCTCGGCCATCCGGGGGCGCACGCGCAGTTCCTGACTCTTCCGCTGGAGAATCTTCACGAAGTGCCCGGGGAGATCGCCGACGAGGAGGCGGTCTTCACCGAGCCGCTCGCCGCGGCCTGCGAGATCCTCGACCAGGTCTCCGTCGGCCCCGCGACGCGCGCCGCGGTGCTCGGCGCCGGAAAACTCGGAACGCTCTGCGCGCGCGTGCTCGAGAACGCGGGGGCGTCCGTCGCGCTTCTCGGCGCGCAAGAGCCGCGCGCGCCCGCGCTCCTTCGACCTCGTCGTCGAGGCGACGGGCGAGCCCTCGGGCATGCCGCGCGCGCTCGGGCTCGTGCGCCCCCGCGGCACGATCGTGTGGAAGTCCACGTATCACCCTCCGGCGCGATTCGACGCGGCGCCGCTCGTCGTCAACGAGGTGACCGTCGTCGGAAGCCGGTGCGGGCGCTTCGAGCCCGCCCTCGCTCTCCTGCGACACCGCAAGATCGACGTCCGGAGCCTCCTCTCCGCCGAGTTCCCCCTCGCCCGCGCGAACCGGGCGCTGGCCGAAGCCTCGCGCCCCGGCGCGAGAAAAGTCCTCCTCCGCCCCGGCGCGTGACGTGCCCCTCGCGCCGTAGGGGCGGGCCTCGCGCCCGCCCGCCTCCGCTCGTCACGCCACATCGTCCGGACAGCAACCATCCCACTGGCGGCCAACCCGCCCTCGATCGTGCCCCTCGTGCCGTAGGGGCGGGCCTCGCGCCCGCCCGCCTCCGCTCGTCACGCCACATCGTCCGGACCGCCAACATCCCACCCGCGAACAACACCTCACGATCGTGCCCTCGCGCCGTAGGGGCGGGCCTCGCGCCCGCCCGCCCCTGCTCGTCACGCCACATCGTCCGGACCGCCAACATCCCGCCCGCGAACACACCTCTCTACGATCGTGCCCTCGCGCCGTAGGGGCGGGCCTTGCGCCCGCCCGCCCTGCTCGTCACGCCACACCGTCCAGACCGGCCAATCATCCCACCGCGACACACCCTCACGATCGTCCACTCGCGCCGTAGGGGCGGGCCTTGCGCAAGCGCCCGCCCCCTCCGGCGACGCGGCAGCACGTCGCGCAGCACGCAACTCGCCGCCACGACCGAAGAGCGTCGCGGTCTCGACGTCACGGCGAAACCGAGGGGGCGGGCGGGCGCAAGGCCCGCCCCTACGGCACGCGAGAGCACGGCGCAGGCAATCGCGCCAACCGGAGAGCGTCGCGGTCTCGACGTCATGGCGAAACCGAGAGGGGCGGGCGGGCGCAAGGCCCGCCCCTACGGCACGCGAGAGCACGGCGCAGGCAATCGCGCCAGCCGGAGAGCGTCGCGGTCTCGACGTCATGGCGAAACCGAGGGGGGCGGGCGGGCGCAAGGCCCGCCCCTACGGCACGCGGAGCACGGCGCAAGCAATCGCGCCAGTCGGAGAGCGTCGCGGTCTCGACGTCATGGCGAAACCGAGAGGGGCGGGCGGGCGCAAGGCCCGCCCCTACGGCACGCGGAGCACGGCGCAAGCAATCGCGCCAATCGGAGAGCGTCGCGGTCTCGACGTCATGGCGAAACCGAGAGGGGCGGGCGGGCGCAAGGCCCGCCCCTACGGCACGCGGAGCACGGCGCAAGCAATCGCGCCAGTCGGAGAGCGTCGCGGTCTCGACGTCATGGCGAAACCGAGAGGGGCGGGCGGGCGCAAGGCCCGCCCCTACGGCACGCGGAGCACGGCGCAAGCAATCGTGCCAATCGGAGAGCGTCGCGGTCTCGACGTCATGGCGAAACCGAGAGGGGCGGGCGGGCGCGAGGCCCGCCCCTACGGCACGCGGAGCACGGCGCAAGCAATCGTGCCGAATCGGAGAGCATCGCGGTCTCGATGTCACGGCGAAACCGGCAGGGGCGGGCGGCCGCAAGGGCCGCCCCTACGGCACGAGGAGCACGGCGAGAACGACCGAGGCCCGTAGGCCAAGGGAGGATGTCGGGCGATATGCTTGGCCCGATTCGATCGGAGCCAGCGAAGGAGGTTCCTAATGAGAGCAACCAGAATCGGGCTGTTTCTTCTGTTCGTCGCGGCGGCCGCGGTGGCCGCCGAAGGAACCGCCGGCGGCGTGAAGTGGAATTCGCCGGCGTCCTGGAAGCTCCAGGCGGCGCGGCAGATGCGCGTCGCGACGTACGACGTTCCGGCCGCGCCCGGATCGGAGCCGGGCGAGTGCGGCGTCTTCTACTTCGGCCAGGGCCAGGGCGGAGGCGTGGACGAGAACTTCGACCGCTGGGTGAAGCAGTTCGAGGGCGCGGCCTCGCCGAAGAAGGGCGAGAAGACGGTCCACGGACTCCGCGTTCACACCATCGACGTCTCCGGGACATATCTCGCGTCGGGCGGCCCGATGATGCAATCGCAGGGGAAGAAACCCGGCCACCGGCTCCTCGGCGCGATCGTCGAGGCGCCGCAGGGTCTCGTGTTCTTCAAGACCATCGGCCCGTCGGCGACGATCGGCAAGGCGCAGGCGGACTTCGACGCCCTGCTCGGCTCCCTCGCGAAGTCGCCGGCGATGAAGCTTTGACGCAAGTGGTCCAAGGTCCAAGGTCTAAGGTCCAAGGTCGAGGGAGTATGCGGCGAATCCTGTTCCTGGTACTGGGCTTGCTGTGGGCGGCGGGGGCGCCAGCGCAGGAAGGGTTCTCGCTCTTCACGACGGACTTTCCGCCGGAGGAGTTTGCGTCGCGTCGCGCGGGCGTCTACGACGCGATCGGGAAAGGCGCCATCGCGATCCTCCAGGGAGCGCCGACGCCAGTCGGCTACACGCGGTTCCGGCAGTCCAACGACTTCTACTACCTCTGCGGCGTCGAGGTGCCCAACGCCTATCTCCTCCTCGACGGGTCGTCGCGCAAGGCGATCCTGTATCTGCCGCACAGGAACGAAGGACGCGAGGGGGGCGAGGGGAAGGTGCTCGCCGCCGAGGACGCGGAGGAGGTCAAGAAGCTCTCCGGCGTGGACGCCGTCGCGGGGACGGATCTCCTCGCGGAGCATGTCGCTCGCATCCTTCAGAGGCGGGCCCCGCTGACGGCCTACGTCCCGCTCTTCCCCCAGGAGGGATCCGCCGAGAGCCGCGACCTCGCCCTGCGGCGCGTCGCGGAGCTCGGGTCCGACCCGTGGGACGGCCGGGCCTCGCGCGCGGGCAACTTCGTCCGGAAGCTCCGCGAGCTCTACCCCAACCTGGCGGTCGTGGACCTCTCCCCCGCCCTCGACGCGCTGCGCCTCATCAAGAGCCCTCGGGAGATCGCGCTCATCCGGCGCGCGACGCGCCTCTCGGGCCTGGCGCTCATGGAATCCATGCGCTCGACGAAGCCGGGCCAGTACGAGCACGAGCTCGACGGCCTCGCCAAGTTCATTTATTACAGGAACGGCGCGCAGGGGGACGCCTACTACTCGCTCATCGCGAGCGGAAGAAACGCCTGGTATCCCCACTACAACGCCGGAAAACGGAAGATGGAGGACGGCGACTTCCTGCTCATGGACTACGCGCCCGACTACGGCTACTACATGAGCGACGTGACGCGGATGTGGCCGGTCAACGGGAAGTTCTCGCAGTGGCAGCGCGAGCTGTACGGTTTCTATCTCACCTGCTACCGGGCGATCCTGAAGGCGATCCGCCCGGGAGCGCTCCCCTCCGCGATCATGCAGGAGGCCGCCAACGAGATGGACAAGGCGCTCGCGGCGGCGAAGTTCTCCAGGGACATGGACCGGAAGGGGGCGGAGGCGTTCGTGAAGGAGTACCGCGCCGCGGCGGGACGCCCGGAGGCGGCGCTCGGCCACTGGGTCGGGATGGCCACGCACGACGACGGCCCGCATGCGGGACCGCTGAAAGCCGGAATGGTCTTCACGATCGAGCCCGCGCTGCGGGTCCCCGAGGAGAAGATCTACGTGCGCCTCGAAGACCTGATCGTGATCGGAGAGAAATCCGCGGAGGTCGTCAGCGACTTCGTTCCTTCCGACCCGGACTCCATCGAGAAGGTGATGCGGGAAGAGGGGCTTCTGAAGCGCTACCCTCCCGCCGATTTCCGTTAGTCAATACCCACTGTATCCGAGTGAGCGTGGCGCCGAAGGATCTGCTCACCCGCCTGCGGGGGGAGAGCGTTCGCTTCGCTCAGGGTGACAGGACAAGCGGCGTTCAAGGTCACTACCCCAACCCTCGCCCGCCGGGAGACGGGCGTTCTGCTCCTGTATTCTTTGCGGCGCGAAAGGACCGACAACCATGAAAACGTCTCTGCCGTTCGCGGTTATCCTCTTGGCCGCCATGTCCGTTGCGAGGGCCGAGGAGCCGGGCAAGGGCGCCGCGGGCGCGCCCGCCTGGATGAAGGACGCGAGCGCGCGGCTCGAGAAGGAGCTCGGCGCGAAATACGGCGAGGAGGCGCGAGCGCGGCTGGCGCGGGGGCTGAAGCAGGTCGCCGAATTCTGGCGGAAGGACGACGGGGACGCGGAGGTCTTCGAGGACTTCGTGAAGACGAGCTTCGCCGGCGACCCGAAGACGCTCGACGCGCTCTTCGATCGCATGGAGTTCGCCTTCGAGTCGCTCGACGGGCACATGCTGGAGATCGGCCGCGACTTCCGCAGGCAGTCGGACCTGGACCTGGGGCCGATCTACCCCTTCGACGAGACCCTCGCCGGCTACGACCCGTCGGCGCACGTCACCGACGACTTCTTCGGCAACAAGCTCGCGTTCACCGTGCTCCTGAACTTCCCGCTGACGACGCTCTCAGCAGCGTCTGGCCGAAGGGGAGAAGTGGTCGCGCCGGCAGTGGGCCGAGACGCGGCTGGCGGAGAAGTTCTCCAAGCGCATCCCGGCCGACGTCAACCTCTCCATCGGCAAGGCCGCCGCCGTGGCCGAGCAGTACATCTCCGAATACAACATCTGGATGCACCACCTCGTGGACGACAAGGGCGTCCGCCTCTTCCCGCCGAAGATGCGGCTGCTCTCCCACTGGAACCTGCGCGACGAGATCAAGGCGGACTACGGGGACGCGAAGACGGGCCTCGCCAAGCAGCGGACGATCGCGAAAGTCATGGAGCGGATCGTCACGCAGACGATCCCTGCGGCCGTCGTCAACAACCCGCAGGTGGACTGGAACCCGTTCACGAACGAGGTCCGGCCGACGACGGCGAAGGACTCCGACTCGCCGGCCCCTTCCGGCCGCGGCCCGGGCCCGGAGCCCGACACGCGCTACGAGAGGCTCCTCGGGACCTTTCGCGCGGCGCGCCTGGCCGACCCGTACTCGCCGACCGCGCCGACGATGATCGCGCGCCGGTTCGACGAGAACCGGCAGATCCCCGAGGCGCGCGTCCGCAAGATGCTGGAGGACGTCCTCTCCTCGCCGCTCGCCCCGAAGGTCGCGGCCCTGATCGAGAAGCGGCTCGGCAGGAAGCTCGAGCCCTTCGATATCTATTACCCGGGGTTCAAATCGCGCGGCGCCGACACCGGGCAGCTCGACGAGATCGTGCGCAAGCGGTACCCGACGGCCGAGGCGTACAGGAAGGACATCCCGAATCTCCTCGTCCAGCTCGGCTTCTCGAAGGACAAGGCCGAGTTCCTGGCGGCGAACATCGTCGTGGATCCGGCCCGGGGATCCGGCCACGCGATGGGGGCCCAGAGGCGCGGCGACCAGGCGCACCTGCGCACGCGCGTCGAGAAGGAAGGGATGAACTACAAGGGCTTCAACATCGCGGTGCACGAGATGGGGCACAACGTCGAGCAGACGTTTTCCTTGAACGAGATCGACCACACCCTCCTCGCCGGCGTGCCCAACACGGCCTTCACCGAGGCGCTCGCGATGGTCCTGCAGTCCAGGGACCTGGAGCTGCTCGGGCAATCGAAGCCCGACCCGCAGAAACGGGCGCTCGAGACGCTGGACGAATTCTGGGGGACCTACGAGATCGGCGGAGCCGCTCTCGTGGACATGGGCGTCTGGCACTGGATGTACGACCACCCCGACGCGACCCCGGCGCGGTTGAAGGAGGCCACGCTCCAGATCGCCCGCGACGTCTGGAACCGGTACTACGCGCCGATCTTCAAGACGAAGGACGTGACGCTGCTCGCGATCTACTCGCACATGATCAGCTCGTTCCTCTACCTGCCCGACTACCCCGTCGGCCACATGATCGCCTTCCAGATCAAGCGGCAGATGGAGAAGGCCGGCGCCGTCGGCCCGGAGTTCGAGCGGATGACGAAGGTCGGCAACATCGCGCCCGACATCTGGATGAAGAACGCCTGCGGCTCCCCCGTCGGCCCCGACGCGCTGCTCGCCGAGACGGAGAAGGCTCTCGCCGCGATCCGCTGACGCGGCTCCATGAAGTGTCCTTCCTGCTCCGCCGAGGTTTCCGAAAGCGGACTGTACTGCTCCGCCTGCGGACGGCCGGTCAGCTCCGCCTCGCAGCTTCCGACCGGGCTCGCGACGCCATCGGAGATCGAGGTGGCGCGGCGGCGCGCTTCCCCGTCTGATCCGGTCGGCCGCC
The DNA here is from genome assembly GCA_963782815.1 of uncultured Acidobacteriota bacterium. Classification (GTDB taxonomy): domain Bacteria; phylum Acidobacteriota; class Thermoanaerobaculia; order UBA5066; family Gp7-AA6; genus JAWOLE01. The sequence goes on along the minus strand of CAWALG010000018.1, from coordinate 155,706 downwards.
TCCCTCCTCCGAATCAATCGAAACCGAGGGCTTCGCGCCCGGAGCCGTGCTCATCGAGCGCTACCGCATCATCGGGCTGGTCGGCCGCGGCGGCATGGGCGAGGTCTACCGGGCCGATGACCTGAAGCTCGGACAGCCGGTCGCGTTGAAGTTTCTCCCCGGAAAGCTCGCCTCGGAGAAAACGTGGATCGATCGCTTCTACGCCGAGGTGCGGCACGCGCGCCAGATCTCCCACCCCAACGTGTGCCGGGTGTACGACGTGGGCGAGATCGAGGGGCGGCACTTCCTCTCGATGGAGTACGTGGACGGGGAGGACCTCGCCTCGCTCCTGCGGCGGATCGGCAGGCTCCCGGGCGACAAGGCGATCGAGATCGCGCGGCAGCTCTGCGCGGGACTGGCGGCGGCGCACGATCAGGGCGTTCTGCACCGGGACCTGAAGCCCGGCAACGTCATGCTGGACGGGCGGGGCCGCGCCCGGATCACGGACTTCGGCCTCGCCGTTCGCGCCGACGACGAGAAGGGCGGCTCGGAAGTCAGCGGCACTCCCGCCTACATGGCGCCCGAGCAGCTCGCCGGTAAGGGCGCCTCGGTCCAGAGCGATCTGTACGCACTGGGCCTCGTTCTCTACGAGCTCTTCACGGGGAGGAAAGCCTTCGAGGCGGCGACGCTGGCCGAATGGCGGCGCAAGCACTCGCAGGAGCAGCCCACGGCGCCCTCGACCGTCACGAAGGAGCTCGATCCCGCCGTCGAGCGCGCGATCCTGCGCTGCCTGGAGAAGGAGCCGGGCCAGAGGCCGCGCTCGGCCGCCGCCGTGGCCGCGGCGCTGCCCGGAGGCGATCCGCTCGCCGCCGCCATCGCGGCGGGAGAGACCCCCTCGCCCGAGATGGTCGCCGCGGCCGGCAGCAACGAAGGGATGAAGCCCGCGGCGGCGTGGGCCTGCCTGGTCTCGATCCTCGCGGGACTGGCTCTCGCCGCTTATCTGTCGCCGCGGGCCTACCGTCACGGGCACGTGCCGCTGGAGAAACCTCCGGACGCGCTTGTCGAGAAATCGAAGGAGATCGTCCGGAAGCTCGGCTATACCGAAAAACCCGCCGATATCGCATGGGGCTTTTCCGGCAACGGCGAATACCGCCGCTGGGTCGAGGAGCACGACCAGTCGAAAGACCGTTGGAAGGGGATCGAGTCGGGACGGCCGGCGGCGATTTACTTCTGGTACCGGCAGAGTCCCACGCCGCTCATTGCCGAGCGATTCCGCGGCGACGGCGCCGGCGAGATATCGGCCACGGAAACCGATCCGCCGCCGTTGGTGGCGGGAATGGTCGGCATGGAGCTCGACCCGCTCGGCCGCTTGATCCGCTTCGAGGCCGTGCCGTCTCCGGCCACCGCCCCGACGGCCGCCGACAGATCGCCGGATTGGGAAGCTCTCTTTGCCGAAGCCGGGCTCGATCGTTCGGCTTTCGCGCCTGGCGAATCCCGCTGGCCCCCTCCGTTCTACGCCGACTCGCGGACGGCCTGGGCCGAGGCCAAGCCCGAACGCACCGATCGCTCGCTGCGCGTCGAAGCCGCCGCGCACAACGGCCGTCCCGTGTACTTCGAGCTCGTGGGACCGTGGAGCCGTCCGCCCCGCATGCCGCCGAGTGAGAGACTCGGGTTCAATGTCTTCGAGCTGTTTCTCGCGAGCCTGTTCACGGTGCTGCTTGTTGGCGGCGCCCTCCTTGCCCGCCGAAACCTGCGCCTGGGCCGCGGCGACCGCCGGGGAGCGCTGCGTGTGGCGGCCTTCATCTTCATCTGTTTCCTGCTCGCCTGGGCGCTCGAAGCGCGCCACGTGGGCAACATCTCGGAGTACCCGCTCTTCATCCAGGGGTTGGGCACGTGCCTGTTCGTCGCCGGCCTCAGTTGGTTGATCTACATCGCCCTGGAGCCTCTCATCCGGCGCCGCTGGCCGGACTCGCTGATCGCCTGGACACGCCTGCTCTCGGGACGCTTCACCGATCCCCTGGTGGGACGCGTTCTGCTCGCCGGCGCGCTGCTCGGCATTTTCGAAGCCATCTCGGTCGAAGTCGAGCAGCTCACGCGCCGGGCCTTTGAGGCGACGCCGCCGATTCCTCCCTTCCCCTGGACCGACACTCTGAGAGGTCCCCGTTTCCTCGCCGGCCACCTGGCTGAAGCGTCCGCGGTCAGCATGCTCCTTGCTCTCGCCTTTGCCCTGCTCTTCTTTCTCCTGCGGGCCGTCCTTCGAAAAGAATGGCTGGCCGCAGTAGCTTTCGCCCTGATCATGGCGGTGCCGCTCTCCGGAGTCGCGACAGAGCGGGCCGAAGCAATCGGGCTGATCGCCGTTGCCTTCGGCCTCGTCAAGGCCGCTGCTTGTATCCTCGTCTTTCTCCGCTTCGGGCTCCTCGCTCTCGTCTTCGGAAACTATTTCGGACACTTCCTGGAGTTCCCTCTGACGACCGACTCATCGGCCTGGTACGCGGGGACCTCTCTCTTTCTCCTCATCGTTCTCGCCGCGCTCGCGATCTACGGCTTTCGTGTCGCCACCGCGGGTCGGCCGCTCCTCTCCGGGGCCCACCTGGACGACTGAGTCAGGCGGATTCGGACGCGAGCATCTCGGCGAGGGCTCGGATCGTCAGAGGGGAACAGCCCTCCGCCTTGTTGTTGACGAGGACGAAGACGTCGCGGCCGAGCGAAGAAGCCGCCGGGCGAGCGAGACGACCTGGCGGCGCATCTCCGGGTCGGGCGCGACGATGCGGTCGAACGGCTCGAACTCCTCGCGGCGGTCGTTGTAGCGGGTTCCCGGGGCGAGCAGGAGGCGGATCACGGCGAAGGACGCCGTCTCGAGCGGAACCGCCGCCGCCTGCTCTTGCGGCATCGGCATCGCGGTCGCGTAATTGTAGACGTGGCCCGCGCCGGCGCCGGCGAGCGCCGCGCGGTACTCCTCGGTCAGGAGAGCCGGGTCGCGCAGCTCCACGGCGTAGCGAAAATCCCGCGGCAGCGCCGCGAGAAACCGGCCGAGCTTCGCGGCGAACGCGGCCGGCTGATCCCGTCGCCCCGCGCCGGCCGGCGGAAACTGCAGGAGGAACGGCCCCGCGTGGTCCGCGAACGCGGCGCGGAACGGCTCGACCATCTCTTCGACGAATCGCTCCGGCCGCAGGAAATCCGGGTTCGCGGCGCGCTGCCCGGGAAGCTCCGCCGCGGTGACCGCCGCCGGCGCCTTGGCGCAGCAGAGGAATCCCGCCGGAAGCTGGCTCGCGTACCGGAGAAGGTCCGATTCGGGGATCGGGGCATAGAAGCCCCGGTCGATCCCGACGGTGGTGAGCAAGGGATGCCGCGCATATTCGGCAAGCCCCTCGCGCGCGAGCACGGCAGGAGCGGCCCGCCGCGAGTAGACGATTCCCGCCCAGCCCGGGAAACCCCAGGAACTCGTTCCGAAGAAGACGTTTCCGGGAAGCCGCGCCGCGATCCCGGCCGCTTCGGCGTGCTCCCGCTGGAGTGTCTCAGACACCGCATCGTCGGGGCGCGAAGCCCGAGGCGGCAGGCCGAAGAGGTCCAACTGGCTCGAATCGCTCACGATCACGGATGCTAGCCCGGAACGAGCCGGCGATCCCGACCCCGCGGGCCCCCGGTATTCGATTCTCCCCGTTGACCAAAGCCGCTTTTGACTAAGGTCCAATTGACAAGCTTGCGGTTACACCCTAAGGTTGTTTAGATTCAGAACAACCCTCAACATCTGATACAGGAGTTTTCAGTATGCGAAACATATGGAAGGTCGCGTTGGCGTTTACGGTCGCCCTGGGACTCGGCGCGCTGGCGCAGGCGCAGCTGATCGTCGGAAACACGGCCGCCTTCGGTTGCGGGCCGATCATGACTTCCGACTTCTCGCTGGGCGCGGTGACGCACCAGTTCTATCCCCGATGGGGCCGGCGGTACCGATTGCCCACTCCCGTGCGCACCACCCTGCACAACGGTCGCGGTATGGCGCTCGGCGGCGGCGGCGGCATCTTCAGGCTGTTCTATACCGAGCTCGATGAGATTCCCGGTGTCGGCGGCCAGTCCGGATTCGGACCGAGTGAATTCATCCACGTCGCCAATTTCAACAACGGCGACGGCTCGGGCGATATAGCCCTGTTCCCAAACCCGCGGCCGGGAAGCGGAATTCAGGACCTGACCATCGCGAACGGCGACCTTTACGTCCTGACCGGGTACGATACCCAAGTCCCCCAGGTCTTCGTGCTCAATGCCTTTACCGGTGCGGTAAAAAGCGGCCCGATCACGGTACCGCGCGTTGGATTCACGGACAACGGCGTGGACGGGTTCGCCGTCCTGCCCAACGGCAATTTCCTCATGAACAACGGTAGCGGCGCAAATATCAATTCGTGCATCTACGCCGAATACGACAAGACCGACGGGCACTTCATCGGGAACATCATCAACGTTCCCGGCGGACCGCCCGGTGCACGGGAGTGGACACCGACGGGAGCTCGCTGTTCTTCATGATCGACTTCACCGCCATCAGAGGACGGACCTCTTGCGGGAAATCACGATCAGCTTCAATTTCTTCGATGGCCCCGGCGGCGAGGACTTCATCGAAGACATCTCGCTCGTCCATCCCGATCACGGTCATCACGGACGTGGGCGACGGCCACTTGTGGCTTCGCGCTCTGAGAACACGGACGACAAGAACATCCAGTTCGACTTTCAGGCGGAAATTCTTCAAGAATGGCGTTCTGTTACCCGGCGCCGTGGGATTGACGCAGTGCGTCGGAGGCCCTGGCTCGCCGTACCCAGAGTTGACGAGGAACTCCGAGCAAGGCGCTAGACTCACCGTGGCGGTTCCCGCCTTTCCGTCCGGCGTCCATCGATCCCGGGGACGTTTTAAGCGCCAGAATTTCGACCCGGATCGGCACGGATCCGGATGGCGTCCACAGCAATGTGCCGTACGGGTCCACGTCAGCGCCATCGGTGTCACGCTTCTACTACGATTCCTCCACTCGGGCCTCGCAACATCCCCATGACGATCGCGCCCAACCCGGCAGCTAAAGTACTACTTCCGCTCCGACGGAACCCCTGCACCGACACACCACGTACGGGAGCGCGGGTGTCACGGCGCGGATCCTCGATACCGCAACCCGGGCGGCGTCGTCCTACCTAAGGTGCAAGGAATCGCCCGGTGTCAGTCTCAACATTCTCGACCCTGGCAATATCCCTGGGAGGAAATCGGCACCTGGAGCCTGGCATCCCTTCAGACAGCCCTCGAAGCAGAATCAGAGCGCCGGGGGCAACCCCGGCGCTTTTTCTTCTACAGCGGCAGCGTGCGTTACAATGCATTGCATGCCGGATCAGCTCACCATCCGCCTTCCGCCTGACTTGAACCGCGCGCTCCGGTCGGCCGCCAGGCAGACCCATCGCAAGAGGTCCGACATCGTTCGGGCGGCGCTCCGAATCTATCTGGAACCCCAGCGAGGGGAACGGGGCCGAGCCTACGACCGCATCCGGCACCTCATCGGCGCTTTCGACACCGGGGTCTCCGATCTCGCCGAGAAGCACAGCGAATACGTCTACGAGTCGCTGCGGCGTGGGCGCTGAGCTTCTGCTCGATACGGGAGCGCTCGTATCTCTCCTCGACCGCCGCCAGATCCTTCACGACCGGTGTGTAAAGGCCCTGGGCGCGTGGAAAGGCATCGTCGTCAGCACGGAAGCCGTCCTGACGGAGGCGACGCATCTCCTGCGCTCGCAACCCGGCGGCCGCGCGGCCTGCGTGGAGGTCTTCGCCAGCGGGGCGGCAACGCTCCTGCCGCTGACGGGCGCCATGCTCCGAAGGGTCCACACGCTCCTCCGGCAGTACGACGACCTCCCCATGGACTTCGCCGACGCGACCCTCGTCGTGCTGGCGGAGCAGCTCGGCACGGACGCAGTGCTGACGACGGACCGGCGCGACTTCGAGGTCTACCGCATCGGCGGGCGCAAGCGCTTTCGCATCCTGCCGGAGTAGTCTCTCCACGATGGCCAGAGAGGTAGAAGTCGGAAAGGACGCCGCGCGGGCATCTCCTTTCCCTCTTGCGACGCGCTTTGCCGCCTTCGTCGCCGAACGGCACCCCTTCGCGCTGGCACCCGCGCTCGCGGCGTTCGAGACGGCCTGTCGGCGAGAGCCCGGGCGCGACCGGCCGGCCATCGAGGCGCTCCGGGAACCGCTGGCGGAGGCCCTGCGCCGGCGACTGGCGGCGGCGCCGGCCGAAGGACTCCCCGAGACGACGCCGGGAGTCGCCGTTCCGAGGCGGCTCGAGCAGGCGCTCGGCGAGCTTCTCGAGGACTGCGACGGGTTCCTGGCGCGCGAGGCGATCGCTGCAGACCTGACCCGGGACGAGCGGATCGAGATCCTGCGCGGCATGATCCTGACGCGCGCCACGGACAACAGGCTCAAGACGTTCTTCTCGGGGAGCGAGGTCCGCTACCGCGGAACGCCGTTCCAGGGGAAGGGCTTCCGGTCGCTCGGGCAGGAGGCGATCTACGCATCGGCGATCCGCTTGCGCCGCGGCGAGCGCTTCCGGGACAGGGACGGCTCCTGGCAGGGCGACGTCGTCGCGCCCGTGATCCGGGACCTGGGCGCCGCGCTCGCGATGCATCCCGGCGGCGAGACCGTGCGCATGGTCTTGAGCGCCCAGATGGGGAAGGCCGGGCCGCCGATGGACGGCAAGGACCTGCACGTCGGAGATCTTTCGTGGGGAATCCTCCCGCCGGCGGCGCCGCTGGCGATCTCGTCGCTCACGGCCGCCGGCATGGCGATGGCCTTCGCGCGCGAGGGGGGAGGTTCCCCGGGGCGCGTGGCGGTCTGCTTCATCGGCGAGGGAGGCACGTCGCTCGGCGAGTGGCACGAGGCGATCAACCTCTGCGCCGCGCGGCGGCTCCCGGCGGTCTTCTGCGTCGAGAACAACCAGACCGCGCTCTCGACGCCCGTCCCCGAGCAATCGGCCGCGCGCGTCTTCGCCGACAAGGCGGCGGGCTACGGAATCCCCGGCATCACGCTCGACGGGACGGATCCCGAGGGGATCGCGGCCGCGTTCGCGTGGGCGGCAGACAGGGCGCGCGCGGGGCTCGGGCCCGCGCTCGTCGAGCTCGTGTGCCTGCGCATCTGCGGCCACGCGCACCACGACGACATGCTCTACCTCGGCAAGGAGCCGCCGGTCCGCTGGGAGTATCCGCCGCTCTCGGAGTCCGGCTACGCGGACCCCGCGCTCTACGAGTTCTGGTCGCGCCGCGACCCGATCGCGCGCTACGCCGCTCGCCTCGAGGCGGAAGGTGTCATCGCCGACGGCGATCTCGAGCGCTTCAAGAAGGAAGCCGAGGCGCTCGTCGAGTCGGAGGCGCGCGCGGTCATCGAGGCGCCGTGGCCGGAGCCGCATCTGGCCGGAGAGAACGTCCTGGCGGGAGAGACGCCCCGCCGGCGAGTCGAGGCGCTCGAGCCCTCGCTGCGCGGGAAAGAGACCGCGGTCCTGCCGCCGCTCGAGACGGGGCCCCCGTTCGATCCGAAGGGAAAGACGTTCCTCGAGGCGGTCATGATGGGCGTCGGCGACGCGTTGCGCGCCGATCCACGCGTCTTCGTTTACGGGGAAGACGTCGGCGGCAAGTACGGCAACGCCTTCCTGCTGCTAAAGCCCCTGCTCGCGGAATTCGGGGACCGGATCGTGAACTCGCCGCTTTCCGAGGGGGCGGTCCTCGGCGTCTGCGTGGGCGCGGCGCTCGCGGGGCAGCGGCCGATCGGCGAGATGCAGTTCAATGACTTCGTCGCGACCGGCTTCAACCAGCTCGTCAACAACGCCGCGAAGATCCGGTACCGCTGGGGCGGCTCCGTGCCGATGGTCGTGCGCATGCCGTGGGGCGGCCTGCGCCACGCGGGCCCGTACCACTCGCAGAACACGGAGGCCTGGTTCTACCGGACTCCCGGCTTGAAGATCGTCGTTCCCTCGACCCCGCACGACGCGCGCGCGCTCCTCGCCTCCGCCGTCGCCGACCCGGACCCGGTCCTCTACTACGAGCACATCGCGCTCTACCGCGACCCGCGGATCAAGCAGGCGCTGGCGCAGGAGCCCCCCTCGCCGATCCCGATCGGCAAGGCCGCGCTGCGGCGCGAGGGGAAGGACCTCGCGATCGTCTCCTACGGCGCCTATGTCCACGTGGCGATGCGCGTCGCGGAAAAGCTCGCGAAGGATGGGATCGAGGCCGCCGTCCTCGATCTGAGAAGCCTCGCGCCGCTCGATCGGGACGCCCTGCTCGCGCTCGCCCGGCACTGCGGCCGCGTCCTGATCGTTCACGAAGACACGCGCACCGGCTCGATCGGCGAGAGCCTCGCCGCCGTCATCCAGGAGGAAGCCTTCGAGCACCTCGACGCCCCCGTGCGCGTCCTCGGCCGCTCTGGACACTCCCGTCCCCTACTCCCCTCCTCTCGAGGAGTTCTTCCTTCCCTCGGAAGACGACGTCGAGAAGGCCGCTCGCCTGCTCGCCGCCTATTAGCTGGCGATCGGGTTCCCTGTCATCCTGAGCGCAGCGAAGGATCTGCTCATCCAACCGGGGCAGATCCTTCGTCGCTCCGCTCCTCAGGATGACAGTGGACAGAGGATTGATCGAACACACTCCCAGACCAGGAATCCGGCGTTGCTGTCTAGAATCGCGCAGATGACGGAGACGGCGCTCCGCCGCATCCTCCACGTGGACATGGACGCGTTCTACGCGTCGGTCGAGCAGCGGGACGACCCGGCGCTTCGAGGCAAGCCCGTCGCGGTCGGCGGCGACCCGAAGACCCGCGGCGTCGTCTGCGCGGCGAGCTACGAGGCGCGCGCGTTCGGCGTCCGCTCGGCCCTGCCGATGGCGCGGGCGGTCAGCCTCTGTCCGCAGCTCGTCATCGTCCGCCCGGACTTCGGCAAGTACGGCGCCGTCTCCCGGCAGGTCTTCACGATCTTCCGCGCCGTCACGCCGCTCGTCGAGCCGCTGTCGCTCGACGAGGCGTACCTCGACGTGACGGAGAACTCCTGGGGGCTCGCGCTCGGCATGGAGGTCGCGCGGCGGCTGAAGGAGCGGATCCGCGAAGAGACGCAGCTCACGGCCTCCGCGGGCGTGGCGCCGAACAAGTTCCTCGCCAAGATCGCCTCGGGATGGAAGAAGCCGGACGGCCTGACCGTCGTCGCGCCGGAGAGGGTCGAGCGCTTCCTCCAGAAGCTGCCGGTGGACGCGCTGTGGGGAGTCGGGCCGGTCACCGCGGGGAAGCTCCGGGCCGCGGGGATCGAGCGGCTCGTGGATGTCCGGACCGCCGATCCGGAGATCCTGAAGAGCGCCGTCGGCAGCTACGCGGAGACGCTGCGCCGGATGGCGCATGGAGACGACCCGCGCCCGGTCAACCCGAACACCGAGCGGAAATCGATCGGCTGCGAGAACACGTTCGCCGAGGACCTGAAGGACATCGAGGCGATTCGCCGGGAGGTCCACGCGCTGGCGCTCCACACGGCGAGCGCGCTCGCGAAGAGGAAGATCTTCGCCCGGACCGTCACGCTGAAGCTGCGCTACTCCAACTTCGAGACGATCACCCGCAGCCACACGGAGGACCCTCCGACGAGCGCCGCCGAGGCGATCGCGTCGCGCGCCGCCGCGCTCCTGGAGAAGACGGCCGCCGGCCAGCCGTCCCGTCCGATTGCTCGGCGTCTCCGCGCACAATCTCTCGGAGACCGCGGCCTCGGAGCCTCCGGCCGATCCCGCCGGCGACGGCGACGAGCTTCCGTTTCCACGAACTCCCGCCGCCGCGTCGTCCGATCCGGAAGGATGAGGAGGTTTCGATGGGAAGGATCAACTGGCGCCGGGTCATCCTGGGAGGCATTCTCGCCGCCGTCGTGACGAACGTGATCGAGGGCCTTCTCGCGCTCGTGATGCGTCGAGCAGTGGGAAGCGGCGATGAAGAACATGAAGGCGCCCTCCGGCGCCGTCATGGCCGCGCATCTCTTCTGGAGCCTCGTCGTCGCGATCGCGACGATCTGGCTCTACGCCGCGATCCGGCCGCGCTACGGCCCGGGCCCGCGACGGCGCTGCGCGCCGGCTTCGCCGCGTGGCTTTCGTGCACGCGACGTTCTCCCTCGCCGCCGGCTCGATGCAGCTCCTTCCGCAGAAGATCCTCTTGATGAGCGTCGCCTGGTCCCTCCCGCAAACCCTCGTGGCCACCCTGGCCGGCGCGTGGATCTACCGGGAGTGATTGAGGCGAAAAGCCCTCTTTCAATTGATAGTTGTTCACTTTTGGTGTTTATATGATCACCTATGAGAATCGGCTTTTCTTCTCCCTTTGGCGGTCGGACCCGGACGCGCGTCCTCCTGGCGCTCCGGCTGTTGAAGGAGAGCTACCCGAGGGAGCTCGCCAGAATTCTGGATGCACCCCCTTCCGGAGTGCTCAAAGCCCTTCGGGGTCTTGAGCTCGACGGCCTCGTTGCGGGCCGAAACGTGGGACGAACTCGCGTCTTTCAGATCGATCCCCGTTACTTCGCTTACGACGAAATCAACCGGTACCTCTGGCGCCTGACGGAGCCGGACGACGATCTGAGAGAGCGGGTGGCACGTCTGAGAAGGCGACCGAGACGGACCGGCAAGGCTCTCCGTACATTGTCATCCTGAGCAAAGCGATAGGATCTGCCCCGGTTGCGGCGCGAGGAGTCACCCGAAGTGTCCGGATGGAGGAGCCTCATGCCGGCGGGAGCGAGCGCGCGGCCTGTGATCAAGCGATTGCGGGTCGTGTGCCAGCGCGAGCGACGGTCGCGCGATGATTCCCGAATCGAGGGCCGGCGGCGGTCTCTACGAATCGGCGTTACCGAAAGAGGCGGGAGGCGCAAGCGCCTCCCCTACGGCACGTAGGGCATGGCCCAGAGCGCTCGCGACGTCAGCGGCGCTGGAAGAGGAGCAACGCGGCGACGAGGAAGCCGATGACGACGACGGCGGCGCGGGCCTTCTCCTTGCCGATGCGGCGGGCGAAGCCGGCGCCGGCGTAGCCGCCGGCGATCGCGCCGGCGATCATGATCAAGGCCGCCGGCCAGTCCACGGCGCCGCGGAAGATGAAGTAACCGGCCGCGAGGCCGTTGATGCACATGCCGAAGAAGTTCTTGACGCCGTTGGCGGCGTGGATGTCGGAGAGGCCGAGGAACCCCAGGACGGCGAGCATCAGGATGCCGATGCCCGCCCCGAAGTAGCCGCCGTAGACGCCGACGCCGAACTGATAGACGAGCGCCGCCGTCAGACGCCCGCGCGTGAGGCCCCCTTGCTCGCGGCCGGTCTTCTGCATCCAGCGCGCGACGGCGCCCTGCACCATGAAGAGGACGGTCGCGAAGAGGATGAGATACGGCGCGAGCCCGGCAAAGACCTTCACGGGCGTGCGGAGAAGGAGCACCGCGCCGAGCGCTCCTCCGAGGAGGCTCGGCAGGAAGAGCGTTTTCAACCACTCGCGGTTCTGCGCGACCTCGCGCCGGTAGCCGAAGAGGCTGGCCGCCGCTCCCGGCCACAGGGCGACCGTCGAGGTCGCGTTGGCCGTAATGGCCGACTCGCCCACGAAGAGGAGCGCGGGATACGACAGGATCGTGCCGCCCCCCGCCATCGCGTTCATGACCCCTGCTCCCGCGGAGGAGGCGACGAGCAGACCGATCTGGCCGGCGTTCATGGCGGCTCACATTCTACGGGCGCCTGCGGGGGCCTCGCCCCGGTTTAAACTCTCTCGGCCGCCACTCTTCTCCCTCTCCCGGCGGGAGAGGGTCGGGGTGAGGGGATTCGCGAAGCGAATGCCTCCGGCCGAAAGTCAAAACATGATCGCCGACCGACGAAAAGAGACGCTCACGCTCGTGAGGGAGATCCGCGCGACGCCCGAGCAGCTCTTCCGCGCGCTGACGGAGCCGGAAGAGCTGATGAAGTGGTGGGGAGCGAAAGGAGCGTTGACCGGCGCGCACGTCAACCTCCGGCCGGGCGGAGAGTACCGATTCGAGTTCACCAGCCCCAGGCGGAGAGTCGGCCTGGGTCAAGGGGCAATACCAGGCCGTCGAGCCTCCCCGGCGCGTCGTGATGACCTGGTTCAGCTCGAAGTTTCCGGACCTTCGCAACTCCGTCGAGATCCGGCTGGAACCCGCCGATGGCGGCACGCGCTTGACTCTCGTCCACGGCGGGCTCGCGGGGCGTCCCGAAGTGTTCGAGGACTGCAAGACAGGGGTGGGAGGAGGCGCTGGGGTTTCTCGCGGGTTCCATGGGGTGAGTCCCTGCTCCCGGGGGGAGAGGGGAGAAAGAGAAGGCCCGCATCACGTCGCCATGATGCGGGCCTCGTCGGAAAGAATCCGGTTAGCGCTTGTCGATCGGGACGAACTGTCTCTCGCCGGCGCCCAGGTAGACCTGCCGGGGCCGGGCGATCTTCTGCTCCGGGTCGGCCAGCAGCTCCTGCCACTGCGCGATCCAGCCCGACGTGCGCGGGATGGCGAAGAGCACCGTGAAGGCCGCGGTCGGCATGCCGATCGCCTGGTAGATGAGGCCCGAGTAGAAGTCCACGTTGGGATAGAGCTTGCGTTTGACGAAGTACTCGTCCTGCAGCGCGATCCGCTCGAGCTCCAGCGCGATGTCGAGCAGGGGGTTTCTTCCGGTGACCTCGAACACCTGGTCGGCCATCTTCTTGATGATCTTGGCCCGCGGGTCGTAGTTCTTGTAGACGCGGTGGCCGAAGCCCATCAGGCGCTTCTCGCCCTTGCCCTCCTTGACGTCCTTGATGAATGCCGGCACGTTGGCCTTCGAGCCGATCTCGGCGAGCATCTTCAGGACCTCTTCGTTCGCTCCGCCGTGGAGCGGGCCGTAGAGGGCCGCCGCCGCGCCGGCCACCGAGGAGTACGGGTCGGCGTGCGAGGAGCCGATCGACCGCATCGCGTTGGTGCCGCAGTTCTGCTCGTGGTCCGCGTGCAGGATGAAGAGCACGTCGAGCGCCTTCGCGATGACCGAGTTGGGCTTGTAGCTCTCCGAGGGCATCTTGAAGAGCATGTTCAGGAAGTTCTCGGCGTACGACAGGCTGTTGTCCGGATACACGTACGGCATTCCCATGCTGTGGCGATAGGCGAACGCCGCGAGCGTCGGCATCTTGGCGATCAGGCGGTGGGTCTGCTTGGTGCGGATGGCGGGGTCGCTGATGTTGTGCGCCTCGGGATAGAGGGTGGACATCGCGGCCACCGTGGCGATCAGCATTCCCATCGGATGCGCGTCGTAATTGAAGCCGTCCATGAATTTCTTCAAGGACTCATGGATCATCGTGTGGAACGTGATGTCGCGCTCCCACTCCTGGTACTGCTTGCGGTTGGGCAGCTCCCCGTAGAGCACCAGGTACGCCACCTCGAGGTAGGTGCAATTCTCGGCGAGCTGTTCGATCGGATAACCGCGGTAGCGCAGGATCCCCTTGTCCCCGTCGATGAACGTGATCTTGCTCTTGCAGGAAGCGGTGTTCATGAACGCCGGGTCGTAGGTCATCAGCCCGAAGTCCTCGGGGTTGACCTTGATCTGCCGCAGATCCATCGCGCGGATCGTGTCGTTGGCGATCGGGACCTCGTAGACCCTGCCCGTCCGGCGATCCGTGATCGAGAGGGCGTCCAGCTTTCAGGCGGCGCGGTTTCCTTTTCAGTCACTTTCGGCTTCTCCATTTCAGCAACTGCCATCGGCAACTCCGTTTCCGCTCTCGCAGCGAAAGCAGGAGGTGCCCGGCGAGAGCGCGATTATATTGACGAGATCCGCTTCACCGCGAATGAGCAATTCGAACCAATTCCGCGGGCCGGGAAGCCCTTTCCCCTCAGCCGGTTATCGGCCGGCGCCGGCTCTCCTGTAACCTTCCCCCATGGAAAGCCTCCAGGACCGATACGCCCCGAACAACCGCTGCTTCGGCTGCGGGCCGGCCAACGAAAAGGGGCTTCGAATCAAGAGTTACGTCTCGGAGTCCGGCGACGAGGTCGTGGCCGAATGGCGGCCGGAGCGGCACCACGAGGCCTTCGACGGCGCGCTGAACGGCGGCATCACCGCGGCCCTGCTCGACTGCCACAGCAACTGGGCGGCGACCTACCATCTGATGAAGGCGTCGGGCGCAGAGACGCCTCCGAGCACCGTGACGGCCGACCTCCATGTGACCTACAAGCGGCCGACCCCCACCGCCGGGGCGGTGACGCTCCGGGCGCGGGTCGTCGAATCGTGCGCGGACCGCGCCACCGTCGAAGCGACCCTGGAAGCCGGCGGACGGATCACGGCGACCTGCCGCGCCACGTTCGTCGCGGTCCCGGAGGGCCATCCCGCTTTCCATCGCTGGTAAACGGGACAAGTCCTTTTCGGGAAATCCGTGCTCGATCGATTCGTCTCGCTCTTCTTCTCGATCCCGGGCCCCTGGGCGGTGGGCGCGGTCTTCTTTCTCGCCGCGGCCGAGACGGCGCTCTTCGTCGGGTTCCTGATCCCCGGAGAGCTGGCCGTGATCCTGGGAGGCGTCCTCGCCTCGCGCGCGCACGTCCCGCTCGCGGGCGTCATCGCGGCCGCCGTGGCGGGACCCGATCCTGGGCGACTCGATCGGCTATTTCATCGGAAGGCGCTACGGCGAGAACGTGTCCCACAGGAGAGTCAAGAAACGTTGGGCCCGGGCGCAGCACTGGATCAAGGCGAAAGGGGCGCCGGCCGTCTTCTTCGGGCGCTTCGTCGCGTTCCTGCGCTCGTTCGTTCCCGCCGCGGCGGGCGCCGCGAAGATGCCGTACCGGCGATTCCTCCCCTGGAACGCCGCGGGAGGAATTCTCTGGGGAACCGGCTCCGCCCTCCTCGGTTACTTCGGCGGACAGCAGTTCGAGAGAGTCGTGCGCTGGACCGGGCGAGTCGGAATCATCCTCTTCGTGGCCGCCGCGGCCCTCCTCGCCGGCATCGTGTTCTTCGTCCAGCGAGCCCGGGGCCGCCGCGCCAGGAAGTAGCGAAGCCCGGCGTCAAGCGGGATAGAAGGACGCCTCGACGCGCACGTGGTCCGCGCGGGGATAGGCGAGGGTATGGATCCGGGTCCAGACGGTGATCTGGTCGTGCCTGTCGCGCGCGTCCACCTTCCCTTCGCGGTCGTTGGAGGCGAGCAGATGCTCGTCGGCGGAGTAGACCCGGACACGGATCCGGGCGTGCCAGCCGCGGCGCCCGGAATTGGCGACGTGGAAGACCCAGTGCATGAGAGTCGTGTCGTCCCGGTCGTGCCGGGCCCACTGGTAGTCGCGTGAGACCGGCTGCCCCTTGAGGACCACGGACTGGATGTGCATCGGTCCGTTGGTCAGCCCGACGGCGGCGGAGCCGCTGCGCGGGAATGGGATTGTGATCGTTCGGGTCTCACCGGCAACGGCGAGAGGCAAGAGCGAGCAGGAAAACGAGGGAAAGGATCCGGATTGCGGGTTTCATAAACGCACCCCCCGGCTGGGATGATGCGAGGGTCATACCAGCCAGGAGAGCGCGGTGGCGCCGGAGGCGCCCTCACCCCTTCCCTCTCCCGGGGGGAGAGGGGCAACCGGCGGCCTCGACTATCAACTACCTGCCTTGACGTATCTCGATGTTGCCGTTGCTGTTGTTCAGGGACATCCGGCACTTGCCGTCGCCGATCTTGCCGGTGATGCCTTCGTCCGAGAGGGTGCCCGTCGAGGTGATCGGCACATCGCTCCGGACCTTCCCGAAAGAGGTCCGCGCGGTCACGGTGTAGCCCGCGTTCTCGGGGATCGCGACGCGGAGCGGGGCGAAGGACGTCTTGGCGGTCACGTCCTGGCAGCCCGCGGCGGGGAGCGCCTTGACGTCCACGGCGCCGTTCTGGTCGTCCACCTCGATGCGCCCGGCGATGCCCTCGAGGACGACCGCGCCGAACGAAGTGCGCACGGAGACGCCCCCCTTGACGTCGGTGGCGCGCACCGGCGAGTTGGAGCTCTCGGCCGTCAGGTCCCCGCCGATGCGGGCGGCCTCGACCGGGCCGAAGCTCGTCCGGATGGAGGAGGGCCCGCCGGCGTCGGAGAGCGCGACGCGCCCGTTGCCCGAGACGATCTTCACCCCCTTCTTCACGCGCGTGACGCGGACCTCCCCGAAGGAGCCGTTGACGTCGGCCGAGCCGGAGACGTCGCTCAGCGTGATCCTGGAGTTGCTGTTGGACACCGTCGCGTCGCCGCCGATGCCGGACGCGTCGATCTCGCCGAACTGGTTGACGAGCTTTACCGCGCCGTGGACGTCCTTGACCAGGATCCGGCCGTTGCGGTTATCCACCTCCGCGGAGCCGGAGACGTCGGTCAACTCGACGGCGCCGAACGTGTTGCGGATGACGGCATTCCCCGTCACCTTTCGTCCGCTGACGTGGCCGGTCGTCGCGGTGACGTTGACCCCTCCGCGCATGTCGGCGAAGGTGACGGCGCCGAAACTCCCCGTCAGCTCCGCCCGCCCGGACACCGCCTCGACAGTCATCGCCCCGTTCGTGTCCCGGGCGTCGAGACTCCCGCCGACGTTCCTGACCTCGAGCCGGCCGAAGGAATTCGCGATCACGGCGTCGCCCTTGACGTCGGAGACCGTGACTTCCCCGTTGCCGTTGGTCACCTGGCAGCGCTTGCCCACTCCGGCGACGGCGACGCGCCCGAAACGCCCGCGGATCTCCAGGTCTCCGTCCACGTTGGTCGCGCTGATCGGGCCGTTGGAGTTGACGATCGTGGCGTCCCCCGCGTTGTTCACGAGCTCGACGGGGCCGAAGGAGTTCTCCAGCCGCTGCGCGCCCCGCCCCGCCCGGAAGGAGACCTTGCCGTTGCTGTTGACGATGTCGCCGGGCGCCTTCAACCCTTCGACCTCGATGTCGCCGAAGCGGTTGCGCACGGCGAGCCCGGCCGCCTCGGGCATCGTGATCTCGTAGTCCACCGAGTAGGAGATGTTCCGGAAGAAACCGGAGTGCTCCTGCGGGTAGCGCGTGCGGACGGAGACTCCCGCCGGCCGAGGCCTCCACCTGGATCTCGATCGCGCTCGAGAACTTCTCGGCCTCGGCGCGGTCCCGCGCGGAGACGCGGATCCGCGCGTCGATGGAAACCTGGGACTCGGCCCGCGCGTGCACGCGGACCGCTCCGTTGGTGTGCTCGACGGAGAGCTTCTGCCCCGCCTTGAGCGGCAGGGCCTTCTGGAAGCTGCGGGTGACCTCCTCGCGGCCGCCGTCGGCGGCGGCGCAGGCGGCCCGGGCGGCGAGCAAGGCGGCGAGCAAGGCCCGCGGCGCGAGACGGGAAAAACGGCGGCTGGACTCGATCATGATTTGACCTCTTTGACGACTTCTTCGAGCGTGCGCTTCTTCTCCTGGTACATGGCCAGGAGTTCCTTGCGCAGGTGCGTGTTGAAACGGTTTCCTTCCAGTTGCGCGCGCAGGTCTCCGATGGCGCTGTCGAGCAACTGCAGCTTCTCCCGGTAGGTCGCCATGACCGGCGAGTCGGGGTTCGCCATGCGCGGCCTGCGCCAGACTCGAGAGCTTCTCGATCGAGGAGAGGTAGTTCGCCTCCGCGGTCTCGACCTCCTTGAGCGTCTCGTCTCCCAGGAGCGCCTCCTTGCCGAAGGAGGGACGGGCGAGCGGATCGCGCGCGGACTCGCCGGGCTTGAAGACGGTGAGCCCGATCATCGAGAGCACGAAGAGCGCCGCCGCGGCGGCCGCCGGGACCCAGGCCAGGCGCCGGCGCGGGGGGGAGGCCGGGAGGGCTTCCCCGGCTTCCCGCGGCCCGGCGGCGGCGATGGCGCGGGCGATCCGCGCGGCGAGATCCGGGCTCTCCCACTCCTTCTTGAGCGACGGGGCCGCCGCCGAGATCTCCTTCCAGAGGCGCAGCCGCTCCCGGCATTCTTCGCAGGAGGCGGCGTGGACCTCGAGCGCCGCGACGGCTTCCGGCCCGCGCTCGAGCGCCTTCTCGAACTTCCGGCACGCCCCGCTCACGACGCGCTCCCCCGCTCGACGACGCCCCGCTTCCAGAGGCGGCTCTGCAGCTGCCGCCGCGCCTCGAAGAGAAGCGTCTTGGACGTCCCCTCCGGAACGCCCAGGATGTCTCCCACCTCCCGGTGCGTGAATCCCTCGACCTCGAAGAGCAGGAAGACGGCGCGGCGGCGGGGATCCAGGTCCTGCACGCACGCCTCGAGAGAGAGCCGCAGCGGGTGGTCGGAGGCCGGCGTCGCGGGCTCGCGGAGGGATCCGCCGCCGCCTCCAGGCGCGCTTCGACGGGGCGGCGGCCGCGCTTTCGCAGCATGTCGTAACAGGTGTTGACGAGCACCCGGTAGATCCAGGTGGAGAGGCGCGAGGCTCCGCGGAAGGAGCCCGCTCCGCGGTACACCTTCAGGAAGCACTCCTGGACCGCGTCCTCCGCGTCGGAGAGGTTCCCGAGCAGGTTCGCCGCGACGCTCTTCATGCGCGCCCCGTGCATCTCGTAGAGGCGCTCGAAGGCCGGGACATTCCCCGCCCGGCATTCTTCGAGAAGCCGCTCCTCGTCGTCCCGCGATCCGCCCGGGCGATCCGAATCCGGCAGATTCCCCTCCTTCGCAGGAAGAAAGATAGGCGAACGATCCCCCATTGGCGGCTCAGCTTGCACCTCTTTTCGACCTCTTCCACCCTCTGAGACGCCGCCGGGGGCCGGTTGGTTTGAGAAATGGCAGGTGGTAGGTGGTAGGTGGTAGGGGTCGGTGTGGGGCCTCGGGGCCTCACCACCTAACACCTACCACCTGCCACCTTCCGGCGGCGCATTGTAGAGTTGCGGCGTGAGACGAAGGCTTCTCCTGGTTCTTCGCGGCGGCGTTCTCCTGCTCCTGACGGCGCCGCCGGGGGCGGCGCAGCGCGCGGTCTTCGTCGTGCGGCACGCCGAGAAGGCCGCGGACTCCAATGAACCGGGGGTGCCGCTGTCGGCGGCGGGGCAGGCCCGGGCGAAGAGGCTCGCGGCGATCCTCGCGCAAGACCGGCGTGACCGCGATCTACTCGACCGACATGGTCCGCACGCTCGACACGGCGGAGCCGCTCGCGCAGGCGTTGAAGATCAAGGTCCAGAAGTACGCGCCCAGGGGCGCCGACGGGAAGCCGGACCTCGCGCCGCTCGCGAAGCTCCTGAAGACAGACTACCCGCGCGACGTCGTGCTCGTCGTCGGCCACAGCGACACCGTGCCGCCGCTGCTGAAGGCCCTGGGATGCGCCGAGTCCGTGGAGATTCCCGCCGACCGGTTCGACGACCTCTTCGTCGTCGTGCCCGGGGCGTCGGGCCCCCCGACCCTCCTGCGCCTGTCGTACTGACGGCCCTCGAGCGGACGCCTCGATCTCGGCTTGACTCCGAGACTCGACGTGGAAGAATACCGGCCAGATTCATCTTCGCGGTAACGATTGATAAAAGGAGGAGCCGCATGTCGAGGTGCTACCGGTTCACCCTGGCGTTTCTTGCCGTGGTCGTCCTTCTCACTCCCCATCTCCTTGCTCAATCACAGGCCACCACCGGGGTCATCGAGGGCTCGGTCGTGGATCCGTCGGGAGCGGTGCTGCCCGGCGCGACCGTGTTGCTGAAGAACACCGCGACCAACTTCGAGCAGACGCTGACCACGAACCAGCAGGGGAGATTCCGCGCCCTTCTGCTCCCGCTGGGCCCCTACCGGGTGACCGTGAGTCTCCCGGGCTTCGCCACGCTCGTGCGCGAAGGGCTTCGGCTCGGAGTCGGCGAGACGATCACCCTCGACCTGAAGCTCAACCTCTCCTCCGTGCAGCAGGAAATCAAGGTCACCGGCGAGACCCCGGTCGTCGAGACGTCGCGTTCGGCCGGCGCGACCTCGATCGAGGAGAAGGCGGTCAACAACCTTCCGAACATTCAGCACAACTTCATCGACTTCACCAAGCTGACCCCCGGCGTCTCGACCGTGCAGAGCCCCGACGGCGAGCAGTTGATCGTCAACGGCCAGAAGGGGATCCAGAACAACGTCTCCGTGGACGGGGCGGACTTCAACAACCCCTTCTTCGGCGAATACCGCGGCGGCCAGAGGCCCGCGTTCACCTTCAACCTGGACGCGGTCCAGGAAGTCGTCGTCGTTGCCGACGGGGCCAACGCGGAGTTCGGCCGCTCCTCCTCGGGCTTCGTCAACGTCGTCACGAAGTCGGGCACGAACGATTTCCACGGGACCGCCCACGTCTACTACAAGGACAACAACTTCGCGGCGCGCCCCCTCGACGACCAGGGCAACGCGAAGCCGGAGTTCGACTTCGACCAGGGGCAGCTCGGCGCCACGCTCGGGGGGCCGATCAAGAGGGACTCCGTCTTCTTCTTCCTGGCGTTCGACGGGCAGCGCGCCCGCTCGACCAAGCAGGTGGACCCGAACCGGATCGAGCCGTCGATCGTCGCCGCGCTCGCGGCCCTCGGGAGCCCCGAGGAGAACGGGTCGATCGAGCGGACGAACGACGCGCGCGTCTTCCTCGGCAAGATCGACTGGAACGTCAACTCGCAGAACACGATCACGGGCCGCTACAGCTACACCTGGTCGGATCAGAACAACGGAACGTTCGACGTGGACTCCTGGGGACGCAGCGCGAACGCCGACGAGAAGGACTACTCCAACGCGGGAACGGCGACCGCGCTGACGCTGTTCACGACCAGCCTGTCGAACGAGTTTCGCGCGCAGTGGGCGCGGGAGGAGAGGCCGCGCCCGTACAACGGGCCCGACATCACCGGGCAGACCCGGCCCCTTCCCGACACGGCGATGGATTTCGTGAAGGGCTACCGCTTCGGCATGCCCTTCTTCATCCCGGTCGACTACCACGACACGCGCATGCAGTTCGTGGACAACGTCTCCTACTTCCAGGGAGCGCACACTTTCAAGGCGGGGATCGAGTACAACGAGGTGGCTTCGTCGCAGACGTTCCGCGGGTTCGGCAACGGACTCTTCAAGTTCGGCTCGACCGCCGACTTTCTGGATTACCTGGCGCACCCGGACCACAAGTCGGACGTCCTCCTCTACATCCAGCAGGCCGGCGTCGGCGGCCTGACAGTGGATCAGGCGGGCACGCAGACGATCACGCAGAAGGAGCCGGCCGTCTTCATCCAGGACACCTGGCAGCCCATGCCCAACCTGACCATCCAGGCCGGGCTGCGGTGGGAGGCGCAGGTCGAGCCGGATCCGATCACGCCGCCCGACCAGGTCTTCTTCGCCGGCTTCATCGGCAAGACGGTCAACGGACAGACCTTCCCCTCGGACGGAACCATCCCGTCCGACTACAAGCTGTGGCAGCCGCGCCTCGGGGTCTCCTACGACCCGTGGAAGGACGGCAACACCGTCTTCCGGGGCAACATCGGCCTCTTCTACGCCCGGATCCCCGGGCTCGCCCTGGCCTCGACCCGCTCGACCAACGGCAGCATCGGCCAGGAGATCGACCGCGGTGTCTTCGCGGGAAACACTCCGGCGCCCCCCTTTACGCAGCTCATTCCCGCTTCCGAGATCGGCAACCCGGACCACCCCGGCGTCTTCGTCACCTCCAGCGACTTCCAGAACCCCCGGACCGTGGCCTGGAGCGCCTCCGTCGAGCGGGAAGTCCTTCCGGGCTGGGCGGCCCTCTTGAAGTACAACTACGCGAAGACGACGCACCTGACCCGCTTCGTCAACCGCAACGCCGCGGAGCTGGGCTCTCCCTGGAGCACGGGCCTGGGCCCCGGCGGCACGAACGGCCTGGGCCAGCTCACGACGGTCGAGTCCAACGCGCAGAGCAAGTACTGGGGCTGGACCATCGGTCTGACGAAGCGTTTCTCGGACCGCGTCGGATTCCAGGCCAACTACACGTACTCCAAGGACAAGTCGGACGACGACAACGAGCGGGACCCCTTCACCCTCCGGTACGCGAAGATCCACGAGGACCCGTCCGACCCCGACCTCGGAGTTCTCGAAGGAGTGGGGCTACTCCGACCGGGACCAGCGGCATCGCGTCAACGCGTATCTGGTGTGGGTCACTCCCGGCGAGTTCAACGTGAATTTCCGGTACTCGTATCGTTCGGCGCAGCCCCTGGACGTCACGGCGGCCGGCGTGCCGACAACCACTCCCCAGGACCGCATCAACCCGGACGGCTCGGTGACCACCCGCAACCTCGGGCGCAAGGACAACCAGTACAGCTCCCTCGACCTGCGGCTCTCCCGGGCGTTCGACGTCTCGGGCGTGACGATCGAGCCTTCCATCGAGGGGTGGAACCTCTTCAACAGCAAGAACACCAAGAAGCCCGGTGTCACCAACCTCGTGTTCAATTTCGACGGCACGGTGCAGCAGGGCTCCGGCGACCCGCGGCAGTTCCAGTTCGGCGTCCGCGTGATCTTCTAATTTCAGAGGAACGTGATTTCAACCGGCGGCCGGGCGCGAGTCCGGCCGCCTTTCTCTGAGACCATGAATCGAGTCGAGAGCGAAATCGAAGAGATCGTTCACCGGGAGACGCGGGCCTGGGACCGCAAGGACGTGGACCTCCTCCTGACGATCTTTCACCCCGACATGGTGTGGCCGTGGCCGCCAAGCCCCGAGGCGCACGATCCGGCTCTCTGGGTGATGGAGCTCGGACGCTACGACGCGGACCGCTGGCGGCGAGGGTGGAAGGAGCTTTTCGCAACGCACAGCCTCGTCCACAACCGGCGACAGATCGTGAAGATCGTCCTCTCACAGGAAAAGGACGGCGCCTTCGCGGTCGTGGACGTCGACACTCTCTGGCGCGACGAGGCGGGCCGGGACTTCCACTGGAAGGGCCGGGCCTGCAAGATCTACACGAAGGTCGGGCGGAGAGTGGAAGCTCATCGCGCACACCGGACTCCTCGACTACGCAGAGTGAGAGAGACGCGCGGCCGACGCGGACCCGCCTTCCGACCGCCTCTTCCCGCCGGCCCGCATGAGCCGCGATCGCTGGTTTCGCGCGGGGGACGCCAACGCGTTCTTCGCGCTGATGTTCGACAACGTGGCGAACCTGGTCATCCTGACCGCCGTCCTCGTCGGCGCGTTCCGATTTCCCCGGGAGATCGTGCTCTACCGGATGGTCCCGGGCACGGCGGTCGGCGTGCTCGTCGGGGACCTGGTCTATTTCGCGATGGCGCGGCGGCTCGCGCGGCGGACGGGGCGGACGGACGTGACCGCGATGCCGCTCGGAATCAACGCGCCGAGCGTCTTCGGGATGTCGTTCGCCGTCCTGGGGCCGGCCTACCTCGTCACGGGCGACGCCGTCCTCACGTGGAAGATGGGGATGGCGGTGACGGTCCTGCTTGGCCTCGTCAAGACGGGCCTCGCCCTCGGCGGCAACGCGGTGCGCCGCGCCGTGCCGAGGGCCGCGCTTCTCGGATCGATCGGAGGAGCGGGGATCGCGCTCATCGGCCTCCTCCCCCTGCTCAAGGTCCTGGCCAATCCGATCGTGGGTTTCATCGCGTTCGGCGTCATCCTGGTCACGCTCCTCGGGAGAGTCCGGCTCCCGTGGGGACTCCCCGGCGCGTTCGCGTCCGTGCTCCTCGCCGTCGCCGTTTCCTACGCTCTCTCGGCGGCGGGTGTGCGCGGCCTCTTCCCCGCGGCTTCCTTCGAAGCCTCCCGGAACCTCCATGTCGCCATCCCGTGGCCGAGCCTCGCCTTCCTGGGAGGGCTCTCGCTCGCGTGGGGATACCTGCCGATCGCGCTCCCCTTCGCGGTCGCGACGATCGTGGGCGGGACGGACAACACCGAGAGCGCGGCCGCCGCCGGCGACGAGTACGACACGCGCGCCATCCTCGCGACGGAAGGGCTCGCGACGCTCGCGGCGGGCGTCTGCGGCGGGGTCGTCGAAAGCACTCCCTACATCGGGCACCCGGCCTACAAGAAGATGGGGGCCGGCGCGGGATACGCGCTGGCGACGGGCCTCTTCGTCGGGCTGGGAGGCGTGCTCGGGTATCTCCCCTTCCTGATCGATTGGATCCCGGCGGCCGCCGTCGCCCCGATCCTGATCTACATCGGCCTGGAAGTCCTGGCGCAGGCCTTCACGGCCACGCCGGCGCGCCACGGCGCGGCGGTCTCGCTCGCGGTCCTCCCCTCGCTCGCCTTTCTGATCTCGCTCGAGGTCGGAGCGCTCCTGCCCGCCGGGAACTCGCTCACGGGCGAGCTCGCGGAGACGGTCGGGGTTCTCAAGCTCCTCGCGAGCGGCTTCATCATCACGGCGCTCCTCTGGGGCGCGGCCGCGGCGGAGCTGATCGACCACCGCTTCGTTCGCAGCGGCCTCTACTTTTTCGCCGCCGCCCTGCTCTGCCTCTTCGGCGTCATCCACTCGCCGGCCCCGCAGGGGACTCTCTTTCTCCCCTGGCAGGCCGGCGCGACGTCGCTGCAACTTGCGGCGGCCTACGCCCTCCTCGGCGCCATCGTCCTCGCCGCGGCTTACCGCCGGACGGAGAGCTCCTCGTAGGCGATCAAGGGGTTGGTCAGGGCCAGCGCGAGACCCTGCACTTCGGGACGAGCGAAGCATCCGACCTGGTCGTGGAAGAGGGGGACGAGGAGCGCCTCCCTGGCGATGAGTTCTTCGACCTCCCTGTAGATCGCATGCCGGACCCTGGGGTCCGTCTCGTTGCGCCCACGCTCGATCAGCGGGTCGACCCCGGTGTCTCCCCAGTAGCGGCCGAGGAACCCTTCCTGGGAATGGAGGATGCCGTGGACGAAGGTGTCGGCGTCCGGATAGTCGGCGCCCCAGCGGCCGATGATGAGGTCGGCCGTCTCCTTCAGCCGCGCTTCCATGTAATCCGCCATCGTGTTCCCGGCGGAACGGATCGTGTAGCCGACCTCCCGGTAGGCCTGCGTGATCTCCTCCAACAAGGCCGCGTACTCGCTGACAAAGACGGGGTGGATCGCCGCGAGGAGCTCGACGGACTCCCGCGAGACCGTCTGCATGACTTCACTGCCGGAGGAGACGGCGCTCCCCCTGGGCGTCTGCCGGGCGGCCGGGGCCGGCGAGTAGCCGAGGAGACCCGGCGGGATGACGCCGTTGGCCGGAATCGCGTGGCGACCGAGGGAACGGCGGACCGCGGCGGGCGCGTCCAACGCCTGCGCGAGCATACGGCGCACCGAAAGGTCCTTTAAGAGACCGCGGCGCCTGTCGAACGCGATGAAGTACGACTGCAGCCGCGGGGTCTCGCGATATCCCGAAGCGAAGCGCGGGTCATGCCGAAAGGTCTCCGCATCGGCCGGCAGCAGGTCGTAGGCGAGCGAGAGGCGGCCGGCCAGGAATTCGTCGCGGATCTCCTCGGGAGAGATGCCGAAGCGAAAGACGATCCCTTCGCTCTTCGGATATCCCGGGCGCCAGTAGTGCGGGTTTCGCTCGACTTCCAGCCGCTGCCCCGGCTCGAAGGAGACGACACGGAAAGGGCCCGTGCCGATCGCGCCCTCGCGCTGACTCCCGCCGACCTCCCGCGTCCCCTCCGGGACGATCGCCGTCGCGGGGAAGGAGATCAGGGCGGGAAAGAAGGACATCGGCTTCTCGAGCTCGATGACGAAGTCCGAAGGGGAAAGGATCCGGAAGCCCTCGAGGTCGCTCGCCTCCCCGGAGAGGATCCGCTTCGCTCCGCGCACGGGCGAGAGAAACCAGCGGGACTCGCTCTCGCGGTTGGCGAGGAGGCGCTCGTAGGAGTGGCGCACGTCCCGGGCGGTCACGCGCCGGCCGTCGTGGAACCGCACGCCCGGCCGTAGCCGGAAGCGGAATCGCGTCCCCTCGGCCTCCGGCGTGACCTCCGAGGCGAGCCAGGGAATGATGCGGGCGTCCTGGGTAGCCCGGGTCAGGGTCTCGAAGATGGACGGCAGAACCTCTGTCTGCTCGACGGTCGCGCAGAGCGACGGCTCGAGGCTCCGCACGACGCCGGCGACGGGAACCTGGAGGACTCCTCCGCCGGTGAGCCTCTCGGGACCGGCGTCCGCCCGCGCCTCGGCCTTTCCCACCTCGGAATAGTTGACATAGGGGGCGGTCGAGCGCAGCTGGAGGCCGCGCACGCGGGGGCCCCCGATGCGGTAGTCCACGTCGTGGAAGAGGGGGACGAGAGCGGCCGAATCGAGCACGAGGCTCTCGAAGCGCCGGTAGAGGGCCTCCCGCGCCGCGGGCCGGCTTTCCCGGCGCGCCTCTTCCAGGATGCGGTCGGTCTCCGGCGAGGAGAAGTAGTTGCGCAGGCGGCCGTTGCCGGAGTGGAAGAGCGAGAAGGTGAAGTTGTCCGGGTCGTCGTAGTCGGCGATCCACCTTCCGATCCAGACGTCGATCCCGGGACCGCCGTGCCAGGAGGAAAGGTACTCCCCCATCGTCTTTGTCGCGGCCGTGACCTCCACGCCGACCTCCGCCCAGATCCGGAGGAGCGCCTGCGTCAGGGTCGCGTACTGGTCTTGCAGGATCGGATGGATCGCCGCGGACAGCTTGACCGGCAGCGGCAGGCCGCAGGAGCGGATCGCCTCGACGGCTTTCTCGCGCTCCGGGTGCGCCTGCCGGCGCCCCGCGTCGTGGCCGAGGATTCCGGGCGGCAGAACCCCCGTCGCCGGCAGCGCGAAGCGGCCGAGAGCGCCCCAGACGAAGTCCTGTGTCCGCAGGGCATGCGCCAGGGCCTGCCGCAGGACGGCATTCCCGCCCGCGGAGCTCGCGGCGTTGAAGAGGGCAAAGTAGGTGTTCTTCTTCGGAGTCTCGACGAGGCCGGCGCGGAACTTCGGCTCCCGCAGGATCGCTTCCAGGTCTTTCGGCAGAAGATCGCGCGCCAGCTCCAACTCGCCGGACTTGAAGTCCGAAGCGATCGCGGTGGCCGACAGCCCGGCTCGGAACTCGATCGCGTCGAGCTTCGAGGGGGTGTCCTTCCAGTAGCGGGGGCTTCGCTCGAGGACGACGCGTTGCTGCGACTGCTCGGCGATCCGGAAGGGGCCCGTGCCGAAGAGTTTCGATGAATCTTCTTCCGACGCGTGCGCGATCGAGGTCCTGCCGTCCGTCAGGAAGGCCGGGAAGATCGGAAGGGCGTCGGTCAACCGGATCTCGACGCGGTCCTCGGCGGGCGTCCGGATCCCGGAAACGCCGGGCGTTTTTCCTTCGAGATGCTCCGGCACTCCTTCGATCGACACGAAGGCCGCCGGCGTGGCCTCGCGCGAAACGCGGATCGACCGCTCGAGCGAGGCTTTGACGGCCGCCGCGGTCAGGGGCGTGCCGTCGGAGAAGACGACGCCGCGGCGCAGCTCCAGCCGCACCGTCCGGCCTCCCTCTTCCAGCGTCCACCGCTCGCACAGGAGCGGCACCAGGCCGCCCTGCGGATCGGTAGTGACGAGAGTCTCGAAAACGTTGCCGAGGACCTCGTGCTCCTCGGTCGTCTGGTACGCGCCGGGGTCGGTCGTCAGGATCGGGTTGGCCATCGCGACGGCGAGGCGGCCTCCCCGCGGGATCTCCTCCTCCTTCTCCTTCTCCGCCGGGGCCAGCCGTTCGACCTCGGCGAGGTAGGCCGTCGCCTTCGCGGAGTCTCCGCGCAGGTTCGCGACGGTCGCGCCGAGCGAGAGGAGCTTCGCCCGCTCGGCGAGCTTCCCTCCCGACGGCGAGATCTCGATGCCGCGCTCGACCCAGCGGCGCGTCTCTTCCACGCGGCGTTCCTGCCAGGCCGTCTCCGCCGCGAAGAGGATCGCTCCGACCGCCCGCTCGGCGAGCTTTTCTTTCTCGAAGACCTTCGCCGCCGCCTCGGCCTCCCGCAGCGCGCCGTCGGTGTTTCCGGCCATGCGGTGCGCGCGGGCCACGAGCAGCCTCGCTTCCCCTTCCAGGCCCGGGTCTCCCGTCCACTCCTCGTCCTCCAGGAACTCCAGGCACGTCTTCGCCGCCCGGATCGCCTCGTCCGCGCCGAAGGCGGCGAGCGATTTTTCCGCGAGCTTCAGCCCGTACTCGACGGTCTTCTCGGGCACGTCGGCCTGCGAGAAATGGTGGACGAGATCGGGATAGGCCCTCTCGAGACGCCCGGCGTAGCGGCCCTCGAGGATCTCGGCGTACTTGCGGTGGAGGGAACGGCGTTTGCGGCGCGAGAGCGCGGAGTAGAGGACGTCGCGCACGATCCCCGACGAGAAGGCCAGCCGATCGCCCCGCGACTCGCGCTCCTCCTCCAGGATCCCCTCGCGCACGATCGCCTCGACCGAGTCGTCGAGGCCCTTGGCCCCCTCCGCCAGAGTCTCGAGGTCGCGGAAATCGAAGCTCCGTCCCAGGACCGAGGCGACGGAGAGAAGCTCTCTCATCTCCTCGGGGAGCCGCTCGATGCGCTTCTCGACCGCCTGCTGGATCGTCGCCGGCAGGGCGTCGGCCGAGAGCGCCTCGCCGCGCGCGAAGGCGAGGGCCCCGCTGTCGTCCTTCGCGATTCCCCCCGAGTCCACGAGCGAGCGGACGAGCTCCTTGGTGAAGAAGGGATTTCCCTCGGTCGCCTCGCGCAGGCGCAGCGCCAGGGAGTCGGAGACCCGGGAGGACCCCGCGACTGATTCGACGAGCGCGCGGTGCTCCGAGGCGGAGAAGGGAGGAAGCGTCAGCGACAGGAAGCGCGGGTCGTCGGCGAAGGAATCGAGCATGCGCGTCAGCGGATGACGCCGGTCGATCTCGGTCTGGCGGTAGCTGCCCACGACGAAGGTGGGCGTGGGCCCCAGGCGGCGCACGATGTACTGGAGGGCCTCGATCGAGACCTCCGCGCCGTGGAGGTTCTCCAGGATCAGGACGAGGGGCTTGCCTCCTCCCATCCGCGTGATCGTGCGCGCGAGGAGCTCGAAGATCTGGATCTTGTCCTCGGCCTTTCTTTTCGGCGGGCGCCGCCCCGAGCTTCGAGTCTCCGCTGGCGGCCGCGCGCAGGTCGGAGATCTCGGTCAGGAGGGGGAAGAGCGAGAGCAGCTCGGGGGCGAGATCGGAGAAGTCGGGACGCTCGGCGGAGCTTCCCGGGTCGCGGCCGCGGAAGTAGTCCTGGATCAATTCGCAGAACCCCTGGTACGAGAAGGCCCGGTCCTGCTCGACGAACCGGCCGTAGAGCACGCGGATCTTCCGCACGTTGGCGAGCTTCTTCAGCTCCTCGAGCAGGCGCGTCTTGCCGATCCCCGGCTCTCCCGCCACGACGGCGAACTGGCAGTCCCCGGCGATCGCGGCGTTCATCCGGTGCTGGAGCTGCCCGAACTCCTTCTCGCGGCCGATGAAGGCCGACGGGGCGGGGCGCTGCATCACGCGGGAGGCCGTCAGGACGACGGAGCGGGAGAACTCGTCGGTCTGGAGCGTCGCGCGGTGGCGGCGCAGGGCCTCCGAGACGTGGCCGGCCTTCTGCGGGCGCTTGGCGGGGTCCTTCTCCAGGCAACGGAGGACGACTTCCTGAAGCTCCTCCCGGACCTCGGCGCCGAGCGCGCGGGGCGGCTGCGGGACTTCATGGACGATGCGGTAGAGGATCGATTGCACTTCTCCCGAGAAGGGAGGCTCACCCGACAGGCACTCGTAGACGACGGTGCCCGAGCGAGTAGATGTCCGTGCGGCCGTCGAAGGCCCGGGCGCCGACCTGCTCGGGCGAGAGGTAGGCGACGGTCCCGATGAGAGTCCCGGTCTTCGTCAGGCGCGACTCCGTCGTCATGTGCGCCAGGCCGAAGTCCATGACGCGGACGCGAACGCCCTCGCCGTTGGAGCGCGCGACCATGATGTTCTCCGGCTTGATGTCGCGATGGATGATGCCGCGCGAGTGGCTGTAGTCGAGAGCGTCGGCGACCTGGATCGCGATGTCGAGGACCTCGCCCAGGCGCAGCGACCCCTCCCAGAGGAGGTGCCGCAGGTTCGTCCCCGTGACGAGAGGCATGACGAAGAAGAGGGAGCCCTCGTGCCGGCCCAGGTCGTAGATCGGGACGATGCCCGGATGATCCATCTGGGCGACGATCTGGGCCTCGCGCTGGAAACGCTCCTCGGTCTCCGGCGTCAGCTCCCCCGAGGAAACGACCTTGAGAGCGACCTCGCGGTTCAACAGCGGGTCTCGCGCCCGATACACAACGCCCATCCCGCCCCGGCCGAGCTCGGTCAGGACTTCGTACCGCTCGGCCAGCTTGTCGCCGATCACCGTTTGTTTCTCCGTTGTCTCTCCGCTGCCTCTTTGCAGTCGAGTCTTTGGAGATTATCAGCTTTGCGACCTCGCAGTGCCTCGCTCCCACCGAGGAACCACCGTGCTTCGACTTAAGTCGAAAGGCGGTCGCGACGTGACGAGAGCAGATCCTTCGCTTCGCTCAGGATGACAAAGTGGTTAGGGTTACCTTGATATTTCTACAACGACACACCAATGGACCGCCGAGATGCCGCCGGCGCTCGCGGCGCGAGGAGTCTCCCAAGTAACCGCAGGGAGGAGCCTTGCGCCGCGGGAGCGGAGCGCTTGCGCGGGTTCAGGCGAGCGGTCGAGCCGGCATCCCGGCGAGCCGCTCGCCGGTGCGCCGAAGGCGCAGAACCCGCGCAAGCGCGGAGCGACGGTTACCAGCCGACAGGCTTGCCTTTGTTCTGCTCGTCGAGCCACTTCTGGAGCGGGGCGAAGTAGTCGCGGATCGCCGTCGCGTCCATCTGGCGCTGACCCGTCAGGGCTTCGAGCGCGTCGGGCCACGGGCGGGAGAGGCCCATCGAGAGCATTGCGTTCAGTTTCTTCCCGGCTTCCTTGTTGCCGTAGATCGAGCAGCGGTTCAGAGGCTCGGTGCAGCCGGCGGTCTTCGCCAGGGCGCGGTGGAACTGGAACTGCAGGATGTCGGCCAGGAAATAGCGCATGTAGGGGACGTTGGCCGCGACGTGGTACTTCGCCGCGGGATCGAAGTCCTGCTCGCTGCGAGGCACGGGCGCGACGATGCCCTGGTACTTCTGGCGCAGCTCCCACCAGGCCCAGTTGTAATTGGCCGGCGTCACTTCCCCGGAGAAGACCTTCCAGCGCCACTGGTCGATCACCAGGCCGAACGGGAGAAACGCGATCTTGTCCAGCGCCCTCTTCAGCAACAGGCCGATGTCCTTGGACGTGTCGGGCGCCTTCGCCAGAAGCCCGAGCCGGACCAGGTACTCCGGCGTGACCGAAAGCGCGATCGTGTCTCCCACGGCCTCGTGGAAGCCGTCGTTGGCGCTGTCGCGGAAGAGGACGGGCAGGGTGTTGTAGGCGCGCTGGTAGAAGTTGTGCCCGAGCTCGTGATGGATCGTCGCGAAGTCCTCGCCCGTGATGTCGATGCACATCTTGAGCCGCAGGTCGTTGACGGCGTCCACGTCCCAGGCGCTCGCGTGGCAGACGACTTCTCGGTCGCGCGGCTTCGTGAAGAGCGAGCGCTCCCAGAACGACTTGGGAAGCGGATCGAAGCCGAGGGACGTGAAGAACCCCTCGCCGTACCGGACCATCTGGAGCGGGTCGGTCTGCCGCGACTTCAGGATCTCCGTCAGGTCGAAGCCGGGATCGGCGTCCTTCGGAGCGACGAGCGGATAGACGTTGTCCCACGTCTGCGCCCACATGTTGCCGAGCAGGTGCGCCGGGATCGGGCCGGTCGTGGGGACCGCGTCGCCGTACTTCTCGCGCAGCTTCCACCGCACGTAGGCGTGGAGCGACAGGTAGAGGGGCTTGACCTGCTCCCAGAGGCGGTCGAGCTCGTTGGCGAAAGTCTCCCGGCGGCATGTCGTACTTGGACCGCCACATCGCGCCCGTGTCGGCGAACCCCAATTCCCGCGCCCCCTTGTTCGCGAGCTCGACGTACCGCGCGAATTCCTTGCGCAGGGGGGGAGCGATCGCGTGCCAGCCGCGCCAGACGTCGAGCAGCTCCGCCGGGTCGCGGCTGTTCGCCATGATCTTCGTGATGTCCTCGAGGTCCAGGCACTTGTCTTTCCCGGGGGGACAGTACTTTCCTTTGCCGTAGGCCCCTTCCATCGCGGCCGTGATGCGGGTCAGCTCCTCGCTCTCCTTCGGGTCGGAAGGGGCCGCGAGCGTCAGGGAGAGCTTCAGGAGCTTCATCTTGCGGGCCAGATCCGCCGGGAGCTTCACCTTGTCGAAACGCGTGGCCTGCTTGGCGTACGCCACCGTCGCCGCGATCACGCGCTCGTTGGCCTGCGCCGCCAGGATCTCCGTGTCGTCGGTGATGAACGTGGACTGGACCCAGCTCGCGCGGCCGGCGTCGGTCGAGAGCGCGAGGAGCTTCGTCTCCGCCTCGTCGAGGAACGCCTTCGCCCCGGCCACGGTCGCGGCCGCGGGCTTGCCCGCCGGCGGAGCCTTCTTAGCGGGCACGGCGAAAAGAAAAGCGGGGACGAGGAGGACACCCGTCAGAGAAAGGATGCAATTGCGTTTCATTCTTCACTCCAAATTCTCCAGCACCCGCAGACTCTAACGGATTCGCCACAACCGCAAGCGGCAGATGCCGACCGCTGGGCCACCTCGGTCGTGCTCTCGTGCCGTAGGGGCGGGGTTTGCCCCGCCCGCGACAACGTGCAGCAGACGAGGACGTGAGGCGGGCGGGCGCAAGCCCCGCCCCTACGCACAAAGATCCGACCGCGGAGCCCAGGCGGGCTCGTCGACCGCGACTCAGGAACTCTTCGCGCTCTTCTCCGCGGCGATCCAGGCGTCGATTCTCGGTTTCGAGGACGTCCAGCGGCAGCGCGCCCGCGCCGAGGACCGCGTCGTGGAAGCGCCGGATGTCGAACCGGTCGCCGAGCGCCTTCTGCGCGCGCTCCCGCAGCTCGAGGATCCGCAGCTGCCCGATCTTGTAGGCGAGCGCCTGGCCCGGCCACGAGATGTAGCGGTCGGTCTCGCTCTGCACCTCGACCTCGTCGACCGCGGAGTGGTCGTGGAAGAACTTCACGACCTGTTCGCGGCTCCACCGCTTGTAGTGAAAGCCCGTGTCCACGACGAGGCGGATGGCGCGCAGCATCTCGTCCTGGAGGCGGCCGTAGTCGCTGTACGGGTCCTTGTAGAAGCCGATCTCCTTGCCGAGCCGCTCCGAGTAGAGCGCCCACCCTTCGACGAACGCCGTGTAGAAGGACTGCTGCCGGATCGGCGGAAGGTCTTCCAGCTCCTGCGCGATCGCGATCTGCAGGTGGTGCCCCGGAACCCCCTCGTGGTACGCCGTGGACTCCATCGAGATCGTCTTGCGCGACGCGGGCTCGCTCGTGTTCACCATGATGCGCCCCGGCCGCGACCCGTCCTTGGCCGGCTGGTTGTACTGGGCGCCGGAGGCCTCCTTCTCCCGGAAGGCCTCGACCTGCTCGACCTCGAAGCCGGCCTTCGGGAGCCGGCCGAAGAGCCGCGGCAGCTCGGGCTTCATCTGGCCGATGTAGCCGCGGTAGATCGTCAGGATCTCCTCGCGCGAGGACGCGCGAAGCTTCGGGTTCTTCTCGATCGAGGCGTTGAAGGACGCGAGATCGGAGAACCCCAGCTTCTTCGCGATCTCCATCATCTGCTTCTCGAGCTCCGCGACCTGCGCGAGGCCGATCTGGTGGATCTCCTCCGGGGTCAGGTCTGTCGTCGTCGAGGTCTTCACCGCGCGAAGCGTAGCGGGCCTCCCCGTCGGGGAGGGACCACATCCCGGGCTCGGTCCGCCCCTTCGGCGCGTACGTCTCCTTCACGAACTTCGCGAACTTCGCGTAGGCCGGGAGCACGGAGCCGCTGATCGCCGCCGAGGAGCTCCTCGCGGACCCTCGCGCGGTCGGCTTCGGAGAACGCCGCCGGCATCTTCGCGAGCGGACGCCCGAAGGGGGAATCCTCGGCCTTGCTCGCCGCGATCCCCTCCGCCTGGGTGACGACCTTTTCCAGGAGGAACCGCGGCGGCATCAACCCGTCGCTCATCCCCTTGCGCATGCGGTCCATCACGTCGTCCATCTGCTTCGGAAACGCCTTCAGCCGGGCCGTGTAGTCGTCGTAGTCCTTGACCGTCGCGAACGGACAGCAGGCTGCACGAGCTGCGGGGCGTTCAAGTGGATGCCCGAGATCTGGTTGACCGGCATCTCCCAGATGCGGAACTTCTCGCGGGCGATCGATTCCTTGTAGTTGCGGATCTGGAGCGTCCGCGTCAGCGCCTCCTGCTCCGGAAACCCGGCCGCGTCGATCGCCTCGAACCGCGCGAGGAAGACGCGGTCCATCGCCTGGTCCGCCTCGATCGCCTTCTGCGACAGGTCCGAGACCTTGTCGTTCCACCGTTTGTCCCCCAGGATCGAGGCGAACTCCGGGCCGTGGGAGAGCACGTACTCCCACTGCTCGGCAAGCAACGCCTGGAAGGCCTTCCGCCGCGACTCGAGGTCCGCCGGCGCGGCAGCGCTCGCCATCACGGCAGTCAACATCATTCCCGAGGCCAGTAGTCCGAGCATGGATCCCCCCTTGAGTCTCATCATACGCAGGCCTTTGCCCGAGGTTCAGGTGGTAGGTGGCAGGTGGTAGGTCGGTAGGGAGCGCTCCGTACCCGGTCCCTACCACCTACCACCTTCCACCTTCCACCTGCACCTAACCCGAGCGGACGAAGTCGATGAAGCCGCGCTCGACGTCGGTCGCGATCAGCTTGACGCGCAGCTTCTTGCCGACGGCGAGGCCCTCGAAGCCGTGGACGAGCTTGCCCTCGACGGGCGGATCGAAGACCCGCACCCAGGTCCCTTTCTCCGAGGCGCCGGTGACGACCGCGTCGAAACGCTCGCCGATGCGCCTCTCCAGGAGCAGGGCGGCGGCGGACTTGCGCACCTGGCGCTCGACCTTGTCCGCGTTGTCCTCCTGCTGCGTGCAGTGGACGGCGAGATCTTCGAGCTCCCCTTCGCGAGTAAGGCGGCGCCCCGCCCGCCATCGCGGCCTTGAGAATCCGCTGCGTGATCAGGTCCGGGAAGCGGCGGTTGGGCGCCGTCGAGTGCGTGTAGTCCTTGACCGCGAGGCCGAAGTGGCCCGCCGCCGAGCCGCCCGGCGCGCTCGACGATGTACTCGCCCGCGCCCATGAGCTTGACGATGACGAGCGAAAGGTCGGGGAACCGGTCGGGATCGGCCTTGCGCCGCCGGGCCAGGAAGTCCGACAGCGCCTTCGAGTCCGGCTCCGGCGGCAGGCGCTCCCCCTGCTCCTTGGCCACCTCGACGATCCTCTGCCAGCGCTCGGGCGACCGCACGACGCGCCGCAACGACGGCCGCTTCTTCTCCTGCAGGTAGCGCGCCGTCACCCCGTTGGCCGCGATCATGAATTCCTCGATCAGCTGCCGGGCGCGGTTGTGCACTTCCTGCCGCAGGGCCGACGACCGTCTCTCCGTCGAAGATCGCCTTCGGCTGCAGCGTCTCGAGATCGAGCGCGCCCTGCTCGAACCGCAGCGTCGCGCAGCTTGCGCGCGGCCGCGTCCTGGACGCGGAGCTGTTCCTCCATTCCGGCCACGCGCCGGACGGCGTCGGGCGCCGGCGCCTTCCCGTCGAGCCAGGCCGCGACGGCGTCGTAGGCGAGCTTGGCGCGGTTGTGGACCGCCGCGGGGTACACGTCCGATCCGGCGATCGACCCGTCCGCGCCGACCGTCATCTCGACGACGATCGCCAGCCTGTCCTGCCCGTCGTTCAACGACGTCAGGTCCGTCGAGAGTCTCTCCGGCAGCATCGGGAAGATCTCCGCCGCCGTGTAGACGGAGGTCGTGTTGCTGCCGCGCGTGAGCGTCGATCGCCGTGCCCTTCCGGACGACCGCATCCACGTCGGCGACCGCGACGAGGATCCTGACGGCGCCTCCGGGCAGGCTCTCCGAGACCGTGAGCTGATCGAGGTCCCTGGAGTCGTCGTTGTCGATCGAGCACCAGAGAAGATCGCGCAGGTTGCGCATCCCCGCCGTGCTCGCGCGCGCCGGCCCCGGGATGCGGCCGAGCTCCTTCTCGACCTGCGGAGAGAAACGCGGCTCGAGGCCCCGCTCCACCATCGCGCGCCGGGCGATCTCCTTCAGGTCGGAGCGGTGATGAACGGCGTCCGCCACGGCGCAACAATAACGGTTTCGCTGATGAATCGGAAAATCAGAGGGGTGCCGGGAAAGCTCGCAGCAAACTTGATGCAAGGTGATCTTGTTCGATCGGCTCCATGGGGATATTCGTGTCTCTGGTGTGTCTGTTTCTGAGGCCTTTTAGGGAAGGGAGGAAAACATGACGAAACGGATCGGTATCTTCCTGGCGATTGTCGGGCTGATCGCCGGGTTCGCGGTGAGCGGCTCCGCCCAGGCCGCGACTCTCACAATCGGGAGTTTCGACGGCACGCGGTCCCGCGCGCCGTTCGCGACGGACGCGGAGTACGCCAAGTTACGCGCTTCGCTGCTGAACCCGGCCAATTTCGGATCCGGAGGGATCGTCGCCTGCGATGTCGTCATCGCGCCGGGAACTCCCGCCATTACGGCAGCGTATCTCGCCGACAAGAACATCTTCTTCACCTCGGTATTTTCGGGCGATCTTTCCGCCAGCGAAGCCACGCTCATCGCCGCCTTCGTCGCCGGCGGCGGCTGCGTGATCGTGGACGCCAACTCTTCTCTCGACGAACAGACGGCCGCGACTTCACTCCTGACAGCCATCGGGGCCGCGGCAACCATCGGACCCGTACTCAGCTGTCCCAACGACGCGGTCGGGGGCGCCATCACGGCTTCGGCCAACGTGATCACGGACGGGCCTTTCGGCAACGTCGCGGGCGGAACATTCGCAACTTCCGTCTCGGCCCTCATCGCGCTGGACGGGCGGGACCAGACCCTCGTCACCTGCGATTCCGGGGCGAACGTGGTCCGGGCTTTCTTCCCGGCCGGGGCTCTCTCCGCCGGCTCGGGACTGGTCATGTATGGCGGCGACCCCTCCGCCTTCGACCTCTTCACCGTTGGCCCTCTGTTCAACGCCAACAACGAGGTGATCTACCTCAACGCCATTGCCAGCTGCTGTGGAAACGCGCTGTCCGTCCTGAGCCCGGCCCATGTCTGGGTCGGCCTGAAGAACAGCGACGACCAGGGAACCCAGTTCGATCTCAAGGTCGAGCTCCTTCAGAACGGAAGCCCCGTGGCCTCGGGCCTGACCCGGTGCGTCACGGGCGTCACGAGGAACCCCACGTTCGCCAAGGAAGTGGTCGTCTCGTTTGACCCCTTCGCTCCCGTGCCGCTCGCTTCGGGAGACGTGCTGGCGCTGAGGGTCTCCACCCGGATCGGCACGACCGTGGGCGACGCCAAGTGCGCCGGACCGGGAGGCAGCCACAACAACGCGAGGGGGTTGCGCCTCTACTACGATTCCACGAACAGAGAATCGCGGTTCGACGCGACGATTCCGCCCGGCGCGAACGAGGATCTGTTCCTGCGCTCCGACGGCGGTAACTGCCCCAACGGCGACGGCGAGAGCCAGGGAGTCATCACACGGTTCCTGAGCCCGACGGCGCCGGTTTCCGCGACCCCGAAGTGCAAGGATTCGCTCGGCGTCAACTTCAACGGCGGCAACCCCTACTCGGTCATCGGGACCTGGAGCCTGGCTCCTCTGCCATAGGACGAAACGACTGCTTCGATAGGACCGCGGGCGCCGGGCCTCTCGGCTCGGCGCCCGCAGCGTCTTAGAATCCCGGAATCCAAAACCGGAAACGCGACAGTCTTCCCGAGACCCCGGGCCTGCGGCGCGTCCTGGGCGCGTGGGACGGCGCCCTCATCACGATCGGCGCGGTTCTCGGCACGGCGATCTTCCTGACACCCGCCGACATCGCGAGGTCGCTCCCGCATCCCGGGCTGATCCTGGCCGCGTGGATCGCCGGGGGCCTGCTGACGCTCGCGGGGGCGCTGACGTACGCCGAGATGGGCGCGATGTTCCCGCGCGCCGGCGGGATGTACCACTTCCTGAAGGAGGCCTACGGCCCGCTCGCGGGGTTCCTCTTCGGATGGGGCTCGTTCCTCGTGATCATGTCGGGCGGCATCGCCGCGCTCGCCGCGGGCTTCGGCGAGTACCTGGGCGGGTTCGTCCCGTTCTTCTCGACGCGGCACGTGCTCGCCTCCGTTCCGATCGGGCCATGGAGCTGGAAGCTCGACGGGCGGCGCAGTCGCGGGAGTCCTCGCGATCGCGTTCCTGACCGCGGTCAACTTCGCCGGCGTCAAGGAGGGCGCCTGGGTCCAGAACCTCGTCACGATGCTGAAGATCGGATCGCTCGCGGCGCTCGCCGGCGTCGGCCTCTTCGTCGCCGCGCCCGTCCGGCCGGACCTCGCGGCGCCGCTTCCGCCGGCCGTGCTCGCCCCCTTCGGCGTCGCGATGATCTCGGTGCTGTGGGCCTACGACGGCTGGTACTGCTTCGCTCTCTCGGCGGGAGAGGTGCGCGATCCGGGCCGCAACATCCCGCGCGGCCTGATCATCGGGACCGCCGCGCTCATCGCGATCTACGCCCTGATCAACTTCGTCTACCTGCGGGCGCTTCCGATTCCGGTCCTGTCTCAAACGCCCCGCGTCGGCGAGGCGGCGGCGCAGGCGCTCCTCGGAGCGGGGGCGGCGCGCCTGGTCTCCGCGGCGATCCTGGTCTCGATCTTCGGCTGCCTCTCCGCCAACATCCTGACCTGCTCGCGCATCTACCAGCCGATGGCGCAGGACGGCCTCTTCTTCCGGTCGCTCGCGAAGATCAACCCGCGCCACCACGTCCCGACCGCGAGCCTCCTCGCGCAGGCCGTCTGGGCGAGCGTCCTCGTCCTCTCCGGGACCTTCGAGCAGCTCTACACCTACGTCGTCTTCGTCGAGGTCCTCGCCTACACCGCGACCGGAGCCGCCCTCTATGTCCTGCGCCGCGCGCAGCCGGCGACTCCGCGCCCCTACCGGACCTGGGGCTATCCGTGGGTGCCGGCGCTCTTCATCCTCTCCTCGCTCGCGCTCATGGCGAACACGTTGAAGGAGAGGCCGATGGAATCCTTGATCGGCCTGGGTCTGCTCGTCCTGGGGCTCCCCGCCTACGCCGCGTGGCGCCGCCAGGCGCGCCGAATCTAAGAAACATTTCAACGGAGGCTAAGAGGCGACTCAGGCGGCGCTTAGCGGCGCCTAAATGAAATTCCACGGAGGCAGGCCATCTGCATGGCGCTCTCGATGGAGAACCGATTTTCCGGTCTCTTTCTGGAGGTGAGCCATGAGACGTTCGTTGCTTCTCGCAGTGACCACAGCCCTGATGCTCTTCGCCGTCGCCTGCGGCGACAGTTCCTCGCCGACCCAGCCGATCGTCGTGACTCCGCCGGCAGCGACGCCGACGCCGGGAGGACAGCCGATCCCGACACCGACCCCGCCGCCGACGGGTGGAGCGACGCGCATCGTCAGTGTCGGGCCGGGCAGTGTCTTCATGGACTCGGCAGCAGCACGAGCACCACGACGATCAAGGCGGGAGACAGGGTCCAATGGAACTTCATGGACACGATCCCGCACACGACGACCTCGGGAAACTGCTGCACGCCGAGCGGCCTCTGGGACTCCGGGTTACAGACCTCCGGCTCCTTCGCGAAGCAGTTCCCGACGCCGGGGACCTTCCCCTACTTCTGCACCGTCCACGGCTCCATGATGACCGGCACCGTCGTCGTGAACCTAGGTGGTAGGTAGTGGCCGTCAGTCCCAGGTGTTAGAGTGGTAGGGGCTCGGGCGAGTTGCCCGACCTACCGATCCTTCGATCGCTCACGACGCCACCACCTAGCTCTCGAGGGCCTGGCGGACGGTGACGACGTCCACGAGGCCGCTGGCAGCCGTAGAGGGCGGGGAGGACCTTCTCGGAGGGGTAGCGGCGGCGCAGGTCGGCGACGGCCTCGGTGCCGGCGCGGTAGCACGGCAGGTACATGCGGCCGAGCAACGGATGCCGTCCCCAGGCGCCGGAGAGCTTGTCGGCGCGCTCGTCGGAGACGAGGTAGTCGCGCCGCAGCGTCGCGGCGACGTCCTTCTGGGCGACGCCTTCCTTCCAGGTCAGCCACGAGGACTGGTTCTTCGCGTCGTCCTGGAGGAGAGCGAGAAGGACTCCCAGCTGCATGTCGTCGCCGGGGAGGTCTTCGACCTCCGTCACGCCGTACGCGATCAGGATCCCGTTGTTGGCGATCCCTTCCATGAGCGCCGCGCCGCGCGAGTTCATCGTCAGGACGGTCCCTTCGAATCCCAGGCGGCCCCGGACGTAGAGGCCCTGGATGATCGCCGAGGTCGTGACGTGGCCGGGCACGACCTCGTGGGAGACGAGTTGCGCGAACTCCGGGACGGAAATCTGGAGCGACGCGTTGATCTCGTACGTGGCCTCGTACTCGGGAGTGCCGTCTGGCTTGCGCGCGCGGCCGATGTAGTTCATCGAGCCGGAGAACCACGCGTCCTTGATCGGCAGGAACTTCATGTTGGCCAGCGGGACGCCGGAGAGGTCCCGCGGAAGATGCGGGGCGAGGTACTTGGCCGTGCCGGCGGAGAACTGGGCGATCAAGGCGTCGGCGAGCATCGGGATGGACTTGCCGGGCACCATCCGCTCGCGGCGCCAGGCGTCCACGGCGGTGAGCAGCTCGTCGCCCGTCTTCGACGGATAGCCGGATTTCGCCAGCAGCTCCGCGACGCGCTGCCGCTTTCCTTCCGGATGCGAGGGCTCGGGGGCTTTGCCGGTCGAGCCGATGACGCAGCGCTCGTAGGGGACCGGTTCTCCCCGCCCGAGGATCTCCTGCACGAGGTCCCACATCGCCGCGAAGCAGACGCCGAGGCCTTCGAAGTAAGCGCCGCGCAGGCCGCCGATCTTCTTCCCTTCCGACGACATGGCGTCGATCGCCCCCTTGACGTCCACGGCGGCGAGATACGCGTCGATGGCGGCCTTGTCCGGCTGCTTGCCGGACACTCCGCCCGATTCCCGGACCTTCTTCGCGGCCGGGTGTGTGTAAGCGGCCGGCAGCGGCTGCGTCGGCGAACCAGGAATCCGCGATGAATCGCCCTGTGCCGGACGGGTTCATGACGTCGCCGCCCCAGAGAGTGTCGATGCCGAGAATCGCGGTCGCGGTGAGTTGATCGAGATCCTTGTTCAGTCAAGGTAACCTCCATCGCCTGTCGATCCTGAGGAGCGAAGCGACAGAACGTCGTCCGATGCGACGCCCAGTACGCCGAAAGGCCTGGCGCCGTAGGGCCGCCTCGGGCGGCCAGCCGATCCTTCGCTTCGCTCAGGATGACAGCCCGGAGACGCCTACGCGGTTCGCTCTTTCTTCATGGATCCGAGCCAGAGATAGATGCAGAGGCCGATGAACAGTACCGCGCTGACGAGCTGGGAGACGGACTCATTGTCGATAGAACGGCGTCTTCACGAGCTCTTCCTTGTACCAGGGGAACAATCGCAGCGCGGCGCCGAAGACGCCGCCGAGCGCGCCGCCGGCCATCAACCCGGACGCGATGATGACGCCGCGCTCGCGCATCGACTGGCCGGCGTCGCCGCCGACGCGCTCGGAGCGCTTCGTCAGGAAATGCGCGAGGAAGCCGCCGACGAGGGCCGGCGTGTTCAGCTCCAGCGGCAGGTACATGCCGAGCGCGAAGGTCAGGGCCGGCACCTGGAGCATCTCCATGACGACCGCGATCATCGCGCCCGCTCCGAAGAGCACGTAGGCGACGGGCTGGCGGCTCATGAAGCTCTCGACGAGCGCCTTCATGATCGAGGCCTGCGGCGAGGCGAGGACGACGCGCGTGTCGCCGGCCGCGGCCTCCCCGAACTGGAATGTCTTCGCCAGCATGATGATCGTCAGGCCGGCCGCGGCCGACGCCGCGATGACGCCGAGGAACTTGACGCGCTCCTGCGCCGCCGGCGTCGAGCCGAGCCAGTAGCCGGTCTTGAGGTCCGTGATCGCCTGACCCGAGACGGAGAGCGCCGTGCAGACCATTCCCGCGATCGCCATGACGAAGAACATGCCCGTGCGCCCCGAGAGGCCGAACTCCAGGAGGACGACCGAGGAAATGATGATCGTCAGCATCGTCATGCCGGAGACCGGGTTCCTCGCCGTCGTCGCGATCGCGTTGGCGGCGACCGACGTGAAGAAGAAGGAGAAGACGAGCGTCAGCGCGAGGCCGATGCCGAGCACGCTCGTCGAGCCGCCGAGGCTCCCGAGGAACGCCGCCGACCGCGATGGCGCTGACGATGACGCCCAGCAGGATCTGCATGATCGAGATGTCGCGGTCGGTCCTCTCCAGGCTGTGCTCTCCGCCGGCGCGGAACGCCTTGACGGCGATGCCGAACGAGCCGGCGACGATCTTCAAAGACTTGATGATCCCGAAGATGCCGGCGGTGGCGATCGCGCCGACGCCCATGAAGCGGACGTAGCCGCGGAAGATCTGCGTCGCCGTCATCTTCGCGATCGGCACGGCGGCCGGATAGACAGCCGTGTCTCCCAGATGGCTGCCGATGAACCAGACGAGCGGGACGAGGATGAAGTTGGCGAGCACGCCTCCCGCGCAGAGCAGGAGCGAGGAGCGCAATCCCATCACGTAGCCCAGGCCCAGGATGAAGCCGACGGCGTCGAAGGAGAAGGCCATCTTCGCCTTGTCGGCCAGGTCCCGGACGGCCGGAACGAAGCGCAGGTCCACGAACTCCTTCCAGACCTCGAAGGTCGTCACGAAGAAGTCGTAGACGCCGGCAATGGCGGTCGCCTGGAGGAGCAGTTTCGCCTGCGAGCCCCCCTTCTCTCCCGTGACGAGGACCTCCGTGATCGCCGTCGCCTCCGGGTAGGGGAACTGCCCGTGCGTTTCGCGGACGAAGTAGCGGCGCAGCGGAATCAGGAACAGCACGCCGAGACACCCGCCCGCGAGGCAGATGAAGATCGTCTGCCACGGATGCGGATCGAGCTTCAGGATGTAGAGCGCCGGAAGCGTGAAGATCGCGCCCGCGACGACGGCGCCGGAGACGCCGCCGATCCCGGTGATGATGACGTTCTCCAGGATCGTCGAGCGGCGCTTGTAGACGCGCGCGAGGCCGATCGCCAGGATCGAGATCGGGATCGCCGCCTCCATCACCTGGCCGACCTTCAGGCCCGAATAGGCCGAGGCCACCGTGAAGATGACGCAGAGGAAGACGCCCCAGGCGATCGCGCGTCCGGATGTCTCGGGCAGGTTCGCCTGCGCGGGGACGAGCGGCTGGTAGGTCTCGCCGGGCGGCAGCGTCTTGTAGGCGTTCTCGGGAAGGGACCGCGTGTCGGGAGCTTCCATCCGACCTCCTGGGAGTTTAGATGGGGAGTTTCGTTTCCAAGTCTATCGGGTCAGCGCGGCTTACTCGCCTCCCGATTTCTTGCCGGACTCCAGGTGGAACTTGTGCAGGAAGCGATGGACGATGGGGGAAAGGATGATTCCGGCGATCAGGATCAGGGCGAGGCCGCTGTAGAGGGCATAGGTCCCCGCGAAGATCTTCGCCGCGGTGCTCTTCAACTCCCCGACCGGGCCCATGCCGGACAGGATCATCGCCGCGTTGAGGAAGGAGTCGGGCCACGACTGTCCGGCGATGAAGTGGTAGCCGAGCATCCCGACCGTGAGCGAGGCCGCGATCAGGGAGAAGCCGATAGCCGCCATCTTCAGCAGGCGCGCCCGGAACGCCGGCATCGGCAAGCAGCGGACTCAACCGGTGCTCGAACACCAGGGGCGGTCGTCGCTTTGGAGAGTGTCGGCGATGGCTCAGTCCTCCCGCAGGGCCCGCGCCAGCAGCGAGTGGAAGTGGTGGACGCCGTTCTCGCGCCGGACGCTGTAGCGGCCCCGGTCGTAGGTGCGGGACTTCAGCCCCTTCTGCACCGCCTCGCAGATCGCGATGTCCTGGAGCTGGATCTCGTCGGAGAACTCGACGGTCGAGCGGACCGCTTCCCTGGTCTCGGCCTTCTCCGGGTTCGGGGAAGAACCACTCGAAGACCGTCAGCGTGCGCTCGTGTCCGAGAGGCAGGATCAGGTTGGTCGAGAAGTTGTCCGGATAGACGTTCAGCATCAGGTTGGGATAGATCCAGAAGTAGAGCGCCTCGTCCTCGCCGCCCTTGCGCTTCAACCGTCCGGGCCCGCTCTCCCGGATGGGCGAGTGCTGCAGGGAGTAGCAGCGGCTCGTCTCCGTGACGTAGCGCGCGTAGTCGAGCTCCTTCATGAGGGACGGGTGGACGATCGGGATGTGGTACCCCTCGAGGTAGTTGTCCACGTAGACCTTCCAGTTGCACTCGACCGTCCACTCCTTGCGCGCGGCGGGACGCATCGCCTCGAGCCCGCGGCCGGCGAGGCGCGCCGGAAGGTCTTCCAGCGTTTCGG
This sequence comes from uncultured Acidobacteriota bacterium, assembly GCA_963782815.1. Taxonomy (GTDB): domain Bacteria; phylum Acidobacteriota; class Thermoanaerobaculia; order UBA5066; family Gp7-AA6; genus JAWOLE01. The sequence goes on along the minus strand of CAWALG010000018.1, from coordinate 111,555 downwards.
CGAGCGCCGGGGAGTTGTCGTCGAGGTTGACGAAGAGGAGGCCCATCCACGATTCGAGGCGAAACTGCGGCAGGCCGTGCTCTTCCTTGCGGAAGTTCTCGACGCCGTCGAACTCGGGAGTGTTCAGGAGCCGACCGTCGAGCGCGTAGCTCCAGCCGTGGTAGCCGCAGCGGAAGGCCTGGCACTGCCCCTCTCCGGCCGCGACGGGTCCCGCGCGGTGGCGGCAGACGTTCGAGAGCGCGCGCAGGCGCGAGTCGGCGCCTCGGGCGATCAGGAGCGGCTCGCCGGCCACCTCGGCCGTGAAGAAACGGCCGGGAATGGAGACCTGGTCCTCGCGGCCGACGAGCTGCCAGGTCCGCGCGAAGACTCTCTCCCGCTCGACGTCGAGGAAGCGGCCGTCGTTGTAACAACGCGACGGGAGCGTCGCGGCCGAGGCGAGGCGCGGGTCCAGATCGAAGCCCGTGACCGGGGAGCCGTCGGTGGGCATGGGGGAGGATTATGGCTTGAGGTAACTGTTCTCGGGAAACCGCTGCCGCAGCGCCGGTTGCGCCCTCACCCCGGCCTGCCGGCCGCTCGCTTCGCGAGAAGCGTGGCCTTCGGCCACGGCCGGCGCTGAAGTAAGGCGAGGGGAAACCCCTCGCGCTCCCCTCGGTGGGAGAGGGGGAGTAGCATCCGGTGCATGAAAAAACAGCTGTACTTCGCGATTCTCTTTGGCTTTGCCGCGGTCCTCTTCGGGCAGACGACGGCGGGGCCGGCGGTCTTTCCGATGCAGGAGGGCTTCGTGGACGCCAACGGCGTCCTCATCTATTACAAGTCGCTGGGGAAGGGCTCGCCGCTCCTCGTCGTCCACGGCGGTCCGGGCGCCTCGCACGACTACTTCCTGCCGCATCTGCTGCCGCTCGCACGCCGCCACCGCCTGGTCTTCATCGACGAGCGCGGCTCCGGGCGGTCGCCGAAGCTCGAGGACGCGAAGCTCTACACGGTGGACAACATGGTCGAGGACGTCGAGGCCGTGCGGCGGGCGCTCGGCCTGGGCAAGGTCGCGCTGCTCGGCCATTCCTACGGCGGCGTGGTCGCGCAGGCGTACGCCTTGAAGTACCCGGCGGGACTCTCGAGCCTGCTTCTCTGTTCGACGTTCTCTTCGACGAAGGAGATGAACCAGGTCTTCGACCGGATGAAGGAGAAGATGGCGCCGCAGTTGCGCGAGAGGATCGAGAAGGCGGAGAAGGAAGGCCTCTTCGGCAAGGGGAAGGATTACGAGAAGAACCGCTACACCAACGACTACATGGTCGCCGCGTGGGGCGAAGGGTACTTCCCGTACCTCTACGGGCGCCGCCCCGATCCGAACTACGATCCGATCGCGGCCGGCAACATGTCGTGGGACCTCTACCGGGAGATGTGGGGCTCGCACGGCGAGTACGTCATCGACGGAAACCTCGTCAGCGCCGAATACACCGACCGCCTCTCCTCCATCCGAGTCCCCACGCTCATCACCGCCGGCGACCACGACGAGTGCGACCCGTCCCTCTCCCGAACGATGCACGAGAAGATCGCCGGGTCGAAGCTCGTCATCTTCCCGCAGAGCGGCCACATGACCTTCGTGGACCAGCCCGCGATGTTCCTCCGCACCGTCGAAGACTTCCTGAGAGGGAAGTGAGTCAGGACCATTTCCTGCGGACCTGTCATCCTGAGGAGCGAAGCGACGAAGGATCTGCCCTCGTCTTATTCCAAACAGGACCGAGCAGATCCTTCGCTTCGCTCAGGATGACAGGGACAGGTCTGGCAGGTCATCGGCAAGACCTTCGAGAACGCCTTCATCAAGGCGATCCTCCCCGGCTTCGAGCGACAACCCGCGACGAAGAGACGCTGACGTCCGGCCTGGTCGTGGCGCTATTTGATCTGCACGTGACGCTTCAGGTCCGTCTTTCCGCCGTCCTTCCCCTCGACCGTCACGACCAGGACGTGCGGCCCGGCGGCGACGGAAGGCATCTCGAACACGAAGCCGGCCTTGTCGGAATTCGGGAACGTGGGATAGGCCTGCTTGACCACGGGAGAATTCTGGCCGAGCTCCCCGGCCACGGCGGGTCCGCCGTCGAGCGAAGCGGTCACGCTCTTGACTCCGGAATCATCGAGCGCCCAGCCGTAGGCCCGGGAACCGGATGCCACGGTCTCGCTCTCCTTCGGCGTGTCGATGTACCCGAAGGGGGGATGCTGGGGCGTTCCCGCCGCCGCCGGCCCGCTCGGTTTCTCCGACTTGCGACAGCCGGCCAGAAGGACCGCCGCCATGGCCGCCGCGCAGAGGAGCGCCCGGTAACCCATCCCGTTCATCGCGCCGGATTCTATTCCGCGCTCCGGGCGCGAGACCCGCTCGAGTCCCTCGCGGGAACACGGGCATAATCCGCGCGTGCGCGAGCGCAAGGAGAGCCCTCCCCGGGACGCCGGACTGACCCGGCGGGAAAAGAGGTTCCTCTCCGGCCTGACTCCCCCGTGGCGCATCCAGAAGTTCCTGGACGGTCTGGACTACGACGTCGCCGGCGCGGGCTGCCGCTCGCCCCGAAGGGCGCTGCGCGAGCGCAAGGTGCAATGCATGGACGGCGCGCTCTTTGCCGCCGCGGCCCTGCGCGCGCAGGGGCATCCGCCGCTCGTCCTGGACCTCGAGGCTGTCTTCGACGACGATCACGTGCTCGCGCTCTTCCGGGAGAACGGCTGCTGGGGCGCCATCGCGCGCTCGAACTACTCGGGCCTGCGCTTTCGCGAGGCGATCCACCCGACGATCCGCTCGCTCGTCCTTTCGTACTTCGAGTCGTACTTCAACCTGCGCCGTCAGAAGACCCTGCGCCGCTATTCCCGGCCCGTCAACCTGTCGCGCTTCGACGCGATCCACTGGATGACGTCGGAGGAGGACCTCTGGGACATCCCCGACTACCTGGCCGGCATCCCTCACACCCGCCTCCTGCCGGCGCGCGTCGAGAAGCGCCTCTCCCCGGTGGATCACAGAAAGTTCGCCGCCGGCCTCGTCGGGAGACGGATGCCCGGAGACAAGCCGCTTGCTGGTATATAGAACGACAGTTCGAAGGAGAGCTTCGTGACATACAAGCCGGCTCCGCGCGACACCTCGGGCGTCGTCCTCCCGCGGCCGATCGAAGCGCTCACGGAGTCGCTCGCCAGGAACACGCACGAGAACTGGGCCCGCCAGCGCATCGCGGAGGGGTGGAAGTACGGCCCGCGGCGCGACGACGCGCGCAAGGAACATCCGAATCTCGTCCCCTACGAGGAGCTTTCCGAGTCCGACAAGGACTATGACCGGCAAACTGCCATGGAGACCATCAAGGCGATCCTCGCCCTCGGCTACCGGATCGAGAAATCGTGAAGCTTTCGGGCTTGGCATTGGGCTCTCGTTTGTAGGGGAGGGGCTTGCCCCCCCGCTTCGCGCTCTGAGCAGCAGCGTGTCTTATCCTTGATCCAAGGTGCATCTCTGATCGAGCGAAGCGGCCTTCCGGTAGAAACAGATCGCGAGCGTGCCATCGGACGCGCGATGGTCGTGGTGGCGCTGCTCTTTCTCGTGAAGGCGGTCGTACTGGCGCTCTGGGTGACGCCGCTGTGGGACGTGCCGGACGAGACGGGGCACTACGCGATCGTCGCCGACCTCTCGGAGGGCAAGGGACTTCCTCTGCCGGGTAAGAGCGTCGTGCCTCCCGATGTCATGGCGGACTGGATGCATGACAGGGCGCCGGAGTCTCCGATGAGCAACTGGGTTGCCCAGCATCCTCCGCTCTATCACCTGCTCGCGGCGCCGCTGCTCTCGGCGGCGCGCGCGGTCACCCGCGACCCGCGCTGGCTCTACCGGGCGCCGCGGCTCTTCTCGGCCGTCTCCGGCGCGGCGGCGCTCCTCCTCTTTTTCCTGGCGTTCCTGGAGGCGAGCGGCGATCCGCTCCTTTCTTTCGCGGCCGCGGCGGCTGTGGGCTTCCTGCCGATGTACAGCCACATGGCCTCGGGCACCAACCACGACATCTTCCTCGCGCTCTCGAGCGGCCTCGTGGCCCTCTGCTGGGTCCGGTTCGAGCGCTCGGGGCTCTTTTCCGACGGGATGAAGACCGCCGCCGCGCTGTCGCTGGCCGGCCTCGTCAAGCTCTCGGCCGTGCCCGTGGCGGCGGCGCTGTGGCTTCTCTGCTTCGCCCGGCTCCGGGGCCGGGGAGGAAAGAGGCTCGCCCGGTGGGTCGCGATCGGCGCGACCTCGGTCGCCCTTCCGCTCCTCTGGACATTCCGCCACTGGTGGCTGCTCGGCAACACGCGGGTCCATCCCATTTCCTCCGAGCGCTTTCACCTCGCGAGCTTCCTCGCCTACCTGCGCGACGAACCGGTGGTGGACCACACGTTCAAGAACTTCTTCGGCTTGATCGGATGGACGGGCACGGGGGGCGGGAGCCTGCGGTGGTTCCAGATCTCCGGCGTCTTTCTCGCGCCCTATTTCCTGCTCGCGCTCGCCGCCGCGATGGGCGCGGCCATCTGGCTCTGGAGACGGCAGCCGCATGCCTTGCGCCCGCTCGCCGGGGCCGCCGCGGTGCTGGTTTTCGGCTCCTGTTTCTTCTGGCTCTTCGCGCGCGGGGATGGATCCGAGCCGATCAAGCGAGTCCTCTACAGCGCCCTCGCCGCCGTGCCTGTCCTGGCGCTGCCGCTCGCCTTCGGAAAACGGGAGGCGGGCGAGGCGATCGTCTCCGGCTCACAGCTGGTGTACCTCGTCTTTTCGCTCGCGTATCTCTTCAACAGCTTCGAGGCGTACGAGATCTACGGCCAGATGCGCGCGACCAACGGAAGGTATTTCTTCGCGGTGCTCCCGTTCCTGGTCCTGGCGTTTGTCTTTCCGGCGGCGAGCCTGTTTCCGAGAGGGAAGTGGCGGGACGTCGGCCTGCTCGCTCTTCTCGGGGCGTTGTTCGTCAACGAGACCGTGTTCTTCCTGCTGAAGGTGATCCCGTTTTACCGGGGCGCGTCCTGACCCTTTGCCATTGAAGGAATTCGGTGGCTCGTCCTGCGCCCTCACCCCCTCTGCCCCTCACCCCGCGCCCTCTCCCGCCGGGAGAGGGAGAAGAGGTAGGCTCCTGTTGATGAAACCTGCGGGGAAGTTTTCGATCGGGCTCGTCCAGATGGCCTGCTCGGTCGATCCGCGGGAGAACCTCGAGAAGGCGGCCGCGAAGGTCGGGGAGGCGGCGCGGGCCGGGGCGCGGATCGTCTGCCTGCCGGAGCTATTCCGGTCGCGTTACTTCTGCCAGCGGGAGGACCCGGCGGTCTTCGATCTCGCCGAACCGGTGCCGGGGCCGACGACGGAAGCCCTCGCGGAAGCGGCGCGGCGGCACGGCGTGGCGGTCGTGGCGCCGGTCTTCGAGCGGCGCGCGCCCGGCCTGTACCACAACAGCGCTGCCGTGATCGATTCCGACGGGAGGATCGCGGGGCTCTACCGCAAGATGCACATCCCCGACGACCCCGCCTACTACGAAAAGTTCTACTTCACGCCGGGCGACCTGGGCTTCCCCGCCTTCGACACCGCCGCGGGGAGGATCGCGACGCTCATCTGCTGGGACCAGTGGTATCCGGAGGGGGCGAGGCTCGCGGCGCTCGCGGGGGCGAGCGTCCTCTTCTACCCGACGGCGATCGGCTGGCATCCGCACGAGAAGGCGGAGCACGGCGCGGCGCAGCGCGACGCCTGGCGGACGGTCCAGCGCGGCCACGCGATCGCCAACGGCCTCTACGTCGCCGCGGTCAACCGGGTCGGCCTGGAGGCCCCTCACCCCCGCCCTCTCCCGCCGGGAGAGGGAGAAGAGACGCCCGAAGGCGGCGGCGCGGGCATCGAGTTCTGGGGAAGCTCCTTCGTCGCCGACCCGCAGGGGATCGTCGTGGCCGAGGCCTCGGCGGACCGCGAGGAGATCCTCGTCGCCGCGATCGACCCGGCGCGCATCGAGGACGTGCGCCGCAACTGGCCCTTCCTGCGCGACCGGCGCATCGACGCCTACTCCGGGATCACCCGCCGGTTCCTCGACGAGCCGGCCGGAGACAAGAGCGGCTAACAGGATGGCCCTCACCCCGCCCCTCTCCCCGAGGGAGAGGGAGAAGATGCGCCTGCCCGCCGAGTGGGAGCCGCACGAGGCGACGTGGATCGGCTGGCCCCACAATCGGACCGACTGGCCCGGCCGGTTCGGCCCGATCCCCTGGGTCTACGCGGAGATCGTCCGCAGGCTCGCGCCCGGAGAGCATGTGCGGGTCCTCGTCGAGTCGAAGGCGCACGAGCTCTCGGCGCGTCGCGTGCTCTCGCGGGCCGGCGTGGACGCGGGGCGGGTCGAGTTCTTCCGCTTTCCGACGAACCGGGGATGGACGCGCGACTCGGGACCCACGTTCCTGCGGCGCGGCGGGAAACGGCCGGAGGTCGCGGTCCGCCGCTTCCGGTTCAACGGCTGGGCGAAGTACGACGACTGGAAGAAGGATGACGCCATCCCGCCGAAAATCGCCCGTGCCCTCGGCCTGCCGCTCCTGCCGGCGCGCTTCCAGGGCCGGGAGCTCGTGCTCGAAGGGGGCGCGATCGACGTCAACGGCTCGGGGTCGCTCCTCACGACGGAAGAGTGCCTGCTCGATGAGAAGACGCAGGTGCGCAACCCCGGCATGACTCGCCGGGAGTACGAGAAGGCCTTCCGGGAGCTTCTCAACGCCGGCAACGTCCTGTGGTTGAACCGCGGCATCGCCGGCGACGATACCCACGGACACGTGGACGACATCGCCCGCTTCGTCAACGGCCGAACCGTCGTCCTCGCCCGCGAGACGAACGCCTCGGACGAGAACTACCGGCCGCTCGAAGAGAACCGCGAACGGCTCGAGGGGATGCGGCTCGAGGACGGCTCGAGGGTCGAGGTCGCGTTTCTCCCGATGCCCGAGCCCCTCTTCTTCGACGGGAGAAGACTCCCGGCCTCCTACGCGAATTTCTACATCGGCAACGCGGCCGTCCTCGTTCCGACCTTCAACGACCCGAAGGACCGGCTGGCCCTGGCCCTCCTTTCCGCGCTCTTCCGCGACCGGCCGGTCGTCGGCATCCACGCGGTGGACCTCGTCTGGGGACTCGGAACGATCCACTGCATGACGCGACAGCAGCCCGCATGAACCGGCCGATCGAAGACCTCCCGACGCCGGCGGTCCTGGTGGACCTGGACGTCCTCGAGAAGAACATCGCCACGCAGGCGCGGCGCGCGCGGGAAGCGGGAGTGCGCCTGCGCCCCCACGCCAAGACGCACAAGTGCCCCGAGATCGCGCGGATGCAGCTCGCGGCGGGCGCGGCCGGCGTTTCGCTCGCCAAGACATCGGAAGCCGAGGTCTTCGCGGCGAACGGGTTCGACGACATCTTCATCGCGTATCCGGTCGTGGGCCTGCGCAAGGCCGAGCGTCTGCTCGCGCTCTCCGACAAACTGCGCCTGGCCGTCGGCACGGACAGCGTCGAGGGGGCGCGCGCGCTCTCGGACACGTTTCGGGCCGCGGGGAGAAGGCTCGACGTGCTCCTCAAGGTCGACGTCGGCTACCACCGCATCGGCGTGCTGCCCGAGAACGCTCTCGAGATTGCGCGGCGCGTCGCGGAGCTTCCCGGGCTCCATCTGCGCGGTGTCTTCACGCACGCGGGTCAGGTCTATCAAGCGGAGACCCCGGACGCCGTTGCTCGAATCGGAACGCTCGAAGGAGAGACCCTTCTTTCCTGCGCCGAGGCGCTCCGGCGCTCGGGTCTTTCCATCGAGGAGGTGTCCGTCGGCTCGACCCCGTCCGCCCGCCACGCGATGCGGGTGGCCGGCGTCACCGAGTGCCGGCCCGGCAACTACGTCTTCCACGACGGCTCGCAGGCCGCCCTGGGGACATGCGGCCTCCAGGACTGCGCTTTGACCGTCCTCGCGACCGTCGTGAGCGTCCCGGCTCCCGATCGCGTCTGTCTGGACGCCGGATCGAAGACCCTGTCGCAGGACACGCTGCGCCCGCGGCCCAACGGCCACGGCCTGATCCTCGGCACCCAGAGCCGTCTCCAGAGCCTCTCGGAAGAACATGGCATCGCGCGCGTCGAAGAGGGCGACTCCTTCCACGTGGGCGAGCGGGTCCGCATCCTCCCCAACCATGCGTGCGTCGTCTCGAACCTCCACGACCGCCTCTACGGCGTCCGCGGCGGCCGGGTCGAAACGGAGTTCCGCATCGCCGCCCGCGGACGAGTCGAGTAGTCCCGACGGCGCCTATCGATAAACGTCTTTGCGGTGACCGACGCGGACCACGATCACGACCAATTCCGCATCTCCGATCGTATAGATCACGCGATACCGGCCAGAACGGATTCGGTACCGGTCCTCGCGCCCCGCCAGCTTCTCGTGGCCGGGCGGCCGTGGGTCGACGCTCAAAGATCGGATCTTCGCGACGATTCGCTGACGGTCCTTCTTCTGCCCGACGGCCTCGATCTCCCTGGCCGCCGACGACTTGATCAGGACCCTATAACTTGCCACGGCGCTTGAGAGCCCTTACGAACTGCTCGAAATCCAGGTTGGGCTCGCGAGCGCGCTCATCAAACACAGCCAGGTCTTCCGCGTCCTCCGCAAGGGAGAGCTTCACCGCTTCGTTGACCATGTCCGAGATCGATTTGTCGGAACTTGCAGCCTTGAGGCGCAAGGCCTTATGAACCTCCGGATCGAAGTAAACAGTGGCCCGCTTGACGCTGCTCATACAGGCACTTTAGCGTCTTGACGTCAAAACGTCAAGTCGGCCGCGCTCAGGCCGCCGCGCCGGCCGGCCTGGTTCGGCCGCGGCGGGCGCGGACGCCTTCCAGCATGCGGGAGACCGCCTCGTAATCGCGGTCCCGGGCGATGGTGGCCAGATCTTCTCCATCACTTACCTTCCCCGTGCTCGGAGCAGCTCGTCGACTTCGGCGTAGCCCGATGGATACGGGACGCCGCTCGCCGACGCTCCCGCGCGCAGGAGAGCCTCGACCGACTCGGGCGAGCGCCTGTCGGTCCAGTACGAGTCCACGCACGCGCGCACGGCCAGGGCCAGCGGCGTGCGCCCGCTTCCGTCGCGCGTTTCCACCGGCGCTCCGCGTTCGATGAGCAGCTTCACCGTGGCATGGCGCGCGAGCCAGGCCGCGACGTGAAGCGACGAGCTGTTCCGCGCGATTCCGAAATAGTCGTCGCCCTCCTCGAACAGCGCCGCGACGTCCACGCCGAGGTCGAGGAGGTTCCTGACCCCCTCCGTATTCCCGTTCCCCGCGAACTCCGCGAGGATCCGACCTCCCCCGCGCAGGATCTCCTGGACGAGCATGGGTTCCTCCTGCGCGATGGAGCGGACCGACGCCGTGTCGTTTCCGGCGCACGCCGCGAGCAGCCGTTCGACGCCAAAGAGCGAGACGGAAATGCCTCGCCTCCCGAGCGCTTCGAGCACGTCGCCCCTTCCCCGCCGCGCGGCCATCGCGACAACGGACTTGCCGTCCGAATGGTTCACGAGAGACGGGTCGGCTCCATGGTCCAGCATCATCTCGATGTTCTCGAGCGCGTTGTCGCGCCGGAGGGCCTGATGGAGCGCCGTGTTATGCCAGCGGGTCATCCGATTGGGATCGGCGCCCCGCTCGAGCAGGAACCGGATGCCCTCGGTGTCGTGCCAGTCCGCCTTGCGAAGCAGCATCGCCGCCAGGCTGTCGGCCGTGAGCCTGCCGCTCTCGACGAGGACTTTCATCGCGGCGTTGGCGTAGGTCTCCGGCGAGTGATACACGACCTCGTCGTCGTTGACGTCCGCGCCGCGGTCGACCAGCAACCGGGTCAACTCCGCGTGGTGAGCGACTCCGGCGGCGCCGTAAAGCGCGCTCTCCCACTCGGGTTGGGGTTGGTGCCTGGTCTCAAACCATCCCGTGTTCGCGCTCGCACCGGCGTCGAGCAACGCCTCGGCCGCGCGCACGAACCCGTCCGACCGCGCGGGATCCAGGCGCAGGTATCGGGAGAAGCAGAGGTGCGTGAGCGCATCCCAGCCGCGCGGGCCTCCTTTCGCCGTGGCGCTTCCCGGATCGCGTGTGAGAAACCGGCGAACGGCCGCCTCGTCGCCGAGGATGGCCGCTATGTGGATGTCGCCCCTCGCGATCTCCGGGTGCTTCGCGAGAAGCGCCTCGGCACGATCCAGCGTCCCGGTGGCATGCCCGCCCTCCGGCGGAACACACGCCGCCTCGATGAAGGCCGCCCGCGGATCGTCCCTCTCCGTCAAGGTCATCTGCCTACCTAAAGACCAGGTGAGCCGGGTGCATGTGGTGTTTTCGCGATGCCCTGGCGACGTTGCCACCGGTCGGCGAGAAAATACACCGCCATCGCCGTGGCGAGGGAGGGGAGGGTGCCGCCGATCGAGCGGGCGAAGAAATAGACGGCGGCGCCGGCGGCCCAGGCGAGGAGGCCGGGGAGGGAGAAACCGGCCGCGCGGGCGAAAGGGCCGCTGCGGTCGTAGAGGTCGGGGACGGAGATGGGCCGGCGAACGAGGAAGAAACGGGCGATGAGGACGCCGCCGGCCGGGACGAGGAGGGCGCCCAGGAGCAGCATGAAGTCGGCGTAGCGGTCGAGCCAGATCCTCGAAAGCGACAGCGCGGCGCCGATGACGCCGATGGACCAGATCGTAATCGTCTGACCCGCCTTCGGGAGGAGGCTCTTCCAGGCGAGGGCGGAGAGATAGATGTTGACGAAGTTCGTCGTCAGCGTCGCGAGCGCGAGGAGGACGGCGCCGGCGGCGCCGAGATGCACCGCGGAGAGCATCGCGCCCGGATCGTCCGACGCGGCCACGCGCGCGGCCGCGAAGCCCAGGGGCATGAACCACAGGCTCGTCAGGGCGAGGCCGAGGAAAACGGCGAGCGCCCCGCGGCCCGGAGAGGCCGTGTAACGCGAGTAGTCCGCGAACATCAGGATCCAGGAGACCTGGTAGCCGATGACGACGTCGAGGCCGCGGCTCCAGGGAATCGGGGCCGTCACGGGCGCGGCCAGGACGGCGGAAGAAGCGCGCAGGCACGCGATCGTGAGGAGAACGCCGACGACGGCCAGCAGCGGCACGGCGTATCGGTCGGCGAGGGCCACGGCGCGCGGGCCGCCCGCCACGATGGCCGTCGCCGCCAGTCCGAGCGCCACGGCCCAGATCCGCTCGGAGGATGGCCCGCCGAAGAGGCGCGCGCACGCCGAGGCCGCGATGACGTTGTTCACCGCGATCCAGGCGAAGTTCGTGACGTAGAGAAGGATCGCCACGAGGGCGGCGCCGCGCATCCCGAGCGCCGCTCGAGCCGCGACGACCGAGGGCACGCCCAGCCGCGGGCCGACCGGTGAGAGCGCCGCGACGAGCAGGGCGCCGGCCACGCTGCCGAGAGCGATCAGGACGAGCGCGCTCCCGACGCGGAAGGCCGGGGCGAGCGTCGCACCGACCTGGAGCGTCGTCGCGACGATGTTCGCTCCGGCGAAGATCAGGAAGAGGTCGGTCGCCGGCTGCGTGCGGTCTCCCGCCGGGACCGGGCTGGATCTCGACCGACTGCATTGCCGGTCAAGATACTCTTCTCGTCCAACGAGACCCGATGGCATGAGTTTGCTGGCCGTCACGCTGACGCTCCCCCTGTGGCTCGCGATCGTCCTCGGCCTGCTCGCGCTCTGGTCGGCGCTCGACCGGTTGCTCATCCCGAGCGCGCGCTGGTTCCTGCGGCGGCGCGTCAACCGCGTGCTCGAGGAGATCAACACGCGGCTGAAGATCCGGATCCCCCCCTTCAAGCTGACCAAGCGCGAGGTCCTGATCGACCGGCTGCTCTACGATCCGCAGGTCCAGGAGGCGGCCGAGGCCGAGGCGCGCGAAGCCCGGGCGCCGCGCGAGGTCGTGCAGGAACGGATCCACCGGTACGCGCGGGAGATCGTTCCCGCCTTCAACGCCTACGTCTACTTCCGGTTCGGCTACTGGCTGGCGAGAAGCATCGCCCGCTCGCTCTACCGCGTCCGCCTGGGCTACTCCGACGAGCGCGGGCTCTCCTCCATCGGTCCGGACTCGACGGTCGTGTTTCTCATCAACCACCGCAGCAACATGGACTACATCCTGGTGTCGTACCTGGCGGCCGAGAAGGCCGCGCTCTCCTACGCGGTCGGCGAGTGGGCGCGGATCTGGCCGCTCCAGACGCTCATCCGCGCGATGGGGGCGTATTTCGTGAGAAGGAACTCCGGGGACCCGCTCTACCGCAAGGTCCTCGAGCGCTACGTCGCCATGGCGACGCAGGCCGGCGTCACGCAGGCGGTCTTTCCCGAGGGAGGCCTCTCGCGCGACGGGCGTCTGCGCCGGCCCAAGCTCGGGATTCTCGACTACATGGTCCGCTCCTTCGATCCGGACGGAGCGCGCGACATCGCCTTCGTGCCGGTCGGCATCAACTACGACCGCGTCTTCGAGGACCGCAGCTTTCTTCGCGAGCTCGACTCGACCGCGGTGAGGCCAGGGACGGCCGCGGCCCTGCGGCAGACCTTGTCCTTCGTCTTTCGCAATCTCTGGCTGCTCGCCCGGAGCAAGTGGCACCGCTTCGGCTACGCCTGCGTCAACTTCGGCTCGCCCGTGTCGTTGAAGGAGCACATCCGGCGCCACGGCGTCGATTTCCGATCGCTCGGACGCGAGGAGCGCTCCGCCGCCCTCGAAGAGCTCGGGCGCGACCTCATGGCCGCGGTCGCGCGCGTCGTGCCGGCGGTGCCCGTCTCGCTCGTGGCGACGGCGTTCCTGCGTCAGCCCTCGCGCGCCTGGAGCGAGCTCGAGTTGAAGGGCGCCGCGCTCGACCTGATGCGGGAGCTCGAGGCCCGCGGCGCCCACGTCTACGTCCCGCGCGGCGACCAGGACTACGCGATCACCGTGGGTCTGCGGATGCTGACGCTGCGCCACCTGGTCACCGAGTCCGGCGGCCTCTACAGCGCCGATCCGGCGGAGCTGCCGCTGCTCGCCTACTACGCCAACTCGATCACGCATCTCCTGGCGGACCAGCCGACATCCTGAGCACGTCCTGGAGGTGGTAGGTGTTAGGTGGAAGGTGGTAGGGATCGAAGCGGGTCCCCCTACCACCTACGACCTGCCACCTAACACCTCGTCGGGGTCAGCGGCGATCCTCCGAGACGTCGTGGACGAAGATCGAGAGCAGGATGCTGACGATCGAGACGACGAGCGCGCCCAGGAACGCCGCCCAGAAGCCGTCGACGTGGAATCCGATGCCGAGCGACCCGGAGAGGGCGCTCGTCAGGAGGAGGATCACGGCGTTGATGACGAGCGTGAAGAGCCCGAGCGTCAGGATCAGGAGAGGACACGACAGGATCGTCAGCAGGGGGCGCAGGAGCGCGTTGAGCAGCCCGAAGACGAGGGCGACGGCAAAGAGACTCACTTCGCTTCCCGAGTGGGTCACGCCCGGCACGATCCGGGTCGCCACCCACAGCGCCGCGGCGTTGATCAGGAGACGCAGGACAAATCTCATCGCCACCTCCCCGCGGGAATGCTAACCCTCATTTCTTTCGGCGCTGCGAGCGACGTGATAGCGTCCGGATCTTCGACAACAAGCGGCGAGGACGCCGCCATCAACGATCTTCCGGGGGAACCAATGAGATCAACATCCCTCCGTGTTCTTGCAACTGCAGGCTTTCTGACAATCGTCAACGCTCTGACCATACGAGCGGAGCAGGGGTTCGGCGCGGGGACGCCCGGAGGGGCGGGCAAGCCGGTGGTTCATGTCACGAATCTGAACGATTCCGGGGCGGGGAGCCTGCGCGACGCCCTCCTGGCCGGAAGCCGGACAGTCGTCTTCGACGTGGCCGGCGACATCTTCCTCGCCTCGAACGTCTACGTCCACGGCTCCTTCGTCACGGTGGACGGCTCCTCGCCTTCCCCGGGGATCACCCTCCGGAATTTCGGCCTCTACGTCCGGGGCGACCGGGGAGCCCACGACGTCATCGTCAGGGGTATCCGCGTCCGCGACGCGGCGCAGGACGGCATCCAGGTCGCCGCCGCCGCCTACAACGTCCTGGTCGTCAACTGCTCGGTGCACAACTCCGGCGACGGCAACATCGACGTCACGCAGACGGGGACCCGCGACGTGACGGTGGCCCGAACGATCCTCGCGGAGCCGGCCGGGGAGGAGAAGAACATGCTGCTGGCCTTCCACCAGACGCGCGTCACGCTCCACCACGACGTCTTCGTCGCCGCGATGCAGAGGAACCCGCAGGTGACCTACGACGACTCCGCCGCGCGCGACCAGGACACCGACACGACGCTCGACATGCGCAACAACATCGTCTGGGACTGGCGGGGCGGCTACGGGGCGCGCATCCGGTACGGCGGCCGGGCCAACGTCGTGGCGAATTTCTGGGGCTCCAACGGCGGCGACGCGCAGGACGCGCTCATCCTCTGCAAGGGGCTCGCCTCCGACTCCGACTGCTACGACGACACGACCAACATCGCCCGCGCCTACGTTTCCGACAACTTCGACGCCGACGGGGTGAACCTGAACACCCGCGGCACCGAGGCCGTCCCCTTCCCCGCCGCGCCCGTGGACACGCAGGATGCCTGCGCCGCCGCGCGCGATGCCCTGGCCTTCGCGGGCGCGCGCCCTCTGGACGCGGTGGACCAGCAGTACCTCGCGACGATCTCGCTCTCCCGGTGCCCGGCGGTATCCCCGACCTCGACGCCGACCCGCACGCCCACCCCCACCGCCGGAACGCCGAGCCCGACGCGGACGCCGACTCCCACGGCAACCGCCACTGCGACGCGAACGGCGACTCCCACCCGCACGGTAACGCCGACCCGCACCCCCACGCGCACGTCCACGCCCGGGCGGCCCGATCTGATTGTCACGATCCTCACGGCTCCCGCGAGCGCTCCCGCGGGTGCAGCGATCTCCGTGGGAGACACGACGAAGAACCAGGGCACGGCAACGGCCGCGGCTACGACGAACCGCTACTACCTCTCCGCAAACAGCTCGTGGGACTCCGGGGATGTCCCGCTGGGCTCACGGCCGGTGGGGCAGATCCTGCCCGGCGCCACGGACACCGGGTCGACCACGGTGACGCTCCCCTCGGGAACGGCCGGTTTCTTGTACGTCATCGCCCGCGCCGATGACACGGGAGTCCTCGCGGAGTCAAACGAGGGGAACAACACGCGCGCCAGAGCGATCACGGTCGGCTCGGACCTGATCGTCTCGGCGTTCACGGTGCCTTCCTCGGCCGCCGCCGGCGCGACGATCAGCGTCACCGACACGACGAAGAACCAGGGACCGCAACCGGCGGGGCCCTCGACGACCCGCTTCTATCTCTCCGCCGACAGTCTTTTCGACGCCTCGGACATCGAGTTGGGGAGCCGGGCTATCCCGGACCTCGCCGCCGGCGCCGTCAGTTCCGGGGCGACCGGTCTGACAATCCCGGCCGGCACCGCGGCCGGCGCGTGGCGTCTCCTCGCCCGGGCCGACTCGGACCGCAGCGTCCCCGAAACGCGCGAGAACAACAACGTCCTCTCACGTACCATCACGGTTCAATAGGCTCTCTCGCCGTTTTTCGGAAGAAAAGCGGCGGGCCCTCGTCGAAAGGGCCCGCCACTGAGGATCTTCGGTGGCTCGAATCAGTTAAAGGGGCAGCGTGCGTTGTTGTACCCATCCAGGACTGTGTTCAGATCGGTCATCGTGTCCCGGTCGCCGCTCGCCAGGGCATTGTTGACCAGTGTCTGGATTTGCCCGAGCGACAGCGGATAGTTGACGCTCGCCGCGTTGAGCACTGCCGACGAGGCCGCCCTCAGAAGGATCTGCGCCGCGCCAGCCAGGTCTCGACCTCCCTGATAGTTCAGCCCCTCGAGCAGGGTGTCGTCGGCGGTCGCCGTCCCCATCGAGATTGGTGAATCCGTTCAGGTTGAAGATGTCCTTCAACAGAGTCGCTCCCGGCCCGGTCGGGACATAAGGCGCCGGCCAGCTACCGAAGTGCTGGTCCTGCTTCCAGTAGCCGGGCGTGCACCCCTGGAAGGCGGGAGTCGTCGGGGTCTTGGTCGGCGTATTGGTCGGTGTGTTCGTAGGTGTCTTCGTTGGCGTCCGCGTCGGCGTATTGGTCGGAGTGTTGGTCGGCGTCGTGTCGGCGTATTCGTCGGTGTATTCGTCGGCGTGTTCGTTGGCGTATTGGTCGGCGTGTTCGTCGGTGTGTTCGTCGGCGTATTCGTCGGCGTGTTCGTCGGCGTATTCGTTGGCGTGTTCGTTGGTGTGTTCGTCGGCGTATTGGTCGGTGTGTTCGTCGGCGTGTTCGTCGGCGTGTTCGTCGGCGTGTTCGTTGGCGTATCCGTCGGCGTGCTCGTCGGCGTATTGTGGCGTGTTCGTCGGCGTGTTCGTCGGCGTATTCGTTTCGTCGGCGGTGTCTCGTCGGCGTCTTCGTCGGCGTGTTGGTCACCGGCTGACAGAACGCTCGTGCAGCCGGTGGCCAGCGGGTATGCCTCGGGCGCAGCCAATGCCGGGAACGCCGGCGAGCCGCCGCAGGCACCGTCGTTGACTCCGAGCACGAAGGCAGGAGTCGAAGTGCCCAGGTAGGTCGCGAACAAACAGGCCTCGAGCTGTGACGCTACCCAGAGGAGGACCGCCGGTCGCGTTGAGCTCTCCTGCCGCCGCGCCGCTCAAGTCGCCATTGAAAGAGCGGCCGCTGATCGTGCCGCCGCCCCTGCTGGCGCCGCCCCCCGTTGTCCCTTCCGCCTGAATCGACGCGGTGCCGAAAAGGACGTCCCCGGCCGGGGTACCGGCTCCTCCGGCCTCGACCTTCACCGTGCCGCCATGGGCGCCGTTGTGGTGTCGCTGGCCTGGATCGCGTTACCGACGTGCTGACCTTGCCTGCCTTGGAGAGCACCTGAATGTCGCCGCCACGGCCATTCCCAAGATACTGGTTGGCATGCACGGCGTGGTCAGTCGCGAAGCCGTCCAGGATGCCGGGGTCATCGTTTGTTCCATCGATGATCGTGATGTCGCCGTTGGCCAGAATGTCGATCCAGCCATGGCCCTGGATGCCGCCCGAGGTCGCGGTGTCCGCGGTGATTTCGCCAAAGTGGGTTCCCGTCGAATCGATGACCATGGTCGTGCCCGACCAGATCTCCACGCAGGCCGTCGAGTTGCCGGCTTGCCCGGCCGCAGGGGAGGCGTGCAGTTCGGCCTGGGGCTCTGGTGCGCCGGACCCGGTGACGCGACCAGACCATAGATCGTTACCGCGCATCCTTGCAGGTGAACCCGGTCCGGGCCAGGGTCCCGCCCACGGCTGAGGACGCTGTCCCGTGTCGCCGATCTGCAGATCGCAGCAGGCCTGAATCGTGATCGCGCCGCCGTGACCGCCGCCAGTGAAACCCGCTCGGCGTGACATGTTCCGTTAATCGTGATGTTGTGGCCGGCATACAGAGCGATGTCGCCGGCGACCGCTCTGGGCCGCGTTCGGAGGTGATCATCGCGCCGTTCTCGATCAGGATGTCGCCGTTGGGCGAACCGCAAATGCCGACGGCCGGGTCCACGCTCGTGTCGCAGGTCACGCCGCCGACGATGATCGGACGTCCCCGCCGTGCGCCGTGCCGCCGCGAAGTTCTCGCTCGTGATGAGCGCGCCACGGTGGCCGCCGGGCTGGGACCGCGCATCGTGAAGTTCCCGTCCACATCGATGGCGATGTTGCCGCCATTGCCGCCATTGCACCAGGTTCTCGGCGTGAATCGAGCCGCCGGCCTGGATCTCCATGTCCCCGCTGACGTGAATCTTGACGTACATGCGCTGGCCGGTGTGCCACTCTCATCGCAGGTGATGGCCCCGCTCGGCGTCGTGCATCACGGATGTTGTCCGCCACTGGCGATGAACAATTCGCGTTCTTGGTAAAGGTCGCCGTCCTTGACGCCGTCATCGTCGTCCGCCGAGCCGTCCAGACTATCGAACGTCCGCACGCGCTGATCGTCATGTCGCCGACGGCCCGCGTCTGCCGCCCGGAAAGAAGCAGGAAGAGTCCAGCACCAGGACTCCCACCGGAAGCCCCAGTTGCCAGGCCTTCCTGCTTGTTCAGTACCAGGCCCCTCTTCTCCTGACCCCTTCGCGTTCCGCATTTAAACGCTCCCTTCGCCTTCCTCGACACGGCTTTCTCTCGAAACTGCGAGGAGAACTTCATCGGCGTCCCGGTTCCTCGACCTCCACGGAACACGTTCGTCCGCGTGCTCGCTTTGGGAAAGTCTTTTGCTCACGAAGCCGACACGACGATGAAGGCACCCCACCCCTTGTTCGACCGCCTCCGACTCGAGTTCCCGGCCAGAATTCGAACAGCGACCCGCGCTGGAGCGGATGGCTCCGCCCGGCGCGTACTGAGAAACTCGGCGGGCTACGACCATTCACGCGACACCCGGTGCGCGAAACGATATGAGAGCTCCCCTCCTGCGTCAATTCGATCCTCGTAGGTTTCTCTCGTGTTCGGCCGAATTAATGCAAGAAACGGACCCACGAAAGCAGCCCGGGGCACGAGGTGACGGGTGCTACGGCACCAGCCGAGGGGGCCTTACGGCTTCAGAACGGCCAGCAGGGTAATGTCGTCGGTCTGTTCCGAGCCGGCGGCGTGGGCGAGCACGCCGGCCTCGATGGCGTCGAGGAGCGCCGCCGCGGAGGCGACGGGCCGACCCAGCAGGGCGAGGAGGCGCCCTTCCCCGTAGAAGCCCGAGGCGCCCCGCGCGTCGGTCACGCCGTCGGTGAACGCGAGCAGCCCCTCCCCCGCCTCCAGCCGCGTCTCCCGCGACTTCGAAGGGCATGTCCGGCATCATGCCCACGGCCGGCCCGGTGGGGGCAGGCGCGTCTTCACGCCGGCCGGCCCGAAGAGGATCGGCGCCTCGTGTCCGCCGTTGACGTAGAGGAGCGAGCCGGTCGCGGGATCGAGCACCCCGAAGAAGAGCGTCGCGAACATGTTGGATCGGCCGTGCGTTCGGGCGATGTAATCGTTGGTCAGCCGGACGGTCCGCAGGAGCTCCGTCGCCGCCTCCGGTCCCCAGGCGGCGCCGGTCGCGGTGGCGCGCAGGAGGCTGCGGAAGAGGGCCATGAAGAGCGCCGCGCCGACCCCCTTGTCGCAGACGTCGGCGATGACGAGGCCGATCCTCCCGGAGGACGGCAGCAGGAAGGCGTCGTAGAAGTCGCCGGCCACCTGGCGAGCCGGCCGGAAGAGCGCCGCGATTTCCCAGCCGGCGACCCGCGGCAATTCCTCCGGCAGGAAGCTCTTCTGGATCTCCCGGCCGATCTCGAGCTCCCGTTCGAGGCTCTTCGCCCAGAGCCGCTCCTGGTCGCGAAGCCTCTTCTTCTCCAGCGTCGCGCCCACGCGGGCCTTCAGCAGCACGGGGTTGAAGGGCTTGGGCAGGTAGTCGGTCGCGCCGAGCTCGATGCACTTGACGACGCTGTCCATCTCCGTCACGGCCGAGATCATGATGACCGGGATGTGCTTCAAGGCCGCGTCACTCATCATCTCGCTCAAGACCTGGTACCCGTCGATCTCGGGCATCATGATGTCGAGGAGGACGAGGTCGAAGGATTCGGCCCGCACCATCTCCAGCGCCTGGCGCCCGTTCTCCGCGACCGACACCGCGTGTCCCTGCTGTTTCAAGCGGCGGGAGAGCAGGTCGCGATTGGCCTCGACGTCGTCCACGACGAGGAGCCTCGCGGTCTCTTCGGACATCGGCGTCGGGGAGGCCCTCACCCCAGCCCTCTCCCGGAGGGAGAGGGAGAAGAGAGCAGCCGCCGCAGGAAGGGGAGCTGCCTGGAGGCCGCCTCTTCTCCCCGCTCGATCATGTACGGATGGAGCGTGGAGTCGCGCAGGCCGACGTGCCGTTCGAAGGTCGGGATGATCGGGACGATCTCGGCATGGTGCGCCGCGCTGTAGAAGGCGTAGGTGGACTTCAACAGGTTGTTCATCGTGATGCAGGTCGTCTGGGAAACGAGACTCATCAGAGATCCCACCGACTCGTGCAGCGGATTCTCGAAGCCCATCGCGAGGATGATGTCGCACCCCTCCCGGATGGCAACGCTGACCGGCAGCGGATCCGAGGCGCCGCCGTCGAAGAGAAGGCGCCCGTCCACGGCCCAGGGGGAGAGGAGCACGGGGATCGCGGCGGAGGCGCGCACCGCGTCGAAGAGGCGCCCCTGCGAGAGGACGACGCTGTCGCCGGTCTTCAGGTCCGTCGCCACGAGATAGAGCGGAATCCTCGCGTCGGCGAACGTCGTTTCGCCGTAGAGGCTCTCGAGGACCTGCTTCAAGCGGCGCTCGTCCAAGAGACCGACCGGTCCGCGGGTGGGAAAGAGGCGGGGCAGGAGTCCCCGCAGAATCATGCCGTAATCGACGCGGGCAAAGAGGCCCTGCCACATCTCGTGGCTGCGCCGTTCCGTCTCGTCCAGGTCCCACCCCAGGGCGAGGGCCGAGGCGTAGAGACCGCCGGCGCTGCAACCCACCACGAGATCCACCGGGATCCCCTCCCTCTTCAGGACGCGCAACAGGCCCAGGGCCGAGGCGCACTTGATCGAGCCGGACCCGATGACGACGCCGATCCTCGGCGCGCGGGGAACCGGAGCCGGAGTCCTCCGGGTGTCCGCCGCGCCCTCGAGCTTCTCGCTCGCCATGCGCTCAGGCTCCCGCCAGCAAACGCCGCAGGTACGGGACCTGGCGCTCGGCGGCCCGCTCCCCCTCCTCGATGACGTAAGGGATCTTGTCGGTGTCGAAGAGGTGGATCCGGTCCTTGAACTCGGGAAGGATCGGAAGGATCTCGGCGTGGTGGGCCAGGTTGTGGAAGGCGAAGTTGGACTTGAGCAGGTTGTTCGACGTGATCGAGGAGAGCTGGAAGGCGAACCGGAGGGGCGAGTTGACCTTCGGCTGCAGGGGACTCTCGAAGCCCATCGTGACGATGATGTTGGCTCCCCGCTGGATCGCGACCCCGACCGGCATCGGGTCCGACATGAATCCATCCACCAGCAGGCGGCCGTCGACGGGCCAGGGGCGGAAGACGTAAGGAATGGCGATGGACGCGCGGATCGCGTCCACGATCGACCCGCGTTCGAAGACGACCTGCTCCCCGGTGTGAAAGTCCGTCGCCGTCAGATACAGCGGGATCTGCGCCTGCTCGAGCGTCGCGTCGCCGAACGCCGTCTTCAACCGCTCGAGGATCAGGGAGTCGTCGACCATGCCGAAGCTCTCGTTGAAACCGAAGAGCCGCGGCAGGAAGACGGAGAGGAGCGACCTGTGGTTGCGGCGGCTCGTCAGCTCCTTCGTCCAGAGCCGGCGCGTCATCGCCTCGGCGGTCTCCACGTCGTGTCCCAGGGCGATGATCGCCGCGTAGAGGCTTCCGCCGCTGCAGCCGACGATCATGTCGATGCCGATCCCTTCGCGCCGGAGGACCTTCAACAAGCCGAGCGCGGCGGCGCACTTGACGCTCCCCGAGCCGAGGACGACGGCGACCCGCGGCTCCTCCCGCCCTGCCCGGGGGCCAGGAGCGTTCACGCCGAGAAGCTCGCCACGGCCGACTCGATGTCGGGAAAGAGCTTCAGGATGTGCGTGAACCCCGAGAGCTCCAGGACCCGCAGCACTTCCGGCTGCACGCCGGCCAGCCGCAGGTCGCCCCCCTGCTGCCGCGTCTCCTTGACGGTCTCGAGCAGGGCCCGCAGGCCCGCGCTCGACGTGTACTCCACCCGCGCGAAATCTCCCACGATATGAATGTAGCCGCCCGTCACCTGGGCGCGGAACGAGCCGGTCAGGGTCGGGGCCGTCATCCCGTCCACGCTCCCGACGATCGAAATGACCATCACCGGCCCGCGCTGCTCCGTCAGGATTTCCATTTCTTCACTCCTTGCCTCCTCCGATCGCCTTGATGAGGGTCAGCCTGTTTCCGCTGCCGGCGTCCGGGTCGTAATGGATCTCGTCCACGAATTGCCGGACGAGGTGCCACCCGAGGCCGCCGACCCGCCGCTCCTGCCAGCCGGAATGGAGGTCCGGAACCGGCGCGTCCTTCGGGTCGAACGCGCGCCCCCTGTCCGTGATCGCCACCATGATTCTCCGAGCCTCCGCGTCGAAGGAGATTCCGATCGAGCCGGGCTCTCTCCCCGCGTAGCCGTGCTCGACGATGTTGGCGCAGGCCTCGTCCACGGCGAGCATGAACCCGTGCGCGGCCGTCCTCTCGACTCCCGCCTGCCGGCAGGAGTCCTCGATGAAATCTCGAATCGCCTGGAGGCTCGCGGGAACGGCCGCACGCTCGAATTCCCGCCTCAAGGCGTCGGACCCGGCCCGGTCCGGGGCCGCTGCAGGAGCGCCTCGATCTTCGTCAGGAGCCGCGGCAGCTCGACCGGCTTGGTGTCGAAGTCGTCGCAACCGGCCGAGCGGGCCTTTTCCTCGTCCCCCGCCATCGCGTGCGCGGTTAAGGCGATGACGGGAATGCCGCGCGTCCCCGCCTCGGACTTGATTCGACGCGTCGCTTCCCATCCGTCCACGACCGGCAGGCTCATGTCCATCAGGATCAGGTCGGGAGACTGCGAATGGGCCATCGCGATGCCTTCGCCTCCATCCTGGGCGATCAACACCTCGTACCCGCGCTTGGAGAGCCGGCGCGAGAGCATGTCCCGATTCATTTCGTTGTCTTCCACGAGGAGGATTCTGGCCACAGTGACGTCTCCGCTCTGGTTATCCGGAGGGAGGGCACGGCGCGTGGGCTTCCAGCAGGCCGGCCAGGCGGCTGCGGTCCACCGGCTTGACGAGGTAATCGGCCGCGCCGAGCGCCATGCCGCGCTGCCTGTCGTCGGTGATCGTGATCATGACGACGGGGATCGCCGAAAGCTGCGGGTCCGCCTTCAACGTCTTCAGGACGGCCCAGCCGTCCATTCCCGGCATCACGACATCGAGCGTAATCAGGTTCGGCTGCTTCTCTCTCGCGAGCCTCAAGCCTTCTTCGCCCGTCGCCGCGGTGACGACCTCGTACCCCTCCTTGCAACAGAGGCGCGTCATCAGCTCGCAGACGGCCGGGTCGTCGTCGATGACGAGCATGCGCCGGAGGGGGGCCTGGACCGGCTTCGGAACCGCGCCGGAGATGCGAACCATCTGGGAGATCCTCTTCTTGACCGAGACGTGGATGGAGGTGGCCTCCCCGTCCACGTTCTCGACGTCGCCGGGCAGGCGCATCGTGAACGTCGAGCCCTTGCCCGGCTCGCTCTGGGCGTTGATGTCCCCCCCCATCATCACGCAGAACTTGCGGGAGAGGGCGAGGCCGAGGCCGGTCCCGCCGTACTTGCGCTGAGTGCTGCCGTCCGCCTGCGTGAACGCCTGGAAGAGCTTGCCCAGCTGCTCGGGAGTCATTCCGATCCCCGTGTCGCGGACCCGGAACACCACCCAGGTCCCGGTGACGTCGTTCTCGCGCGTCACATCGAGTGAGACCGTCCCCTTCTCGGTGAACTTGGCGGCGTTCGACAGCAGGTTCAGGAGGACCTGCCGCACCTTCGTGATGTCCTCCCGCAGCTGTCCGACGTCCGGCGCGCAGCGCACCGCGAGCGTGTTCCCGTTCTTCTCCATCAGAGGTTTCGCCGTGGACACGACCTCCTCGACGACATCGGCCACGTCGAAGGTCTCCAGGTACAGTTTCATCTTCCCGGCTTCCACCTTGGAGAGGTCGAGGACGTCGTTGATGAGGCCCAGCAAGTGCCTGCCCGCGGAGCGGATCTTCTGGAGGTCGGACACGAAGGGCGCGTTGCCGGAAGCCTCCGCGTCTTCCTCGAGCATCTCGCTGTACCCGATGATGGCGTTCAACGGCGTGCGCAGTTCGTGGCTCATGTTCGCCAGGAACGCGCTCTTGGCGCGGTTGGCGGCCTCGGCGGCGTCCCTGGCCTCGAGCGCGGACCGTCTCGCCTGCTCGATTAACCGGTTCTGCTCCTGGATCTGCTCGTTCTGCGCCGCGAGGTCGCTCTTGGCCTTGTAGACGCGGGAGGTCTGTATGTACGAGTGGATGCCGAACATGGACACCATGAGGAAAAGCCCGCCGATAGAGAGGAACGTCGTCTGGATGTCGGAGGCGAAGACGGGGTGGAACCCGACCAACGCGCCGGCGGCGAGGACGCCGACGACGATGCCGAGCACGCCCTTGGCCGCGAACCGAAATCCGCCCACCGCCAGGTTGCCGTTCATCATCGTCGCGATCATCGCCACCGTCGGCCAGAGCGAGAACGACATGGCCGCGATCCAGCACCCGACGATGAACGAATCCACGAGCAGGTTGCGCAGCTCCGCCTGCTTGGTGTCGCGCGCCCGCCGCGCGAGGAAGTACGCGGCGTGGGGCCAGACGAGGCCCGTGAAGGCCATCGCCGCGATGAGCAGCGGCCCGACCGGCCCTCCCCGGAAGTGCGACAGCGGCAAACAGGGCGACGAACATCATCCCCGGGATGCGCACCCGGTAGTCGAGCACGACGATCGGGTGAACCGGATGTCTCGGGGGCGTCGTCATGGTCCTCATTTCATTTCCCGGGCGAAAGGAACATCCGGCTCGTACTCTACCGCGACGTGAGTTGTGGGGACCCGGCCCGGAACGAAGACGTTAGAGGCCGCCCGCCGGGCGGAGACCGGCAGTCCCGGCTCCGGGAGCCTGCTTGAGGAGCCTCTGAAAGCGCGGATTGCCGCGGAGGGAATCGAAGGTCGGGTCGACCTTGAGCCAGCCCGGCGTCACGTAGAACGGGATCTTGAGAAGCGGCTCGAGGGTATCCAGGGCCTTTTCCGGCTCGCCGAGCAGGAGATAGACGCGAACAAGTTGAAGCTGGATGTAGGCGCCGCGGTCGGCGTCCTTTGCGATCGGCAGAATCTTGACGGCGTCCAGAGCTTCGGCAATCGCCCCTTCACGACGTCCCGAGTAGGCGTACGCGACAGCGAGCAACGCGTGTCGCGAACTCTCCCCGGGCGACTCGCCTCAATTGAGCTTCGGCGGCATCACAAGGCTCTCGTCGGCGAATTCGACGGCCCTTTCTTTTTCCCCTCTCAACCAGAGGATCTCCGCCTGGACAATCGCCCAGGCCGAGAGGTCCCCGTCGAATGCCTCCGCCGTCGTCTTAAGGACCCGATCCTGATCCGCCTTCGAAAGAGCCCAGTAGAGATCCGCGTAGCTGGAGAAAAGAACCGCGAGATCCGTGCGGTTCACATCCCTGGAGGATTGCTCGATGACGGCACGCGCGGCCGGAGAGATCCCCCTGAGCCAGGAAGACCATGGCCTTCTCTTCGATCAGACCCAGGTTTTTCGGCGCGAGACCGAGGCCCTGTTCGTATTCGCCCAGAGCCTCCTGGTAGCGACGCAAGTAGAGGAGGTTCTTCGCCAGCCGCTGAGCGACTCTGACCGAGCGCGGATCGATCCGCCGCGCCCGCTCGAGGCGGGCCGCGGCGTCTTCCCATCGACCGTCCGAGACGTTCAGATCCGCAAGCGCAACGAGCACGTCCGCGTCATTCGGCGCCACGCGGGAGGCCTTCTCGAAGTTTTCACGAGCCTTCGAGTAGTCCTTCGCGACGTACCGCTGGTAATACCCGCCCGCGAGCAGGCTTTCCGGTCTGGCCGCCGCGAGCGCCAGAGCCTTGTCCGCGGCTCTCTTCGAGGCTTCCGCCTCGGCAGGCGAAGGAACCATGTTCTCGTAGATCGCAGAATGGGCCCGCGACAGCAAGGCCCAGGCCTGCGCGAATCCGGGATCGAGCTCGACCGCGTGCTCATAGTAGGCAATCGCCTTTCTGACTCTCCCCGCGTCACCGAAGGGGGGGAAGATCTCTCTTCCCCGGATGTAGGCTTCCCAGGCATCGAGGTTTCGGGTGGGTTTCTCCGCGAGGGCCGTTTGCTGCGGAGGAGACAACACGACGTTCATGGCCTGCGCGACCCTGCTGGCAATCCCGCTTTGGACCTCGAAAACATCGGTCAGGCCGGCCGGGTAGTCCTGCTGCCACCGCGTGATCGGCGGGCCATTCGCTGGAATCTCCACGAGCTCGGGACGGATGCGCACACGGCTGGACTGCCCCGGCGGGTTCTCCCAGCGCACCGTTCCCATCAAGAGATAGCGGACGGAAAGCTCCCTGGCGATCTGTTCCGGATTCTTGCCCGCCTTCTTGTAGCCAATCGAGCTCCCTCGCGCGATGACCACGGTCCCCGGGAGCGCGACGAGCTTGCCGCGAACCTCATCGCTGATGCCGTCTGAGAAGTACTCCTCGCTCGCTGGTCCCTGGTGCTCGAATGGCAAGACGGCGATGCGCCGGGATTCGGAGATGTCCGCCATTGCTGACGGAGACCTCTTGAAAGAACGGTAAGTCACGACCACAACCGCGAGTGCCAGGGCGATCGCCACGAAGGCCTGACGGCCGTGAATGTAAACGGTGCCGCCTGCCTGCCGCGCCTCCGCCTGCGGCCTCGGGCGAGCTTGCAACCGACGTCTCGTCCCGGATCCACCGGAGAGCGTTCGTGAGGTCGTGCGCCGCCTCCCACCGGTCGTCCGGATTCTTGGCCAGACACTGACGTATCAGCCTTTCCAGAGCCGGAGGAGCGAGCGGCACGATCTCCGCCAGCGGTTTCGGCTCGTCGCGCAGAATCGAGCTCGTCAGCTCGGCCTGGCTCTTGCCGGAGAACGGGCGGCGGCCGGTCACCATCTCGTAGAGAAGGACTCCAAAGGCGAAAATGTCGGTGCGGGCATCGGCTTCCTCCCCTCGGAGCTGTTCCGGAGCCATGTACGGCAGGGTGCCCTGAATCGTTCCCGGCTCGGTCAACGGCCCGGCGACGTCCGCGGTCTCCGTCGGGAGCTCGGCGTCGGCGGCCTTCGCGCTCGGGAGAACCCGCCTTGTGGCCAGCCCGAAGTCGAGCACCTTGACGCCCTTCTTCGTCAGGAAGATATTGCCGGGCTTCAGATCCCGATGAATCACGCCGGCGTGATGAGCGTGTTCCAGCGCCTCGGCGATCTGAATGCCGAAAATCAGGGCTTCCGCAATCGGCAGCGGCCCCCCCAGGAGCCGCGCGAAGAGAGTCTCCCCCTCCAGGTAATCCATCACGATGTAGTCCACGTCGCCTTCGTGTCCCACGTCGTGCAGCGCGCATATGTGAGAGTGCGAGAGCTGCGCCACCATCTTCGCTTCTCGCTCGAATCGCTGACGCCGATCGGGCATCGAAGACAGATGTTCCGGCAGGACCTTGATCGCGACGTCGCGGGCGAGCCGCGTGTCTCGAGCCCGGTAGACTTCGCCCATTCCGCCGGCCCCGAGCGGCGACAGGATCTCGTAAGGCCCGAGCCGCGCCCCGGCAGTGAGTGTCATGTCGAGCCGGGATCCTCGCGATAGTTTGTGCGACGCCCGGCCCGGGCCCGAGGTCCTCGGCTGCCGCTCTCTAAAAAGCCAACGTGCCGGTCCTCGCGAGACTGATCATGGAATTGCTGGGCGGAGGGTCTCACACCTGGGCCGCGTCATGCCCTTTGTTCGGATGCCGGGATGACCGCGCTCAGTCGCGTATCGGAGGAAGACATGGATCGACGCATATCAGCCAAAGCATGTGCGCGGGTTCAGTTACCGAGTCATAGTACAGACGGAGACCCTTCGAACTCGAGTGGCCCTTGCAGGGACCGTCCGCGTCAGTGCCTATGCGAGCGGAGATTCTCAGCATGAGTTCCGAATCGGTTGGAAGGGTGGGACCCTGAGCAATAGAGCTGGGGTGGCGTGGCAGGAGGAGGGACCGGGCCGATAATCACCTCGACGGCCTTCGATGGATTTCTCGTAACGCCTTCAACGCAATGGACCTCGGCCTCTCCGATTTCAATGCCGTCGAGCAGCACTTGAGCCAGAAGGTCGAACTTCGTGCCCTGGTCATCGCTGTCTCGCAGCCCCAGCCAAACATGGGGGCGAAAAATAGAGTTTGACGAGAATGAGCGCCCCAACATCTGGTGTTGTCGTTGGAGTAGTCGGTGAGAGGCGCCGTGCTCCAGGTGCCGATTACCCTGTAGGGGTTTCCGCCCGCCTTCGTCAGCGGCGGAGAATCGATCGATGTTGGAGTCGAGCCTAATTCGTCATTCAGAGATAGTTCGAGGTTGGGAGCGACGCCCTTCAGATTCAGGTGAGTTGCGCACGGATTGACTATGGCTTGAGATGTTGCGGGGATCCCAGCGTACAAAGCAACCATACACAACAGCGGCCAGTGTACGTGTTTCATGGATCCCTCTTGTCCTATTAGTCTTGCTAGATTCGATCACCCTGAACTTCAACTGTCAAGGGACACTTGAGGTTCTACCGATAATTACGCCCGTGAAGAGCCGGGAGTGGTACTAGGACTTGAAACCAGGGTAAAAGCTCGGCTACAGCTTTTCCAGCCCTTTTCGCCCCGGATCAGAGCGTCGAGTGACCAGGCGAAAGGCTGACGACGCGCATGGAGTCAAATCCTAGTTAGGCCGTTTCCGGCCAGCAACTTAGGCGAGATGACGCGGGCGGATGACCCCGACTCGTTCCCAGGATCTCATAGGGCACGGTCGCGCTCGGCCTGGACGAAGAGGAGGATGAGGTCGGCGCGGCGCTGGACGGTGTACTTGGCGAGCAGGTTGGAGACGTGGAACTTCGCGGTGCGCTCGGACATGTGCAGCTTGCTGCCGATCTCCTTGTTCGACAGGTTCTGCATCAGGAGCTCCAGGACTTCGGTCTCGCGCTTGCTCATGCGCACGCCGGCCGGCGCCGCGCGGGGGCGCTGCAATCCCTCGAGCGTCGAATCCACGAACGTCGAGAGGAGCGGCCGCGGCACCCAGAAACCTCCGGCGGCCACCTCGCGCAGCGTGCGCGGCAGGTAGACAGCGGTCTCGGAATACTTGAGCAGTCCCTTGACGCCCTGGCGAAGCAGCGGAAAGACGCTTGCCTCGGCGAGCTTTTCCGCGATCACGACCAGCCGCGCCTTGGGGTAACGGGCGAGGATCGCCGCGACGTAGGCCTCCGTGACCTGCCGGTGGGAATGCGCCTCGACCACGTAGACGGAGGCGCGCGGCACGGCGAGCGAGGCGTCGGGCGGCTGGTTGGGCTCGACGCGCCGATCGAGCACCAGCGCCTTGTCGTCGCCGGTCAAGAGCCTCTGGAACTCCGACAACAACAGGGGGTGGAACGAAAACAGGCAGACGGTGGCGCGAGGGGTTGACGCAACCTTACGCAACCTCGACAGAGTACTGAATTCACCGCGTCGGGGCAAGACGACTTCTGCCGCCGACGGTGTCTCGGACCACGCCGCGGCGGCCGGATCCGCGTTCCTGTCCCTTCGAACAGCCCCGCGAACAGCGGCACCCCCTGTCCCATTTTTGAACTGCTGACCAGTAGTTTCGACGCCTGTCGCACGCCTACCGTTGAGTCGCCCAAGAAACCTCCCACGTCCCCGGGTCTGCGTGAATCCAACCAAACAGCTTTCAAAGGAAGGGTGACCGAAAATGATCAAGCGCTTCGTGGCAATCTCTGATTCTGACCGGCGCATCGTTCGCCTTCGCGGGATCCCGTCCGGTCCCGCCGCGCGTGCGCGACTTCGTCGCGGAGCGCGTGGAGATCGAAGGGACCCTGGAAATGATGATCGAGGACCGGTACGACGGGAGCCGGCAGCTCTCCTACCTCGACACGGACTCGGGCGAGCGCTATTCCTTGAACTTCGCGACCCCTCCGACCCGCTTCCAGACGGGAGAGAGAGTGATCGTGACGGGGTTCCGGACAGAGACGTCGATCGCCGTCGATTCGGAGGACTCGGGCATTCGGCGCGTGTCCCCGGGCGTGACCACCTCGGGCATCCAGGCCACGTCGGCGATCTCCTCCGCCTTCGGGGCGCAGAGGACCGCGGTCATCCTGGTCAACTTCACCGACAAGGCGACTCAGCCCTACACGGTCGCGGCCGCCCGGAATACCGTCTTCACCACCGTCAACAACTTCGACCTGGAGAACTCCTACGGCCAGACCTGGCTGACCGGGGACGTCTTCGGCTGGTACACGATCGCGCAGAGCGCGACCGTTTGCGACCCGAGCACGACGGCCAGCCTGGCCAGGTCGGCGGCCGCGGCGGCCGGAGCGAACCTGGGCAACTACAACCGCTTCGTCATCGGTTTCCCCGACAACGCCTGCGGCTGGTGGGGACTCGGGACAGTCGGCGGCGCTTCCTCCACGGCCTGGATCAACGGGAGCTTCGTGCTCCAGGTCGTCGCCCATGAGATGGGACACAACCTCGGCCTCTACCACTCACACTCCCTGGATTGCGGCTCCGTTCCGCTGGGCACGGGCTGCACCATGAGCGAATACGGCGACTCCTTCGACAACATGGGCTACTCCTCCTACCACTTCAACGCCTACCAGAAGGAGCGGCTGGGCTGGTTGAACTTCGGCGCCTCGCCTCCGTTGACGGCCGTCACCTCCAGCGGCACCTACGCGATCAGCCCCATGGAGACGACCGGAAGCACTCCCAAGGCTCTGAAGATCCCCAGGGCAACGACCGGCTCCTATTTCTACCTCGAGCTTCGCCGGGGCGTGGGTTTTGACGCTGGTCTCGTCGGCAACGGCAACATCACCAACGGCGTCGTCGTCCACCTGGCTTCTCTTTCCGACGGCAACAGCAGCGACCTGCTCGACATGACCTGCCTCCGACTCGTTCTCCGACCCGGCCCTGACGGTCGGGCAGACCTGGACCGACTCGGTCTCGGGCGTGACGATCACGGTCAACTCCGTCTCCGCCACGGATGCCTCGGTCTCGGTGACGACTGGGCGGAACCCCTCCGCCGACCCCCACGCCGACTCCGTCACCGTCGGCTCCACCGACGGCTCCGCCGACGCCGCCCCCGACCGCTCCGCCGACCCCGACGCCGACGCCCGTGCCCTCGTGCACGCACGTGGCTCCCCTGGTGAGCCTCTCGGCCCGCACCGGCCAGGGTCCCGGCCGGCACGCAGGTCTCCTACACCCTGTCGGTCACCAACAGGGACGCGAGCCCCTGCACGACGTCCGCCTTCACGCTCACCTCCACCGTTCCCGCCGGCTGGACGGGCGCGCTGACTGCCGCCTCCCTGTCCCTGGCGCCGGGCGCGACCTCTTCGACGACGCTCAAGGTCACCTCGTCCTTCACCGCCCCCAACGGCACCTACCCCATCGGCGCGACCGCCCGCAACAGCATCGCCACGGCGGCCTCCGCTACCGCCTCGTCGAGCTACGTCGTCATCACGACTTCCGGTGGCGGCGGCACCGGCGGCACCTTCTCCGACAGCTTCGACCGGGCCGACTCGGCGTCACTCGGCAGCCTCCTGGACGGCGGTCTCCGGCAACCTCGTCGTCGGCGGGAACCTGCTCAAGACCAGGCTCGGGGCGACGGGAACCAACCTGTCCTTCGTCACGGCTCTTTCCGGAGCGACGGAAACCGTGGAGGCCGACTTCACTTCCGTGGACAACAACCTCGGGCCGAAGTTCGGCATCGTCCTGCGCTACCAGGATCCCCGCAATTACTACCTGGTCCATCGCGTGACCGGCGGTTCGAGCCGCCTCTACATCTCCAAGATCGTCAACGGCGTCCAGACGGACCTGGCCTACACTTCGATCGGCAACCCCACCAAGAACGTGGCCTTCCACATGACGGGGAGGGTCACCGGGTCGACTCTCTCGCTCGACTTCGGCGGCGTCAACAAGCTGAACGTCAACGACTCGACCTTCTCCACCGGCAAGGTCGGGATCCAGATCGTCAACAACCAGGGGAACGTCCAGCAGACAGGCCGACAACTTCCGGGCGACGGTCCAGTAAGAGAGAAGGTCCAAGGTCCAAGGTCTAAGGTCTAAAGTCCCAGAGCCCAAGTCAGGCCGGTCCCGGAAACGGGGCCGGCCTTTCTCTTCTCCCTCTCCCTCCGGGAGAGGGTCGGGGTGAGGGCACCGGCGACGCTCAGGTTCTTCCTTCTTCATCGCCCTGCTAGAGTTGGGTTTCAAAGCCATGGGACCGGCGCGGCATGTCTTTGTCACGGGCGGGAGCGGCTACATGGGCCGGCGCGTGATCCCGGAGCTCCTCCGGCGCGGGCATCGCGTGCGGGCGCTCGCGCGCGAGGGGTCGCAAGGGAAGCTCCCTCCCGGCTGCGAGCCGGTCGTCGGAAACGCTCTCGACGAGGCGACGTTCGCCTCCCGCGTTGCTCCGGCCGACACCTTCCTCCAGCTCGTCGGCGTCGCGCACCCCTCTCCGGCCAAGGCCGCGGAGTTTCGCTCCGTCGACCTTGCCTCCGTCCGGGCATCGGCGAAGGCAGCCGCGTCGGCCGGAGTCTCCCATTTCGTCTACGTGAGCGTCGCGCAGCCGGCCCCGGTCATGAAGGCCTACGTCGAGGCGCGGGCGGAGGGGGAAGCGGCGATCCGAGCGGCCGGCCTGAACGCCACGTTCGTGCGCCCCTGGTACGTGCTGGGGCCGGGCCACCGCTGGCCGTATCTCGTCCTTCCGGTCTACCGCCTCCTGCAGCTCCTGCCCGCGACGCGCGACAGCGCGGTGCGGCTCTACCCCGTGACGCTTCCACAGATGGTGGCCGCGCTGGTCACGGCCGTCGAGGAGCCGGCCGCCGGAATCCGGATCGTCGAAACGCAGCAGATCCGCCGGGCGAGACTCTCCGCGTGACCATGGAGTGGAAGCGGGACGGGTTCACGGTCTCGACGGAGAAGGAGAGGCTCGACCGCGGCGTCATCCACGAATTCCTGCGCGGCTCCTACTGGGCGAAGGGGATCCCGCGGGAGGTGGTGGACCGCGCGATCGAGAATTCCCTCTGCTTCGGCCTCTACGACGGGGACGCTCTCGTCGGTTTCGCCCGCGTCATCTCCGACAAGGCGACGTTCGGCTACCTCGCCGACGTCTTCGTGCTCGAGTCCCATCGCGGCCGCGGGCTCGCCACCTGGTTCATGGAGGTCGTCATGGCGCATCCGGATCTCCAGGGACTCCGCCGCTGGATGCTCGTGACCGCCGACGCCCACGGCCTCTACCGCAAGGTCGGCTTCACGCCGCCTTCCAGGCCCGAGCGCATCATGGAAAAGCTCATCCCCGACCCCTACGGCGCCGGCCGCGGCTGAGGGCATCGGACATCTCTCCCACCAAAGTCGAGGGTGTCCTCTCCGTTCCCTCTGATATATAAATCGCAGTCTCAACGGACATCGAAACTCCGCGCGTCTGCGCTCCCGACGCACGAGGTTTCCTTTTCGATCAGGCGAAAAAGGAGATCACGATGATTTGCTTGCCGCGTTCCCGATCCACCCGGTTCCCGTTTACAGCTCTCCTCTCCTGCCTCGTGCTCGCGCTGGCGTTGCTTCCGGGCACCGCCCTGGCCACATCCTCGACGATCGTCATCAGCCAGGTCTACGGCGGCGGCGGAAACTCCGGCGCGACACTCAAGAACGATTTCATCGAGCTTTACAACCTCGGAGGCTCGACGGTGGATGTCTCGGGCTGGTCCGTGCAATACGCGGCGACGACCGGCGTGAACTGGCAGAAGACAAACCTCGTCGGATCGATCGCCCCGGGCCACTATTACCTGATCAAGGAGGCCGCGGGCACCGGCGGGACCGTGGATCTCCCCCCTCCCGATGCAACCGGCACGATCAACATGAGCGGGACCGCGGGCAAGGTGGCCCTGGTGAACAACCAGACGCTGATCGTAGCCGGCACGAGCTGTCCTTCCGCGAACATCGTGGATTTCGTCGGCTACGGCACCGGGACGAACTGCTTCGAAGGGACGGGCCCGACCGGCTCCTTGGCCGCCACGACGGCCGCGCTGCGCAAGAACGACGGCTGCACGGAGACCGACAACAACGGCAGCGATTTCGCCGTCGCGACCGCCAATCCGCGCAACAGCGCCTCTCCCACGCACTTCTGCGGCGGTCCGACGCCACCGACCGGCGTGGGAGCGGCCAGCCCGAGCGCCGTCCAGCCGGGTGACACGACTCTGCTGACTGTCACGGTCACGCCCGGCACGAATCCGCCGTCCACGGGCATAACCGTCTCGGGCGACCTGACCTCGATCGGTGGTTCGGCGACTCAGACGTTCTTCGACGACGGATCCAACGGCGACGCGACGGCGGGCGACAACGTCTTCTCGTATCTGGCCATCGTCTCGAACGCGACCACGACCGGCAACAAGAACATACCGGCGACGATCATGGATGCGCAGGCGCGCACGGGCTCCGCTTCCATCGCTTTGTCCGTCTTTCTATCGCTGGCGATCCATGACATCCAGGGTCCCGGCACGACGTCTCCGTACACGGGAGCCGTCGCTCAGACGACCGGCATCGTGACCGGCGTCAAGACCAACGGCTTCTTCATCCAGACGAATCCCGGGTTCGAGGACGCGGATCCGAACACGTCCGAAGGCGTTTTTGTCTTCACGTCCTCGGCGCCGCCGGCGACCGCGGCCGTGGGCAACGCGGTCAGGGTCACCGGGACGGTTCAGGAGTTCATCCCGTCGGCGGATCCCAACAGCCCTCCGGCGACGGAGATCGCCGGGTCGCCTTCCGTCATTGTCCTTTCGAGCGGCAACCCGCTGCCCACGCCCGTTACGCTGACCGCGGCCGACACGGACCCGGCGGGCTCGATCGAGCAGCTGGAGAAGTACGAGGGGATGCGCGTTCACGTGGATTCCTTAACCGCCGTCGCGCCCACGCAGGGCACGATCAACGAAGCCAACGCGACTTCAGTTTCCAACGGCGTCTTCTACGGCGTGATCACCGGCATCGCGCGTCCCTTCCGCGAGCCGGGAGTCGAAGTCCCCGACCCGCTGCCGCCGGGATCGCCGTGCTGCGTGCCGGACTTCGACGCCAACCCCGAGCGGCTGCGCGTGGACAGCGACGGATTGATCGGTGGCACGTCGCTCGAGGTCTCGACGGGCGCGGTCGTCACGAACCTGACCGGGCCGCTCGATTACGCGTTCCGGACTTACACGATCCTGCCTGACACGGTCCCGGGCGTCTCCGGCGGCCTGACCGCCGCGATCCCGGTCTCCGATCCACTGCCCGGCCGGTTCAGGGTGGCTTCCTTCAACCTGGAACGCTTCTTCGACACGGTTGACGATCCGGGGATTTCCGACGTCGCTCTGACAGCCACGGCCTTCGCCAACCGGCTGAACAAGGCCTCTCTCGCCATCCGCAACGTCCTGAAGATGCCGGACATCCTCGGCGTCGAGGAGTTGGAGAACCTTACGACTCTCCAGGCCCTGGCCACGAAGATCAACAGCGACGCGGTCGCCGCCGGGCAGCCGAACCCGAACTACGCCGCCTACCTCGAGGAGGGCAACGACATCGGCGGCATCGACGTGGGCTTCCTCGTCAAGTCAACGCGCGTCAACGTCGTGGACGTGACGCAGTACAACAAGGACGAGACCTACATCGACCCGAACACGGGCGACCCCGCGCTCTTGAACGACCGCCCGTCTCTCATCCTGCGCGCCACGGTCCAGCCGCCTGTCGGCACGCCGTATCCGATCACGGTCATCGTCAACCACCTGCGGTCTCTCTCGGGCGTGGACGATCCCGTCGACGGCAACCGCGTGCGCACCAAGCGCCGCGCGCAGGCGGAGTCCCTGGCAAATCTGCTCCTGACTCGGTACCCGACCGACCCTTCCGAGCACATCCTCCTCGTCGGCGACTTCAACGCCTTCCAGTTCAACGACGGCTACGTGGACACGATCGGCACGATCAAGGGAACCCCGACGTCTTGCGACGAGGTCGTGCTGTGCTCCGGCGACCTCGGTTACCCGGACCTCGTCGACCTCGTCAACACCGTCCCCCTGCCCGAACGCTACTCCTACTCCTTCGACGGCAACGCCCAGGTGCTCGACCACGAGCTCGCCACGCAGAACCTCCTGTCGCGCTTCGAGGGGCTCCAGTTCGCGCGCAACGACGCGGATTTCGCCGAGTCGTTCCGCAACGATCCCAACCGTCCCGAGCGCATCTCCGACCACGACATCCCGGTGGCCTCCTTCCGGCTGCCGCTCCTCTCGGCCCTTTCCCCGGCCAAAGTCTGGGTCGGCTTGAAGAACAGCGACGACGTCGGCGTCCGCTTCGACCTGCGCGCGGAGGTCTATTACAACGGCACGACTCTCGTCGGGTCGGGCGAGCTGCCGAGCGTCATCGGCGGGTCGAGCGGCTTCAACAACGCGAAGCTCGACTCGATCCCGCTGAGCCTCCCGGCGTCCGTCGGCGTCGCGCCGGGCGACACGCTTTCGATCAAGCTCCTCGTCCGCAACGCCTGCTCCGGCAGCGGCCACAACTCCGGCACGGCGCGGCTCTGGTTCAACGACGCCGCGGCCAACAGCCGCTTCGACGCGACGGTCGACGATCAGGGCGGGGACGACTACCTGCTCGACGGGGGCGTTCTCGGAACCTCCGCGGGCGCGGGACCGAAGAAGACCATCGATGTCTCCGCCGGCGCCAAGTGCAGCGCGTACAAACCGTTCGGGACCTGGACTCGGACGCTCAACTAGACCTTCCTTCCGGCGGGGGACCCTGCGGTCCCCCGCCTCTCGTTCTTCTTCCTCCCGCGGTCTTCAGGTACAGTTGGGCCCGAAATATGACTGCCGTCCTCTAGGCGAAGGCCAAACGACTCTGGCGGGCCGCGAAAACGGCTCGCGATGAGGATCGTGTTTCGGCCAGCGAAGACGAACCGGCTCGCCGCATGCGGTGGAGCCTCAACGCGACTGGAGGACTCACGTGAACGCGAAACCAAACTGGTGGGAGACTTTCTTCACCGGCCTGATCGTGGATTTCTGGCGAAGGGTCATGCCGCCCGAGGCCACGCGGGACGAAGCGGACTTCTTCGAGAAGCTGCTGGATGTCCGGCCGGGAGCGCGGCTTCTGGACGTGCCGTGCGGTGACGGCCGGCTGGCCGTGGAGCTCGCCCGGCGCGGATACCGCGTCACGGGCGTGGACATCTCGCGGGATTTCCTCGCGGCGGCCCGCAAGAGCGCCGCGTCGGAGGGCCTCGCCGTCGAGTGGCGGCAGTCGGACATGCGCGAGCTCCCCTGGCGGGGAGAATTCGACGGCGCCTTCTGCGGCGGCTCGAGCTTTGGCTACCTCGGAGATGAAGGCGACCGGGGCTTTCTCGAAGCCGTCGCCCGGGCTCTCAAGCCCGGCGCGCGTTTCGTCATCGACGCCGTCAAGGCGGCCGAGGCGCTGCTGCCGCACTTTCGCGACCGCTACGAGATGAAGGCGGGGGACATCCGGTTCGCCGCCAGAAACCGTTATGTCCTCGAGACCGGCTGGATCGAGAACCGCTACACGCTGACGCGCGGCAAGAAGAAAGAGGTCCGCCTGGCGCGGCACCGTTGCTACACGTGCCGGGAAGTCGTCTCGATGCTCGAGGGCGCCGGGTTTTCGCGGATCAAACTGCTCGGCTCCCTCTCCGGCGAACCGTTCCGACTGGGCTCGTCTCGCCTGATCGTCTTTGCCGAGCGGCTGTCATCCCTTCGCTGCGCTCAGGGCAGGCTCTGAGGAGCGGAGCGACGAAGGATCTGCCCCGGTCGGATGAGCAGATCCTTCGCTGCGCTCAGGATGACGAGGGAAAGAGCGGTCAGCGATGGGCGGGGGTCCCCGCGGCTTCCCGGGGCAGGTAGGGGTAGCAGCCGAGAACGAGCCGGTACGGGCTGCCGGGGCCGGGCGAGCCGTCCGGCTTCAGGTTGGGAGAGGTGTGATCCGTCACGACGCGGACGACGGCCTTTTCAAGCGCCCGCTCAAACCGCTCTCTCTGCTCGGAGCTTTCGAAGCGAAACTGGGACTTGAGCGACAGGGCCGAAGCCCGCTCGCCCGTCCTCCCCGATTCACGACAGACCCGGACGAGGTCGGACCCCATCTGGCAGTTCAGCGCCAGCAGGTAGCCGGCGCCGGCGGTGTCTTCAACCCGACGCCAGTCGGCGCCGACGCCGCCCAGCAGCTCCGGCGACAGGAGGAACGCCCGGGCCGAGGCGACATAACGCTGCTCGATCATGTTGCGGCGGCGCCGCCGTCCGGCTCGCTGGAGAAACCCGCTTCGGGCCAGAATGCGCACGTGGTAGTTGACCCTTTGTCGCGAGAGGCCGAGCTTCTGGGAGATCTCGGAGGCCGACGCGGGCTCGCGCGCCAGCTGCAGGATCTCCAGGCGCAGCGGCTGCAGGACCTCGGCCGCGTGCGCGCGCTCCGTGATGCAGTGGATCTCCGCGGACAAACTCATGACAAAATAGTATTTCTTGACAAATATTTTTGTCAAATTAGCACGGCTCTGCCGCCGGCCGAAATGCCGGGCCGCGATTGCCTGTTTTGGCGTGCTCATGATGTATAGAGCAACGGGACATTGCCTCGGCATGCAGGGCATCCCGGGAGAGGAATAGAGATGGCTCGGACCGGCCTGTTCGGCGGAGGCGTGACGTCCCGGGTTCCCCGGGGCGAGGGGCGCCGGAGCCGCGGCGAGGAGGAAAAGAAGAAGAAGACCCCTCCCCTGCGCACGATCCTGCAAGGACGCCGCCGATCTCGTCGCGGCGCGCAAGGGCCGGCTCATGCTGGGGTTCGGGATCCTCTTCGTCAACCGCCTGGCCGGGTTCGTCATCCCCTTCATGCCCCGATATCTCCTGGACGAGGTCCTCGGAAAGGGGCGGCGCGAGCTCCTTCCGACTCTCGTTTTTGCCGCGGCGGGCGCGACGCTGCTCCAGGCCGTCACGTCCTATTCCCTCTCCCAGGTCCTCGGCAAGGC
This sequence comes from uncultured Acidobacteriota bacterium, assembly GCA_963782815.1. Classification (GTDB taxonomy): domain Bacteria; phylum Acidobacteriota; class Thermoanaerobaculia; order UBA5066; family Gp7-AA6; genus JAWOLE01. The sequence goes on along the minus strand of CAWALG010000018.1, from coordinate 72,851 downwards.
CGCCCAGCGCTCGATCACGGAGATGCGCCGGCGCGTGCAGCGCCACGTCGGCCGGCTCTCGGTCTCCTACTTCGATCAGACCAAGGTCGGATCGCTCCTTTCGCGGGTCATGACGGACGCCGAAGGGATCCGCAATCTCGTCGGAACCGGCCTCGTGGAAGTCGTCGGAGGCCTCCTGACGGCCGCGATCGCGCTCGTCATCCTGCTCGCGCTGAACTTGAAGCTGACGGCAATCGCCCTGGCGATCCTCTCTCTCTTCGGCCTGATCCTGCTCTACGCCTTCAAGACTCTGCGGCCCCTCTTCCGGCAGCGCTCCAGGATCAACGCCGAGGTCTCCGGGCGCCTGACCGAGTCGTTCGCCGGAGTGCGCGTCGTCAAGGCCTACCGGGCCGAGCGGCGGGAGGCGCTCGTCTTCTCCAAGGGCGTCCACCGGCTCTTCCGCAACGTGGCGAAGACCATGACGGGGTTTTCCGCCGTGACGGCCTTCTCGACGCTCCTCTTCGGGGCGATCTCCGTCTCGATCCTGTGGGTCGGGTCCAACGACGTGCTGGCCGGCCGGATGACGATGGGCGCGCTCTTCCAGTTCACCGCGCTTCTCGCCATGCTCGTCGGCCCCGTCGTGCAGATCGTCTCGATCGGGAGCCAGATCACCGAGGCCTTCGCGGGCCTCGAGAGGATCCGGGAGATCCGCAACGAGCTGACCGAGGACGCCGGCGACGAAGCGCGGGCGACCCTCCCGCCGATCGAGGGGACGGTCGAATTCCGGGACGTCACGTTCGAATACAAGCCGGGCGCTCCCGTGCTCCACGGCATCTCCTTCACCGCGAAGCCGGGCACCTCCACGGCCCTGGTCGGCCCCTCGGGCTCCGGAAAGAGCACGCTGATCGGCCTCGTGGCCGCCTTCTACCGGCCGGCCTCGGGAACGATCCTCGTGGACGGGAAGGACCTCTCCGGCGTGCGCCTCTCCGATTACCGGTCGCAGCTCGGCGTCGTCCTCCAGGACAACTTCCTCTTCGACGGCACGGTGCTCGAGAACATCGCCTTCGCGCGCCCGGAGGCCTCCGACGAAGAGGTCCTGCGGGCGGCGAAGATCTCCCGCAGCGACGACTTCGTCGCGAAGCTGCCCGAGAAGTACGACACGGTCGTCGGCGAGCGCGGGGTAAAGCTCTCCGGCGGAGAACGCCAGCGCGTCGCGATCGCGCGGGCGATCCTCGCCGACCCGCGCATCCTGATCCTGGACGAGGCGACCTCGTCACTCGACAGCGAGAACGAGGCTGCGATCCAGCAGGGGCTCTCCGAGCTGATGAAGGGGCGCACGACGTTCGTCATCGCCCACCGTCTCTCGACGATCCGCCGCGCCGACGCGATCCTCGTCCTGGAAGACGGCCGGATCATCGAGCGCGGCCGGCACGAGGACCTTCTCGCGCGCGGCGGCCGCTACGCCGACCTCTACAACCGCCAGTACGGCGTCGAAGCCAACATCTTCCGCAACCCGGGAGAGACCGAGAAGCCCGCCGAGGAGGAGGCCGCTCCCCGCGCCACGGCCGACGCCGGCGTGGGACGACTCCCTCTCGTGGGAGCGGGGCCTAACGAATGAAGAAGCGCCGGGAACCGAACGCCGGCTTTAGTCCCGGCGGCCGCCCATGAAGCGCAGCAGGAAGAGGAAGAGGTTGATGAAGTCGAGGTACAGAGAGAGCGCGCCGACGACCGCGTAGGAGCCGGTCCCGCCTTCCGGGAGCGAGGCCGCCATCACCTTGAGTCTCTGGGCGTCCCAGGCGGTCAACCCCGTGAACACGATGACTCCGACGACCGAGATGACGAACTGCAGCCCGCTCGAGTGCCAGAAGAACCCGACGGCCATCGCGAGCAAGAGCCCGATGAGCCCCATCCCGACGAAGTGGCCGAGGCCGGCGAGACTCTTCTTCGTCGTCGATCCATAGAGCGCGAGAGCCCCGAACATGCCTGCCGTGACGACGAACGTCGAAGCGATCGACGCGCCCGCGTAGGCGAGGAAAATGAAGGACAGCGTCGCTCCGTTCAACGCGGCATAGACGACGAAGAGCGCCGAAGCGGTCGCCGGCGCGAGCTTCTGCACGCGGGCCGAGAGGAAGAACACGAGCGCCAGCTCGGCGATGATGAGGCCGAAGAAGAGCATCGGCGTCGTGACGATCGCCTGAAGAAGAGCGGGCGAGCCCGCGACCGAGAGCGCCACGGCGGCCGTGATTGCCAGGCCGACGAACATCCAGCCGTAGACCGACCGGAGGAACGCGCTCACGCGCTCTGCGCGTCAGCGGCAGCCGGCCTGGAAAGCCGAGGCGGGCGTCACGCTGAATCGATCCATCACCGTTTACTCCTTGCGAATTCCTTCCAACAACTTCCGTCGCCCTTCGATTCCCCCGGCTTCGCGCGACCCTTCGACTGTCGCCCTCGACGACTCGACTCCCTCTAGTTCACCTTGTACTTCAACGTCTCCAGGAATTGCCGGGCGATGGGGTCCTCCGGCGCCTGCGCGAGCGCGCCCTCGAACTCCAGGATTGCCTCGGCGAACTCTCCGCGCGCGGCGCGCAGCCGGCCCAGGTTCAGGTACGGAAAGTGCCGCGGCTCGTACCGCGCCGCGCGCTTGGCCTGCTCGAACCAGGACACGGCTTCATCGTTCCTGCCCTGCTCCATCAGGTAGCAGCCGATGTCGTTGTAGGGGTTGCCGAAGGACGGGTCCGTCGCGATCGCCTTGCGGCACTCTTCGATCGCGTCGTCCAGCCGGCCGGCGAACGAGTACGCCCATCCGCGGAACGTGTAGGCCTCCGCGGTGGGCTCGAGCTCCAGCGAGCGCGTGAAGAGCGAGATCGCCCCCTCGAGATCTCCCGCGAGGAGCCGGTCGGTCCCCTCCTGCCAGAGCTTCAACGCCTTCTGGTGTGTCTCCATCGCGCCAATGTTAAACCGGGTTGGCCGCGACGGATTCGAGCCGGCCGGGATTAATCCCGCCCCCGAATCTGATTGGAGAGGGTGCGATGAGGCGTTCTCTCTCCACTTTGCTGGTCGTCGCCGGGCTCGTCCTTCTCGGGATCGCCGCCCTGCACTACTTTCGCGGCTACGAGGCCCAGTCTTCCGGCCGGCGGGAATGGGAGAAGTCGCAAACCGCCCTTCCGATACCCACGCTCCACGTTCCCACGCCCACCGCGAAGGAGAACCCCGGCATCCGCCAGCCGTCCACGACTCCCGCCGCCCCGGCGTATCCCTATGGAAAGCCGATCGCCCGGCTGCGCATCCCCGATGCGGAGATGGACTACGTCGTCTTCGGCGGCGACGACCAGGCGATCCTCGAGAAGGGGCCCGGCCACGTGCCGGGCTCGGAGCTGCCCGGGGAAGAGACTTCGCGCAACAACTGCGTGATCACGGCGCACCGGGACTCTCACTTCCGGCACCTCGGCTGGCTGCGTCGGGGGCACCGGATCGAGCTCGAGACGCCCTCGGGAACGATCTCCTACCGCGTCGTGTCGCGCGAGATCGTGAACCCCGACGCCGTGCGGGTGCTCCAGGCGACCGAGAAGCCGCGGCTGACGCTGATCACCTGCTACCCCTTCAACTGGGTCGGCGCCGCCCCGCAGCGGCTGGTCGTCGTCGCCGAGCCGATTTCCGCGGTTGTGAAGAGCGGCGGTTAGCGCGGCCGGACCCGAGAGAATCCGGCTCCGCCGACGGCACCGTTCTTGAAATGCTCCGAGAGCGAGGGGGTGCTCCTGCTCCGTATCGCCATTGCCGTCGCACTGTCTCTCGTCTCCGTTTCCGCGGACGCGACGAACCGCCGTCACGCCAGACCGGGGAAGTCGTCCCCTCACGCTGGCAGGAAAGCCGACGCGCCGATCGACGCCCCGGCCGTCAACGATCCAGGGCTCGCCGAAGCCGTGGGTCCCGGCGCGCGTGGCGCCGCCGTTCTCAGAGCGCAGATCCTGCTCGCCCGCGCGCATTTCTCCTGCGGAGAGATCGACGGAAGGTATGGCGCCAATCTGCACGGCGCGATCGCGGACTTTCAAGCGGCTCATGGCCTGGATGGCAGCGGCATCGTCGGGGAGGAGACCTGGAAGCTCCTGAACGCGGATACGGCTCCCGCTCTCGTTCGCGTCGCGATCGCGCCGGAGGATGTCGCGGGCCCCTTCGTCCCGGTGCCCGAGGACATGATGGAGAAAGCGAAGCTTGCCCGCGCTCTCCTACTCCTCCCCGCTCGAGGGTCTCGCCGAGAAATATCACTCCAGCCCCGCTCTGCTGAAGAGACTCAATCCGGATTCGGAATTCGACCGGGCGGGAGTGGAAATCCTGGCGCCCAACGTGGATGTCGCGCCGCCGGGCAAGGCGGCCTCGGTCGTCGTCTCCAGGTCAAGGCGCTCCGTCGCTACGCTTGACGCCCGGGGAAGGACCCTTTCCCGATACCCCGCCACGAGCGGCAGCGAACACGATCCCCTGCCGATCGGAAAATGGAAGATCCTGGGCGTGGGCCGCGATCCTTCCTTTCATTACAACCCCGAGCTCTTCTGGGACGCGAAGGGATCCGACGGAAGGGCGGTCATCCCACCGGGGCCCAACAACCCGGTTGGCGTGGCCTGGATCGATCTGTCCAGGGAGCATTACGGCATCCACGGCACGCCCGAGCCGTCGCAGATCGGCAAGACGCAGTCGCATGGATGCATCCGCCTGACCAACTGGGATGTCACGGAGCTTTCCCGGATGGTCGGCCCGGGAACACCGGCTATTCTCGAGGACTAGCCCTCCTCCGGAGGCATCGGAGTCCCTCGCGCCGGAGTAGGCTAAGGAGCCATGCAGGCTGAATCGTCTCGCGGAACGTTGATTACGGTCTTCGTGCTCGGGTTCGTCGCGGGAGCCCTCGCGCTCTATTTCTTTCTCTGGAGGACCGGCGGGCTCACTCCCGGCCATCCCCTGGCGCGCAACACGGTGGACATCGCGTGGGGCCGCGGCCAGGGCGCGCCGCGAGCGACCCCGGCTCCGGAGACTCCGTCGCTCGTCACGGCGCCGCCGGAGGCGACGGCGACCGCGGGGAAGCCCGCAGACGGCCCGGAGATCACGCCTCCGGCCGTGTCGTTCACGCCCCTGGTCGGATTCGCGCTCGGCCGGGAACCCCTCGTCATGCCGGTCGCGGGGGCCCGCGCGGCCGATCTTCGCGACAGCTTCGAAGACGCCCGCGGCTCGGCGCGGAGGCACGAAGCGATCGACATCCAGGCGCCGCGCGGCACGCCGGTCGTCGCGGCCGTGGACGGCTCGATCGAGAAGCTCTTCACGAGCAAGGAGGGGGGCCTGACGGTCTACGAGTTCGACCCCAACCGCGGCTATTGCTATTACTACGCGCATCTGGATCGCTACGCCGAGAACATCAAGGAGAAGCAGCACGTGCGCCGGGGAGACCGCCTGGGCTACGTCGGATCCACCGGCGACGCCTCGGCGGAGGCTCCACACCTTCATTTCGCCATCTTCCGCCTCGGGCCGGAGAAGCAGTGGTGGGTCGGGACGCCGGTCAATCCCTATCCCTTCCTCCTCGGAACCCGATAGAATCAACTCTGCTCGCAATCCGTGGCTCACGACTCACAACCTCTTCAATGAACGACGACCGCAAGTACCGCCACCGCGGCTACATGGATACGGAGCGGGACTCCCCGGGCCGGCGGCCTTCGGGGCCGCGCCCCGAGCGCGGCGAGGGCCCGCGCGGCCGCGGGGCCGACACGGAGAAAGCCGTCGTCTTCGCCTGCCGCGCCTGCGGGGAGAAGCGCCGGGACCTGGAAGGCATCCGCACGGACTCGACGTGCCTGCGCTGCGGAACCGACCTGCACGCCTGCCGCCAGTGCGCGTACTTCGACACGTCCTCCCGGTTCGAGTGCGCGAAACCCATCCCCGCGCGCATCCCCGACAAGAACGTGCGCAACACGTGCGCCTCCTACGCGCCCGCGAAATCCTTCGACCTCGCCGGAACGAAGGCCCTGAACACGCCGGAAGACGCCCGCGCCGCCTTCGACCGGCTGTTCAAGAAGTGACGGCGCAGCCGATCCTCGCCAGAGGATCGGCGTAGCCGTCATCCTGAGGAGCGAAGCGACGAAAGATCTGCCCGATCCTCGCCACAGGATCGGCGTAGCCGTCATCCTGAGGAGCGAAGCGACGAAGATCTGCCCGATCCTCGCCACAGGATCGGCGTAGCTGTCATCCTGAGGAGCGAAGCGACGAAGGATCTGCCCGTTCGGGGCTGGAGCAGATCCTTCGCTACGCTCAGGATGACAGAGCCGGGGGATCCGCCTGCTTTCGGGCCTCACGCACCGCGCGGAGCAACACCTTCCTGAGCATCGGCCGCGTCAGCTTCCCGGTAAACGTGTTCTGCTGGCTCGGATGGTAGGAGGCCAGGAGCGCATGGCTTCCGATCCGATAGACCGCACCGTGAGCGAAGCGCGGGCGAGGCCGCGGCAGCTCCTGCCCCGCCTGCGCGAAAACCTTCAGGCAGGCATCGAACGCGAGCGCCCCGAGCGCGACGAGCACGGCCGAGGGGGGCAGAAGCAATAGCTCGCGCGCCAGATACTCCCTGCAGTTGTCGAGCTCCTGCGGGAGGGGCCGGTTGCCGGGCGGCGCGCACCGGGCGGCGGCCGTCACGAGCGCCCCCGAGAGCTTCAATCCATCGCCGCGCCGGCTCGACTCGGGCTGATTGGCGAGGCCCGCCTCGTACATCGCCCGAAAGAGAAAATTGCCCGACTCGTCGCCCGTGAAGATCCGTCCGGTGCGGTTGCCGCCGTGCGCCGCCGGCGCCAGGCCCACGACCAGGATGCGCGCCTTCGTGTCGCCAAACGCGGGGAGGGGCCTGGCCCAGTAGGCCTGGCCGCGGAAACGCCGGGGCGGGTCTTTCGCGGACAGCTCCCGCCAGGCCACCAACCGGGGGCAGCGCCGGCAGGCGACGACCTCCTTCTCGATCCTCCGGTAGCTGTCGCTCAGGCTAACCGCGCGAGTACTTGCCCATCAGGGTCGTCTCCGCCAGGACATGCCCCTTCATGGCGCGCTCGAGGTCCGCCTTCGTCGCGCCGGAGGAGAGCTTGACCTCCGTGTCGAGCGCGTAGAGCTTGAACATGTAGCGGTGGGTCCCGCTCGGAGGACAGGGCCCGCCGTAGCCGACCTTCCGAAAATCGTTGGTGCCCTGCGTGCCTCCTCCCAGAACGCTCTCGCGCGCCGGGACCGCTTCGGGCAGTCCATTTGTCCGCGCGGGGAGGTTGAAGATCACCCAGTGCACCCAGGTCTTGGAAGCATCGGGGTCGTCGCAGATCAGCGCGAGACTCTTCGCGCCCTCCGGGACTCCGCTCCAGGAAAGCGGAGGGGAGATGTCCTTGCCGTCGCACGTGTACTGTCGGGGAATCTTTTCCCCCTCGGAAAAAGCGGAACTCTCGATGTGAATCGCCATCGGCGCCCCCTTCGCGATCAGTCCGATCGAAAACGCGAGCAGCAGTCGTGCCGCGGTCACTTCTTCGACTTCGGCGAGCCGGCCGCAGGCAGAGGCTCGGGAACCCCCATCTCCCGCCAGCGCTTCTTTTTCTCTTCCCAGTCTTCGAGGGCCCTCTTGCGGTTGACCGCCGCGGCCCGGGCGCGCTTGTCGTCCTCGCTGACTTCGGGGCCGGCGTCTTTCTCTTCGGTTTCAGCCATCGCGGCTGATTGTAATAAAACTCCTATTGGATGATGAGGAGACCGATCATGCCGGCGTGCTGTTGCGGGTCGCCGCCGCATTCGTTGTTGGTGCAGGTGAAGGGGTAGGAATTGCGCTGGAAGGGTTGAGGCGAGAAGGAAGGGATCACGAAGTCCGGTTTTCCAAGCTCGATGTTGTCGTTCCCGGGCAGACCGAGGTCCGAGATGCCGGAAAACCCGTGGCGCGGGTTCGTCGTCTGGGCCGTGTCCACGTTGTGGAAGACGAGCCGGTAGGTCGTCCCGACCCTCAGGATGAGCGGCGGTGAGACGGGACCGCCGGGGTTGAAGTCCCATGCCTTCACGTTGATCGTGATCGTCTCCACGCCGGGAGGAGGCGTCGGTGTCGGCGTGGGAACGGGAGTGTCGGTGGCCGTCGCCGTGGGAGGGTTGAAGCCGGGAGGCGCCGCGGCGTCCTGCGCTCCCAGGATGAGGACCAGGTCTCCCGACGTGTTGTCCGCCTCCGCCGCGTACGTGAAGAGCGGACTGCCCGGGTCGCTTGCCTCCACCGTCGCGTATCCGTTCGACCGGACGAGACTCCCGAATCCCATCTGCTCGTAGATGTTGTTGACCTGCGTGCCCCCGTGGGGCGGCAGCCCGACCGATCTCGACCCCAGCAACACCGGCCCGTCAAACAGCCGGATCGTCGCCGTCACCCCGCTCCCGTTCGGGTTGTACAGGCCGATGTTCGTGCGCGCGTCTCCATTGACGAGCCCCGTCAGGACCGTCAGCGCCCGCGCCGCCGAGGACGGCAGCCCGGGAACGAACATCCCGACGAATCCGCCTCCCGCCGCCGGCGACCGCAGCTGCGAGCTGACGACGAGAGTCCCCGCGTCCGCCGGGCTCGTGAACTCCACGGCCCCGACCGAGCCCGGCGCCCCGAACAGGCTCACGCCGATGTCGTCAAACGCCTTCGCCTCGCGCGCCCCCAGCTCGAACACCCGCGTCGCCCCGTTGAACCGGTACACCGCCGTCACCGTCAGCGCGTCCGTGTACGACGTGTTGAAGACCCTCACGTCCGAAACAAACGGCACGCCTCCCACTCCTGCCGCCGACGCCACGACCGGCAGCGTGACCGTCTCGGCAGGAAGCGGGCGGGCCAGGAGAGCCGCGAAGACTCCCGCCAACAGCCGGTGCTCGCCACGAAGACCTGGGAATCCCACCGCTCATCCTCCCGGGCCCATTGCGCCCGCCGATTAGACGATACCCCGCCCGCCACCGTTGACAGAGCCGAACGCACGCCGCTCCGCCGGAACGCGGCCCGGCACTTATAATCCCGGCCCGCCGTGACTTCCCGTCCTCCCGAGCTCGAGATCCTCCGGCGCGGCGTCGTGGACTTCATCGAGGAAGAGGACCTCGTCCGCAAGATCGCCCGCGGCCCGCTGACCGTCAAGGTCGGATTCGATCCGTCGGCGCCCGATATCCATCTGGGTCACACGGTGGTCCTGCGCAAGATGCGCCACTTCCAGGACGCCGGCCATCGGGTCGTCTTCGTGGTCGGGGATTTCACGGGGATGATCGGCGATCCCTCGGGCAAGAAGTCCACGCGCCCGCAGTTGACGCGGGCCGAGGTCGAGTCGAACGCGAAGACCTACACGACGCAGGCGTTCAAGATCCTGGACGAGAAGAAGACCGCGATCGAGTTCAACAGCCGCTGGCTCTCTCCGCTCGGCGCCGAGGGATTCATCCGCCTGGCGTCGAAGATCACGGTCGCGCGGATCCTCGAGCGCGACGACTTCCAGAAGCGGTGGGCCGCGCGGCAGCCGATCGCCCTCCACGAGCTCTTCTACCCGCTGGCGCAGGGATACGACTCGGTGGCGCTGAAGGCCGACGTCGAGCTCGGCGGCACGGACCAGCTCTTCAACCTCCTGGTCGGGCGCGACCTGATGCGCGACGAAGGCCTCGAGCCGCAGGTCGTCATGACGCTGCCGCTCCTCGTCGGACTCGACGGCATCGAGAAGATGTCCAAGTCGCTCGGCAACGCGATCGGCATCCAGGAGCCTCCCGCGGAGATCTTCGGAAAGCTGATGTCGATTCCGGACAGGCTGATCTGGAGCTATTACGAGCTTCTGACGGACGTCCCCGCCGCACAGATCCGGGAGCGGCGCCGCCGCGTCGAGTCGGGGGAGAACCCGCGGGACGCCAAGGCGGACCTCGCGCGCGTCGTGACCGGGCAGTTCCACGGAGCGGAGGCCGCGGCCCGCGCCGAAGAGGATTTCCGCCGCGCCTTCTCCAAGGGAGAGCTGCCGGAAGAGATCGAGACGACGGAGCTGCCGGCCGCGGAACCCTCCGCCGCGCGCGTCCTCGTCGCCGCCGGGCTCGCCGCCTCGATGCGCGAAGCCCGGCGCAAGATCGCCGAAGGCGCGCTCGCGGTCTACGAAACCGGAGAGCCGCGCGTCGTCAGGGACCCGGACGAGCGCCTGGACGCGTCACGAGACTCTCTCCTGCGCCTCGGGCGGCGTTTCCGGCGCATCGTCTGGAGAACGTGACCCGGGGGCTCGGGGGACCGCAAGGTCCGCCGCCTGCGAACCGGGCATGTGCAGCAGGAAGGCGAGCGCGAAGAGAACGCCGAGAGCGGCGTGGATCCATCCCGTCCCCTTTCGCAGCGTCTCGCCCGTGAAGACCTGCACGAGATAGCCCGAGAAGACGAGCGGCATCCCGACCGCCGTCAACGCCAGGCCCGTGCCGCGCCCCTCGCGCTCGCCGCGCTTCAACTGCGGCAGCGCGTGGCCCCGCAACAGCAGTCCCATCGCGAACACCGCGACCGGAGCCGCGAGGACGTGCGCCGCCAGGACCGCCGGCTGCCAGGGGTGTCCCAGGCGCGAATCGGGATCGGAGCCCGCGAGAAAGTACTTCATGACGCCATACACGACGCCGCTCGCGGAAACGAGGCCGAACCCCCAGCGGATGACCCGGACTTCCCAGGCCTTCACGGCTTCTTCTCACGGCGCGAGAGCACCTGGTGGAGCGCGAGGACGCGCCGCGCGGCTTCCGTCGTCGCGCGCGCGGTCAGCGTGGCGCCCGAGACGGCCCGGATGCCGCGCTTGACGGAGAGCTCCTCGTCGAGGGCCTTGCCCGGAAACTGCGCGTACCAGTGCTCGCGCGGAAGGTACTCCTCCGGCTCGGAAAACGAGAGGATCTCGATGCGGGCGATCGTCCCCGAGGGCCCGACGACGACCATCAGCGTCTCCGGCTGCGTGCGCACGACGTGCGTGTCGAAGTACGCGGTGCCGGCAAGACGCCCCTCCTTCGTCGCGCGCGTAGGCGACGGCCAGCGCCGACGGCGGCGGACCTCCCGGAAAGCGAGGCCACCTCCCTGGACTCGGCCTCGGTCAGGAACGCCGTCCGACGCTCGACCGCGGCTCCCGGGAACGCGAGCTTCAGCGCCTCCTCCTGCGTGAGGAAGACCTTCGCAAGCGCCGGCGCCGACGACGCGAGGATCAACGTGGCAACCAGAGCCGGCCTAGAAAAGATAGCCAAGGCCCACGTTCCATTGATCGACGCCGGTGCGCGCCCCGTTCTTCCTCTGCTGCCAGTCGAGCTTGATCGCGATCTGCTCGATCGGCTTCAACACGGCGCCGATCGTCAGGACCTTCGCGTCGTTCTCGGGATTGCGCAAGTAACCCCCGGGAACCTCGGCCTGCGTGTCGTACCGCTCGTAGCGCACGAACGGCGTGAGCGACGCCCGGGACGCGGCGCGCAGCGAAAGGACGTCGAAGCCCCCCTGCAGATACCAGCCCCACTGCCGGCTGCCGACCGATTCCTCTTCGGTGAACCCGTTGGCCTCGTTGATCGCCGCGGCATCTCCGACGGTCGTGCGGACATAGAGGCCCCGCAGCCAGACTCCCCGCCACTTCCAGTCCGCATGAATGTCGAAGAGAGTCGTGTGCCCTGAGAAAGGCCGGCCGGCCGGCGTCGAGCGGCCCTGGTCGGAGTCGCCCGAGAAGAAGGACGCTCCGAGGAGGGCTCCGGAGATCGGAGTCCAGTCCAGCCGCCCGGTGACGGCCCAGTTCTCGGCGGCGGCCTCGGATCCCTCCTGCGAGCCTTCGCGGATCCCCTCGGCCGAGTATCCCGCCGAGTTCAGGCCGTTGACGCCATAGAGCCGGTAGGAGAAGCGGCCCTCGTCGCCGTAAAGACCTGCCCCCAGCTCCCTCCAGGTCGTGGGGATCAGGCGCTCTTCGACGTCCGGCCGCAAGACGCCGAGGAACGTCGGCGGCTCGTGCAGCTCGTTGACGAGCCCCATCGGGATGAGCACCAGGCCGGCGCGGGCGCGCAGCGGGCCTGGAGAAGAGGTAATCCAGGTAGGCGAACTCCACCTCCACCTCGCCCCCCTTGTCGGAGGCGGTGACGGCGTGCTCCGCCTCGATCTCCGTGTTCAGGATCCAGCGGTCGTCGAACTTGTAACCGAAGTAGAGAACCGCGCGCGCGAGATCCGCCTCGTTGCGCATCCCCGAGGGCTCGCCGTCCTGGCGCGAGCCGGAGAAGTTCTGGTAGAGGAACTCGCCGTAGCCGCCGATCGAGACCCCCTTCTTGCCGTAGACCTTCGAGGCGGCCGGCCCGACGCCGTAACGCAGGTCCTTGCTCTCGGCGGCGGCCGGCGCCGCCTCGCCCAGTTTCAACTGCTCGATCTCCCGGGCGAGGATCTCGATCTGCCGTTCGATCTCGGCCAGGCGCCGGGGATCCGCCCCGCCCGCGGACCTGGCGGCCGCGAGTTCGGCGCGCGTCTCGGCCAGGAGTTTCTCGAGCCGCTCGACGCGCTGCTCGAGGGTCTGCGGCGGCTCGTCCGCGCGCATGGGAGGCGAAGCCGCCGCGAAGACGCAAGCCGCGAAGAGAGCGATACGGAGGCCGGCCATACCGTCTGTCATTCTGAGGAGCGAAGCGACGAAGAATCTGCTCCGGTCGAATCAGATGATCGTGATCGGGGCAGATCCCTCGCTTCGCTCGGGATGACAGGCCGGCCACACTCCAGGCGCGACCGGAGCCCGGGCGACGCGACGACCTTCCATCCTCCGTCCGACACGACGAGAAACAACGCTTCGTTGGGCTGGCCGTGGCGGCGCAGCTTCTCGGAGAGCTCCAGGCCCTTTTCCGGCCCCAGCACGAAGAACGCCGTCGAGAGAATGTCTGCCGCGAGCCCCGACGGGGCGACGACCGTCGCCGATCCGAAGTCCGGAGCGGGATACCCGGTACGCGGGTCGAGCAGGTGCCCGATGCGCCGTCCGCCCACGAGGAGGCCCCGCTCGGAGTTTCCCGACGTGGAAACCGATTCGCCGGCGATCGAGAGAAACGCCGCAGTGCGCCGACGGTCGCGCGGGTCGGCGATGGCCACCGTCGCGCGGCCGATGGTGGAGACCTGGCCGCCGAGGTCGAGGAGCGTCTCGCGCACGCCGGCCCGGCGAAGCTCGCCGATTGCGCGGTCGAGCGCGTACCCCTTGCCCCAGGCCCCTTCATCGATGCCGGCGTCGGCCGACAGGCGCCGCGCGCCAGCGGTCGCGGGATCGACCCGGAATTGCTCCGGCCCCGTGGCCGCGAGCGCCCGCGCAAGCTCTGAGCCCGCCGGCACGCGCCCTCGCCCGCGCAGGTCCCAGGCGCGCACGAGCGGGAGCACGGTGGGATCGAAGGCGCGCCCGGTCCGCTCCGACCATTCGAGGACCGCCGCGAGAAGGCCGGCGACCTCGCCGCCGAGGATGACCGCCTCGCCGGGGCCCGCGGCGTTCAAGCGATCCAGCGGGCCGCCGGGACGCCACGTCGTGAGCAGCTCTTCGACGCGCGCGATCTCGCCCGCTGCCGCCTCGCTCGCCGCGAGCGCCGTCTCGCGATCCGGGCCGGAGACAGAGAGGTCGAGCACCGTGCCCATGGCGGCCAGCCGCCGCTCGACGACGGCCGCGCCCGCGGCAAGGGGAATCCGCGGCGCCGCCGGGACGCCGTTAAGACCGAGACTCAGTCTCAACAAGAGCGCGAGGAACGGGAACACCGTCGCGGCCGCCATGGCGTCAGCGGTTCGGGAGGACGCGGAGCCTGCCCGGGCGCCGGGAACGCGGCTGCGACGGAGCCAGGGCGCGCTCGCGCTTCACGCGCGGCCGGCACTGGCGGCAGATGCCGCGCATCTGGTGGCTGTGCGACAGCGGCAGGAATCCGTACCCCTCGCAGACCTCGTCCTGGAGGCTCTCGATGCGGGGCTCGAAGAACTCGATGACGCGGCCGCACTCGTTGCAGATCAAGTGGTCGTGGTGCTCCCCCGCCCGGAGGCGCTCGTAGCGGTACCCGGACTCCCGGATCCGCACGCGGCCGACGATCCCCGAGTCCACGAGCAGGTCGAGCGTGCGGTAGATCGTGGCGCGCGAGATCTTCTTGTGCTTGGCCCGCAGCCGCACGAGGAGATCATCCGCCTCGAAATGCTCGTGCCGCGCGAAGAGCTCGTCGAACAGGGCCTGGCGCTCGGCGGTCAGCTTCAAGCCGCGCCGCTCCAGGTACTTGCGGAAAATGTCGCGTTCCCGGCTCTTCATGCGATTGCGACTCAGTCTCAGTTGCGGTATTCTTCCGCGCTTTCCGGGCCCTGTCAAGCCCGAAGTTCGGGGAGCCGCCGCCATGTGGCAAGGATTCGCGATCGCGCTGCGCGAGGGGATCGAGATGTTCCTGATCGTCGCGCTGATCCTCTCGTACCTGAAGCGCACCGGCCGCCCGGCGCTCGCCCGGGCCGTGTACGCGGGGACGGCGGTCTCGCTCGCGACATGCTACGGGGCCTTCCTCCTCTTCCGCCGCGCGGAGAACCGCTCCCTCTGGGAGGGGATCCTCGCGCTCGTCGCGGCGGGCCTCGTGGCGAGCCTCCTCGTGTACATGAAGAGGGTCTCGGCTCACTTGAAGAAGGACATCGAAGACCGGGTCGAGGCGCGGGCGGTCTCCGGGACCGCCGGGCAGGCGTTCTGGGGCGTCTTCGGCTTCACGCTCTTGATGATCACGCGGGAAGGGATGGAGACGGCGCTCATGATCTCGACCGCGCTCTTCCAGATGCGCTCGGCGGCCGTGTCTCTCGGGCTCGCCCTCGGCCTGGCCGCCGCCATCGCGATCGGCTTCGGCCTGGACGCGCCTGGGCCGCGGCGTGGACCTGAAAGCGCTTCTCAACATCCTCGCCGCCTTCCTCTCGATCTTCGTCGTGCAGCTCGCTCCTCTACGGCGTCCACGAGCTATCGGAAGCGCGCGTCCTGCCGGCCTCGGAAACGATCCACAACGCGACGGAGATCCTCGGTCCCGACGGCAAGATCGGCCACCTCCTCGCCTACTCCCTCGCCGTCGTCCCGACGGTCTGGCTCCTCGCCCTCTGGTGGAAGCGCCGGCGGCAGTCCCACGCCGCCGCGTAAGTCGGGCTACATCTCGCAGACGGCGCGCTGGGAGAAGAAGAGCGTCGGAAACGACTGGCGGAAGTAGTCGGTAGCTTCCAGGACGAGCTTGTTGTCTCCGTTCTTCCAGCCCGAATCGCGGAAGCGATACTCCTCTCCCGTGTGCGTCACGAAGCCGAACTCGAGGCAGAGGTTCTGGCCCGGGCGCAGCACGCAGGTGTTGAAGACCTCCTTGATGTTGCGCGCGTAGATCGAGAAGTTCTTCTTCGGGTCTTCGGCGTCGAACCAGGAGACGTTCTCCCCGTCCACGACCAGCCGCCCGACCTTCTTGGCCGACGTGCCGAGACCGAGAAAGCCTTTGCCCACGCGCACGAGGCCCGAGAACTCGGCCTTGCGGGCGACTTCCATTCCGCTCGTCGCGGCCGGAGGCTGGCCCGATCGCATCATCGCCTGCACGACCGTCTCCGAGACTCCGGCGTTGCGCAGTTCCACGATCTCCGGCGTCGTCAACTGGTAAGGGACGTTTTCCGTGCGGATCTTGTTCAGGAGGAACTCGTCGGAGAGGCCCGCCTGCTTCAACTTCAGGATGTCCTGGTAGGGCCGGGGCGGCGGCGCGGGAGCGGCGGCCGACGGCGCGGCGGGCGCGGGCGGGGGCATCACGACCGGGGCCGGCGGAGCGGGCGCCGGACTGGGCGCCGCGGGCGGAGCCCCCGCGCCGGCCGCGGAGCCGGAGCTCTTGCAGCCCATCCACATCAGGCTCATACCCAGAAGCAGGGTCCCAAGCCGTCTGTTCATGCCTCTCCTCCTCGACGAAGGTGCCAATTCTGTCACTTCTTGCGAGTTGGAGAGTCGAACTTGCTTTGTGGAGACCCCATTGCCAGCGACACTCCACTTGACCACCGGGTTGTCGCCGGCGCTCGCGGCGCGAGGAGTCTCCCAGAGGGGAGGAGCCTCGCGCCGCGGGAGCGTAGCGTTTGCGCGGGATCAGGCGAGCGATCGAGGCCGCATCCGGCCGAGTCGCACGCCGGTGCGCCGAAGGCGCAGATCCTGCGCAAGCGCGGAGCGACGGTCTAGGCGCGGCTGTTCCAGAGGATGTCGGGGATTCCCCGGCGCTTGTTCTCGTGGCGGGCCATCACGAAGAGGGCGTCGGAGAGGCGGTTCAGGTACCGGACGGTGTGGGCTCCCACGCTTTCGCGGCGCGCGAGCGCGACGACGAGCCGCTCGGCGCGGCGGCAGACGGTCCGGGCGACATGGAGCTGCGCGGCGCCGGGCGTGCCTCCCGGCAGGACGAAGTTCTCGAGCGGCGGCAGCTCCTCCGAGAGGCGGTCCATGAGGCTCTCGAGCCCCGCCACGTGGCGCTCCTCGATCGCGGGTACGGGCCGCCGCTCCTTCTCCGCCTCCGGAACGCAGAGATCGGAGCCCAGGTGGAAGAGATCGTTCTGGATCGAGCGCAGGGGGCCGGCGATCTCGTCGTTGACGCCGCTCGCGAGCGCGAGGCCGATCTGGCTGTTCAACTCGTCCACCGTGCCGTAGGCTTCGATGCGCGGCGAATCCTTGGCGACCCGCCCGCCGCCGCCCAGGGCCGTCGTCCCGTCGTCGCCCGTCCTGGTGTAGACCTTCGTGATGCGCGGCATCAGAACCTCACTTCGAGGCCTCCCGCAACGAGTCTGCCTGCGGCCGGATATCCCGCCGCCTCATCGTACTCGCGATCGAAGGCATTCGTCAGACGCACGTAGGGCGCGAGAAGCGGTGTCGCCTGCCAGCGCGCGGCGATGTCGAACCGAAGGTAGGACGGGTCTTCCACCGGACGGCCCGTCAGCGGATCTCCGTCGGGCCGTTTCCCCACGACCAGGACGCGCGGCAGGATGTCGAAGCCGGTCAGAGGGCTCCAGTCCAGGCCCAGCGCCGCGCGGTGGCGGGGGCGGCGAACGAGGGGGGTGTCGGTGACACGGTTGCGCGCGTCGAGATAGGTATAGGTCGCGTCCGCGGAAAGCCCGGCCAGAACCTCCTGCCGCCAGCCCACCTCGACGCCCCGCGTCCGCGCCCGGCCCACGTTGAAGTTCTTCGACTCCGCGAAGTCGAAGACGATCAAGTCCTTCAGGTCGTTCCAGAAGAGGGACACCTCGGCGCGGCCGCCGGCGACGTAACGCTCGACCCCCGCCTCCCAGGAGACCGCGCGCTCGGGCTTCAAGTCCGGGTTGCCGACGAAGGGGTAATAGAGCTCGCCGACAGTGGGGGCCCGGAATGCGCCGCCGCCCGACACCCGTACCTTCCAGAGCGAACCGGGAGAAAGCCAGGCGATCGTCCCTCGGGGGCTCCACGCGTCGCCGAACGCCGAGTGGTGATCGAAGCGCACTCCTGCCGTAACGGTCACGGGGCCCAGAGTCGCCGTGTCCTGCGCGCCGGCGCCCCAGAGGGTCGTCCGCTGCCCGTCGAGATTCGTTCCGAAGTTGCTCGCGTCATCCACCTTCCAGCGCTCCCAGGAAGCGAGAACCGTCAGGGAATGCGCGCCGATCTTCGCCGTGTCCGAGATGCGCGCCTGCAGCGTCTCGGCGTCGGTCCGGGAGGAGAATCCGCCGTCGGTATCGCGATAGGCGGGCTTCGACCGCACGTCCGCGAGCAGGACGTCGAGACGGTTCGCGCCGGAAAGCGGAAAGCTCCCCGGGACCGCGAGCCGCTCCTCGCGAAAGAATCCGCGCGCGGTGCTCGGGGCGCCCACCGGACCCGGGTTGCCGACCTCGCCGTCGAGGACGGACCCTTCGACGGCGACGCGGCCGCCTCCGGGCAGGCGCGCTTCGAGGCCGGCTGAGCCGTTGCGTTGTCTCCAGTCGGTGTTCGGGCGTTCGCCATCGAACGCGGCGTAACGGAAGCTGCCGGTCGCGGAAAAGGGTCCTTCTCCCGCCGAGAGGAAGGCGGAGCCCTGGCCCTGGCCCTGATTGCCCGCCTCGCCGGTGGCGCGGCCGGACATTCCTTGCGCGGCGCTCCTCGTGAAGATCTGCACGACGCCCCCCATCGCGTCGGACCCGTAGAGGGCCGAGAACGGACCGCGAACGATCTCGATTCTCTCCACGTTTTCCGTCGTCATGGCCGAAAAGTCGTAGCCCGGGAAATACGGGGAGTTCATGCGAACGCCGTCCACGAGCACGAGCGTCTGCGTGGAGTTGGTTCCGCGGGTGAAGATCGAGGTCAACGAGCCCGGCGTTCCTGACTGCACGACGTCCAGGCCGGGCACCGAACGGAGCAGTTCGAGCACGAGGGTCTTGCCGCTCTTCTCGATCTGCTCGCGGGTGATGACGGTGCTGGCCGACCCGACTCGCTTCTCCTCGTCGGGCTGCGAAGTCGCGGTCACGACGACCGATTCGGACACGGGCGCCGGCTGCTGGGCCCGCAGGATCGAGGGGGAAGAAGAAGCGAGCACCGCCAGGGCCGCGGCAACGGCCGACAGCCGCCGGGAAAGAGCACCGAGGAGGATGAGCGCAACCGCGGTCGTCATTCGAACCTCCCGTTCGACGAGACGAAAAATCTCGGGGGGCTCGAAAAGGATCCCCGCGCCCGCGGGAATTCGAAGGCGCGCCCTTTCCGGTGCCCCGACCGAGAAGCGTTTTCGTCCGGCAGGTCTCCTGGCTTCCGGATCCTCCGCTTGCCGGGCTCCTTCCCGGACGCGCGACCTCTCGATCCGACGCGTCCAGTGGTTTGTTGCCCGGGGCGTCCCCGGTGACAGTGGCGGGGGCCGCGCGGGATTCTCACCCGCTTCCCTTTGCCAGACGAGTCAAAGAGCCATCGAAGAAGCGGCAACGTACCGCTTCGGCAGACTAGCGTTCAAGTCAGTTTTCGGGACTCGGGACTCGGAACTCGGAACCGAAGAAACACTGCGTCGTGCTCGATCGAGTCCCGTGTCCCGAGTCCCGTGTCCCGGATATGATCCCGGGCGTGCAACAGGACTTCACGCTCGATTTCGATCGGATGCGCCGCGTCGGCTTTCCCGAGGTCGTGCTGGCCCTGGGGAAGACTTCCTTGCAGGTCGTCGAGATCTGCCGTCAGCTCGCGCGGGCCCACGACGTGCTCGTCACGCGGCTGTCGCCGGAGCAGTGGGAAGAGGTGTCGGTCGCGCCGCTCCCGGGCCGCGCCCGGTACGACCCCCGTTCCGGGACGCTCCACCTCTCGGTGGGAAAACCGATGCGCCGCCTGGAGGGGACGGTCTCCGTCGTCACGGGCGGAACCGCCGACACGGCGGTCGCGGAGGAGGCGCGCGCGACGCTGGAGTATCTCGGCGTCTCTTCCACGCTCGTCCCCGACGTCGGCGTCGCCGGCGTGCTGCGCCTCCTCTCGCGGCTCGAGGAGATCGAGAAGGCGAACGTCGTCATCGCGGTCGCCGGCATGGAGGCGTCGCTCTTCACCGTCATCGCGGGACTCGTGGGACGCCCGCTCATCGCCGTTCCGACCTCCGGCGGCTACGGGGCCTCGCTCCAGGGGTTCGCTTCGCTGCTTTCGGCCCTGACGTCCTGCGCCAACGGAGTCACGACGGTCAACATCGACTCCGGCTACGCGGCCGCGATGGCGGCGTACCGCATTCTTTCCGGAGGTCCTCAGACATGGAGAGAAACAAAGCCCGGCGCGCGGGAAGCGCCCGCGAGTACACGCACGAAGCCGCGGTCGGCGTCGACAGGAAACGCAAGAAGGCGCTCCTCGGCAAGCCGACGACGCCGGTAAAGATCCGGCGCGGCACGACCGTCTCGGAGCTTCTCGACTCCTACCGCGAAGCTTCGTTCCAGGCGCGGGCGCTCGGAAAGTGCGCCGCGGTCTTCGAAGGGATGCTCAGGGACCGGCAGCGCCCGACGATCCTGCTGGGACTCGCGGGATCGCTCATCGCGGCGGGCATGCGCCAGGTGATCGTGGATCTGATCGAGGGGAACATGGTGGACGTCGTCGTCTCGACGGGGGCCATCATCTCGCAGGACTTCTACCAGGTCCGCGGCGGCCGCCACTACCACGGAAGCGCCGACGCCGACGACCGGGAACTGCGCGACCTCTACATCGACCGCCTCTACGACACCTTCATGGACGAGGAGAAATACTGGGAGACGGACCTGGCGGTTTCGCGCTTCGCCGACACGCTCGCTCCGGGCAGGCTCTCCTCGCGCGCGTTCCTGGCGCTCCTCGCCGAAAAAGCGAAGGGCGACAAGGGGTCCATCCTCGGCGCCTGCGGGAGAAACGGCGTCCCGCTCTTCGTGCCGGCCTTGAACGACTCTTCGATCGGCATCGGCTTGACCGAGCACTACCACCGCTTCCGGAAGGCGGGGAAGGAGCCCTTCACGATCTCCTCGATCCGCGACAACTACGAGCTGACGCAGATCGTGGTTCACAGCCCGGCGACGGCGGCCGTGTACGTTTCGGGCGGAGTGCCCAAGAACTACATCAACGACTCGATCGTCATGTCCTACATCTTCGGCCTCGACACCGGCGGCCACAAGTACGCGCTGCAGGTCACGACGGACGCCCCGCACTGGGGCGGCCTCGGCGGATCCACGCTCTCGGAAGCGACCTCCTGGGGAAAGGTCTCGAAGACCGCCACGCACGAGATGGCCTTCGTCGAGACCTCCGTCGCGCTCCCCCTTCTCTACGGCTACGCCCTCCAGAAGAACGCCGCGAAAGGGCGCAAGCGCCTCCGCTATACGTGGAAAGAAGACATCCTGGAAAAAATCACGCGCGTCTCGTAGAGAACCAACCGGAGGCGGGCGGGCGCAAGGCCCGCCCCTACGGCACGGACCCGGAGCCCTCGTCGGGCTTCACACGCCGTAGGGGCGGCCCTTGCGGCCGCCCGCCCCTTCCCGTTACGACCCGGGGGCGGGACCGAAAGCCTCTCCCCCACGGAACGATTCCCGGAGCTCTCGTCGCGCCCCCGCGCCGTAGATTCTCTGTTGGGGATGCAAGGGGTAATTTGCTGATCAAGGGAGGCGGAAGAGTTTTGTGCCCTCGTAGGGCTGTTGGTTTTTGATCATGGCCGAGATGCCGACGAGGAGTTTGCGCATAAGGGCGACCACGATCTGCATGGGTTCTTTGCCTCTGCTCTGAGGTGCTCGGCGAAGGCCTTCAGGTGGGGGCTATGGCGTCTGGCGCAGAGGGCGGGCATGAAGAGGGCGGATCGGAGGTACTTGTTCCGGCCTTGGTGATGCGGGGTTTCTTTCCACCGAGGTGCCGGAGGTCTGATGTCGAGGATCCAGGCCGGCATGGGCGACCTTCTGGCGAGCGTCCATATCCTGGGGGAGGACGGCGAGCTCGCCGAGGATTCGGATGGCGCTGTTGCGACGATGCCCTTGGCGGTGAGCAGGAGATCGAAGTTTTTCTGCAGCTGCGGGGTGCTGGCGATGATTTTGAGCGCTTCCTTGGTCAAGCGTGTGAGGCTGCGTTGAAGCCGGGTGATGGTCTCTTGGATATCGCGGCGGACGATGGCCGAGGTTGTTCTTGAGGCTTTGGCGGCGTGGAGACGGTTTTTCTCCATGGTGGAGGCGTCGGTCAAGGTCCTGATTCGCCGGGAGATTCCTCTCAGCTCCAGCGCGGTCTGTTCGGGCCGCTGCCAGCGCGTAAAGGGCATCCGGGCGGCAAACTGCTCGAGCAGATCCCCGTCGATCTGGTCGCTCTTGTTGCGAGTCATCAGGGCCTCAGCAAATCGGCGTACTGCTCTCGGATTGGCAACCATCACCTCCACCCCGCCACACGCATCCAGGTCCATGGCCAGATCCAGCCCGTAGTTACCCGTTGACTCCAGGCACACCCGCACCAGGTGCCCGGGCCTTTGCAGATACCGGCACACCGCACCTCGCCCCCCTTCTGTGTTAGGGACTTCTGCGAGCCGGATCGCTCTGCCCTTCCCGACGAAGCGTCAACACCAACTCCTTGGATCCCACATCAATCCCGCACGTGTCCACCTTGAGCATCAAAACCTCCTTCGGCTACGATGCCCTCTCCGGCTCCCCGACCCTGTAACCGTCTCCTGCCGACCTTGCTAATTCAGGCTCAAAGGCCTCGGATTCTCTTCGGCATCGGAGAAGAGGGCGGGGGGCCGATCTACGTACAGGCTCAAAGGCCTCAGGGGCGGTCGGCCTCCCCGCCGGAGCGAGTCCCATAACCTGGTCCTGAACATACAAGGGGCGGGCCTTGCGCCCGCCCGCCCCTCGTCGGTGCTCGCTCGCGGAAAACAAAACGCCCCGGCTCTCGCCGGGGCGTCTCTGACAGGATGAGTCGATTTCTTACAGGACTTCGCCGCGCAGCGGGAGCTCGATGATGGCCTTCTCCTTGTCGGTCGTGTAGAGCTTGACCGTGCCTTCGAGCGTCCCCTTCTTGATCTTGTTGCCGGCCTTGACGACGACCGTGTAGGAGACCCCCTCCTGCGTCGGAACGACGTCGGTGAAGAAGCCGGGGATCGAGACCTCCGCCTTCGTCACCTTGATCGGGCTGCCCGGCTTGTTGTTGGTCACGACGATGTTGCGCGTGATCGGGTCCTTGCCCGCCGTGAAGTTGCCGAAGTTGACCATGACCGGCGTGACGGAGACCCGGGCGCGCACGATCCCGGAGACCGGGATCTCGATGTTGGGCTGCTGCGAAACGCCCGTCGTGATGCGGATGGGAGCGTTGATGAGCCCCTCCGGCGCGTCGGCCGTCACGAGGATGTGCAGCTTGTACTGCTCGCCCGGATGGCCCGGCAGCTTGTCCTTCTCGCCGGCCGGCGAGATGTCCGCCTTGACGTAGGGCTGCGCGGCCTCGGCGATCGCGGGCTTGAACGACTTCTCTTCCGAGACGATGATCACGTCGCGCGCGTCGGTGTCCCCCTTGACGACCGAGAGCCGGACGTAGGGCTGCGGGAGGATGTCCACGAAGGGCTTGACGGTCGCCTTGATGAAGAGGTTGATCTGCCCGCGCTCGGGATCGTTGGAGACGAGGAGCACGGACTTGGAGATCGGCCCGGAGAAGCTCTTGGTGTCGACCGACGTCTGGACCTTCCCCTCGGCGCCGGGCTTGATGACCTTGTCGAAGGAGGCCACCGTGCAACCGCAACCCGGCCGCGCGTCGGAAATCACCAGGTCCGATCCGCCGTGGTTCTTGACGAGGAAGGTCGTTTCGATGACCTTTCCCTTGGGGACGATTCCCTCGTCGCGCGTCTCGGGAATGACCTCGATCTTGGGAGCCGCGACGGCGGCTTTCTTGGCATCGGCGGCGGACTTGGCCGGCGCCTTTGCTTCGGGAGCTTTCGCCTGGGCCTGCGCGATCCCGGCCGCGAACACGGCCGACAAGGCGAGGCAAGCCAGTTTAGAGATGTGACGCATTTCCGACTCCTCCTGTCTTAGTATGACGTCTGGGTCAAACTCCCTCCAGCCGACGGATATTTCCATAAAAGGGGAGAGAACGGGCGTTTTCGTTGATCGGGCGAGCGATTTGAGCAGAAAAGGCCGGACTTGAAGTTCCACATGGCGCCGATCGGGGGGATTGCCATGGTGCCTCTGGCAGCCCTGCTGGTGGAGGCGGGACACCAGGTGACCGGCAGTGACGGCGAGCTCTATCCTCCGATGTCCACGCTCCTCGAATCCCTGCAAATCCCTCTCTTCCGGGGCTTTTCAGCCGACCACGTCCCCGCCGACTGCAACGCCATGATCGTCGGCAACGCCGCCACGCGCGACAACCCCGAAGCGGCGGAGGCCGTCCGGCGGGGGCTGCCTGTCCTCTCGCTGCCACAGGCGGTGCGCCAGTACCTCCTTCCCGGAAAAATCTCGATCGTCATCACGGGCACTCACGGCAAAACGACCACCTCGGCTCTCCTCTCCTGGCTGCTCCTCGACTCCGGCCGCGACCCGAGCTTCCTGGTCGGGGGAGAGATGAAGAACCTCGGGCGGGGGTACCGCCGGGGAGGAGGGCCGCATGTCGTGCTCGAAGGGGACGAGTACAACGCCGCCTTCTTCGACCGCGGGCCGAAATTCCTCCATTACGAGCCCCGGCACCTCTTCGTCGGCAACATCGAGTTCGATCACGCGGACCTGTACCCGGATCTGTCCGCCGTCCTCGAAGCCTTCAGACAGGTCGTCGCGCTCGTGCCGCCCGAAGGCTCGATCGTGGCCAATGCGGACGACGACCGGGTCGGCGAGTCGCTCTCGCGGGCCCGAGCGCCCGTGACGAGGGTGTCGCTCGCGGACTCCGGGGCGGATATCTCGGCGCGGGACGTCGAAGACCATCCAGCCGGAACGGACTTCACGCTGCTCGAGCATGGAGAAGCCGCCGGCCGCCTGCGCTCGCCGCTCTCGGGCCGGCACAACCTCCGCAACGCTCTCGGCGCGATCGCGCTCGCGCGCGGCCTCGGCCTGTCGGTGGAAGAGATCGACGCTGCCCTGCCGCGCTTTGCGGGAGTGCGGCGGAGGCTCGAAGTCAAGGGCGAAGCCCGCGGCATCCTCGTCGTGGACGACTTCGCGCACCATCCGACCGCCGTCGCCGGCACGCTCGAAGCGGCGCGGGAGCGCTGGCCGGGCCGCCGCCTCTGGGCGCTCTTCGAGCCCCGCTCGAACACGGCCGGCCGCAAGATCTTCGAGGAGGACTACGCCCGCGCCTTCGGCAAAGCGGACGCGCTCGTCATCGCTCCCGTCTTCCACGCGAAGCGCCTGACCCCCGAGACCGTGCTCGACCGCGCGGCGCTCGTGCGCCGGTTCGCCGAGGCCGGCAAGCCGGCCTTCGCCCCGGATTCGATCTCCGAAATCCCGGAGTTCCTCCGACAAAACGCTCGCGCCGGGGACGTCCTGATCTTGATGTCCTCCGGCGCCTTCGGCGGCCTGCCGGCAACGCTCCTGGATGAGCTGTGAGATTCCAGCTTCCTCCAACGAAGTCAGGACCTTGAATCCGAAGAACGGGCCCAGATTCGTTCGCACGCGGAGCGGATCAGGCGCGCTGACGTTCGCCGTGTCTTTGCCCACCACCGCTCTCGAAGCAGGATTGTTCTCCCAAGCGTGCACCGGCCACCAACAGCGCCAGCGGAACCAGCGCGCTTATCAATCGCGCCAAGGGAGGCTTCGATGAGCCACTCGGCGCTGAACGCCGACAGCGACAGGAACACAACGTAGCAGACGACCTGGGCGATCAGGACCGAGAAGGGCGATCGGCGGGACCGGGACTGTCGCTCCAAACAAGGCAAGAGAGCGCGACGAGAGGAACGGCGGCGGCCACGAGCTCGGTCTGAGCGATATACGAAAGCAGCCTCGAGGACACGCGGCCACCACGAGTCCCAGTGGCGCAGCAGAGTGAGATCCATGTCCCGACGATGCACGTCTGCCCGAGTCCACGTGACAGCAGCGCTGCAGCGCCAGAGGAGCCAGCAGGCGAATGAGCGGCAAGAGGAAGCCTCGCCCGACGCCGGCCGGAGCGCAGGAAAGACCCAGAGCAGCGCGCACGACGACGAAGAGCCTTCCCTCCGGCTTCGTCGCCGCACAGAAGAGCGCGCCAGAGGAGACAGTCTCTTGCGGCCGGCCGGTCCGCCGCAAGCACGTCGAGATACGCCGTGCCAGAGCAGCACGAAGCCGAAAGCGCAGGGGATGTCCCCCGTTCCGGCGTTGCTGGGTTGGTAGAGGGGAATGAATCAGCGGTGAGAAGTCCGGCCACCGGCGCCGCGAGGGCCGGCTCGGCGCGCGAGGAACCCGAAAACCGCCAGCGTCGTCGCGAGTTGGAACGCCGAGTAGAGCAGGCTGAGCGCCCGATCGTCAAACTGTCGCGATCGAGACCGCCAGCGACGCCAAGAGAGCGGAAGAAGAAGGGGATACTCCGGGTGGCTCCATACGGTCGGGGGTCATGGAAGAGCGCGCCGGAATGCCGCCCGACAGGAAGATGGTCTTCGCCTTCAAGCCCCAGACCGCCAGGTAATCCGTCGCCCAAAGCGGCTGAGCGAGCGAGCCGCACTGCGCCGCAAAGATGCGTCACGCCGGCCGCGGCGAGTAACGAAGCCAGGCACGGTGCGATTCGGCTGCGGGAAGGTCGGCGCGGCGCTTGCCCGAGACCCGGCGCAGGAGCGACCCGACGAGCACGAGCAACTGATGCCGAGGAGCAAGCGGGCCCGAGATTTCGCGCCCGGCCGACGCGGCGACGTAGGATGAGCGTACGCAGCATCATCACGCAGGCCGACCCACAGACTCCATCTTCAAACTGCTCCAGGTCCCGGGTAAAGAGCCGCGCGATCGCCCACCCGACGAGGCTTGCCCAAAGCGTCGAAAGGCGACCTGAAGAGCGGGAGCGAGCAGCGTCATCGTCGTCGGACGAAATTCCGAAAGGCACAGGACACCTCTGATGCGGGTCGTCGGACGGGCGTCCTTGGAACGAAGCGGCGAGGTAGTCTGCCAGCCGAGGCGCTCGATCACGACGACCTTCGCGGCGCGAGCGTGTAGCCGGTCTGGTACAGTGTACAGCGCGTGTTCCTGGTTCTTCGGCACTTCGAGCGCGACCGTGGCCCCTGATGGCGTGGCTGCCGGACGCCCTCGAGGAATCAGGCGTAGTCGGGTCGAACCCGAAGAAGCTCATGCCGCCCCCGCGTCTTGAGCGCGTGGCCCTGCGCCATCGAAATGCGCGCCCTCGCCGAGGAGGGGATAACTGCGCAAGCCTCAACCCCAGGAATAGCAGGCGCCGCGGCGGGCCACCTCGCGAACGTCGCGCGGCAGGCGGAGAGCCGGGCCGCCGATTCCGGCAGGCGCCTAGCGCCACGGCTTCATCGTGGCCCCGCTCTGCCCGCTCGCCCTTCTCGAAACGCGGTTCGGCAGGTCCCGACTCCCTCGATCTCGATCTCCACCACGTCGCCGGGGGCGAGGGGGCCGATGCCGGCCGGCGTGCCGGTCAGGATCAGGTCTCCGGGAAGAGCGTCATCATGCGCGAGACGTAGGCGACGAGAAAGGCGGGAGAGAAGACCATCTCGGAGGTGCGCGAGGACTGCTTGACGGCGCCGTTGACGCGCGTCTCTATCGCGAGGTCCGAGGGGTCGAGGCCGGCGACGATCTCGGGGCCGATCGGGCAGAACGTGTCGAAGGACTTCGCGCGGGCCCACTGGCCGTCTTTCTTCTGGAGGTCGCGGGCGGTGACGTCGTTGGCGCAGCAGACCCCGGCGAGGGCGTCGAGCCACCGTTCCTGCGGCCAGCGCTTGATCGTCTGGCCGATGACGAGCGCGAGCTCCCCCTCGTAGTCCACGCGCGCGGATTCGGGCGGGAGCACGATGTCGCCTCCGCCCACGACCAGGGCAGACGGAGCCTTGAGGAAGAGGAGCGGCTCCTCCTCGGGCGCGACGTTGCCGAGCTCCTTCGCGTGCTCGCGGTAGTTTCTCCCCACGGCGACGATCTTCGAGGGCCGCGGCGGCGCCTCCGCCGATCCGAACGGGATTCGCTTCATGTCACTCCTCCCACGCTTCCGCGTTCAACTGCCCCGCGTAGATCTCACGGGCGTCTCCCGTCAGCTTCGCGTCCACGATCCTGCCGTCGCGCTCGGAAAAATCCACCGTGAACGCGGCGCCGCTCTTCGTCGCGCAGACGACGGGCGGCGAGACGAGACCCAGGCGCGCCGCGACGATCGCGGATGCCACGACGCCGGATCCGCAGGCGAGCGTCTCGCCCTCGACGCCCCTCTCGTACGTCCGCACGCGAATGCTCCCGGGCCCGGCGACCTCGACGAAATTGACGTTCGCCCCGTCGGGCATCGCGGGGTGGCGGCGCAGCGGCGGAGCGAGGCGGCCGATCGGAAGCGAATCGAGATCGCCGCGAACGAAGACGACCAGGTGCGGGACCCCGACGTCGATGGGGGTCGCCTCCGGAGGAAGCCCCTCGCCGGAGATGGCCACGGGTCCGCCCGGAACGGCCAGCGCCGGCAGACGCAGCCTCACGCTCGCGCCTTCGACGCGCGCCGGAATCAAACCCCAGCCCGTCTCCATCACCGGTTCCCGTCCTTCGACGAGGCCGCGCGTCACCGCGTAGCGCGCGGCGCAGCGCGTGCCGTTGGCGCAGAAGGACGCGAGGCCGCCGTCCGCGTTGAAGTAATCGAGGCGGATGCGCCCCGGCTCGCTCCCCGACACGAAGAGCGCGCCGTCGGCGCCGACGGACAGTCCTCGCCGGCAAAGGAGCGCGATCCGGCGCCGCTCCTGCTCGGAGAGGGGACGACCGTCCGCCTCGAAGAGGAGGAAGTCGTTGCCGCCGCCGGCCATCTTCACGAAGCGGGTTGGAAGAGTCATTCACCTTCCATTGTCATTCTGAGGAGCGAAGCGACGAAGAATCTGCTCTCCCTCGCCGACCGAGAGGGCAGATCCTTCGCTGCGCTCAGGATGACAGAGAACCGGCAAAGGGATGACAGTTCTCTCAAAGTGGTTCCGCGACGGCCTCGGGGCTCGGCCCGCTGATGTTGCCGACTTTGTCTATGGCACGCACG
The DNA here is from genome assembly GCA_963782815.1 of uncultured Acidobacteriota bacterium. Lineage (GTDB taxonomy): Bacteria > Acidobacteriota > Thermoanaerobaculia > UBA5066 > Gp7-AA6 > JAWOLE01. The sequence continues at coordinate 44,385 of CAWALG010000018.1, read as the reverse complement.
GTATAGCGGTAGCGGTGGCCGGGTTTTGCCGAGGTGTCGGTCGTGAAACTCTCCTTCATCGGCTCGGCGTTCAAACGCGCGGGCTCCGCGTTTCCCTCGGCGCGGAAGACGATGTAGCCGGCGAGGTCCGGGGCCGCCACCGGGTCCCAGACCAGGCGCACGAGACCCGCTTCGGGGAGCGCGTCCAGGCGCGCGGGGGGCGCGGGCGGGAAGATGTCCCGGTAATCCACAGCCACCTCCTCCGCCGGCGCGCCTTCGACCTTCGGCTTGTTGGGCAGGATCGCGCGGACCGTGTAGAAGAGCTGTCCGTAGGGAGCGCCCGCGTCCACGTAGGCCGTGCCCGTGACCGGCTTGGGGTTCAACGGGGTCTCGTACTCTTCCTCCGGCAGGACGCGCCGGTAGACGAAATAGCCTCCGACCTGGACGGCTCTGAGCAGCATGTCCGAGGCGGGCGGCAGCCACTCGAGACAGATCCGCCCCTGCTCCGGGGTCACGGCCAGGATGACGGGCGCGCCCGGAGGGACGTCCGGCGCGAGGATCGCGATGTTGGAGAGCGGGCTCCTCTGTCCGTTGCGGCGCGCGGAGATCACCGCGTAGCCCAGGGTCGTGGGGAGCTTGCCATCCTTGAGCAGGGGCCCCAGGCCGTCGCGGTACACGACCGACGCGCCATGCGTGTGCTGCGCCAGGGCCGCGGGCGGCAGCGCGAAGATGCGTTCGGCTCCCTGCAGGAACGCCTGCTCCGCGGCCCGGACGGCGATCGCGGCCTTGCGCGCGGCCGCTGCGGGAGCCTCGTCGGTCTTCGGGCCGCCCGCCGCCGCGGCCGGCTTCGCGGCCGACAAAGCCGGCGAGGGATTGAGCACGCGGTAGATCTCGATCGACTCCAGGTCCGTCAGCGGCTCGCCCGTCAGAAGACGGTCGGGATAGGAAAAGGTCAGAACGGCCTCGCCCCCCTCCTGCTCGGCGGCGAGATCCGAGACCGCGCGAGGACCGCGCGGCAGCGGCGGCTGCGGGTCTCCCTTCTTCCCGCAGCCCACGGCCAGCGCCAGGCCGGCAGCAAGGAGAAGACCAGCCGTCGCGAAACGATGAGAGCGGGACGGCCGTGGCGACCCGAAGTTCAATCCTCGCGATTCCCGATTTCCGATTTCCGATTCCCGGTCAGAGCACGTACCTCGACAGGTCCTCGTCCTTGACGAGATCGGCGAGCGCGGCGCGCACGTCGTCGACCTCGATCGAGATGGCCCGGCCCGCGTTCTCCGGGCCCGCGAACGAGATCTCCTCGAGCAGCCGCTCCATGATCGTGTGGAGGCGCCGCGCGCCGATGTTCTCGAGCGACCGGTTGACTCTCTCCGCGTCCCGCGCGATTTCGCGGATGGCGTCCTCGGAAACGTGAGATCCACGGTCTCGGCGCCCAAAGCGCCCGGTACTGCTTCAAGAGCGCGTTCTCCGGCTCGGTCAGGATGCGCACGAAGTCTTCCTCGGTCAGCGAATCGAGCTCGACGCGGATCGGGAAGCGCCCCTGGAGCTCCGGGATCAGGTCCGAGGGCTTGGAGACGTGGAACGCCCCGGCCGCGATGAAGAGGACGTGGTCGGTCTTGACGAAGCCGTACTTCGTGTTGACGGAGGTCCCCTCGACGATCGGCAGCAGGTCCCGCTGCACGCCTTCGCGCGACACGTCGGGACCGCGCCCTCCGGACTCGCGGCCGGCCACCTTGTCGATCTCGTCCAGGAAAACGATGCCGGCCGACTGCGCCCTCTCGACGGCCTCCCGCGCGACCTGGCCCGGGTCCACGAGGCGGCCTTCCTCCTCCGCCTGGAGGATCTCGCGCGCCTCGCCGACCGTCGCCTTGCGGCGTTTCTTCTTGCCGCCGAAGAGCCCGGGGAGCATCTCCTTGACGTTGATGTCCATCTCCTCCACACCCTGGTTCGTCACGATCTCGAAGGAGGGGAAGGTCTTGTCGGCGACCTCGACGTCCACCATCCGGTCTTCGAGCTTCCCGTCGCGCAGGAGCCCGCGCAGCTTCGCCCGCGTCTCCTCCGCCTCGGATTCGGGGAGGGCCGGCAGGAGGAGATCGACCAACCGCTGCTCTGTCCGGGCGCGGGCGCGATCCCGGATCTCGAGCGTTTTCTCCTCGCGGACCATCTGCACGGCGACCTCGGTCAGATCGCGGACGATCGACTCGACGTCGCGCCCGACGTACCCGACCTCGGTGAATTTCGACGCCTCGACCTTGATGAAGGGCGCGTCGGCCAGCCGCGCCAGCCGCCGGGCGATCTCCGTCTTGCCGACGCCCGTGGGGCCGATCATCAGGATGTTCTTCGGCAGGATCTCGCGCGCCATCTCGGGCTCGAGCTGCTGCCGCCGCCAGCGGTTGCGCAGCGCCACGGCCACCGCCTTCTTGGCGCGCTTCTGCCCGATGATGAACTTGTCCAGCTCCGCGACGATCTCGCGCGGCGTCAGCGACCCCGGCGTCTTCTTCGCCGCCTCCGCCGCCGCCGGCGCCTTCTCTCCCGGCATCAGGAAGACCATGAGATCATTCTAGATTTGTGATTTGTGATTTGCGATTGGTGATTTGAGGCCCCGCCCGCCCTGGCCGGACCGGCGGCCCCCCGATCACTAATCACCAATCACAAATCACCAATTCCCTCAGATTTCTTCCAGGGTGATGTGGTCGTTGGTGTAGATGTCGATGGCGGAGGCGATCAGGAGGGACTCGCGGGCGATCTCGGCGGCGGCCATGTCGGGGCGGTGCTTCAGGAGCGCGCGGGCGGCCGAGAGGGCGTAGGGGCCGCCGGAGCCGACCGCCAGGATGCCTTCCTCGGGGGAGATCAGGTCCCCGGTGCCGGAGATCAGGAGAGACGTCGTCTTGTCCGCCACGATCAGGAGGGCTTCGAGCTGGCGGAGCATCTTGTCGGTGCGCCAGTCCTTGGCGAGCTCGATGGCCGAGCGCTCGAGGTTGCCGCGGTGCTCCTCGAGCTTCATCTCGAAGCGGGAGAAGAGGGCGAAGGCGTCGGCGGAGGAGCCGGCGAACCCGGCGATGACGTCGCCCCCCTTCAACCTGCGGATCTTCGCCGCCCCCTGCTTCATCACGGTCGTGCCGAGCGTGACCTGCCCGTCGGAGGCCATCGCCACCCTGCCGTTGTGGCGCACGCAGACCACCGTCGTCGAGTGCCACTGCTGTTCTCCGTGCATCGGAGAGAGAATTACCTCGAGTCGCGAGGCGTGAGGCGGTAGGTGGTAGGCGGAGGTGCAAGACTCGGGGCCACACCTACGCCTGATCGCCTGCCACGCCTGCCGGCTCTGCGAGGACGCGGAGCGCCGGCCTCGACGATCGCTTCCTCCTCGCCCGGACGGGCCGGGGGCCGGTCGGCGACCACGACGTCCGGCGGCACTCCTTCCCCCTCGTAGGAGTGGCCGTCGAGGCTCTCGATCGCAAATGCCGAGAGCCAGAGAGTCGAGCCGTCGGAGAGCTTGCGCGCGTCGGCGCCGCCGCTCGCCATCCCGGCCGTCGCCTCTCCTACGATCGGGCCGATCGCGTGCCGGCGGAACTTCAGCGCCAGCGCCTCGCCGGCGCTCGCCGTCGCGGAGTTGACGAGAAGCGCGATCGGCAGGGGCTTGTATTCGGGCGGCGTAAGGTGACGTCCTTCCCGCGAAATCGCGTAGTAGTCGCCGGCGCTCCAGCGTCCGCGCAGGAACGTCGCCAGGATGTTCGGGTCGTAGCCTCCCGCGTCGGCTCGCAGGTCGAGGAGAAATCCTTCGATCTCCTTCCAGCCCGAGAGCTGCGGCCGGGAGCGTGCCGTCTCGCTCCGGTCGAGCAGCATGTCCACGACCGCGAGCGCGGTCTCCGCGCTCATTCCCCAGAGCCGCGCGTAGCCGTATGACTTGCCGTCGCGGGAGAGGACTCGCGCGCTCTTCCAGACGAGCGTGTCGCCCGGCTCCTCGGCCTTGCGCGCGAGGAGCGAGGTCCGCGCATCCGCCCCGGCGAGCGGTTTCCACTTCACTTCCACCGACGAGCCGGCGACTCCTTCGAAGACCAGGAAGAGGTCGCGGAAGTTCACGCGCTTCCTGCCGTAGGGCTTGCCGTCCACGGCGAGGATCCGGTCGCCGAGCTTCAAGCCGGCCCGCTCGGCGGAGGAGCCCGGCATCACCCCTTTGACCGCGTAGCCGTCGCCGTCCCGGCCGATGCGCAGTCCCGCCGTGCCCCACCCGCGGTCGGGAAGGGCCCCGGCGCGGAGGCGGAAGGTGTGGGAATCCGAAAGGGTCGCGAGCAGAAGGTCGTAGACGCGGTCGCGCTCCGGCGTGGTCCTGGCGAGCTTCAAGTCCTCGGCGGCGCGCGCGACGGCGCCGGGCCAGTCGGTTCCCTTCAGTTTCGGGTCCCAGAAGCCTTCGCGGATGATGCGGTCGATTTCGGTCAAGACGGACAGCGCAGAGGATTGCTGTGTGGGCGTTGGTTGCGCCCTCACGCCTGCCGGCCGCTCGCTTCGCGAGAAGCGTGGCCTTCGGCCACGGCCGGCGCTGAAGTTAAGCGAGGGGAGACCCCTCGCGCTCCCGCGGGGAGGGGGAAGCCAGGAGCATCGCGGCAACGAGAGCGATTCCGCAAATCACGATTTCCTTCAGGCCTTGGGGTGGGCCTGGCGGTAGACCTCCCGCAGGCGCGCGGCGTCCAGATGCGTGTACTTCTGCGTCGTGGAGAGAGACGCGTGGCCGAGCAGCTCCTGGATCGCGCGCAGATCCGCGCCGGCGGAGAGCAGGTGCGTGGCGAAGGTGTGGCGCAGGGCGTGGGGAGAGATGGCCGCCGGGAGGCCCGCCGCGCGCAGGCGCGTCTTGAGCAGGCGCGCCATCGAGCGTGTGGTCAGCCTTCCGCCGCGCGCGTTGACGAAGAGCGGCTCGCCGTCGGAGCCGGTCTCGCCCACGCGGTGGGCATCGCGGCGCCGCGCCGCGCGCGAGGGAAGGTAATCGCGCAGCGCCTCCTCCGCCTCCTCGCCGAACGGGACGATGCGCTCCTTTCTCCCCTTGCCGACGACGCGCGCCAGTCGCGAGGAGAAGTCCACGTCCGAGAGATCGAGGCCCGCCGCCTCCGAGACCCGCAGTCCGGTCGCGTAGAGAAACTCGAAGAGCGCCCGCTCCCGCTCCGGAAAGGAATCCTCCTCGCGGGCGTCGAGCAGGATCTGCGTGTCCGCCAGCGTCATGGCGCGCGGCAGCGTCTTCGGAACCCGCGGCGCGGGCAGGCCCCTGGCCGGGTTCTTCGCCAGGTGGCCTTCCCGGCACGCCCAGCGGAAGAACGCCCGCAGGGTCGAGAGATGGCGCGAGAGGGAACGGTTGGCGAGGTTGCCGCGATGGAGCGACGCCAGGTGCGAGCGCACCGCCAACGTGTCGATCGCGGTCAGCGGAGTCCGCGCCGCTTCCTGGTGCGCGAACTCGCTCTCCCAGAAGCCGGCGAAGCGATCGAGGTCGCCCCGGTAAGCGCGCACGGTCGCCGGAGAGAAGCGCCGTTCGTCGGCCAGGTACGCGATGAAACCGGCGATTGCTCGCGAGAGCGAGATCATCGCGGAGAAGTGTAACCGGGACGCGTGCGGACGGGACCGATTGCTAGAATCGGCCGATGGAACTCCGCCCATTCCGCGCGCTGCGCGGGACGCCGCAGTTCAAGGAGCGCCGGCCGGGGCTCTGGATCGACCGCCGGGTCTTCGAGGAGGCGGGACGGACGGTCGTCCTGCCGCTCCTCGTCGGCCTCGTCAGGTTGGGCGATGACTCCGTGGGATTGGCGGAGCCCGCCGATTCTTCCGACGCCGTCTCCAAGAGGGTCGGCGCGCTCGTGGCGGCGAAGGCCGACGCGGAGCCGTGCCTCCTGATCACGCGCGCCCCGCTCTCGGGCGCCCTCATGACGACGCGACGGCCGGACTTCACGATCGCGCCTCCGTCGGGAGCCCGCCACGATTTCTTCCGCATCAACGACTACGCCCAGCACGTGGAGCTGCAGGGTCTCGTCAAGAGCGCCGGCGCGGAGCTCCTCTCGGGGCGCGTGCTCTGGGAAGCCGCGCAGCAGTTCTCCCTCTCGCCGGCCGCCGCGAAACTGCCGGGCGCGAAGTTCAAGCTGTGCGCGATCGCCGACGAGCGGCCGCTCAAGGAAACCGGGCTCCGGCCCGAGACGCTCGCGGGAGTGCTCGGGTTATTCCTTCGAGGACCCGGTGTACTAGCCGGAGTCTTCAGTTTTCGAGGTGTCGAGAGTTGTCCGAGGATCGAGAGCAGATCCTTCGCACGCCGGATGCCGAGAAGCTGCTCAGGCTGACCACTGACGCACTGCATCGACTACTTCTTCCTGGCGAAGCCTCGCACGTCGTTCTTGACGAGGCTCTCGATCTGCTCCTTCGTGAGCTTCTTGCCGAAGGCGGGCATGTCCTCGCTGCCGGCCGTCACCTGCTTGATCAATTGCTCATCCTTCTTTGAGGACTGCCATTCGGCGTCGGTGAAGTCGCGCGCCATGAGCTGTTTTCCCTTCGGCGTGTCGGCGGTCCCGTCCTTGCCATGGCACTTGGCGCAATACTCGAGGAAGAGCGCCGACGGATGCTGATCGCCTGCAAAGAGCGCGACGCCCACACCCGCGATCGCGCAGAACACCAGGGCACCGAGGATCCGCGTCTTCTTCATCTGCTTCTCTCCATCAACCCTTTCGGGCGTTCTCGAGGTCTCTCAGGATGTGTTCCGGCTGCCACTCCTCTCCATAGTAGATCGTCGCGAGACGGCCCCGCGGGTCCAGGACCGCCACCGCCTGGGAATGGATCATCTGGCCGTGCTCGGGGTAGTACAGGACTCCGAAGCTCGATGCCACGCGGGCGACGTCCTGGGGTGAGCCCGTCAGGAACTTCCAGCGCTTCGGGTCTGCGCCCGCCTTCTTCGCGTACTCGGCCAGCACTTGAGGTGTGTCGTACTCGGGGTCCACGGTGACGACCAGGAGATGCCCGAAATTCTCTTTCGCGAGCATCGCGTCGAGCTTCGAGAACTTCGCGGTCGTCATCGGGCAGGCCGTGGCGACCGGGCAACGCGTGTAGACGAAGGTCACCGCCACGGGCTCCCCTCGCATTTGCGAGAGCCGGACCGTCGAGCCCGTCTGGTCTTTCAAGGCGAAGTCGGGCACGGTGTCGCCGACCTGGACGCCGCGATTGGGAACCGGAGTGACGAACGTGGAACCGGCGGAGCCCGTGGGGCGCGCCGACACGGCGGGAACGGCCGGCGTTCCCACGAATCCGCGCGTCACGATCTTCTCCAGCCGGTAGCTTTCCTTCTCGACGACGAGAGTCGCCTCGATGCGGTCCCCCGGGCGCAGCAGCCTCAGGACCTGCGGGTCGTCCCTCACCGGGAAGGGCATGGTCATGCCCTGCATGTAACCGGGAATCGCCTCGTGCTCGACCGTCAGCCGCGACCGCTCCGCGTCCACCTCGCGCACGATCCCCTTCAGGGTGAACCGGCGCGCCTCCTGCGCGTCCGGGCCGGCGCCGCGCCGGCAGGCGAGCGAAATGAGCGCGAGGAGCAGGACGAGACCGATGCGCGCGGACTTCACGGTGCACCTAAATCGCGGGAACACGCCGGCCATTTCAGGGAATCTCAAAGGTGAGCGAGGCCCAGAGGCTCTCCCAGTCGGCCCGGGTCTCGGGCGGCGCCGGCACCATGTGGACGGCCTTGACGAGCCAGACGCCCTTGCGCGCGAGAACGAACGTGACGCGCCCCTGCGCGTCGGACCGCGCGGCGAGAGTGTTGTCCGGATCGTCCAGCGCGATCGCCTTGACGAGGGCGCCGGCAAGCGGCTTTCCCTCGTAGAGGATTCGAAACGGCATCTTCCCGCCGGGACGCGCCTTCAAGGGACTGGCGTCCGCGACGAGCTCCAGCGTCAGGCCCAGCACGCGGTCAAATCCCGCCTGCCCCGTCGCGCCGACCGCGACGAGAGACTTGGCGCAGCGCGAGTAGACCTCCTTGCCCGGCGCTCCCCGCTCCCCCCGCGCGGCTCGCGCCTCCAGCACCCGTTCCAATCCCTCGTCGGCGAGATACTTTTCGAACTTCGTCGCCTCGAGCAGGATCGGGCTCCGGTTGCTGCGATATGCCATGACGGCGAAGCCCGGCGAAGAAACCCGCACGAGTCCCGCGGGGTCGGTCGCGGGAAGGCCCCCGATCGGAGTCTCGCCGGCGGCGGAAACAAGGACGAACCGGACGATCCGCTGGTCGTCGCGCGGGACCGGATCGCCCCGGAAGTGCTCCCCCACCCGCAGCGACACGGAGAGCTCCGAGCCGGCCGCCGGATGGAAGCTCGAAGGCTCGATCCAGAAATCGTGCGCGAAGAGCGCCGGCCCGGAGAAGACCAGGGCCGGCAGGACCCAAAGCCCGCGCCGCTTCATGCCGTCGCTGCCCGGGAGAGAAACCCGGCGAGCCTCTCCCGGTCGAGGTTCCCTCCCGAGAGGATCACGCCCACGCGCGAGCCGGAGAAATCGGCCTTCTTGTGGCGAACGGCCGCGGCGCCGGCGACGCCGGAGGGCTCGACCAAGACCTTCATCCTCTCCAGCATCCAGCAGAGCGTCTCGATCATCTCTTCGTCGGATACGAGCAGGATGGCCTCGACGGTTTTCTGAACGACCGGAAACGTGAGCTTTCCGGGGCTCGGGACTTGCAGGCCGTCGGCGATCGTGCGGGGGACGCCGATGGAGACCCGCTCCCCTTTCGCGAGCGAGAGGGCCGTGTCGTTGGCCGTCTCCGGCTCGACGCCGTAGACAGTGATTTCCGGCCGCAGGTGTTTGGCCGCCGTCGCCGAGCCCGCGATCAGGCCCGCGCCGGAGACGGGGACGAGGAGGAAATCCAGATCCGGCACCTCTTCCATCAATTCCGCGGTGGCCGTGCCCGCGCCGGCCATGATCAGGTCGTCGTCGAACGGCGGCACGAGGAGCGCGCCGCGCTCGCGCACGAGCTTCTCTCCGATCTCGTCGCGGCTCTCCGTGTAGCGGTCGTAGAGGACGATCTCGGCGCCGTAGCCGCGCGTGGCGGCGAGCTTGGATGCGGGCGCGTCCTTCGGCATCACGATCGTGGCCCTGACATTCAGAAGCTTCGACACGAGCGCCACGGCCTGCGCGTGATTGCCCGACGAATAGGCGACGACTTCGGAGAAGCTCCGCCGCTCCATCTCCGTCTTGATCTTGTTGTAAGCGCCGCGGAACTTGAAGGCGCCCGCCCGCTGGAAGTTCTCCGCCTTGAAGAAGACCGACGCCCCCGCCTCCTCGTCGAACTGCCGCGAATGAAGCACCGGCGTCCGGATCGCGACCCCCTCGAGGCGCCGCCCTGCCGCAGCGATGTCCTCCCAGCTCACCATGGCGTAAGGCGTGAGGCGTAAGGCGTGAGGCGAAGCTCCTCCCTCTCCCTCCGCGGGAGCGCGAGGGGTCCCCTCGCCTTCCTTCAGCGCCGGCCGTGGCCGAAGGCCACGCTTCTCGCGAAGCGAGCGGCCGGCAGGGCGGGGTGAGGGCGCTGACAGAGCCCCGGCGACGTTCACCGCACAACCTCCTGCCGAGCCTCGATCTGCTCTTTCCATTCTCCGATCGCTGCCAACGCGCGCTCCACCATCATCTTCCGCCGCGCCGCCTTGTCGCGGATCGGCGAGTGCGACGTGTCCTCGATCAAGCCGAACGTCACGTTCATCGGCTCGAACGGCTTCTCCGGCGGCCGCTCCGAGCAGTGGCGCGCCAGAGACCCGATCGCGGTCGTATAGGGAACCGCCACCGGCTCCCTGCCTTCGAGCAGCTGCGCGATCGTCAGCCCGACCGCCAGCCCGGTCGCCGCGCTCTCGACGTACCCCTCCACACCCGTGATCTGGCCGGCGAAGAAGATGCGCGGCTCCCGCCGCATCCGCCAGAAGCGGTCCAGGTGCGCCGGCGCGCGGATATAGGTGTTCCTGTGGAGCATCCCGTAGCGGACGAAGACGGCGTTTTCCAGCCCCGGGATCTTTCGGAAGATCCTCTGCTGCTCGCCGACCTTCAGCTTCGTCTGGAACCCGACGATGTTGTAGTGCTCCTTCGCCAGGTCGTCCTGGCGCAGCTGCACGACGGCCCAGGGCGGGCGCCCGGTGCGCGGATCGGCGAGGCCCATCGGCTTCAACGGCCCGTGCCGCAGGGTCTCTCTCCCGCGCTCCGCCATCACCTCGATGGGAAGGCACCCTTCGAAGTAGATCCCTTTCTCGAAATCGTGCACCGGAACGGTCTCTCCGGAGAGGAGGTCCGAGACGAACTCTTCGTACTGCTCCTTCGTCAGCGGGCAATTCCAGTAGTCCTCCCCTTCCCCCTTCCCGTAGCGGGACATCGCGTACATCCGGGAGAAGTCGAGCGAAGAGGAGACGACGACGGGCGCGATCGAGTCGTAGAAGTAGAGGTCCTCGGTCTCGAGCAGCCTTCCGATCTCGCCGTCGAGCGCCTGCGAAGTGAGCGGCCCCGTCGCGATGACGACGAAGCCTTCCGGCGGGATCCGCTGGACTTCCTCCCGCACGAGCTCGATTTCGGGCAGCGACTCGATCGCCTCGGTCACGAGGCCGGCGAAGATCGTCCGGTCCATCGCCAGGGCATCGCCCGCCGGCACGGCCGCCGCGCGGGCGGAGCGGATGACGAGCGAGTCGAGAAGCTCCATCTCGCGCTTCAACAACCCGACCGCGTTCAAGGGGTTGTCGGAGCGGAAGGAGTTGGAGCAGACGAGCTCGGCGCATTTCTCCGTCCGGTGCGCCGCCGTCCCCACCTTCGGCCGCATCTCGTAGAGCCGGACGCGGTGCCCCCGCCGCGCCAGCTGCCAGGCGCACTCCGACCCCGCGAGCCCCGCCCCGATGACCGTGACCGTCACGGAACGGATTCTATCGGTGTCGACTCAATGCCCTTCTGTCATCCTGAGCGCAGCGAAGGATCTGCTCCGGTGCTCCAGGAAACTCGGAGCAGATCCTTCGTCGCTCCGCTCCTCAGGATGACAGGGGGAGGCTCTCAGGTGACAAGAGGCGCTCCTTTGCGGCGGGCGAGGGGGATGACGAAGCGGATCGAGGTCAGGCGCGGCGAGAAAGCGGCGATCTTGTTGTCCACGAGGCCGGCGGAGAGGCCCGCCTTCTGAACGTCCCCCCAGGAGAAGGGGAAGGACAGCTCCTCCAGGAACGGCTTCCTGGGGAAGACGACCCAGAGCGCTCCGGCCGGAGTCAGCCTCTTCTCCAGCGCGCGGAAGAACGTGGTGAGCGAGCCCTCGCCGGGGACCTCGGCCATCAGCCAGGCATGCGTCCCGGAGGGCCACTCCTTGACCGGCTCGACCAGGGGTCCAAAGACCTCGCGCAGGCTCGCGCGGAATTCCTTCGAGTCCCCGCGGGCATAGGCCGCCTCCTGTCCCGGGAGGGAGAACTTCGCCCAGGGGCTCTGCACGGCCGGATTCTACGGGGCGGGGCCGTACAATTCACAGGATGCGGGCGAGCGTCATCATTCCGTGCCGCAACGGCGAACGCATCGTGGCCGAAGCGGTTGCCTCCGCGCTCTCCCAGACCGAGCCGCCGCTCGAGGTCCTCGTCGTGGACGACGCCTCGACCGATGGGACCGGCGAAGCCGCGCGGGCGGCGGGCGCGCGCGTCCTCCGCGCGGAGGCGCGCCGCAACGCCGGCGGAGCGCGCAACATCGGAATCGAGGCCGCCTCGGGCGACGTGCTCGCCTTCCTGGACGCCGACGTCGCGGCGCCTCCCGACTGGCTCGCGCGGGTCCGCGCGGATCTGGAGCGCGATCCCGGCATCGTCGCGGTCGGCGGCAGGGTCGTCAACGGCCGCCCGGGACTCTTCGGAGACCTGGACCTGTATCTCAATCACTCCGAGTGGATCGGCGGCCGCGCCTCCTTCAAGGGACTGATCCCGACGCTCGGCGTCGCGTACCGGCGCGAGGCGGTGGGGCCGGTCCGTTTCGTCGAGACCAACCTCGGCGAGGACGCGTCCTTCGGCGCGGCGGTGCTGGAACGCGGCGGGCGGCTCTGGTACGACCCGGGGATCGTCATGACGCACCGGCACGAACGTCTGGACCGCGAGACGTTTCTCGAGCGGCAGGTCAACGCCGGCCGCACGATCTACCGGACCCGCGTCCTCCACGACCGCCCGGGCCGCATCCTCGTGCGCTGCCCGCCTCTCGTCTTTCTCTACCCTCATCTCTGGATCGTCCTGGCCCGGATGGCGCGGGCGGGACGGGCCGGCCGGGCGCTCGCGCTCTTTCCCTGGCTCCTCGCCGGGGAGACCGCGCGCATCCGCGGTTTCTTCCAGGCTCGCCGGGAATACCGGAAGGCCGGGACTTTCGAGAACCCGCCGGCCGCGCGCGAGGTGCGCGCGTGAGCGCAACGCGTCTCGCCCAGGGGCTCGCGCTCGCGCGCGACTGGATCGCGCCCGGGGAGGCGCTGGCCCAGTGGACCCACTTCGTGACCTCGGTCTGCAACGCGCGCTGCGCGCACTGCTTCTATCCGATCAACGCGGGAAAGAACGAGCTGACCTTCGACGAGATCGACAGGCTCACGCGAACCCTTCCGCCCATTCGTCTTCTCCTGATCGGCGGCGGCGAGCCCTTTCTCCGCCGCGATCTGCCCGAGGTCGTCCGTCTCTACTTCGAGCGCACGCGTTTCTTCACCTGTTCGATCCCCACCAACGGGTTCGGCCCGGAGGAGATCGCGCGGGCGGCGCAGACGATCTGCGGCTTCGATCCCGGTCTCTCGCTCGGCCTCACGGTCTCGCTCGACGGGTTCCGCGATTACCACGACCTCGTGCGGAGGGTGCCAGGACTTTACGACCGCGCGATCGCGACGCTCGAAAACCTCCTCGCCCTCGCCCGCACGACGCCCAACCTGACCGTCGGCGTCACGACGGTCTTCATGCGGGACAACCAGAAGGAGTTCGAGGCTTTCACGGATCACATCCACGAGACCTATCGCCCGCACCAGCATTCCATCAACCTGATCCGCGGCGAGGCCTTCGACCCGTCCCTGAAGGAGAACCTCGACGTGGATCTCTACCGGCGGATCTGCGAGAAGACGGACCGCCGCTACCCGCCGGGCGAAATCCAGTCGGGCTGGCGCGGCGTGCGCACCCGGGCGCGGCGCGAGGTCAACCGCCTCCGCTACGAGTACATCGCGCGGCAGGCGAAGGGCGGCGCCTTCGAGCAGTTCTGCCTCGCGGGCGAGCGAGAGTTCATCCTCTCGGAAGACGGCGCCGTGACCGGCTGCGAGCTGATCGGCGACAGCCTCGGCAACGTCCGCGACTTCGACTACGACTTCCGAAAGCTCCGCGCGGCGGCGGCCGTCGCCGCCTTCGACGCGAAGAAGCGCGCCATCCTCTGCAAGTGCACCCACGAGTGCAACACCCGCACGATGCTCCTCTTCGATAGATCGAATGCCTTGCCTGTGATAGCGGCGATGGCCGGACTCAGATCTTCTCCCTCTCCCTCCGGGAGAGGGTCGGGGTGAGGGCTCGGGCTAAGCCGAGATCTTCCGCGCCTTCGCCGCCAGAATCATCCCGCTCGACTTCTTCCTGCTGACCGCGTGGTCGAGAAGGAGCAGCGGATACAGGATCGGAAAGAGCAGGATGAAGACACTCCGGTAGTGGAAGAGCGATCCGAAGCGCAGGATCGCGATCGAGAGACGCCCGGCGAAGAGATAACGCGTTTCGAGAGTCTCGAAACCGGCGCGGGCGAGCATCTCCCGCAGCTTCGCGTCGCCGTAGAGCTGGTTGCAGCGGTATTCCTCCCGGTGATGCCGCCGAAAGGCCTCCGGGATGTACGGCGAATCGAGGCAGTCCACCGTCAGGGCGAAGATTCCGCCGGGCTTCAAGACGCGGCGGACTTCGTCCAACACCCGGGCATCGTCCTTCGTGTGCTCGAGCACACAGACGGAGACCGCCCGGTCGAATCGCCCGGAGGAGAACGGGAGCGACTCCCCCGCCGCGAGGACGAAGGCGCCCTCCGGATTGACGTAGCTCTTCGCGATCCGCGCCGCCGCGCCCGAGGGGTCCACGCCGACGACCGCGTGTCCGCCGCGCGCGAGCTGGCCGCAGAGGGCCCCCTTGCCGCTCCCCACGTCGAGGATCCGCTGCCCGGAGGCAAGATCGAGATACCTCGTCAAGACGGCGAGCTCCAGGCGCCGAACGCCGTGGACCCGCTGCCAGTTGCGATAGACGAATCTCTTGAGCGCTCTCATCGTCCGCGCCGCCGATGCTATCCGCTTGGCTGACCGATACAATCGACGCCGAAGCCTGCCGCATGATTCACGTGACGCCCAGCATCAGCATTCCGGAACGGGAGCTGGACGAACGGTTCGTGCGCGCGTCGGGCCCCGGAGGCCAGAACGTCAACAAGGTCTCGACCGCGGTGGAGCTGCGCTTCGATGTCGCGGCCTCGTCGCTCCCGGAAGAAGTCAAGGCGCGGCTCACCGCGCTCGCGGGCAAGAGGATGAGCGCCGGCGGAGTGCTCCTGATCGACAGCCGCGAGCACCGCACCCAGGCGGGCAATCGCGCCGCGGCCCGGGCCCGCCTCGCGGCCCTCCTGCGACAGGCCGCCGCGCGCCCGAAGCCGCGCAAGAAGACCGCGCCCACCGGGGCAGCCCGCGAGCGGCGTCTCGAGGCCAAAGTTCAGCGCTCGCGTGTCAAGGCGCGGCGCCGCCGGGTCAGCGGCGAAGAGTAGCTGCCCGCCCTGTCATCCCGAGGAGCGAAGCGACGAGGGATCTGCTGGAGTGAGCGCGAGAATCCTTCGCTTCGCTCAGGATGACAGGACGCGCGCTTCAGGGCATCAGCAGTTTTCGTATTTCCAGTTCCTGGACTTTCCTTCGGCGAGCCATTCGAGCGTCGTCGCGAGGCGCTTCTGCCTCGTCTCGTCGCGCCTGGCCTCGGTGATCCACTCGATGTATTCCTTCCGGTGGCTGGGGCTGAACTTCTCGAACGAGGCGGCGGCCGCCTTGTTCTTCTTCAGGGCCGCCGCGAGGTCTTCCGGCACCGCGAGCGGCGCCGCGGGCCGCTTCGCCGGCCGGGGCCGCGCGGGCTCGCCGGACTCGTTCAACGCGGCGGCCTTCTTGATGTAGCGAAGCATCGCCCTGTCGGAGGGGAGGTCCTCGAGGCTCGTGATGCGGCCGAGGCTCCCCATCGCGGTGGACTCCTTGTCGCCGTCGGGGCCGAGCACGGCGACCATGTCCTTGTGCCAGAACCCGAACGTGCAGTGCTCCTTGAACGCCGCCATCCCCGCCATGATCTTTCCGGCATGCAGGAAAGCGGGCATGCTCCACTTCAGAGTCTCCTCCGTGTCGGGGCACGCTTCGTGCACGAGTTCTCGGAGGTGCTTCAGGATCGGTTTCGCGAATCCAGCCGACTTCGCGATATAGGCATCGACGCGCGGATCCCTGTTCTTCATGGCGATCCCCTCCTTCGGCCGCTGCGGCAGCCGGTGCGGGCGAGGATCGTACAAGAAGGCCCGCCGGCCGGCCAGAAAAAACTCGTCCGGAATGTCGATCCCGCGAGTCCTCGTTCGTCGTCATGGTAGAGCCGGGAATTCGACACCGGCTCGAGAGACCGAAAGGAGAGATTGCAATGCGAGTCATGGTGATCGTCAAGGCGAACAAGGATTCGGAGGCGGGGGTCCTCCCCGACGAGAAGATCCTGACCGAGATGGGGAAATTCAACGAGGAGCTGTCGAAGGCCGGCATCCTGCTCGCGGCCGAGGGCCTCCAGGCGAGCTCGAAGGGCGTGCGCGTCCGGTTCTCCGGCGGGAAGAAGACGGTGATCGACGGGCCGTTCGCGGAGACGAAGGAGCTCGTCGCCGGCTTCTGGCTCTGGCAGGTCAAGTCGAGAGAGGAGGCGATCGAGTGGTTGAAGCGCGCGCCGTTCGACGAGACCGAGGTCGAGATCCGGCAGGTGTTCGAGGCGGAGGACTTCGGGGAGGCGTTCACGCCCGAGCTCAAGGCGGAGTACGAGGCCGGGGTGCGGACCAGGAAATCGTAGCGCGCCCGCGGGGTCAGGGCGCGGGGCTTCTGCGCGCGGGGCGGCCTCTCGAGATCCCGCACCCGCGCCGCGAGCCTCGCGTCGCCGATTCTCCCGGCAAACTCCGTGAAGGTCGGCGTCGCGCCGCGCCAGCAGAGCGTCTCGACGTCCTCGAAGAGCGGCGCGTCGGTCTTGAGCGTCGCGAGCGTCTTGAAGAGGAGCACGCGCTCGCGGTTCTCGCCGAGGACCTCCGGAGGAAACTCTTCGAGCGCGCCGTAGCGCGCGATGAGCCTGGCCGCCGTCTTGGGCCCGCACCCCCGCAGCCCCGGGTAACCGTCCGCGGCGTCCCCGACCAGGGCGAGGTAGTCGGGGATGCGGTCCGGAGCGACGCCGAACCTCGCGCGGACCCCCTCGGCGTCGCGGATCCGGCCGCTCCTCCGGTCCACCTGCACGACCCGGTCGCCGACGACGCATTGCGCGAGGTCCTTGTCCGGCGTCCAGATGCAGACCTTCTCCACCCGCTCGTCCCGCGCCGCGAGGAACGCGGCGGAGGCGAGCGCGTCGTCGGCCTCGAGCTCGACCATGGGCCAGACGACGACCCCCATGGCGCAGAGCGCCTGCTCGAGCGGCACGAACTGGGCGCGCAGCGCGCGCTCGATGCCCGCCCCGGTCTTGTATCCCGGCCAGAGACCGTTGCGAAAGGACTCGATGACGTGGTCCGTCGCGACACCGATGTGCGTCCCGCCCCCCTCGAGCATCTGCGCGACCGTGTGCAGCACGCCCGACACGGCGCCGAAGGGAGGATCGTCTCCTCCGCCGCGCCGGATGCCGTAGAAGTGGCGGAAGAGCTCGTACGTCCCGTCGAGCAGGTGAACGATCATTCGCGCAGGATATCGGGCCGTCTCCATGAAATAGAATCCCCATCCCTCAAAACGAGAAGCGGACGGCCCGAGAGGCCGTCCCGAACAAGAACGGGAGGATCCAATGGCTGCAAAGAAGAAAGCGTCAAAGGCCTCGAAGAAACCCGCGTCGAAGAAGGCCAGGCCCGCGCCGGCAAAGCGCGCCTCGAAATCGAGCGGGTTGAAGCTCGGCGAGGCGTCGCCCGGATTCACGGTCAACGACCTGGACAAGAGCATCGCCTTCTACCGGGACGTCCTCGGATTCGCCGTCGATGAGCGCTGGGAGCGGGACGGAAAGCTGATGGGGGTCTCGCTCAAGGCGGGCGGCGTCCTCTTCATGATCGGGCAGGACGACTGGATGAAGGGGCGCGACCGCAAGAAGGGGGAGGGCTTCCGGATCTACTGCTCGACGACGCAGGACGTGGACGCCCTGGCGAAGGGGATCAAGTCCCGCGGCGGCATGCTCGACTCCGAGCCGCAGGACCAGCCGTGGGGCTCGCGCGACTTCTCCCTGACCGACCCGGACGGCTTCAAGATCACGATCGGCAGGGACAAGAAGTAGATCCCGGGGCGCCGGACAACCGGACAAGATGATGTGATTGGCGGCCGTGACGGCCGCCGACACTCATCGCGCGATCGAAACGGTCTGGAGGATCGAGTCGGCGAGGCTGATCGCCGGGCTCGCGCGGATCGTGCGCGACGTCGGCCTCGCCGAGGACCTCGCGCAAGACGCCCTCGTCGCCGCGCTCGAGCGGTGGCCCGAGTCGGGCGTGCCGGAAAACCCGGGCGCCTGGCTCATGGCCACGGCGAAGCACCGCGCGATCGACCGGCTGCGCCGCGGCAGGCTCGCCGAGCGCAAGCACGAGGAGCTCGGCCGCGAGATCGAGACCCGGCAAGAGGTGTCCGAGGCGGACCTCGCCGCCGCGATCGACGACGACGTCGGCGACGATCTGCTTCGCCTCATGTTCACGGCCTGCCATCCCGTCCTCTCGACCGAGGCGCGGGTCGCGCTCACGCTGCGCCTCTCGCAGGGCTCGAAACCTCCGAGATCGCGCGAGCCTTCCTCGTCCCGGAGGCGACCGTCGCCCAGCGCATCGTCCGGGCCAAGCGCACGCTCGCCGACGCGCGCGTTCCCTTCGAGGTCGCCGCGCGGGGCCGACCGCGCCGCCCGCCTCTCCTCGGTGCTCGAGGTCCTCTACCTCGTCTTCAACGAGGGCTATTCGGCGACCGCCGGCGACGACTGGGTGCGCCCGGCGCTCTGCGAGGAGGCGCTGCGCCTGGGGCGTGTCCTGGCCGGGCTCGCCCCCGGGGAGCCGGAAGTCCACGGCCTCGTCGCGCTGATGGAGATCCAGGCGTCGCGCTTGCGCGCCCGCGTCGGCCCCGCGGGCGAGCCCGTGCTGCTGCTCGACCAGGACCGCTCGCGCTGGGATCAGATTCTCATCCGCCGCGGCCTTGCGTCGCTGGAGAGCGCCGAGGCGCTCGGCGGACGCCGGCGTGTATGCGCTCCAGGCCGCGATCGCCGCCTGCCACGCCCGGGCGCGGACCGCGGACGAGACCGATTGGGCCCGCATCGCCGCGCTCTACGAGGAGCTTCTCGCGATCCAACCCTCTCCCGTCGTGGAGTTGAACCGCGCGATGGCGGTCGCGATGGCGTTCGGGCCGGCCGCGGGCCTGGAGCTCGCCGATCGGCTGACCTCCGAGCCGTCCCTCGAGGCGTATCACCTTCTACCGAGCGTTCGCGGCGACCTCCTCGCCAGGCTCGGACGCTTCGACGAGGCCCGCGCGGAATTCGAACGCGCGGCCTCGCTCACACGCAACCGGCGGGAGCGCGGGTTGCTTCTCGCGCGCGCCGCCGCGTGCGGGGGCGCTCAGGACGGCGGCGCGGACCGCGAGGAAGAGCGGGCGTAGATCGGGACCAGGAACTGGGCGGAGAAGTCGGGGCCCGCGAGCGGGGCTCGGACTTCGAGGAGCCAGCAGGTCGGCTCGCTCTTCAGGAGGTCGGTGCCGGGGACGTTTTCGGGAACGTCGAAGGAGACCTCGAAGGAGGAGAGGCGCTCGCCGGGAGGCTCGACGGTCTGCGTGTGCGCGTAGACCGCGTAAGGGTGGGCCTCCTCGCGGCCATTGGCTTCCTCGTTGACCTGCTCGACGCAGCGCAGCGTCGCCCGGACCGGCCCGGTGACGTGGAGCGGGCGGCCGGAGAGAAACGAGGCCTCGAAGCGCTCGCCGGTGAAGAAGGGGAACTTCCTCCAGGAGAGACGCGGGGAGCCCGCGCGGAGGCGCTGAAAGATCCCCGCGAGGATGGCCCCGATCAGGAGCAGCCCCAGGGCGTCGAAGACGACAAGAACGAGCGTGACGACGATCCAGCCGGAGAGGTCCTTTCGCACCGTCCACATCACGTTGAAGACGCCGATCAGGAGAAAGAAGAGGATCCCTCCCAGCAACCCGGGCAACGACTTGCCGGGAGCGTCGGGACGGGCGCCGCGGGGATCCCACTCGTTGTCCGAATGCCACGGCTCGTTTCGCGCGGGGCGCTGCCGGCCGGCGGCCGAGCGCACCCCGGAGAGGCCGATCGAGAAGAGGAGGAGGCCGGCCAGCGTGAAGATCGCGCCGAAGACCCACGGAACGATCTGGTGCGGCGCCTGGCGCGGCAGGAAGACGAGCATCGCGACGCCGGCGCCCGTGAAAGGAATGCTCATCGCCGCCGGGACGCACCCCACTCCGTATTTCGCGAAGAGCGCCCCGGGGTCTCCGCGTTCGGACCGGTCGGAGAGATCGCGGGCGATCTGCCGCAGCGCCCCTCGGGCGGCCGGCGGCGCCGGCGTGCGAGCGTTCGTGTAGAGCCGGACGCGATGAGGCGCGCCGCCCGCGCCGGGAGCGGGGATCTCGGTCGCGGCGTCGCCGGAGATCTCGGACCGCGCCTTCGCGAAGGCCTTGCGCCAGTCAGCCACTGTTGGTGAAGAGAGCGCGGCGCTCTACCAGCCGCCGCCTCCGCCGCCCCCGGAGCTGCCGCCCCCGCCTCCCCCACCGCCGCCGGACCCGCCCGAAGACGGAGCGGACACCCCCGCCGCGAGCGCGCCCGCGGCGGTCGCCCAGGAGGCCGAAGCTCCCGCCCCGCCGAAGGAGCCTCCACCGCCCGTCCAGCCGCCCGCTGGCGAATCCGACGATCCGCCGGAGGACGCCGTCCCCGCCGCGCGGGACGTCATGGCGGCCTGCGCTCCCCCGTACGCGCGGAACCAGTGCTCGACTCCCGAGGAGAGGCCGAAGGCCACGATGTAGGGGAACCAGCCGATCCTCCAGGCGCGGCCGGGGGTTCTTCAATTCGCGCGCGAAGAACTCCCGGGCGGCCACGAGCGTCTTGCGCCGCGCGATGCGGTGGGGCCCGTTGCGCGTCCTGGCGACGTTGAAGAGGTTGTTCACGATGGCGAGCTTGAGCAGCAGGAGCCCGACGAGAAAAATCGGCGCCGTCTGCGCGAAGGACGCGATCCCCCGGTACGAGAAGTACAGGAGCGCCGCCGGGAGCCAGAGGAATCCCAGAGCCGGCAGGAGAAAGTCGTGCATCCGCTTCTGCCAGAAGTAGGCGGGAATGACCGCGATCCCCCACAGGATGCCGTACGTGATGACGGCCCCGATGATCGCGCCGGCGTCGGCGCCCCCGAAAACCGCCGCGAGGACCATGGAGCGAGACCCAGCAGCGCGAGGACGAGGGTCGGCCATCGCCTCGGGCGGAGGGAACGGTCTCCGAAATCGGCGTGGACCGAGAGCCGCTTCTCCAGGTCCTCCTTGATCTTCGACGAAGGATCGAACCCCTTGCTCTTGTAGTGCGCGCGGATCGCGTCGGTGTCCGTCTCCGTCCGGCCGTCGAAGAAGAGCGCCTCGAGGAGCTTCTTCTCGTAGCCCTCGAGCGAGGAGAGCGGCACGGAGAGCCGCATCGTGAGCTTCTTCCCCTCGGCGCTCGACGCGATCTTCTTCTCGGCGGCGAGCCGCGCGAGCACCGCGGCCACTTCCGGCGCCCCGATCGTCTCGTCCCAGAGCGCGCCGACCTCCTCGGGCCGGAGCGTGAAGATCTTCTTCTCCAGCCAGGCCGCGTCGATCGATTCGGGAGGCGGGAGAGGCGCGAAGCGCCCGAGCCCGGATTCCCTCGCATAGAAAACGCCCCCGAGAACGAGGACCGCGACGAGAAGGAACAGGAAGAGGCCGAGCCGCTCTGCCCGGCTCGTCCCGAGTCGAACGGCGGACGGCCTGGCGCCGCCCGTGTGCTCGAGCTCCAGGCGGACGACGACGCTCGCGCCCGGGGCGAGCGGACCCCGCTCGAGCCGCGAGGGCGCGGGTGTGCGGGCCTTCCACGCCGGATCGAGCGAGAGGTCGAGGGTAAAGGCCTCGATCCGTCCCGACCGGTCGGGGAACGCGAAGTCATGGTCGAGGACGTAGGTTCCTCCCTCGTTCAAGAGGATTCCCGACAGCTCGTAATCGAGCTCGTAGAGGAATCTCCGTCCGCTCGAAGGGAGGATCGGAGGGAAGCCTGCTTCTCCAGCGCAACGTCGTCGGATCCGTGAACGCGTAACGGTCCACTTCGGACAGGCTCCCCGAGGCAAGAGGGTGCATCTGTCCCGCCTCGTCCTGCCGGGAGATGCCCGTAAACCGCAACTTCTGGCCCGGCGCGATGCGAAACTTCCTCTCCCCTCCGTTCCACTCCCCGGTAAACACGATCGCCTGCCGCTCGGCCACGTGCAGGACCCCTTGCGCATCGAGCCTCGCCGCGACGTCGATCCGCCGCCAGAAGAGCGACTTCTGCGCCAGGAGGGCGCCCGGCGCCATCAGAACCAAAAGAGAAAAGGCGAGCGCCCGGTAAGACTTGCGCATGAGTTTCCACGGATCCTACGCCCCCTGTCATTCTGAGGAGCGAAGCGACGAAGAATCTGCCCCGGTCAGGCTCCCGGAAGACGACGGGAGCAGATCCCTTCGCTTCGCTCAGAGCGTGCCCTGAGCTGGGAAGGACTTATCGAAGCGACCGAAGCAGATCCTTCGCTGCGCTCAGGATGACGGGGTGGGAAAGCGAAGGGATGACCGGGCGGAGGGCGCGAACTAACTTGCGCGGCGGCGAGGGACGGGCTTCTTGCTGCGGGAGGCGCTGGGCCGGACGGCCGCGGGGGCGGAGGGGAGAAGGACTTCCTGCATCTCGGGGAGCTTGCCGGCCGGCTTCTCGAAGCCGCAGCCGCCCTTGTCGCAGGCGAGGACGTTTCCGCCCTTCCTCTCGCGCAGGAGGAGGTAGTGGTTGCCGCACTCGGGGCACGCCTCGGGGATCGGCCGCGCCGACAGCGTGAAGTCGCAGGCCGGATAGTTGACGCAGCCGTAGAAGGGGCGGAACCGCCCGCGCCGCTCGGCGATGACTCCGCCGTCCTTGGGACAAACCACGCCCGTGTCCTTGACCGGTTTGGGCGGCTTGTACTTGCAGGCCGGGTAGCCGCTGCACGCGACGTAGGCGCCGAAGCGGCCGTGGCGGCGCACGAGCGGGTGTCCCGACTCGGGACAGAGCTGCCCGGTCGGCTCGTCGGGCCGCGCCTCGGGCTTGCCGCCGGCCATCACGACGTTGACGATGTTCCTGCACTTGGGGTACGCCGTGCAGCCCAGGAACGCCGATCCCGCGCGGCTCTGGCGCAGCTTCATCGGCGAGCCGCATTCCTCGCACATCGTGCTCTCGAGCTCCGTCGCGTCCACGACGTCCTCGTCCGGGTCGGGGATGTTCTCTGTGAACGTGCAATTGGGATAGCCGCTGCAGGCGATGAAGAGGCCGTTCTTGCCCATCCGCAGCTTCAGTTTCTTGCCGCACTTGGGGCACTTCTCGGAGAGCTCCGGCGCGACGGGGAAATTCAGCAGCTTTCGCGCCTCCGCCAGCGGAATCCCGGCTTTCCCCGAGACCATGTCGGCCAGGGCGCGGTCCCGGTCGCGGGTGAAGGTCTTGTCGAACTCGGAGAGGGCCTTCTTCCAGGAGAGCTTCCCCTCCTCGACGTCGTCCAGGCGCTCTTCCATCCGCGCGGTGTAGGAGGTCTCGAAGAAGTCGTCGAAGTAGGGGATGAGCATGTCGATGACCGTGCGCCCGAGCGCCGTCGGCACGAACCGCCGGTCCTTCTTCCGGACGTACTCGCGGAACTCGATCTTGCGCAGGATCTCCGCGTAGGTCGAGGGACGGCCGATGCCGTTCTCCTCGAGGAACTTCACGAGCGAGGCCTCGTTGAAACGGGGCGGGGGCTGGGTCTCCTTCTTTTCGGGAGTCACGGAGAGGAGCGTCAGCGTCTCCCCCTGCGAGAGCGGCGGCAGGCGGCTGGAAGCGCCCTCCTCCTTGTCCGGCTCGTCCTCCTCTTCCGCCGAGATGCCGTAGGCCGCGAGATACCCGGAAGATTTCAAAGTCGAGCCCGAGGCGCGGTAGACCGCGCGGCCCGCCTCGATGTCGGCCGAGGTCGCGTCGTAGACGGCGGGGGACATCTGCGAGGCGACGAAGCGCTCCCAGATGAGCCGGTAGAGCTTCGCTTCCTCCGGCGAAAGGTGAGGCGTGACCGTCTCGGGCGGGAGATCCAGATACGTCGGCCGGATCGCCTCGTGCGCGTCTTGCGTGCCGCGCTTGCTCTTGAAGTACCGCGGGGCTTCCGGAAGCGCCTCGGGGCCGTAGCGCGACCGGATCAGCTCGCGCACGCCCGAGAGCGCCTCCTCGGAGACCCGCGTCGAATCGGTCCGCATGTAGGTGATCAGGCCGACGGTGCCGCGCCCGGCAATCTCGCGCCCCTCGTAGAGCCGCTGCGCGATCTGCATGGTCCGCCGCACGGCAAAGGAGAGGCGCCGCGCGGCCGCCTGCTGGAGCTGCGACGTGATGAAGGGAGGCGGCGGGTTCTTTCGCCTCTCGCTCGTCTCGACTCGCGACACCCTCCAGACCGAGCCCGCGACGTCGGCCCGGACGCGCTCCGCGGCTTCGCCGTCGGGCAGCCGCGGGTCCGTGCCGTCGAACTTCAGCTTCTGCCCGTCGAAGGAGAAGAGCCGCGCGGGGAACGGGGGCGGCGCCGAGGACTGGAGTTGGGCGTCCACGGTCCAGTACTCGACCGCCTTGAACGCCTCGATCTCCCGCTCCCGGTCGCAGATGATCCGCAGGGCGACCGTCTGGACGCGCCCGGCCGACAGCCCCCGCCAGATCTTCTTCCAGAGGAGGTCGGAGACCTCGTAGCCCACGAGCCGGTCGATGATCCGCCGCGCCTGCTGCGCGTCCACCAGGCGCGCGTCGATCTCGCCCGCGTCCTCCATGGCCCGCAGGACAGCCTTCTTCGTGATCTCGTTGAAGCGGACGCGCTTGAAAACGGCGTTCTTGCCCGAGGACCGGAGGGCCTCGCGGAGGTGCCAGGAAATGGCCTCGCCTTCCCGATCCGGGTCGGCGGCCAGGAACACGGCGTCGGCCTCGCGCGCGGCTTTCTTCAGGTCCCCGAGCGTCTTCTCCTTGCCGGGCACGACCTCGTAGGTCGGCTCGTAGGCGTTTTCCCGGTCCACGCCCAGTCCCTTTCGGGGCAGGTCCCGCACGTGTCCGTACGAGGCGAGGACCCGGTAGTCCTTGCCGAGAAACTTCTCGAGAGTCTTCGCTTTCGCGGGAGATTCGACGACGACGAGGTTCTTGCGAGCGACCATCAGGGCGGAGCACCCTGCCACAACACGGCGCAAAGCGCAAACCGGGAGGGCTCCGATACCAGCAACAAAGATCGATTCCCGCGGGCGAGTCCGTGGCGGGTCAGTGAGTTAGGGGATCGGGTGATCGGATGATCGGGTGATCGGGTGATTGAGGGCTCCGGTCAATCGCAGATCACCCGATCGCAGATCACCCGGTTCTTCAGTTCCTCCGGGCTCCGTAGCGGCCCCCCTCGCCGAAGAGGGCGAGGCCGGCCTCCTCGAGCTCGAAGAGGGCGGCCAGCACGGTGGCGGCAGGCAGGTCGGTCGCCTGCGCGAGGTCTTCGGCCGAGGCGTCCTCTTCCTTGCGAAGGATCTCCCAGACGCGCCGGGCCTCTCCGGAAAGGGACACGCCCGGGCCCGGCGCTGCCGGGCCGCCGGGGGACCGCGCCGTGCCGATCGAGGGGAAGAGCTCGGCCAGAACATCCTCCGCGCCGCGGCAGAGGATCGCCCCGTCGCGAAGGAGCTCGTGCGTGCCGATCGACGTCTGGGAGAAGACGCTCCCGGGAACGGCGAAGACGTCCCGGCCGAACTCGTTGGCCAGGCGCGCGGTGATGAGAGAGCCGCTCCTGCGGGACGCTTCGACGACCACGACCCCCGCGCAGAGACCCGCGATGATGCGGTTGCGCACGGGAAAGTTCTGCGGCCTCGGCTCGGTCCCCGGAGGAAACTCCGAGACGAGAAGGTCGCGCGAGGAAATCGCCTTCTTCAAAGCCGCGTGCTCGCGCGGGTAGTCCACGTCCAACCCGCACCCCAGGACCGCGATCGTTCCGCCGGGGGTCGAGAGCGCCGCCTGGTGGGCGGCCTCGTCCACGCCCCGCGCGAATCCGGAGACGATCGTGACGCCCGCCAGCGCCAGCTCGCGCGAGAGCCGCTCGGCCACGTCACGGCCGTAGCGCGTGGCCGCCCGGGACCCGACGACGCCGACGGCGGGAAGCCGGAAACGCTCGAGGTTCCCGGCCGCGTAGAGAAGGAAAGGGGGGTCGGGGATCTCCAGGAGCGGCGACGGGTATTCCTCGTCGAAGGCCGTCACGACCCGCAGCCCGGCGCGCTCGATCTGCCCGGCCCACCGCTCTGCCTGCAGGTCCTCCGCGGAGCGCAGGACCGCTCGCGCCCTGGCTCCCGACTCCAGCCACTGCGCGAGGTCCGCTTCGGAAGACGCGAGCAGCGCCTGCGCCCCGCCCCTCGCGCGCAGGACGGGCCAGAGGCGTTGCGGGGTCAGCTCCTCCCCGCGAGCCCAGGAGATCGCCGCGCGGCGCAGGACCGGGTCCCGGCTCATCCTCCGACTCCCGACAATCTTTACCTTCCTTTCATCCAAAAAAGCGGATCGCTCGTGGATGACTCCATGGAAATCTTCCGGTCACGAAAAGCTTTCCTATAATAGCGACCCCGGGCAAACGGGACAGGAGCGTGAGAATGCGTTGGACATCCCCGGCGGCGGTGCTTCTCCTCATCGCGTCGGGCTGCACCTCCTATACCAAGACCGAGAAAGCCAATTCCCAGATCGCGTTCGGCTCGGAGGTGGCCCACAAGGGACTCTGGCGCGAGGCCGCGTTCCGCTTCGAGCAGGCCATCGCCAAGGAGCCGGGCAACGCTCGGGCGCACAACAACCTCGCCGTGGCGCTGGAAGCGACGGGCGAGTTCGCCCGCGCGCTCGAGGAATACAAGAAGGCGCTCCAGCTCGACCCCAAAGACTCCTACATTCACCGCAATTACGCCCGCTTCGCCGAGTTCTACACCTCCTATACCCGGACGACGGGGAAAGCCGCCGGTGCCCCCTAGCAAGCGCGGACCGGCGACGCGCGCGGCGGGGATGGTCCTGACCCTCCTGCTCGCCGCCCTGCCGGCGCTGGCCGGCGTCAGCCAGGTCCGGTTGAGGCTCCCCTTGAAGCCGCGCCTCCCCCTGCGCGGCAACGAGAGGCTGGCCCTGGCCCCCTTCATCCTCGTCACGGAAGCGGACAAGGCGCGCGACAAGCGGCTCCAGAACGTGGACCTCCAGGCGGAGTTCCGGCGCTTCCTGAGGAAGCAGGTGGAGAAGAAAACCAAGCTCGAGATCGTCGAGACTCCCGCCGACTTGAAGCTCCCGACCCAGAGCCTGACCGAGCTCGCGCGCGCGACCGAATTCTGGCGGGCGGTCGGCATCACGACCGGCGCCGACGTCATCGTGTCGGGCTCGCTCGAATTCCGCATCGAGGACCGCTCCGGGTACAAGACCGAGGAGTACGTCTCCCCCATCAACGGCCAGACCTACTACAGGCAGGTCTACGTCGAGCAGACCGGCTTCCTCTTCGACATCGTCTTCCTGGTCTTCGACGGACATTCCGGCGAGAAGCTCCTGCAGGACGAGTTCAAGGACTTCCGGCAGACCGGCGGCCGGCGCGCCGACGAGCTGCAGGGCCTCTTCGAGAACCTCTTCTCCCTGGAGAACCAGATCCTGAACCTCTTCGTCGCCCGCGAACGCGAAGCCGACCGCTATCTCTTCAACGACTAATCTTTCAAAGAGGCAGAGAGTGCGACAAAGGTCAAGCCAATCTGTGCCGATGATCAGCGCCTCGGGTTTGAGCCTCTCGGCCGCCTTCTTCTCCCTCTCCCGGCGGGAGAGGGCCGGGGTGAGGGGCGCTCGCGCAACGAACGCCTCCGGCCGAAAGTCAGGAATCCTCTTCGCCCTCCTCCTCGCGCTCATGCCGTGCGCGGCCCTGGCCCAGTACGAAAACGTCTTCGAACAGAACAAGATTGTTTACGACAAGTTCGACTGGAAGACCTACCGATCGACGCACTTCACGATCTATTTCTACGGCAGGGAGCGCAACTCGCTGCAGAAGGTCGCTTCCTACGCCGAGAGCGCTTACGACGACATCTCGCGGCAGCTGAACTTCCAGATCCCCAAGCCGATCAACCTCATCTACTACGCGACGCACTCCGAATTCGAGCAGACCAACACGCTCTTGAACTTCATCCCCGAGGGAGTCGGCGCCTTCGCGCTCCCCTCGCGAAACCGCATGGTCCTGCCCGTGGACCTGGCCGACGAGAAGCTCCAGCAGTTGATCGCGCACGAGCTGACGCACGTTTTTCAGTTCGAGATCCTCTTCGGCGGCAACTACCTGCGCGCGGCGACGACCAACGCCCCCCAGTGGTTCCTCGAGGGGATGGCCTCCTACTACGGCAACGACGAGGACAACAAGGACCGCATGGTCCTGCGCGACGCGGTCCTGGCCGACCAGGTCCCGGAGATCGCCCAGAAGGGGATCACCGGCTTCTTCGCCTACCGCTTCGGCCACGCGGTCTTCGACTTCATCGCCGCCGAGTGGGGCAAGGACGCCGTGCGCGAGTTCCTCTTCGAGTTCCGCAACCAGATCAGCGGGAACATGGAGAAGCCGATCAGGCGCGCCTTCAACGTCTCGGCCGAGGACTTCGACATCCGGTTCCGGCGGTTCCTCCGGCAGCGGTACCTGAAGATCCTGACGGAGAAGGGCGAGCCCATCGACTTCGGCGAGCGTTTCAAGATCGAAGACACCCCCTCGGCCGACACCTCCCCCCGCGCCTACCCCTCGGGCGATTTCGTCGCGGCCCTTTCCACGTACAAGGAAGACGCCGACGTCGTGGTCATGTCCACGCAGGACCGCAAGCTCTACCGCAACCTCACGAAGGGCTACACGACCGCCTACGAGTACCTCATCTCGCAGTGGGTGACGACGGGGCCTCAGATCGGCGCCGATCTCGCCGTTTCCCCCGACGGGAACACCGTCGCGGTCTTCGCGCGCCGGGAGCGAGGGCGCGACCTGCTGCTCCTGAACGCCTTGAACGGAGGAATTCGGGAGCGCGTCGAGATGCCCGGGCTCGACCAGCAGCTCTCCCCCGCCTTTTCCCCCGACGGGAAAGTCATCGCGTTCCGCGCGATGCGCGAGGGGAAGGCCGACATCTATTCCTACGAGATCTCCACCCGCACCACCACGAACCTGACCCGGGACGACGAGTCCTCGGATTTCGCCCCGGTGTTCTCCCCGGACGGCAAGTGGATCTACTACTGCGCGGTCCGCGGCGGCACCAAGTCCAAGATCCTTCGGATGCGCGCCGACGCGCCGGAAACGCGCGAGCAGGTCACCTACGGCGACTGGAACGACGAGGACCCGTCGCTGTCCCCCGACGGCAAGAGGCTCTTCTTCATCTCCGACCGCGACCAGGGGATCTACAACGTCTACTCCGTCAACCTGGAGACGGGCGAGACGCTCCTGCACACCAACGTCGTGGCCGGGGTCTTCTCTCCGACCGTTTTCGTCGGCCGCGACAACACGGAGAAGCTCGTCTTCTCGGCGTACTACAAGCGCCGCTTCACGCTCTACATCGCCGACACGAACAAGCCGGTCAAGAGGCTGGCGGAGTTGAACCCGGCCTCGAGCCCGAGCGCGCAGACGTCCACGGCCGCCTACACGCCCGCGATCGAGGTCACCGTGGACCCGGAGAAGGTCTCGGCCAAGCCGAGCAAGAAGCTGCAGCTCGAGGACGCCCAGGTCACGGCCGGGGTCAACACGGACCAGACCTTCGTGTCCAACACCATCCTCATCTTCGGCGACAACATGGGCGACCGCCGGCTGATCTTCGTCCTCCAGACGCTCTCCTCCTTCACGAATTTCACGTTCAGCTACCTGGACATCACCAGGCGGCTGCAGAAGGGGATCACTGTCTTCGACGAACGGTCTTACTTCCTCGCGGTGGATCAGTCCACCGGCCTGGCGGTCCGCGACCGCAGGACCTACCGCAACACCGGCGGGTTGTTCTCCTTCATCTACCCGGTCTCGCGCTACCAACGCGTCTCGGTGGACACCGGCTTCATCTCGCGCTCGATCGACTATCCCTACGTCGTCTCCAACGCCGACGGCTCCCAGGGCTTCTTCGTGACGCCGCGGGAGGACAACTTCCCCATCATCGCGGGCTCCTTCGTCGGAGACACGGCGCTCTATCAGGAATGGGGCCCTCTCTCGGGCCAGCGCTACCGCTTGAGCGCGTCCTGGGCGCCGGACTTGAAGAAGGGACAGATCAATCCCGCCACGGGCCTGCCGGCCAATTCTCCGACGCTGACGTTCGACGCCACCCTGGACTTTCGCGAGTACTTGAAGATCACGGCGCGGTCGCTTGTCGCGATGCGCCTCTGGGGGGGATACTCCACCGGCAACTTTCCGGACGTCTTCTACTTCGGCGGACTCGACACCCTGCGCGGGCTCGATTACCGGGCCGGGATCGGCAACTCCGTCGTCTTCGCGAACTTCGAGTATCGCTTCCCGCTGATCGACTACCTCGTGTTCCCGATTGGAGGCCTCCGCGGCATTCGCGGACGCGTCTTCTTCGACATCGGCTCCGGCAAGCTGAAGGGGCAGGATTATCAGTTCTGGGACTCGGGCGAACACCAGCTGATCAACGGAGTGGCGTCCTACGGCCTCGGCTTTCAGGTGTCGTTCCTGGGCCTCGAGCTCCACTGGGACTTCGCGCGGCTGACCGACTTGAAGCACACCCTGTCGGGATTCAAGACGGCCTTCTACATCGGTCCCTCGTTCTAACCCGACGGCACCGTCACCTTTCGGGCCGGGTGTACGAGCCCTTCGCCTGCTCGCGGCCGGGCCAACCGCCCCGGCCACGAATTTGTCGGGTTTCAAGTTCCCGGCTCCGAGACTAGAATCGGAGCCGCGTGTCCCCCGGAGCAACACTCGCGGTCCGGGCTCTCGGCCCTTACGGCGGGTCCGCGCCCGGCTACCGGCTGACGACTTTCCTCCTCGACGGAGAGACGGCCCTCGACGCGGGCTGCCTGACCGACGCGCTGCCGCTCTCGGCCCAGCGCCGCGTGCGGCGGGTCATCCTGACGCACGCGCACTTCGATCACATCACCTCCCTCCCCCTTCTCTGCGACAATCTCTACGGACAGCGCCGCCCGCTCGAGGTGCTCGCCCCCGCCCCGGTCCTCGCGGATCTCTCCGAGTACATCTTCAACGACCGCATCTGGCCCGACTTCACTGCCCTTCCGTCCCGCAACCGGCCGACCGTGCGCCTGCGCGCGATTGCCGAGGGAAGGCCCTTCCGGGCGGGGAGCGTGACCATCACGCCCTTTGCCGTCGACCACACGGTGCCGGCCTTCGGATACATCGTCGCCAAGCCCGGCCGCTCGGTCGTCTTCACCGGCGACACGCGGCCGACCGAGGCGTTGTGGAAGGCGGCGCGCCGCGCCCGCAGTTTGAAGGCGATCTTCCTGGAAGTCTCGTTCTCCAACACGCAGGCTCAGGTGGCCCGCGACTCCGGACACTTCACGCCCCGCCTCCTGGCCAGGGCCATGGCCGAGGCTCCGCCAAGGGTGCCGATCTACCTCTACCACATGAAGCCTCCGTCGCTCTCGCGCATCCGGCGCGAGATCGCCGCCATGCGCGAGCCGCGGCTGAGACTGCTCGAGTCGGAGAGGTCCTTCCGATTTTGAAAGTGGTCTAAGGTCTAAGGTCTAAAGTCTAAGGTCGGGCCCGGGGACATTAGACCTTAGACCTTCCCAGCAGTCTCGCCCAGGCGAGCAGGTCTACGGCGAGAGAGCCGGCGAAACGGCCGCGCAGGGAATCGTTGCGGAGGAGGTCGAGCCGCGGGCCGTCGAGGACGAGGCGGCGCACGAGATAGGTCCGGCCGCCGCGGTCGATCGCCTCGTAGAAGGAGTCTCGCGTGCCGCGGCGGACTCGGAGTGAGAGGGCTTCCGGGTCCGGCTGGATTTCCTCTTCGATGCCGGCGCCCTCCGGCTCGACTCCTCCGGACTCCGGGGGCAACAGGCGCAGCCGCCACCCCTTGCCGGCTGGCTCCTCCCCCGCCACGCGCGCGACGCCCTCCATCAGTGCCGCGATAGCCCCTGGCCGAGGCGATCGCATCGAAGGCCGCGCGCGGAGAGCCTGTCGCTTCGAGATACACGGTGACTTGCGCGCACGATAGCTCCGGCTCCGGATCGCCCGTGATCGAGAACGCGCGGTCGAGGAGGTCCCGGTCCACGCCGAACTGCTCCTCGACGACCGGCGCACGCGGCGCAGCGAGCGGTATGCGCGTCCGGGAATGGAGATCGTCCACCCGGATCTCCCCCGCCGAGAAGGACACGGTCCGGCCCTCCTTCTCGCGCCGCAGTCTTACGGCCGAGAGGAAACCCGATCCGGGTCGGAACGTCTCCCGCCACCGCTCTCCAAACTCCTCGGGCGGGACGGGCGCCGCGAAGATCTCGAGCTCGCGGGGCCCCTCCGGAACGCCTTCGAGGAGCTCGACTCGCCAGCCGCGGCCGCCGCGCGTGACGCGCACGGCGCCCAGCGGCGTCTCGGTCTCTCCGCCGGAAGAGCGCAGGAGGACCGGAAGAGGGAACCCGACGTCGCAGATCCACTCCTCGCCGTCGAGAGTCACCAGCAACGAGGCGTGATCGAAGTCCGACTGGACCCGGCCGAGCGCGAGGCGGGCTGTGAACCCCAGGCCGGAGAGAAGCGCGTCAAACGCCGCCACGCGCGCGAAGCAGGTCCCTCCGGCGCCGGAGTCCAGATGATCGGCCCAGAAGAGCCCCGGCCGGCGCGGTTTTTCGGCCGGGTCAGAGACCTCCGCGCTGCGCACGATCTTGGAGGCGGTCTCGAAGGGGACGCGCTCGTTGAACCTCGCAAAGAGAGCCTGGAGATAGCCCAGGCCTGGTTCGGCAACCGGCAGATCGAGCGACTCGAGGATGTCTTCGGTCGGGATCATCGTTCCCCTGTCATTCTGAGGAGCGTCAGCGACGAAGAATCTGCCCTCTCGGGATGCCGGGGCAGATCCTTCGCTTCGCTCAGGATGACCGGGAAGACGAATTCGTCCTCCCGGTCATTTTCTCGATGAGGGCGGCGATGCGGCGCCGGGCGTCATCGCTGAACCAGAAGTCCAGGAAGGGGTCGCCCGTTCGGGAGGCGTCAAAACGCGCCACGGCCTCGGCCCGGGCGCGGCGCTTGACCTCGGCATAGGCGAGAGACGAGCCGCGCGAGAGCTGGCGCGCTCTCTCCAGGGCGGAATCGAGCAGGCCCGCGGAGGGCACGACCCGGTCGAGCAGACCGATCGCGAGCGCGCGGTCCGACGGCATGTTCTCGGCCGACGCCGTCAGCCGTTCCATCCTTCGCGAGCCCAGAACGTATCGGAAGAGCTCGACACAGCAGGCGGGCAGCGGTACCCCGAGGGCCACCTCGGAGAGGCCAAACCGCCCCGGACCCTCCGCGGCGTATCGCTCGTCGGCCGCCGCGGCGACGATCAGGCCACCCGCGATCGCGTGGCCGGGCAGAGCCGCGACGAGCGGGGCCGGGCAGACGAGGATCTCGCGCACGAGATCGCAGTACTCCTCGATAAAGCCGCTCATGGCGGAACGTCCCAGGGCGGAAATGATCGGCAGGTCCCATCCCGCGGAGAAGAACTTCGGATTGGCCGAGGTGAGAACGAGCGCCGTTGAGCCGGAGGTCTCGCGCAGGGCGGCGCGGAGCCCGCCGACCAATTCCGGCGAAAACGCGTTGGCCGGCGGTCGGTCGAGCGTGACGACGGCGACGGCGCCGTGCTGCTCGACTCGAACGAGGCTCATGCGCTCTTTCTCTGGCGCCCCGCGCTCTCGAAGCAGAGCGCGTGCACGCGATCGTCTTGCGTCAACTCCGGGTGAAAGGTCGCCGCGAAGACATTGCCCTGTCGAACGAGCACCGGCTCTCCCCCGCGCGTCGCCAGGACCTCGACGGCGGGACCGACCCGCCGGATCTTCGGGGCCCGAATGAAGACGGCCGGCAGCTCTCCCCCCAGCTGCGGCGCTTGGACCGTGCCCACGAACGAGTCCGCCTGCCGTCCGTAAGCGTTGCGCTCAACGGCGATGTCGATCAGGGCCATTCCTCTTCCCGCGGGATTCGTCACTTCGCGCGCCAGCACGATCGCGCCGGCGCAGGTGCCGAGAACGGGCCGGCCGCTCTCCGCGAAGCGCGCGATCGCCTCCTCCCAGGGCGCGGACCCGAAGAACTTCCAGAGCGTCGTGGACTCCCCTCCCGGAAGGACGAGCCCCGCCGCGCTCTCGATCTGTTCCGGCCGCCGCGCCTCGAAGGACTCGATCTCCATGGAAGCGAGCTTCTTGCGATGCGCCTCGAAGTCCCCCTGCAGGGCCAGGACGGCCACCCCAGGGTTCGGTACTCGGGACTCGGGACTCGGGACTCGGGAGGCCCTGGGCGTTCGAGTTCCGTGTCCCGCGTCCCGCGTCCCGGCTCCGGTCTCTTCCATCACCATCCCCGCGTCTGGAGCCGGTCCTCTTCGGGCAGGCTCGCGGCCTCGATGCCCTTCATCCCGGAGCCGAGCGACTCCTCGGCCTCGACCAGGGCCTGCGCGTCCCGCCAGTGCGTCGTCGCCTTGACGATCGCGCGGGCCCGGTTGGCCGGGTCCTCGGACTTGAAGATCCCGGACCCGACGAAGACCGCCTCGGCGCCGAGCGACATGCAGAGCGCGGCATCGGCGGGCGTCGCGATGCCGCCCGCGGCGAAATTCGGCACGGGGAGCCTTCCCAGCTCGGCCACCGTGACGACGAGCTCGTAGGGGGCCGCCAGGCGCTTGGCCTCCGACATCCGCTCGTCGCGGCTCATCAGGGTCAGGTTTCGAATTTCCCGCCAGACCTCCCGCAGATGTTTGACGGCGTGCACGACGTCTCCGGTCCCCGCCTCCCCTTTCGTCCGGATCATCGCCGCCCCTTCGCCGATGCGGCGGAGGGCCTCGCCCAGGTTGCGGCAGCCGCACACGAAGGGGATCTTGAAGTCGTGCTTGTAGACGTGGTTCTCCTCGTCCGCCGGCGTCAGGACCTCCGACTCGTCGATGAAATCCACCTTCAGCGCCTCGAGGATCCGCGCCTCGGCGGTGTGCCCGATGCGGCACTTGGCCATCACCGGGATCGACACGGCCTGCTGGATCTCGCGGATCTTCGAGACCGGCGACATGCGCGCGACTCCCCCGTCGCGCCGGATGTCGGCCGGCACGCGCTCGAGCGCCATCACGGCCGCCGCGCCCGCCTCCTCCGCGATCTTCGCCTGCTCCGCGTTGACCACGTCCATGATGACGCCGCCCTTCAACATCTCGGCCAATCCGACCTTCACCCGGAAGCTGTCTGTCTCGTTCATCGCTGACTCCCCTCTCTTTCGAGGTGGTAGGTGGAAGGTGGTAGGTGGAAGGGGCCGGATCAGGGCCCTCGTCCCTACCACCTACGACCTACCACCTACCACCTTTCTCCTCATACAACCGGCGCCGAATGGACACCGGATGCTCCATTGACTGCCCGCACCGCTTCCGCGAAGAGACGGATTCCCTGCTCGACGTTTCTCTTGTCCACGCGCGAAACGGAGAGGCGCACGTTGGCCCGGTCTTCGCCTCTCGGGTCGAAGTCGGCTCCCGGCGTGACGCCGACGCCGCGCGACGCCGCGGCCTGGGCCACGCTCCGGCCCGAGGTCCCCGGCGGCAGGTGCAGCCAGAAGAGCGCGCTCCCGATCTCTCCTCCCCACCACGAAAGCTCGGGGAGATGGGCCTTCAGGACCCGCGCCGCGGTGATCCGCTTGGCTTCCACGTCGAAGGCGCGGGCGCGGCGGGCGCGGCGATCCCCCCCCTCGCGAAGGAACGCCGCGACGGCCGCCTGCAGCGGCAGAGGCGTCTGGAAGTCCGCGGTCTTCTTCACCCGCGCGAGCCGCTCGATGATCGACGCGGGGCCCGCGATCCAGCCGATGCGGAACCCCGGCACGAGGTCCTTGGACAGGGTCCCGAGCCAGATCGTGCGGTCGGGAAGCCTTGCGGCGAGCGGCTTCAAGCCGGACTCGGGTTCTTCATAGCCGTCCTCGATCAGGAGAGCCCCGGAGGCCGCTACCGCCGCGGCAAGCTCGGCGCGGCGCTCTTCTCCCGCCGTCACGCCGGTCGGATTCTGCCGCTCCGGCATGAGATAAACGAGCTTCGGCCTCGCGGCGAAGAGCGGCCGGGCGTCCGGGCCGTCGGGCCCCATCGGCAGCTCGATGATCCGGACCCCCGCGAAGCGAGCGAGAGCCAGCGCTCCCGAGTAGGTCGGCGATTCCATGACGACGGAGTCTCCCGGATCCGTGAACGTGCGGAAGACGAGATCCAGCCCCTGCTGCGCGCCGCTCGTGACCAGGATCTCCTCGGGGCTTCTGTGAAGGCCCTGCTCGAAGAGGCGGGCGGAGATCTCTCGCCGCAACTCCTCGAACCCGAGCGGGGGAGCGTACTGCCACAGGTCGGACCTGCGGCCCCAGGCTTCCGACAGCGTGCGCGTGAACTCCTCGAGCGGGAAGAACCGCTCGTCCGGAGTCAGCCGGGAGAAGTCCGCGAAGAGGGGAGCGCCTGCGGCGGGGGAGTCCTCCGGCGAAAGACTTGACACCCGCGCGGAGAGAAGCGCGTCCGCGTCAAACGGCGACGGCGAGAGGAGGGGAGCGTTGACGACGGTTCCGCTCCCGACACGCCCGCTCGCGAGTCCGGCGTCCTGGAGATGGCGGTAGGCGGCCTGGACCGTTCCGCGGTTGACCTTGAGGGCGGCCGCCAGATCCCTCGTGGCCGGCAAGCGCGCGCCTTCAGGCAGGGCGCCCGAGGAGATTCTTCTCTCGAGCGCCGCCGCGAGCTGTCCCGAGAGGGGCTCGCGCGAGGCCCTGTCGAGGTCGATCGCCGCGGACCAATCCAATTGGCCTGCCACAGACCCAATTGTACCTGATCCGCTTGTCGGGATGCAAGCCGTTTGTTTTAAGAATTTACGCCTGGACTTGCGAAACCCCGGAGCCAAGAGCTGAAAGCTGACGGCTGAAGGCTGGCTACGCCCCGCGTTTTCGGAGCTCTTCCTCGAGGCTCCGCGCGAACTGGAATTCGAGGTCTCTCGGCGAGACTTTCTTGCGGCGGGCGACGGAGGCTTCCACCTTCTGTTCGAGCTCGTCGAGCTCCTTGTAGCTGTCGGTCAGGACCTTCACGATCGCGCGGCGAACCGTCTCGTCGTCGGCCTTCTGGACCAGGTTCATGTTCTCCTTCAGCCGGCGAAGGATGACGCGGGAGAGATACAGGATGCGGTCCGCCGAGACCTTCACGGTTTTCTTCCCGCCAGCAGGTTGTCGGTCAGAGGATGGCGAAGCAACTGCTCGAAGACCTCCGGCGGAATGGTCGCGACGTCCGCGCCCATCAGGGCCGCGTCGAGCACGTGCACGGCATTGCGCAGCTGCGCCACCAGGATCTGCGTCTGGAAGCCGTAGTTGTCGTAGATGCGAATGACCTGCTCGACGAGATCCATGCCGATCGAGCCGACCTCGTCCAGGGGTCCGACGGCCGGAGCGACGTAAGCCACGTTCGCCTTCGCGGCGATCAAGGCCTGCGCCGCCGTGTAGCAGCCCGACGCGCACACGGCAACCTGGTCCTGCGCGAGAAGGCGCGCCACGCGCATGCCTTCCGGGTAGACGGGAACCTGGATGACGACGTCCTTGCCGAGCTTGGCCAGCTCCCGGGCCTCCTTGTACATTCCCTTGGCGTCCCCGGCCGTGAGCGCCGCGCAGACCGGCCCATCCGTCAGCGAGGCCAGGTCCCGAATCGCCCGGCGGTAGTCCACGGAGGCCTTCTCGGCGGACTCGGGAGACACCCAGACCCCGTCCAGAAGGCCCCAGTCCCGCACCTTCCTGGCCTCATCCAGCACGGCGCTATCCAGGAAAAAACGCATGGGGCGGGGATTGTATATAGTCTTTGCCCCCCGGTCGAACCTCGTAAACCCGCCGACTGGTGAGGAGGAGAACCATGAACACGCGAACCGTCAGGACGTTTCTGGCTGCCCTGGCGACCATCTGGCTCGCGGCGCTGCCCGCGCCGGCCGCGGACGTCCCGCTTTCGGTGGTCCAGTTTCCCGAGCGCTCGAGCGTCGACGTGCCAATGGCCGCGACCATCCGCGTCGCGCCCGCGACGGCCGAGGCCTCGGTCAAGTTCAAAGAGGGCCAGGCGCGGGTCGAGGTCGACTACAAGAAGCTCCCGCCCGCGATCCTCTTCGGCGGCGACGTCACTTCCTACGTCGTCTGGGCGATCGCCCGCGACGGCCATGCCGAGAACCTGGGCGAGCTGATCGCTCGCGGCGACTCCTCCGGCAGCGGCGAGTACCGGACCGGCCAGAAGGAGTTTGCCCTGCTGGTCACGGCCGAGCCGTACTATCTCGCGCTAAGCCCTCGGAAATCGTCTGCTTCGCGTCGCTCGCGCCCCCACGGAACAAGGCGACGAGCGCGGCCATCACGTTCTCGGACTTCGGCCGGACTCCGACGATCGGCAATGTGCAGATCGGCGCCATGCAGTACAGCGGAAACGAGCCGGTCGATCTCGTCCAGGCCCAGCACGTGCTCGACCAGGCCAGGCAATTGGGCGCCGAGAAGTACGCGGCGGATTCGATCCGCCAGTCGGAAACCGCGCTCAGTCAGGCGACCAACGCCTTCAAGAGCGGCAACAAGAAGGTGGGCGTGGACTACGCCCGCCGGAGCCTCTCGCTCTCCTCGACCGCGATCCGCGATACCCGCAAGCACATGGCCGAGGAGGAGGCCGCCGCGCTCGCCGCCAAACGCGCCGCCGAGATGCAGGCCCTCGAGGAGCAGAAGGCGTCCGCGCAGAGGCAGGCCGCGGCGTCGCAGGAGCAGGCCCTCGCCGAGCGGGAGAAGGCCCTCGCGGCCCGCGAACAGGCCGCCGCGGCTCAGGCTCAGATGGCCAGGCTGCAGGATCAGGCCGCGCAGGCGCAGAAAGAGGCCGCGGCGGCGCAGGAACGGGCCGCGGCCGCGAGCGGCCTCTCCGCCGAGGCAGCCGAGGCCGCGCGGCGCGACGCGGACGAAGCGCGCAAGAGGGCCGACGCCCTCGCCGCGGAGGCGCAGAGCGCGAAGGACCGGGCCGCCGCGCTCGAGGCCCAGAACGTGCAGCTGGGCAAGGAGAACGAGCGGCTCCAGAAGGAGCGCGACGACCTCGCCGGCAGGCTGACGGGGGCGCTCTCCGAGGTCGCCCAGATCAGCAAGACGGCCCGCGGAGTCGTGGTCAACCTCCCCGACATCCTCTTCGACGTCAACAAGGCCACGCTCAAGCAGAACGCGCAGAACGCGCTCGCCAAGCTCGCCGGCATCGTCTCGCTTTTCCCGAACATCAACCTGCGGATCGAGGGGCACACCGACTCGACCGGCAGCGACGAGCTGAACATGCGGCTCTCGAAGGATCGCGCGGGCTCCGTCATGGCGTTCCTGAAGCAGCAGGGCGTGGCCGAGAAGCGGATGAGCGACGAGGGTTACGGCCCGAAGATCCCGGTCGCCGACAACGCGACGGCGGAAGGGCGCGCCAAGAACCGGCGTGTCGAGATCATCCTCGCCGAAGGAGTGATCAAGGGCGCTGGCAACTGATCGGCAGAGCGAACACTTCGCCGTCGTACCGCGGTAGGGCAGCAGGGGAGCCTACTCGTCCTCCAGGAAGGGCGTGCGCTTCCTTGCCGCCCGGACCCTTCTTGCCGCCGCCCTGGGCGGCGTCTCCTCGGGCACGGGCAAGCGTCGCCTGCGGCTCGTCCTCGCCTTCGTCGGGTTCGGCGAGCTTGGCGACGGCCACGACCCGGTCCCCCTCCTCGAGGTAGATCAGGCGCACGCCCTGCGCGGCGCGTCCCGTCTCGCGGATGTCCTTGACCTTGATGCGGATCAACATCCCGCTCTGCGTGATCAGGAGAAGCTGATCGACGTCCGTCACCGACTTGATGCCGGCGACCGGGCCGTTCTTCTCCGTCACCTTGAGGTTGATGACGCCCGAGCCGCCGCGCTGCTGGAAGCGGTATTCCGAGGCCTCGGAGCGTTTGCCGTACCCCTTCTCCGTCACGGTCAAGAGGTGGCCCGTCTCCTCGACGATGTCCATCTCGACGACGTAGTCGTCCTCCTTCTTCATCGTGATGCCGATGACGCCCGTCGTGTCGCGCCCCATCGGCCGCGCGTCCTTCTCGGAGAAGCGGATGCCCTGTCCCTGGTGGGTGCCGATGAAGATCTGCCGCGTGCCGTCGGTCACGCGCACGGAGAGCAGCTCGTCCCCCTTCTCGATGTTGATCGCGATGATCCCTCCCGAGCGCACGTTCGAGTAGGCCGCGAGCGGGGTCTTCTTGACGAGCCCCCGCTTGGTCGCGAACACGAGGAAGCGGTCTTCCGGAAAATCCTTCGTCGAGGCGAGCGCGACGACGCGCTCCATGGGGTCGAGGTTCAGGAGGTTGACGATCGCCTTGCCCCGTGTGGCGGGGCCCAGCTGCGGCACCTCGTACACCTTGATCCAGTGCATCCGGCCCGTGTTCGTGAAGGCGAGGACGTAGGCGTGCGTCGAAGCGACGAAGAGGTGCTCGACGACGTCCTCCTCCTTCGTCGTCGCGCCGATGCGCCCCTTGCCGCCGCGGCGCTGGGCGCGGTAGAGCGACAGGGGAGAGCGCTTGATGTAGCCGCCGCGGGACACGGTGATGACCATGTCCTCCTCGACGATCAGGTCCTCGATGCCGATGTCCGTCGCCTCGGCGACGATCTGGGTGCGCCGCTCGTCTCCGAACTGCTTCTTGATCTCCGTCAGCTCGTTCACGATGATGTCCAGGACGAGCTTCTCGGAGGCCAGGATCTCGCGCAGCTTCGAGATCAAAGCCAGGACCTCCTTGAACTCGGCGACGATCTTCTCGCGCTCGAGCCCGGTCAGTCTCTGGAGGCGCATGTCCAGGATCGCCTGGGCCTGGATCTCGTCCAGCCGCACGACCTGCTTGTCCTTCGGCTTCGTCTCCTCTTCGTAGAGTTTCTGGCCGATGAACTTCTCGAGCCCCGCGAGCGTCATCGAGACCTCGGCCACCAACCGGTCCTTCGCCTCCTTGGGGTCCTTGGAGGCGCGGATGATCTTGATGACCTGGTCGATGTTGGCGAGCGCGAGGGCCAGGCCGCGCAGCAGGTGCGCGCGCTCCTCCGCCTTCTTCAGGTCGAATCGGGTGCGCCGAATGACGACTGTCTTGCGGTGATCGATGAAGTGGCGCAGCAGGTCCGCCAGCGGCAGGATCCGCGGCTGGTTCTCGACGATCGCGAGGAAGATGATCCCGAACGTGGACTGCATCGGCGTCAGCGAATAGAGCTGGTTCAGGATCACCTGCGCGTTCTCGCCGCGCTTCAACTCGACGACGACCCGGATCCCGTCGCGGTCCGACTCGTCGCGCAGGTCCGAGATCCCCTCGATCTTCTTCTCGTTGACGAGCTCGGCGATCCGCTCGACGAGCTTGGCCTTGTTGACCTGGTAGGGGATCTCCGTGACGACGATCGACTCCTTGTCGCCCCGGGCCGCCTTCTCGATCATCGCCTTGGCCCGCACCTGCACGATGCCGCGCCCGGTCTTGTAGGCCTCGCGGATCCCCTCGGCGCCGTGGATGAACGCGGCGGTGGGGAAGTCGGGCCCGGGCAGTTTCTTCATCAGCTGCCCGAGCGTG
The DNA here is from genome assembly GCA_963782815.1 of uncultured Acidobacteriota bacterium. Taxonomy (GTDB): domain Bacteria; phylum Acidobacteriota; class Thermoanaerobaculia; order UBA5066; family Gp7-AA6; genus JAWOLE01. Next base: position 3,343 of record CAWALG010000018.1, on the reverse strand, counting down.
GCGTCGGGATGGCGGATCATCTCGATCGTCGCGTCCACGACCTCCGCGAGGTTGTGCGGCGGGATGTTGGTCGCCATGCCGACGGCGATGCCGGAGCTGCCGTTGACGAGGAGGTTCGGGAACTTGCAGGGGAGGACCGTGGGCTCCTGGAGAGAGTTGTCGTAGTTGGGGATCCAGTCCACCGTCTCCTTGTCGATGTCGTCGCCGATCAACTCCGTCGAGAGACGCGTCAGCCGCACCTCGGTGTAGCGCATCGCGGCAGGGTTGTCCCCGTCCACCGAGCCGAAGTTGCCCTGCCCGTCGACCAGCGTGTAGCGCATGGAGAAGTCCTGCGCCATGCGGACGATCGTGTCGTAGACCGCGTCGGGGCTGTGCGGGTGGTACTTGCCGAGCACGTCTCCGACGATGCGGGCGGACTTCTTGTACGGCTTGTTGTGGAGGTTGCCCTGCTCCCACATGGCATAGAGGGAGCGCCGGTGCACGGGCTTCAAGCCGTCGCGCACGTCCGGGAGGGCCCGTCCGATGATGACGGACATCGCGTAGTCGAGGTAGGAGCGCTTGACCTCCTCCTCGATCGTGACCGGGACGCGCTCTTCGGGCGTCAGGATGTTGCTGCTCATGTGTAGTTTTCAGTCTTCAGTTTTCAGTTTTCAGTCACGGCCATTCGCGGGTCGGTGCACAACTGAGAACTGAAAACTGATCACTGACAACTCGCTCAGATATCGAGGTTGCGGACGTTCAAGGCGTTCTTCTCGATGAAGTCGCGGCGCGGCTCGACGGCGTCTCCCATCAGGATCGAGAAGATCTCGTCGGCCTCGACGGCGTCCTCGACATTGACCTGGAGGAGGCGCCGGCTCTCCGGGTTCATCGTGGTCTGCCAGAGGGTCTCGGCGTTCATCTCGCCCAGGCCCTTGTAGCGGGAGACGACGAGCCCCTTCTTGGCCGACTCGTAGATGGCGTCCACGACGGTCGGGAGCGTCTGGTGGCGCTCGGTCTCGCCGTTTCTCTTGACGAGGTACGGGCCATCGAGGAAGGCTCCGATCGAGCGCGCCGCCTCGCGGATGCGCTTCATCTCGTAGCTGCCGACGAACTCCGCGTCGATCGTGACCGTCCGCGCGACGCCGTTGACCCGCCGCAGGACCGAGAGCGCCCACTGCGAGTGCTCCTCGTCGGAGACGACCTCGACCTTCTCGGCGTCGAAGGCGCGCGCGGCGCGGGCCAGGTCCTCGACCTTCTTCTTGTCGGTGAAGTCGCTCTTCGAGAGCATCCCGCGGTCGAGCAGCGCGCGGACGAGGCCCTCGGGAATGCCGCGCGTCGCGAGCTTGGCGATGTGCCCGCGATAGTCCTCCATCTTCTCCAGGAGCGCGACGAGCTTCGCGCCCGCGGCCGACGCGCCGGACATCTCGGAGGTCAGCGCCCGGTCCTCGCCGATGCGGGCGAGGAGGAACCGAGACATCTCCTTCTCGTCCTTCAAGAACGTCTCCTTCTTTCCCTCGGCGACCTTGAAGAGCGGGGGCTGCGCGATGTAGACGAACCCCTTGTCGATCAAGGCCGGCATGTGGCGGAAGAAGAACGTCAGGAGGAGCGTGCGGATGTGCGAGCCGTCCACGTCGGCGTCGGTCATGATGATGCACTTGTGGTAGCGGGCCTTGCCGGCGTCGAAGTCCTGCGCGATGCCCGTGCCGAGCGCGGTGATGAGCGTGCGGATCTCGGCGGAGGCGAGCATCCGGTCGAGCCTCGCCTTCTCGACGTTCAGGATCTTCCCGCGCAGCGGCAGGATCGCCTGGAAGCGGCGGTTCCTCCCCTGCTTGGCGCTGCCGCCGGCCGAGTCCCCTTCCACGATGAAGATCTCCGAGAAGGCGGGGTCCTTCTCCTGGCAGTCGGCGAGCTTCCCGGGGAGCGAGCTCGAGTCGAGCGCGCCCTTCCTGCGGACGAGCTCCCGCGCCTTGCGGGCCGCCTCGCGCGCCCGCGCCGACTCGACGATCTTCTCGACGATCTTCTTGGCGACGCGCGGGTTCTCTTCGAGGTACGACCCGAGCTTTTCGTAGACGACCTGCTGCACCCAGGTCTTGACCTCGGAGGAGACGAGCTTGTCCTTCGTCTGCGAGGAGAACTTCGGGATCCCGGACCTTGACGGAGACGACCGCGGTCAGCCCCTCGCGGCAGTCGTCGCCGGAGAGGCTCGTTTCCTTCAGCGCCTTGGTCAGCCCGCCCTGGTCCGCGTATTTCTGGAGCGCCCGCGTCAGGGCCGTCTTGAAGCCCTCGAGGTGCGTTCCTCCATCCCGGTTGTTGATCGTGTTGGTGAACGTGAAGATCGTCTCCGCGTACCCCTCGTTCCACTGAAGCGCGACTTCCACGCGCTCCTTGTCGGCGTCGCGCTTGGGGTCTCCGGTCGAACCCCGGATGTCCTGGAAGAAGATGACCTTGTCGTGGATCGGCTGCTTCGTCTTGTTCAAGTGCTCGACGAAGGAGCGGATCCCCCCCTCGTACGCGAAGTCGTGCTTCTTCTCGCTCCGTTCGTCGTGGATCGAGATGCCGACGCCGGGATTCAGGAACGAGAGCTCGCGCAGCCGCTGCGACAGCCCGTCGAAATGGAACTCGTGCACCGAGAAGACGTCGGGGTCGGGCCAGAACGTGATCTTCGTGCCGGTCTTGCGCGACGTGCCGACCGCCTTGATCGGCCCCTGCGGAACGCCCTGCTCGTAGTTCTGGACCCAGACCTTCCCCTCGCGTCGGACCTCGACCTCCAGGCGCCTGGAGAGCGCGTTGACGACGGAGACGCCGACGCCGTGGAGCCCGCCGGAGACCTTGTAGGAGTTGTCGTCGAACTTCCCGCCCGAGTGGAGGTCCGTCATGATGATCTCGAGGGTCTCGCGCTTGTGCTCCTTGTGCATCCCGACGGGGATGCCGCGCCCGTTGTCCTCGACGGTCACGGAGTTGTCGGCGTGGATCACCACGGACACGTGGTCGGCATAGCCGACCTGCGCCTCGTCGATCGAGTTGTCCACGAGCTCGAAGACCATGTGGTGGAGACCCGTGATGTCATCGGTGTCTCCGATGTACATCCCCGGCCGTTTCCGGACGGCCTCGAGGCCCTTCAGGAGCTTGATCGAATCGGTCGTGTAAGCGGTGCTCATGTCCTCTTCACTGCCAGTCATTGACCGCGCGGGGCCTCTCGTGGACGCGCCCGCCGCGCAACTCGACGACGGCCAGGGCGCCGGCCAGCCGCCGCCACCGCGAAGGCTCCGACGCGGTCGTCAAAAGAACCGTTTCGGCGGGCGGCAAGGCCTCGACGAAGGCCTCGACCCATCCCTCCGACAGGCCGGCGTCGAACTCGTCGACG
>CAWALG010000017.1:0-101270 GCA_963782815.1 uncultured Acidobacteriota bacterium | reverse complement strand
TCCTCCGTGCCGAAGAACAGGAGATCGCCCGGAAGGAGCGCGTTAAACGCGACCGGGACGAGCTGCGGGTCCTGGAACGCCTGCTCGTAGCTGTTCCTCTTCAGCACGACACCGTGCTCGCGGAAGATCCTCTGCACGAGCCCCGAGCAATCGAACCCGAGGGGCGTCGTGCCGCCCCAGGTGTACGGCGCGCCGAGGAAGCGGCGGCCGAAGGAGATCCAGGAGGAGGGAGACCGGAGAGGAAGAGCAGGAGAAGAAGAAGATTTTCTTCGCGGGAGAAGAGGGAAACGTCCGACCCCGCGACGAATCCGATGCGTCCATCCGGCAGGCGCACCCGGGCCCACGAGTAAGTCCGTCGTCCCCGGACTTCTTCCCTTCCAGGAACTCTTCGACGACCATCGTCGCTCCGACGGGGACCGTGAGAAGCGGCTTCTGCTTCGTGAACGAAGGCGTGGCGTAGACGTGGGCGAAGTTCGACGTCACGCGCGCGATCTTCGCGGCCGCCCCCGGCCCGGTTTCGCCGCGGCTCAGCGCGCGCTCCGGAATCCAGGCGATCTCCCCCGCGGCCGTCCGCACTCTCGCGAAACCCGCGGCGTCCTCGAGGATCTCCACGCGCTCTCCGAGGATGACCTGGTCGTCGACCGGGGACGTCTCGTCGGGCCGCGTGAAGAGGTCCTGGACGGCGCTGGCGACGACGGCCGTCCGGGACGGCGCGGAGGCAGTGGCGGGAGTCGCCGAAAGGGAGATTCCCGCGAATGAGACGAGCACAAAGGCGGCGGCCAGCACGAAACCGGACGGCGGGGCGCATCGTGACGCCGGACGCGAGTCGATCCGCGAGGCGCTTCTCCTGTGGCGCATTCGCCCATTCTCACACCATAATTCCGTCATGACGCATCCCATCTCCCGCCGCGGTCTCCTCGTCTCTTCCGCCGTTGCCGCCGCCACGTCGGCCCTGCCTCCGGCCCTTTTCGCCGGCCCGATGTCGAAGGCCTCCGGCGCCTCCAATGTCTCGCTCGACTACCAGGTTTTGCCGCTCAAGCTCGCGCACACGTGGACGATCGCGCGCGGCTCGTCCGACGAGAAGAAGAACGGCCTTCTCACGCTGACGGCCGAGGGCGTGACCGGCTACGGCGAGGCCGCGGCGAACAAGCGCTGGAACCAGAGCTACGAGACGTCGGAAGCGGCCTTCGCGCGCGTGAAAGCGGCCGTCGCGGGCCTGTCGCCCTGGGAGCACCTCACGTGGCTGGAGCGCGCCGAGAAGGAGGCGGGACCGGATACCGAGGTCGTTGCCGCGCTGGACCTCGCGCTCTGGGACTGGAAGGGCAAGAAGCTGAACCGCCCGGTGCACGAGCTCCTCGGAGTTCCCAGGGGGCGCATGCCCGTCACGACGTTCTCGATCGGCATCGACACGGCCGACGTGATGAAACAGAAGGTCCGCGAAGCCGCCGCGTATCCGAGGCTGAAGATCAAGATCGGGCTCGTCAACGACGAGGAGAACATCGCGGCGATCCGCTCGGTCACCGACAAACCGATCACCGTGGACGCGAACGAAGGCTGGACGAGCGTGGAGGAGACGAAGAAGAAGCTCGCCTGGCTGAACACGGTGAAGCCGCTCTTCCTCGAGCAGCCCATGCCGGCGGCGATGGACGGCGAGATGGCGAAGGTGAAGGGCGTCGCGACGTTCCCGATCCTGGGAGACGAAGGCGTCCTCCACGCCTCCGACGTGCCCGCGAAGGCGGGCCTCTTCGACGGCGTCGTCCTGAAGCTCGCGAAGTCGGGAGGAATCACGCGCGTCTACGAAATGACGGCGGTGGCGCGCGCCCTGGGCTTGAAGCTCATGCTCGGCTGCATGATCGAATCGTCGCTCGGGATCGCGGCCGGCGTCGCCGTGGGCCCGCTTTTCGACTGGCTCGACATCGACGGCAATCTCCTGCTCGCCAAAGATCCCTTCCAGGGCCTCTCGATCGCGGATGGCCGCTGGTCGCTGCCGGATGCGCCCGGCCTGGGCGTCGCGAGGACCGGCGCCCAGGGGGTCACAAGGGGTCGGGCGTGAAGAGAGGTATTGTCTAACCCTGGCACGTCGCCGATAGGAAAGAGGTCCGGCCCCGATGGCGATCGGCCAGCCACGTGTGCGGGCCCCGCTCGAAAGCGCAAACGCCCGACTCGCCAAGGAGGCTCGAGGACATGGAAGCGCCCGAGGACGAGAAACCCGCAGGAATCGGCCGCTTGCCGCGCAGGCTTCTCGGCTGGCTGCGAAACTGGCGACTGCGGAGCTGGCGCACAGCCCTGCTCGGCCTCTGGATCGCCTGGTTGATCGTCGGCGTCCTGGCCATCCCACCCATCGTCCGGAAACTGCTGATCGAAAACCTCCGGAAGCGGGCGGGCCTCGAGGCCACCGTCCGATCGGTCCGATTCAACCCCTTCACTCTTGCGCTCACCATCGACGGCCTGTCCATCGCCGATCGCCCGGGGTCCGTACTCTTCTCCGCCGACGAGATCTATGCCAACGCCGAGCTCTCCAGCCTCTTTCGCTGGGCGGCGACGCTGAGCGAGTTCCGCATGGTGAATCCCGTCATCGGGGCGCGGCGCTTCGCCGACGGCCGGATCAACCTGGCCGAGGTGGTCAAGGAGGTCCGGCGGCGGCAACCCCCTCGCGCGCCCGATCCGAATTCGAGCCTGCCCCGCGTCCTGCTCCAGCACATCAGAGTCAGCGGGGCCACGATCAACGTCGAGGACCAGGCGCGCGACAAACCTCTGAAGATGGCCTTTGGGCCGTCCGTGTTCGAGCTCTCCGAAATCAGCACGATCCCCAAACGCAAGGGAACCCAGGAGATCACCATCCGCCTGCCCGGATCGGGTGTCGTTCGCGCCACCGGGAACGTCACGGTGCAGCCGCTCGGGCTCGAAGGGGACGTGAGGCTCGAAGAGCTGCACCTGAAGGACCTCTGGCCCCTGCTGGAACCCTACTTCCAATTCACGGTCGTGGGCGGTGAGCTGACGGGCCGCTTTCACTACACGGTCGCGGCCGCGGACGGCGCGGTACGTGCCCGCATCAACGATTTCGAGAACGCCCTGAAAGACCTGACCGTCGTGAACGAGGGCGATCGGGTTCTCGAAGTCCCGGCCGCCGCGATCACGAAAGGGCGTTTCCGCTGGCCCGAAGCCGAGCTCGTCGTAGAGCGGATGCGGCTCGAGCGGCCGAGCGTGCTGGTCGGGCGGGACGCCGACGGGAAGATGAGCTGGGAGCGGATGGTCCCCGCGCCGACGCGGGAGGTGGTCGTCCAGACGTATCGGGAGATCGAGAAGGCCGCGCGCTGGACCGTCGAGGTCGGCCGCTTCGAGGTTGTCGATTCGCGCGGCCGCTTCGTGGACCGCACCTTCGACCCGCCCGTATCGCTCGACGCGGGCGACATCCAGCTGGCGATCACGGGCTTCACGACCCGCCCGGGCGCGTTCTTCGGCGTCGTGTCCTCGTCGTCGCTTCCCAACGGCGGGACGGCGAAATCGAGCGGCCGGGTCAGCATGAATCCCGTTCAATTCGAAGCGGACGTCGCGCTCGACGGCCTCGACCTGACCGTGGCGCAGCCCTACCTGGGCCGCCTCCTTCCATTCGAGATTCTCTCCGGACGGGCGGGCTCGAAGGGAAAAGTCGCGGGCGGTGTCGACCCGGAGAAGGGCCTCTGGGCGAAGTTCGCCGGCGATCTGGAGGCCCGGACGATGGCGCTGCGCGAGACGGTCACGGGCTCGACGCCCCTGAAGTGGGACGCCGTGCAGGTCCGGGGCGTCGAGGCCGGATACGGCCCCACGACCGTCGGGGTCAAGTCGGTCGACATTCGCGGCGCGGGAATCGACCTGGTCATCTCGGAGAGCGGCGCGCTCAGCGTTCTCGAGGTCAAGAAAAGGCTGGCCGCGAGCGCATCGCCGGCGCTCGGCGCCGGCGCCAGGGAACCCGATCCCGATCCGCGTCGATTCGATCACCCTCGCCAACTGTTCCGGCGCGCTGACGGATCATCGGCTCCGTCCTGCCTACACGGTGGCCGTCGACCGCATCCAGGGCACGGTCAAGGGAATCTCATCCTCCACGAAAGCCCCGGCGCGGATAGAGATCGGCGCGGCTTTGCGCGGCGGCGGAGAGGTGACGCTGAAGGGAGCGGTCGATCTCTTCCAGATCGGCCGCGCGACCGACCTGAAGCTCGGCGTGCACCGGGTCGAGATCCCGCCTCTGTCTCCCATGTCGGTTCATTACCTCGGTTATCCGATCACCAAAGGCCGCAGCGACGTCGGCCTCGACTACAAGATCAAAGACCAGCACCTGAAAGGCAGCAATCACATCGTGACCAAGGACCTGACGCTCGGCGACAAGGTCGCCGGCGAAGGGAAGGTGGATCTCCCGATCAAGCTGGGCGTCTCCCTGCTGACGGACAAGGACGGCCGCATCACGCTCGACTTTCCCGTCGAGGGCCGTCTCGACGACCCGGAGTTCACGGTCGGCAAGGCGATCGGATCGGCGATCGGGGAGGTCGTTTCCGAGCTGGTCAAGTCTCCGTTCCGTCTGCTGGGGAAAATCGGCGGCGGGAAAGGCGGCGGGAAAGAGGAGGAGGATCTCGGCTACGTCGAGTTTCCGGCCGGGAGCGCGGCGCTCGACCCGGCCTCCGCCGAGCGGCTCCGGACCCTGGCGACCGCCCTGAAGGCGCGCCCGGGACTGCGGATCGTGGTGCCGGGCGCCTGGGACGATGCCGCCGACGGGACGGCGTTGCGGGAGGCGGCACTGGAGAAACGGCTCGCCGAGAGAGCCGGCGGATCCTCTGCGCCGCTGTCGGCTCTCGAGTCGATCTACCTGGAGACCGCGACGCGCGAAGATCTCGCGGCCCTGCGCCGCGCGCAGGAGAAGCCCGGCGCCGCCGGTGAAAAGCCGACTCTCGACGAGGCCGCCTACGCGAGCGAGCTGCGCCGCAGGATCGTCGCGTCCCAGCCGATCCCCGCCGGCGACCTCGAGACACTGGGTCAGACGCGCGCCGACTCGGTCCGGGCGGCCCTGGTCGACGCCTCGGGCCTCGACGCGTCTCGGGTCGAGCTGACGGCGCCGCGCGCCGTCACCGGCTCCACCGGCGGGCGAGTCCGCCTGACGCTCGAACTGGCCGGTGCGACCGACGCGGCGGAGCCGTCCAAGGCAGCAGGAACAAAGTCCTGAGGAGGAATTGGGGACGGTGTTGACGTCGTTTTCAACACCGTCCTTACTCCTCCTTCGGCAGTCAATGTTTCCGGAGAATGGCCGCTGAGACCTCGGAGACGACGAGGCCGACCGTTTGCCGAATTGATTCGGGGTAGCTGGTTTGCTAGGGTCATCGTCATGTCCGAGCGTTCCACGGAGCAGATACGCGAATTGCTCGACTCCCTTTATCGCGTGGATTCGGGTCGAATCCTGGCAACTCTGATCCGCTTGCTCGGTGATTTTGATCTTGCCGAGGAGGCGATGCACGAAGCGTTTGCGGCTGCGCTGAGCCTGTGGCCGAGGAGTGGAGTACCCGGCAACCCGCGACCGTGGTTGATTTCGACGGCCCGATTCAAAGCGATTGATACTCTGCGTCGACGGGCAAGATTTGATGCGTCTCAAGACGAGCTCGTGCGACATCTCGAAGCGCGCTGGAGCTCGGCGGAAAGGTCCGATGAAGAGGACAGCCTCGAGGATGATCGGCTGCGCCTGATCTTTACGTGCTGTCATCCGTCTCTCGCGCCGGAAGCGCGCGTTGCGCTCACCTTGCGTGAGGTGTGCGGGCTGACAACCGAGGAGATCGCAAAGGCCTTCCTCATCACTCCGCGCACGCTGGCGCAGCGCATCGTGCGCGCAAAGGCAAAGATTCGAGAGACACCGATTCCGTACGAGGTGCCGACGCCGCAGGAATTGCCGGAGCGACTGGGCGCGGTGCTTCAGGTCGTCTACCTGGTCTTCAATGAGGGCTACTCCGCCGCGGCGGGAGCGGAAGTCACGCGGGCCGAGCTGACCGGCGAGGCGATTCGCCTGGGCCGGTTGCTGACCGAACTCAGGCCAGAGCCGGAAGTCATTGGGCTGCTTTCCCTGATGTTGCTACAGGAATCCCGTCGCGCCGCGAGAACCTCTCCGACCGGAGAGCTGATCTTGCTGGAGAACCAGGATCGCTCGCTCTGGAACCGGGACCAGATCGCGGAGGGAGTGGCATTGCTGGAGAAAGCCCTGAAATCCCGCCGCTTCGGCTCCTACACACTGCAGGCTGCTATTGCGGCCGTTCATGCGGAGGCGGAATCGGTCGCTGTGACCGACTGGCGGCAGATTGTTGCGCTTTACGACCGATTGGTACGAATTCAGGCTTCGCCGGTTGTAAAGACTCAATCGTGCCGTGGCAATGGCAATGCGCGATGGTCCAGAGGCCGGTCTGACGCATATCGACGCGGTGTTGGAACAAGGCGAATTGGCAGATTATTATCTGGCGCATTCAGCGCGTGCGGATATGTACCGCAGGCTCGGCAGGACAGCGGAGGCTCGGTTCTCGTATGAGAAAGCGCTGGCTCTGACCCAACAGGAACCGGAGCGTCAATTCCTGCAAGAGCGGATCCGGCAGTTGAAATAAAAGGAAAAATCTCTCGTACGAGTTGTCGAATTCCGGCCCGGCCGTTCGACTATCTCGTGAAGGCAGGGCAACCGCCCGAAGACCGTTACAGGAAGAAGACCGTTACACCAAAAGGAGACAACATGCCGCTATATCTGTGGACCAGTTTCTTACCCGACAATTTCGACCCATCCACCGTGACCGAAGCGATGATCCGCGATATCGACGTGATGAACGAAGAGTTGGTAGCTGCCGGTGCCAGGATTTTCGGTGCCGGCCTCTACCCGGCCAGCAGCGCGAAGTGCCTGCGGGCGCAGCCCGACGGCAAGGTGGTCGTCACCGACGGGCCGTACGTGGAGACCAAGGAGCACGTCGGCGGCTTTATTATTCTGAAAGCCGCGAACCTGGATGAGGCACTGGCGTGGGGGCGCAAGGGTGCCGCCGCCTGCCGGGCGCCGGTCGAGATCCGCCCGTTCCTCGAGCGAACCGAGGAAGACAACCAGCACATCCCCGGGATCGGTCAGGACTGAGGACCCAGCGGAAGGCGGGTGACCCGGGTTCTTGATCTCGCTGGCGCGTCGTGGAGGAATGGATGAAATACATCTGTTTGGGCTATCTCGAGCCCGGCCAGTTCGAAAAGATGTCTGAGAGCGACCGCAACACCATGCTGGACGAGTGTTTTGGCTACAACGACGAGCTGCGGAGGAGCGGACACTTGGTCGCTGAGGAACCTCTCCAGCCCGCCAACACGGCGGTGACCGTGAATTGGACGAACGGAAAGGTCGCTGTGACGGACGGACCGTACGCCGAAACGAAGGAACATCTGGGTGGAATTCAGGTGCTCGAAGCGCGAGACCTGAATCACGCAATTCAGCTCATCTCCCAACATCCGGGAGTGAAGTGGAAATGCGGAACCGTCGAGATACGTCCCGCCGCGGACTTGAACGAAATGATGAGAGAGAGCGAGCGGCGACGGCGAGAGGACGCCTCGCGATGAAGTCGGCAGACTGACCTCCGGAAAGCAAGAGCATGTAGGATGGGAAGCATGGGGTCGCTCAGGGTTGGGGTGAGAAGCCCCGATCCCGCGCGAAGACGATCGCCTGGGCTCGCGTCCAGACACCGAGCTTGTCGAAGATGCTCGAGACGTGATTGCGGACCGTCTTCTCGCTCAAGGAGAGCTTTTCGGCGATGTCCGCGTTGCCCAGGCCTCTCGTGAGCAGGGCGAGCACCTCCCGCTCGCGGGGCGTCAGCGAGCCAAACGCCGGGTCCTCGCCGCTCGGCACGGCCTCCCGCCCCAGGAACTCGAGAACCGCGCTCTGGAACTTCTCCCAGGCCGGTTCGTGCTCCAGCAGTATGTGATTCTTCGAGTCGAGCTCGACGAACTGCGCTCCGGGGATCCCCGAGGCGATCAGGCGGCCTTCGGCCAGGGGCACGACCTGGTCGTCCCGCGCGTGGACGACGAGCGTCGGAGTCCGGACCTTTTCGAGGTACGAGACCGCGTCCACCACAGCGCGTGACTCCATCAAAGCTGCTGCCCGCCTCGGCGAGGTCGTCTTGCGGCACAGCTCGTTGAACCAGCCGATCTGCTCGTCCGTCGCGCCGGGAATGAACCGGGAGGTGAAGACCTGCCGGAAGGCCGGGTTGTCCTGTCCCCAGCCGAATCGAGCGAGATCGACGATGGCCTGGAACGCGCGGGCGGCCTCGGGATTTTCCCGCCGCGCCGCGCCGCGCACGTGCGCGCCGTAGAGCACGAGATGCGACACGCGCTCGGGGTGCCGGGCGGCGAACACGACAGACACGGCGCCGCCTTGCGAGATCCCCAGCAACGCGAACGGCTCCTTCAGGCCAGCGGCCGCGATCACGGTTTCGAGGTCCTCGACGCGCCGGTCGAGCGAGAGATCGTCGGCCTCCCAGTCGCTCATGCCGCAGCCGCGCTCGTCGTACCGCACGAGCCGGAAGTGGCGGCAGAGGAATTGGATCCAGTGGCCCCAGACGGGGCTGTTCCACTCGGCCTCGAGGTGCGTCAGCCAGTTGGCGGCCTTGACCAGCGCCGGGCCGGTCGAGGCGTCGGCCCAGGCGAGCTGGACGCCGTCGGATGCGCGAACGTATCGGATCCGCTGGGCGGCTGCCCTGGTCACATCACCGGCCTCCGGGACATTTGTCCCTCCTCGTGGGACTCATTCTAGGTCGATCGGGACAGGACTCCCATGGCGGCGAAGGCTTGCCCGGGGCATCGTCCCCCTCAGGAGGTACGAGGCCATGTTGAGTCACGATTACGAGTACGGTTCGATCCTGGAGACATCGGTGCGCGTCAACTGGAAGCTCGAGGACGTCATCGAGGGGCGCACCTTCGACTACGGCGTCCCGTTTCTCCCGGAGGCTCTGGCGGGCGTTTCCGGAATCCGCTGCCTGACCGACGCGGAGAAGCTGAAGCTCAACCAGATCCGCGGCTTCACCTACCTCGCCCTGTTCGGGGTGGTCGAGGAATACATCGTGCCGTCGGTGCTCGACCACGTCCGGACGGGCGACCGCAGCGACGGCCAGGAGGTGCGGGCCCTCCTCCACTTCGCCGAGGAGGAGACCAAGCACATCCAGCTCTTCCAGTGGTTCGTCCGCGAGTTCGAGCGGGGCTTCGGCACTCCTTGCGGCGTGATCGGCCCCGCGGCCGACATTGCGGCCGGCATCCTCGATCACTCGCCGCTGGGCGTCTTCCTGACCACCCTTCACATCGAGTGGATGACGCAGAGGCACTACCTGGAGTCGGTCAGGGACACGCAGGAGGGGCTCGATCCGCTCTTCTGCAGCCTGTTGAAGCACCACTGGATGGAGGAAGCCCAGCACGCGAAGCTCGACACGCTGGTGGTGGACGAGATCGCAAGCAAGGCGACGCCGGCGGAGATCGACAAGGGCATCGAGGACTACATGGACATCGGCAAGATGCTCGACGGCGGGCTCCAGACCCAGGTGGAGCTCGATCTGGCGAGCCTCGAGCGGGCCATCGGCCGCCGGCTGGCCGATTCGGAGAAGTCGGAGATTCGAGAGGCCCAGCTCAAGGCCTACCGCTGGACGTTCCTTCTGAGCGGCATGACGCATCCGAAATTCGACCGGAGCCTTCGGGAACTGGCCGAGGCCGGCCACGCGCGCGTCGGCGAACTCGCTCGCGCGATCGCGTAAAGCAAAGCTCTCATCGCGCGGCGCCAAACGAATTACAAAGGAGCGAACCATGATCCACTACCGAACGGCATCCGTCGAAGGCCTGAAGATCTTCTACCGCGAGGCGGGACGGCCCGACGCGCCGGCGATCGTGCTGCTGCACGGCTTCCCGTCTTCCTCCCACATGTTCCGCGATCTCATCCCGATGCTGGCCGATCGGTATCACCTCGTCGCGCCCGACCTGCCGGGTTTCGGCTTCTCGGAGGCGCCCGATCGAGACCGGTTCCGGTACACCTTCGAACACCTGGCGAAGATCGTCGACGGGCTCCTCGAAGCACTGAATCTTCGACGTTATGCGATCTACATCTTTGATTACGGCGCGCCCGTCGGCCTTCGCCTCGCCCTCGCGCATCCCGAACGCATCACGGCGATCATTTCGCAGAGCGGCAACGCCTACGAGGAAGGTCTGAGCGAGGGATGGAACCCGATTCAGAAATACTGGAAGGAGCCGACCGGCGCCAACCGGGCCGCGCTGCGCGATTTCCTCAAGCCGGAAACGACCCGGTGGCAGTACCTCCACGGGGTTCCCGACGAGGCGGCCGTGGCCCCGGAGTCCTACACTCTCGACTCGGCGCTCCTCGCGCGGAGCGGGAACGACGAGATCCAGCTCGACCTGTTTCTCGACTACGCCAGTAACGTCGCGCTCTACCCCCGGTTCCAGGTCTATTTCCGCGAGAACCAGCCGCCGATCCTGGCAGTCTGGGGCAAGAACGATCCCTTTTTCCTGCCGCCCGGCGCCCGGGCGTTCCAGCGCGACGTGCCGGAGGCGGACGTCCGGCTGATCGACACCGGTCACTTCGCCCTGGAGACGCATGCCCGGGAAGTTGCAACCGCGATCCGCGAATTTCTCGGGAAAGCGCGCGCCGGGCGCACCGCGTCGGATCAAAGGCTCCGATGCTCCGCCGTGCCTGACTCGTCGGCGCGGGCGAAGGCGTCCGCCCGAGTGTCAGATGATGAGAAAACCGGATGCCGCCGTCGGGCCCGCCGCGATGCCGAGGCGGCCGGCGGCGGTCGTTGGGACTTCACACTCGGTAATTTCGCCCGCCGTCGTAATTCGTCCAATCCTGTTGGCGGCTGACTCCGTGAACCAGAGAGCGCCGTCCGGGCCCCGCCGCGATGCATTCCGGGGGGGTCAGTCTCTCCTTATGGCCTCATTCTCCGCTTGTCGCGGATCCCGCGCTGTGAAATACCATAATGCAAGACATGACCCCATTTGTCTCTGACCCCGTTTGTCCATTAGCACACTCACCGGTCTCCGGCCTTACCCTTCTTGCACGGCGCGAATCTGAACCATTCCTTAAGAAGCCGGGCGGTCTGAATCCCAAGCGGGCGCAGCGGTGTACTCCTCCCCGAACCACGGACAGGCCGGGGTTCGATTGTCGAAGAGAGAGAGTCGGCGAGCTGACAACCGGGGCTTTAGGCGGCGCAACTGCCTAGGCCCCCAAAGGAGGACTGACCGATGACAGATGCCGCCGCCAACCAGGAGTCCCTGGAGGTCATGCTGAAGGATGAAATCGTGCGCATGTATCAGGAGGTCACAGACAACCCGGGCGGCGAGTTCCACTTTTTCCACGGCCGTGAGGCGGCGGAACTGTTCGGGTACCCGCCCGAATGGCTCGACCGGGCGCCTGCCGGCGCCGTCGCGTCGTTCGCCGGGGTTGGCAACCCGCATCAGCGGGCTTGCCTGCAGCCGGGTGAAACCGTGCTCGATCTGGGGAGCGGGGCTGGTCTCGACGCGATCATTGCATCGTGGGGCGTTGGACCGACAGGCAGGGTGATCGGCGTGGATCTGAATCCCTCGATGTGCCTGAAGGCACAAGCTCACGCGGCGGCGACCGGAGCCACCATGGAGTGCCATGAGGGCCGTATTGAGGACATTCCCGTACCCGACGCCTCCGTTGATGTGGTGATCTCGAACGGTGTGCTCAACCTTTCGTTCCGAAAGCGTCGTGTGGTCGAGGAGATCTTTCGGGTCTTGAGGCCGGGTGGCCGGATATCGATTACGGACATCGTGAGTGCCAAGCAACTGTCCCAGTCCATCGTCAACGACCCGAAGCTCTGGGCCAGCTGAATTGGTGGTGCTCTCCTGGAGGGAGAGATGTTCAGGCTGCTCGAAGAGACCGGTTTCACCCGTGTCCGATCGGCCGTCGTACCGCAGTTCCGCTTCAGGAGACAGGCAACGCAGAACTCCGCTGAGGCGTATGGCGTCAAGGCGGTCATGTTCACGGCGCTGAAGCCAGTCGGTGGCTAGCTGACGCCGTACCGGCGGCGCGGCGCGCGCCAATCAGGAAGTAGCCTCGATCCAGATCGAACCGGCCGGGTGGCCCGACCGCTGATGGCGCCGGTTGAAGGCCTGTGGTGGAAGGAGGGGTCAGTCTCGCCTTATGGCCTTATTCTCCGCTGGTCGCGGACCCCGCGCTGTGAAGTACCACAAGTCAAGACTGACCCCGTTGTCCGTTCTCGGACTGAAGGTGTCTTTTCAGCCCTTGGGCGTGATCTTGCCCGCGAATGACTGGACCACGGTCTTACCGTCCCGGACGACGAACGTGTCCGAGCCCAACTCGTACACGTTGTCGGCTGTCTCTCCGTTCCACAGCATGTAAGCATAGTCGCCCTCGACGGACAGCTGCTGCAAGCGGAACGCTGAGCCGGGTTTTGCAAACTCCGCAATCATCGCCTGGAAGAACGGCCTCATCGCGTCTGTTCCCCGGAGTGGTCCTTTCGGCGTGAACAGGACGGCTCCCGGCGCATAGTCAGAGAGTATGCCCTCGAGGTCGCGCCTACCAAAAGACTCCAGGTGATGGTCTACCACATCTTTCGTCGAAACCATTTTCTGTCCTCCTTCTTGTTGGTTCTGGTTGTTTGCTTCAGCTGCTGATCCTGAACTTTGCCTGGCTTCACGCTCGGACGCCCACGACCTCGAGATACTCCGCGTCGACGATCGTGCGGGCGCCGTTGTTGGCCTGGTTGCGCGAGGACCACAGATCCACCAGGTCCGCGCGGAGCGCGGCCCGGTCGGTTTCCCCGAGCGTGGCAAAGGCGCGCGTCGCCGGCCCGTAATACTCTCGAAAGAACTCCACGACCCCGGCCGGCGGGAACGGGTAGTCGAACCGGTAGTTGACACGCGTCAACCGCAGGCTGGAGACGCCCGCGCCGAACCGCTCGCGCACGACGCTCTCGTCTCCCCAGAGGACCGGCGAGGGCATGCCCGGAGGCGCGACGAAGCGCGCGAAGGTCTTGAACATCTTTCCGACGAACCCTTCCCTGGTCCAGTTGGCCATGGCGATCGTCCCGCCCGAACGGCACACTCGCAGCATCTCGGCCGCCGCCAGTTCGGGTTGCGGCGCGAACATCGCACCGTAGATGCTGGCGACCGCATCGAAGCTCGCATCCGCGTAGGGCAGGTCCTCCGCGTCCCCCTCGTCGAAGCGCGCGTCGAGTCCCTCGGAGGCCGCGCGGCCTCGCGCGGCCAGAATGGAGTTGGTGGCGATGTCGATCCCGGTGACCCGGATGCCCCGGCGCGCGGCGATGAGACCGAGCTGACCCGAGCCGCAGGCAACATCGAGCAGCGAGGCGCCGGCCTCGACACCCAACCGATCCAGGAACTCGACCGCGCCCGACTCCATGTATCGGGAGAAGTAGTCGTAGTTGCCGGCCATCCAGGTTGCCTTGAGACGGGTCTTGAGGGCGTCGATGTCCGTGGTCGTGGGGGCGGTGGCTGTTGCGCTCATGGTCATACCTCCTTGAGCGCCAACTATGCGTGACGCCGGCGCTGCCGTTGTTACCCGCGCGTCCGGCTTGCTTGACCGAACGGCCGGCGGTTGCACCTGGCTTGACCCATCGTTCGGGATTCTTGGCGGAGACGCCGGAAAGGCGGATGCTAGACTCCGCGTTTCGATGGATGTCCTTCCGGAAATCCTTCGCGCCATCCGGCTCGACTCGGCCATCTACTTCAACGTGGAGTTCTCCGAGCCGTGGTGTCTGACGTCGCCGGAGTCGCGCGCGCTCGCGCCCGTGCTCGCGCAGGAGGCCGGGCACGTGATCATCTACCATCTCCTCTGCGAAGGCCGGGCCTACGTCGAGCTGCAGGACGGTGAGCGCATCGCTCTTTCCGCCGGCGACCTCGTCACGTTCCCGCACGGCCATGGGCACGTGCTGGGCAGCGGTCGTCGCGTGACCCCGATCGATGCCGGCGCCGCCCTGCCGGGCTTTCTCAAACGGGGCCTGGAGCTGCTCCGCGTCGGCGGCGGCGGCGCGTCCTGCCGGTTCATCTGCGGCTTCCTGGTCTGCGATCCGCAGTTGAGCCAGGCGTTCCTCGGCGGCCTGCCGCCGCTCATCAAAGTCAATATCCGCGACGATCCATCGGGGCAATGGCTGGAAAACTCCTTGAAGTTCTCCGTCACCCAGGCCGCCAACCGCGAGGCCGGAGCGGGCGCGATGCTGGCCAGGCTTTCGGAGGCCGTCTTTGCCGAGACGCTTCGCCGGTACGTCCGCCAGCTGCCGGAAGGGGAGACCGGCTGGCTCGCGGGCGCCCGCGATGCGGGGGTCGGCAGGGCACTGACGCTCCTCCACCATCGGCACGCGCATCCGTGGACAGTCGCCGAACTGGCGCGGGAGGTTGGCCTGTCGCGGACGGTGCTCTCGGAACGCTTCCGGCACTTTCTTGGTCAGCCGCCGATGGCGTATCTGACGCGATGGCGACTCCAGTTGGGAGCCCGCGCGCTCACCGCCACGAACCGGGGCGTGGCGCAGATCGCGTCGGAAGTCGGCTACGAGTCGGAAGCGGCCTTCAATCGGGCTTTCAAGCGCGAGTACGGTTTGCCGCCGGCCAGGTATCGAAGGGACAAGGCCGCTCAGCGCAAGATGGGGTGACCAGCGAGAAGACAACCTTCGGAGTGCACGATTCAAGGTCTGAGAGAGGCAGGAGCACAAAATGAATACAAACGATCAGGGTAGAAGCGACATCACCCATACGACCCTTTCCGTGCTTTTTATTGCCATTCTGATTCTGGCGAGCGTCTGGATCATCAGCCCCTT
This sequence comes from uncultured Acidobacteriota bacterium, assembly GCA_963782815.1. Lineage (GTDB taxonomy): Bacteria > Acidobacteriota > Thermoanaerobaculia > UBA5066 > Gp7-AA6 > JAWOLE01. The sequence continues at coordinate 86,436 of CAWALG010000017.1, read as the reverse complement.
CCTCATGGCGCTGACGTGGGCGACGCTGATCGTCGTGGCCACGTGGCCTCTCTTGCTCAAACTCGACGCGCGGCTGGGCGGTAGACGGGGGCTCGCCGTCACGGTGATGACGCTGGCGGCGCTGCTTTTGCTTCTGGTGCCCCTGACGGTGGCCGTCGTGATGATCGTCTCCCACGCCGAGGACATTCCCGCTCGGATCAAAGCGATTGATCTCTCCGCGTTTGCCACGCCGCCGAAATGGCTCGAGGGCGTTCCGCTGGCGGGAAAGAAAATTGCCGAGAAATGGACTGCCTTTTTCGGGCTGAGCGAAGAGGCGCGCCGGGAAGCCCTCGCTCCCTACGCTCGGGCGGCGCTTCAGTGGTTCCTGGCGAAGGTGGGGGGCATCGGTGTGATTCTTCTTCAATCCCTGCTGACGCTCATCCTGGCGGCGGTCCTTTATTCGAATGGAGATGCCGCGCGGACCGGGATCCTGAAGTTTGCCCGCCGTCTGGCCGGCCGTCATGGAGAAGAGGCGGCCATTCTTGCGGCCAAAGCGGCGCGGGGGGTGGTGCTGGGCGTGGTTGGCACCGCGCTGGTTCAGTCGGTGATCGGATCCCTCGCCCTCCTGATCGCCGGCGTCCCGGCGCTGGCCATCCTCGTCGCGGTGATGTTTCTGCTCTGCCTGGCGCAGCTTGGTCCGCTCCTGGTGCTTCTCCCCGTGATTATCTGGCTCTACTCGTCCGGTCAAGCGGGTGTCGGCACGGTGGTGCTGATCGTGTCGATAGTGGCTGGAACGTGTGACAACGTGGTAAAGCCGCTCTTGATACGAAAAGGCGTTGAGCTGCCAATCCTGTTGATACTCGGGGGAGTCATCGGAGGTCTGATTGCCTTCGGGATGATCGGCCTCTTCGCCGGCCCGGTTCTTCTCGCGGTGACTCAGACTCTCTTGAAAGCCTGGGTCTCGGACAAGGATGAGCCCAGGGAGGAAGCCGTCGGTTAGATCGGCGTGGCCGATGCCGATTTCCGAGTTGGTCATGATCGGGTCACGGAGGGGGAGACAGGTTCCCCGCGTCGATACGTAACCTCGGGATCCTCCGCGCGTATCCCCGTGGGAGGGAGCGCATGCGACAGCGAGGTCTTTTCCGTCGCGTCAACCTGCTGGGCGCCGCCCTGGTAGTCGCGGCCTGCGCGACGACGCGGACGCCGGCGCCTCGATATCTGCTGCCTTATCCGGTTGGCACGTCCTGCGTCTTACACGCACGACTGATAAGAGTTAATCCGCGCCCGGAGGACCGGCGGGACGGCCGCCTGACTCCTGAGGCTGACGTCGCTCGCGCTTGTATGGGGCTCTAGCACGTACGGCTGCGGATTGCTTCGATCGCGCGCTCGCAATCGTCGTTTATCCGCTGGCGGTCGACCTGATACTCGCGCTCGGCCTTCTCGCGCTCGGCAGGGTCGTGGGTCTTTCGCATCGCATCCCCGAAAAGGATCTCGCGCTCCGCGAGGCGCGAGGAGGCGACGCGCCGGGCTTCGGCGACCTCCCTCTTCTGCGCCAGGCTCAGCGGGGTCTCCTCGAACCCCGATTCACGATCCGTGGCGCGCAACCGTTCCATCGCGAGGTCGAATGAGGATTTCGGCGCGTTACCGGAGCGGCGCTTGGAGCGGACCTTCACGCTCTCGCGCGACTGGCGCATGATCGGTTTCCGCCCGGGCTTCGCGGCTTTCCTGGCCGGCCGACTCGGCTTCTTCATGGTGGGCCCCCTCCAGGTGAGGATATCCCTCGTCGCCAAGTGACGCGAACGACTGGCGCTATTCCAGTGGGGGGGCGAGGTCACAGTCGTAACTCATGGGCTGCCAGGTCAGACGGGGTCAGGTCTGTGAATCTGTGGGTTCCGTCGGAACTCTCCCCCGCATATTCGCACCCATGGTCGGAGCCGTCTGATGTGTCTCCGTCCGGGAGACCCTTGATTTCATTCGAAGCGGCCGAAGGGCGTGCCGAGCCCTGGCTGAGACCGGCAGGCGGCGCCCGCCCTGGTGTCGCGGCCACGGATGCGAGACGCTGAGAATGATTCAGCTTGACCATTGACTCGGTAGAAGGAAGGAGGACACTCGTCCCACATCCATCCATCGCTGATCGAGATGTGTTCCGTCGGTCGTTTAGTTGCCTTGCTTTTTGGAGGAGGCCGTCATGCGGCATCCCGTAACTGATAGCTGGCTCGGTCCGCCCATGGTTGTGGTGATTCTGCTCGTCGTTCTCCTCTCCGCGGCCTCTCCGCCCACACTGGTGCGAGTGAGACCGACGGCGACCGGAGAGTCAACTCAAGGAGCGGCTTGCCCGCGTGCAGATCCCCTTCGTTGCGAACCGGGGCATCACGGATCTGGCGGTCGCGTTCTACGCGCCGACCTTCGCTGGCACAACATATGTCACGCGCGAGGGAACGATCGTCTATTCGTTGAGAGGCAGCGTCAGGGCCGATAGAGCCGCTCCGGGCCGGGACATCCGCTGGCAGCCTTCCAGAAAGTCCCGTGCAGGTTGGACGCTGACGGAGATCCCCGTGCGTCCCTCTCCAGGGACCCTTCTTCCTGCGGGTGAGGAGCCATCAGAAACCCGGGTCAGCTACTTTCTCGGCAACGACCCGGCGCGCTGGGAGAGCGGCCTGCCGACCTTTCGAAGGCGTTTCGCTGGGAGAGCTCTGGCCGGGGATCTCGCTGGGCTTGCGGGCCTACGGCAAGAACGTGGAGAAGCTCTTCACGGTGGGCCGGTGGAGATCCGTCGCGGATTCGGATGCGTGTGCAAGGGGCGCGGTGGCTGGAATCGATGCGCGGGGCGCTGGTTGTGGGGACGGGTCTTGGGGAGGTCACGTTCACGCCGCCGGTGGCGTATCAGGAGCAGCGAGGGGACGCGACAGTCCGTCGCGGCAGCCTATGAGTTGCCGGGCCGGGAGTATGGATTTCGGCTGGGCGACTACGACTCCACGCTGCCGGTGCTGATTGATCCCTTGCTGCAGGCCACGTACCTGGGCGGCAGCGGTTACGACAGCGCGACCGCCCTCGCGATCCAGCCGACGACGGGTGACGTGTATGTGGCCGGGAACGACGGATTCCACGAATTTTCCCGGCACGGCCGGCGGGGCGCAGGCGGCCAATGGCGGCGGTGGAGACGTTTTTGTCGCGCGCTTGAACGGTGCCCTGACGACGCTCATTCAGGCCACGTACCTGGGCGGCAGCGACTTCGACGAAGCTGGCGGCCTCGCGATCCAGCCGACGTCGGGTGACGTGTATGTGGCCGGGGCCACGAGGTCCACGAACTTTCCGGGCACGGCCGGCGGGGCGCAGGCGGCCAAGGGCGGCGGCACGCGACGCCTTCGTCGCGCGCTTGAATGACGCTCTGACGACGCTCGACTCAGGCCACGTACCTGGGCGGCAGCGGCGGCGACCTCGCTTACGGCCCTCGCGATCCACCCGACGTCGGGTGATGTGTACGTGGCCGGGGAGACGGGGTCCAGCGATTTCCCGGGCACGGCCGGCGGGGCGCAGGCGGTCTATGGCGGCGGCGAAGACGCTTTCGTCGCGCGCTTGAACGCATCTCTGACGACGCTCACTCAGGCCACCTACCTGGGCGGCAGCGACCCGGACGACGCCCTGGCACTCGCGATCCACCCGACTCGGGTGACGTGTACGTGGCCGGGGACACGTTTTCCACGAATTTTCCCGGCACGGCGGGCGGGGCGCAGGCGGCCAACGGCGGCGCTGAAGACGCTTTCGTCGCGCGCTTGAACGCGGCTCTGACGACGCTCACTCAGGCCACGTACCTGGGCGGCAGCGGCGAGGACGTCGCTCTCGCCCTGGCGATCCACCCGACCTCGGGTGACGTGTACGTGGCCGGGATACACGTTCTCCACGAACTTTCCCGGCACGGCCGGCGGGGCGCAGGCGGCCTATGGCGGCGGCGGCGACGCCTTCGTCGCGCGCTTCAACGGGACTCTGACGACGCTCAATCAGGCCACATACCTCGGCGGTAGCGGCAGCGACTACGCCTACGCACTTGGGATCCATCCGCCGTCGGGTGAGGTGTACGTGCCCGGGTCCACGGCGTCCACGAACTTCCCCGGCACGGCCGGCGGGGTGCAGGCGACCAACGCCGGCGGCGACGGAGACGCCTTCGTCGCGCGCTTGAATGCCTCTCTGACGGTGCTCCAGCAGGCCACGTACCTGGGCGGCAGCGGCGGCGACCAGGCCAAACTCCTCGCGATCCACCCGGCGTCGGGCGTCGTGTATATCGCCGGGTTGACGTCATCCACGAATCTCCCAGGCAGGACCGGCGGTGCGCAGGCCGCGTACGGCGGCGGTACTGGTGATGTCTTCGTCGCTCGCCTGACAGCCGACCTGGCCCTGGCTCCGCAACCCTGCAGCGTCAACTCAACGACGCTGTGCCTGAACAACGGCCGCTTCAAGGTCCAGACCCAGTGGACGACGCCGCAGAGCCAGAGCAAGACGGGAGAGGCCTTCGCTTTATCGGGTAGCGGAGCAGGCCAGGCCGTGGCTCTGACCCCCGACACCGGTTACTTCTGGTTCTTCAGTTCGAACAACGTCGAGATGGTAGTCAAGGCCGTGGACGGCCGGGCCCTCAACTCCCGCTTCTGGGTGTTCGCCGGAGGGCTGACCAACGTCAACGTCGTGATGACCGTCACCGACACGGCGACAGGAGTGGTCAAGACCTACACAAACCCGCAGGGCACCGCCTTTCAGCCAATCCAGGACACGAGCGCCTTTGCCGACGCAGGAGTCGTCGAGGCGAGCTTGGACGCGCCCGATGGCTTTATCGGAGCGGCGGCTCTCGCGATTTCCGGAGAGCTGTCCGATCTCCTCGAAGCAGCCGCCCCGCCGTCGCTGAGCGCTTCCCCGAAGACGATGTCGTCGGAGACGGCTTGCGCCGCCGACGCGACGACGCTGTGCTTGAACAGCGGGCAATTCAGGGTTCAGACCCAGTGGACGACGCCGCAGGGGCAGAGTGGCGTGGGCCAGGCCGTGGCCCTGACCTCCGACACCGGTTACTTCTGGTTCTTCTCCTCAAACAACGTCGAGATGGTCGTCAAGGCCGTGACCGGCTGCGGCTTCAATTCCCGCTACTGGGTGTTCGCCGGAGGCCTGACCAACATCAACGTCGTCATGAGCGTCACCGACACGCTGACCGGAGCCGTCAAGACCTACACGAACCCGCAGAGCACGCCCTTCCAGCCCCTCCAGGACACCAGCGCCTTCGTCTGCCCCTGACCCCAAGTCGTTGGCCTGCCCCGTTCGGGCCTCTTGGAGAGAGTGGAGAGGGAGTGGGGTCAGTCTTTTGAAATGGTGTTATTGGTCTCGGCGGCCTTTCTGGCCTGCGCCCCTTCCCCCTCTGAGGCGGAGACAGGCCTTCCGCGTCGATACGTAACCTCGAGACCCTCCGCGCGTATCCCCCGTGGGAGAGAGCGCATGCGACAGCAAGGCCTTTTCCGACGCGTTAACCTGCTGGCCGCCGCCCTGGCAGTCGCGGCTTGTGTTACGACGCGGACGGCGGCGCCTCGATATCTGCTGCCTTATCCGGCCGGCACGTCCTGCGTCCTCCTCCAGGGCAACAACGGCCCGTGGGGTCACGAGGGGAAGGCCGCGTTCGCCTACGACTTCGCGATGCCGATTGGAAGCAAGGTGACCGCGGCGCGGGACGGCGTGGTGGTCCAGGTGGAGGGCCGGTACGAGGACGGCAACCACAAGCCGGGGTGGGAGAACTTCATCTTCATCGCTCACGGCGACGGCACGTTTGGCCGCTATTACCACCTGACGAAAGACGGTCCGATCGTCGCGGCCGGCGACAGGGTTCGAGCGGGCGACTGGATCGGCAAGAGCGGCAACACGGGAGCGAGCGCGGGCCCTCATCTCCATTTCGACGTCACCACGGGCTGTCCGGAGTGGGGCTGCCAGACGATCCCGATCTCGTTCGACAACGCGACCGAGAACCCGTTGACTGCCGACAGGACCTACGAGGCGCTTCCAACAGGCCGTCCATCGCCGCGGCCGACCGCGACCACCAGGTAGGGTAGCGCGAGCTTCAGCCGCGGATTCGACCGGCCTGCGGGACAGGGTAGAGTCTCCGCATGTGCCGCAATATTCGTACGCTCGCCAACTTCGCGCCGCCGGCGACTCCGGCGGAGATTCGGGCTTCCGCGCTGCAGTTCGTCCGGAAAGTGAGCGGGGCGAACAAGCCTTCGAAGGCGAACGAGGAGCTCTTCAACCGAACCGTGGATGAGGTAGCGGCGGCCGCCGAGCGGCTGGTCGGCGGATGGGCCACGAGCGCTCCGCCCAGGGACCGCGACGTCGAGATCCGGAAACACATCGAGCGGTCCCGCCTCGAGATTCGGCAAGGAGCCGAAGCGGACCCCGATCGACCCGATTCGTTAGATCGGATCGAGCCGCGAACGGAAGGTCTCGCTCAGCTCCCTGACTTCGTCGCGGGGTAGAGCTTCTCGAACTCCGGGTCGCCGTGGAGGGGGGCGAGGTCGGGGTCGCGGCGGGTCCAGTCGGCGTCCCGGAAGCCGGCGTCCCAGGCCTTTCGCAGCGCGTCGATCGCTTCCGCGTTCCGGCCGATGTTGCAGAAGGTGCAGGCGGCGTTGTAGAGCACGGTGGCCTCGTTGGGCCGCAGCACCATCGCGAGATTCGTCTCGCGGATCGCGTCCTCGGCGCGGTGCTCCTGGGCGTACATGCCCGCGAGGAGGATCCGCGCCCGCGCGTCCTCCGGCACCTCGCGCAGGTGGTTCTCGAGCGCCTGGAGGAGCCGCAGCCGGACGTTGCGCACGGCGTCCTGCCTTTTCCAGCGCCCCGAGCGCGTTCATGATCGGCATGTAAACGTTGTAGTCGGTTCCCGCGCCCTCGATCGCCTCCTCGGCCAGCGCGGCCACTTCCTGGTACTTCCCGGAGGCGAAGAGCGACCGCAGCAGGAGGTAATACGCTTCTTCGCAGTCGCGCTTGCGCGCGATCGCGGCGCGGGTCAGGCGCACGGCGTCGTCGTACCGGCCGCCGGCGTACAGGACCCAGGCCTGCGAGATGAGGACCTCGGGAATGTCGGGCGCGAGCGGCGACGGCCCGCAGCGACGCCGCCTGGGCGCGATCCATGTACTGTCCCCGGCCGCCGGACCAGTACTGGACGTTGGCGCAGCCGTTGGCGATCGCCGCCCAGGCGAGCGCGAAGTTGGGGTCGAGCACGACCGCGTTCTCGAACATCTGGAGGGCGAACTCCATGTCCCTCGTCGTGCGCCGGCGGGCGTAGCTGCGGCCCCGCAGGTAGAGGTCGTAGGCCTGGAGGTTCTCGGTCGGCTTGGCGGCGAGCTCCGCCTGCTCCTGGGGCGTGAGCTTGATGCGCAGCGCCTCGGCGATCTTGTGGGCGATCTCGTCCTGCACCTCGAAGATGTCGGACATCTCGCGGTCGTAGCGCTCCGACCAGACCGGGAAGCCGGTCGCCGCGTCCACGAGCTGGGCGCTGATCCGCAACCGGTTCCCGGCGCGGCGCAGGCTCCCTTCGAGGGCGTAGCCGGCCGAGAGCTTCCGGCAGACGTCCGCCGCGGTCGCCTTCTGGTCGCGGAACGCGAGCACCGTGGTGCGCGGAAAGATGTTCAGGCCGTTGATCTTCGACAGGTCGGTCAGGATGTCCTCGGTGATGCCGTCCCGCAGGTACTCGTCTTCCTTGACTCCCGAGAGGTTTTCGAAATAGAGCACCGCGATCGAGCGCTCCGCGCGCTTGCCCGGCGGTTTCGAGTCGGAGAGCGCGGCCGGGCCCGACCGGCTCCCTTCGAGCTTGCGCCGCAGGCGGAGGAGGTCGGTCTTCAACTCCGTGGCGGTCTGGTAGCGGAGGCTGCGGTCCTTCTCGAGCGCCTTCTCGAGGATCGGCCCGAGCGCCGGGGGCATCGCCGGGTTCGCTTCCGCGAGCGGCCGGGGATCGCGGTTCAGGATGGCGTCGAAGACGACGGCCTGGGTGTCCCCCTCGAAGGGCCGGTCGCCGGCGGCCATCTGGTAGAGCACCGCGCCGAGCGAGAAGAGGTCCGTGCGCGCGTCGGTCGGCAGCCCGCGCGCCTGCTCGGGCGACATGTAGTGGACCGTGCCGAAGACGGTCCCGGCCGCCGTCAGATCCGCCGCTCGCGGGGGCGCCGTGGGAGAAGCCGTCTCGCCGATCGCCGAGCCTGGGCGCTCGAACTTCGCCAGGCCGAAATCGAGGAGCTTCACCTGGCCGCGCGGCGTCACCATCATGTTCATCGGCTTCAAGTCGCGGTGGACGATGCCTTTCGCGTGCGCCGACTCGAGCGCGTCGGCCATCTGGATCCCGAGATCGAGGAGTTGCCCGACTTCCATCGGCTGCCCCGCGAGCCGCGCCGAGAGCGATTCGCCTTCGACGAGCTCCATCACGATGAACGATTGCCCGTCGTGCTGCTCGATGGCGTGCACGGTACAGATGCCGGAATGGTTCAAGGCCGAGGCCGCTCGCGCCTCGCGCTCGAACCGCTCCAGTGTCGGCGCGTCCTGCGCGAGCTGCGACGGGAGGAACTTCACCGCGACGCGCCGCCCGAGCCGCGTGTCTTCCGCCTCGAACACCACGCCCATGCCGCCGGCGCCGAGCTGGCGCAGGATCCGGTAGTGCGAAACCATTGTTCCGAGCAACTTCTCCTCCTCGAGGCCAGCCCCTTCGGCCCCGCGCCACCGCTTCGCCCGGGCGCTGGTTCGTTCGCCCGAACTCTACCGTATTTGGCTGCGCCCGGGCTGCGCGGGTCGCTGTATGATTGGACCAAAGTCCAAAGAGGCGTACGGCAGATGATTGCGCACGGGACCCCTCTCGATGGCGCGAGGCTCGACCCCGGGGATGTCGTCGTGGCGGCGCGGAGGACGCCCCGGAGTGAGGCGTTTGCATCTGATAACGCCACCCAAGCCCCCATAGGATCAGCGCATTTCTGAGGTTCCTTATTCAGTGAGAAGGTTTCATCCATGAGGAGATGCGGCGTTCCGTGAGGCCGTCCGTCGTCACGGGCGCCAAGAAGGCAGGGGAGCTGGTGGGCTCTGGTGAAGCCCGGAAAGGGAAGGAAGCACAATGTTGATCAAGCGTCTGTCCATTCTCCTGGTCGCCCTGGCGGCGTCCGGGACGGTTCTCGCCGGAGAGCCGCCGCCCGGCCTGAAGATCGGAACGACCCGGCCCGGCGCCAGCGTGACGTTCGAGCGGAGCCTCGCGGACGGCAAGGCTCTCGTGAGCGTTCAGGACGCCAAGCAGGACCCGGTGCTCGGTTTGACCGACAAGGACTTCACGGTGGCGCGGGCGGACGCGGCTGCGAAGGTCATCTCGGCACAGCCGATCGCCAAGAGCGTCGAGGTTCCCCGCCACGTCGTGCTGGTGCTCGACAACTCGTACTCGATGGAGCAGCGCAAGGCGGTCGCGCAGCTGCTTACGGGAGTCGGCGCGGTGCTGAAGCACATCCGGCCGATCGACGATGTGCGCGTGGTCGTCTTCCGCGACCATGAGACGGTGAAGATGGGCGGCCACGACCTGCACGCGGAAGTCTTCCAGTCGAGCAAGGTCCCCGAGCTGGAGGCGTTTGTGGCCGGCGCCTACAAGAAGGGCAAGAGCACCGATAACACCTTTCTCTACGAAGCCATGCTCGCCGGCCTCGAAGTCATCCGGGGAATGCCGGCCGACGACCCGCGGTTTCTCGTGGTCTTCTCCGACGGCGAGGACTTGAACAGCGCGTTCAAGGGCAATGTCGTCAGCCAGGCAGCGCAGGGGATCCAGAACATCCGCGTGGCTGTGATCGATTACATGCCGGGCCCGAAGATCGACGACTTCCTGGCGAGCTTCGCCAGCCAGAACGGCGGTCATGCCAGGAAAGCCGGGACGGGCGCCGATCTCCTGACGCTCTTCCAGCAGTTCGCCTCGAGGATGGATGACCTTTACATTGTCAGCTACGCGTTCGAGCCCGCGGCCGCACCGGCTGCGAAAGCGGCCGAGCCGACGGCCGCTCCGCCGACCGCTCCCCCGGCCGAGCCGACGGCCGCTCAGCCGCCTGCAGCGACAGCCGCTGCGCCGCCTGAGGCGACGGCCGCCCCCCAGCCAGCGGCGCCCGAGGCGCCGGCCAGCAGCAACTGGTGGCTGTGGGTCATTCTGCTGATCGTGCTGATCATCATCATCTTCTTCGCGTCCCGGAGATCCAAGGACAAAGAGAAGAAGTAGCTTCCGGAACAGCCGGCGCGGGGCTGCCTTCGCGGCTCCGCGCCGGCAGGCGCCCTGATCGGGCCGGGCTCGATCCTGGCAAGGATCACGGTTCTGCGCGGTAGGCGACGACGACACTCTTGATGGGGTCGCCGGAAGGCTCGGGGACAGCTATCGGTTGCTCGACTTGACCGTCTACGGGCGGCAGGAGACGTGGAAGAACTCGCCGACAGTCCGGCCACAACGGTTTGAAGGCAAGCAGGTTACCCGTACCGATGGACGTCCCACCGCCCAGTGGCCCCGCCTGAAGGCCGGGTATTCGGACGACCTGGGAACCGGCAGGCGCTGAACCGGTCCGGTCACGAAACGTGCTCGAACCCCGACGAGGAGCTCTTCAACCGAACCGTGGATGAGGTAGCGGCGGCCGCCGAGCGGCTGGTCGGCGGATGGGCGACGAGCGCTCCGCCCAGGGACCGCGACGTCGAGATCCGGAAACACATCGAGCGGTCCCGCCTGAGATTCGGCAAGGAGCCGAAGCGGACTCCGATCGATCCGATCTCGGTAGGCGAGAACGGGCGGAGGATCACGTACCGGTTCCGCGATCGTAGACGCGGAATCGGACGCGCCAGGGGATAGCGTCGCCGCCGATCCTGGCCGGGCGATACCGAGGCCCGGGTGGACCGTCTCGATCGTTAGCGCCTTCACAATAACGACTAACCCAATCTCCTTCACGAGGCTAAGCCTCTCATCTGACAGGCGTTAGTGTCATATCGCCGGAAGGACCGGGGGGCTTGGCTCCAGGGTCGCGTGGTCTGCCGTTCGAAAGAAAACTACTTTGTTCTAGTCGATTTCTCGAGATGAGGCGACTAAGTAACAGGATTTGCTGGAAGTGACGGTCTTGGCCATGACACGCGATTGGAACGGGGGTTGGGAGGAGCACGTCCCAACTCCAAGCGCTTCTTGCCCTTGGAAGCACCCCTGTTGTTGCGTTCCCACAGTCGCTGACCGCGGAGCTTGGCATCTTCTCTCTGCTGCGAGGCTTCTCGGAAGTGGGAAAGCACCACTAAGCGCAGGAGGAATATGGACGAATCATCCAGCACAAGTCAGAGTCTAGACGTTGAGGTCGCGCTACTGAAGCGCGAGGTCGAGGCGCTTCAAGACTCGGCTGCACTCCCGCCGACGCCCTGGTACAAGAACGTATCTACCATAATCTCGGTTACGGCTTTACTGTTCTCTTTCGGCACAACGGGAGTCTCGTACGTCCGGACCCACGCGCAGGACACCCAGGCCCTGCGTTCCGACTTGCGGGGCCTCCTCCAGCGCTTGGCGGCACTGCCGAAGGAGAACTTCGAGATAACCAAGAAGTACGCCGATGATCCGGTCACCGTGAGCAACCTCGCAGGAATAATAAACCAGGAGAATATTCTCCTGGCCAGGCAGGCTGCCCAGGTTGCGCGGCGGCTTCCGCGGGAACAAGTGTCGGCCACCGAGTACAATAGTATCGGCGCAGCGCTCCAAAACGGCTACGACATCGCCGGTGCGATGACCTTCTACGGTCTTGCGGAGCGGGCGTCGACGGATCTCGCCGACGAGATAGGAGCACAGCGTTCCGCGGCAGGCCTACTCTTTGCCACAGGCAAGCCTGAGGCCGGTCGGGCCGAGTATCGCAAGGCACTTAACGTGTTCGCCAGATATCACGGCTACGACGAGTACACTCAAAAGACGACGCACGTCTTAACCGAGTTGAATTGGGCGGCCGCAGAAGCTTATGGCGGCTCAGGCGAGGCGGCGAGAGGACATGTCGAAAATGCCGAAAAGTATCTCGTGGGTTTGCCACAAAGCCCGAATACCGACCTTTTCCGCCGGCAAGTCGAGCAGGTAAAGGCGCGCGTGAGTGCTGGCAGCGGTGAAGGCGGCCGGGCGAGCATAGCGCGCTAGCGGGCGCAAATGGCGAAGCCGCCCAGCGACTGCGAGGTGCAGCAACAGCGTCGGCATAGTGCTGCTACGCACGCCTGCCGGCCAGGGGTGGCGTCGGCAGGCGAATGGCGGAGTGTGAATAGTGACCGTCGGTGAACGAAGGGGAGGGCTAGATGGGCATGTGGCAGCGCTGTAGGTGGGGGCCGCGGGGCCAAGCCGTACCGGGGACATCGATGAGGTGTCGGAATCCTTTCGTGGGACGAGGATTGCTCATCTTATGTGTGGCAGCTGTGTGGCTTGCGTCCGCCCCGCGTCTTAGTGGCCAGAGTTGGGGAGGATGCGTTGATGCGAGAGGGATCGCAGTTCCTTCTGTAATGAGGTCCGATATTCCTGACATCGCCATGGCCGTACTGGCGCCAGACGGCTCACCGGTCATCTATTACAATCCAGGGGTAGTCTCGTCGGCTCCAGCGCAGGTTCAGCGGTTCTTCTACTTTCACGAGTGTGGGCATCACGTACTGGGCCATGCGCTGGGTGCTGGAATGCCCGCCTTTAATGAGCAGGCCGCGGATTGCTGGGCGATTCAGCAGCTGAAACGGGGGGGTGAGTTCTCCGAGCAGGACTTGAATGTGGTGCAGGAGGCGCTCTGGATATTTGCGAGAGGAGACTGGACGCACCTCCCCGGACCGCAGCGATCGATTAATCTCCGGTTGTGCCTGGGCGGGGGAGGGGCGCCGGCCCCGGGGCGGCAGATCGCGTGCCAGCATCGCATCGCATGCGTGCATCAGAGCGCGTGCTCGCACACGGTGGCCTGCCAGCACCGAATCCAATGCCAGCATGTATACATGACTCCGTATGGGCCGCAGGCGATGCACCCTTTCGACTTGCTTCATCCGTACGACACGGCTCACCCCTTCGACACCGCTCACCCTTTCGACACGCTCCACCCGTTCGATACCGTGCAATAGGGAGGATCCTGGGGAGGAAGTGGGGTCAGGCTTTCCTTAAAGGCCACGGTCGAAGCAGGGCTGCCCCCTCCAAGCGGAGAGGCCGTACAAATCCGCGACTCGGAACGAGCGATAGGACCGCGGCGAGGAATCGGGCCGAACTGACGATGCTTCCGCGGAATCGGCCTTGATCGAGAGGGCCGTGGGGTTGACGACGCTCGCCGTAATCGAGCGCTATCGAGCGGTCCCGCCTGAGATTCGGCAAGGAGCCGAAACGGACCCGATCGATCCGGTTCGGTACCTGAGAACGAGCGGAAGATCACGTACCGGTTTTGCGGTAGTAGACGCGGAATCGGACGCGCCAGGGGATAGAGCCGCCGCCGATCCTGGCCGGGCGATACCGATTCTGGGCAGCGGCGCGTACGGATTCGAGGTCGAGGCCCGGGTGGACCGTCTCGATCGTTCGGACATTCTTCACGCAGCCATCGCTCGAGATCTCGGCTTCGAGGAGAACGGTTCCTTGAACACCGAGAGCGCCCAGGTGCGCCGGATAAGTCGGCTTGACGTGTTTTTCGAGCACGGGAGGCTCAAAGGCGCGGTCCGATTCGCCGGCTTTGCGGGAACTCTTTTCGCCGACGACCGGCTCCTCGTCCATTGAGCCCGAGCAGCTCTCGTCAGACAGCGCGAGGACGATGTCGGGCTTGTCGAGAATTGGGAAGTTCTCCGTGGGAGCCAGCGAAAGCAGGAAGATGTCGATCGCCGCCGGCTCGCACCGCTTGGGCCCGTGGCCCTTGATCGGTGTAACTCGCGTGGGCCGGCCGTCCGGGCCGTACGTGACCTCCGCGGCCCCGACCAACCTCCCTCCCAGCTTTGCGCAGCCGGATTCCGCGAGGAGGGCGTGTCCTGTGCCTCGGGGAAGGTCCCCCGCCGTTCGCACGGTCGGCGAGCTCTCCCGGCGGGTCAGAGGCCGTCGAGCGCCGGGAGTCCAATCCGTTTCTCCGGACGTTTCGATCCCCGCCTTCGTGGCTCGGCCTTTGAGAGCCTCGAGCTCCTGGGCGGTCAGGAGCCTCAAGGCGGCGTTCTTTGCATCGAGGTCGTCGAGTCGTGGCGACGTGCCGAACCTCACGGAGCGCATCCACGCGCTTCTGTCGGAAGCGGCCGAACCCAGCGATCGTCGCAACATCTCGAAAGCGAACGCGGTATCCGGATCGGAGTGATCCATTCGCGGTAAGGAGGAGAGCAGCCGTTCCGCGTTCGGTGCACGATTGTACGCGTAGCACTTCGCGAGTGTCCAAGCGGCCGACGACGCGATTCCCGCGTAAGGTGGCGCTACGGCGGACCAAAGGAGCTCCCGATCCAGGTCGAGCTCCATTTCCTCGGCGCAAGCCAGCAGGAGAAGCCAGGCAAGCTCGTTGCGTTCTTCGAGGGATCGTCGGGCGAGATTCTCCAGGGGAGGCTTCTGCCCGCGGGCCGCTTCGGCGACGAGTGAGCGGCGGTAGTTGAAGTCGCCACGGAACGGTTCCACGTTCGCGACGATGCGATCGAGAGCTTCGGGCCCGAGAGTCCGCGCCAGCGCGTGTGCCACGAGGGCGTCCAGGTTTCCGTTGAAACGCTTTCGCGCCCGCAGGATTCTCTCCTCCGCCTTCCCTCCCGAGAGCGCTGCAATAGCCCGGATTTCTTCTCCGGCGGCGTCCGCGTCTGTCTCCTCGTCGAGAGCCCTCTCGATCGAACCCTGCAGTCCCCGTACGAATCCAACGTGCGCCACGCGGGCGGCCGCGCCGCGGACGTCGGCTCGCCGGTCAGCGAGCGACTTGTCCAGCCGCTCCGTCGCGCGGGGATCTCTTGCAAAACGCGCGAGCATGGCAATCGATCCCGACGAGGCTGGCCGTGCGAGTGCATCTTCGAGCTCGCCTCCGACCAGATTCTCCGGCGCGAAGGGGAGAAGAAACCATGCGGCAACCACCGCTCTCAAGACGTTGACCGCAAGCGACCTGGCGCACGCGTCCAGATTCAGAGGAGAACAGATTCTGTCCATGGTGTTTCTTCTGGGGGTCTTAGGCTGCAGCAATGAAGAGGAGAGCGCCAAATCTAATTGCATCAGGGCGAAGTCCGGAAGCGCTTGCGGTTCAGCAAGGGGCCGAAGCGGACTCCGATCGATCCGATTCGATAGATCCGAACTCGGTAAGGCCTCCCGCAACAAGACTGAGCAGCCCAACGTCTGGACGAAATGCCACAATATAAGTCCTGTTCCGTTGGCTAGCCGGTGGGACCGGTGCCTGTCTCTGTATCGTCTGGCACTTGTCCGGCGGCGACGTCGGGCAGCTGCCGGCGCGAGATCGCCACGGCGGCCGGAACCGGGTCGGCGGACCTGAGGCCGCCGGGCGTGCCCGCCTGGCGCCAGATCTCCGTTTCCGTCTGGAGACCCGCCTGCGCGTATTGACCGACGGCCTGTTGGACCTTCTCCACGGCCTGAACTATCTCCCGGATGTCGCGCTCGGACGGAGGATCGGGCCGGTCCTTGGCGTCGGCCAGTCTTTCCGTCAAATGCCACAGCGAGTCATTGACCCTCGCATAGAACGGGTTGCAACGCTTCCAGGCCTTCTTCATCTCCTCACCCGGCGCCCATGTCACGGTTGTCAGGCTCACGGACTCATCGGCCGTCACCTCCGGCTCGTTGATCGCGGCCTCCTTCGCCGCCACCGTCACCTTCAGCTCGCAGTTGCCGTCCCAGGTCAGCGTCTTCAGGTACAGCATGCTCAGGTTCCAAACATCGAGGATCCCGTAAATGATCGTTACCGAGTTGGCGACATTGGTCGTCGTGCCGTCGGGATTCTTCACGATCAGCGGCCGGTTTACGACCAGGTTTGTCCAGGTTCCCCGCACCGGCACTTCGACTCCTTCGATCGTCCAGCGGAAAACGGCGTTCGCCATCCCGCGAGCCAGGGCGGCCACCGGCTCTTCCACCTGCTCATGCTGCCGGTAGAAGTCGTACGCGCCGGGCGGGCACACGAGCCCGGGCTTCACTTCCCACGACACCGGAGCGGGATCGGTCAGGTGGCCCTTGTCGATGGGATCCTGCACCGTTGTCTGGATGCTTCGAGCGTTCACGCCGAGCAGCGGAAAGATGTTGTCCCGGAGCATCTGGTTGGTCGTCGAGCCGCCGATGTGCGCCTGCAGCAATCCGTTGAAGGTGCCGTACGCCTCGGCCGCCGGCCGCCCCGTGACTCGCGCATAGGTCTCCGCCAGCGTGCTTCCGCCCGCTCGAATGACGTCCTTCAGCGGGTGCCCGAGCTGATACACAAGGTAATTGATGAACAGGATCGCGCACCCGTAGGAATAGATGTCCTTGTCCGTATTTACCGTATTCGACACGAAGTCCTTTCGAGGCGGGTTCGCCGGAGGCCCGCCTCCCCCGTTCAGCCACGAGTTGATTCGGGGACCCTGTCCCGTGCCGTAATAGCCCCCTGGATGGAGCAAGGCTCCGAGCACATTCGAGAGGCCTTCCCCCGGGCTCTGTCCCGGGTTCCACCCGTACCCGGTGAACTGCATCAGAATCTCCGCGAGCTCCGCGACGAACACGAAGCGCGGGAACTCGTTGACGGCATTGTTCAGGTCCGGCCCTGGAAGCGGCGGCGGGTCCTGCGGAATCAGCGACGGCGGCGCCGGCGGCGGCGGCACGAATCCGCGGCGAATCCAGATCTGGCTGCTCTCCTTTGTCTCGTAGCCGTGGTTCCAGCCGTTGGACGTGGACGTCGGTTCGTCCTTCAACACAACGACCCAGATCGTATGCGGGGAGCTCTTTCCTGTCTCGAAGTTGGTGCTGAACAAATCGTTCAGCCGCGCCAGATCGCCTTCGCAGGTGCGGCCGATGTTCTGCGCCCGGACCCGCGCATCGGCATCGTCCTCACATGTGACCATGAAGCTCCTGGTTCGCGCGACGATCTCGTAGCCCGCAAAGTAATCCGTCATCGTGATCCCCTTCCCAAAGGCCCGATGATACCCAGAATTCGGCACAGGCTTCGGCGAGCCACGCTCCCGGCCGGCCGGGAGGTGACCGTTCACACCGATGGGTCTCCCGGTGCTAGTCTTGCCGACTGAGCAAGTCGAAAGGAGGGGCTATGGCCAGGAAGCGTGTGTCGAGATTGTTTTTGTTCGCGGGGGCGGCCGGTCTGGCAATGGTGATCTTCTTCCAATCCGGGGTCTCCGCGAGACCGGCGGGAGGGGCACATCGCAACGTGACCTCGCCGACGGAAGAGCTCGCCCTGGTTCGCGGGGCCGTCCGATTCGACGGTACCATTTTCACGGGCGGCGGGTTCACGGTCACGCACCAGGGTACGGGCGCTTACCTGGTCACGTACGACGCCGGCACGTTCGCCTCGACCGACATGCCCACCGTGCTCGTCCAGCCGTTGGGCGCCGGAGGCGTGGCGAACGTCGGCAGCGAGACCTACGTCGGCTTCACGGTCTCGACCGGCAGCGACGACCGCAGCTTCAAGTTCATCGCGGTCGGGCCGCGCTGACCTCCGCGAACCTGACCTGAGGAGCGGGACCTCGGCAGCTCCGTAACGCTGCTTTGGCGAAGGTCCGGGTTCCAACGTCGAACCCGAAAGGCGGGTCGACAGGACAGAAGAACCGCCCCGGTCCGCAAACTCCCCTGGTTCTTCTTATGGATTTCTTATCGAAATCCTGGTTGATCGGCTCAGAGCCGCAGGGTAAACAGCGGTGATTGGGGGAAGCGCGGAAGAGGGCAAAAAGGAGGGTATCGAGATGAGACGACTTCATCTGGTGGTAGCAGTTCTACTCAGCGCAGCCTGCAGCCAGCGCATCGCGTTCGATGACCTGCCATGCCCTCCGCCCGAGGTCCTCTACGCCTGGATTTATGACCAGCCCGTGCTCCCCGACGGCGCCAAGGGCTTCTCCTGCAAGGGCATTACGATCAGTTCCCCGTCCCCGGCTTCCGTCACCGTGCCGGGCTTTGCCTTTCCGGCTTCCGTGGACCCCGCGTTTAATCCCGATGCCGTCTGCTGGCAGTCGGCGCCCATATACGACTGTTGGTTCAGCCACGGGTTTCTATACCGGCAGCAATTCCGCCGCCTTCACATAACGGATTCCGCCATCTGCATTGCCAATGCAGTACCCAGCGGCAAATGCAGCATGGAGGGGATCCGGGTGTGTCGAGCCGATGGGGCCGCCGGCAAGGAGACACCGTGCCTCTACAAGGGCCACAGCACGACAGGACCAAATGGTTGTGCTCCGTGTGTGCTCGCATGGGCAGCGGAATGAATATTGGGGAAATGGATCGCTGCCCCGGGTCAGTGTCGTAAGGCTATTGTCTGGGAACACCCGGCTTCAGGTCCGGCCCGAAGGAATACACGCCTGTCCCCGGGGAATAGCGCCCCGCGAGGTATTCGTGCACGTATTGCACGGCCACGGCGCCTTCCCCGACGGCGGAGGCGACGCGTTTGATGGACCCGCGGCGCACGTCGCCGGCGGCATAGACGCCCGGGATGCTGGTCTCGAGCCGCGTGGGCGGCCGATCGAGGTTCCAGAGGGCTTCCGCGCGGCGGACGCCCGGTCCCGTCAGGATGAAACCGTGCGGGTCCCGCTGCAGCGTCCCGGCGAGCCATTCCGTGTGCGGATCCGCGCCGATCAGCACGAACAGGGCGGCGGCGGCGACCGTCTCGGTTTCGGCCGACGCCTCGTCCTTCAGCGTGAGGCGTTTCAGCGTGTGCTCACCGGCAGCGCCCACCACCTGGGTTCGCAGTCGAACCTCGACGTTCGGGAGCCGCCGGATCAGCTGGATGAGGTAGTCCGACATTCCCTTCTCCAGTGAATCGGCTCGGACGAGGAGGGTGACCTTGCGCGCGCCGCCGGAAAGAAAGACGACCGCCTGGCCCGCGGCGTTGCCTCCTCCCGCGACGAAAATCTCGCGGCCCTTCAGCACCCGCGCGTCGCCCGGCGTCGCATAGAAGATGCCGGAGCCCGTGAGGCGTTCGGCTTCCGGAACGTCCAGACGCCGATAGCGCGCGCCCGTGGCCAGGATGACCGCGCGGGCGGTGATCTCGATCCCGTCCGAGAGCGTCAGGATGCGCGACTGTCCGCTGGCGCGCAGCTTCAATCCCTCCCGCGCGAACACGAATTTCGTTCCGAAGAGCCAGGCCTGCTCGTAGGCGCGCTGCGCGAGCTCCCCGCCGCTGATGCCTCGCGGGAAGCCGAGGTAGTTGCGGATCAGGGAGCTCGCCGCCGCCTGGCCGCCGACGGCTTCCCGTTCGACGACGATCGTCAAGAGCCCCTCGGAGGCGCCGTAAACCGCCGCCGCCAGGCCCGCGGGGCCCGCGCCCACGATGGCAAGGTCGCATTCGCGCTCCTCGAGGTTGGTCGCGCCCAGAGCGTCGGAGATCTCCGCGTTGGATGGGTCGATGAGGATGCGGCCGTCGAGCAGAACGAGGACGGGAAGACGGGAGCTGTCCAGGCTGACCTCTTCGAGGGCGGCGCGGCCCGCCTCGGAGCCGGCCGCGGAGAAACCATGCGGGATGCGGCTTCGGTCCAGGAACTCCCGGACCTCGCGAGTCCTTCGGGAGGGTTCGTCTCCGATGACCTGGAGAAGCTCCAGGCGCGGGCCGTGGGCCCTCGTCCAGTCGGCCAGGAACTGGCCGATCGCCGGATAGAGATGGACCTCCGGGGGGAACCAGGGCCTTCTTATGTAGTTCTCCAGCTGCCCGGACGCGCACGCCTCGAGAATCGTAGGAGCGGCGGAGCTGTCGCCCCAGTCCACGAGGAGCGCGCGCTGCGCCGCCGGGTGGATCTTATGCGCGCGGCCGAGCAGATCGATCCCCTCGATCCCCGGCATCCATTGATCCGCGATGATCAGCGCGACGCTCTCGCCGAGGGCCCGGCTTCGCTCCAGATCCTCGAGCGCGGCGCGCGCGGAGTCATGGGAAGCCACGCGGTAGTCCGCTCCGTATCGCCGCGTCAGCGCGTCAACCAGCGAGGCCAGCGACTCGCGGTCGTCGTCCGCCACCAGGATGACCGGTTTCATCCGCTCGGGTCCTCCTCCGGACCGGTCGCGCCGATCGCGCGCGCCGACGAGCCCGGAGCCCGGATAAGCTAACACAGCCGGTCCCGTTGGGCCTGCAGCCCAGCGACGCGCAGCAGCGACTCGTGGAAGGCGAGTGAGGGTTCGCCGCCCCGGACGACGTCGCGAGATCACAGGATACGAGCCGTTTCTTCCCGGGACGAGAAGGGGAGATTCTGTTGTGGCGCTGATCCCGCTTCTTGAGATAGGCTGCCGGCCACTTTCAGAGGAGGAATCATGCGCGTTCTGCATTCGCGTGCCTGGATCTCTGTCGCTCTTTTCGTGGCTTCCACGGCCGGTGCGCTGCCCGATTCTCCGAAAGCCGAGACCAAGGCGATGGCCAAGGCGTCGGTCGTTCAGACCAAGGAGTCGCAATCGGCCATGACTGCGGCCAAGGCGCTCGATGCGCTGAAGGAGGGGAACAAGCGGTTCCGCGCCGGGACATCGGTCCAGAAGAACCTCACCGCGAAGGCAAAAGCGTCGGCCGCCGGGCAGTATCCCTTCGCCGTGGTCTTGAGCTGCATGGATTCGCGCGTCCCGGTGGAGGCGATCTGCGATCAGTCCATCGGCGACCTCTTCAGCATCCGCGTGGCCGGAAATGTGGTGAACGTCGACAACCTGGGCTCTCTCGAATACGCGGCGAAAGTCGTCGGGGTCAAGCTCATCGTCGTCCTCGGCCACACCAGTTGCGGCGCAATCAAGGGAGCGATCGACAACGTGAAGCTCGGCAACCTGACCGATCTGGTCGCCAAGATCCAGCCGGCGGTCGCGGCCTCCGGCCCGGGAACCACCAAGGACCACGCCTACGTGGACAAGGTCGGCGAGCGGAACGTGCGGCTGGCCATGAAAGAGATCCGCGAAAAGAGCCCCGTCTTGAAGGAGATGCTCGACTCCGGCGCCGTCGGCATGGTCGGAGGAATGTACGATCTCGAGACCGGCGCCGTCACGTTCTACGCGGACTAGCCTGGAGTCGCGTTGATGGGGCCAGTCTCGCCAGGTGTCGAGATGAGGCAGCGAAATCGGGTGTCGTAATGGAGGAGCGAGCGAAGGTCCGTGGAGCTGATCCCGTTGCCCCACCCTGAATCCGACCCCGAGAAATAATGCATTTGGATCTAGGCCCCCGGAGACGGTGGTGAACAGATGAGGCCTTCGGATCTTTATGATCCTCGACGGCGAAGGGTGTGGTGTCCTCCCGTATGCCTTTGAGCAAGACAGGGAGATCCTGCCCGCGCCTCGCAGCCATCTCTCTGTAGTTGCAGGGACCATTTGCGCCGCGCCTCAGGCGCCCCCATTGCCACAAACAGACTGCCGTCTCGCCGGGAAGCACCATTAAAGGGGATGCTCATGCCGCACAAGCCTCACCTCGACGCGCTGCTGGCCTACGTCGAAGCGGAACCGACGACCTGGATGTACTCGCGCCGGCCGCAGCTCGGACTCTATTATCTTGCTCAGCACGCCGCCGATGCGGGCTACCGGGTCCAGGTCGACAACCTTTCGGCCAACGACTTCGTGACGGAGAGAATCGTGCGCCTGCTGCGCGCTCACTCGTGCGGCATTCTCGGACTCTATGTCGATCACGATAACTCCTGGACCCTGCGAAGGATCCTGCCGGAGATCAAAGGCCGGATTCCCGATCTTGTCGTCCTCCTCGGAGGCCCCCAGGTCACAGCCGATCCGGAAGCCACACTGGACAGGATCCCCGAAGCCCTCTGCGGCGCCCTCGGCGAGGGAGAGGAGACCTTCGTGGAGATCCTGGCCATGCCCGCTCTGACTCCCGACGCCCTCCGATGCTGTCCGGGTCTTGTCGTACGAACCGATGCGGGCCTGGTCCGGACCGCTCCCCGCCTCCCGGTGGACCCCCTTGACCGGCTCTCGATTCCCCGGCGAAGAGAACTCACGGTGGGCGGTGCCTACCCGTTCCTTCCGACCATGATTGCGGGGCGCGGCTGCACGGGACACTGCGCCTTTTGCTATGAGGGGCGCGCCGGAAGGACGGGCAAGCGGCTCCGGCTTCACTCCGCGCAGCGTTGTATCGAGGAATTTGTCTACCTGGCGGAGCACCTCAAGCAGGGGTATCTCTGTATTCTTGATGACACCTTTGTGGCCGATGCCAGGAGACTCCGAGAGTTCTGCAATGCGCTGATTGCAAAGTACC
The DNA here is from genome assembly GCA_963782815.1 of uncultured Acidobacteriota bacterium. Taxonomy (GTDB): domain Bacteria; phylum Acidobacteriota; class Thermoanaerobaculia; order UBA5066; family Gp7-AA6; genus JAWOLE01. Next base: position 64,147 of record CAWALG010000017.1, on the reverse strand, counting down.
ACGGCAGGATCAAGTGGTTCTGCGAAGCCCGGGTCGATACCCTGACCCGCTTCCCGGACCTGCTTCCGCTCATGGTTGAAGCCGGACTCCTCCGGCTGCAGGTGGGAGGGGAATCCGGCTGCCAGAGCGTGCTGGATGCCTATCGGAAGGGGATCACGCTGGACCAGATCCGCTCCGCGGTGGAAAGCGCCCGCACATCCGGACTCCTCTCGCTCTATGTGAACTTCATCATCGGAGGCGCCCGCGAGACCCACGAGACGTACAGCCGTACCCGCGACTTCGCGCTGGAGCTGCTGCGGATGGCGCCGGGCTGCGCCGCCGTGGGAGGCTCGTACTTTACCCCCTACCCGGGCACAGCCATGGATGAGCATCCGGAGGAATTCGGGATCCGGATTGTGGACAGGGAGGTTGTCACCGGGATGGGGGACAAGCATGTGTTTTGCCGGACGGAGGAGCTCTCCCGGTTCCAGATCCTCGAGTACGGCCATGATTTTCAGAAGGGCGTGGCCGACACCATGCGAGAGCTGTGTAAGCAGCTGCCCTATGACGTCATCCGGAAGCAGTTTCAAGCCTACTACGATCACGACCTGGCAACAGAGTGGTACGAGAGTCTCACCGAGAATCCTTCGCTCGCAAACTACTTCCACTCGATCGTCGGGGGACGCGCGAAGACCCTGGACGACATTGCATGGCGGAAGACCACGGCATATCCCATGCGGGTCGTCGATCTCGTCGCATCGAAGGACGGCAAATACCTGCTTCCTCTTTCTACCGGGGGGGTGCACGAGCTCGACGAGTTGGAGAGCACCATCATGGAGCTTTCCTCCGGCAAGCTCAGTCTGGATGATGTCGTCGAGGTGGTGAGCGCGGAGCTGCCGGGGGTCGATGAGGCCTCCGTGCGCCTGTCCATCATGGATCGCTATGCAAATCTCAGCAACGAATACCTCGTCGTGTGGAAGACGTCACGAAGGAAGAGGCATAAAGGAGGTGATCCGTCCATAAGAAGCCTCACGCGTCACCCTGAACGTCAAAGCCAGTTACACAAGGAGGAGGTGGTCACAGCATGAAACAGGTTAAGGTTGTCTTTGAGGTTGATCGCGATGCCCTGAAGGACCTGATCAAGGCAGGCAAAAAGAGGCCGAAGAAAATCAGCGATCGGGAACTGGATGAGTTGGCCAAGAAGGGAGCCATCCAGGCATCAGATTTTCTCACGGCGGCGCAGACGAAGACGGTTTCAGGGTTCGTCTCCAAGCTGGTCTCGGCGATCAAGAATCCTAAGGTCCAGAAGGCCGTGGTCTCCGTCGCGGTAGCCACGGTTTCCGCGGCAGAGCCGGTCCGCAAGCGCAGAGCCCGCCCCCGGCCCAAGAGATAGCTCCCCGGCGCAGACAGACCCGGGGATAGGAACTTCGATTTCGCGGGGCTGGTATGGGGCCAAGTCTATGTTATACACTTCGAGGGTGCGAAGCAGACTGGTCTGAATAGACTTGGCCCCGAGGCCCCTCCTCCCGTGGAGATTCTCCGGCCGGATATTGCGCCTGGCGCGCTTCGCGAGGTCCGGGGATCCGGACCGAGCCGTTCCTTCCCGGGACGAGAAGGGGAGAAGGACATAGGAGCGGAACATTCCGGATCCTATGCTCGTATTCGTCTCCATCGGGAGAAGCGCACATGACTCGCAGGACGAACGCAAGGGTCGCTGGATTCGCGTTCCTTGTCTACATCGCGGTCGCGTTGACCGGAATGGTCCTGTCCGGCAGGGCGGCGAGCGGGGAGGGGACTGCCGCGAAACTCGCGGGCATCGCGCAGCATGCGTCCGGCATGCGCGCCGCCATCGTTCTCGAGCTGCTCAGCTGCTTCTGCGCCCTGGTGCTGGCCGTGACGCTCTACTCGCTCACGCGCGACCAGGACCCCGACCTCGCGATGCTGGCCCTGACCTGCCGCGTCGCCGAGGGCGTGATCGGTGGGGTCTCCTTACCGAGGATGGTGGGACGGCTATGGCTCGCGACGGCCGCCGGAGCAGACGCACCCGACCCCGCGGCGGCGAAAGCGCTCGGCGCGGTGTTGTTGGAGTTGCCGAGCTGGAACACGAACATTGCCGCGACTTTCTTCGCCGTCGGCAGCACCCTCTTCGCTTATCTCCTCCTGCGCGGCCGGATGGTCCCCGTTGCACTGGCGTGGCTCGGCGTGCTCTCTTCGATCCTGGTGACGGTGTGCCTCCCGCTGGAGCTCGTCGAAGTCCTCCGAGGCCCGATCACGCAGGTCATGTGGCTCCCGATGCTCGTCTTCGAGGTGTCGCTCGCCCTGTGGCTGATCATCAAGGGCGCCGCGATGCCGCCGCGGAGGCAATCGGCATGATGTTGCGGAGGGCGAGCTCCTTCGGCAGGCAGCCAAACCTTTTCGTGGCGAAGCCGTAAGAGGCTGAAATGAGGCGCTTGCCGAGGCGAGTGCTGATTCTCGCTGCCGCGGCACTCCTGTTGACGGGCCCGGAGAGCTGAGGTGATGGTATCGGCCGCCACGATGAGCCTACGGCGACATCCTGTGGCGGGCAGCCGGGCAGTGACCTCCTGGCTTCTCTTCCTCTCCTTCGCCGGCCTCGCGGCCTCCGGGGTTGCCCACGCCCAGCGCATCGAGACTCTCGGGCCGCAGGCGCGCAAGTACTCGAGTGTCAGCACTCCCAGGGTCGTCCTCGAGCACGTGCAGATCATCGACGGAACGGGAGCCGCGCCGCTCGCGGATCGGAACATCTCCATCGAGGGGGGAAAGATAACGGCGATATCCGCCGGCGCGGACCTGTCACCGAGCGACGGCACCACGATCCTCAGCCTGCGTGGTTACACGGTCATGCCGGGTATCGTCGGCATGCACGATCATCTGTTCTATCTCGCGAGGCCGAATCTCGCGCCCGACTACAGCTCCGATGGCCCGGCCCTTTTCGTACAGATGAGCTTCTCGGCGCCTCGCCTCTATCTCGCGAACGGCGTGACGACCGCGCGCACCGTGGGCAGCGTCGATCCTTATACGGACTTGAGACTCAGGCAGGCGATCGAGACGGGCGCGCTTCCGGGCCCTCACCTGGAAGTCACCGGTCCCTATCTGGAAGGCGCCAGCAATAATCCAAATCTCCAGATGCGCCAGCTCACCGGGCCGGAGGATGCGCGGCAGACCGTGGCGTACTGGGCGGACCGCGGTGTCACCTCGTTCAAGGCCTACGCGCATATCACGCGTGAGGAATTGAGCGCCGCGGTCCAGGAGGCGCACAAGCGCGGCCTGAAGGTCACGGGCCATTTGTGCTCGGTCACCTATCCGGAAGCGGCGGAGATCGGCATCGACAACCTCGAACACGGATTCTTCGCCAATACGGAGCTCGACCCCGACAAGAAACCCGACACGTGCAGCTCGAGCGGAGGCGACTACACGCTCGAACACATGAGCCCGGGCGGCCCCGAGGCGGATCGGCTGATCGCAACGCTCATCCGCCATCACGTCGCGATCACGTCAACGCTGCCGAATACCGCGTCCTCCGTGCCGATCGAGGCGTCGGCGGACGGTCGGCCGCCGGTGAGGACGGCGGTGTTGGAAGCCATGGCGCCCTCCGCCCGCGACGCGTATCTTTACAGTCGGAATCGGCCCGGTTCAGCCGGCGGCAAGACAGCCCTTCTGCTCCGGAGAGGGATGGAACTGGAGAGAGCCTTCGTCGCGGCGGGCGGGCTGCTGCTGGCCGGAGCGGATCCGGTTGGCGTCGGCGGCGTCATCCCCGGCTTTGGCGATCAGCGCGAGATCGAGTTGCTGGTGGAGGCCGGGTTTTCACCGGTCCAGGCTATCCGCATCGCGACCTGGAACGGCGCCGTCTTTCTCGGCCGCCAGGATCGGATCGGCTCGATTGCGGTCGGGAAGAACGCGGACCTCGTGGTGATGAAGGGCGATCCGGCCACTCGCATCACGGATATCGAGAACGTCGAAACCGTCTTCAAGGACGGCGTCGGATACGACACCAGGAAGCTGCTCGATTCCGTGAAGGGCCATTACGGGGAATATTAGGGGGGCCGAAATGAAACGCGTGCGTCTCTTCTGGCTGTTGCGGCGCTCGGCTTCACCGGGACCGCCCCGGGGCAGGGCGCAAGGAGCCCCGCGGTGACTCCCGCTCGCGAGGAGCAGCAGGCTGCGCCGACGATCGCTTCGACCGTGGACCGCGCCATCGGCAACATCGAAAAGCTGGTTGTGGATGCCGCGGAGGCCATGCCGGAAGACAAGTTCAACTTCTCCCCGGAGAGCCTGAACATCCCGGGCGCGGACTACAAGGGCGTGCGCACGTTCGCCCTGCAGGTCAAGCATGTCGCCGCTTCCAACTACTTCCTCTGGTCGTCGGTGACCGGCGACAAGATCCCGGACGACTTCAAGGGCGGGAATGGTCCTGAGAACCGGAAGACGAAAGCCGATATCGTCAAGTTCCTGAAGGATTCCTTTGCCCTGGGTCACAGAGCCGCGGCTGCGTTGACCGCTCAGAACATGTTGGAGACCGCGGCCGGCGGCAAATCGACTCGCCTGCACCTGGCGACATTCGGCGTCGCCCACGCCTTCGATCACTACGGGCAGATGGTGGAGTACCTGCGGATGAACGGGATCGTGCCGCCGGCCAGCCGGGGAAAGTCAGACTGACCGGCGCATGACAGGCAGTCGTTTTCGCGGAGAGCGCCCTGGCAACTGGCTCCATTCCGTGCTCTCCGATTGCCGCTACGGCCTTCGTCAACTCCGCAAGAATCCCGGCTCACGGCCGTCACCGTCCTCACCCTGGCCCTCGGCATCGGTGTGACCACGGCGATCTTCAGCGTCGTCTACGGCGTCCTGTTGCGGCCGCTGCCGTACCGCCGATCCGAACCGGATCATGGCCGTCTTCGAGGTCACCTCGAAGGGCAGGCCGTCTCGCCTTGCGGACCCGAACTTCGACGACTTTCGCGACCAAAGCCGCAGCTTCCAGGCGATCGCGAAGTACACCAGTCTACCCCGCGTCCGTTTCGGGAGCTTCGCAGCCGACGCGCACGACGGTCGCGCGCGTCTCGCCCGCCTTTCTCGAGGTCTTCGGTATTCAGCCGATCCTCGGGCGGGATTTCAACTCCGGCGACGCCCGAAAAGGGGCCGGCCCCACCGTTCTCGTGAGCTACGGATACTGGAGGCAGTACCTCGGATCGCCGCGGGATCTCTCGCAGTCGCACCTGAAGATCGATGGCGCGGTCTTCTCCGTCATCGGCGTGCTCCCGGCCGGGTTTCGTTTCCCGCCGGACGTCGATCTGTGGCTTCCGGCCGATCTGGACGGCGAAAACCCGAGCAGGACGTCGCATAACTACAGCGCGGTCGGGCGCCTCCGCGACGGCGTGACGGTCGAGCAGGCGAATCGAGACATCAGCGCGATTGCCCGGCGCATTCACGATACATCGAGCGAGCAGGGCGATTATCTCCTCAAGGACGGGATCGTCGTCCCGTTACGGGACTCGATCACCGGCAACGCTCGCTCCGCGCTGCTGGTCCTGCTCGGCGCGGTGGGATTTCTGCTCCTGGTGGCGTGCGCGAACGTGGCGAATCTGCTGCTGGCACAGGCATCGGTGAGGGCGCGCGAGCTCGCCATTCGCAGCGCGCTCGGCGCGGCGCGCGGACGGCTGATCCGTCAATTCCTTACCGAAGCATTCCTGCTCTCGCTGATGGGCGGCGGCCTCGGCGTCCTGGGGGCGCTCGCGGGCGTGGCGGGATTGGTCAGCGCTGGCGCCGGCGAGTCTGCCGCGGCTGGACAGCGTCTCGATCAGCATTCCCGTCCTCGTGTTCGCGTTCCTCCTCTCCACGGCGGTCGCCGCCGGCCTCGGGGCGTTTACCGCCGCGCGCGCGACTTCCGGTGACCTGCGCGAGGGCCTCGCGGAAGGCGGGCGCGGGCAGGCGGGTTCGCAAGGCAGCCAGCGCGTCGGCCGGGCCATCGTGGCGGCGCAGGTCGCGATCACGCTGGTTCTCGTGGTTGGAGCGGGGTTGCTCGGGCGCAGCCTCATGAAAGTGCTCGAAGTGAATCCCGGATTCCGCGTGGATGGAATCGTCACGATGGACGTCTCTCTTCCGTGGGTGGACGATCCCGGGGCAAAGGCGGGTCAGGCGATCTTCTTTTCAAACCTGATTGAACGGCTCAAGCAGATCCCGGGCGTGCGCAAGGTCGGCGCGACGAGCGGCCTGCCGATGGATGGCGGCCTTCCGGACGGAATGTTTCCTGTCGTGCATGAGATGCGAGAGCCGGACGATGTCACAGCCGGGGTCAGATCGCGAATGCGGAAGGACGATCTGGGTGCGCTGTTCCAGCAGAAAGAGCGCATCGGCAATGCGGACTTCTGCGTGGCCACGGACGGCTACTTCCAGGCTCTCGGGATTCCGCTGATTCGAGGGCGGATCTTCGACGGGCGCGACGGCGCGAATTCCCCGCACGTCGCCGTCGATCAGCGAATCGCTTGCGCGCGACCGATGGCCAGGTCAGGACCCGATCGGCCACACGATCGAGTTCGGAAACATGGATGGCGACTTGCGCTTGCTGACCATCGTCGGGATCGTGGGCGACACTCACGAATATGGCCTCGATGTGCCGCCGCGACCGACCGTTTATGTGAATCTGTTCCAGCGGCCGCGCCCGGCGATCACAGTGACGATGCTGAGCGATGCCGACACGCGGCTGGTCGCTTCGACGGCGCGGGGAATCCTGCAGCGCCTCGACCCGGAGGTCCCGGCGAGGTTCCGGACGTTTTCGCAGGTCTATTCCGCTTCTCTGGGCTCGCGGAGATTCAACGTCATCCTCATCGGATTCTTCGGAATCACCGCGCTTCTGCTCGCGACGCAGGAGTGTTTGGCGTGATGGCCTATTCGGTCAGCCGCCGCACGCGGGAGATCGGGGTGCGTGTCGCTCTCGGGGCGGCCTCCGGCAGACGTCCTGAGGATGATCCTGGGCCAGGGATTGCGCACGATTTTCATCGGGGTGGCGATCGGGATTGCCGGTGCGCTGGCCCTGACGCGCGCAGTGGAATCGCTGCTCTTTGGCGTGACTGCCACGGACCCGCTGACGTTCGGCGGCGTGACACTGCTCCTCGTTGTCGGCAGCGCTGCTGGCCTGCTACCTTCCGGCGCGGCGGGCGACGAAGGTCGATCCCATGGTCGCTCTCAGATGTGAATAGCCCGTCGCGCTAATCGCTTCGCAACGTTTCGAGCGGGTCGGGAGACTCCTCGCGCTCCGAGGGGGGCTGGGCACGGGGGGCCAGCCGCGCGGGTGACGAAACACAGTATCCGCCCCCTTCGCCGAGGTGCGGACCTTGCGGCGGTTTCCCCTTGCTTACCGAGAGGAAGGTGTCGTAGACTCCTCTCGGAAACCGATATGAGTGAAACCCGACAGGCCTCGTCTCCGTAACTCCCCTAGGAAACCGATATGAGCAAACCCACCGACCTCGTCCAGGGCACCCTCGACCTGCTGCTCCTGAAGATCCTGGCGCTCGAGCCGCTGCACGGCTGGGCCATCAGCCTTCGCCTGAGGTCCATCTCCGGAGACGTGCTGCAGGTCAGCGAAGGCTCGCTCTACCCGGCGCTGCACAAGCTGGAGCAGGAAGGCTGGATCAAGGCCGAGTGGAAGCAGACGGAGAACAACCGGCGCGCGAAGTTCTACTCGCTCACCCGCCTGGGCAGAAAGCAGCTCGAATCGGAGACGGCGAACTGGCAGCGGCTGTCGTCCGCCATCTCGCACGTCGTGCAGCTCTCGGAGGCCTAGCAAGCCATGCGGATCGAACACTGGTGGTTCACGGCGCCGCTGCGGCTGAAGTCGATCTTCCGCCGCCGCCGGGTGGAGACGGAGCTCGACGAGGAGCTCCAGTTCCACCTGGAGCACAAGATCGAGGAAGGCATCGCCGAGGGGCTCTCCCCGGAGGAGGCGCGCTACCGCGCCCTGCGCGCGATGGGCGGGCTGGAGCAGCGGAAGGAGGAGATGCGGGACACGCGGCGCGTCCACTGGCTGACGGATTTCGTCGACGACGTGCGCTACGCGATCCGGAGCCTGCGCCGCACGCCCGGACTGACCGCGTTCGTGGTCGTCACGATCGCGCTGGGGATCGGGATGACCGCGACGCCGTTCAGCATGCTCGACGCGCTGATCTTCCGGCCGTACCCCGTGCCGCACCCGGGCGACGTCGTCACCCTGGTGAGCACGTCGCGCGACAACAGCTTCGACTCCTTCTCCTATCGCGAATACCTCGACATCCGCGACCACACGAAGAGCTACGACGGCGTGGTCGCCAACGCGCCGCTGGCGGCCGTCGGCTTCAGCGCCGAGCCCGGGGCCACGCCGCTGGTCCGGGGCGGGATGATGGTCTCCGGCAACTACTTCCGCGTGCTCGGCGTGGAGCCGCAGCTCGGGCGCGGCTTCCGGGACGACGAAGACGAGGTGCCCGGCCGCGACGCCGTGGTGGTGCTCGGGCCGGACTTCTGGAAGCGCGAATTCGCGAGCGACCCCTCGGTCGTCGGCAGGACCGATCCGCCTGAACGGCACGGACTTCACCGTGATCGGCGTCGCGCCGGAGATCGTTCCCGGGGATGCTACATCTTCGCCCGGCCCGACTTCTACATGCCGCTGGCGATGGCGCGGGTGTTCTCGACCAACCCGCAGAAGGACTTCTTCGTGGACCGCGACGATCGCGAGTTGACGGTGAGGGCGCGCCTGAAGCCGGGCGCGACGCTGCGGCAGGCGCGCAGAACGAGCTCGCCGTGCTCGCGCGGGACTTCGAGCGCGAGTATCCGAAGCTCGAACCGCGACCGCGGCGCGGCCGTGCGCACCCAGTTCGAGATGCGGACGCAGGACGACGACGTCAACTGGAAGTTCGGCGTGATCTTCACGATCCTGGCGCTGGCCGTGCTGCTGGTGGCGTGCACCAACGCCGCGGGACTGCTCCTGAGCCGCGCCCGGACGCGGACGCGCGAGATCGCCGTGCGGCTGGCGATCGGCGCCGGGCGTTTCCGGCTGATCCGGCTGCTCCTGACCGAGAGCCTGGTCCTCGCGCTGCTGGGCGGACTGGGCGGGATCGCCGTCGGGTACGCCGGCATCGAGCTCATGCAGCACCTTCAGCATCCCGACCGAGCTGCCGGTCAAGATCCCGTTCCGGATGGACGCGCGCGTGCTCCTGGCGAGCCTCGCGCTGTCCGTCTTGAGCGCGCTCTTCTGCGGCCTGGCGCCGGCGCTGCAGAGCACGCGCACGGACCTGGTGAACGGGCTCAAGGCGGCCGACGTCGACGAGCCGCGGACGCAAGCGCCTGTGGGGCCGCAACGCGCTCGTGGTGGCGCAGATCGCCATGTCGCTGATGCTGCTCGCGGCGTCCTTCCTGATGTTCCGCGGCTTCCAGCACAGCATGCGTCGAGGGACTCGGGTTTCGCGACAGGACCACCTGCTGATGGTGCGGTTCGATCCGCGCCTGCGTGCAGTACGACGCGGCGCAGACGCGGCGCTTCTACGAGCTGCTGGCCGAGCGCGCGCGCGAGATGCCGGGAGTCGAGAGCGCGGCGCTCACGCAGAACCCTCCGCTCGGGCTGGACGACTTCGACCGCGTCGCCTTCGTGCCCGACGCGTTTCAGATGCCGCGCGACCGCGAGAGCTTCACGTCGACGATGGACACCGTCGACGAAGGGTTCTTCGAGACGATGGGGATCCCGATCCTGCGCGGCCGCGGCTTCCTGGCGTCCGACACCGCGGACGCGCCGCGCGTCGCCGTCGTCAACGAGCAGTTCGCGAAGCACTACTGGCCGGGCGCCGATGCGGTGGGCAAGCGCATCCGGCTCGACAGCGCCACCGGCGCGCCGGTCGAGATCGTCGGCGTCGCGCAGACGATCAAGTACCGCGACGGCTTCGACAAGGCCGATGGATTTCGTCTACATGCCGCTCGCCCAGCATCCGGTCGCGCGAATGGTCCTGCTGCTGCGGTCGAGCGGCGATCCGCTGCAGCTGGTCAGGCCGGTGAAGGACGTCGTCCGGACGCTCGATCCGAACATGCCGATGCTGGAGACGAGGACGTACGAGGACCTCTACCGGTACGCCGCCGTGGACGGGCCGCGCGTGGCGGTCGAGCTGGTCGGCACGCTGGGCGCGGTGGGCCTCCTGCTGGCCATCGCCGGCCTGTACGGGCTCGTGGCGTACAACGTGAGCCGCAGGACCCGCGAGATCGGCATTCGCATGGCCATCGGCGCGACGCCCGCGGACGTGCTGCGCCTGATGATGGGCAAGGGCCTCGTGCTCGTGGGGACCGGGACGGTGATCGGCCTGGCGATGGGTTTCGGCGTCGAGCGGCTCATGAACTCCATGCTGTTCAACGCCGGCGGAGTCGACCTCGCTGGTCTATCTCATCGTCGTGCCGGCGATGGTCGCTGGTGACGATGCTGGCGGCCTACGTGCCCGCGCGCAAGGCCTCCCGGATCGCGCCGACGCTGGCGCTGCGCTACGAGTAGCCCGGCGGGAGAGGACAGTGAGGCGGCAGCACTTGATTCACGAAGTTCATAGGAGGACGACATGAGGATTTCTCGCACGGCAGCATCGGTCCTGGTCGGGTTGGCTCTCGCCGCGGCGGCCTTCGCGGCGGAACCCGCGAACGCGGGGTGGGAGAAGGTCAAGTCCCTCGTCGGCGAATGGGAGGGAACCGCCGAGGGGAAGCCCTACCGCATCTCCTACAAATCGGTTTCCAACGGCACCGCCGTCATGGAGACGATCGAGGGACCCGAGGCCACGCAGATGGTGACGCTCTACCACCCCGACGGCGCGAGCCTGCTCATGACCCACTACTGCTCGATGGGAAACCAGCCGCGCATGCGGTCGAAGGGACTGGAGAAGGGGAAGCTCGCCTTCGCCTACGTCGACGCGACGAACATCGCTTCTCCCGAACAGTTGCGGATGTCGCGCCTCGTGATGAGCTTCCCGGACCCGGACCACCTCGTCGAGGAGTGGACCGCGAAGGAAGGGGCCAGGGAGCATACGAGCCGTTTCACCTGCTCACGGGTGAAATAGCCACGACCGGCTCCTTCCTTCCCTGGAGCAAGCGTCGGAGGCGTTGAAGCGCGTGTCGTGAGGATCAGCGGATCCTTGCGATCCGTCCCTGCGCGGGGAATCTCTCGAATTGGCGGGGGTCGTGGCCGGGCACGACGCGGTCCGCGGAGCCCGCGAGCTCGATCATGCGCGCCTGATTCCGGATATTGGCGGGCTGGTCGGCCTCGCTGAAGGTGGCGCTGGCCTTGTGCTCGGCGAGGTTGCGGTAGAGATAGCAGTTGTCCGAGGCGAGGACGAAGGGCGGATCGCCGTCCACGCGGATGTACTGCGAGGCCCAGGTGTGGCGCGCTCCGGTGTAGGCGCGGATGCCCGGAAGGATCTCCACGTTGTCGCCGTCGACGAGGCGCAGGCGGCCTTCGGTGTTGCGTTGCACGAGGGCCTTGACGTCCTCGGGATCGATGCCTCCATGCTTTCCGCCCGGCTGCCAGGCGTCTCCGGTGTAATAGGAAAACTCCTGCTTCTGAATCCAGACGGTCGCCTTCGGGAAGAGGTCGATGCCGCCCATGTGATCCCAATGGGCATGGCTGAGGACGATGTCGGTCACCTCTTCGGGCTTCACGCCGGCGAGCTTCACGGCCTCGTCCGGGCGCAGGTAGTCGGCGGTGGGAAACTGCTTGAGCCACGCCTCGCGGTGAAAGCCGGTGTCGAACAGGATGTTGCGCCCTCCGCCGCGGATCAGCCAGACGACCATGGCGATGTCGGTCTTTTCGTCCTTCGGCGCGCCCATGACCAGGGAGGCCGCGGGAAAGCCCACGATCGTTCCATAGCGAATGGCTTCGATGGAGTAATCGTTCTTCCCGGGGGCAGCGGCGCCCGTGAGAGCGCAGAAAAGCGGGACGAGCAGGACCGCGCCAGCCCGAAGGAAGCGCCGTGCCGGGTAAGTCGCCATCCGTCCTAACGATATCGAGTCCGGCGGCGAACGCAATCCGGTCATTGCGCCCGCGCGGGATCGGTGCGGTCCGCCGCCGGTACGGACGCCGGGGTCTACGGGACAAGCCGCCACGCGTGATAATGAGCAATGCCATTCCGAGTCTGGAAGACCGAGCATCACGAGGTCGTCGAGACGGTCCTGCGGAGGCGCTCCGAACCGCAGGACGAGATGACCCTGGACGCCGCGGCCGGGCCTTTCCGATGGAGAGTCCTTTCCGTCGAAAGGCACCCTCACGGCTGGCGCACCATCGCCGCCCGGTGCCTGCCCGGGTGCGGCGAGCATCCGCCCTCCTCTACACGATGAACCGCCGCGCCTTTCTCCGGTCGGGCGCCGCCTCGGCGGCGCTGGCGCTCGCCGCGTGCCGGCGGTCTCGGTTCGTGGACCAGATCCCGGGCGGACCCTTTCCGTCCGGCTGCGCGCTGCCGCCCGTCCGCGTCCGGCCGGAGCGGGAGATTCGCACCGTGGCCGGGCTGCGTCCCTACCGCCCGTCCGGGTTCGTCGTACGGCCGGAGCGGATCGGGGATCAGCTCGTCATCCACAACTACGGCCACGGCGGCGGAGGAATTACGCTCTCCTGGGGCACGTCGCGGCTCGCGGTCGAGATGGTGCCGCCGGACGTCCGCGGGCCGGTCGCGGTGCTCGGCTGCGGGGCGGTGGGGCTCGCGACCGCGCGGCTCCTCCAGGAGGCCGGCCGCGCGGTGACGATCTACGCGAAGGACCTCCCTCCCAACACGACGTCCAACATCGCGGGGGGCCAGTGGTTCCCGTTCTTCGTCGTCGATTCGGAGAGGCGCACGCCGGAGTTCTTGCGGCAGCTCGTCGCGGCGTCGGAGTTCGCGTATCGCCGGTACCAGACGATGGCCGGGCCCCGCTACGGCATTCGCTGGATGCGCAACTTCGCCGTCCGCAACGAGCCGTGGGTGGAGCAGGGACTCCTCGGCCGCGAATCGCCTCTCGCGCGCGATGCTCCCGAGCTTCCGGGACCTCTCGCCCTCGGAGCATCCCTTCCAGGGCTACAGGTACGTCCGGCAGTTCGACGGGATGCTGATCGAGCCGCCGATCTATCTCGAGGCGATGCTCGACGAGGTCCGCGCGGCCGGCGCCGCGGTCCGCGTCACGGAGCTGGCCGGCCGCGAGGCGCTTGCCGCCCTTCCCGAGCGGATCGTCGTCAATTGCACCGGGCTCGGCGCCCGAGCGCTCTTCGGAGACGAGGAGCTCGTCCCGGTCAAGGGGCAGCTGACGTTCCTGCTGCCGCAGCCGGAGGTCGGATACGCGGTCCTGAACGGGGAGAACTACATGTTTCCGCGCTCCGACGGGATCCTGCTCGGCGGCACGCACGAGACCGGCGTGTGGTCGCTCGAGCCCGACCCCGCGGCCAGGGAGCGGATCCTCGCCCGTCATCGCGAATTCTTCGACGGCTTCCGCGCCTGTTGATCTCCCCGGTTCAGGCTGGTCCCTGCTCCTCTTTCCGGGTGTAGGATTTCGATTGGAGATGAGCGAAACCAAGGCCCGGGGATTCATGTGCCGGATCCTGGAGTGCCCGGGCCGAAGACCCGAGTGTTCCCACGAGGACGGCCGCTTCATCAGCCAGGAGAGCTTCGTGGGCCTTCCGGCCGGCGCCGAGGTCCCGATGCAAGGGGCCGTCGTCTGCTGCTCCCTGTGCGAGCGCAACGGCGTCGTCGAGCGCATCGAGAACGGTTTCGTCGTCGTGCACGTGCAAAACACCGAGGTCTTCGGGGATGGCTCGCGCGCGGACCCCGAGGATTTCTGCCGCGTGCCGAAGGCCTGACGCCTCCCGCTCGCGATCGGCCAGGGGAATCGAGGGGAACGTCAGCGCGCTTTCGCGTTCTCCGCCAGCCATTTCACGACGTGGTCTTCCAGGAACCGGTAAAACGGATTGTTCCGCTGCCGGATGAGCATCGAGTCCGAGATCCTCAGCGCCCCCTTCTCGCCCCGCAGCGGTCAGCGAGCCGAGCGGCAGGCCTGACTTCGCGGTGGCCTCCGCCGTCCCGTAGACGGGATCCGTCGGCGGGATGGGCACCGCAATGTGGGACAACGAAAAGACGCCTCTCGGCCAGGCCTCGTTCAACGCCGTCTCGGTCCACGAATCGCCGGCGCGCGTCTGCGCCTTGACCGCCGGCGAATCGGGGGCCGCGTTCACGACGAGCGTCAGCTTGAACGGCAGATCTCTTCCGTTGCAGGCGCGGCCGGATCTCCCGCTCGAACGACAGGTCCATGAGGTTGCCCAACCGCTCCACGCGGTTGACATCGAACAGCACCAGCTCGCTGGCGCCGCCCGGTTGCAGCCGGTCAAACAGCACGGTGATCAGCTTGGGCACGACCACGGTGGCGTCGATCGCCGACTGCATGGCGAGGATCGGAGGCATCTGCCCCATGCGGCCCGACCGATCGATCGCGGCCAGGCGCCGCTCCAGCTCCTGAGTCAGCGTCCACGCCTGCTCGCTAGCGTTCATCGGCCAGGAGCAGTATTTGAAGGGATCCACCTCCGGACTCACATCCGACCACAGGGCCTTCTCCTCCCCGCAAAGCCGGGCGACGGCGCGATAGAGGTGGGACACCCTCGCCAGCGGGCTGATTCCGATCATGGGCGAGAACAACACCACGGCGCTCACGGCCGGCAGGGATTTGTCCTCGAGCGCCAACGCGGCGTAATGGACGCTCAACGCGCCCCCATTGGAATAACCCGCCAGGATGAGTGGCGTCCCGGCGGGAATCCGTTTGCGCACTCCGGCAACAGCGATTTTCACCGCCGCCGTCCAGTCTTCGCGGGTCGCCTCGGCCAGGGCCCGGGGACAGGTGCCGTGTCCCGGCACTCGCAAACCGACGACCGTGTAGCCTTCCGTCTGAAGGCGCTCCGCCAGGGCGCGCAGGGAGTAGGGCGAGTCGCTCAGGCCGTGCACGAGCAGCACGCCGCCGATGGGCTTGCCGGCTTCGAGCACGAAGCTGCGGTTCCAGTTTCGCTCGAGAGTCTTTTCAGGATTGCAGACCGACCCGGAGCGAAAGCGGTCGAACTCACCCACGGCCTCGGCTCTCCACGGCCCGGCCACCAGCGCGTCCAGCTGCTGGAACACCTCCGCTTCCTGTTTCAGGTAATCCTCGAAGGTGTAGCCGGGACGCGCCTGCGCCGCGCGAAATTCCGCGGCGGGCGCCTGGCGGTGCCAGCCCTGAAGCTCCGGCAGCGCCCGGGCGAATCGGGCCCAGCCATAGAGAAAGGCGCCGGCCGCGAGCACTCCCATGAGGACGAGGTTGGCCGCCACGAAACTGATCCATCGAATCAGCCGCGTCCGCCCGCCCCTTCGTTCATTCATGAGGGATCTCTCCTTGTTGGAAGGATAGGACCTAAGGAACTTCTCGCATCGCGCGGAAGACCGCCCGATCGAGCCCCGGGTCGGCCCCGCGCAGGATGAGTTGCGCGCCGACCAGCGAGGCCGGGTCCGGGCAGGCCTCCACGTGGAGCAGCGCCGTTCCGACATAGAGGTCGCCGGCGAGCCCCGCCTTCTCGAGCCAGCGCAGGTAGCGCGCGTCCTGCCGCGGATCCTGCCGCCTCCGGGACCAGAAGTCCCAGCTCTCGACGATTCCGGTTGGCCGGCACAGCAGACGGTCGTTTTCGAAGAGCTCGAAGGAGAACGGCATCGCGCTCGACGGCATCCCCTGCGCGACGATGATCGCGAACGCTTCGCCGGTCGGGCCGATCGCGGCGCCGCTCAGGCCCGGCTTCCGGAAGGCGGCGCGCAAGGCCTCGATCTCCTGCGCTTCGGCCCGGCGGCTGCGCGCCAGGCGCACTTGCCACGCGTCGAAGTCCGGCGCCGGGATCGGCAGCGGAAGCTCCCCGGACTGCATCTCGTAGAGGTAATTGACCGGGAGGGCGAGGCCGAGCCCGCTCGCGTTTCTGATCATCATCGAGACGACGCCGATCGCCCTGCCTTCGGAGTCGAGAAGCGGGCCGCCGCTGTTACCCGGATTGACGTTCCCGTCAAACTGCAGATACGCGATCCCGAACAGGTTGCGGGCGGGATGGCTGACGATGGTCGGCGTCACGGTGAAGTCCATCCCGATGGGATTGCCGATCATCAGGACCGCATCGCCGGCGGCGACCCGGGTCGCGTCGCCCAGCGGCAACGGCCGCGCCGCGGCGCCCGGCACGCGGACGAGAGCCAGGTCGAGCCAGTCGTCGCGCGACCGAACCTCTCCGCGCAGCCGGCGGCCGTCGTGCAGGACCACCTCCGGAGGCGCGCCGCCGCAGAGGACGTGATCGTTCGTCACCAGAAGGTCCCGCGCGACGAAGAACCCCGCGCCGCCGGAGCCGGAGCAGACGACGCTCGCCGTCGAGTCGAGCGCCCTGGCGATGACCTCGCGAGGCGCCGGCGTCGGGTGCCGGGGCAGGGTGGCGGCGGCCGGGGTCGGCGAAGCGGCTCGGGCCGTCGCGACAGGGCGGGGCCGCGGACGAAGGAGAACGAGCAGGAGCGCTCCCGCGAGGAGCGCCGGGACAATGAAGACGAGACGCTCGGAAAGGCGACTCGGACGAAAGGCCTCCTGGTACTCGGGAATGTCGATCCCTCCGGCGGCCTCCTCCCGCGCTACGACGCTGCCGCGCCCGCCGTTGGCCTGGAGGACTTGCAGGGCGTCTCGCGCCACGGCGCGCGTGATCCGGGGCGCGACGACCGATTCGGACGCCGCGAGCAATTGCTGGAGACGCCCGAGCGAGGGGAAGGGGGGCCCAAGCCGCGAGAGATCGCGGGCGGCCCGGTAGCGAAGGCGAGGATCGGGGATCGGCGCGGCGATCAAGTCGACCAGCAGGGTCCCCTGGCATCGCGGACAGACGCGGCCGCCGATGGCCGCCGGTTCCCCGCACCGGGGACAGGCTTCGCGCTCCACGTCTTCCATTGTCGAAGGAACGGATCCACGACGATTTTCTCATGAAGAGAGGCAAACGAGGTCGAGCTGAGCGCCGCCGGCCTCGCTGTCCACGGATCTACGACTAAAGGCCATGGTGCGAACGGACGATTGACGGGGGTCGGGGCCTGTGTTCCGATCGGAGCAGCTAACCGGGGGTAAGTCAATGTTCAAGATCCGGTCCGCGGCCTTTCTGGCTGTGCTCTTGCTCCTCGCCAGCCCGTCCCCGGCACGGATCGGCCTGGCGGATCTTCCGCACGGCTCACGATCGATCGAATCACGACCCGGGAGTTCAACAACTACTCCCCGGGAGGGATGATCACGCTGCTCGGCAGCGCCGACACCTACTATTTGAGTGACGGCACCCAATGGCAAGGCGGGGGCTACGGCCGAATACACAGGTCGACGCTCGTTCGCGTCGAGGTCTCCGGGGCGACGATCCGGTACGTGCTCTCTCCTCCGGAAGTTGGACTCCTCTTCGAGCAGACCAGCTCCGATGGCGATCATCAGGCGCAAGGCACGCTCGGCTCCGCGGGGCCCCTCGTCATCGAGGCGCAGGCAGGCTCGACGACGGCCGTCCTCCGAGGGAATGCCTTCGTCGCCTCGAACGATCCCATCTGGGAAGATGACTCGCACTTCAACTATTACAGCGCGGCTGTCGGCACGGCCGTACCGTTTGAAATCACCTATACGCTCAATGGCGAGACCTGGACGCCTTCCACCTTCAGCCAGTCGTTCTACTATTCGGGAGCCGGCTCGGTGGATTTCGCGCATCCCGTCCTGACACCCCGGCCCGTCGAGCTCTTGATCTCCGGACCGCCGAGGGTCCGCGCCCAATCCGTGACGTCTTTCGCCGCCTTCGCCCGGTACGAGAACGGCGTGCAGGCAGACGTGTCCTCGCTCGCATCCTGGACCGTCGAGCCCGCAGGAATTGCGAGTGTCGTCGGAGGCGTCCTCACCACCGGGCCGCTCTCTGTGCCCGAGCAGATCCTCACGCTCCGGGCTACGTATGCCGAAGGGGCGGACAGCGTTGCCGCGGAGAAGAGTGTTCCGTGCCTCGCCGACGACGCGGCCGAGTATTCCGGCGCATGGCCGATGTTCCAGGCGAACGCGAGGCACACGGGGTACTTGCCGATCGCGATCGATCCGAAGAACTCCAGGCTCAAGTGGAAACGGAACTTCGGCGGAGGGTTCGCACTCAATCCCGTGGCGGCGGGCGAGGGAAAGGTCTTTGTGACCTCCTCCGCCGGCGTGCCGAGCTTGTTTGCCCTCAGTGGAAACGACGGGGCCACGCTCTGGTCGAAAGTCTACGGACCGGTCTTCTCGGTCAATCCCCCCAGCTTCCGCTACGGCATGGTGTACTTGCAGACCGTGAATCACGCCGCCGACACGTGGCTTCGCGCGTACGACGGCAGCACGGGGCAGCTCGTCTTCCAGACACCGCATGCGGCGCAATGGGAGCGCTACTATGCGCCGACGGTCGACGACGGCAAGGTCGTCGTCAATGGCGGCTACTACGGCGGAATGTACGGCTTCGACGCTTACTCGGGCGCCCAGCTCTGGTTCACGGACCTCCCCCAGTACGATCAGTGGACGCCCGCTGTGGACGGGGGCCGCGCGTACACGTACGTCGGCATCTACACGCCCGGCCTATACGTGAGGGACAGCTCGACGGGGGCGCCCGCGCCGCACTTCGTGGCCGACCGCGACTTCCCGTGGGTCGGTTGGAGCATGAACCTTGCGCCCGTGATTGGCGAGCATGGCGAGCTAATCGCCATTCACGACGGCCGATTGATCAGCTTCGACCCTGTCCTGGGCTCGAAACGCTGGCAGGTCCGGAGTCACTTCACGGGGCAGCCCAGCGTGGCGCGGGACCGCATTTACGCGATCGACGGCGGCAGGCTGGTCGTCCTCGACGAGCTGACGCACGCGACGCTCTGGTCGTGGCAGGCGCCGGACGGTGATCTGTCCGGCCCGATGATCGTGACCAACACGCACGTCCTGGCTTCGACGGCCGCGAACGTCCACGCGGTGGACCTCGTCACCCGGACGGGAGTCTGGTCGTATCCGGCGGCGGGCCACCTCGCGCTCGCGGATGGATCGCTCTACATTGCCTCCTCGGACGGAACACTCACGGCGCTGACCGCGCCCGCGCTCGTTCCGCCCATCTATCTGCACCAGGCCGGCAATTCCCTCACCTTGAACAGCGCCGCTCCAACCGCGAGCGCTCCGAGGTTCAAGGACTCGTCGGGTCTCGCGTTTGGCGGCGGAAACCCATGGCGAGAGATCGGCACCTGGAAGGCCACGACGTCCCTCTTTACCGGAAGCGTCGAAGGCTTCAAGGATCTTCATGCCTTCGTTGGATTGAAGAACGGCGATGATGAAGGTACACGCTTCGACGTGAAAGCGGATGTATATATGAACGACCTGGTCCTCCTGACATCCGGCCAGGCCCTCTGCGCGACAGGAGTGACGCGGAATCCCGACCTGGCAAAGGAGGTCGTCGTCTCTCTTCCCCCCTTTGCAGCCAGGAACTTCGGTCCAACGGACCGGGTATCAGTGAAAGTCTCCACGCGGATCGGGACCAACGGGGCCGGGGGTTCCTGCGGCGGGCACGCCGGCGCAGCTGGCTTGCGGCTCTATTTCGATGCGGCCGCCCGGCCGTCGAGGTTCAACGCGGGGCCATGAGACGGCGCGACCTGGCCCCAGGAATCGTCATTTCATTGTCTGCCGCAGGTCCACGAGGAAGGAATCCGCCGAGTCGATCCGGATGAACCCGAGGCGCGGATACTCGAGGTCCACGATGACGTAGACGGTTGCCGCGATCACGAGGGCGAAGGCGAACCTGTGGACGCGGCTCGTGGTCTTGCCGGCGCCCATGGAGTATCCCGCGAGCATCGAGGACGCGAATGCCAGGCCGCCGAGCATGAGGAAGACGACGAGGGGAGGGTGAATCCGCGCCGCCATCGCCCGCGTCGTCGTGATGTCGATCATGTCGTTCAAGGCGGGGAGCAGCAGCAGGCAGGGCATCGTCGAGTCGGCCGCGCGGCAGCCGGCGACGGAGGTCTTCCAGATTTCGCGCTGGAGCTGTTCCGACTGCGCGAGCTCGGCGGCGGGGTATTCGCCGCGTGCGACAGCCCCGTACCCGGCCAGCCGCGTGTCGAGGTACCGGCGGAAGAGATCGCGAACCGCCGGCCGCGCGCCTTCCGGCAGCAGGTCGATCCGGAGCCAGGCCGTGCCGATGGCATTGGTCTCCTGCGCGACGAGCTCCCGCCTTGAATCGAATCGGGAGGCCGCTCCGGAGAACGTGAACGCGATGACGAGGCCAAGCAGGGCGAAGATCGCGCCGTCAACGGCCCCCGTGCCGCTCCCGTCGCCGCCCCGCTCCACCAGCCGCCGCCCGAGGTAGCGGCCGATTTCCAGCATCGCCAGCGTTCCGAGGAACAGGCCGGCCGCGACGACGAGGACGATTGCCGTGAAGTTCATGTCGGAGTCGGCCCGGGATTCTATCTGTCATCGACCGTCACTTCGCGCTGTCCTCTTCCAGGGGCACCTTCCTGTCCTCCACGGGATAACTCCGAGGAGCGGGCCGGGATCATGCGCAGTCGCCGGACTCGATTTGATCAAGGAATTCGAAAAGATCATGCCCCCGATGGCGTCCTGTGGTATCAGAATGATGGAGAGCCCCGATGTTCAAGCCATTGACGCTCGCGGCGGTCCTGGCGGTCCTGCCGGCTGTCGCGGCTGCGGCCGATTCTCCCGGCGATACACCTTCCGGCCGCCAGCGTGTCACGATCCGCGGGAGCGGGAGCAGCGTCGAGATCGAGCGCACGCAAGCCCCGGCCCGCAAGCAGCCCGGCCGCTCGAGGCGGAGCCTCCCGGCGTGCTCGATCAGGCCGCTGACTTGAAGGCCGGCGGCGCGAGCGACGCCGGCGTCGTCGATTACCTGCGCGCGCATCAGGCGAGCCTTCCGGCGATCATCGAAGCGCGGGACATCCGGGCGCTTCGCAAGGCCGGTGCCGGGCAGGCCGTCGTGACCTGGCTCTCGAGAGTCGCCGCCGTGGATATCGGCGAGACGGGCGAGGGGCACGAGGCGGTCGTTTCCGCCGCGTCTCCCTCCGCCGAATCCGAGGAATTCCCCTACAGCCAGCCTTATGCCTGGGGAGCCGACGGAGGCAGCGGGATGCCGTACTACTTCTCCTCGGGCTATCCGGGCATTCCTCCTTCGCGCATCCGTCCCATCACAGGCACGGCGCTGGCCGATCCGGCCGGGGGATGCAGATGGCCCGCCCCGCCCGGCCTTCTCCGGAGCTTCCCCGATGCACGCGACGCGCTCACGGCTCCCCATGGCGCGATGAGGAAACCGACCTGCTCTCACTGCCAGGCCGGGGCCGCTTCTCTTCCCATCGTTTCCGAACAACTGTCAGTGCCGGAGGAATCGCCAACCCGATTCGAGGTGTTCCCATGATCATGAAACGTCTTGCAGTCTTCACCGCGGTTTTCGTCCTCGGCGCGTCCATCGCATCGGCGCAGACCCGGCAGTCCTTCCACTTCTCCAATCCGCTGTTGAACGAGGTCGTGCGGATGTCCAACGCCGGGATCGGAAATGAAACGATCATCGCGTACGTCAAGGCGCGTCAGGCGCGCCTCGAGGGAGGCCTGACCGCCGACGACCTGATCGCGCTCCGGGAGACCGGCGTCGGCGAGGCGGTGATCCATTTCCTCGCCACCGTCACGGGCTATGCCGCGGGTCCGAACGAGCCGGGGGCGGTGGCTTCCTACGACGTCGGTGAGGGCGAGACCGTTGCCGTCAACCCTGACGGCGGTTACGGCTATCCCTACGGTTACGGCTACGGCTATCCCTACTGGGGTTGGGGATGGGACGGCTGGTGGGGCTACCCCTACGCCTACGGGTCAGTCGTTGTGGGTGGCGGTCACGGCGGCCACGGCCACGGCGGGCACGGGGGCCACGGGGGTGGCGGCCATGGCGGCGGCGGTCATGGCGGAGGCCACGCCGGCGGAGGCCATGCTGGCGGCGGGGGCCACGGCGGACACCGCTAGAGGCCAGACCTCCTCTCCGGAGCGTTCCCGTTAGCTGATCAGAGGGAGAGCCCTCTTCTCGAGACGTCTTCTCTCTCTTACAGGAGACGTCTATCCCGGAAAAGCCGGGCCTCAATAGGCATGGGGCCCGGTCTGTGGCAGGCTTCCCGCATGGAGCCAAGCGCCTACGACCTGGTCGTCATCGGCTCGGGTCCCGCCGGCCAGAAGGGAGCGATCGCGGCTGCCAAGCTCGGGAAGAGCGTGGCCGTCGTGGATCGGAAGGAACGAATCGGGGGAGTCTGCCTCCACACCGGGACGATTCCTTCGAAGACCCTGAGAGAGGCGATCCTGTATCTGTCGGGATACAGACAGCGCGCCTTCTACGGCCGCGATTATTCCCTCAAGGACGAGATCGCCGTCAGCGACTTGACCTCCCGCGTCCGCACGGTCATGGCGAAGGAGCTGGAGGTCATCCGGGCCCAGCTGAAACGCAATCGCGTGACGACCGTCCACGGCTCGGCCCGCTTCCTCGATCCTCACGCCCTGGAGGTCGAGACCCTCGATGGGACCGTCCTGCTTCGGGCCGAGCACATCCTGATCGCCTGCGGGACCCGCCCGGCGGCGAGCGCCACGGTCCCTCTCGACGGCCGGCGCGTTCTCGATTCCGATCAGCTCCTCGAGGCCGAGCGGCTCCCGCGCGACCTCATCGTCGTCGGGGCGGGAGTGATCGGCCTCGAGTACGCCTCGATGATGACCGCGCTGAACATCCGCGTGACGATCATCGAGCAACGCCCCACGATCCTCGACTTCGTCGATCGGGAGATGGTCGAGACGCTCTACTACTTCATGCGGCAGCGCGGGGCGACCTTCCGGCTCGGCGAGAAGGTCGTCTCGGTAGAGGTGGATGAGCGCGGCCGCGTCGTCGCGAGCCTGGAGAGCGGGAAACACGTTCACGGCGACGCGCTGCTCTACACGGTCGGGCGGCAGGGGAACTCGGACCTCCTGAACCTCCCGGCCGCCGGGCTGGAGGCGGATTCCCGGGGGCGGCTCCCGGTCAACGAGCATTTCCAGACGCCCGTGCCGCACATCTATGCGGCCGGTGACGTGATCGGATTCCCATCCCTCGCGTCGACCTCCATGGAGCAGGGGCGGCTCGCGAGCTGCCACATGTTCGGGAATCTCCGGGCGAGTCGCCAGGAATTCCTTCCGTATGGGATCTACACGATTCCGGAGATCTCGATGGTCGGCAAGACGGAGCAGGAGCTCACGGAGGCCAGGGTCGCCTACGAGGTCGGGCAGGCCCGTTTCGAGGAACTGGCCAAGGGCCAGATGCTCGGCGTGGACGTGGGCCTCCTGAAGATCCTGTTCGACCCTCAGTCGCTCAAGCTCCTCGGCGTTCACGCCATCGGCGAGAGCGCCGCCGAGATCATTCACATCGGCCAGGCCGTGCTCTCGCTCGGCGGCACGATCGAATACTTTCGGGACACGACGTTCAATTACCCGACCCTCGCGGAGGCCTACAAGGTCGCCGGATTGGATGGACTGAACCGTCTCTAGCGGCCTGACCGGCGCCCGGGACGCCGGGCGCAAGACTTGCATCACTGATCGAGACCGGAGAGTCGCTCGACGATGGAGGTGTTTTTCGAGTTGACGGCTCCTGATCCGATTCGTGACGGCGAATGCGGGGACTCGCCGATCCGGTGTCCGATGGGAGCGCAGGAACGGGGCGTCAGGCACCCGTTCACCACCATCTGTGCTCTGCGAGGACAGTGCCGGGAAAGGCCGAAGAGTGTCGGGACGATGCCGGCCATTACGGCCGGGCTCGCCGCGAGAGAAAGGGGGTCACGGGCGCGGCGAGCGAGCGTCGACTGACGGTGACGGCGGACGCGCATCCACCGAAGCAAACGGAACCAGGGGCATTCGAGTGCGGAAGAAAAGGAGGCTATTCATGAAGACGATGAAGAAGAGAGCGCCAGGCGCTTGCGTCGTGATCGTGTTGCTCGCGGCCCTCGGATTCGGGGTCGCCGGGATCGCCGAGGCCAGGAAACCGCAGTGGATCGCGGCGTGGGGCTTTTCGCTGCAGGGCCTGGCGCCCGCCGCCGAGGTGGTTTCCAACGAAACCGTCCGCATGATCGCGCGCCCGACGGCCTCGGGCGGATCCGTGCGCGTGCGGCTGGACAACACGTTCGGCACCGCTGCGCTGACGATCGGAGCGGCGTCCATCGCCTATCGGAACAACGGCGCGCAGCTCGTGCCGGGAACGGTCCGTCCCCTGACGTTTGGCGGGGCGACGTCCGTGACGATCGGCGCGGGCCAGGGCGTTTACAGCGACGGAGTCGCGTTCGACGTGAACGCCTGGCAGGACCTCGCGGTCAGCCTGTACGTGCCGGGGAACGCGACGGGACAGATCAGCCGCCACGGCAACGCGCGGACGACGTCGTTCCTGACCGCGACGGGGGCCGGAGATCACACCGGGGACGAGGCGTCCACGGCCTTCACCGGCACGACGGTCGAGATGCTCTGGCTCTCGGCGATCGACGTCCTGTCGGAGGCGGAGGGCTCCGTCGTGTTCCTGGGCGACTCGATCACCGACGGGACGGCCACGACCACCGACGGGCATGACCGCTGGCACGACGTGGCCTACCTCCGCTTTCTGTTCGACAAGGAAAAGGATCCCAAGAAAGCCTTCGTCAACGAAGGCATCGGAGGCAACCGGGTGACCGTCACCAACCCTCCGGGCGGCAGCCCGGCCGCGGTCGAGCGGCTGGACCGCGACGTCCTCTCGCGATCGGGAATCAGCCACGTCGTCTTTTTCGAGGGCACGAACGATCTGGCGAGCGGGCTCGTCAACGCCGACCAGCTGATCGCCGGGATGACAGAGATCATCGATCGCGTTCACGCGAAGGGTTTGAAGATCATCGGGGCGACCATCATCCCGCGAAGCAACGCGACCTGGACCCCTCAGATGACCGCATACCGGCACCAGGTGAACGACTGGATCCGTCACAGTGCGAAGTTCGAGCACGTGCTCGACTTCGACGAGGTCATGAAGGACGCGACGAATCCGGACATCATGGATCCGATTCTCGATTTCGGCGACCACATCCACCCCAATCCGTACGGCTATCTCCGGATCGGCAGATCCGTCGAACTTGGTTTCCTCGGCGGCAGCGCGCCGAACAACTGACCCGCGGTTGCGCTCGCCTGTTTCAAGAAGGAGGCCCTCGCCGCGTTTCCAGCGCGGCCGGGGCCTCCGGGATTCTCTGGACCGCCGTTCGGCGGCGAACGCCCGCGGCCGAAGCCGACAGCGGCCCTGCTGAGAACCCGGTCCAACGGCGACCGAGGGCGTCAAAGGTGCGGATGCCTCAATGAGTTAGGCGCGCGCGGAACGGGCGAGGTTTCCCGGGAGAGACAGGGATTCCGTTTGCATGAGACGGTGCAAACGGATCATCCTGGCGCATCGCCGATCGCGTACGCTGGACGGCGGGAGGTTCCCATGCTTTCACGTCCGATCCGCGTCGCGATCCTCGGGGCCGCCGGCCGCGACTTCCACAACTTCAACACGTTCTTCCGCGACAATCCCGATTACGAGGTCGTCGCGTTCACGGCCGCGCAGATTCCGGGAATCGCCGGGCGCCGTTACCCGGCCGCCCTCGCCGGGGGGCTCTACCCGGCGGGAATTCCCATCTTCGACGAGCAGGATCTCGCGAGGTTGATCAAGGACCTGCGCATCGACCAGTGCGTCTTCTCCTATTCCGATCGATCCCACGAGCAGGTGATGCACGTGGCGTCGCTCTGCATCATCGCGGGCGCGGACTTCGTCCTCCTGTCGGCCGATCGGACGATGTTGAAGGCGACCGTGCCGGTCATCGCCGTCACGGCCGTGCGCACGGGCGCGGGCAAGAGCCAGACGACGCGATACCTGTCCAAGATCCTGAAGGAGAGCGGACGGCGCGTCGTCGCGATCCGCCATCCGATGCCGTACGGCGACCTCGAGGCTCAGGCGTGCCAGCGCTTCGCGACCGACGCGGACATGGACCGCGAGAAGTGCACGATCGAGGAGCGGGAGGAGTACGAGCCGTTGATCGACAGCGGGTTCGTCGTCTATGCGGGCGTCGACTACGGGAAGATCCTCGAGCGGGCGCAGCGGGAGGCGGACGTGATCCTCTGGGACGGCGGCAACAACGATCTGCCGTTCTATGTGCCCGATCTTCACATCTGCGTCGCCGATCCCCACCGCGCCGGGCACGAGACGTCGTACCACCCGGGCGAGGCGAACTTCCGGCGCGCGGACGTCATCCTCATCAACAAGTGCGACACCGCCGACGAGAGCCGCATCCGCGAGATCGAGGAGTCGGCGGCCCGATTGAACCCCGGGGCCCGCGTGATCCGGGCAGAGTCGCCCGTGACCAGCGACCGGCCCGAGCTCGTGCGAGGCAAGCGCGTTCTCGTCGTCGAAGACGGCCCGACGCTGACGCACGGCGGGATGACCTACGGCGCCGGCTACGTCGCGGCGAGCCGGGACGGCGCCGCCGAGATCGTCGATGCGCGTCCGTACGCGGTCGGCTCGATCCGCGACACCTACCAGAAGTACCCCAACGCCGCTTCGATCCTCCCCGCGATGGGCTACGGCGCGGAGCAGATCCGCGAGCTCGAGGAGACGATCAACCGGACTCCTTGCGACGTCGTTGTGGTCGGCACGCCGATCGACCTGACGCGCGTGCTCTCGATCAACAAGCCCTCGGTCCGGGTGCGCTATGAGCTGCGCGAGATCGTGCCGGGCCGCCTCGCCGCGGAGGTCGAGCGGGTAACGAAGAATCAAGAGGTCGGGCGGCCCCATCACGCGATTCTGGTGTAATCGGATCAGTCGGCCTCCCCGGCCCTCGGGTAGATTGGTTCGTTGGAGGAAACGCGGATGGCAATGACCCGACCGAAGGCACGAGGCCGCGAAGAAGCCGGCGAAGGCGACGCTGGCCTCTCCCCGAAAGGCCTCGAAGATACTCGGCGCGCCGGGAGACGGCTTCGTTTACGCGAACCCGTTTGCGCACGGGGAAGACACGACGAAGTACCGGCTCGTGAGCCGCAAGCATGTCCGGACGAGGACCTTCGGCGGAAGGCCGGTCGTCGTCGTCGAGCCCGAGGCTCTGACGCTGCTCGCCCGCGAGGCGATGCGCGACGTGTCGTTTCTGCTGCGCCCGAAACACCAGCGGCAGGTGGCCGCGATCCTGGACGACCCGGAAGCCTCGGCCAACGACCGGTTCATGGCGACGACGCTCTTGAGAAACGCCGTCGTCTCGTCGAAGTTCGAGCTGCCGTTCTGCCAGGACACCGGCACCGCCACGGTCGTGGCCTGGAAGGGAGAGCAGGTCTGGACGGGCGCCGACGACGCGGCGTTTCTCTCGAAGGGGATCTGGAAGACCTACACCGGCGAAAACCTCCGCTACTCCCAGACGGCGGCGCTGACGATGTACGACGAGGTCAACACCGGCAACAACCTCCCGGCGCAGATCGACATCTACGCGACCCCCGGGGCGGAATACAAGTTCCTCTTCGTGGCCAAGGGGGGCGGCTCGGCGAACAAGGCGTACCTCTTCCAGGAGACGAAGGCCCTCTTGAACCCGGCGAGCCTGGAGGCGTTCCTCGTCGAGAAGATGAAGAGCCTCGGGACGGCGGCGTGCCCTCCGTACCACATCGCGATCGTGGTCGGCGGGACGTCGGCGGAGGCTTGCATGAAGACCGTCAAGCTCGCCTCGACCGGCTACTACGACTCGCTTCCGACGACCGGCGACAAGACGGGCCGCGCCTTCCGCGATCCCGAGCTCGAGGGCGAAGCTCCTCACGGCCGCGCAGAAGCTGGGGTTCGGAGCGCAGTTCGGCGGCAAGTACTTCGCTCACGACGTCCGGGTCGTCCGGCTCCCGCGCCACGGGGCCTCCTGCCCGGTCGGCCTCGGCGTCTCCTGCTCGGCCGACCGGAACGTCCTCGCGAAGATCGACGAGAAGGGGATCTGGCTCGAGGAGCTGGAGCGGCATCCCGAGAAGCTCCTCCCCGTCCACGACGCGCGCGAAGGGACACGACGGCATCGTCCGGATCGACCTGAACCGGCCGATGCCCGAGATCCTGGCCGAGCTCTCGAGGCATCCCGTCTCGACCCCGCTCGCCCTGACCGGCCGCCTCGTCGTCGCGCGCGACATCGCCCACGCGAAGCTGAAGGAGCGCCTCGACGCCGGCAGCGGACTGCCGCAGTACTTCAAGGACCACCCGGTCTACTATGCGGGCCCGGCCAAGACGCCGAAGGGGAAGCCCTCCGGCTCCTTCGGCCCGACGACGGCGGGACGCATGGACTCCTATGTGGACCTCTTCCAGTCGAACGGGGCGTCACTCGTCATGATCGCGAAGGGGAACCGGAGCCCGAAGGTCACCGAGGCCTGCAAGAAGCACGGCGGCTTCTACCTCGGATCGCCCGGCGGCCCGGCCGCGCTCCTCGCGGCGGAGAACATCAAGAAGGTGGACGTCCTCGAGTATCCGGAGCTGGGGATGGAGGCGATCTGGGCGATCGACGTCGTCGATTTCCCCGCCTTCATCCTCGTGGACGACAAGGGGAACGACTTCTACCAGCAGCTGAAGTAATTCCACTCTGCGGCGCGAGCGTCTCCCGCGGGGAGCACGCGCGAATGCCGCCTTGACTGGAGTGGCTACCGCCGCCAGATGCTCCAGACCACTTCGAACAGGATGAGCAGGACCACTGAAACCTCCAGGAGAAACAGCCGCCGGTCCCGCGCCACCTCGAGGACGAGCTGCAGGGCCTCCTGGATCGCGCGCAGCTTCGACTCCAGGGCCGAGTAGCGATCCGTGAGATCGAACTCCGCGCGGAGATCGACGTAGATGCGGTCCATGGCGGCGTCTTCCCAGGCCGCGTCCGGCTTGTCCAGGAGGTGAAGGACGGAGAGGACCTCGTTGCGCGTGCCGATCGCCTGTCCGATGAACTTGTTCAAGGATCGCGTTCCCAGGGGGACGCTGCCGCGAGACTCGAGCCGGTCCACGATCTGATCGGTCCGCCCGAAGAGGCGCTCCACGATCTGCTCGTAATACTCCATGGCCGCGCTCTGAGCGACGGTCTGCGCGATCAGCGACGCCCGGCCGCCGGATAACCTGTCCACGATCAAGCATCCGTCCGCGATCTGGATCCGGTCGCCGTCTTCCTCGCGAACGGTGAAGTCCTCGCGCACGACCTGCTTCGTCAAGCCCGGCCGGGCCGCGAGGAGGCGGGCAAGCTCCGCCTCGCGTATCTCGGGCGGAGCATCGACGAAGACGACCGCCCCGAAGGGATAGTAGAAGGCGGTTCCTTTCTCCGGCAAGCCTCTTTCAAGAAAGTGCGGCTCGAGCCGGCCTCCCGGGCAGAGCCGCGGCCAGATCCTTCAGGGAGAAGTTCTGCTCGAAGGCCACCGCCGAGAAGGAATGCTCGCGAGCGCTCATCGGAGAGCCTCAGAGTGTTTCATCATCACCCGCGATAGGATAGCCGCGCTGTGAGCGATCCGTTCCCGTCGGTGGCAGTGGCCGGCGTGTTGGATGACGCCGTGGAGGGCGATCCGCCTCGGAAGCGACGCGCTCCCCGTAAGCGGCTGGCCCTTCGGCGGGGTCTTCCGTTGCGCGAGGGGATGCTCGGCGCGTTTCAGTCGATCCTGGGCGTTACGCGCCGAACCGCGGCCGCCGCTTCGACCCGTCCCGTCGAGGCCGTGCATGAGTTTCGCAAGTCCATTCGCAGGGCCAGAGCGATCGTCGAGTTGCTCCGGCCGGCTCTCGGGAAGAGAGCGGCGGATGGTCTGATTCTCGCGCTGAAGAAGGCCTTTGCCGAGACCGGCAGCCTGCGCGACGCCGACATTCTCCTGGCCGCGCTGGCCTCTCTGGGCGAGCCCGACGTCACGACCGGGGCGCTCGAAGCGGCCCTCGAGGCCGAGCTTGCCGGGCGGCCCGGTCCCGCGCAGACGGCCGGGCTCTTGCGGAAGGGCGCCGCCGGCCTGCGTCCTCTGCCGGGCGTTCTCGACGTCGTTCTGCCCACCGACTTTTCGGTGGGCGACCTGCACAAGGGCCTCGCGCGCACGCAGCGCCGGGCGCGGCAAGCGCTTACGCGGGCGCTCGGGTCCTACAGCCAGGAGAACTTCCATCGCTGGCGCCGGAGGATGAAGGAGCTGCGGTATCAGGTCGAGCTGCTCGCTTCCGGCGGGAGCAAGCCGCTCCGGCACACGGAAAAGGAGCTCGGCCGGCTGGCGCAGGACGTCGGCAACACGACCGATCTCTTCGTTCTGGGCCGCGAGGTCGGGGCCCGCGCGGCCGCGCTGCCGGACGCGGCCGGGCTGGCCGAGCGCATCCGCCTCGTCAGCGAGGATGCGGCGCGGCAGCTGCTCTCTCGCGGCGAGGAGCTGCTCGCCGAGCCGCCCCGCCGGTTCGCCGACCGCGTTCTCGCGGAGCGGGGCTGACGCGTCGAAGGACAGACTAGAGTCGATCAGGTTCCGCCGCCGCGCCAGGGGAGCGTTCGTGGAGATCGAGGCCGTTCGAGCGGGGCGGGATTGACAGTCAAGGTTCCGCTGCCGCTGCTCGCCTGGAAGGCCGGACCGCCCGAGTAGTCCGCTTGCACAGTGTAGCTTCCGGGGATTGTCCCGGCGGGCAGGGTGTATACAACGCCGGCCCTGCCGCTTGTCAGCGGCGCAGAAGTGCTCTGAGATGTCGAGGGCGAAGCGCGATCGGCTTCGCGCCGGGTGAGGCACATGCATCAAGGAGTGAAGACCTCACCGGGATAGCGTCGAATCGGATCGGTTGGTTCGCTCCGCGGGCCGCATGGCCCCGAGGAAATGTTCAGTGAAGAGAGACCGGAAGGGTCGCGCCCTCCTTCTCTCCGGTGGCCTTCTGGCCGCCGGATTCTTCGGGCTGATCTGGGTGCGCTATCAACGCGACATTCGTCGGATCCGCCGCCGCGTCTCGACGGGCAGCCGGATTGCCGAGACTCCCCGCGGGCCGGTCGAGTATGCGGCGGCCGGCGAGGGCCCGCCGGTCCTCCTGGTCCACGGCGCCGGCGGGGGATACGACCAGGGACTGCTGCTCGGCGCGCCTCTCGCGGCGAAGGGTTTCCACGTCATCGCGATGTCGCGCTTCGGCTACCTCCGCACGCCGCTGCCGGCCGACGCCTCGGCGGCCGCGCAGGCCGACGCGCACGCGTGCCTTCTCGACGCGCTCGGCGTCCGCCGCGCGGCGATTGTCGGCGCCTCCGCGGGCGCGCCTTCCGCGATGCAGTTCGCGCTGCGGCATCCGGACCGGTGCAGCGCCCTGGTCCTGCTGGTCCCGGCCGCCTATGTGCCGAGGGCCGGCGGCGCGCCGCCGCTGAAGACGCCGCCCGGGACGCGGTTCCTGTTCGAAACGGCCTTGAAGTCCGACTTCTTCTTCTGGGCTGCGCCCCGGATCGGCCGCTCCCTCGTGACCCGCGCGATCCTCGCGACGCCGCCCGAGGTGGTGAAGAACGCGGACGCGGCCGAGCAGGCCCGCGTGGACCGGATGTTGAGGCAGATTCTCCCCGTCAGCGCCCGAGGGCCCGGGCTGCTCAACGACGCGGCGGTGACCTCCTCGCTCCCGCGGTACGACCTCGAGCGGATCGCGGTTCCCACCCTCGCCATCAGCATGGAGGACGATCTGTACGGGACCTATGACGGCGCGCGCTACACCGCCGAGCACGTCCCCGGCGCCCGGTTCCTCGGCTACCCGACCGGCGGCCACGTGTGGGTCGGCCACCACGAACAGATCCTCGCCGAGATCGCGGCCTTCCTGAAATAGCGCGTCCGGCAGGCCGAGCGCTCCCTGCCGATCCCCGTCTTCCCCTTCCGCGTCTGGATCGCGATCCTACAGGCGTCCCTCGGTCGAAAGCGGGTCGGTGTTTGTTATGGTATTCCCTCTCTTGCGGTGGCGCCGCGCAACAAGTGACCGTGTAAGAAGAGAGATGACGTGACCTCCCGACCTACGGGACCCCGTTCTTCCCGCCGCGCCCGCCCGGCGGCGATGAGGGAACGCTCCGGTTCGGTGAAGAATGTGACCTCCGCGACGACGGTCCCGATGCCGGCCGGCGTCGGTCTCGCGGGATTCCTGCTGACGCCCACGCAGGTCGTCGCCAGTCCGGAGACGCGGCTCCAATACCGCGTCGATCGGCTGATCGGAGAAGGCGGCTTCGGCCAGGCCTATCTCGCGACGCGGCTGACACGCTCGCGGTCGGTCCCGGCGATCGTCTGCATCAAGGCGAGCGAGCGCATCGACGGATGGCTGCGGGAGGCGTACTTCGGGCTGCTCCTGGAGGGGCATCCGCGGGCGATCCGCGTCTACGACAGTTTTCCGCTCGCGCGGGCGGACGGACGCTTCCTGTACTGCCTGGCGCTCGAGTACGCGCGCGACGGCGACCTGCGGGCGTATCTGCGCCGCACCGGCAAGGGGTGGCCGGAATCCACGGCGCGGCGCGAGATCGCGGGCATCCTGCAGGTGCTCGGAAAGCTGCATCGCGGCCAGATGCTTCACCGCGACCTCACGCCGATGAACGTCTTCGTTTGCGAGGGCCGGAATCTCAAGCTCGGAGACTTCGGGATCGTCCGGCACCAGAGCGACCGGCGGGGGATCCGCGCGGGCACACTGAACCCGTTGACCGCGCCGAGCGAGATCCTCGAGGGCGCGGTGCCCAAGTGGCAGGCGCGCGACGACGTGTATCAGGTGGGGCAGCTGCTGGGGATGCTGGTGAAGGGGGACGCGGGGGCGCGGATCCGCACCGGCGAGATCCGGCGTCTTCCGTGCAGCGAGCACTTGAGGGAGATCGTCTATCGCTGCATCGGCGAGCGCCGCAAGCGCTACGAGAGCGCGCAGGAGCTGATCGAGGCTCTCGCCCATCGGCCCGCGGCGCTCCACGTCGGCAGGCTTGCGACGTTGAAAGGCGCGCACCTCGCGTTCACCGGCATCCTGACCACGCGCCGCAGCGAGGCCGCGCGCGCGGCGCGGCGGGCCGGCGCGATCGTTCACGGCGGGACCTCGGCGAAGACGACCGTCGTCGTCCGCGGGCGGCCGAATCCCCTGCAGGCGGCGGGCCGCGACGCGGGACGGAAGCTGATGGACATCAAGCGTCTGCGAGAGAAGGGACACCGGATCACTCTCCTCAACGAGAAGCAGTTCTGGCGGCTCGTCGGCCGGAAGAAGAGCGGAACGGCGTAGTCTGGATCGGCGATGGCTGAGAAATCGCTTCGCGAGCTCGACCTCGAGGGATTGATCGCCGGGCGTCGCTACTTCCCCTCCCCGCAACACTGGGAGGACGAAGTCCTTTACTTCCTCATGGCGGATCGGTTCTCCGACGGCGCCGAGAACCTCTTCCGTGACAACGCGGGAACGATCGTCACGACCGGCGCGACCCCTCCGTTGACTCCCGAGGCGAACGGCAACGCGGTTCGAACCGAATCGGACGCCGCCCGGTGGCGCGACGCCGGCACGCGATTCGTCGGCGGGACTCTTACCGGGCTGGAGTCGAAGCTGGGTTATCTGCAGCGGCTCGGTGTCACGGCGATCTGGATCAGCCCGATCTTCAAGCAGGTTCGCGCCGACGACACCTACCACGGGTACGGAATCCAGGACTTCCTCGATGTCGACCCGCACTTCGGCAGTCGCGAGGAGCTGCGCCGGCTCGTCCAGACCGCGCACGGGATGGGCATCCGGGTGATTCTCGACATCATCCTGAATCACTGCGGCGACGTGTTCCGCTACCGCGACGGCGACCCCGCCTGGAGCGGCCGGAAGTTCCCCGTCGGCGGCTTCCGCGACAATCAGGGAGCGGCCAGCCTCCCCTTCGGCCCGGTCGCGCCGGCCGACCTTCCCCGCGCTCTTCCCGATGGCGCGATCTGGCCGGCCGAGTTCCAACGCCCGGAGACGTTCACCGGCGAGGGCCAGATCCGCAACTTCGACTTCTTTCCCGAGTTCGCGGACGGCGACTTCTTCAGCCTGAAGGACCTCCACCACGGGGAGCGCCGGATCGTGGACGGAGCCGACGCGATTGACGAATACTCCGTCTCCTCGACGCTGCGCGATCTCTGCGAGGTCTACAAGTTCTGGATCGCGTTCGCCGACGTGGACGGCTTCCGTCTCGACACGGTCAAGCACATGGATCCCGGCGCGGCGCGGTTCTTCGCGTCGGTTATCCATGAGTTCGCGGAGGCGCTCGGGAAGGAGAACTTCTACATCATCGGCGAGATCACCGGCGGGCGCGAGTTCGCCTTCGAGCGGCTCGAGGTCACGGGTCTCGACGCCGCCCTCGGCATCTCCGACGAGCGGGGCACGATGACCGAGCTGGTAAAAGGGGAGATCGATCCGGCGGTGTACTTCGATCTCTTCCGCAACTCGCTGCTCGTGCGGAAGGACTCTCATGCCTGGTTCCGCGACAAGCTGGTGACGTCCGTGGACGACCACGACCACGTGGACCAGGGGGAGCACAAACATCGCTTCTGCGCGGGCGGATTTGAGAAGCTGGCCCTCGCGGTCCTGGCCTTCAACGCCACGACGGTCGGTATCCCGTGCATCTACTACGGGACCGAGCAGCTCTTCGACGGCGAGGGCTCCGGAAACGGGGCCGACCGATACATCCGGGAGGCGATGTTCGGCGGGGAGTTCGGGGCCTTCCGGTCGCGAGGCCGCCATTGCTTCAACGAGGACCAGCTCGTCTATCGCGAGCTGGCCCGGATCCACGCCCTCCGGCGGCGGGAGCTGCCCCTGCGCCGGGGGCGCCAGTACCTGCGCCAGATTTCCGGCAACGGCGCGGATTTCGGGTTTCCCGCGCGGATCGGGGAGGGTCCCCTGCGCTCGATCGTGGCCTGGTCCCGGATCTTCAACGACCGGGAGGTGCTCGCCGCGATCAACACCGACCCGGAAGCCGCGTCGGCAGCGTTCGTCACGATCGACGACAGTCTGCACGCCGCCGGCAGCCGCTTGACCTGCCTCTTTTCGACCGACGCTTCGGAGATCGCCGGCAGTGTGGCTGTCGAACCGAGAAACGGAAAATCCGTCTTCGTGCGAGTTCCGCCCGCGGGTTTTGTCGTCTACGCCTGACGTCTTTTCTCCACACAATCAAACATACACTTCTTCCTATAGTTCTAATAACCTAGGTTCTTCACAGAAACTCTCTCTTCATCGAGAAGCCGCTACACAATACGATCGTCATCGGAAGAAGCATCAGAGTCTTACCATGAGCCAAGCGCGAGAGGGTGCGAGATGCATCATTATGCCGCCGAATACATCGGATGGCGGATAATAAACGTAAAATAAGGTTGAAATAAATTTTCTAATCTTACGTTATCTTCTATCGTCGATACAGAAAAGATGTTCTCCCTAAAGATAATAAAAATAATAATAAAAAATATCAATAATATAACTATTATATATTATAACTAACTTTAAAATTATATACTAATATTAAATACTATAATATAACTATTATATAAATATAATAACTAATAATAAATAAAAACTCTAAATATTATATACATTTATAACTCCTCTCTTTATACTCAACTTTTACCTACTCTTACACTACTCTATAACAACTTCTTATCTTTCTTCCACATTTATAACTTTAATAAACTACTCTTATAACTCAAACACTTTATAATAATACTCATCATTACCATAAATATAATTTTCTCTCTTTTATCAAAAATAATACTCCAAACACTACTACTATTTACACTAAACACATTACTTTCTTTATAAACAAATATTACACTCACTCAACTTACTTCTACCTTTTCTACTACTTTCCTCCTAACCTATCTATCTAAAATATATATAAAACTATATATAACTTTCCCTTCTAATTAATAAAATAAATATCATTCCTATCATTTAAATATTATCACTACTTCTTCCTCTTCTTTCATATTATTCTCCTCCGTTGTCGCCGTGCTGCTGCGTGTAGAAGACCCGCCAGCCCGTCGCTGGAACGGCTGGGAGCCTTGCGCGCCGAGGATGCCCGCCGACCGTCGGATCGCCGTCCGACACGTGGATGCCCGTGATCTCGTTGTCGCCTTCGTTCTGGAAGCCGTTGCCGTGCCGGCGAGCAGCCGAGTCGATCGTCGCCGACGCGTCGCGGCCCTCGGCGAGGAACCGGATCGGCTGGCGCGCCGTCGCGAGTAGTCGGCGCCGACGTCGAAGAGGTACGCCGCAGTCGAGTGCGTTGCGCTGCGTGTGCAGGCCGTCGCCCGCGTCCTCGACGAACGACGACGTGGTCGCGTCGACAGAAGGCCACGTTGTCGAAGCCGGTGTGCTCCTTGTCGCCCCGGTAGAAGAGCGTGCAGCGTTCCCGTGTTCGACGCCGGGTTCGTCTTGTTGAGCTTGAAGAGCGCGCCGAAGCCGCCGTAGCCGCGCCGGCCTCGCGTGTCGGCGTTGGTGTCGCCGGTCTCGTCGAAGTAGAACTCGCGGAACGTTCGAGCCCGGGCGGAACATGCCCGTTCTCGGGCGCTTGAACGGCGTGCCGCCGGCCGCCTTCGCCAGCGCGTTGGCGTCGAACGGCGTGCGTGCCGTCGACCGCGGTGTCGTGGATCGTCACCCAGCTGCGTGGCGAACGTCGTTGCCGTAGGTGTGCAGGTCGCGTCATGTCCTGCGAGAGGATGTCGGCGTCCGCCTGACCGGCGTGGAACACGATCGGCTGGCCGGTGCGCGTGCGAGTCACCTGCAGCACCTGCAGCTTGCCGCCCTTGGTCAGGTCGGCTTGGTCCGTCGGGCACGAAGCGGTAGAGGAAGCTGTTCGGGTGCTTGGCGTGCGTTGTCGGCGGTGCCGTCGGCGCCGCCGACGTCCTCGACGATGCAGAGGTTGCCGTCGCGAGTCGTTCTGGATGCCCTCGTAGCCGCCCCGGCCGAGCGATGCCCGAGATGTCCTCCACCGTCGGACGGGAAGTCGAGCGTGGCCTGCCAGACGCCGCCGTCGCGCGCCGTTCTCGGCCGTGAAGAGCAGCCGCTGCGCGAACGGGTCCCAGGTCGAGCCGTCGAACATCGGGAGCGGCTGTGCCGTCGACGTCGCGTCGTGCGCGAGCAGCGTCACCCGGTGGGCGGCGTCGGCGTCGAGGTTGATCCGCGTGATGTAGCCCGGCGAGCTGCCGGTCTCGTGGCCCTGGTAGAGGAAGTGCGGTGCCGTAGTCGTAGCTCGGGATCGGCGCCGTGCTGGCCGTCGCAGGACCAGGTAGGTGTTCTTGTCCGGCTCGGTCTTCGTGCGCCTCGACGTTGTGCGTCGGCGTCTGGACGTCGCCGGGCGCCGGCAGCATCGGCCCGTCGCCGTCGTAGCCGTAGAACGGCAGCTGGCGCGTCGGGTTCTCCAGCCGGTTCGATCCCTGCGCGACCGGCGTCTCGGCCAGGCCCGAAAAGAGCGCGTTGGGCGCCGCGATTCCCACGGCCTTCGGCACCGCCGACGGCTCGCCGGCAACGCTCGCCGTCTGCGCCGCCGCCTCGATCTCGATCGCCCGCGCACCGCCGGTGAGCAGGGACGCCACAACTGCGCCGATACCTATCGCAAGTCCGTACTTGATTCCCACCATGACTCCTCCTCAACTGTTTCGCCCGATGGCGTTTCCGCAGGATCGCGGAGGAGGGCCACGCTAGCGAGGGGATGTGTCGTGGACTTGGAGACGACGTAAGGACGGCGGTCCGGCTCCGGTTAAACGAAGATGACGGCCGGGTTCATTCCTCGCGAAGACGGAGATTGGCCGAATGCCGTGAACACGGGCCGTCGCCGCCGTCGGTCCGTTAATCACCGGGACCGAGCCCGGGACGCTCGGGGTCGGCCGGCTCGCGAAACTCCGCTGCGTCCGGGGGAGGTCCGGGCCTGCCGGTTCGCTACAGGTTCACGTCAGGGCAGGGACCGCAAGTTCCATTTTCGCCATCGTAGCATCCACATTCTCCCGTGTCCGGATTGCACACAACGACGAGCACGCCGGGGCCGTCGGCCGCCGACGTCCCGGAAGTGGAGATCTCGAATTTCGACCAGTGAACCGGGATGCCGTGGAGGCGATTCATCATCGCGGTCATCTCCTGCACTCTCCCTGTGATTTCTTCGAACAGGCGGCCCATGCGCGCCCGGTCGTCGCCCTTGAGTGGCTTCATCTTCTTCCGCGAGAACTTGTGCATAAACACCTCCTTATGAAAAACCAGGCTCACAGCACCGCCGACCCTTTTTTAGACCCAAGCTAGTCGCAGAGGTTGTCGCCGAGGAAACCGAAGTCGTACCCGAGCGTCATCACGTTGAAGGCGAGCGTGAGGATGTCCAGCTGCTGGCCGTTGCCCTGCGCGATCCAGCCGTCCAGGAAGTCCACGAATTCCGGGCCCGCCGGGCCGCGGTCCGGAGGGGTGGGATCGTCCACGCTCATGTATTGGGCGAGGACGTCCATGACCGCCTTGATGTTGCCGATCCGGTCGAAATTGGCGCCGAAGTGCACGCCCTCGTCGCTGACGGTGACCGGCTCCGGCGCGACGTTGGCCGGCGGCGCCCAGTTCCAGACGATCTGATCGATGGATGAGGACTTGGGATCGAAGAAGTCGTAGAGAAGGCGCCAGACCCAGCCGTCGGAGTACGGGCCGCAGACCGGCATCTCCGCCTGGTTGTTGCTCCCGCCGGTGTTCTGATCCACGCTCTGGACGATCAACGACTCCACGCCGTCGGCGCTGAAGGTCCGGTCGTAGTAGAAGGGGCTCCCGAGGATCGTCTGGCCGATCGCGGTCGGCGCGCCTTCGCACCAGGCGCTGCGCGGCTCATTGACGCCGTGGGTGCAGGCTTCCGCCCGCGTCATGTGGTGCTGCAGGAAGTGGCCGAACTCGTGGACCTGGACCGGGGAGTCGTCGTCGTCGAGGTCCCCGTTCATGAACTCTCCCGGGATCGCGACGCACTCCAGAAGGCCGCTCTCCTCGTCCTCGACCGCATCCAGCTTCGGGTTGACGTTGGGCAGCTTGGAGGTCAGGTGAAGCTGGCCGCCCTCCCTCGCTGCGGCTGTAGTAGGAGGTCCTCGAGCAGTCGCGGCCGCCGACGTAGTCGCTGTTGGGCCTTCCCTGGGAGTAGCCGTGTTCCCAGAGGACGTCGATCTTCGGCAGCGACTTGCCGGCGAACTCCGTGACGAAGTCGATCGAGCGGGCCATGTTGTCGTAGATGAGCCATTGGGACTGAGAGGAGGCCGTGACCAGGTGCTTGTCGGGCTCGAGTTGGGGGAAATAGGAGCTGCTCGAGAGTTTGTAGGTCGTGAAGTCCGAATCGAAGACCCGGATCTTCCGGGAGCCGGTATCCGTGTGGGTGTAGGCCTCCGCGTGCACCAACCCGACGATCGGGCTCAGGAAGTCCATCGCGAAGTCGCCGTACTTGTTCGTGCGCGTGGAAGCGAGCACGACCCCGTCGGCGTCCCGGATCGCCTGGACAATCGCGAAGCGCACCGGCTTCTCGACCGTCAGCTCGCTCAACTGGTCGATGTCATTGGGACCGTTCTGCTGGAAGACCGGATTCGGCGTGCGGTAGAGGAACTTCCCGGAGAGGTGGAAAAACCCGGGCGGCGGGGGCGTGGCAAGCACCGGCTCCGCGGGGACCGGCAGCGACGCCGGGCCGGCGATGCCCCCCCGCGAGTCTTCGAGGCCGAAGAGCAGATTCAGCGTCTCCGGTCCAGCGAGAGAAGCGGCCCCGCCCGCGGTCAGCTCGAGGTCGAGCGTGAACCGGCCGAGGCAGCCGGGCGGCCCCCCCGAGCAGGGGAGCAATTCCACCGGCACCCGGTAGAAGCCGTCCGAGCGATTCTCCGAGAAGAAGACGGTCAGGGCGCGCCCGGCCGACTCGGCGGAGGGAGTCTCCGCGCCGGCGGCCGTTCCGACGACCCCGGTGATCCTCGTGGTCTGGCCGATCCGCACGGGCCCCGGCGCGCTCGACGCGAGCGAAAGGATCCGCAGCGCGCTGCGCGTGGCGTGGGGCATGGGGCCGAAGATCTGCGTCGCGGGGATCTCGGGCGAGAGGGAAAGCGGGACGTCCCGCCGCGGGAGAAGGCCCAGGCTGACTGCCTGCGCGTAGAGCCGCGACTTTGCTCCAAGGGAAACGACGATCGAGACGGGGTACAGGCCCACCGCGCGCGAATTGTTGCGCGACAACGTGTATCGAACGAGGTACCGCGCGCCGGGGAGGTGGACAACCGTCTCGGCCCCCTTGCGGTAGCGGCTGTCGATCTTCGAAAAGTCCACCGCGACGGTCAGGCGGGGGTGGGTCGCCTCCAGATTCATCTCGATTGTTTCGCCGTCGCGGTAAGCCGGACGAGCGGGGAAGGCGCCGGTCAGACGGAACGGCGGGTTGTCGGTGGCGAGCCGGGCCGACGTCACGGCCAGGCCCCCGTCCCCCTTGAAGGCGAATTCGATACCGTGATCTCCGTTGGGGATCTGCGCCGTGTCGAGGCAGATCGTCGCGCCGCCGGTCAATCGGTTCGCCTTCTACGGATCGTCGATCCGGGCAAGCTCCCGCCCGTCCAGGAGAAGCGTGACCTCGTCGATCCGCTGGAAGGACGTCTCGGCCGAGAGGCATGTGTAACCCGTGATCGGACCGCGGGCAGCCGCGGGCACGATCCGGACGCCGCCCGCCGCCGGCAGGGACGCATTCGCGGGACCGGCGGACGCGGGCACGGCAGTGAGGGAGAGCGACACGGCAACGGAGGCGAAAAGGAAAACCCGGATTCTCATCATGCACCTCCAGGGAAAACGGTCAAGTCCACTATCGCGAATGTGCGAAGGAGATACACGGGCCAGCCTTTCGGTAGGGGCTTATTCTGCCACTCCGTTCAGGAAGTCAACAAGCCCGACATAGCGAACGACTGACCCCGCCCCGGCTACCACCGGGGAGGCCGGCAGGTGCCCGAGGGCAGCGCCCGGTCTTTCATCCGAGCGCGGCGAGGAGCCGGTCGAGCGCCGCGTAGCTCTCGTTGAGGCCCTGCTCCATGCCCGAGTGCGAGCATGCCGTCGCGCTCCTCGCGTGGTGTGGAAGAGCGAACTGTTGACGACCCTCGTGCGGCCGTCGCCCAGGTCCTCGAACGTCACCGTCTCGACCGCGACGTAGCCCGGCATGCCGTCCCACTCGAAGGTCTGCACGATGCGCTCCGGCGGCGTCACCTCGCGGTAGCGCCCCTCGAAGCCGTGGACGCCCGTGGGGGCTGTGCTCCACGAAGCGCCAGTGGCCGCCGCGCTCGAGCTCCATCCGCTCGATGACGAGCTTGTTGCCGCGGCCCCACCACTGCGCGACGAGCTTCGGATCGGTGATCGCCGCGCCACACGCGCTCGCGGGGCGCGTCGAAGACGCGCTCGATGCGGACTTCGCGCGGCGCAACCCCCGTGTCCGCCGCCGGTTCGGCGATCGAGTGTCTTGGACTAAAGTCCATGGGCCACTCGGATCATTGACTCGCTCCCTCCCGCGTGCTTGAGTGAGCTTCACAACTCGCACTGGAGAAGGAGCACAGCATGAGAAGCGGATGGAAGACTCCGGCGTTCGTGTTCGCGCTGCTTCTGTCGAGCCTCGCCTTCCCGGTGGCGGCTGCGACCAGGGGCATGGTCGCGGACAACGCCACCGGCGGGGTGACCGTCTTTGATGCGGACACGGGCGCCGTCTTCGGAACGGTGTTCATCCCCGTTACGGGCAATATCGGCGACTGCTCGATCACGGCGGATCAGACCAGGGGCTTCGTGACGGACTTCGCCTTCCAGGTCTGGGTCATCGACCTGACGACGACACCGCCCAGCTTGGCGCCCGGACCAAATCCGATTCCTATCTCCAACCCCGGCGAAGACACCTCGATTACCCCCGACAAGAAGTTCCTCGCGGTCTGCGATGGCGTCAGCTCTTCCACATTGGTCTCGGTCATCGACATTGCCACCCGGACCGAGATCGCGACGTTCGACCTGGGAACGGACTGCAACTCGGTGGATGTCTGCAGGGACGGTTCGGTGCTGGTCACGTCGTTCATGACCGGGAATGTGCGCCGGCTGGCCATCGACGCCTTCGGCACACTGACGGACACGGGGGAGGTGCTGTCGGGCGGCGGTACTTTTCCGAATAATGTCCTCTGCGCCCCCGGCGGCACCTCGGGCGTTGTCATCACGCGCGAGGTTCCTCATCTTCGGTCATTTACGATTCCGGGGCTGACCCTGATCAGCGATCGCCCGTTGACAGGGGATTTCGGGATTTCCGGCCAGGTCAACCCGGCGGGGAACCGAATCTTTGCCCGCTCCAACTTCGGCCCGGCGGGCGGCTTCGTGGACGTCTTTGATTACAACGCGGCGACCGCTGTCGTTGGCGCCGCGCCGCTCTTTTCGATCCCGATCGCAGGTACGCCCACGTTTTTCGGGATGGAGCAGATGGCGCTGAATCCCAACGGCGCCAGGTTGTACGTGTCGCAACCGGCGCTCTGAACGTGTACGACGCCGGCACCGGGGCTCCGCTGCCGCCGATCACGGCCCCGCAGATCGTGGAGCCGACGGGTATCGCCTTCGGGGCGTCACCAGGCGGACAGCTGATGGCGCTGAGCGACGCCCATCTCTGGATCGGGCTGAAGAACGGCGACGACCAGGGCGCTCCGTTCGACCTGAAGGTGGAGGCGCTCAAGAACCGCGCGGAGCCGGTCGCTTCCGGACTGAAGCGATGCATAACCGGCGTGACGCGAAACCCGTCCATGGCGAAGGAAGTCGTCGTTCCGTGGGAGGCTTTCTCCGCCGTGCCGATGGCTTCCGGGGATGTGCTCTCCCTGAGGGTCTCGACCCGGATCGGCACCAATCCGGACGGCACGAAGTGCGCCGGACCGGGAGGAAGCCACAGCAGCGCAGTCGGCCTGCGCGTCTACTACGATTCGGCGAGCCGGTTGTCGCGGTTCGACGCGACGATCGCCCCGACTTCGGGCGGGAATCTGTATCTCCACTCGAACGGGACCCCGTGTCCCAACGGAGACGGGCAGAGCACGACCTCTCTCCTGTCTCTGAGCAACACCGCGCCGGCGCCGGTGGCTCCGGCCAAGTGCAAGGACTCGGGCGTAATCAACTTCAACGGCGGAAATCCCTTCTCGCTCGTCGGCACATGGGATCTGATGCTGCCATAGCCGTACCTCGGGGACTATGACTAAAATGCAATTGACTTCGCCGGGTCTTGTTGTTCTGCTGATTGTCACTACAAGCCGGAGTGTCCTCGGGCGCCGGACCGCGTTTGCCGTCTCTCTCCCGGGCCGCTCGGCGGGAAGGCTGCCGTGAGTCCAAAGACCATCCGTCTGATATTGCGAGGCCTTGCGCTTCTTCTGGCGGTGTCCGGCCCCTCCCTCGCCGCGCCTGCGGCAACCCGGACATTCACCGTGACTGACACCCCGGCGTCCGCGAGCCGCAGCACGACGGTCACCGTGTCGCCCACCTTGACCGCGCTCGGCCAGGCGAGGGTCTGGATGGGCCTGGCGAACAGCGACGCCGTCGGGTTCCGGCTTGACCTTCTGGCCGAAGTGTTCGTCAACGACGCGAAGGTCGGGCAAGGGCAGGCGAACAACATCAGTGCCGGGAGCAGCGGCTTCAACAACGCCCTCCTGGACTCGATTGACCTCGGCCTGACGGGGGGCCCTGTGACCGTCGGCGCGAGCGACGTAATCAAGCTGAGAATTTCGGCGCGGCGGACCTGCTTCGGCGGGAGCCACGGCTCCGGAGCCGTCCGGCTCTGGTACGACGGCCAGCCGATCGACAGCGGAGCGGCGCGGGACGCGGGAACCCGCTTCGGCGCGACGATCGGCGGCGCAACGAGCGACTATTTCGCGCGCAGTAGCTTTGTGCTGGACACGGCCGCGGGCTCTTCGAAGCTCTTCATCGACGAAGCATTGGATAGCAGCGCCCCGTGCCCTGACCGGCCATTCTCGTCGTTCGGAACCTGGAGCACCGGGCTGCCCGGAGGCGTCAGCCACTGGACCGGCTTCGGTCCGGACGGCGGGAAGGTCCGGGCCCTGGTGATCGACCCGGCCAACCCCTCGGACCTCTACATGGCCACCTATGGCGCGGGCGTCTTCCGCAGCACCGACGGCGGCGACTCCTGGACCGCCGCAAGCAACGGTCTGGGGTACCCGATCGTTCTCGCTCTGGCCTTCGATTCGACCGGCGGCATCCTCTACGCCGGGACCGGCGGCTTCGGCGTCTACAAGAGCACCGACGCCGGCGCGAGCTGGAGCGCCTTGAACGACGGTCTGACGGACCTCTCCGTCGAGTCTCTGGCGGTGGACCCCTCCCATCCTTGCACCGTCTACGCCGGCACCGACTCGGGCGTTTTCAAGAGAACGGACTGCGCCGGGTTCTGGAAGCCGATTGGCCCGTCCGCCTTCAACCTGTTCGTTCTCGCGGTCGATTCCACCAGCCCGTCCACGGTCTACGCCGGCAGCCTTGGGATGGGAGTGTTCAAGAGCACGGATGGAGGGAGCACCTGGTCGGCCAGGAACAATGGGCTCTATGACCTGGCCGTGTTCTCCCTCGTCATCGATCCTCTCTCCCCCTCCACGCTCTACGCGGGGACGGTGCTCGGGGGCGGCGTTTTCAAGAGCGTCGACGGCGGGGGCAGATGGATCCCCTTCAACAACGGGCTGACAGATACCGAGGTCTTTTCGCTGGCGATCCAATCCTCCAATCCGCAGGTCCTCTACGCCGGGACCCGGTCGGGAGGAGTCTTCAAGAGCGTCAACGGAGGGTTGCTCTGGACTCAGATGAGCACGGGCCTGGGGACTCTGGACTTTCTCTATCTCTATGTCCTGGCCATCGATCCGTCGCAGCCGTCGACCGTCTATACGGCCTCGG
This sequence comes from uncultured Acidobacteriota bacterium, assembly GCA_963782815.1. Lineage (GTDB taxonomy): Bacteria > Acidobacteriota > Thermoanaerobaculia > UBA5066 > Gp7-AA6 > JAWOLE01. The sequence continues at coordinate 19,329 of CAWALG010000017.1, read as the reverse complement.
ATATTGGCGGTGGGCTCTTCAAGAGCACGGACGGGGCCGCGCACTGGAGCTGGTCGTGCTCCGGGACGCACGCCTCGGATGTCCACTCTCTGGCGATCGATCCCTCCTCTCCCGACACGGTGTATGCGGCGGCGAGCATCGCCGGCTTCTTCAAGAGCACCGACGGCGGAGGCTCGTGGACGCAGCTGGGCGTGGGGCAGACCGACCGATTCCTGAACGCCGTCGTGGTCGATCCGTCTCGTCCCTCGACACTCTACCTGGGGACGGGCGAGGGGGGCGTCTACAAGAGCACCGACGCCGGCGTCCATTGGTCGGCGGCCAACAACGGCCTTCCGGGTCGCGCGCCCGTCAGCTGTCTGGCCATCGATCCCGTTCATCCCTCGACGCTCTACGTCGGGCTCTACGAAGGCAACGGCGTCTTCAAGACGACCAACGGGGGCGCGAGCTGGAGCCCCGCGAAGAACGGCCTATCGACTTTCGACGTGCAGGCCCTCGTCGTCAACCCGGTCTCCCCCTCGGTGCTTTACGCGGCGACGTGGGGCGGAGGGGTCCGCAAGAGCGTCAATGGGGGGAGCAGCTGGAGCGCGGTCAACGCGGGTTTGTCGAACCTGTATATCGAGGCCCTGGCAATCGATCCGGACTCTCCCGGGACCGTTTACGCCGCTCTCAATTGGGGCGGCGTTGCGAAGACGACCAGCGGAGGCTCGCATTGGTCGCTGGCGAGCGACGGTCTTCCACCGAACTCCATCACCGCTCTGGCCGTGGCCCCGACCGAACCGCGAGTCCTCTACGCGGGCACGACTGTGAGCGGCGTCTACAGGAGCGGCGACGGCGGCGCCAGCTGGACTGTTTTCAACGCCGGCATCGAGAACCGCTGGATCATCAGCCTGGCGGTCGATCCGCAGATCTCCGGCCGCGTCCATGCCGGCAGCGTTGACGGCGGCGCGTTTGAGAACGAGCCCTCGACGGCCTTTCTTTCTTCCAGCGGAGCTCCCGCCCCGGCCCTGGACGGCCCTCACGTTCTGGTTTTCTCATCTCGCCGCCAGAGGACGGTGGACCACACCGGGCATTAGCTGGATGCGGTCCTCATCCGGCGGCGCGTGAGCGCGGCGGCCGACACCCGGAGCCTCCGGGATCGTCGGGGTATTCAGTCGAACGTCCCCGGGGCTCGCGTGCGGGAGCGTGGAGGCGCTCGTCGGTGGAGCTTTCCTGCCGTATATTCGGGGAGATGGCTCTTCCGCCGAGTCGAGGTCCTTCCGGGCCTGCCCCTCATCTCAACGTGAGCCGCACCTCCCCGGACGCCCTTCTCGCGCTGGCGCGGGCCTTCCAGGAGAGCCGTGTCCTCCTGACGGGCGCCGAGCTCGACCTCTTCACGATGCTGTCGAAGGAGGCGCTGACGGCGGAGGCGATCGCGGCCCGGCTCGGGGCTGACCTTCGGGCGTTGAGGATCGAGCTCGACGCGCTCGCGGCGATGGGTCTGCTCGTCAAGGCGCGACGACACGTACCGGACTTCGCCGGATGCGGCCACCCTTTCGGCCGACGCTCCCGACTCGATCCATCCCATGCTGCTCCACACGGCGACCCTGTGGCACCGCTGGTCGAACCTCACTCGACTGATCGGCGGCACCCCGCTGCCCGAGCGGCCGCCGGAAGAAGCGACCCGGGCATTCATCGGGGCGATGCACGTCGTTTCCGCTCCGCGGGCGGAGGGGATGGTGGCGGCGGCCGGCGTCGGGAGCGCGCGCCGGCTCCTGGATGTCGGCGGCGGGCCGGGGACTTACACGGCGGCGTTTCTTCGCGCGGCGCCGGAGCTGCGTGCCACGCTCTTCGACCTCCCGCTCGTCGTCGAGATCGCCCGCGAGCGGCTTGCGGCCGCCGGAGTTCTCGAGCGGGTCACGCTCGTCGCGGGCGACTTCGAGAAAGATCCCCTGCCTCCCGATCACGATCTCGCGTGGCTCTCCGCGATCATCCACCAGAACGGTCCCGCGCAGAACGACGCGCTCTACTCCCGCATCCATCGCGCGCTCGTCCCCGGCGGCCGCCTCGTGATCCGCGACCACGTCATGGAGCCCGGCCGGACCCGCCCACCTGCCGGCGCCCTGTTCGCCGTCAACATGCTGGTCGGCACGGAGCGGGGAGGGACCTACACGCTCGACGAGATCAAACAGGGCCTGGAGCGCGCGGGCTTCACCCGGGTTCGCCAGTTTCGGTCCGGCGACCGGATGGACTCCCTCGTGGAGGCGTTCAAGCCCTGACGAGCGCCGGGCGGGCCGGGAAGACGACGGTGCTCAGTCTGAGACGGGGGAGGTCAGCTTCTTCTTCAAGACGGAGAGCTCGCGCCTCGGCAGCGCCGGGTCGAGCAGCGTCAAGAACCTCAACACCGGCTTCCTTTTTTGGTCCCAGTCAGGCTATTCGTTTCGTGGGCTGTCGGCGGTCGTAACACTCGAGAGCCGCTGTCGCACGAGCCTTGCTCTCGCGGCGAGCGATTGCTCCCGGAGCGGTCGAAGCTCCCGAGGGTGCGGAGCACGATGGATCGAAGGGCCGGGTCCTTCATCGCAAACGTGGCCAGGCTGTCCAGGCCCAGGCCTTGACGAACTTCTGGGGATGCCGAACGTCCCGGCGGAGGATCGCCAGAACGCGCAACAGTTCCGCGGGCTTCCATGCAAAGAGCGGAAGGGCGCGAACGATCTGCAGCCGCACCTCCCACCGTTCGCTGTCGGCCAGAGGGCCGATGAAGAGTTGCTTGTGAGGATCAATCCACCCGGGGTGATCCTGGGCGAGCTTCCCAGGAGGTCCAGGGCGCGTTGAGAGACCAGCGGATCCTCGTCCCGCGCGAGAGTGGCCACTTCCGCCACGCGCTGCGGCCGTAACCGGATGAGCCTCAGGGCTTCCGCGGACCGCGCGATCGAGCGGCGATCCCCGAAGAAGAAGCTCAAGAAGCGGCCGGAAGATCGGTTCATCCTCGTATTCTTGACCCCAGCGGCCCTGGGCTCAACAATCGGGGCGGCCGAGATATGCCCCAACGAAGAGCCGGTCGAGTGGATGCCGCGGTCGCGCGGGGCGGCATGATCCGCCGCGGCGGTCCCGTCCGGTTCTCCAGCGGCGGCAGTTAACAGTGACCGATCTCGGTTTGGAACACCGAACCGCGCCGAATCCGAATCGCCGAACTGATGTGAGAAGCCGGGAGTAAGCTGCCGCCACTGCCACAGGGAGAGGGAGAAGCGCTGCTTCTCCCCCGGCGTCGCCTGGAGAAACGCTATCACCTCAGGCGGACACGGAGTCGGGGCATGGGCGTCCCACGAGCGAAGCGCCGATGGTAGGCTCGGCTCGCGGGGTCGCAGACGGTCAGAAGAGGTTCGACATGCACAAGGGCCGGGTCGAAGCCTTCAGCGACGGGGTGATCGCGATTCTTATCACGATCATGATCCTCGAGCTCAAGGTGCCTCACGGCACGGACGCCGCCTCGCTGGCGCCGGTACTGCCGGCCTTCCTGGTGTATGTCCTGAGCTACGTCTTCCTCGGGATCTACTGGAGCAATCACCACCACATGCTGCAGGCCGCCGACAGGGTCAACGGAAAGATCCTCTGGGCGAACCTGCACCTGCTCTTCTGGCTTTCATTGACGCCGTTTGTCACGGCCTGGATGGGCCGGACCCACGCAGCCGCGGTCCCCACGGCGGCCTACGGCGGAGTGCTGTTGCTCTCGGCCGTCGCTTACATCATTCTCCAGACCGCGCTCATCGCCGCGCATGGCCCCGAGCTCGAAGCTCGCGGCCGCCGTCCAACGCGATGTGAAGGGAAAGATCTCGATACTCTGCTACGCCGCCGCGATCCCCCTCGCGTTCGTGAAGCCCGCCGTCTCGATCGCGCTCTACGTCTCCGTCGCCCTCTCGTGGCTCGTGCCGGACCGCCGGATCGAATCGCGGATTCAGCCCTAGCGCGGGGAGGCGCCGGGCCCGTTGTCGGAATCCGCCGCCAGCGCCCCGAAGGACTTCGGCATGGCGAAGAGACGCCGGAGCAGGGGATCGAGAAGGCGGTCCGGCAGCACGCGCGGGAGCGTCGAGAGCAACTTCGCGTGCTTCCCGACCGGATACCTCGCGCGCGGACGGCGCGCGGTCAGCGCGTGATGAACGGCGCGCGCGACGACCTCCGGGGGACTTCCGTTGGACTCGCGCTCATACGAGCGCCGGGCGAATTCCCGGAACATCGGACCGTAGCGCCGGGCGTCCTCCGGCGGGAAGGACTCGATCGCTCCTTCGACATCGCCGAGCGTCTTCTCGACTGCCGGCGTCGAGATCGCGCCCGGTTCGACCAGGCACACGTGAATGCCGAAGGGGTAGAGCTCCAGGCGCAGGGCGTCGGACAGAGAGCCGAAGGCGCTCTTGGAGCCGCAAAGGACGCCGCCGAAGGGCATCGTGATGTGGCCGCCGACCGACCCCATGTTCACGATGCGCCCGTGAACCCGGCGGATGAGCGGAAGGAATGCCTGGATCACGGCAATCTGTCCGAAGACATCCACCTCGAACGACTGCCGCAGGACGTCCATCGCGACCGCTTCCACGGGGACCGCGATCCCGATGCCGGCGTTATTGACGAGGCCGTCGAGCCCGCCGTCGACAGAGTCCTGGACCTGCCTGGCGGCCGCCGCGATCGAGCCGGCGTTCGTGACATCGAGCTCGATCGGGACGAGATTTGCGCCGGCCGCAGCCCTGAGCGACTCGGCATCCTTCTTTTTCCGGACGCCGGCAAAGACCCGAAAGGCGTTCTTCACGAGATAGAGCGACGTGGCCCGGCCGATGCCGGTGGAAGCGCCCGTGACGACGGCGGTCTTGCGAGCCGCCATGGCCGCCGGCCTCCTCCCGTCGATCCGTCTGTCGCCGCCCTCGCGCTCGGTGACGGGATACGACGAGGCGGTCCTCGGCGACAATGAGCTGTTTGCCATAGTAATTCTCCCTGGGCCGAGACCCGCGCATCGAGCGATCTCGCCGGAGAGACTTCGGGCGGCGGTGCCTCGACAGTTGGGAAGGCTGCAAGAACGCTGCCGAAACGAGCCGTGAAGTGCCCGACGCCGCCCGGGAATTTCTAACGCGCGGAGGGGATGTCGGACGCGGTCGAGGACCGACGCCGTTGCAGGATCTCGGCGAGGACCTGCTGCGTTTCCGCGTTGCCGGGCTCGAGAGCGTCCGATTTTCTGCAGGCGTTCGCCGCGGACTCCAGGTCTCCCGCCGCGAGCAGGGCCCGTCCGGCCGTCCTCAGCAGGGCGGCGTCGTCGGGCGCGAGCGACACGGCCGCGCGCAGTTCGTTGACGGCATCCGCGGCTCTTCCGCCGGCCGCGAGAGCCTGGCCGAACATCAGGCGCAGGCCCGCGTGCTTCGGGCTCGCCGACGCCGCGCGGGACAGCAACGCGATGGCTTCGGCCGGCCGGCCGGTGTCGAGGAGGAGCTGGCCGGCGGCCATCGCCGCGCCGGTGTCCCCGGGCGATTTCTCGGCAGCCGTCCGGAGAATCTGTTCCGCTCCGGCGTCGTCGCCCTGGGCGCGGAGCATCGCCGCCAGGTCCACGCTCGCCTCGGGCTCGCCGGGCTCGACCTCGATCGCCCGCCGGTACGCGCCGATCGCGCGGGCATCCTGGCCTTTCGCGCGGTACTGGTTTGCCAGGCCGATCGAGTATTTCGGATTGGCCGGGTTGCGCCGGATGCTCTCCTGCATGAACTCGATCGCCTTGTCGCGGCGCTCCAGGGACGCGTAGCCGAACCCGAGCAGATACACGCCGTGAGCGTCGAGGTCGCGCCCGGCGTCGAAACCCGTGATGTCGGGAAAGGTCTTCGTTTGAAAGCTCGTCACCGCCGCTTCATTGCGCGACAACGTGTCCACGTAGAGAAAACGCGGAGCGGCGTACTCGACGACGGGCCGGTCGTCCACGTGATCCTCGCGCACGCCGGCCACGAAGCTCTCGAGGTCCTTGCCCGAGAGCACGAAAGCGGAAAAGAGGGAGAGGGGACTCCAGAGCCCGATCCCGCGCAGATCGTCCGCCACGCCGGCCGTGGCCGTGACGCGCTCCTGGAGCCGCCGGTAGTCCCAGGGCACCGCCGTGGCCGAGCCGACCATGATGACGTCCCCCACGCTCGGCCTCCAGTAAGACGCCTCGACAAAGACGTTCCGAAACGTCGCCACGACGAGCTTCATGTGTTCGGGGTCGAGGGCATGCGTGTGCCACCACTGGACGAAGACGCCGCCCGGGTTCAACCGCGACCGGGCCAGCTCGTAGAACTCGCGCGTGAAGAGATTGGCGGTCCCGGCGACCCAGATGTCGGAAGGATCGCAGACGATCACGTCGTACCGCTTCTTGCGGGCGAGGAGCGCGTTGCGCCCGTCGGCGGCCAGGTAATGGACTCTCGGGTCGGAGAGGATCCGCCGGTTCTCGGTCTCGAAGAACCGGGCGGCCTCCTTCCCCGCCGGCTCGATGTCCACGATCTCGATCGATCGGACGGGGTAGCGGGCCACGGCGGCCGCCGACGCGCCCGTTCCGAGACCCAGGACGAAGACCTCGCGCGGATCCGGGTGCAGGAGCATCGGAATCTGGCCGAGGAGCACCTGGACGGCGAGGTCGTGCGGGTTGGTGGACGCGTCCGTCTTTCCGTTCGAACGGTAGTAGCGATCCCCGTTGTAGCGGTCCACCGACAGCGTTGTATTGACGCCGTCCTTGTAGAAGAGGATCTCCATCTTCTTTGTCACCGCGAGGTAGTCTTCCGGCGTGGCATAGCTCGAGGCGTAGAAGCCCGCGCCTCCGGCCAGGACTTCGCGGGGCCAGGGAGGCACCAGGGCCGCGACCACGAGGGCGGCGCCGCTCGCGAAAGAAAGAAGGGGACGCCACCCCCGGCCCCCGACGGCATTGCGCGCCGCCGCGCCGGCCAGCCAGAGAACCGCGAACGCGGCCACGGCGGTGGCGGTCGCGGCGGTCATCAGGGTCGCGCGCAAGCCGAGGTGGGGAATCAACGCGAAGCCGCCGCAGAACGCGCCGACGACCGTGCCGCCCGTGTTGGCGGCGTTGACGCGGCCGACGGTCCACCCCACGTTCTCGACCGACTCCGCCGCCGCCGCGATCACCGCCGGAAAGGCCATTCCGAAAAAAAACGCCGAGGGGAGCAGCAGCACGGAGGCCACCAGGAACTGCAGCACCTGGACGAGGAGGAAGGAGGTCCGGGCGACCGGGAACCCGATCAGGAAGAGGCCGGGCAGCCGCGGCACGAGCGCGATCGCGAGAAGGCCGGCCAGCGTGTTGCCGGTGAGCACGGCGGCGAGAACGGCGGGGGCGCGCCCGGCTCTCTTCCGCATGCGGACGAAGGCGCTGCTGCCCAGGGAAATCCCGACGAGAAAGACGAGGACCATCATTCCGAACGCGTACACCGAGCTTCCGAGAACCATCGCCAGGATGCGCGACCAGGCGACCTCGTAGACCATCGCCGCGAACCCCGACAGGGCCGTCGAGAGGAGCAGGATGGCGACCTTCGAACGCAGCCACGCGCTCGCCGGCAGCCGCGCGGCCTTCGGCTCCTGTCCCACGCTCGGCTCCGCTGCGCGGTGGGCCGACGCGCCGGCGGACTCTCGGCCAAGCCGCCAGGCAATCGCCGCCGCGGCGAGGTTCAGACAGGCGGCGAAGACCTCGCTCTCGAAAACGCCGAGCACGGGGAGAAGCGCGTAGGCGGCCAGAGCCGCTCCCGTCGCGGCTCCGATCGTGTTGGCCGCGTAGAGCGTTCCGACGCGACCGCTCACTTCATCCAGCTTCGTAATGGAGAAGCGCGCGAGAAGCGGCAGCGTGCCGCCCATCAGCGCCGTCGGCGGCACGAGGACGAGCGCGATGAGGAGAAACTGGACGAGAAAGAAGACCTGAGGCGAGCCCTCGAGGGCGGGAGCCAGCGCGAGGTAGATCGCGCCGGCGGCTCGAAGAAAGAGAGGAACCAGCAGGGCCAGCACCGCGATCGAGGCCTCGAGCCTCGCGTAGAGGGGGAGCGCCCTCTCGGCGCGGCGGTCCGCGAGGCGTCCGATCCAGACGCTGCCGAGAGCCAGGCCCCCCATGAACGCCGCGAGCACCGTCGAGACCGCCAGCGTCGTCGAGCCGAAGACGTGCGTGAGCCGGCGCATCCAGGCGATCTCGTAGATCAGGCCGCTCGCGCCGGAGAGAAAGAAGACGAAAAGCAGGAGCCGGCGTGTCCAGGACGAGAGCGATCCGCCGGCAGGCATCCGCCTAGGATAGAGTTCAGGACAAGGTCGGGCAAGGCGGCGCAAGGAGAACGAACATGATCCATGTTGATCGGCGCCTGATGTCCTGCGCTTTCCTCGCCGCGGGCGTCCTCGTCTCCGGTCCCGCTGAATCGCAATCGGCAGCCGGGCGCCCGCTGTTCGTTCGCCCACCGGCCGATCTCAATGAAGTGGCGGCCGTCATCCCGCTTGGCAACGTGAACCCGGCTCCGAATGGCGGACATATCCGGCCGGTGAATCACATGTACCTCGATTACGTGACACCGCAGAATGGCGGTACCCATCTCGTCGACGTGTACGCGATGGCGCCCGGCAGGATCGTCGCTCTGTTTCAGCGCCAGTCGGAGGTGCAGGGCGTCGGGCCCATCGATGAGTACGAGGTCTGGATCCAGCACACCAATGAGGTGACGATCTACTACGACCATCTGCACGAGCTCGAAGCGAGGCTTCGTTACCCGGACTGGCATGATCCGACGGCGGGCTGGGTAAGTATTGGCCCTGGCCGGTTTCTATTCCTGGGAAAGAACGGCGCGCGCAATCCAGTGCACGTCCGTCCGGGCCAGCGGTTGGGTGGGACGCGCAACTACTCCTCGAATTGGGATATCGGAGTCGTGGATACGCGGCATGTCGGCAGCTTCCTCGGCAGCGGTGTCCTGCGATACCCGGACTTTATGGAGATCCTGGCCCAGTACATCAGGGAGGGCGGCAACGTGCCCGCATTGGGTCCGGATCCTCCCTTCCCGGGGGAAGCCTTTGTCAACTCTGCTTGCTTCATCGACTACATGACGCCGGCGCTGGCCGATCAGTGGCGGGCCAAGCTGGGGGGCGACAAGTCCTGTGGACGACCGGACTGGGACCGCTCAGGCACGCTGCTTGGCAACTGGTACCGGGCGGATGTGACGGCGGTGACTCTCGAGAACATGATGGCGGCGGAGACGAACGCCATCTCCTTCAGTCCGGACAATCGCGATCCGTTGAACAAGGTGCAGATCGGCATCGGCACGAGCTTCGTCGCCGGCTGGCCTGCTTCCATTTCCCCCGTTCCCGAGTCGGCGCGCGCTGCCGCGGCTGATCGGCTGACGCGGCAACTCGTGTTCACGCCGGACCGCACGCCGGGAAGCCAGCGGAACCCGGATCCGGCGGCCGTTGGGGTGGACGGCTACGCGTGTTACGACATACCTTCTCCCGACTTTGGCGGAGCGATCCATCGGCTGCTCGTCTACCACCACAGCGTCGGCGGCGTGGAGCACGTGGAGCTTCGCTACGGCCCGGCGTCGTGCGCGACACTGCCCGTGTGGAGCTCGTTCACGACCTGGTGGGGAGACTACGTGCGCTGATCCATACCGTTCGTTCACAAACTTGATGCACGACTGGAACAAAGTTCCGGTCTTTGGGGCTCGTTCCGAGGGCGAGCGGTATGTGATTCGGCCGAGCGCCTACGGTCTCCTCGAGGACCAGGACGGCCGGCTGGCCGTCGTGCGGTCCCGGGACGGCGTCTTTCTTCCGGGAGGCGGCATCGAGGCGGGGGAGACGCCCGAGGAGGCAGTCCGGCGGGAGACGCTCGAGGAGTGCGGGTTGATCGTCCGGCCCGGAGGCTGGGTGATTCGCGCCGTGCAGTTCGCGTACTCGGCGTCGGAGAGCGCGCACTTCGAAAAGAGGAGCACGTTCATGGAGTGCTCGATCGAGGGGGCCGATCGGACGCGACTGGAAGCCGGCCACGAGCTTCTCTGGCTCGGCGAGAAAGAGGCGATTCGGATCCTGACCCACGCGAGCCACGGCTGGGCGGTCCGGACAGTGGAAACAGCAGACCCGGCCCCGCGCGGACCGGTGAGCCGCCGCGGTCAACGCCGGGTCAGCAGGAATTGGAAGCCGCTCAGAACGTCTTGGTCCAGGTCCCGAACGGCTTGAACGGGTTCCCTCCGACCGCCTTGTCCACGAGCACGTCGATGGACTTCTTCGGTCCTCCTCCAGCGGATGTGCCCAGCGTGCCATTCAGCAGGAAGTAATCGTTCGTTGTCCCGCCAATGGTCGCGCCGAACCGGCTGCTGGCGGCTGCGTCGTTGAACCAGAGCCTCGCCGTGCCCCTGGAATGACCGGGCACGCCGACGGCAATGCGCACAGACAGCTTAATGCTCAACGTTTCGCCTGAGGAGAGGCTCACCGGTGAGGAGAGAGCGAGGTTGATTGTCCTCAGGACTGCATTGCCAAACCCGCTGGCGCCACCCGATACGCCGTACAGCGTGCCCGAGCCCACCGGGGAGCCGTTCTTGGACACATCGGCGAGTAGGTCGAACTTCGTTCCAACATCGTCGCTGTTTTTCAAGCCGATCCACATATTGGCCGGGCCGAGCGCCGTAAGTTGATTGACGCCGTTCCACAATCTCGTTGGCATCCCCTTCGCAGTCAGATCCGCGGCATAATCGCGATGAGAGTTTCCAACCGCATCTGTGGTCTGCACGTACAGGGCGGTCCAGATTCCGGCTTCGCTGAATTGCGGGAAGGTTATGTTCATGGAGGCCGTGCAGGTGGTGCCGCCCGACGTGCAGTTTGCGTAACCAGTCTGCAGCTGGTAGCCCGAAGGGCTTCGGAACACGACATTGACAAAATTGACACCGGAGAGATCATCGGTGGCCGTAAGGGTCGCCGTCACGATCGCCGGAGCCAAAGTTGTGTCGATTGCCTTTGGGGTGAAATCGCACGCCGTCAGCGTTGGCGGGCTGACGTCCTGATTGCTGGTTACTTCCAGTTGAGTGGGGAATCCTTTGGCGTCGAGATCCGCGGCATAATCGCGATGAGAGTTTCCAACCGCATCTGTGGTTTGCACGTACAGGGCGGTCCAGATTCCGGCTTCGCCGAATTGCGGGAAGGTTATGTTCATGGAGGCCGTGCAGGTGGTGCCGCCCGGCGTGCAGTTTGCGTAACCAGTCCGCAGCTGGTAGCCCGAAGAGCTTTGGAACACGACATTGACGAAATTGATACCCGAGAGATCGTCGGTGGCGATAAGGGTCGCCGTCACTGTCGCCGGAGCCAAAGTGGTGTCGATTGCCTTTGGGGTGAAATCCCACGCCGTCAGCGTTGGCGGGCTGACGTCCTGATTGCTGGTTACTTCCAGTTGAGTGGGGAATCCCTTCGCGTCGAGATCCGCGGCATAATCGCGATGAGAGTTTCCAACCGTATCTGTGGTCTGCACGTACAGGGCGGTCCAGATTCCGGCTTCGCCGAATTGCGGGAAGGTTATGTTCATGGAGGCCGTGCAGGTGGTGCCGCCCGGCGTGCAGTTTGCGTAACCAGTCTGCAGCTGGTAGCCCGAAGGGCTTTGGAACACGACATTGACGAAATTGACACCGGAGAGATCATCGGTGGCCGTAAGGGTCGCCGTCACGGTCGCCGGAGCCAAGGTGGTGTCGATTGCCTTTGGGGTGAAATCCCACGCCACCAGAGTGGGTGGAGACGTGTCCTGGGCGGCCAGTGGAGCTCGACTGATCAGGAAGAGACACGCCATTAGGCCCGCAAGGCTCAGCAGTCTTCTGATCATGTGAGTGTTCTCCTGTAAAGTGTCGTTACTCCACCCCTCTTGTTGTCCCGGTATTTCACACCCGACCGGGACACATGTCTATTGGACCTAGGTCTCAGTTCCGCATCCGTGAGTGATGCGCTTGTGAGCGTAACTCCTCGTTGACACAATGGCTCGTCGCCCACCTGGATGTGTCCAGTTCTGGAGAATTGGTGCCTTTGCATCATTGTATGGGTGAGATCCGCGGAGATAAATTGTCTTGTTATTGTATCCGGGCGCTGGCGGCCGTAAGTATCGGCACGCTCTCAACCGCCGGCGATAGGATCTCCCCAGGTGGATCGTTCGCCGGCCCCGAAGGGCGGGCTCAGCGGCGGGAGACCTTCACTTGCCGTCCGGGGTTTCTTTCGGCGCGCTCGTGGACAATGCGGCCACGGCCTGCCAGCGGCCCTCGCGGCGGACCCACACACGCAGGTAGGGGAAGACGCCGCTGACATCCTGGCTCTCCGTGGCGTCGCCCTGAGCACGGTCCTGGCCGTGGCGACGGCGCAATCGCCGAACACGCGCACGCGGACGTCCTCGTGGCGGAGCGATTCGATCTTCACGTCGGCCGCCTTGAGCCGGGCGAGCACGTCCGCCTTTGTGACGGCCCTGCCGGCGGGATCCATCCCCTCGAAGTCATCGGCCGTGTAACGCGCGAGTAAGGCCGCGTCGCCCCGCAGCAGCGCCGCGGGGAACTCGCGCTCTACGGCTTCGAGCGCTTCCCTGTCCGCATCCGCGCGTTCCATCCGGGCAGTCCTCCCCTCCGGGCCGGCGGCCGCCGCCGCGCCCGCGAGGATCATCGCAAACATCCATGCGCGAGGCATCAATCAAACCGCGGGTCGTCGGCCGAGGGGCCGTAGATCGCCGGGACAGGCGCGCCGGTCAGGCGCAGGTAGACGGTGAGCTGGCCGCGGTGATGCGAGAGGTGCATGAAGGTGTCGCGCAGCACGGCGTGCCTCGCGTCCTGGCTGACGACGCGGCCGGCGACGAGCAGCCGCCACGGCTCGAGCAGGCGCTCGTCGGTCGTGCCCGCGAGCGCATCCCGCGCCCGCGCGACCTCTTCGCCGAGCGCCCGCACGTGATCGTCGGCCGTGCGCAGCGGCTTCTGGTCGACGTTCGAGCCGCCCGCCGGCTTCAGGTCCAGCTCGTCCTGGTTGATGATCAACCCGAGCCAGGACGGCATTCTCGCGACGAGCATGGACAGCCTTCCGAGAGGCATTGATCTCTCGTGAGGCTTCCAGTCGAGGTGCCCCTCGGGAATCCGCTCGAGGGCGCGGCGCGTCCGTCCGGCTTCCGCCTCCAATTGAGCGAGGAAGAGTTCCGTCATCTTCATGCGTCACTCCTTCGAGAGCCTCATATCAACGAGCCGTCAGGAAGACAATGCCGAGACGACGGCGCGGCTCGGCGTCTTCCAGTCGGTCACCGGCGGGTACGTTTCGCGGCGCCAGCGATAGGGAAGATCGAGGACCAACCCCGGCCGCGGCGCGCTCGTCGCCATCGAGAGCATGTCGTGGAGCACCGTTCGCTGCTGGGCGACGTTGCCCGGCTCGCCGAGGGCGTGGCCGAAGGGCCAGTGCACGTACAGGAATCGCGGGGCATGGGCGGCGACCGCGACCTCTCTCACCAGGGCCAGCGCGACCGTCGTCACGCCCCCGGCTTCGATCTCTCGCGAGCAGTCCCACGGACCGCGTACAGATGGGTCAGGCGGGGACCAGGAGGGCCAGGTCCACTCCCGAGTCGCGGATGCGCCGCGCGACTTCCTTGATCGACGGCATGAGCCGCGCCGCGCTGCCCATCAGGCCGAATCCGTAATGGTCTTTGGCCAGGCGGCCGATGACGCGCTCGGCCTCGAGCTCGCGCAGGCGCTCGATCGGGAAGATCAGGTTGATGTCCTTCAACGCGTCTGTCCGGTCGTAGGCCTGGTGCGAGATCGCCAGGTCTCCCGGCCGCGCGTCCCTGGGGATGACGCGGTAGGACGAATCGCTGTTGAGATGAAACGGCGGATCACTGCGAAGATGCACGCCGCCGGTCGAGATCAGGACCACGGTCGCGTCGGAGAGCGGTTTCCGCAACGGCGTCCAGGGAGTCTCCGCGCCCACGAGCCGGCGCAGCTGCGGCAGGGAGATGGCCCTGCTGACCCAGCCTCCGAATCTCCGGCCGCGCTCGCTGCCGGTGATCCAGCGGGCGAGGAGTTCGTTCAGACGCCCCGCGCGGGTCCGCGCCGGGCCCGGCGCCTCTCCTGCCTCAGGAGGCCGATTCGGCGGGCGGCCTGCTTCTTCTCCGGCGCTCGTGGACGGTTTCTGCGCGAACGATCTCATCGGGGTTTCCTTTCGGAGATCCGCTTCCCGGCGGGCGCGGCCCAGCGGGCGAGGTTCCCGACGTAGGCTCGAATGTCCGCGGCGGCCCGGGCATTCGACGCCATGCCCGTTCCCTCCGGTTCGGTGACGAAGGAGGGGGCGCCCTTTCGGGTATCCCAGTTGTAGTCGGCGAAATGGTGAAAGCTCGAATGGGCCACGGCGCGCCCCTGCGGCTGGCCGTTCCGGTCGATGCCCTCCTCGAAGGCGACGATCAGATTGAAGGGCCGTCCGCTGGCGGTGCTGCGGCCTGCGGCGATGACGCGCGCCGACGCGTCCCCCGGCGGAGCGCTCACGGCGCCTTCGTGAGGGTGCGCGGGGAAGAACTCGATCGTGCGTCTTCGGTTCTCCGGATCGAGGAGCAGCGGGTGGACCGGCTCGATCGCCGTGATCCTCCGGAAATCGCCGTTTGACCCGGAGTGGTAGTTCGGCCAGGAGATGGCCGCCGTGTCCCGGTCGTCGGCTCCGCGGCGGGAGGCTTCGGCCTCCGGATTCCGGCTGTGGAAGTGATTCGCCGCGCCGACGCCCCCCAGGGAACAGAGCGAGGAGCCCAGGTCCTGGTGATCCCGGGCCGTGACGAGCCCTCCGCCCCGGCGCCGGAAGCGGCCGATGGCGGCGCACTCCTCGGCGGTCAGGCCGCCGCCCGAATCCAGGGCGAAGAGCCAGAGCTCGTCGAAGTCCGATTCGTCGATCTTCGCCAGAACGGGATCGCGCCCGAGGCCCGAGACTTCCCTGTTTCTTGCCGTGACGGCGACCCGCCGACCCTGCGCGCCCGACGCCTCCAGTTGCTCTCGCAGCAATGAAAAGCTGTCGACCGTCCAGTCATCGGGCCTGGCCGGCGTCGTCGTCTGAAGAAGAATCCGAAGCTCATTCGAGTTCATGGCCACAATCTCTCCCTTACACTGCCTGCGCCACTTCGGGGACCTCGGCTTCCGGCTCGCGTTCCTGCTCGTACGCCTCCGCCTTGTGAGTCTTCGCGACGAGCACGTAGATCGACGGCACGACGAAGAGCGTGAAGGCCGTCCCGATGATCATTCCGGTCACGAGCATCATGCCGATCGAGTTGCGCGCGCCGGCGCCCGGGCCGGTCGCGAAGACGAGCGGGAAATGTCCCATGACCGTCGCCGCCGTCGTCATGAGGATCGGCCGCAGCCGTGTGGAGGCCGCTTCGATGACGGCGTGGAGCTTGTCCTTTCCCTGCTCCTGGAGGTTGTTGGCGAACTCGACGATCAGGATCCCGTTCTTCGACACGAGGCCGACGAGCGTGATCAGGCCGACCTGGCTGTAGATGTTCAGCGTCGTCAGGCCGAGGAACGAGAAGAGCAGCGCGCCCGACAGGGCCAGCGGGACCGAGCCCGCCAGGATGATGAACGGATCGCGGAAGCTCTCGAACTGGGCGGCGAGAACCAGGTAGATCAGGATCCCCGAGAGAAGGAACGTGCCGAGGAACTTGCCTCCCTCGACCCGGAGCTGGCGCGATTCGCCGGCGTAGTCCACGGTGAAGCCCTTCGGCAGGGAGCCGGCGGCCTCGCCCTCCAGGAACTTCAGCGCCCGGTCGAGCGAGACGCCCGGCGGGATGACGCCCTGGATGCGCACGGCGTTCAACTGCTGAAATCGCTTCAACTCCCGCGGCTCGGTCGTCGTCTTCAGCGTCGCGAAGGTCGAGAGCGGCACGAGCTTGTTGCCGGCGCCGGTGACGTAGATCTGCTCGAGCTGGTCCGGCGTCAGGCGCTCCGAGCGCTTGATCTGGGGGATGACCTTGTAGCTGCGCCCCTGGATGCTGAAGCGGTTGACGTAGTCGCCGCCGAGCATCGTCGAGAGGTCGCGGCCGGCCTGGCCGAGATCCACGCCCTGGGAACGGACCTTGTCGCGGTCGAACACGACCTCGGCCTGCGGCTGATCGAATTTCAGGTCGGAGTCGGCGAACATGAAGAGGCCGCTGGCGAACGCCTTCCCGACGAGCTGGTTGGCGAACTCGGTCAGCCGCTCCGGCTCCGCCGTCGAGGCGATGACGAAGTCCACCGGATAGTCTCCGCCTCCCGGCAGCGCCGGCGGGATGAGCGAGATCACGCGCACGCCCGGCGATCGTCGAGAGCTTGCCGGCCGCCTCGACCTGGAGCTGTTCCGTCGTCTTCTTGCGCTGGCTCCAGGGCTTGGTGACCATGCCTCCGAAGCCGCCGTTGGGGGCGGTGATCTGGAAGATGCTCTCCGCTTCCGGGAACGACCGGTAGACGTCGTGGACCTGCGAGGAGAAGAGCTTGGTCTGGTCGATGGTCGCGTTGGGCGCCGCCTGGATGAGCCCGAACACGACGCTCTGGTCTTCCTTCGGCGCGAGCTCCCGCTGCGAGAACATGTAGAAGGGGACGATCAGCAGGGCGACGATCGCCCACAGGGCGAAGACGACCGGGCGATAGTTGAGAGTGCCCGTCAGCAGGCGGGTGTACGTCTTCCGGACGACCTCGAAGTGCCGGTTGATCATCCCGGCGAAGCCGCGGTCGGAGCCGCCGGCGCGCAGGAGCCTGGAGCTCATCATCGGGGAGAGCGTGAGCGCCACGACTCCGGAGATGATCACGGCGCCGGCGAGGGTGAACGCGAACTCGCGGAAGAGCGCGCCGGTCAGGCCTCCCTGGATGCCGATCGGCGCGTACACCGCCGCCAGCGTGATCGTCATGGCGATGATCGGGCCGGCGAGCTCCCGCGCCGCCTTGATCGCGGCGTTGAACGGCTGTTCTCCCAGGTGGAGATGCCGCTCCACGTTCTCGACGATGATGATCGCGTCGTCCACGACGAGACCGACGGACAGCACGATGCCGAGAAGCGTCAGAAGGTTGATCGTGAACCCGGCCACCAGCATCAGGAAGACGGCGCCGACGAGAGAAACGGGGATCGCGACGATCGGGATGAGCACCGACCGGAAGGAGCCGAGGAAGAGGAAGATGACGAAGATGACGATCAGGAGCGTGATCGCCAGGGTCTTCAAGACCTCGCGGATCGCGTCCTGGATGTAGGCGGTCGAGTCGTACGGGATCCCGACCTTCATGCCGACGGGCAGCTGCGACCGGATGTCGGGGATCGCGTCGCGCACGTTCTTGATCACGGAGAGGGTGTTGGCGGTCGGCAGCACCCAGACCCCCATGAACGTGGCGGCCTGCCCGTTGAACCGGACATCGGACTCGTAGTTCTCGGCGCCGAGCACCACGTCGGCGATCTCGCCCAGCCGCACGATGACGCCCTTGTCTTCCTTGACCACGAGCTGGCGGAACTCCTCGGCGGTCTGGAGGTTGGTGTTGGCGATGAGGTTGACCGACACCATGGACCCGTTCGTCTTGCCCAGGGCGGAGAGAGAGTTGTTGTTCGCCAGCGCGCTGCGCACCTGCGACGGCGAGATCTGGAGGGCGGCCATCCGGTCGGGCTTCAGCCAGACCCTCATCGCGAACGTCCGGCTGCCCAGGATGTCGGCGCGCTGCACGCCGGAGATCGCCGAGAGCTTGGGCTGGACGACGCGCGTCAGGTAATCGGTGATCTGGTTCTGGTCGAGGTTCTCGGAGGAGAACCCGATGTAGATCGCCGCGAACTGCGTGTCCGCGGTCTCCAGGTTGATGACCGGCGCCTCGGCCTCCGGAGGGAGGTCGTTACGGACCTGCGCGACTTTCGACTGGACCTGCGTCAGGGCGGCGTTGGTGTCGTAGTTCAATTTCAGGTGCACGGTGATCGTGCTCACCCCCTGCGCGCTCGAGGATTCCATGTAGTCGATGCCGTCCGCGCTGGCGATGACCCGTTCCAGCGGCGTGGTGATGAAGCCTCGGACGAGGTCGGCGTTGGCGCCGACGTACGCCGTCGTCACCTTCACGACCGCGATGTCCGTCCTCGGGAACTGCCGCACCGACAGGGACCGGATCGCCTGCAGCCCGGCGATCAGGATCACCAGGCTGACGACGATGGCGAGGACAGGACGCCGGACGAAGAGGTCGGTGAATTTCATGTTCGCGGTCCTCTTAGCTGTCTTCGGGTTTCGGGGCCGGGTTGTTTCCGGGTTGGGTCTTGTTGTTGACCTGCACGGGGGCGCCGTTGCGCAGCTTGAAGACGCCGGAGGTCACGACTTCTTCTCCACCGTGGAGGCCGGAGATGACCGCGATCTGGTCTCCACGCGCCGTGCCGAGCTTGACGATCTGCTGGCGCACGCCGCGGTACTCCTTGCCGTCGGGGCCCTTCAGGTTCGCGACGATGAAGACGGAGTCGCCGTACGGGGCGTAGTTGACCGCCGAGGCCGGAAGCGCGATGACCATCTCGGTCGCCGGCAGGAGGACCTTCGTGTCCACGAACATGCCCGGCTTCAGCTTCCCCTCCGGGTTCGCGAGTGTCGCCTGGATCTGGACGTTGCGGGTCGCCTCATTCACGACCGAGTCGAGCGCGGTGATCTTGCCGGTGAACTCCGCGGGCGCGGCGCCTCCGGAGCCCCCGGCGGTGACGCGCACCGCGCCTCCGACCTTCATGCGGGCGACCTCCTGCTGGGGCACGGAGAAGTTCACGTAGATCGGATCGAGCGACTGGAGCGGGACGACCGGCGCGCCGCCGGCCAGGTACTGGCCGAGGTTGACCTGGCGGATTCCCAGGATCCCGGTGAACGGCGCCCGGATGGTCTTCCGTTCGATCGTGGCGCGGATCTCGCCGACCTTGGCCCGGCCCTGCGTGTTCTCCGCCGCGGCCTTGTCGTAGTCCGCCTGGGAGATATCCCTTCTGGAGAAGGCCGCTCACCCGGTCGAAGTTGATGCGGGAGAGCTTCTGCTGCGCCTCCGCGGCCGCCAGTTGCGCGCGCTCCTCGCGCGTGTCCAGCTGCACGAGGACGGCGCCCTGTCCGGACCGCCTTGCCGGAATCGAAGTGGATCTGGTCCACGATCCCGGGCAGGTCCGCGCTGACCGTGACGCCGTGCACGGCGGCCACCGTCCCGATCGAGGCGAGGTTCGCCGGCCACTGCTCCTGCCGGGCCACGATCGTGGTCACGGCCTCGGGAGGAGGCTGGAAGGAGGAGTGCTGCGCGATGGCCTTCTTGACCTGGCCGTACTTCACCGCGCCGATGGCCGTGATCAAGACGGCCATGGCCAACACCATCAGTGTCATCCGCTTCTTCATCGGAGCCAGACCTCCAATCTCAATGCGAGAGTCCG
>CAWALG010000016.1:0-272097 GCA_963782815.1 uncultured Acidobacteriota bacterium | reverse complement strand
CGGGCCCTACGAGGTTCTCGGTCCACTCGGCGCGGGCGGAATCGGGGAGGTCTGCGGGCTCGCGACGAGCGGCTCTCGCGCGGTGTCACGTTGAACGTGCTGCCGGTCGAAATCTCGTCCGATGCCGGGCGGCTCGCGCGTTTCGAGAAGGAGGCGCGCGCGGCCTCTTCGCTCAATCATCCCAACATTGTCACGATCTACGACATCGGTTCATCCGACTCTCTCACGTACATCGCGACGGAGCTCACCGAAGGGCGGACTCTGCGCGAGGTCATCGCATCCGGTCCGATCGCGCTGCGCCGGTCGCTGTCGCTCGCCGCGCAGATCGCGGACGGGCTGGCCAGGGCCCACGACGAAGGGATCGTTCACGGGGATCTCAAACCCGAGAACCTGATGGTGACCAAAGACGGCTTCGTCAAGATCCTCGATTTCGGCCTCGCCAGGCTTCACTCGACCGGTTTCGAAGTGTCCCAGGGCCCGAACCTGGCGACCGTGAGTCGGGCCACGGAGCCCGGCAGTGTGATCGGCGCCGGCTACATGTCGCCGGAGCAAGCGAGCGGTCATCCGGTGGACTTTCGCACGGACCAGTTCTCCCTTGGAGCGATGCTCTACGAGATGGTTTCCGGCAAGCGGGCCTTCGACCAGGCGACGCCGGTCCAGACGCTTTCCGCGGTCATCCAGGACGAGCCCGAGCCGCTCTCCGCCGCCGCGCCGAAGACTCCCGCCAACCTGGTCTGGATCATCGAGCGGTGCCTGGCCAAGGACCCCGAAGGCCGATACGCGTCTACGAAAGACTTCGCGCGAGATCTGGCCGCGTTGCGCGACCACGTTTCGGAGGCATCCGGCGCCATTGAAGCGGTCTCCCTGGAATCCTCGAGGTTCCGCCGGAGAGTTCTCGTACCCCTTGCCGCGGCCGCGTTGGTCGCCGTGGGGGCCGTCTCCGCCAGGGTGCTCTGGAGTCCCTCGGTGCCTGAGGTGCCGCGGCTTCAACAGCTCACATTCCGCCGCGGCGTCACCGGGCAGGCGCGTTTTGCGCCCGACGGGGAGACGATCGTCTACTCGGCGGCCTGGGACGGAAAGGAGAACGAGCTCTTTTCGACGCGGTTGGACAGCGCGGAGTCCCGTTCGCTCAATCTTCCCTCCGCCGACATCCTCTCGATCTCGTCGAAGGGCGAGATGGCGATTCGGCTTCTCCCATCCGGAGCGCTCGCGCGGGTTTCGCTGACCGGCGGGACCCCGCGCGAGATCCTGGAAGACGTCCAATCGGCGGACTGGGCGCCCGACGGGTCAGGGCTCGCGGTGATTCATCGTGTCGGGGAGAAGCTCCGCCTGGAGTATCCGATCGGAAGAGTGCTCGTCGAGAGCACGGGCAATCTGGACACCCCTCGCTTTTCGCCGAACGGAAGCGGGATTGCCTTCCTGGAATGGGCGCCCGGCGCGACCGAGGTGTCGGCCTCTCTCGTGGAGTTGTCCGGAAAGAAGAGGGTGGTCTCGAAGTTGCCGGGGGGCACCGACCTCATCTGGGCTCCTTCGGGCGATGAGATCTGGGTCAGCGATGCCGAGGCGAAGGAGCAGAACGCCTCCGAACTGCGCGCGATCCGTCTGGACGGCCGCAGCAGGCCGCTCGCGCGCCTTCCGGACGCGATCCGTCTCTACGATGTCCTCTCCGACGGCCGGGCGCTCGTTGAGCATGTCCGATTCCGCGGCGAGGTCTGGGGCTTTCCGCCGCAAGGGTCTGGCCAGATTCCGCTCTCCTGGCTCGACGGGTCGGAAGCCTTCGGTCTCTCCGAAGACGGCAGGATGCTCCTGATCACCGAATGGGCCCGCGGCACTGTCTACCTGAGAACCACCGACGGGCGCCCGGCAATGCGGCTCGGAGAAGGTCAGGCCCGCGCCTTGTCGGGCGACGGGAAATGGGCGCTCATTTCGCGGCCTTCGCCTTCACGCCTGATCCTCCTGCCGACGGGACTGGGACGGCCGCGCGAATACTCTCTTGGGAGGCTTCAGATCTGGCCTGCGGAGAATGTGAGCTTCTTCCCGGACGCAAGCCGTGCCGTTATTGTGGGAAACCAGCCCGGCGAGGAGGGGCGCTCCTGGGTCCTGGATTTCGCAAGCGGGGCGATTGCCCCGATCACCCCGCCGGGGACGCGGGGATTGCGGATCACACCGGACGGCGTATCTCTCCTGGCGCGGGACGCTGGCGGGAAGTTTGGCCTCTACCCGATTCAATCGGGCGCCGGCCACGTCCGTCCGGTCGCTGGTCTCGAGCCGGAGGATTCGCCGATCGGCTGGGAAGGGTCCGGGCAGTCTGTGTTCGTGGCACGGGAAGCCGGGGTGACATCCACAGTCTTCGCGGTGGACACGGCGACGGGGACTCGCAAGGCCATCCGGGAGTTTCGCCCGGCCGACCCCGCGGGAGTCCTTGAGGGGGCAAGGGTCCTGGTGACGCGAGACGGACGATTCTGGGTGCATAGTTACTGGCGAGATTTGTCAGACCTCTACCTGATCGACGCGCTCAAGTGATTAGCGAGACCATCTCGAGGGGTGGGGCGGCCCGAAACAGGGGCCGGGCCCTGTGACTCTTGCCGCAGGAACACGGCTCGGCCCATATGAGGTGCTCGGCCCGCTGGGCGCGGGCGGGATGGGGGAGGTCTACCGGGCGCGCGACGAGAGGCTCTCGCGCAGCGTCGCGCTGAAGGTGCTGCCGGGGGAGATCTCGGCGGATCGGAGCCGGCTGGAGCGCTTCGAGAAGGAGGCGCGGGCGGCCTCTTCGCTCAATCACCCCAACATCGTCACGATCTACGACATCGGTTCGTTCGAGTCGGTTTCCTACATCGCGATGGAACTCGTGGAGGGAAAGACCCTCCGGGAGCTTCTCGTGTCGGGGCCGATCGCGCTGCGCCGGTTGCTGTCGCTGGCGGCGCAGGCCGCGGATGGACTGGCCAAGGCGCATTCCGCGGGGATCGTGCACCGGGACCTGAAGCCCGAGAACCTGATGGTGACGAAGGACGGCTTCGTCAAGATCCTCGACTTCGGGCTGGCCAAGCTCCTGCCGGCGGGATTCGAATCGTCCGAGGGAACCGATCTGGCGACGGTGACGCGAGGGACGGAGCCGGGGACGGTCATGGGGACGGTCGGGTACATGTCACCGGAGCAGGCGAGCGGCCACCCGGTGGACTTTCGCTCGGACCAGTTCTCGCTCGGGGCGATCCTCTATGAGATGGCCGCGGGAAAGCGGGCCTTCGAGCGCGCGACGGCGATCCAGACTCTCTCGGCGATCATCCAGGACGAGCCCGAGCCCCTTTCGGCCGCCGCGCGGAAGACGCCTCCGAACCTGGTGTGGATTATCGACCGGTGTCTGGCCAAGGATCCGGAGGAGCGGTACGGATCAACCAGGGACCTCGCGCGGGACCTGGCGGCGCTGCGCGATCATGCCTCCGGGATCTCGGTCTCCGGCGTCGTGCAGGCGCAGCCGCGCCGGTTCCGCCCTTCCCGCGCCCTTTTTGCCGGAACCGCCCTGGCGGCGGTGGTCCTGGCGGCCGCGACCTACTTGGTGGGGCAGAAGATCCAGGCGCGCCGCGACCGGGAGACGCCACCGCCGCCGACGAAGACGCTCACGTTTCGCCGTGGCTTCCTGACGGGCGCGCGCTTCGCTCCGGATGGCCAGACGATCGTCTATTCCGCCGCGTGGGACGGCAAGCCGAGCGAGATCTTCACGACGCGGGTCGGCAGCTCCGAGTCGCGGCCGCTCGGCATCTTTCCGGCGGGGATCCTGGCGATCTCTTCGGCCGGCGAGATGGCGATCTCGCTCGGCTGCGAGAACCGCTGGGAGCCGTGCTTCGGGACGCTCGCCCGGGTGCCTCTGGCGGGCGGAACCCCTCGGGAAGTTCTCGACAACGTCGGCTCGGCCGACTGGTCTCCGGACGGCAAGGAGCTTGCCGCGATCCACGCGGTCGAAGGGGGAGACCGCATCGAGTATCCGATCGGAAAAGTGCTTTACAAGACCGGGGGTACCCTGACCTACCTGCGAGTCTCGCCGAAGGGAGACCTGGTCGCCTTCATCGAGCACCCACAGCGCGACGACGCCCGTGGAACCCTCTGTGTGGTTGACCGCGCCGGCCGCAAGAAGAACCTGACGGGAGAGATGCAGAATATGCTCTCCACGCTGTGGAGTCCCACGGGTGAAGAGGTCTTCTTCGCCGGCAACCCGAAGGGCGGGGAAACAGCAACCTGGGGCGTCAACCTCGCGGGCCGTGTGCGTGCGGCCGCCTGGATTCCCGGTCTGGACGACGTCTCGCGCGACGGCGTGGTCCTGGACATGGGTGGGTTTCGACACCTCCGCAGGGATATCGTCGCTCTGGTTCCGGGCGCTTCCAGGGAGAGCAACCTCTCGTGGCTCGGAGACTCCGACCCGGCTGCCCTGTCGCGAGACGGACGCAACCTTCTCTTCTATGGGTACGACCTCAACGAGTCGGCTTCCGAGAGCTTCACGACCTACCTGCGAAAGACGGACGGCTCGGATGCCAAGATGCTGGGAGCCGGCAAGGCGCTGGCGCTCTCGCCCGACGAGAAGTGGGCGCTCGTGGTCCGAACGTCTCCACAGCCTCACCTCAGGTTGCTGTCGACGGGAGTCGGCGAGCCGAGAGAGCTTCCGGGCGGCGGCGCCTCCCTTCAGTATCACTGGGCTTCGTTCTTCCCGGACGGCAGGCGGATCGTGTTCGCGGCGCAGGAGAAGGGGAAGCCGCCGCGCTCGTACATTCAGGATCTCTCGGGGGGTCCGCCTCGGCCCTTCGCCGAGGAGGGGATGCTGGCCACGCTCGTCTCGCCCGACGGCCGCGAGATCGCCGGCTCGACGCTCGAGGGCCTGAATCTGATTTACCCGGCCAACGGCGAGGGGCGGGCCCGCGCCGTCGCGGGAGCCGAGCCCGGAGACTTTCTGGTCCAGTGGAGCGCGGACGGCAAGTCGATTCTCGTTCGCGGCGCCGAGGCGCGGCCGATGACGCTCTACCGCATCGATCTCGAGAGCGGGCGCCGGGAGCGCTGGAAGGAGCTCGCCCCTCCGGACCCGGCTGGGTTCGTCGAGTTCGGAGTGGGACCGATGGGAGTTCGCGTGACCCCGGAATTCCAGTTCTACGCCTACAACTTCTACAGCGATCTGGAGAATCTCAGAGTGACGGACCTGGGGAAATCCTGGTGGAAGTGAAGCGAAGCGACGGAGCTGATCGATCCCTTATCGAAATCCTATTTGACAGTCGGAGGGTCGAAGCGTAAACACGGCGACAACATTCGAGGAGGGAGGCACATGAGCAGACGGGTTCTCGTGATCGCGGCGGCGGTCGCCGGCGCGCTGGCTCTGGGTCAAGGCGTGGCGGCCGGCTGCGGAGACAAGTTCGTCCTGGTCGGCGGCGCCGCGCGCATCAATCGGTCGAAATTCCCGTCCCGGGTCCTGGTCTTCATGAACCCCGCCTCCCGCGTTCCCGCCGCCGAGAAGGAATTCCACTTGGAGGCGACGCTCACGGCCGCCGGTCACAAGGCAAAGGTCGTGGAGACCGAAGCCGAGGTCCAGAAGGCGCTCGAGTCCGGAAAGTACGACCTCGTGCTGGCCGATGTTGGCGACGTGCCGGAGCTGCGCAAGCAGTGTGGGGCGAGTGCGTCCAAACCGGCGGTCTTGCCGCTCCTCTATAAGCCGACGCCCGCTGAGCTCTCAGCGGCGGAAAAGGAAGCGAACTGCCTCGTTCGGCCGTCGAAGAAGTCGAGCGACCTGCTAGCCGTCATCGACGAGACGATGAAGGATCGGAGCCAGGGAATCGCGCCGAATTGCCCGCCGGCCCGGTAGGACGACTGCACGCCAGGACGCGGCCATGGACGACAGGACTGTCCGGCGGGCGCTCTTCGCGCTGCTCTTCGGCGTCCTCACAGCTGCCTCGACGGCGCCGGCCCGGGCGCAGGCCTGGCTGCCGCCGAAGGGGGAAGTGACGTTCTCGCTCGGTTACGGCAACATCTTCGTCAACAAGCACTATTTGGGAACAGCCGACAACCCGGGCGACAACGTCGAAACGGACTACGGACACATCCGCTCCCAGAGCTTCGGTATGGCGTTGACTTATGGTGTCACGAACCGGTTCGCGGTCGGTGTCTCGCTTCCCTTTGTCGTCTCGAAGTACTACGGAACTCCTGGTCAGAACTTCTTTCCGCATACGATCCCGATCGACGACGGTAACTACCACGGCACCTTCCAGGACTATAGAATCGACCTCGCCTACCAGGCATTCAACCGGCCGATCGCCCTCGCGCCGTTTGTCTCCGTGATTATTCCCAGCCACTCGTACACCTCGTTCGCGCACGCGGCCCCCGGCCAGGACCTGCACGAGTATCTGCTCGGAGTCGGTTTCGGGGCGCCCCTCGACCGGCTTCTCACGGGCAGCTACGTCGAGCTGACTTATTCGTACGCTTTCGTCGAGCCTGTGATGGGTATCCACCACGACCGAAGCGACGCCTTTCTGGAGCTCGGCTATCTCCTGACCCCGTCCCTGGCCGTCCGCGGAATCGGGACCGGCCACTACACCCACGGCGGGGTCGCCTTCGAAAACCCTCAGACGACGCCGCCGGAACTCTTTCCGATTCACGACAGGATCGACAAGGACTCCCGGAATCTTTCTGAGGCGGCGGTCTTTCTTATACTCTCACCGGGGCCACGTCACTCTACGTCTCTTACCTGACACAGGTGCAGGGCAGAGGCGGGCACAAGATTAACGATTCTTTGAGCTTCGGCGTCAGCTATAGCTTTTCGCCCGCCCAACTTGTGCGCCGCTACTTCCCTCCGAAGTCCAACGGGACTCCGTCCGAGACGCCATGAGCAGGAGCCATGCGCACAGCGGCCGCCCTGGCTGGAGTCCTCCTCCTGTCGTCCCCCGCAGCCATCGGCGGACTGGAGATTGGTACCGTCGCGCCGGAGTTCGCAATGACGGCCCTGGACGGGCGGCGATTCTCGCTCGCCGAGGCGGAGAAGACGCACACCGGCGTGGTCATCCTGTTTCTCTCGACGATCTGTCCCTACTCCAACTACTACAACGACCTCATTCGGGACATGGCCGCGGAATTTTCGAAGCGCAATGTCCTCTTCGTCGGGGTCAACTCCGGAGGGCTCGAGACGGCGGAAGAGATGCGCGCGCACGCGCGCGAGCACGGGCACGCGTTCGACATCATCCGGGACGCCGACAGCCGGATCGCCGAGCTCCTGGACGCGCGCCGCACTCCCGAAGCGTTCCTGCTGGATTCGCAGGGAACCCTGCGCTATCACGGGCGCATCGCCTCGAAGATCTCGGCGCCTGACTTGAAGCTGGCCATCGAGGCCTTCCTGGCCGGCCGGCCGATTCATCCCGCCGAGACCAAGGCCTTCGGCTGCGCCATCCCGCGCAAGTAACGGCGACACGCGCGGCCGGGCGCCGCAGCACCGCACCCCACGCGCGGTGACGGTGACGAGCCTGGCATCGAAAGGCTGAGACCATCTGCGGCTCTCCTTGTCATTCGGTTACAGATTCCTGATCGAAATCCAGTTTGACGGCTCCTCGGTGCCGAAGCATAAGTATGGGAGCAGTTAGTGGAGACCGGTCGAGACCAAACTGGCGAGGTGGAGTGACGCTGACAATGAGGGGAACTGAGATGTTGAAGATATAGGAGGGAGTTCCGATGGCTACCACCATCCTCAGGAGTCTAGGCGACCGGTTTGATGGCCGTACTTCGGTTTCGCTCTTGGCCCCTGGAGTAGCGGCTGCCGGCAAGCCGGACATCGATCCTTCGTGGGCGGATGGGAGGATCGTCTACATGATCGGGCCGCATCTCATCACGAACCCGAACCCCAGCCTGTACGCGCAGTCGGAGGAGCTGTATCTGCTCGTCTTTCCGATCAATCCGACCGGCTCGACGACTCTCGGACCGCAAACCCTGCCGTCAGGCTATCAGCCAAACTGCAATCCCTGCTTCCATCCTGGCATCCCCCTGGAGTTCGCCTATCACGATCACGTACTGACGGGCGCCCCCGGGTCCGGCAGCAATGGAACGGCGCGCGAGTTCAAGGCTCCCTGGAAGATTATCCTGCTTATATACAACCCGGAAGTTGCGCTCAGCCCGACCTTCACGCCGATCACGAGCGCCAGCGACATTGATGCTGCCGAGGCGGCTGGCACGTTCCTTCCGATCAACCCCAGTGGAGCGAACCCGTTCGAGATTGAGACGGGCACCGTTCTGATTTGCCCCCTTGTCTCGCCCAACGCCTAGAGGATTTCGACCGCGATGTTCAGCGTCCCGCGGCGCCAGCTCTTGACCGCGCCTTGGAGAGTCTTCTGTCGGGGCATTCGCAGGGAAGGGCCCGGACCTGTGGAGGTCCGGGCCCTTCACTGCGAACCAGTTGCGTTAGCCCGATGCCCGCTTGACCTGGAGCTCGTTGTGGACGCGGACGACGCCGTCCACGGAGAGCGCGACCCGCTCCGCCTGGATCTTCTCGGTCTCGTCGTTGACCATGCCGGCGAGCGTGACGACGCCGTTGGTGGAATTGACCTCGATGTTGGTCAGCGTCGAGAGCTTCACGTCGGCGGCCATCTTCGTCTTGACCGCGGTCTTGATCGCCGCGTCGTCCACCTGCCGCGCCGGCGACGTCGTCGTCTTGCACGCCCCGACGAAGGAGACGAGGGCAAGGACCGCGGCGACTTTCAGGATCGTTCGATAACAGTTCCTCATGGAAATCCTCCTCTTGTCTGGTTCAGAGTTCCGTTTCGCGACCTTCTCACGACCGGAGGAAAAGCACGCGCCGTGCCAGTCTGCGAAACCCGTTCCGCGGCAAAGAGATCCGCGCGTTGACCGTAGAATCGGTCCTGATGGGCTGCTTCGTTCGCACACTCGGCCTGGCGGTTCTCCTGCTCGCCGCGGCGATCGCCGCCCGCCGGCTGATCGAGCGGCCGGCGCCGATTCCTCCGCCCGCGCGCGGGCGAGAAGGACGTCGTGGTGGACGGCGTCCGCTGGCGATCGCGCGAGTCTCCCGGAGAGGGCCCATCACCGTCGTGTATGTCCATGGCCTGCTGTCCACGTCGGCCGCCTGGAAGCGGGCGCTCGGTCCCGCCTCCGCCGGGCGTCCGGCCGTCGCCGTGGATCTTCCGGGCTTCGGTTTCTCCGACCGTCCCTGGCCCTACGACTACACCGTCCCCGGGCAGGCGCAGCACCTGCTGCGCTATCTCGACGCGCGCGGCTTCGATCGCGTCGTCCTCGTCGGGAATTCGCTCGGCGGCGCTGTCTGCCTCGTGGCCGCCGCGTCGCAGCCGCGGCGCGTCGCGGCGCTCGTGCTCGTCGGCGCGGCCTCGCCCGTGGCGAGGATCCCCTGGAACTTCCAGCTCCTGCGCGTTCCCTTGATCGGAGAACTGGAGATGGAGCTGCTCATCCGGCCCGTGATCGAAGCCGGGCTGCGCTACCGCCTGTTCGCGAGGGCGAGCCGCGTCACCGACGAAGAGGTGGACGAGGACTGGACCTCGGTGCGTGTGCCGGGCACGCGCCGCGCCGCGCTCGCGGCGGTCCGGTCGAGCCGCAGCGGATACGAGGACCTGCTCGGCCGGATTCACGTGCCGACGCTCGTCCTCTGGGGCAAGGAGGACAAGATCCTCCCGCCGGAGGAGGGCCTGCGCCTCGCCACGGCGATCCCCGGCGCGCAGCTCGTCATCCTCCCCGACACCGGCCACCTCCCCCAGGAGGAGACCCCCGAGGAGTTCAGCCGCGCGGTGGCCCAGTTCCTCGACCAGACTCTCCGTCGCTGAGCGGCCGCGGACCCCCTTCAGTCCACGGTCCGCGTAGCGATGGAGATCGCCGTGTCGTGTGTCGTGTTGTCCCCGCTGGCTCCGTACACCACGGCCCGTCCCGAGCTCAAGACGAATCGAATGGAGTCCTCGGGTTGAAGAGAGAGTCCCAGAAACCCGTTGGCGGAGAGTTGAAAGAAGAAGTCGCCGGGGTACGCGACGGAGAAGGAACGGCGCGTTGCTCCGGTGCGGTCACGGACCGTCACGGTCATGGCTGCGCCGGCGGAGAGAGTCCGGACGCCGATATTGAAGCGGTACCGCAGGGGATCCGCCGGGGCGATGAGGGTTCCCCCCTGCCCCGGCAGGAGGGCCTCCTCTGGAAGCATCAGGTCCTCGAGGGCGCCCGTCGCCGCCGGGTCGCCGTCGTTGTAGATTCGGGCCGCCGCCAGAGGGATGGAGCCGCTCGTCGCCACGAGATCAAGCGAGCCCAGTCCCGTCTGCCCCATCGGGCCAAGCAAGTCGGCGTAATCAAGTGTCTCGTAGGGAGCCAGCGTGTAGCTGAATGTCGGATCCGCGCTCGATCCTGGAATTGCCTGGCGGCGGAAAATTAGTGTCCCGGAGATCGGGGACGCGTTCGGGTTGTGCAGCCCGACGGCGGTCTTGAAGAACGAGCCGCCCGCTCCGGGCGCGGAAGCCGCGACGGGAAGGACTCCGTGAACCGGCAGCAGCGAATTGGCGAGGACGTAGTTGGCAATCTCTGTTCCCGTCGCCTGGCCGTCAACGCACGCCGTGCGGTAGTGAATGCCGGCAAAGACGCGGGCATCCTTGACTTCATCGAGAGCCGCGGAAAAACTCGAGAAGGAGCGTGTTACCCCGAGCATCACGTCCGAATCCAGACTGAACGAGGTTCCGTTGCCGAAAAAGCTCGCGAGCACGGTCGCCGCGGCGCCGCTGACGGTCGAATGGCCAGAGGGATACTCCGGAAAATTCGGTGTCGTCAAGAGCGGCGTCCAGCTCGGGTCCGCCGTCGTGGCGGGATTGCCATCGGTGTCCGCCAGCGGGATCGCCGTGACGGGCCGCCAGGTAACATAGTGGTATTTCGCTTCCCAGCAAGTGATGGCGGCGTCCGCCATTGCGATGTTCGTCAACGCCAGGAGCCGGGCATTCTCCGAGAGCGTGGCATGGTGCTGAGCGGCGAGCGTGACCGCGAGAGTGTCCCAGAAGTAAGCAGGGGTGCTCGCATTCCAGAACCGGGCGGCGAGAGTCTGATCAGCCGTGCGGACCGAGCTCGAGAGGCTCCCCATGGAGCTCGTTTCACTAAAGTCCGCCGTGTACTGGGCGCTGGTCAGGGCCGGTGTACCAGCGGGTCGAAACTGGGAAGGCGAGGCAATCGCCCAGGGCGTCAAGTAAGCGAACTGCGGCACGGCTCCTGGCAGGAACCCGGGGGGAGTCGGGCGCCACTGCCCGACAGCGGATCCGCCCACGAAGGGAGGAGGCGCCGGCGTAAAGCCGTCTGTGCTCCGCCAGGCCCAGATCGCGTCGGCGGCCGTCTGGCCCCAGTCGATCCCCCGGGCGATGGATTCACTATGCTCGGCGGCGGGACCGCTCGAGATGGCCGCCAGCGAGGCTGCCAGAGCTTCTCATCGAACGTGCTCTTCTGGGCCGGATAGATTCTCACGAGCGCGGCATAGGCCGCCTGGACAGCCGCGGCCCGGCGAGAAGCTCCCCGAGCTGGCTCGACCGGCATGGCATGGACCGAGGCGTAGCGGCGCTCGATGCCGTTGACCGCCTCGAAGACCGAGACCTGGACGATGGCCGCGGCCCGGGTCATGACGACCGGCGAAGTGGCGGGCGCGACCACCGCGGCCTGGAGCATGATCCTGTTCCAGTCGGTCACCTCGTCGGCCCGCATGACTGTTGAGAGACCGACGGCAAAGGCAGCCAGCACCAGACAGGACCCGATGATCTTCTTCATGACCTTTCCTCCTTCTCGCTCCCGGAGCGGCGGACTTGCCGCCCCTTGCGCTGCTAAGATGGAGTTCTCGAAGCAAGGAAGTCCCACGGAGACGTTAGTGTTCTTCTCCCTTTTCCCTAAGGGGGCGTGAGGGTCCAGTGCCGGTCCGTTTCGAGGATTGCGTCTTCGACCCCGGTACCCGGCAGGTCTTGCGGGCCGGCAAGCAGGTTCATATCTCCCCGAAGGCTTTTCAGCTCCTGGAAATCCTGATCGGAAGGCGCCCGAACGCCGTGTCGAAGGAGGAACTGCAGGAGATCCTGTGGCCTGACACGTTCGTCTCCGACGCGAACCTGCCCAACCTGGTGGCCGACCTGCGGTCGGAGCTGGGCGACAGCCCTCGCAGCTCCCGCATCATCCGGACCGTGCAGCGGTTCGGATACGCGTTCGTCGCCACGCCTCTTTCTTCGCGACACGAGGGCCCGCGCGGTCACGCCTACCGCCTGATCTGGGGCAATCGCGAGATCGCTCTCGGGGAGGGCGAGAACCTGTTCGGACGCGAAGACGATGCCGTGGTCTGGATCGACGACGCCGGCCGTGTCGCGCCGGCATGCCCGGATCGTCATTGACGAATCGGGCGCCGTTCTGGAAGACCTGGGCAGCAAGAACGGCACGTATCTTCGAGGCCGGCGGCTTCAGTCCCCGGCGAAACTTGCGAACGGCGACCGGATCGAGATCGCAACCGCGTCCATCACCTTCCGAGTCCTCGACAGGTCGGTCTCCACAGAAACAGAAACCGCCGTCGAGCAAAAGAAAAAGGAGAGAGGCCGAAGCCTCAGTCGTTAGCAGGCGGCAAAGCGATGACTCGATGACACTCGAATCCGGCAAGCGGTTGGGCCCTTACGAGGTGCTGGCACCGCTGGGCGCGGGCGGGATGGGGGAGGTGTACCGGGCTCGGGACACGCGGCTCTCGCGCGAGGTGGCGATCAAGGTGCTGCCGGCGGAAGTGGCCTCTGACCCTTCGCGCCTGAAGCGCTTCGAGAACGAGGCGCGGTCAGCGTCGTCTCTCAATCATCCGTCAATCGTCACGATCTATGAGATCGGGCAGGCCGATTCCGTCTCCTACATCGCGATGGAGCTGGTGGAGGGGAAGACGCTTCGGGAGCTGGTCGCGGCAGGCGCTCTGCCGGTCAAGAAGCTCCTCCAGATCGGGAGTCAAATGGCCGACGGGTTGGCGCGGGCGCACGAGGCGGGGATCGTGCACCGGGACCTGAAGCCCGAGAACGTGATGGTGACGAAGGACGGGCTGGTGAAGATCCTCGACTTCGGCCTGGCGAAGCTGACATACGCGGGACCGGGAAGCGGGGGCGAGACGAATCTGCCCACGCTGACGGCGACGACGCCGGGCGTGGTCATGGGGACGGTCGGCTACATGTCGCCCGAGCAGGCCGGCGGGCAGCTGATCGACTTTCGCTCCGACCAGTTCTCCTTCGGCTCGATTCTCTACGAGATGGCGACGGGCAAGAGCGCGTTTCAGAAGGGGACCGCGTGGACACGCTTTCGGCGATCCTCCACGAAGACCCGAAGCCGGTCGCGGAGACCAACCCGGAGGCGCCCGCGCCGCTGCGGTGGATCGTCGAGCGGTGCCTCGCCAAGGACCCGGAGGACCGGTACGCCTCGACGAGAGACCTCGCCCGGGAGCTGGCGACCGTCCGGGACCACCTCTCCGAGGCATCCCTTTCGGGAGCGGCGCTCGCGGCAGCGCCTTCGCGGCGTTCTTCGCGAGCCCGGGCCGTGGTGATCGCGCTGGCGATGCTCGCGGCGGTCCTCGTCGGCGTCTTCGGGGCCAGGCCTGTCTGGAAGGCGAGATTCTCGGTCCATCCGAAATTGCAACAGATCACGTTTCGCAGGATCCCATCCAACGCAGCGCGGTTCGCCCCCGATGGACAGATCGTTTACGCCGCCGGCGACTTCGAGCTCTTCTCGGCGCGGCCCGGCACTCGCGAGCCGCGTTCACTCGGCCTGCCGCGGGCCAACGTGACGTCCATTTCTTCCGCGGGGGACCTCGCGATCCTGATCGGCGGCTCACGCAGGCTCGGGACGCTGGCTACGATCCCCCTGGCCGGCGGGGGAGCACCGCGTGAGCTCATGGAGAATGTCATCTCGGCCGCCTGGGCTCCCGATGGGAAGAGGCTCGCGGTCATCCACGGAGCGGAAGGAAAGCAGCGCCTGGAGTTCCCGATCGGGAAGGTCCTCTATCAGGCGCGGGGGGTGGATATCGGCGGCTGCAGTTTCTCGCCGGGAGGCGATCTCATCGCCTTCGACGAGCGAAAGGCATGGCTGGCCGGGGCACTCAACGAACACGAAGTCATGGTCGTGGACCTCTCCGGCAGGACGAGAAGCATCACGACGGTTCCGTATGAGTTCGGATGGTCACCGAAGGGCGACGAGATCTGGTTCAACGACGTTCGGGAGGGCACGACCGAGATTCGAGCCGTCTCACTCTCGGGCCGGAAGCGTTTCGTCGCCTCGTTTGCCGGGGACTACACCCTGGACGACATTTCTCGCGACGGGCGGGTCCTTCTGGAACGCCAGACCCAGGAGTCCGAGATCCTCGGAAGGTCCGCCGGCGAGACCGCCGAGCGCAACCTGTCGTGGCTGGACGGCTCGGTTCCGGCCGACCTCTCCGCCGACGGGACGACGCTTCTCTTCACGGAGACCTATCTGGGAGGCGGTCCCGGCAAGGCCGTTTACAAGCGCAAGACCGACGGCTCGCCCGCGGTGAGGCTGGGCGAGGGCGTCGCTCTCGCTCTCTCTCCGGATGGACAGTGGGCTCTTTCCAGGCCGGAGGGGGCGGCCTCTCAGGTGACGCTGCTCCCGACGGGCGCGGGCCAGTCGCGAACGGTGTCTCTCGGGAGTATCCAGATCGTCGGGTCTGGGAGGAGCTTCTTCTTTCCGGACGGAAAGAGGATCCTCATCGAGGGCTTCGAGCCCGAGCATCGGCCGAGGCTCTACGTTCTCGAGATCGAGAGCGGCAAGGCCCGTCCGATCACGCCGGAGGGGATCCCCTTCTCGGCAAGGTTCGCGCTTTCACCGGATGGAAAGTCCGTTTTCTGCCCGGGGGAGGACGGGAAGTACTACCTCTTCGACGTCGAAGGCGGACCGGCTCGTCCGATGCCGGGCACTTCGAAGGATTTCCGCGCCCTCCGATGGAGCGCCGACGGTCGCTCGGTCTTCGTCGGATCCGGCACGATCCGTTCTTTCAAGGTCTATCGGCTGGACGTCTCTTCCGGACGCCAGGAGCTCTGGAAAGAGTTCTCGGTGTCGGCGGTGAGGGATGAGGGACTGATCGACGTGATCCCGACGCCGGACGGCAATTCGTACGTCTACGGCTATACCAGGTGGTGGGGGGACCTCTTCGTGGCCGAAGGGCTGAGGTAACCTGCGTTTCAGCTAGACCGTTCCTTCGCAGACCTCTTCATCGCTGACGGACTGCAAGTAATCCCGGATTTCGACTCTCGGCAATCGGCGGGCGGCGCTGGCCTTGACCCGGGGTGGCCGGCGGGCAAACAATTGTGCAGACAGTTCCGAGTGAGATGAAGGAGGAAGGCGATGCCGTGCCGGCTCCTCGCGGGTCTGGCTCTTCTCTTATTCGCCTGTCCCCTCTTTGCCCAGACGACCGGCGATGTCCTCGGGATGGTCAAGGACTCTTCGGGGGGCGCCGCTGCCTGGAGCAACGGTCGAAGCAGCGAGCCCGAGCCTGCAGGGAATCCGGGTGACCACCAGCGGTCGGGACGGAACGTACCGGTTGCCGGGCCTTCCTCCCGGGATCTACAGAATCAAGGCCGTCCTGGCGGGTTTCGGAGCGGCTGAGGAGACGGCGACGGTCTCGCTCGACGCGACCGCGACGGTGAACTTCACGCTGAAGGTCGAGGCGCGGGAAGAGATTCTCGTCTCGGGCGACATCCCGCTGGTGGACGTCACCTCGACGACAGGCGGCACCGACTACATCAACAAGGTCATCGTGCGGCTTCCGGTCGCGCGCAACTACGCCGACATCGTCCGGTCGAACCCGGGCGTCAGCACGGACCTCGGGGAGACGCACGGACGCTCGCTCGCGCTCACGATCTACGGGGCAAGCTCGGTGGAGAACCAGTGGCTCGTGGACGGGATCAACACGACCAATGTCATCCAGGGCTTCCAGGGAAAAGCGATCAACAACGAGTTCATCCAGGAGGTCGAGGTCAAGACCGGCGGCTACCAGGCGGAGTACGGCCGGGCCCTCGGCGGCGTCATCAACGTCATCACCAAGTCCGGCGGCAACGAGTTCCACGGAGATGGGTTCGTCTATTACGACTCCTTCGACACGGCGGCGAAGCAGACGATCACCGGCGAGGACTCCATCGCCGACGCCATGCGCTTCGCCGACTACAAGCGAACCGATTTCGGAGCGGACCTGGGAGGCTACTTCTTCAAGGACCGTCTCTGGTTCTTCGGCGCCTACAACCGTGTCGAGACCCCGGCGAAGGTTTCGCGCTACGTCTCGAGCGTTCTCGTTCCCGAACACGCTCGAGTTTCCTCTCGATTCGACCGACAGCCTCTACTCGGGCAAGCTCACGTGGAACGTGGCGACGGGCACGACGCTCGTCGGGATGGTCCTGGCCGATCCGACGACCAACTCCGGAGCGGGCGGGTCCGATCCGCGTCAGGGGCGTTCGACGTTCCTGATCACGAATCCCGACCCGGGGACCTGGCAGGCCACGCGCCGCATCGGCGGCACGGATTACAGTTTGCGCGGGACTCAGCTCTTCGGTTCCAGCGCGTTGCTGGCTCTTCAGGGATCGCGTCACGAAGACCGGTACGAGTTGACAACGGCGGAGTCCGGCAAGGCCGTTCAACTTCGTGACCTCACGTGCGAAGGCGGCACGCCGGAAGAAGCGCTGCAACGCTGCCCCCGGCGCACGAACTTCGTCACCGGCGGATTCGGGTCGGCCTTCTGGCGCGAGCAACCAAAACACCTCCACGCGGGACCAGTTCCGCGGCCGACCTGAACCTCTACGTCGGCAGCCACGAGATCAAGCTCGGCGGCGACTACCAGGACGCAAAGACCCACGCCGTCAACGCCTTTTCCGGAGGGCAGCGGGTGCGCCGCCTAAACGAGTACGGTCAAATCTATTACCGGCACGAATTCTATCGCGGCAAACCCGACAGACTTGACGCCGGTGGACAACCCCGTCAATTCCCGAGCGAAGGACCTCGGCGCCTATGTGCAGGACTCGTGGCGGCTCCTGCCCGGCCTGACTCTGAACGCGGGTCTGCGATGGGACCAGGAGGACATCCGCGACTATCGGGATGTTTCCGTCATCAAGACGACGGCCGAGTGGCAGCCCCGCCTGGGGATCGTCTGGGATCCGACGCAAGGACGGAAAAACCAAGGTCTATGCCTTTGCCGGCCGCTTCTACTACGCTCTCCCGACCTATCCTTTCGGTCGCAGCTTACGGCGCCTCGCTCAGGGCGTACACCTACAACTTCGACCCGGTGAGTGTCGTCCAGGACCCGGACGTCTTCGGACACGATAAGCCCACTTTTTCGGGAAGCGCCTCCGCCGAACCGGTGGATAGCGGCCTGAGAGGGATCTACCAGGACGAGTACACGATCGGCGTCGAGAGGCTGCTCGATCCCACCTTCTCGATCGCTTTGAAGGGCACGTATCGCACCCTCGGGCGGGCGATCGAGGACCGGTGCGATCTGGATTACACAGACCCGAGACGGACTTCAACTACTGCGGGATCATGAACCCGGGCTCGAACGGCAAGATCGCACGCGGCGACCTTCCGGGCTGCAACGGGCTGCGACCCCTTTCCGGGACTGCACCGACACGATCCCGCCCGTTCCGACAGCGCGCCGCATCTATCGTGGAATCGAGATCCTCGCCCGCAAATCCTTCAGCGAGAAGTTCTGGATTCAGGCCTCCTATGTCTATTCGTCCATGCGCGGCAACTACGACGGCGAGGTGAGCCAGATCGAGATGGGTCAGACCTCTCCCGGCATCAACGCCGACTTCGACTATCCGGCCTACATCCACAACAGCTATGGGCGCCTTTATCAGGATCGGCCGCACAACCTTCGCCTGGACGGCTACTACTCGACGCCATGGAAGCTCTGGGTGGGCATTCGGGCCTATTTCCAGTCGGGCGCGCCGATCTCGAGAATCGGATACTTCAGCCAAGGCTTCTCCGACGTCCAACTGGTCCAGAAAGGAACCGACGGAAGGCTTCCTTCGACATGGGAAGCCAGCCTGACTCTCGGTTACCCGTTGACCATCGGGCCCCTGACCGTGACGGCGCAGCTTGACGTCTTCAATCTCTTCAACAATCAGATCCGCACTTCGCGGGACGACGTCTGGTCCACCTATCCGCCCGCCGATTATCCGAAGTCCCTCTTCGATCCGAACCAGGAACAGAACAACCCCGAGTACGGCAAGGCCACCAGCCGCCAGCAGCCGCGCTCGGTCCGCGGAACGATCCGCGTCTCGTTCTGAGTCTCCCGGCCGGGAGATAGAATTCCGGCAGTCCGTGACATCCCTGCTGGAAACCGGCTCGGTCGCAGGCCGCATGTCGCATGTCACTCGGTTTGTGATTTGCGAAATGTGTTTGGTGAACTGAGATGACGCTCGCCGCCGGTTCACGCCTTGGTCCCTACGAAGTCATCTCGCCGCTCGGCGCGGGCGGGATGGGGGAGGTGTGGCGGGCGCGGGACACGCGGCTCTCGCGCGAGGTGGCGATCAAGGTGCTCCCGGCGGAAGTGGCCTCCGACCCTTCGCGTCTGAAGCGGTTCGAGACGGAGGCGCGGTCGGCCTCGTCTCTCAATCATCCCTTCGATCGTCACGATCTACGACATCGGGCAGGAGGAATCCGTCTCCTACATCGCCATGGAGCTGGTGGAGGGGAAGACGCTTCGGGAGCTGGTCGCGGCAGGCGCTCTGCCGATCAAGAAGCTGCTCCAGGTCGGGACCCAAGTGGCCGAGGGATTGGCGCGGGCGCACGAGGCGGGGATCGTGCACCGGGACCTGAAGCCCGAGAACGTCATGGTGACGAAGGACGGGCTGGTGAAGATCCTCGACTTCGGCCTGGCGAAGTTGACTCACGCGGGACCGGGAAGCGGGGGCGAGACGAATCTGCCCACGCAGACGGCGACGACGCCGGGCGTGGTCATGGGAACGGTCGGCTACATGTCCCCCGAGCAGGCAGGCGGGCAGCTGGTCGGACTTCCGCTCCGACCAGTTCTCCTTCGGCTCGATCCTGTACGAGATGGCGACGGGGAAGCGGGCGTTCCAGAAGGGGACCGCCGTGGACACGCTTTCGGCGATCCTGCACGAGGAACCGACACCGGTCGGCGAGATCAGTCCTCGAGTTCCCGCCCCGCTGCGCTGGCTCGTCGAGCAATGCCTGACCAAAGAACCGGAGGATCGCTATGACTCCACGAAAGACCTGGCGCGGGAACTGTCGAAAATGCGGGATCGCCTCTCGGAGGCGGGGCTCGTGTCGCCCGGGCCGGCGAACACTCGGTGGCGCCTTTGGGCCGCCGCCTTGCTGGCCGCCGGAGTGGCTGTCTCCGGCGTCTACATTCTGGGTTTTCGCGCCGGCGGCGGAGAGCGCGCCTCACCCCCGTACTTCCAACGCCTGACGTTCCGCCAGGGCGAGTTGGGCAACGCGCGATTCGCTCCCGACGGAAAGACGATCGTCTACAGCGCATCCTGGGGCGGTGAGGAGCGGCAGATCTATTCGACGCGCACCGACAGCCCCGAGTCGCGGGCCCTCGGCTTCGGTCGCGCCGAAATCGTGGCGATTTCCTCGGCCGGAGAGATGGCCGTCGAGCTCCTGAAGACGAATGGCACGGATGTGGGCACCCTCGCGCGAGTCCCGTTGGCGGGCGGCGTTCCCCGCGAGGTCCTCGAGGGAATGCCCTGGGTGAGCGCCGACTGGTCTCCCGACGGCAAGACCCTGGCAGCGGTGCGTTTGATTGAAGGCACGAGGCGTCTCGAGTTCCCGATCGGACGGGTGTTGCTGGAAACCGTCGCCTCCACTCTCCTTTCAGCGCCTCGGGTTTCCCCTCGAGGCGATCAGATCGCGTTTTTCAAGGACCAGGACCTTGCGATCGTCGAGAGTTCGGGGGGCGGCCTGAAGATCCTCTCGAAAGGAGCGGGAGGATCGATTCCCTCCTGGACGACGGGCGGAGCCGAAATCTGGTACAGCGCGGTCGATCGAGGGCGGGGCATGTTGAACTCACTCTACGCGGTGGATCTTTCGGGAAGGCGCCGCCTCGTGACTCGCTTGCCCGGCGACCTGGAGCTTCACGACATCTCGCGCGACGGCCGCGTGCTGCTGTCGCGCCACAACCCGGTATCCACACTGATGGCCGCCGCTCCGGGAGAGAGCATCGAGCGAGATCTCTCCTGGCTCGACGGGTCCTGGCTTTCCGACATCTCCGACGACGGACGGACTGTCATCATGACCGAGGTGTGGGAGGGGGGAGGGCCGAACGGCTCCATCTACCTGCGAAGGACCGACGGCTCGCCGGCCGTGCGGCTCGGCGAGGGGCACGCAACGGCGATCTCGCCGGACGGGAGTCGGGTTCTCGCTCTGTCGACCCTCGAGGGCGCACTGCCGCTTCGTCTCGTTCTGATTCCGACCGGAGCCGGTGAGCCGCAGACGCTCGAACACCAGGAATTCGATCGGATCTGGGGCGCGAGCTGGTTTCCCGACGGGAGGAGGATTCTCTTCGCGGCCACACAACCCGGTCATCGTGTTCGCCTGTACGTTCAAGGAATCCGTGGAGGCGGCCCGCAGCCGGTGACACCGGAGGGCGTCGGCCATTGCGGCGCCGCCATCACACCCAACACCCGCGCGGTGTCGCCCGACGCCCGGTTCGTAATCGCGGGAGCGGCGACAACCTGCGCGCTCTACCCGGTCGAGGGTGGAGAGCCTCGCCCGATTCGCGGCCTCGAAGCCGGCGATCAACCGGTCCAGTGGAGCAGTGACGGCCGCGAGATCTACGTCTATCGAGCGGGCAGTCCGGTGGGCGTCTGGCTCCTCGACCCGGAGACGGGGCGGCGGCGTCTCTGGAAGGAGATCCACCGGTCCAATCCGGGGTTCGATGCGGCGGTCCTTGTTCGCGTGACGCCGGATGGCCGATCCTACGCGTATTCCTGGAACCGCAATCTCTCCGAGTTGTATCTGGTCGATGGACTGCGCTGAGCTGATCGTTTCCCGCGATCATCGGCAAGAACCAGAACGCTGGTGAACGAGAGCAGGCGGGAACCGGCGGCTCTCCTCGCGCTGCTTTCGCTCTTGCTGATTCTTTCCGGAATCGGACCGAAGGACCGGTTCACGTGGTTTCTGGAGGCGGCGCCGATCCTGGTTGGGGTGCCGGTGCTCGTCGCGACGTATCGCCGATTCCCGCTGACAGCGCTGGCCTACCGGCTGATCTTCGTGCACGCGCTGATCCTGATGGTCGGGGGGCACTACACGTACGCGGAGGTCCCGCTCGGATACTGGATGAAGGACTTCTTCGGCTTCGCGCGCAATCACTACGATCGGATCGGGCACTTCGCGCAGGGCTTCGTGCCCGCGATCCTCGTCCGGGAGGTCCTCCTGAGGAAGACGCCTCTACGCTCCCGCGGCTGGCTCTTCTTCCTGACGACGAGCGTGTGTCTCGCGATCAGCGCCTGCTACGAGTTCGTCGAGTGGGGCACGGCCGTCGCGACCGGCTCGAAGGCCGACGCCTTCCTCGGGACGCAGGGGGACCCCTGGGACACCCAGTGGGACATGCTCCTGGCGCTGATCGGTCTGTGACCAGCCAACTCCTGCTGAGCCGGCGCCACGATCGCCAACTCTCGACGCTCGGCGTCAGCCCGGAGGCTGCTTCTTCCTGAGCTCGAGCAGTGCTTCGAGTTCGACGATGGCTTCCTTGTCCTTGCCTCGAGCCGCGGCGCGCTTTGCGATGAGAAGGCCCTCGAGGGAGAGGACATCCATTTCGAGGCCGTACAGTGGAAGAGTCTCTGACGTGGCTTTGACGCCCTCGTAGCCGCCGAGGCCGGAGATTTCTCCCAACAGATCGACGGCCCCCAGGTCGGTCGTCAGGGTGAAGTTCAACCCGGCTTTCACGGTCTCAGGATCGAAGCGGAATGGCAAACCCTCCGGAGCGCCTCGAAGACGCGGGTGCAGAGGCGCGAGCGTGTCGCAGAGGCGATGGATGTTTTCGGACGTTCGTTTGTAGCAGATGTCGACGTCGAAGGTGACGCGCGCCGACCCATGGGCGAGGCCCGCGACACCGCCGATGACGACAAAATCCACGCCCGCCCGAGCAAGCCGGGTCAGGATCGCCTCGATCTGCGTACCGCTCACTGTTTGGAGCCGGGTCGCTGAGCCCGCCGAGCCTCCTCCTGGAAGGCGACCATTGAGTGCAGAGTTCGCTCCGCCCAACGGAGGCGCTCCGTCGGGGTTCGCCTCAGGTTCTCGACCAGGTGCGTCAGATCGAGCCCGAACGCCTCAGCACGCTCCACGGCGTTGGAGGATGTTCCCACGGCGACCCTGGAAACCGACGGCATCTCAATTGTTTGTAGCACATCGAAACCGGGACGGAAAGACCTTCAAGGCTCCGACAGGCTCATGACGTTCGCCGGCTCCCTCGTTTCTGCCGCTGATCCTGTCTCGCGTGCGCGACCGCCGGCTCGCCGGGCTCGAGCCCGGCCGCGCCGCGACCGACAGGTAGCCGCGGCTCATCCCTGGCACTTCGGCCACGGTCGGCAGGGTTCGGGGGTTGGCGCCGGCGCCGGCACCGGCGTCACTTCGACGTTTTGCTGGGGAGTCGGAGCCGTGGGCCCTGCGCCGCATCCGGCGAGAACGAGAATGCCGACCAGGCAGATCGCGAAAAGGGTTTTCATGACTTCCTCCCTGTCTTTGCGGGACGCCCTCGATTGAGCGCCCGCTTCGATTGCAAGGATGGGAGGTCAGAGAAGGGAAGTCTTTGGGGTTTTCTGGTGGTTTCGTGGGGTTTTTCTGGCTCAGGCGATGAGGCCGAGGCGCCTCTCCCGGGCGAGGTCGTAACCGGGGAAGACGGACTTCAAGTCAACGACTCCAGCCGTCCCGCGGATCTTTTCCGCCGGATACTTCGTCAGGCCTCCTCTGCGATGCCGCCGGCATCGCCGTCGTCGGCCTTCCGCGTCCCGACGAAAAATCTCTCGCGGAAATAAGCTCTACCTTAGCGGCACGCGGTCCCGGTGCAACAGCTCGCTTATCTCTCGTCGAGATGCACGTCTTTCGGCCGTATGTCCGTGAATTATCCCGAGGGCCTCGTCGGCGCATCTCGCGAGCGCCCGCGCCGACCAGGAAAACCAGAGCGGATCCTCCGTGAGGATATCGAGAACAACGTTGCTGTCAACGAGGACAGCGCCGGGATTCATCTTCGCGTCAAGGCCAGGATCTCATCCGTGCTCATCCGGACGGTCCCTCGCCCCTTGAGGTGGGAGACGAGCTTTTCGCCCCGTCCCCCCCGGCGGACCTTCTTGATTCGGGCCGCGTTGCCGGCGATCTCAAAGGCGACCTCGGTGTTCGGATGCAGGCCGAGTTCCTGGCGGATCTTGATCGGGATCGTGACCTGACCTTTCGACGTCACTCGCATCGCACGCCTCCAGCAGTAATCTTACCATTCTTACTCTTACCTGATGGCCCGAATGGCGCGGATGGATGGGGTGGCGTGGTTGGCGCCACCAGCCGCCGGCGTTGCTCCTAAACGGCGATGATACCGAGGCGCTTCTTCTCGTCCAGGGCGTAGCCGGGGAAGACGGGCGTGAGGTTGCCGATCGCCAGCCGCTTGGCGAGGATCTCGGCGAAGACGTCGCGGAAGTCCGTCGTGACGGCGAGGTCGCGGTTCTCGTAGAGGTGCGAGGAGTCGAGGCCGGGCCAGCGGCCGTAGACCTTGCCGCCTTTGACGCCGCCGCCCAGGATCAGCATGACGTTGGCGTGGCCGTGGTCGGTGCCGCGGTTGCCGTTTTCCTTCACGGTCCGGCCGAATTCCGACATCGTGACGAGCGTGACGTCGGCCATGCGCGAGCCGAGGTCCTTCGCGAACGCCGCGATCGCCTGGCCGTAATCGCGCAGGCGGTTGGAGAGCTGGCCCTGCGATCCCCCTTCGCCGGCGTGCGTGTCCCAGCCGCCGACGTCGGTGAAGGCGACCTCGAGGCCCGACGTCCGCCTTGATCAACTGCGCGATCTGCTTCAATGCGTTGCCGAACGGGTTGTTGGGATACGCGGCGCCGTTCTCCGGCGCGATCCTCGTTGGGTCGGACGACTTCAGGATCCGCACGGCGTCGAAGGACTCCTTCGCGGTGTCCCCGAGGGCGCCGGCGACGGCCTCGGCATACATGGACTCGAAGGACTCCGAGACGGCGGGCGTCGCGTCGCCGGCGCGGATGCCGAACTGCGCGATGTTGCCCATGGCAACGGCGCCGGCGCGGCCCGCGAGAATGCGCGGGAGAGCCGGCGTGAGGGAAACGGCCCGCAGGGGAGAGGGCCTTTCCGCCGGCTTCCCGGCGATCGCGCGGCA
Organism: uncultured Acidobacteriota bacterium; assembly: GCA_963782815.1. Taxonomy (GTDB): domain Bacteria; phylum Acidobacteriota; class Thermoanaerobaculia; order UBA5066; family Gp7-AA6; genus JAWOLE01. Next base: position 247,760 of record CAWALG010000016.1, on the reverse strand, counting down.
GAGGAAGCCGTCGGCCGTCGCCTTGACGCCGGGCGTCCCCGACTCCATGAAGTCCTGCGCGTCGAAATGCGAGCGGGTCGCGTCGGGACTCCCCGCCGCATGAACGAACGCCGCCGACGCGGTCCTTGAAGAGCGGAAGGATGGGCGCAAGCGAAGGATGGAGACCGAAGAATCCGTCCAGATCCAGGGCCGCGTCCTCGCCCGAGCCCGGCCGCGGGACCGCGATCGAAGGCCGCGCGTCGTAGTAGATCTTCTCGCCGTAAGGCACGACGACGTTCAACCCGTCCACCGCCCCGCGCTGGAAGATGGCGACGAGGACCTTCGCTGGCTCGGTGGCGTCGCCGCCTCCGCCATCCGCACGAACACCTTCGGCAGAAACCCTCCGCCACCAGCGCCAACCCGCCCGACTTCAGAGAAACCTTCGATCAATCATGTCGTCCTTCCGCTGTCATCCTGAGCGAAGCGAAGGATCTGCCCAGTCGCTCTGATCGAGGCGGAGCAGATTCTTCGTCGCTTCGCTCCTCAGAATGACAGGGGCGGGTTCGCGCCGGTTTCTTCTCATTGTCACTGTCGTTGAAACTCCGGGCTCCCCAGGATCAGGCCGGCGATCAGCGGGAGCGACTGTCGGGGGTTGCCCTCCCCGATTCTCTGCTCCAGACTGCGTCTCGTCTCGGAGGAGAGCCTGTCCGTCCACGAGAGCGCAGGAGAGAGCGTCCGCCGCCGTCTTCGCATCCGCGGCGCTCTCCGGCGGGACGAGCCGCTCGACGTCCGTCCAGGTGCCGGGCAGCCTGTTTGCCGCGAGCTGGAGGGCGAAGTTCAAGCGCGCGACGAGCGCGCCGGTGTTGACCCAGGCGGCGGCGGTGTCGGAGTAGCCGGTCGGCGGCTGGCACAGGTAGAGCGGCTCGCCCATCTGCGCGAGCTGGCGCGCGATCGGGAGCGTGTCGTCGGCGGAGGCGCCGAGCGCGCGCACGGCCGACACGACATACTCGAACGGCGACTTGACCTTGGCGCGGTAGTACCGCGGATCGAAGAACTCGGGGCTCGTGACGACGGCGCGAACCGTTTCCCGCAGGTCGCCGCCGGTCTCGAGATACTTCTTCGCCACTCGGTCCACGAGGGCGCTTGGAGGGTCGTCCGCGACGAACCGCTGGCAGAGCTGATAGGCGAGGCGATGCGCCGTCGCGGGATGCCGGGCGAGGATCCGGATCATCGTCTCGCCTTCTTCGATCCCGCCTCCGGCGGGGAACGCGTGGCCGAGGACTGTCTTGGCGCCGACGTCGTGAAGAGCCGCCCGGAAGAGGAAGCCGGCGCCCTGCTCGGGACGGACGATGGACCAGCCCGTCAGGACGCGCGCGAGCTCCGTCACGTCCTTCTGCGTGTAGCCGGCGTCCACGCCGAGCGTGTGCAGCTCCATGAGCTCGCGGGCGTAGTTCTCGTTCAATCCGCCGGGAGGCCGGTTCGGGTTCGCCGCCGCCTCGCGCATTCCGAAGAGGCCCCGGCCGAAGAGGCCGCGCCCGGAAGGGGTTGGCCGGGCGGGGCGGTGGGCCTCGTCCGCGACGGACTGGGCGTTGTCCAGGTAGAAGAGCATGGCCGGAGACTTCGCCGTCGCGAGGAGGAGGTCTTCGAATCGTCCCCAGATGCGCGGGCGGACGACGTCCCGCTCGAAGGAGGTGATGAAGACGCGGTCGAGCCCCTTGGCCGCGAAGACGTTGAAGTGGTTCATCCAGAAGTCCACGAGGACTTCGTTCAGCTGCCGCTCCGATTCGCAGGCCCGGAGGATCCGCGCCTGCGTCAGCTCCTCGATCACCCGGCGCGGCCGCGATCTCGAACGGGACCCTCTGCCGCATCCTCTCCGCTTCGTCCGCGGGCGAGGGGTCGGCCTCGGCTCGGCGAGCTCGCAGCTCGTTCTTCTCGCGCTGCGCCTCGCGCAACGGCCGCTCGAACTTGTCGAACAGCTCCGCCGTCGTCATGGCGAGCGTCGGGAATCGCTTGAGATGGGCCGTGACGGCGGTGTCGGCGATCTCCTCCGGCTTCAGCTGGCGGTCGATGTAGGCGGTGACGCCGATCGCCAGCACCCGCTCCACGTCGCCGGGACGGGGACCGAAGCCCAGGCGGTTCAGGACGTGAAGCGCGGTCTCGCGAGTCGTCGTGGACGTGGCTTTCGCTCGGCGAAGAGGCAGCGGTGAGTCCCAGAGCGCACGGCAGGCCGGCGGCGGCCAACAGCGCGGAGGCGATTCGAGTCGCGCGTCTCACAGCCGTTTAGACGCGCGCCGAAGAAATGCGGGTTACAGATGCTAAAATCGCCAACAGATGGAATTCTCCGGCGGGTTCCGCGACGAGTGCGGCGTCTTCGGCGTCTGCGACTCGCAGGACGCCGCCAACATCGCCTACCTCGGTCTCTACGCCCTGCAGCACCGCGGGCAGGAGTCGGCCGGCATCGCGACGCTCGAGGACGGCCACATCCACATCGAGCGGGAGATGGGCTACGTCGCCGACGTCTTCGACGAGGCGCGGCTGTCGCGTCTGCCCGGCCGCACGGCCATCGGCCACGTGCGCTACTCGACCGCGGGCGCCTCGCTCCTGATCAACGCCCAGCCGATCGTGTTCGCGACCGGGCGCGGGCCGCTGGCGCTCGCGCACAACGGGAACCTCGTCAACGCGCGGCAGATCCGCGCGGACCTGGAGCGATCGGGCGCGATGTTCACCACGACGTCGGACTCGGAGGTGATCCTGCACCTGGTGGCCCGCTCGAAGGAGCCCACGCTCACCGCGGCCATCGCCGAGGCCCTGCTGACGGTGCGCGGAGCCTACTCGCTCCTGATCCTCTCGACCGAGGGGATCTTCGCCGCGCGGGACCCCAACGGCATCCGGCCCCTCTCGCTCGGCATCCGCGAGGGGTCTCCGGTCGTCGCGTCGGAGACGTGCGCGTTCGACCTGATCGGCGCGAAGTTCGAGCGGGACGTCGAGCCGGGCGAGATCGTCAAGCTCTCGCGGGAAGGCTTCACGTCGCACCGGTTCGCCTTCCCGCAGCACACCCCGTGCATCTTCGAGCACGTCTATTTCGCGCGCCCCGATTCGCTCGTCTTCGGGAGGAGCGTCGCGGCGACGCGCGAGGCCTTCGGCGCGCGGCTGGCCCGGGAGTACCCGGCGCAGGCCGACGTCGTCGTGCCCGTGCCCGACTCCGGCCTGTACGCGGCGCTCGGCTACGCGAGGGAGTCGGGCATCCCGTTCGGGCTCGGCCTCGTCCGCAACCACTACGTCGGGCGCACGTTCATCGAGCCCAAGCAGGCGATCCGCCACTTCGGCGTCAAGGTCAAGCTGAACCCGGTGCGCGAGGTCGTCGAGGGCAAGCGGATCGTGCTCGTGGACGATTCGATCATCCGCGGCACGACGTCGAAGAAGATCGTCCGCATGCTGCGGGAGTCCGGCGCCAAGGAGGTGCACGTGCGCATCTCCTCTCCGCCGACGACCGCCTCCTGCCACTACGGCATCGACACGCCCACCCGCCGGGAGCTGATCGCCTCGACCCAGTCCGTCGAGGACATCCGGAACTTCATCGAGGCCGACAGCCTCGGGTATCTCTCGGCCGAGGGAATGCTGCAGGCCTTCGGCCGTCCCGCAGCAGTCCACCTGCACCGCCTGTTTCACCGGCATCTACCCCGTGGAGGTCCCCGAAGAGGAGCGCGAGAAGGAACGCGCGCTCGAAGCCCGCTAGCCTCGACGCAGGCCGGCATGACGCTCCCGGCGCCGAACGCCTTCGATCCATGCGCTCGGAGCCCTGTCACGCGGGACTTCGTGGAGGCTCTCGTCGGGCCGTCGCCGCCGCTCATCACCGCGATCCATGGAGCCGACGAGATGTATCGCTACAACCTCGCATCGCTGCGGGGAAGCGAGGACGCGGCGGCGATCCTCTACTACCAGAAGGGATGGGAGATCTTTCTGGCCATCCGGAGCGTCGCCGCCTGGCTCTTCGGTGGCCTCGAGCACGTCGGATCGATGCTGGACTTTGCGGGCGGGTATGGCCGGGTGACGCGCTTCCTCGTCAGGGAGATCGATCCCGAACGGGTCCTCGTCTGCGAAATCCACCCCGATGCCGTCGACTTCCAGCGGGAGACGTTCGGAGTCCGAGGACTCGTGTCGAGCGCCGATCCCGCCTCCTTTTCCGGCGGGCGCTTTCCGCTGATCGCGGCCGCTTCCTTCTTCAGCCACGTGCCGCACGCCTTGTTCCAGGCCTGGATGGAGACCCTGCTCGCGAGCCTCGAGCCCGGCGGAGTGCTGATGTTCAGCGCCCTGAGCGTCGAGCTGCTCGCCGATCAGGGAGCGGGCCGGTCCGGCGAGATCCTGTATCTGCCGGAGAGCGAAAGCGACCGGCTCGACGAGAAGATCTACGGAACGACCTACGTCACCGAGGAGTACGTTCGGCGGACGATCCGCAACGCCGGGGGGGGCGCCCTGTTCGTGTCGAGGATTCCGCGGGGTCTCGCCGGCCTCCAGGATCTCTACCTCGTGACCGACCGGGACGCGTCCGCCGCTTCGCTTCCGGAGGCGACCTGTTTTCCGTGGGGCGACGCCGATCACTATGGAGTCGACGCCGAGGGGAGACTCCGAGCGGAAGGATGGGTGCGGGTCGTGGAAGGGACCCCCCGCGTTTCTCGCGTCGCTCTTCTTCGTGAACAACCGGCGGGTCGCGCTCGGCGAGCCGACGCCGGCCGAGGCCGGGGCATTCCGCTGGTCGTTCGAGGTGGACGCGCGCCCGATCGGGCCCGATGACGTGATGAGCGTTCGGGCCTCCACGGAGCGCGGGCTGGAGAGCATCGTGGCGATGGGCACGCTTCGGACTCATCCTCCCGCGAGGATCTGATCGCCGGACGGGAAAGCTCGTCACGTGCGCTACCATGGGCGCAGTCTCGATGACACCCTTTCTGCTCATGGCGACCACGATCGCCTTCCGGGGCGTGACCGTCATCGACGGGAGCGGCGCGCCGCCGAAGGCGAACATGCTGGTTGTCGTCTCGGGGGAGCGCCTCGCCGAGATCACGCCGGTCACCCGCGAGAGCGTGGCGCGATTGCCGGCCGGCGCCGAGGTCATCAACGCCGAGGGGAAGTGGATCCTCCCGGGATTGATCGACGCTCACGTCCACGCGGAGTCGGACGCCGACCTGAACAGATGCTCCGCTGGGGCGTCACGTCCGTTCGCCTGATGGCGGAGGACGTGGCGGCGGCGGGGAAGCTCGCAGCGGCGGCGAAGGGGAGGACGGACGTCCCGGAGGTCTTCCCCGCGGCGCCGATCTTCACGGCGAAGGGGGGCTGGTGGGACCAGGGGGAGGCGCCGGACGCGAACCTCGACCGCTTTCCCGACACGCCGGAGCGGGCCCGCGCCTCCGTGCGCCGCGCGAAGACGCTCGGAGTCCGCCGAGATCAAGCTGATGCTCGACGACATGGGGTGGTGCCGCGATCCGCTCCCGCGCCTTCCGAGGATGACGCCGGACGTCGCGAAATCCCTGATCGAGGAGGCGCGCCGGGCCGGCCTCCGCGTCATTGTCCACGCGCCCAACCCCGCCGACGCGAAGGAAGCCGTCACGCGCGGCGCGACGGCGCTCGCGCACGGCGTGCTCGGCCCCTTCGACGAGTGGACCCTCGGCGTGATGAAGAGCCGCCCGGTCTTCTACATCCCGACGATGGACATTTTCGAGTTCCTGGCGGACACGCGAGCGTTCGTCGAGCGGGTGCTCTCCGATCCTCGGGCGGAGAAAGGACTTCCGGCGTCCGTCGTGACGCGGTACCGCGCGCCCGCATACTCGGAGGGGTACGCGCGCCGCTATCCGAACTCTCGAAACGTGCGCGAGCGCCTGCCGGCGCTCCGGGAAAACCTGGCGCGCCTTCACGCGGCGGGGGTCCCCGTCGCGCTCGGCACCGACATGTGGGCCTTTCCGGGACTCGGCGTCTCGATCGAGATGGACCTGTACGTGAAGGCCGGCCTCTCTCCTCTGGAGGCGATCCGGGCGGCGACAGAGACCGCCGCCCGCTCGCTCGGCCTCGAGAAGGACCGCGGAACACTCGAATCCGGCAAGCGCGCCGACCTGCTCCTCCTCGACGCCGACCCTCTCGCCGACGTGAAGAACGTCCGCGCCATCTCCGCGATCTACAAGGCCGGCCGGCGCGTCGGCCCCGATCACCCGATCACCCGATGACTCGATCACCCGATTCCTCCGATCCTCTCCTCCGTTTTCGCCCCGAGTTCCCGATCCTCGAGAAGACGACCTATCTCATCTCCAACTCGCTCGGAGCGATGCCGCGGGCGGCGGGCCGCGCCCTCGCCGAATACGCGGAAACGTGGGCGTCGCGCGGAGTGCGCGCCTGGGCGGACTCCTGGTGGGACATGTCCGTTACCGTCGGCGACCGGATCGCGCCGCTCCTCGGCGCCCCCGCGGGGAGCGTCTCGATGCTTCCGAACGTGACGATCGCGTCGGCCGTCGTCCTCTCCTCGCTCGAGTACGCCCCGCCCCGCAACCGGATCGTGATGATCGAAGGGGAGTTCCCGTCGGTGCGCTACGTCTACGAATCCCTGGCGACGCGGCTCGGCGCCGAGATCGTCGTCGTGCCTTCTCCCGGCGGCGACGGGCTCTCCGCCGACGAGGAGCGGATCCTCGCGGCGATCGACGAGCGGACGGCGCTCGTCGCGATCTCGCACGTGCTCTTCAAGAGCGCCTTCGTCCTCGACGTCGCTCCGATCGCGGAGAAGTGCCGCCGCGCCGGCGCGCTCCTCGTCCTCGACGCCTACCAGTCGGTCGGGACTCTTCCCGTTTCGGTCGAGGCGCTGGGCGCGGACATGCTCGTCGGCGGGGTTCTCAAGTGGCTCTGCGGCGGTCCCGGCGGCGCCTTCCTCTACGTCCGGCCGGATCTCGCCCGCCGGCTCGAGCCGGCGCTGACCGGCTGGATGGCCCACCCCGCGCCGTTTGATTTCGAGCCGCCTCCGATGCGCTACCGCGACGACGCCTTCCGGTTCCTGATCGGGACGCCGGACATCCCCGCCCTCTACGCGGCGCGGGAAGGCCCCGCGATCGTGGCGGAGGCGGGCATCGAAGCCATTCGCGAGAAGTCGCTGCGGCAGACATCGCGGCTGATCGCCCTGGCCGAGAAGCGCGGATGGCGCTGCTCCACGCCCCGCGATCCCGCGCGCCGCGGAGGCACCGCCGCCGTGGATTTCGAGAACGCGCTCGAGGTCTCGCGGGAGCTCAACGCCCGGGACGTCGTCGTGGACTACCGGCCCGGCGTCGGCATCCGCCTGTCTCCGCACTTCTACACGGAAGACCGCGAGCTCGACCTCGCCTTCGAGGCGATGGACGAGATCCGCGCGACGGGCGCCTGGCGCCGCTGGCAGGGGCGCCCGTCGCTCGTCACGTGATGCGAACGCCTTCGCCTGCCGTCCGCCGGCTCCTCCGCCATCCGGACTGATCGCGCATCCTCGGTTCGCTTCGTTTGGAGTTTTCGGAAGACGAGCGTTGATGACGAAGTCCGGTTTCGAGCGAAGACTCGATTCCCCGATCTCCTCGACCGGGGCGCGCCGGGTCGAGGACTGGATTCGTCTTCACGGCGATCTCGCGGCTTCGTCGCGGTCGCCGTCGTCTTCGTGATTCGGATCGTCGCCGCGCGGGACCGGTATCTGAGCCCCGACGAGGCGCTTCACGTCGAGGCGGCGAGCGCGCCAGGTATGATCAATGTCTATGAGAACAGCCGGTTTCTCGCTCATCCTCCGCTCTTCTTCCTGGTCCTGCACTTCTGGATGCGCGCCGGGAGCTCGGAGTTCTTTCTGCGCTTGCTTCCGGCGGTCTTCGGCGTCGGATTTCTGTGGTTTGCCCATCGTTGGGTCGGCCGTCTCTTCGGGAGGAGCGCCGGGTCAGACGGCCCTCCTCTTCGTCGCCTTCTCGCCGGCCTTTCTGCCCCTTTCGGCCGAGGTGCGCGGATACAGCCTTCTGCTCTTTCTCTGGCGCCGCCGCGCTTGCCGAGTTCGAGGGCGCGCTCGAAGCGCGATCCCCGGCCAGGATGGCCGCATTCTCCCTTCTCCTCTCTCTGGCGATCCTGGCTCACTTTGCGGCGCTCTTCATCACGATTCTCTCTTCGTGTACGCGCTGGTTCGCTTCTGGAAAGACCGGCCCCCGCGCCGGGTCCTCCGGATCTGGGCGGTCTCTCAGGCGGGCGCGGCCGCTCTCTACCTCTTCCTGTATTTCACTCAGGTGGCGGCGCTCCGGGGAACCGAGGCGGTGCAGACCCTGACCGGACCGTTTGCCAGCAGCTATTTCCATCCCGATCGAGAGACGGCTTCGGCATTTCTCGTCCGGCAGACGGCGGCTGTCTTTCGTTATCTCTTCGGCTCGCGGTTCGCGGCGGCCGTCGATGGCTGTTCTCGCCGCGGCCGGAGTGGTCTCTCTCTCGCTCAAGCGGAGGCCCTCCGCCGTCCTGCTCGCTCTTCCCTTCGTGCTGGGAGCGGCCTTCGGCTTGATGGCCCTGTATCCGTTCGGCGGGACCCGGCACTCCGTCTACGTTCTTCCCTTCGCCGGCGCGGCCGCCGCGGCCGCGGTCTCGGCGTCCGGGAACCGATATCCGGGTCCTGCTGTCCGGAATCGCTCTGCTCCCTCTGCTCTGGGGAAAGCCGGATTGGTCGTCGCCGCCTCGGAGCCTCTCTCCGACGAAGGCCGCGGTCGACCATCTTCGGAGCGTCGCCCCGCGAGGGAGCCTGCTGTGGACTGACAGCCAGGCGGGACTTGTCCTTCGCTATTATCTCGATCCCAGCGGGTTCGAGCGCCGGTCCGACGCGCGAATACCGCCTCGTCCGATCCGCGTTCTGGGCCCCCGGTCCCGAAAGGCTTGGCGAGGAACTCAAACGACTGATCAGGAACTATCGCCTTTCCGCCGGGAAGCGTTTCTGGATGATCCGTCTCGGCGTGGACGAAGCTTCCTCGCGGAACTGGCCCGGCAGGTTCCGGCCGCCATATTCTCAGTTGTCGGACGATTCGGCGACATCCTCATCGTCGAAGTCCGGCTTCGGGACTCTCCCGCCGCACAGGCGGGCTCACGTGACGCGGCCTTCGCGGCGGCCGTGGGCCCGGCGAAGTTCCCGCGGGACGCTCCCGCGCTGCTCGCCGATGAACCAGGCCCGCCATGAGTGAAGCGGTCGGCATCCCGCTCACGAGCGCCTCGTGGCTTCGCCGTCATTCCGATCTCTTCGCTCTCGCGATCGTCGCGATCGGCTTCGGACTCCGGATCCTGTCGGCGCAGGGCAGGTCCCTGAGCGGAGACGAGGCTGTCAATTTTTTCCTGGCCAGTCTGCCGGGGGTTTTCGACGCCAACTGGTGGAGGAGCATGGACCCGGCTCACCCTCCGCTCTTCTTTCTCCTCCTGCATTTCTGGATTCGTCTCGGGAGCTCCGAATTCTTCCTCCGCCTTCTTTCCGTCGCGCTGGGAGGCGTCTTTCTCTGGGTCGCCTACCGGTGGGCCCTGATTCTGCTGAGCAGGTCCGCGGCTCTCGTGGCCCTCGTCCTGCTCTCTTTCTCGCCGGCGCTGGTATCGCTCTCAGCGGAAGTCCGGGACTACAGCCTCCTGCTCCTGCTCATGGCGGCCGCGCTCCTCCTCTTCGAGAGCGCCATGGAAAAGCGGTCGCCGCTCCGGGTGGCCGCTTCGTCGGCGTTCCTCTCTCTGGCGGTCCTGACGCATTACTCGGCGTTCTTCGTCGCACTGACCCTGTTCGTTTACGGGCTCGTTCGTTTGAGAACGGGCCGGCTCCCGGCCGCCGTCGTCAAGACCTGGGCCGCCTGCCAGGTCGGCGTGGGCGCTCTTTGTCTGTGGCTCGCCGCGACCCGGGTCGCCGACCTTCGTAGAAGCGCATTCGAACGCTTCGTCGTGACGCGAATGCTGCGGGCGGAGCACTTCCAGGCCGATCAGGACACGCTTCTCGATTTTCTTTTCCGGCAGACGGCGGCGGTCTTTCGCTTCCTGTGCGGCTCGGCGACGGCCGGGGCCATCGCCTGTGCCCTTGCCGTGGTCGGCCTCGTCGTTCTCGTGAAGAAACGGAGAGCCTCGGCTCTTCTCCTGGCGCTCCCTTTCCTTTCGGATGCGGGAGCGTCCCTGCTGGATGTCTATCCCTACGGCGGGACCCGTCACTCCGTCTTTCTGCTCCTGTTCGCGTCGGCCGCGATCGGGGCGGCGCTGTCCGCGATGAGCGCCGGCCGACTCTGGCCGGCGGTCGTTCTCGTCGCGGTCCTTGCGCCCATGAGCTTCTCGACGGTCCTCGGAGCGCCGGAACGTGACAGCGCTCGCCGGATGAGAGCCGCGATCGACGGATTGCGGGCCGCCGCTCCCGCCGGAAGTCTCCTGTTCATGGATTACGAGACGGGCAATGTTCTCGACTATTACCTGGAGCCGAGGGCGTTGACGGGAACCGGGCTTCAGGGCTTCTGGGAAAGTTCCGCCGGCGGGTATCGCATCGCCGGCACCCGGACCTGGAACGCGACGGGATACGTCCTCGCCAGTGAGTTGCAGAGGTTCGTAGAGGTGTATCGCATCCCGGCCGGGCAGGTGATCTGGCTGGTTCGTGTCGGGCGGGGCGAGGATCTCTCGACCGGCGGTGTCGCGGCGATTCCCCGCGGCGATCATACGGCGCGTCTCGAGGGGTGACGAGATGTCGTTCGTCGAGGCCGTGCTTCCGTAGGCGCCGGTGGCGAAGAGTCCCTGTCGGAATCGGTTAACCTCCGTTGAAGCATGATGTCTGCATCCACGGCCGGCGGACAGCCAGCCCGCGACTCGGCGCCGTCCGCAGGTCTGCCGGCCGGCCGGACTTTCACTCCGGCGGGGAGATCCCTCCTCCTGCTCGTCTGGCTCATCAGCGCCGTCTACGTGTTCCCTTTTCGGCTTCGCGGCTGGATTCCGACCGATGAGGGGGCCTTCGGCCATTCGGCGGAACGCGTCTTGAACGGCGAGATGCCGCATCGCGATTTTCCGGAAATCTACACGGGCGGGCTGAGCTACTGGAACGCTCTTGCGCTTCCGGGTCTTCGGCCTTCGGCTCACATCGATTCGCCTGGCCCTCTTCCTCTGCTTCCTCGCTTTCGTTCCCGCGGTCTTCGCGATCGCGTCCCGATTCGGCTCTCCTCTCCTCTCGGGCCTGATCACGCTGCTCGCCGTCGCCTGGAGCCTGCCGAATTACTTCGCCGGCAGCGTGTCCTGGTACAACCTCTTCCTGGCGACGTGGGGCACGCTGGCCCTCCTGCGCCACGTCGAGACGGGGCGGCGGCGCTGGCTGTTCGTGGCCGGCGTGCTCGCGGGGATCTCGTGCCTCTTCAAGGTCATCGGCGCCTACTTCGTCGCCGCGGCTCTGCTCTTTCTTCTCTACCGGGAGCAACAGCTTTCCGTTCCGCCAGGCGGCCCCGCCGGGCGGCGGCGTCCCTCCGCATTCCTGCTGTTCCAGGCGGCCGGGCTTTCTCTTTTCATGGCTCTCCTGTTTTCACGGTCCGGAGCCATCTCGGCGAGATGGAGCTTCTGAATTTCGTGGCGCCCGCGGTCACGATCAGCGTCTTTCCTGATCTCGCGCGAGTTCCTGGAGGGAGGAGGTCCGTTTCGCGCGCCGTTCTCGGTCCTGATGGGGATTGCTTCTCCCGTTCGCGGCCGGCGTTCTCCTGCCGATCCTTCTCTTCCTCGCTCCTTTCGCTTGGAGCGGCGCGCTCCCGCGCGTCACCCGCGGCGTGATCGCGGGGACGGGCGCCCACGTGCGGTTCATCCGGAGTCCTTGCCGCCGATCTCCGCGTTGTGGCCCGCCGTTCCGTACACGGTCGTGCTCGGAGCCGGCTCTCTGGCGCCCTTCCGGTTCGTCCGGCCCTTCCGGGCTCTCCTCGCGATCGCGCTGGCGGCGGCGCTCTGGCTGTCGGGCGTCTCGGAGGAGATCTACCGGGACATCTGGTACTCCGCGCGCTTCCTGGGCGTCTCGGTCGTCTTCGCCGTTTGTTTGCGGCTCCGCGACGCCCATCGTTCGGGGTTCTGGAGTTCCGAGACCCGGCAGAAGGTCTTCCTGCTGGCCGCCGTCGCGGCGATGACGGGCCTGGTCCAGTTTCCCTTCGCGCGCCGATCTATTTCCTTTATTTCGCGCCGCTCGTCGCGCTCGCGATCTTCGCTCTCGTTCGAGAGCGAACCGCGTCCGCCCTGGCGGCTGCATGCCGGGATGCTCGCCTTCTACCTGCTCTTTGCCCTGCTTCGCGCCAACCCCGGCTCCGTCTACGCCCTCGGCCAATGCTTCGAGCGTTACGATCCGCCAGCCGTTCTCGACCTTCCGCGGGCCGGCGGCATCCGGGTCAGCGCGAAGGACGCCGCCGTTTACGGCTCGCTGGTGCCGCTCGCCCGGGAGAAGAGCGGCGGCAGGCCGATCTATGCCGGCCCCGACTGCGATCAGGTCTATTTTCTGTCGGGCCTCCGGGATGCCGTGTCCTACGGCGCCGGCTCTCCCCGCGACCCGATGGAGCGGCCCGAGGACGTCTTTCGCGTCTGGAGGAGAAGGGTGTTCGGGCCGTCGTCCTGAATCGCGCGCCCCTGTTTGCCGATCAGCTTCCGCCGCAGATCGTCGCCCGGTTCGAGGAGCTCTTCCCTCATTCCCGGTCGATCGGCCAATTCACCGCGCGATGGAGGGATTGAACGTGCCCCTCCCGACGCGACAGAGGGGGCGGCTCGTCTTCCTGCTGGTCTGGCTCGTCAGCGCGATCTACGTATTTCCGTTTCGGCTTCGCGGGTGGATTCCGCCCGATGATGGAGTGCTCGCGCTGTCGGCGCAACACGTCTTGAACGGCGAGATGCCGCATCGCGACTTCCCGGAGATCTACACGGGCGGACTGAGCTATTGGAACGCGCTCGCGTTTCGCCTCTTCGGGTCCGGCTGAGCTCGCTGCGCCTGATGCTCTTTCTATCCTTCCTCGCGTTCGTGCCCGCGGTCTTCGCCGTTGCGTCCCGGTTCGGCTCTCCACTTGCTTCGGGGCTGATTACTTTGCTTGCCGTCGCCTGGAGCGTTCCGAATCACTTCGGCGCTGTTCCCTCCTGGTACAACCTCTTCCTGGCGACATGGGGAGTGCTGGCTCTCCTGCGTCACATCGAGACCGGTCAGAGTCGCTGGCTGTTTCTCGCCGGCTTGCTCGCGGGGGTCTCCTGTCTCTTCAAGGTGACCGGCGCCCACTTCATTGCGGCCTCTCTCCTCTTCCTCGTTTACCGGGAGCGTGATCTCTCCGCGCCGGCGGGCCTGGCTGCGGGGAAGCGCCGCATTTCAAAGTACCTGCTCTTTGTGACTGCGGGTCTCGCTCTCTTCCTGGCTGTCATCTTCCTGACGGTCCGGAGCCATCTCGGCGGGATGGAGTTCGTCCACTTCCTCGCGCCGGCGGCCATGCTCTGCGGTTCCTGATCTGGCGCGAAGCCTCCGGCGGCGCGGGCACCTTTGCCTGCCGCTTCCAGGTCCTGATGCGTCTGATTCTGCCGTTCGCGTACGGGGCGCTCGTACCGATTCTCCTCTTCCTCGTTCCGTTCGCCCGGGGAGGGGCGCTCGGAGACCTCTGGCAGGGGATGGTCGAGGGGACCGGCATGCACGTGCAGTTCATACAGGAATGGCTGCCACCGCTCTCGGCGCTCCTGCCCGCCATTCCCTATACCGTCTCCTCGCCGCAGGGTCGCTCCCACCCATTCGGTTCGCGGGACCCCTCCTGGCGCTCCTCGGAGTGATTCTCGCGGGCGCGCTCTGGCTCTCCGGCGGCTCCACGGACGTCTACCGCTCGGTCTGGTACTCGGTCCGTTCGCTCGGCGTTTCGGCGGTCCTCGCCGCCTTTCTCCGGCTCACCCGGTCGCACCACCGGGAGTTCCGGAGTCCGGAGGCCCGGCAGAAGATCTTCCTGCTGGCGGCCGTCGTGGCGATCACGGGCCTCGTACAGTTTCCGTTTGCCGCGCCGCTCTACTTCTGCTACATCGCTCCTCTCGTCGCGCTCCTGATCTTTGCGCTCGTCGGGACCGAGCTGAAGCCGCCGTGGCCGGTGCACGCCGCGATGCTCGCCTTCTACCTGCTTTTTGCCGTGCTCTGGCCGAATACCGGCTATGTCTACGCTCTCGGAAGGCGGTTCGAGCGGTACGATCCGACTGTCGTGCTCGACCTCCCGCGGGCCGGTGGAATCCGGGTCACCGCGGAAGACGCGGCCATCTTCGGCCCGTTGATCCGGCTCGTCGAGGAGAAGAGCGGCGGCAGGCCGATCTATGCCGGCCCCGATTCCCCGGAGGTCCATTTCCTGTCGGGCCTTCCGGACGCCGTTTCCTATGGCCCCGGCTCTCCGCGTAATCCGATGGAGCGGTCCGGGGAGGTTTATCGAAGTCTCGAGAAGAAGGGCTCCCGGGTCGCCGTCTTGAAACTCAAATCCGACATTTTCAACCTTCGGCCGCCGGTCGTCGCTCGGTTCAAGGAGCTCTTCCCTCAATCTCGCGTGATCGGCCACTTCGTCGTGCGTTGGAAGGATTGAAGATGGTCCTCCCGATGCGACAGAGGGGACGGCTCGTCCTCCTGCTGGTCTGGCTTGTCAGCGCCGCGTACGTCTTTCCCTTTCGGCTTCGCGGGTGGACTCCGCACGATGAAGGAGTGCTCGCCCTGGAAGCGCAATACGTCCTGGATGGCGAGATGCCTCATCGCGATTTCCCCGAGATCTACACGGGCGGATTCAGCTACTGGAACGCGCTGGTCTTCAGGGTCTTCGGTGTTCGGATGATCTCGCCTCGACTTGCCCTCTTTCTCTGCTTTCTCGCGATTCGTTCCCGCGGTTTACGCGATTGCCTCGCGATTCGGCCCTCCTCTCGCTGTCGGGACTGGTCACGTTGCTCGCCGTCGCCTGGAGCCTGCCGAATTACTCCGCCAACAGTGTCTCCTGGTACAACCTCTTCCTCGCGACGTGGGCCGCGCTGGCTCTTCTGCGCCACCTCGAGACGGGGCGCCGGCGCTGGCTGTTTCTCGCCGGCGCGCTCGCGGGAGTGTCGGTTCTCTTCAAAGTCACCGGCGCGCATCTCGTCGCGGCGTCTCTGCTCTTCCTCGTCTATCGGGAGCACCAGCTCTCCGCTCCCGCGGAAACACAGCCCGGGCAGCGACGCCTCTCCGGGTTCCTCCTCTTCAAGGCCGCGGGACTGGCGCTCTTCATGGCATTCCTCTTTCTGATGGTCCGGGACCGGCTCGACGAAGGGGAATTCCTGTATTTCCTGGTGCCGTCCGCCACGATCTCCGGCTTTCTGATCTCGCGCGAGTACCTGGAGGGAGGCGGCCCATTCGCGCGCCGCTTCTCGCGGTTGATGGGATTGATCCTTCCCCTGGCGGCCGGCCTTCTTCTGCCGATTCTTCTCTTCCTGGTTCCGTTCGCGCTGGGCGGCGGGATGGCCGATTTCACCCGGGGGGTCGTCCTCGGGACGGGCGCCCACGTGAGACAAAGGTTCTTCCTGCCGACGCTCTCCGCCTTCTGGGCCGCCGTTCCCTACACGATCGTGCTGGGCGCCGGATCCGTCCGCCGCTTCCGTTTCGCCCGGCCCTTGCTGATTCTGCTCGCGGCGGCCCTGGCGGCCGCGCTCTGGCTATCGGGCAGCTCGCAGGACGTCTATCGCGCGGCCTGGAACTCGGCGCGCTTCCTGGGCGTCTCGGTGGTCATCGCGGCGTGTCTCCGGCTGGCGGACGCCCATCGCCGGGGTTTCTGGAGCGCGGAGACCCGGCAGAAGATCTTCCTTCTGGCCTGCCTGGTGGCAATGATGAGCCTGCTCCAGTTCCCATTCGCCGTGCCCTTCTATTTCTTCTATTTCGCGCCCCTGGTGATTCTCGCGATTTTCGCTCTGGCGGGAAGCGAGCCGGCGCCTCCGCGGGCCGTGCACGCCGTCGTCCTCGCCTTCTATCTCCTCTTCGCTCTTCTGCTCACCAACCCGAGCTTCATCACCGCCTATGGCGACCACTTCGAACGGTTCGAGTTTCCGGCCGTCCTCGACCTGCCTCGAGCCGGCGGCTTCCGGGTCACCGCGGAGGATGCCCGGGTGTACCGCGCGGTGATACTGCTGGTCCAGGAGAAGAGCGGCGGGAGGCCCATCTATGCCGGTCCCGACTCGCCGCAGGTTCATTTCCTGTCGGGACTGGCGGACGCCGTGCCCCGCGACGCCGATGCTCCTCGCGATCCGCTGCAGCGGCCCGATCTTCTCTTTCAAGCTCTCCAGGAAAAGGGCACCCGGGTCGTCGTTCTGAATCGGAGTCCCCCCGTTTCATCGGCTTCGCGCTTCGCTCTTCCAGCGCTTCGAGGAGCTCTTCCCGAATTCGCGCGAGATCGGCCGGTTCGTCGTCCGGTGGAAGGACTGACGTTTCCGCAAGCCTATAATTGCCGTCCTTGGAAACGAACCGCTATGCCGCCGCCGGCGTCGACATCGACGCCAAGGCCGCGGCCCTCGCCCGCGCCCGCGAGGCCATCCGTTCGACGTTCACGCCCGGGGTGCTCGGGGACGTCGGCGGTTTCGGAGGACTGTTCCGGCCCGACTTTTCCTCCTACCGCGAGCCGGTGCTGGTCGCGTCGACCGACGGCGTGGGAACGAAGCTCAAGGTCGCCTTCGAGACCGGACGCCACGACACCTGCGGGGCGGACCTCGTGAACCACTGCGTCAACGACATCCTCGTTCAGGGAGCGCGGCCCCTGTTCTTCCTCGACTACGTCGCGATGGGCAAGCTCGACCCGGCCGTGCTGGCGGCCGTCATCGAGGGGATCGCGCGCGCCTGCCGCGAGAATGGAACGGCGCTGCTGGGAGGCGAGACCGCCGAGATGCCGGGCTTCTACCCGGCGGGGGAGTATGACGTCGCCGGCACCATCGTGGGGGCCGTCGAGCGCGAGAAGATCCTCGACGGGACGCGCGTGCAGAAGGGCGACGTCGCGATCGGCTTGCCGTCGGCGGGACTCCATACCAACGGCTATTCGCTGGCGCGCAAGATCCTCTTCGAGGAGCTCGGCAAACGGCCGGACGATCGGTTGAAGGAGCTCGGCGGCGTCTCGGTCGCCGACGCGCTGCTCGCGCCTCACCGCTCCTATCTCAAGGTGCTCGAGCCCCTCCTCGCGGAGGACCTGGTTCACGCGATGGCCCACATCACGGGCGGAGGTTTCTTCGACAACATCCCCCGCGTTCTGCCCGGCGATCTCGACGTCGTGATCCGGTCCGGGTCGTGGCCGGTCCTCCCCCTCTTCGAGCTGCTCGAGCGCGAGGGAGGGGTCGGCCGGGAGGAGATGCATCGCGTGTTCAACATGGGGATCGGCATGGTGCTGCTCGTCCGCGGCGGATCGGATCCCCCGGATCTCGGATCTGCTCGCCTCCCGCTCGGAAGCCCACTACTTCATCGGGAACGTGGTCGCGGGAGGCCGGCGCGTCACGATCGACTTTGCCTGAGAAGAAGATCGTCGTCCTCCTGTCGGGGAGGGGGACGAACTTCCAGGCCATCGCCGACGCGATCGAGAGAGGGGAGATCCCCGGGGCGCGCATCGCCGCGGTCTTCTCGGATCAGGCCGGGGCCCCGGGCCTCGCCGAGGCGAAGCGGAGGGGCATCCCGGCCTACGCCGTTCCCCGGCCGCCCGGGATGAATCGCCGGGAGCACGAGCGGGGGATCCGGGCGCTGCTCGATCCGCTCGCGCCGGATCTCATCTGCCTGGCCGGCTACATGCGCGTCCTGTCGCCGGAATTCGTGACCGCCCACAGGGGCCGGATCCTGAACATCCACCCGTCTCTCCTCCCCAGGTTCCCGGGCCTGGAAGCGCAGCGCCAGGCGCTGGAAGCGGGGAGAGCGGGACTCCGGGTGCACCGTCCATTTCGTCGATGAAGGCGTGGACTCCGGGCCGATCGTATTGCAGCGCAGAGTTCCCGTCCTTCCCGGCGACGATGCGGAGACGCTCTCCGCGCGGATCCTCGAGCAGGAGCACCGCGCTTACCCCGAGGCGATCCGGACCGTCCTCGCCGGCCTGGGAAATCACTGTGACTGAGCCGGGACGCCCCTTTCTGTCATTCTGAGGAGCGAAGCGACGAAGAACCTGCTCCCTCGAATCAGCCGATAGTGACCTGGGCAGATCCTTCGCTGCGCTCAGAGCCTGCCCTGAGCTGGAAGGCAATCATCGAAGCGACCGAAGCAGATCCTTCGCTGCGCTCAGGATGACACGGAGAAAGCGAAGGGATGACAGGGGAGGATGGCGGGCTATCGGCGGGCGGCGGCGGCGCCGGCGGCGCGGGCGCGGACGAAGCCGGAGAGCTCCGACACGGCGTAATCCACCATCGCGTCGGTGATCCCGGGATAGACGCCGATCCAGAACGTCTGCCGCATCGCGATGTCCGTGTTGGTCAGGTCGCCCACCACGCGGCAGGCGATTCCCTGGTAGGCCGGTTGACGCAGGGCGTTGCCGGCGAAGACCTGCCGCGTCGCGATCTTTCGGGACTCCAGGTGCGCCACGACGTCGCGGCAGGAGAAGGGGGCCTCGGGGCGGACGGTGATGGGGAAGCCGAACCAGCTCGGGTCGCTCCCCGGAGTCGCTCGGGGCAGGATCAGATGCTCGGCCAGCGCCGCGAGACCCTCCGAGAGCCTGCCAAAGTTGCGTTTGCGCGCCGCGATGAATCCGGGCAGCTTCTTCAGCTGCGCCACGCCGACGGCGGCCTGCATGTCGGTCGCCTTCAGGTTGTAGCCGACGTGCGAGTAGATGTACTTGTGGTCGTAGCCGTGCGGGAGCTGCCCGAGCTGCCAGTCGAACCGCTTGCCGCAGGTGTCGGCCTTCCCCGGATCGCACCAGCAGTCGCGTCCCCAGTCGCGGAAGGAGGCCGCGAGCTTCTTCAGCAGCGGCTGGTCGGTCGCGACCGCGCCCCCTTCCCCCATCGTGATGTGGTGCGCGGGATAGAAGCTGAACGTCGCGAGATCTCCGAACGTGCCCGTCTGGCGGCCGCGGTAGAGGGACCCGAGCGCGTCGCAGGTGTCCTCGACCAGCCAGAGGTCCCGCCTGCGGGCGACGGCCGTGACGGCGTCGACATCGAAGGGGTTTCCCAGCGTGTGGGCCAGCATGATGGCCCGGGTGCGCGGGCCGATCGCCTCTTCGAGTTCGATCGGCGGCGACGTTGTAGGTGCCGAGCTCGATGTCGAGGAAGACGGGAACGAGCCCGTTCTGGAGGATGGGATTGATCGTCGTGGGAAATCCGGCGGCCACCGTGACGACTTCGTCTCCGGGCCGGAGGCGGCGCTCGCCGAGCTCGGCGGCGGTCAGGGTCGTCAGGGCGAGGAGGTTGGCCGAGGAACCGGAGTTGCAGAGAAGAGCGGCGCGGCGGCCGAGCCGGCGCGCGAAGTCCCGCTCGAACTCCGCGGCGAAGCGCCCCGCCGTCAGCCAGAAGTCGAGCGAGGAATCGACCAGGTGCGAGAGGTCGTCGCCGTCGAAGACTCTCCCGGAGACCGGAACCGGCGTTTCTCCCGGCACGAACGGGCGCTCCGGCCACTCCTCCTTCGCGTATTCGGCGACGAGGGAGAGGATCCGCTCCCGCAGGAGCTCCGACTTCGTCATGGGGAATCCGCGAGGCGCTCGCGATACCAGTCGATCGTCTTCTCCAGCCCCTTCTCCAGCGGCCACTTCGGCCGCCAGCCGAGCAGGCGCCGCGCCTTGCCGCTGTCCAGGTGCTGGTCGCGGATCTCCGCGCGGGCGCTGTTCTCGATCACCGGCTCGAGGTCGCTCCGTCCCGCCAGCCGCAGGACGGCCCCGGCGACCTCGAGGACCGTCGAGGACTCGTCGGGCCCGAAATTGAAGGCCTGGCCCTGGATCTCCGGCAGCTCGATCTTCTCGGCCATCGCCAGGTAAGCCTGGGCCGCGTCCGCCACGTAGACGTAGTCGCGCCGGTAGAGGCCGTCGGAACGGATCACCGGCGCCTGGCCCGCCAGGGCCGAGCGGATCGTGCCGGGGATCAACCGGCTCCAGTTCAGGTCTCCGCCGCCGTAGATGTTCCCGCAGCGCGCCACGACGATCGGCAGCTCGTAGGTCTGCGCGTAGCAATTCGCGAGCAGGTCCGTGCAGCTCTTCGAGACGTCGTAGGGATAACGCCCGCGGGGGGGCATCTCCTCCGTGTAGGGGAGGACCGCCGACTCGCCGTAGGCCTTGTCGCTCGAGGCGACGACGACGCGCCGGACCGCGCCGGCGTGGCGCCGGCACGCCTCGAAGAGCGTGTAGGAGCCGCGGATGTTGCTCTCGAAGGTCCCGTACGGACTGCGATACCCGGTTCCGACCACGGTCTGCGCGCCGAGATGGAAGACCGTCTCGACGTCGTGCTCGACCAGGGCCCGCTCGGCGTCCGCCATGGATTCCAGGCGGCCCGAGACGACGCGGCAGGACCGGACGGCCCCGCTGCGAATCAGCTCCGACTGCGGGTCCCAGTCGCGCACGAGCACGCAGACGCTCGCACCGGCCTCGAGCAGCCTCGGCACGAGCGCGGATCCCACGAGCCCGGTCGCGCCGGTGACGAGGACCGAGCGGCCCTTCCAGAAGCTCACGTCCAGCACTTCCACGGCGCCCTGCCGGACTGCCAGAGCTCCTCGAGCAGGCGCTTCTCGCGCAGCGTGTCCATCGGCTGCCAGAATCCCGAGTGCCGGTACGCCATCAGCTCCCCGCGCGACGCCAGCGTGTTCAGCGGCTCCAGCTCCCAGAGCGTGTCGTCTCCGCCGATCAGGTCGAGGACCTCCGGCTCGAGCACGAAGAACCCGCCGTTGATCCACCCCTCGCCGGTCTGCGGCTTTTCCGCGAAAGCGGCGACCCGGTCCGCTTCGAGGACCAGCGCGCCGAACCGGGCAGGTGGGCGGACCGCCGTGATCGTCGCGAGCTTCCCGTGGGAGCGGTGAAACGCGACGAGCGCGCTCAGGTCGATGTCGGCGACGCCGTCGCCGTAGGTCGCCATGAACGTCTCCTTGCCGATCCAGGGGGAGAGCCGCCGCAGGCGTCCGCCCGTCTGCGTCGCGAGGCCCGTGTCGATCATGTGGATCGTCCAGTCCGGCGGAGACGCGGAGTGGATCTCGTTCTCGCCGCGCCCGAGCCGGACGGTCACGTCCGCGTTGCGCGCGTAGAAGTTCAGGAAGTAGTCCTTGATGACGTCGCCCTTGTAGCCGAGCGCTACGAGGAATTCCGAGAAGCCGTGGAAGGCGTAGATCTGCATGATGTGCCAGAGGATGGGATGCTCGCCGATCTCCAGCATCGGCTTGGGCCTGAGGGTCGTTTCTTCCGAGAGGCGGGTTCCGGCGCCGCCAGCCAGTATAATCGTCTTCATTCGTTATGTTGGGCTCTCGACCTCAATTCTAGCAATGTTCCCTGAAGGATCCGCGGCGAGGCCCGCAGAGACGGCCGGAGAGGCTTCGGACGCGGATCAGTCCCGTCCAAGGCCGCCGCGAGCCGCGGCGCGGCTCCGCTCTCTTCTGCAGATCCGCTTTGTCCGTTTTCTCCTCGTCGCCGCCCTCAATACCGTGTTCGGCTACGCTCTCTTCGCGGCGCTGATTCTCCTGGGCATCCGCTATCCGATTGCCGCGGCGATCGGGACCGTGCTCGGAATCCTGTTCAATTTCCAGACGACAGGACGCCTCGTCTTCCAGCGGCACGACCTCTCCCTGATTTTTCGATTCTTCGCCGTCTACGCGATCAGCTACGTCGTCGGCGTGTCGCTCCTGCGCTGGGCGGATCATCATGGCATCTCCGTCCTCTTCGCGGCGGCGGTCCTCGCGCTGCCGATGGGGTTCTTCTCCTATACGCTTCAGCGGCTCCTCGTCTTTCGGAGAATCCGTTGAAGCTGGTCAGCGTCGTGACGCCTTGTCTGAACGAAGCCCAGAATGTCCGCGAGCTTTATCAGCGCGTCCGCGCCGTCTTCGAGAAGGCCGGCCGCTACCGGTACGAGCACATCTTCATCGACAATTCCTCGACGGACGGGACGGTCGAGGCGCTCCGCGAGCTTGCCGCCGCCGACCGCAACGTGCGCGTGATTGTCAACCGCCGCAACTTCGGACAGGAGCGCTCTCCCCATCACGCGGTTCTCCAGACGAGAGGAGAAGCGGTCGTCGTTCTCTCCTCCGACCTCCAGGATCCTCCCGAGTTGATCGCCACGTTTCTCGAGCGGTGGGAGCAGGGATTCAAGGTCGTCCTCGGGGTCAAGCGCACGAGCAGGGAGTCGCGCGTGATGTTTCTCTTTCGCTCGGCATACTACGCGCTCATCGAACGGCTCTCCGACGTAAGGCTCATCCAGCACGCGACCGGGTTCGGCCTTTACGATCGGATCTTCGTCGACCTTCTTCGAGGACTGGACGACCCCCATCCCTATACTCGCGGTCTGGTCGCCGAATTTGGCTTCGAGGTCGCGACGATCCCCTACGACCAACCGGCGCGGGAACGCGGCAGGACGAAGAACAGCTTCTACACCCTCTACGATCTCGCGATGGTCGGGATCACAAGCCATTCCAAGGTGCCGCTGCGCATCGCGACAATCCTCGGCTTCCTGCTTTCCGGCCTCAGTCTTCTGGTGGCCGTCGCCTACTTCATTTATAAACTGGTCTACTGGCGGGAATTTCCGGTGGGTATTGCCCCTCTCGTCATCGGCCTCTTCCTGTCATTCTCCGTGCAGCTCTTCTTCATGGGGATTCTCGGCGAATACATTGCCGTGATCCACACGCGCGTCATGAAGAGGCCCCTGGTCGTCGAGAAGGAGAGAATCAACTTCGACTGAGGGTTCGGGAGAGGACCGGGATCAATTGGAGCCGCAGATGGCGGCGAGACAGGGCTTCCCCTGGAGCACTCCGAACACCATCTGGACCGGATGAAGCGCGGCTCCGGCGAGTTGGTGCGCGAGAGTCCGCTCCTGTCCGAGCATCGCTGAGATGACGCCGCCGATCAGGGGCATCTCTTTCTGGACGATCCGACAGTGAAGGCCGGCGGCCTGGATCACCATCTCCAGTGAACGGGCGTCGAAGTGCCAGAGGTGATAGGGCACGGAGTACGCGTTGGTGCGGGTACCGAAGTACCGGTGATAGGCCGACTCCAGATTGGGAACCTCGATGTAGAGAATGCCCTTCTTTGTCAGGCGCCTGGCGAGATCCTGCACGAAGGAACGAGGGTCGTGCATGTGCTCCAGCACATGGCGGAGCAGGATCAGGTCATACTTTGTGTCTCCCCGGCGGAAATCCTCTACCGTCTGATATCGGACGGAGCCGGCGCCTTCCAGAGACGGGGGAGGCCCGGACTCGAAGTCCACCGCGTCCACGCGGGATTGTCGGAACCGACGAGCGCAGGCGAGAGAGTAACGGCCGTTCCCTGTGCCGAAATCGAGCACGTTTCTCACCTCGGGACGCCCCCCCGCGCGATGGATCCAGCGCAGCTCGCGAGACGCAAGAACGTCCTTCAGCCAGTCGATCACGGTCCCGCGAATCGGATCGAAGTTCAGAACCGAGTCGCGCCCCCCGTAGAGGTAGGCGACGGTGGCCTCCGTGGGATACGGGCTGGTGAGGCCGACGCCGCATGCCGGGCAGCGGAGGACTCGAAAAGATCGGCCGGTCCTCGTATCCGGGACGGTCGCCAGGACGCCCAGCCGTCGAAGTTGTTCGTTCGCAGCGGCATGCAGAGCGCAGGATTCGCGCTCCACGTACTCCACCCTTTTCAGGTTCTCCGAATCCGCAGGGGCGCAGCGTTCAGTCACACGCGCGTCTCCGGGGAAATTCCCCGCATCGAAGAATTCTCGAGGCCCGGTCCCTCACGTTCCGGACCGACCCGCGAGCCGCTCGTAGGCCTCGAGAAGAGAACGGGAGTTTTCGCTCCAGTCGGCTCTCGCCTCCGCCACCGAGCGGTTCGCCCGGCCGATCGCGGTGAGGCGCCCGGGGTCCAGGGCGGCCGCTTCGAGGATGGCCGCCGCGAATGCCGCCGGATTCCCCGCCTCCCCCAGCCATCCGTTTTCGCCGGGATGAACCCATTCCCGGTTCGAAGCCAGGTCGCTCACGACGACGGGGAGACCGCTCGCGAGGGCCTCCAGCAGAGAGACCGATGTCCCGTCCACGGTGGAGCAGCTCAGGTAGAGATCCGCCTGCCTGAAAATAGCGCGGGAGTTCTTCCTGGCGCGACGGCGCCCGCCAGGTGCACCGATCTCCGGAGGGCCGGATCGGAGGCGAAATCGCGCACACGCGGGGAAAGCGAGCCGCTGCCGGCGAGAACGAGCCGCAGACGTTTGTTCGATTCGAATGCCAGCCGGAACGCCTCGAGCAGGGTCTCCGTTCCGTAGAGGGGCTCCCAGGCTCGCGTGGAGAGGATCACGAAGGCCTCCTCCCCCCATCCGAATCGTGCCCCGCGTTCTTCCGCCGGGGGTCCCGGCCGGAAGGCCTCGAGATCGACTCCCCACGGCAGCTCGAGGACACGGTCCTGGTCGAGGGGATGGATCTCCGACGCCTTCTCGCGCACGGCGCGGCAGTCGCAAAGAAGCATGTCCGCGTTGCGCAGGGCGAAGCGCGCGATCCACCGCGCCCGGTCCGACGCCTCCGCCTCCATCAGGACGTCGAATCCCCACGACATGAGAGCAGGGGATGAAAGCCGCTCAGGGCCGCCATGAAGCCGCAGGGCTGGATCGGCCCCGCGTGAAGCACATCGGGCCGGATGGAGGACAGGATCTCCTCGAACGCCGCCATGGACGCGACCGCGCCGTCGAGACTTCCGTCTGCGGGCGCGCGCGGAGGGGCCAGCTCGCGCGACTGGACGCGATCGGGGAGGCGCCAGTCGTCGCCGCCGGCCTGGAAGTACGGGAGGAACCAGATCTCGTGGGGCGAAGCCGCCAGCTCGCGAAGGAACCGGGCGTCGTGAACCGTGTAGGCCTTCGTGAAGTAGAGGATCCTCATGAAGACAGGATCAGCTTCGCGTCGGCCGAGCAGCGGCCAGCGCAGGTGTTCCCCTTCCTCGAGATCCGCGAGCAGTCGCAGGCCGAGGACGCGATCGATTTCGAACGGGAAGACGGCGTCGGCGGGAGCAGGCCGCAGGACGTCGATCATCTCGCGGGTCAGAACGGTGCCGGCGGAGAGGTCCCGAGCGGCGCGCAGGCACCGCCTCTGGATGACGACCGTCTCCCGCTCGTTTCCGGCCACGATCTTGTCGCTGCTGCCGAGGGCCCGCTCGAGCTCCCGGGTGCGGTCCACCATTTCGCGCCAGGTCGCCGGAGTCCATCGAGAAGGGATGGTCCGGACCCTCGCGCGTCGTATCGTCGGTGAAGTGTTTCTCGACCACCCGGGCCCCGAGGGCGACCGCGCCCAGGACCGCGGCGTGGCCGGAGCTGTGGTCGGACAGGCCGAGGACGAGGCCGGGAAACATGGCGCGGTAGGTCTTCAGCACGTTGAGATGAATGTGCGAGAAGTTCCCGGGATCACCGGTGTAGTTCGTGTTGCACTGCATCAGCACGAGGCTCGGGTTGATCTCCACGACGGCGTGGACGGCACGCTGCACGTCCCCGATGTCGGCGGCCCCCGTCGCGAGGAGAACCGGCTTGCCCTTGCGCGCCACGTGGCGAAGCAGTTCGAGCCAGGTGATGTCGCCGGATCCGATCTTGAACACCTCGACGAAAGGGTCGAGCATGTCCACGGCCTCGAAGTCGTAGGGAGTCGAAAAGTAGTCGATCCCGGCCGAGTCGCATTCGGCCTTGAGCGCCGCGGTCCATGTCCAGGGAAGAGAGGCCTCCTCGTAGACTTCGTAGACCGATTTCTTCCAGCGGCTCTGATGGCTGAACTGTCCCCCCAGGTCGGCGAATCCCCTGCGGCTGACGATCGCCGGCGCGCGAAAGTTCTGGAACTTCGCGGCGTCCGCGCCCGCCTCGGCGACAAGCCGGATGAGACTCTTCGCCCGCTCGAGCTTGCCGTCGTGGTTGGCCGAGATGTCCGCGATGAAATAGGTGGGGGCGGCGTCGCCGATCTTCCTTCGCCGTAACGAGATCTGAGGCATGGCGTCACTCTCCCATCATTGCCCTGAGTCTGTCACGGTATCCGAGGTCGCGCTGGGCTCGCAGCCGCTCGATGCCGGACCCGACGAGGGGCATCGGCTTTCCGAGATCCCGGACGACCCTTCGGGTCTGAAGCGAGGTGTCCCGAGGGCGCTCGGCCCGCAGGCCCGCCGCCTGGACCGACGACCGCTCGATCGCGGCCGGGTCCCGGTCGAACGCCCTCGCCAGCTCCACCGCGAATTCGTATTTCGTGCAGGAGTCCGAGGCCGCCACGTGATAGAGGCCGCGCAGGCCGGCGGCGATCATGTCCAGGACGAGGTTCGCCAGGTCCGTCGCGAGAAGCGGCGAGAAGCGGACGTCGAAGAACGCGGGCACCGGCAGCCCGGACTCGAGCCGGGACAGGACCCACTCCGCCAGTCCGCGCCGGCCCGTGGGGCTCCAGCCGAAGAAGTTGGTTCGGATCACGAGGCTCGCGGGCGCGCCGGCCGCCACCAGAGTCTCGGCGGCGAGCTTGGTCTTTCCGTACACGTTGACGGGCGACGGCTCGTCGGACTCGTCGTAGTGGCCGCGGCGCCCGTCGAAGACCGAATCCGTGGAGATGATGCACGAGCCGCGCGTCGAGCTCCGAGGCGATGAGCGCCAGCCGGCGCGAAGCGTCGGCGTTGATCCGGTACGCGGCGTCGGGATTGGTTTCGCACCAATCGACGTCGGCCGCCGCGGCGCAATGGACGATGGTCGCCGGCCGGATCGATTCGAGGAGCCGCCGGGTCGCCGCTTCGTCCAGCAGATCGAGCGGGACGTTGCGCGGCGCCGGGCAGCCGGATCGCGCGCCGCCCGTGACACGCGACGAGAGGCAGTCCGCGCTCTGCCGCGGCGAGAACGAGGTTGGAGCCCAGCAGGCCGCTGGCGCCGGTGACGAGAATCATCGGCCGCTGCCGCGCGGCGGTCAGCCGCCGGCGCGCTCCGCGAGGTCGCTGATTCGCTTCCGCGGGTGGCTTTCCTCGTGGTCCGCCTCCCACTCGGCGATCATGCGGAGCAGCTCCTCGCGGCTCAACCAGGCGTCGTTGGTGTCGCTGCTGTACTTGGTTTCCGGCGCCATGCGGGGCCCCGCCGACCAGGGCCAGGAGTCCGGCCGCCGGAAGAAGATCACGGGTTCGAGAACGAACAGGTCGTCGTACTCGTGGGCGTAGGCGGATTCGTTGCGGGACACGAGCGTTTCGTGGAGCTTCTCGCCGGCGCGAATTCCGATGCTCTGGATGTCGCAGCCGGGCGCGATGACCTCGGCGAGGTCCTTGAGCTTCATGCTCGGCAGCTTCGGCACGAAGACCTCGCCCCCCGCCATCTGTTCGATGGTCTTCAGGACGAAGCGGACGCCCTGGGCGAGCGTGATCCAGAAGCGGGTCATCCGTTCGTCCGTGATCGTGATCTTGCCGGTGGAGCGCTGCTGGAGGAAGAGCGGAATGACGCTCCCGCGGCTCCCGATGACGTTGCCGTAGCGGGTGCAGGCGAATTTCGTCCCGCGCGGATCGGCGTAGATGTTCCCCTGCGTGAAGAGCTTCTCCGCCACGAGCTTCGTCGCTCCGTAGAGATTGATCGGGTTGACGGCCTTGTCGGTCGAGAGCGCCATCACCTTCTTCACGCCGCAATCGATCGCCGCGTTGATGATGTTCTCCGCGCCGTCGATGTTCGTCTTGACCGCTTCCATCGGGTTGTACTCCAGGGTCGGGACCTGCTTGAGGGCCGCGGCGTGGACGACGACGTCGATGCCCGACATCGCCCGGTACAGGCGCTCGCGGTCGCGCACGTCGCCGATGAAGTACCGCAGACGCGGATCGACGAAGCCGTGGCGGGTCCGCATCTCCTCCTGCTTCAGCTCGTCGCGGCTGTAGATCACGAGGCGCGCGACCGCGTGCTCGCGCAGGACGATCTCGATGAACTTGCGGCCGAACGACCCGGTGCCGCCGGTGATGAGTACCGCTTTCTGGTCGAGGGGGCTGGTCATCGGCCTCCCGTCATTCCGTCTGTTCCGGGGATTCGCGGTCGGGTACGGACGAGGTAATCGTCACGGACGACGGAATCCCTGTCAAGGGCTTCGCGCCGCGCGGCGTAGTGACTGTAGAGCCGGCGGATCCCTTCCTCGTAGGGCGTGAACCGGATGTCCGGCAGGAGGCGAAGGAGAGCCCCGTTCTGCCCCGGTGTACTGGAAGTTGAGGCCTTCCGTCTGGAACGCGACGGGAAGGGGGCGGCCGGCGGCCGAGGAGATGATGGCAAGGATCCGTCGCAGGGAAATCGATTCGGTCGGCGTGACGTTGACGTCAGAAACGCCGGGGCCGTTCTGGATGAACCGTTCGACGATCGCCACGAGGTCGTCAATGTGGAGGTAATCGAAAACGACATCCTGCCGGACGACGAGGTCCACGCCCAGGATCGCCTTGACGATGCTGTTCGAGATGAATCGGAACAGGTAGCCTTCCTGCGGGCCGTACACTCCGAAGAGACGGAGGTTCGTCACGCGCGGGCGGCGCCGGGCGTCCTCGTTGCAGAAGAGCTTGGCCAGGCCGTACGCGTCGGACGGGACGACCCGGCCGACCTCCTGTTCCCGCACCTTCACGAGGTCGCGCTGTTTTCCGTACTCGGCGCCCGGATCCGAAATAGAAGAGCCGGCCGACCTCGCCGGCATGCCGCGCGAGGTTCCAGTAACCGCGCAGCGTCGTCTCGAGCACACGATCGCCTCCCTGGACCGCCGCGTGAAGAACCACGTCGAACCGGCGTTCCTGGAAGAGCCGGTCGACTTCTGCCGTGTCCGTGACGTCGAATTCGCGATGCGGAGGAGCGAAGACGTCATGCCGCTCTCCCAGCGCGTCGAGGAGGCTGCGTCCGATGAAACCGCTGCCGCCGGTCAGGAGGATCCTCAACCCGGGCCGTCCTCGTCATCGAAGAGGTGCATGTTCGCTCCGGACCTCGTCGCGCGGGAGGAACGGGAACATGTCCTCGAGAGGTCGCGATTCGAGAGTGCCGTCCTCGCGTCGAAAGGAAGTGACTCTCGGGGAGCGGCCTTGCGTCGGCGAGAGAATCAACTCGCAAAGGGCCGGGCCTTCGGTCGCCAGGAACTCCGAGATCCCGGCCTTCATCCCGGCGGGATTGTCGAGGCGCCGGTAGCCCAGACGATAGGCGGCCGCGAGCGTCTCGAAATCGGGATTGCCTACTCCGGATGCGCGGCTCGAGCCCACGTGACGTCCCTCGAAGTAGGTCTCCTGGGTGGTTCGGATCGACTCGTAGCCGTCGTTGTTGAAGACGAAGATCTTCAGGGGCAGGTCATTCTGCCGCACCGTCTGCAGCTCCTGGACGTTGAACTGGAGACTCCCGTCGCCGGTGACGAGGACGACCGGCCCGTCGTGAGCGACACAGGCGCCGACGGCCGCGGGCAGGTCCCATCCCATCGCGCCGTAATTCGTCGGCAGCAGGACGCGCTGCCCGGACTTGACGCGAAAGGCCTGGTAGATCGAGCACGCGTCGAGCGAGTTTCCCGTCACGACGACCGCCCCTTCACCGAGGCATTCCGAGAGAGTCTCCGCGAACGCGTAGCTGTTGATGAATCCCGGGCCGCCATGCGAATCGGGCGCAACCGGCGGATATCTGCGCTTCCAGTCGGCGCACGCTTCCAGCCATCTCCGGGACCCCTGGATCGGGCGTCCGGCAAGCTCTTCCGACATCGCGGCCAGGAAGTCGCGGGCATCCGCGCGGATCCCGAGATCGATGCGCACGGTCTCCTTCGTCAGCTCGCCCTCGTCGATGTTCACGACGATCTTCCTCGCCCTCGGGCGCGAAACCGGCCGCGTTGAATCCGATCGAGGCGATCGAGAGGCTCGCGCCGATGGAAAGAACCAGATCCGAGTTCTGCAGCGCGAAGTTGGCCGCCCTCCGCCCGACCGGGCCGAAGGCGCCCATGTGAGAGGGATGGTCCTCCGCGACGAGATCCATCCCTCCGATGGTCAGGAGAATTGGAACTCGGACAGCGTCCAGAAATCGGGGAAGCTCTTCTTCGCCCCGCGCGAGCCGAACGTCCATTGCCGAATATCAAGACAGGCCTCTTCGCCGTCTGGAGCATCGCGACGACGGCCCTGGCCTGCTGGCGAACGTGCTCGGAGTTGCCCGGTGCCGGCCGCTCCGTTCCCGAGGGGCCAGGCCTGGCCTCGTCGATCGTCGCGGACTGGATGTCGAGCGGCAGCTCGAGCCAGACCGGCCCCGGCCGGCCGGAGGTCGCCGCCGAGAAGGCCCGGTCGAGCTCCTCACGGATCGTCCGAGGATCGCGAACGCTGACGCAGTACTTCGTAACCGGCCGCGCCATCGGCAGAACATTGACTTCCTGCGGACCGAGCTGGCGCAGTCTGTTGTAGTCGGCAATCAGCGGCGTCCGGACCTGGCCCGAGAGCACGAGGACCGGAATCGAATCGAACCAGGCCCCCGCGATTCCGGACAACGCGTTGGTGGCGCCGGGACCGGTGGTGACGAGGCAGGCCGCGACGCGGTTCTTGACGCGGGCGCAGGCTTCCGCGGCAATCGCGCAGGCCTGCTCGTGGTAGTTGCAGACGTAGCGCATCCGTGGATTTCGTCCCACGGAATCGACCAGATGCATGATGCCGCCGCCCGAAACGAGAAAGATCTCGTTGACGCCGTGATCGACGAGATACTCGACGACGTAGTCGGAGAGTTTGATCATCCGTTCCCGCGGAGCCTTACCGTTCTGTTCATGGGTCTTCTCTCTCCGGGGGTGGGACGCAAGGCCCAGCGTCCCGGCTGGCGCGATTGAAACAGGGTTTGGGAGGAGACGATCGAATGGTTGAGAAGCTCCGTTGCCGAATTCGATAGTACACCGCTCGGGAGGTAGCGCACCCCGGCCTCCCGCCGTTCCTCCAGAGGGGCGATCGGCGAGCCGGAACGTGCACAACCCTCTGTGCATCTCGATCTAACGCCAAGTGACTGGCAACATTGGGGTTCCTCGAATTTCGAGAATCTCCTTGACAGGGGGGGTGGCGGACCTTATATTGCGCATCCCCCGCAAGGGTTCTTGGTTCTTTTTCAGCCCCTCGTCTTGATGGGAATTGGTGTCCGCCCTCGGGGCGAAGCCCAATCTAAGTCCTTGACGGAGCGGGGAAAATCGCTTAGACTGTAGTTTCCGCCTTAAGACGGAAATCCGGTCTTGGAGAACGCTGGTGGGACGGCGTCGTCCGCGGGGAGGAGACCCCGGGGATCCGGTTCCTTGAAAACTGAGTAGAGCGTGCCAGACGTCTTTTTCCTGGTTTTTTTGAAAAACCAGAGTTTTTCCTGTCTTTAACTAAAGCAGGGTTGACTCGCTTCAAACGGCGGGCGCTTCGCAAGAGGCGGCCGTCGCGCGAACACTTTTAAGTGGAGAGTTTGATCCTGGCTCAGAATGAACGCTGGCGGCGTGCTTAACACATGCAAGTCGAACGAGGCTGGGGGGGCAACTCCTCCAGTCGAGTGGCGGACGGGTGAGTAACACGTGGGTAACCTGCCCGGAAGTGGGGAATACCTCGGGGAAACTCGAGCTAATACCGCATGACATCTTCGGGACGAAAGTCCTGACGATCAAAGCGGGGTCGCAAGATCTCGCGCTACCGGATGGGCCCGCGCCCGATTAGCTAGTTGGCGAGGTAACGGCTCACCAAGGCTTCGATCGGTAACCGGCCTGAGAGGGCGATCGGTCACACCGGAACTGAGACACGGTCCGGACTCCTACGGGAGGCAGCAGTGGGGAATCTTGCGCAATGGGCGAAAGCCTGACGCAGCAACGCCGCGTGGAGGATGAAGGCCCTTGGGTTGTAAACTCCTGTCGGTTGGGAAGAAATCTTGCGGGGCTCATACCTCCGCAAGTTGACTGTACCAGCAAAGGAAGCCCCGGCTAACTCTGTGCCAGCAGCCGCGGTAATACAGAGGGGGCCAGCGTTATTCGGAATTATTGGGCGTAAAGGGCGCGTAGGCGGCCTTGCGTGTCTTTCGTGAAATCCCTCGGCTTAACTGAGGACGTGCGGAAGAAACTGCAGGGCTCGAGTCCGGGAGAGGGGGGTGGAATTCCCAGTGTAGCGGTGAAATGCGTAGATATTGGGAGGAACACCGGTGGCGAAGGCGGCCCCCTGGACCGGTACTGACGCTGAGGCGCGAAAGCGTGGGTAGCAAACGGGATTAGATACCCCGGTAGTCCACGCCGTAAACGATGGGCACTTGGTGTCGCGGGTATCGACCCCTGCGGTGCCGAAGCTAACGCATTAAGTGCCCCGCCTGGGGAGTACGGTCGCAAGGCTGAAACTCAAAGGAATTGACGGGGGCCCGCACAAGCGGTGGAGCATGTGGTTCAATTCGAAGCAACGCGAAGAACCTTACCTGGGTTTGAAGATCAGTCGCTCGGGGGCGAAATCTCCCTTTCCCGCAAGGGACGGCTGGTTAGGTGCTGCATGGCTGTCGTCAGCTCGTGTCGTGAGATGTTGGGTTAAGTCCCGCAACGAGCGCAACCCCTGCTGCTAGTTGCCAACGGTTCGGCCGGGCACTCTAGTGGGACTGCCGGTGATAAACCGGAGGAAGGTGGGGATGACGTCAAGTCCTCATGGCCTTTATGTCCAGGGCTACACACGTGCTACAATGGCCGGTACAAACCGCTGCAAGAGCGCAAGCTGGAGCAAATCGGACAAAGCCGGTCTCAGTTCGGATTGGGGTCTGCAACTCGACCCCATGAAGCTGGAATCGCTAGTAATCGCGGATCAGCACGCCGCGGTGAATACGTTCCCGGGCCTTGTACACACCGCCCGTCACATCACGAAAGTCGGCTGTACCAGAAGTCGGTGTTCTAACCCGCAAGGGAGGAAGCCGCCTAAGGTATGGTCGGTAATTGGGGTGAAGTCGTAACAAGGTAGCTGTAGGAGAACCTGTGGCTGGATCACCTCCTTTCTAGAGTTCTTCTCGGCTCTCGCCTCTCATGTCGAGAGATCGAGACACTCAAGGTCGATGCGTCTGCGTAACGCTCTACTCAGTTTTGAAGGTATCGGTCCTCGGGCAATGAGCCCCGGGCGCTGATCTTTGAAGTCACCGAACCCCGCTGGGCCTATAGCTCAGTTGGTTTAGAGCACACGCCTGATAAGCGTGAGGTCGGTAGTTCGAATCTACCTAGGCCCACCACTTACGTGAGGTGACGAATCGACCTCACGGTGGGGCTGTAGCTCAGCTGGGAGAGCGGCGGCTTTGCAAGCCGTAGGTCGGCGGTTCGATTCCGCTCAGCTCCACCATCTCTTCGGTGATTCAG
Organism: uncultured Acidobacteriota bacterium; assembly: GCA_963782815.1. Lineage (GTDB taxonomy): Bacteria > Acidobacteriota > Thermoanaerobaculia > UBA5066 > Gp7-AA6 > JAWOLE01. Next base: position 214,441 of record CAWALG010000016.1, on the reverse strand, counting down.
TCCGCAGCGCGGATGAAACGGTGTCCTCGGGACCCGGGGCACCTTTTGATCCGCGGTGATCACGGTCTTTGACAAGAGAAGTCGGGTAAATAGAAAGAAAGAAACGATTCGCGTCTTAGGTATTTTATGGTCAAGCTACTAAGGGTGGACGGTGGATGCCTTGGCGCAGAGAAGCGATGAAGGACGTGGCAAGCTGCGATAAGCCTCGGGGAGCCGCAAACAGGCTTCGATCCGGGGATTTCCGAATGGGGCAACCCCTTCCGAGTCAAGTCGGAAGATCCCCTGCTGAATTCATAGGCAGGGAGAAGCAAACCCGGGGAAGTGAACCATCTCAGTACCCGGAGGAAAAGAAAGCAAATCAGCGATTCCGTCAGTAGCGGCGAGCGAACGCGGAACAGCCCAAACCTCGAGGGCTTCGGTTCTCGGGGGGTTGTGGGGCGGAGCACGGCGCAAGCCGGGAAGTCATCAAGAACCAGCCTAGCCAAAGGTCCTGGAAAGGACCGCCGAAGAGGGTGACAGCCCCGTAGGCGAAAGGCTCGGTTCCTTCCTGTCTCCGTTCCCGAGTACCACGGGGCACGAGAAACCCTGTGGGAATCCGGGTGGACCATCACCCAAGGCTAAACATTACTCTGCGACCGATAGTGAACCAGTACCGTGAGGGAAAGGTGAAAAGAACCCCTGTGAGGGGAGTGAAAGAGTACCTGAACCCGTCCATCTACAAGCAGTGGAACCACCATGCCGGGCGCCGCAAGGCGTTCGACGGTGGAACCGCGTGCCTTTTGCATAATGAGCCGGCTAGTTAATTTCAGCGGCGAGGCGAAGCGAACGTGCAGAGCCGTAGCGAAAGCGAGTCTGAATAGGGCGATTCAGTCGCTGGGATTACACGCGAAGCGGGATGATCTACCCATGGCCAGGGTGAAGCTGCGGTAACACGCAGTGGAGGCCCGAACTGGTGTTGGTTGAAAACAACTCGGATGAGCTGTGGGTAGGGGTGAAAGGCTAATCAAATTCCGTTATAGCTCGTTCTCTCCGAAATAGCTTTAGGGCTAGCCTTGCGTGATCGACAACGGTGGTAGAGCGCTGAATGGACTCGGGGCCTTCCCAGGTTACCAAATCCAATCAAACTCCGAATGCCGTTGATCGCAGCGCGGGAGTCAGACAGTGGGGGATAAGCTTCATTGTCGAAAGGGAAAGAACCCAGACCGCCCGCTAAGGTCCCCAAATCGTCGCTAAGTGGAAAAGGAAGTGGAGACGCTCAGACAGCCAGGAGGTTGGCTTAGAAGCAGCCATCCTTTAAAGAAAGCGTAACAGCTCACTGGTCAAGCGGCTCCGTGCCGACAATTCAACGGGGCTCAAGCGACGTACCGAAGCGGCGGATGTGACGGGGCTTCGGCCCGGTCACGTGGTAGGAGAGCATTCTGAGGGGAGTGAAGTCAGACCGCGAGGACTGTTGGACCGCTCAGAAGAGACCCTGCCGGCACAAGTAGCGATAAAGCAGATGAGAGCTCTGCTCGCCGAAAATCTAAGGATTCCTGAGCAAGGTTAATCCGCTCAGGGTGAGTCGGTCCCTAAGGCGAGGCCGAAAGGCGTAGCCGATGGAAATCCGGTTAATATTCCGGAACCGCTCATTGGTCGTTATCACCGAAGGGGGGACGCAGGAGGCTAGGCGTACCGGGTGTTGGATGTCCCGGGCCAAGCTCGTAGGCGGAAGGGATAGGCAAATCCGTTCCTTCATCAACGCCGAGAAGCGATGGGGAGGCCGCAAGGCCGTAAACTCGCCGATGCCACGCTGCCGAGAAAATCCTCTAGGGAGACCGATGGGTGACCGTACCGCAAACCGACACAGGTAGATGAGGAGAAAATCCTAAGGCGCTCGAGTGAAGCGTTGCGAAGGAACTCGGCAAATTAACACCGTAACTTCGGGAGAAGGTGTGCCTCGGATCGTGTAAGGGTTTACCCCCGAAGCGTTCCGGGGTCGCAGTGAAATGGCCCAAGCGACTGTTTACTAAAAACACAGGACTCTGCAAAGTCGCAAAACGACGTATAGGGTCTGACGCCTGCCCGGTGCTGGAAGGTTAAGGGGAGTGGTTAGCCGCAAGGCAAAGCTACGAACCGAAGCCCCAGTAAACGGCGGCCGTAACTATAACGGTCCTAAGGTTGCTCATCGCTGCCTTAGTAAAATCTGGCCAAATGCTGGAACGTCTGAGTATCTCCGGCTACTCGCCGCGCAAGCGGCAGTGACAATGCCTGGAGCGCAGATAATCAGCAGGAAAGGCCGCATCGCGGAAGAACCGGATGCGGAATCCTCAGAGACTTTACGCCAGACGATCTGATCTTGCCGAGGTCAGTTCGAAGAGAAAGTCCGGACTGCATGGCGACATGCAGAGGCCGGCAGAAATGACCGGCCCGCCTCGACGAAACTCGGGGGCAGTAACACGATCAAGCGAAATTCCTTGTCGGGTAAGTTCCGACCTGCACGAATGGCGTAACGATTTGGGCACTGTCTCCGCAACGCGCTCGGCGAATCTGTAGTACCGGTGAAGATGCCGGTTACCCGCACGTAGACGGAAAGACCCTGTGCACCTTTACTATATCCAGGCATTGAATTTTGGTGTTGTCTGCGCAGGATAGGTGGGACGCTTTGAAGCTGGGGTTTCGGCCTCGGTGGAGCGGACGGTGAGATACCACCCTGACGGCACCGGAGTTCTAACTGAGTCCCGTGATCCGGGACCAGGACCATGTCTGGTGGGTAGTTTGACTGGGGCGGTCGCCTCCTAAACTGTAACGGAGGCGCCCAAAGGTTCCCTCAGGCTGATTGGAAACCAGCCGTAGAGTGCAAAGGCAGAAGGGAGCTTGACTGCGAGACCGACAAGTCGAGCAGGTACGAAAGTAGGGCTTAGTGATCCGGTGGTTCTGCATGGAAGGGCCATCGCTCAACGGATAAAAGGTACGCCGGGGATAACAGGCTGATCTTGCCCAAGAGTTCACATCGACGGCAAGGTTTGGCACCTCGATGTCGGCTCATCGCATCCTGGGGCTGAAGCAGGTCCCAAGGGTCCGGCTGTTCGCCGGTTAAAGCGGTACGTGAGCTGGGTTTAGAACGTCGTGAGACAGTTCGGTCCCTATCTCGTGTGGGCGCAGGAAATTTGCGAGGATCCCTCCTTAGTACGAGAGGACCGGGAGGGGCGAACCTCTTGTGCACCGGTTGTCGCGCCAGCGGCACGGCCGGGTAGCGATGTTCGAAAGGATAACCGCTGAAAGCATATAAGCGGGAAGCCTTCCTCAAGATGAGATTTCCCGGGAGCAATCCCCTGAAGGCCCGTGGGAGATGACCACGTTGATAGGCTGGGTGTGGAAGCGCTGCAAGGCGTGAAGCTGACCAGTACTAATCGGCCGTGCGGCTTGACCATAAAATATTTAAGGCGCGAATCGAGCAGGTGTCAGGTATCAGGCTCTCGGGTGTTAGGGCCGAGAGCTTGGCCCTGTTCCCTACCACCCAGGACCTACCACCTACCACCTCTCTACCGACTTCTCTTGATGCGACGGAAAACTGTAAGAGGTTTTCCCGGTGATTCTAGCGAAGGGGCCACACCCGTTCCCATTCCGAACACGGCAGTTAAGCCCTTCAGCCCCGATGGTACTTCGAGGTAGACCTCGTGGGAGAGTAGGACGTCGCCGGGGAATTATTTGTGAGCTCAGGACTCGTTCCTGGGCTTTTCTTTTTTCCGGCGTACCCGGGCCGCGGCGTCGGGGCGCTCGAGGCCGGAGTCTCTCCGAGCGAGACGCCAGGGACCGATACGGGATGAGGGAGAGGTCCGAACGCCAACGTTTTGGCGACGGACTTCGGACGCGAGCGGCGGGCAGGGGCGCGCGGTGAATTCCCGGTCTGGCCGGGCGAGAACCCCTGCCATGGAGGCTGTTTATCACGACCAGGCCGGACGTCGACCGCTCGCCTGGCCCCCCCGGCGACGCTCCCGCCGCCGAAGCTCCTCACCGCCCGGGAGACTCCTCGCGCCGCAGGCTGGGCCGGCCGAAGCGATTTAATCTTGACCGGTCCGCGGAGGTGTGCTGGCATGAGCCGATCGATTCAGGAACACCGGGAGCAGGACCCGGGGCGTGACGATTTCGAAAGGAAGGAGAATACGATGCGCGAATCAAGGGGACTCAGACCACTGCTCTCGATCGCCGCCGGCCTCTTTCTCGTGGGGCTCATCGGGTGCGCGGGATATCCCAAGGAGTTGAACGACGCGGACGCAGCCATCGCGGCGGCGAAGCAAGCCGGCAAGGACAAGCAATGCCCCGCCGAATTCAACGCGGCGGCGAAACTGAACGCCACCGCCCACGAGATCTGCAGCCACTGCTACCGGAATGAGGCGATCGCGAAGGCCAATGAAGCGATCCGCATGGCCAACGCGCTCTGCCCGAAGAAGGCGGCCGCCCCGGAGATCGAGACCCGGCCGGCGCCGGCACCCGCGCCCAAGGCGCCGATGCCCACCGTGTCCATCTCGGCGAGCCCGGCCACGATCACGGAGGGCCAGTGCGCGACCCTGACGTGGTCGTCGACGAATGCCTCCAGCGCCTCGATCGAGGAGGGTGTCAGGGTGGATCCCAACGGGTCCCGGCAGGTCTGCCCCAATCGAACGATGGAATACAGAATCGCCGTGGTCGGCGAGGGCGGGTCCCGCGACGCGTCCACGACGGTTACCGTGAACCCCAGGGTCGTCGATCGGCTGAGCCTCCACATCAATTTCGACTTCAACAAGGCGACGGTGAGAAAGTCGGACGACGCCGATCTGCAGAAGGCCGTCGCCTTCGTCAAGAAGTACTCGGGTTACAAGGTCTCCCTCGAGGGCTATACGGACAACATCGGCAGCGACGAGTACAACCAGAAGCTTTCGGAGAAGAGAGCCGCGGCCGTGAAGGACTACCTCGTGGCTCACGGCGCCGATGGCTCGAGGATCCAGACCTCGGGGCACGGGAAAGCCGATCCCGTAGCGGACAACTCGACGGAGAAGGGCAGGTTCGAGAACAGGCGGGTCGAGGTCCTCATCCTTTCCGAATAGGGAAGTACTGAAGCCGGACTAGCGCGACCTGCGGGCGCCGCAAGAGCGGCGTCCGCAGCGTCGACTCCCGCCGCCCAGCCATCGCGACGCCCGGCGCGCCGGCAGCCCTCGAGTCGGTCCTCCCGGGTGATTGTCCCGCGATGAACCGTCCTGAGTGATCCAGCGATGACGGCCACGTTGGTCCTCGTCCTCAAGATCTCGATCGTGGCGCTCATCTTCGCGATCGGGCTCGGATCGACTCCGGCCGACATCACGTACCTCTGGCGGCGCCCCGCCCTGCTCGCTGCGGTCGCTCCTCGCGATGTACGTGGCCGTGCCGCTCGTGGCGCTGGCCGCTGCCAGGACGTTGCCGCTCTCCCCGGAGTCAAGACGGCGATCCTGGTTCTCGCCATCTCGGCCGGGGCCCCGCTGCTCCCGAAGAGGCTGATGAAGTTCGGCCGGGAGAGCTACGTCATCAGCCTGGTCGTCACCTCCTCGCTCCTGGCCGTCGTGATCGTGCCCGCCTGGGTGGCCCTTCTCGCCCCCTTCTTCGTCCGGAAATCGTCCGTGACGCCCCGTCGCCGTGGCCATGCTGATCGCGAAGGCTTTCCTGGTTCCGCTCGCGGCGGGCATGCTCCTCCGGTGGGCGCTTTCCGGAATCGCCGGGCGCCTGTCCGAGTGGATCCTGCGCGCGGCGGTCGCCGCCCTCGCCCTGGCCGCGCTTGCGCTTCTCGTGTTGCATTGGCGCCTGCTCGTCGAGTTGGGCTGGATCCCGCTGCTCACGCTGGCAGGGATGACGGCCGTGGCGCTGGCGATCGGGCACGCGCTCGGCGGACCGGACCCGGACGACCGCACCGCCCTCGCCGTGTCCTGCTCCGCGCGGCACATCGGGATCGCGCTGCTCGCGGCCTCGACGGTGCCCGGGCCCCGGACCGTCATGCTCATCCTCACGTACCTCCTCGCCTCGGCGGCCGTCTCCATCCCCTATCTGAAGTGGCAGGCGCGCAAACGGCCTCCGGTCGCTCGTCCCAGCTTGAACAGGCTCTCCGTGTTGACCGAACCGGGACCCGGTGATCCTGGACCGGCGCATTGATATTCATCGGGGATTTGCCGGTCGAGTAAGTGTGGTAGTACATCCACTGACGAAGGGAGAAGCAAGTGAAGAAGTACGGTGCGGAGTTCTTCGGAACGTTCTGGCTCGTTCTTGGCGGGTGCGGCAGCGCCGTCATTGCCGCCGCCTTTCCGAAAGTGGGCATCGGCCTGCTCGGCGTTGCGCTGGCGTTCGGCCTGACGGTGCTGACCATGGCGTTTGCCATCGGCCATATCTCCGGCTGCCACCTGAACCCGGCCGTGTCCGTCGGCCTCTGGGCCGGAGGCCGCTTCCCTGCCGGCCAGCTCCTGCCCTACATCGTGGCGCAGGTGCTCGGCGCCGTCGCGGCGGCCGGCGTGCTCTACGTCATCGCCAGCGGCGCCGCCGGGTTTGACGTTTCGCAGGGTTTTGCCTCGAACGGCTACGGAGCGCATTCGCCTGGAGGGTATTCGCTCGGCTCCGGCTTCGTCACGGAACTCGTCATGACCTGCTTCTTCCTGCTCATCATCATGGGAGCGACGGACAAGCGCGCGCCCCAGGGGTTTGCCCCGATCGCCATCGGCCTCGGACTGACGCTGATCCACCTGATCAGCATCCCGGTCACGAACACGTCGGTGAACCCCGCCAGGAGCACGGGTCCGGCCATCTTCGTCGGCGGCTGGGCGCTCGAGCAGCTCTGGCTGTTCTGGGTCGCGCCGATCCTCGGCGCCGTGATCGGCGGCTCGCTCTATCGGTGGCTCGCCGAGGACACGGCTTAAGCCGCGCTCTTCCAGGCTTCTCGAGATTTCGAGGGGCCGGCTAGGGCTCGTCGGGCCGTTCCCGGAACGTGTCGCACCGGCGTGGGTCGCCGCTCTCGAGCCCCCGGCGCAGCCACCCCGCGCGCTCCTTCGAGGAGCCGTGCGTGAAGGACTCGGGGACGACCTGGCCCTGCGACATCCGCTGAAGGCGGTCGTCTCCGATCGCAGCCGCGGCTCGAAGACCCTCCTCGAAGTCTCCGGGGTCGATCATGTGCCGGTCCTTGTTGGCGTGGTTGCCCCACACGCCGGCGTAGCAGTCGGCCTGCAGCTCGATCCGGACCGACGTGGCGTTCTCTGCGCGCGAGCGCCCCAGGCGGTCGAAGAGGCCGAGCTGGTTCTGGACGTGATGCCCGATCTCGTGCGCGATGACGTAGGCGTCCGCGAAATCGCCGGAAGCGCCGAAGCGGCTCGAGAGCTCCTGGAAGAAGGAGAGGTCGAGATACACCTTCCGGTCCTCCTGGCAATAGAAGGGGCCGACCGCGGTCGAGGCCAGTCCGCAAGCCGAACGCGCGGCCCCGGTGAAGAGCACCAGCTTTGGCTTCTCGTAGGTGCGCCCGTTGCGGGCGAACAGGTCCGACCAGACATCCTCGGTGGAAGCCAGCACGACGGATGCGAACCTGCCGAGAGTGTCAGCGGGCGCCGGGGCCGACGAGCTGGCCGGCCCGCCTGAAGCTGCGGGAGCGCTCGCGGACGAGCTCGGAGACCCTTGCTCGACCATGTTCAGCAGCCGCAGGGGGTTGATCCCGGTCAGCCAGGAAACGACCAGGAGAAGGAGGAGACCTCCGCAGCCCAGGGAGGCCCCGCGGCCGCCGATGGGGAACCCCCGCCGGTCTTCGACGTTTTCGCTCTCGCGCCCCTCGTCCAATTGCATGCCTGGGGCAGCTTGCACGTTTCCGGCCAGCGTCCCCTCCTGCCCAACGTTTTTCCCGCCGAGTCAGTAGAAGGAAGCATGAGCAGGACCACCCCATGTCGAGCCTGGCCACAGCGCTGGTGACCGGAGGCGCCCGCGTGAGCAGGGACGCCGTGGATGGAGCCTCGCCGCTCTCGGCGCTCGTCGAGAGAGCGCGGGAAGGGGACGGACGGGCCTTCGACCGGCTGATGATCGAGACGCAGGAGAGGGTTCTCGGGGTCGCCTGGCGGCTCCTGGGCTCCCGGGAAGATGCCCGCGACGCCGCCCAGGAGGTCTATCTCCGCGTCTTTCGGCACCTCGGCCGGTTCCGCCCGGAGCACGATTTCCGGGGGTGGCTCTACCGGATCACGGTCAACGTCTGCCGGGACGCCGCCCGGCGGCGCCGCCGCGCGCCGGTCGCGAGCGGGACGGACTCCGATCCGGGCGAGCCGGCCGCGGCGGAAGAGAACCTGCTTGGCGCTGAGCGGTGGCATCGCCTTCTCGAAGCGCTCGCGACGCTGCCCGCGAAGGAGCGCGCGGCGCTCGTGTTGCGCGATCTCGAGGGACTCACGAGCGAGCAGGTGGCGCGCGCTCTCGGCTCGCGCCCCGCGACCGTGCGCGGCCAGATCGCTTCGGCGCGAGTCAAGATCCGCCGCTTCTGCGTCGATTTGCTGGGCGGCGAGAACGGAGAGACGCGATGAGGTGCTCCAGGGTCGGGAAAGCCCTGCCCCTGTTTGTCGGACACGACCTGGACGAAGGCGGGTCGCGGGAGATTGCGGCGCACCTGGAAAACTGCGGGCCCTGCCGTGATCTCGAGGCCGGCCTCAAGGCGAGCCTCGCGTGGCTCGAAGCGGCGCCGCCGCCCCCTCTGGATGAAACGGACTATTCCGCGTTTCGCCGCGGCGTCTGGCAGCGGATCGAAGCCGAAGGGGGCGTCGCCAGGCGGCGTCTTCCTCGGGCGGGCCGTCTGGTCCTGGCGGGAGGCCTGCTTGCCGCGGCGCTGCTGGCCGTATTTCTCTCCATCCGTCCGCGTTCGGAGGCCTTCCAGCCCGCGGAGCCGCGCCTGGCCGCTGCTCCCGCGACGGCCCCCGCGGTCGGGCCCATGCCGGCGGCGCAGGGCTCTCCCGAGCCCGCCGCAGACGAGACGATTTCCTCCGCCCCGCGCGCCCGCGTCCGGCCTGTCGCGCCGGCCGGCCCGCAGAGCGTCGTCAAGATCGAGTTCCAAACCGCGAACCCCGGCGTTCGCATCATCTGGCTCGTCAAGAAGGGAGGCGGAGCTCCTCCCGCCGCCGCGAGCCGCCATCAGGAGGTCTCATGAAGGCTCCGTGTCTTCTGGCTCCCACCCTGGCCGTTCTCTCCCTCGGCCTCGTCCGCCCGCTGCTCGCCCAGACGCCGGCGCCGCGCGCCGCGGAGGCTTCGAGGGAGGAGAGCTATGTCACCGAGAAGGGTTTCGCCAGCCGCGTCTTCGAAGTCAGGCACCGGGACCCGGGCGACCTGGCGGCCGTGGTGCGCCCGCTCGGGAGCGGCTACCGCGGCGCCACGGTCTCCGCGAACCGCGACTTCAAGACGATCAGCGTGCGCGATTTTCCCGAGAACATCGCGACGATCGAGGCGGCGTTGAAGCGCCTCGACGTGGCGGAAACCGAGAAGAAGGACGTCGAGCTGCGCCTCTGGGTGCTCGTCGCCTCCAATGGCGAGCCGGCGGCGGGTCGGTTTCCCGAGGATCTGAAAGAGGCCGTCGCCGCCTTGAAGTCGACGCTCACTTACAGCAGCTACGCGCTCGCGGGCAGCTTCGTCCAGCGGGTCCGCGACGGCGCCCGGGGGATTCGCGGCGAAGGCGTGACGGACCTGGCCCAGGCGAGCCCCGGCAAGGCGCCCGGAAGGAAGATGCAGCTCGAGTACGGGATCAACTCGCTGACTCTCGACGCCGGCGACCCGGCGGGTTCGGCCATCCGGCTCGACGGGTTCGCGCTTTCGCTCGTGGGCGACGGCCGGGCTCAATTGAAGACCGACGTGACGGTGCGGGACGGCGAGAAAGTCGTCGTGGGGACTTCGACCGTGCAGGACCGCGGGCTCGTCGTCGTGGTTTCCGCCCGCGTGATCCGGTAAGCGAGCTGGCTCGCTCTCCTCTGTCCGGCCCTCGAGAGATCGAGGGCCTTTCCTTCTTCCGCTGAAATAAGCTTCGGTGCGTGAGCGACGCCGTGCCGGTCCGGAGGCCGATGGGACAACGGGGGAGAACCGCGGCCGTGATCTTCGCCGCCTCCGTCGCGTTCCTGGCCTATGCGTGGCTCCTGTTCTGGCACGCTTCGTTTTCCGTCGGCGGATCCGACAGCTCCGGTTACGCCAACGCGGCGCGCCTGATCCTGACGGGCCGCGTCGCGGAACCGGTCGAGGCCTTGAAACACCTCGGGCTTCCCCCCGATTTCGCGCGCCTCTTCATTCCTCTGGCGTTCGAGCCGGGACCGCGGCCCGGCACGATGGTGCCGTTCTATCCGCCCGGCATGCCTCTTCACGTCGCGTTTGCCGCGCTCGTCGCCGGTTGGAACTACGGTCCCTTCGTCCTGAGCCCGCTCGCGGCCCTGGTGAGCGTCTTCCTCGTCTATCTGCTCGGCCGCGAGCTCGGCCTCTCGCGCCTCTTCTCGACGGCGGGGGCCGCGGTCCTCGCCCTCTGCCCGGTCTTCGTCTTCATGGCCGAGCAGCCGATGAGCGACACCGTCGCGACGATGTGGTCCGCTCGCGGCCGTTCTGTTCGCGCTTCGTTCCCGGCGGCGGGAGACCTGGGCGGCCGCGGCGGGCGCCGCCATGGGCCTCGCCGTGCTCGTCCGTCCCGCGAACGCCCTCCTGCTCGTTCCCGTCGCGTTCGCTCTGCGCCTCCGGCCGCGGTCCCTCCTCTGGTTCCTGGCGGGGGGCGCTCCGTTCGCCGTCGTCTATTTCGGATGGAATCAGCTGGCGTTCCGCAATCCGTTTCGAACCGGCTACACGGGGTTGGGAGGATTCTCGCTGTCGAATTTCTCCGGACGGTTCCGCCACTACGGCATCTGGATTGCGAAGCTGATGAGCCCGCTGCTCCTCGCAGGGTGGGTCCTGGTGAGCGTGGACCGCCGCGTCGCCTTGCGCGATCGCTGCCTCCTCCTCCTCTGGTTCGGCTGCTTTTTCGTCTTCTACTGCTTCTGGGGCGTCGACGGGGCCTGGTGGTACACGAGGTACCTGCTCCCGGCCATCCCGGCGCTGATCTTCGCGAGTCTCCTCGTCGCGCGCGACGCCCTGTCTCCGCAACAGGGAGGCCGCGGCGTATGGCTGCGCCGCGCGCTCGCGGCCCTCGCACTGGCGATCGTTCTCGTGGTCGAGCAGTCCTGGATCCGCGACCGGAACGTGTTGCGGTTCGGCGAGGGGGAGAGAATCTACTCCGACGCGAGCCGCTGGGCCGAGTCGAAGGTTCCCCCGCGCTCGCTCGTGATCTCGATGAGCATGAGCGGGGCCCTCAAGTACTACACGAACCTGACGCCGGTCCGCTGGGACTGGATTCAGGCCGAGCAGGTCCCCCGCCTCCGGGAGCGCGCCCGGGCCGAGGGTTACCAGTGGTTCGCGCTGCTTCTCCCGTCCGAAAACGAGGAGTTTCAGAAGCGTCTGCCCTGGGGATGGTCGAGGATGGGGACTCTCCGCGACGCCACGCTGTGGCGGCTCGATTCGAGCCCCTGACGGGCGAAGCGTCGCTGGCCGCTACTCCGGAAGCGGCGCGGGGGCTCCGCGCAGCCGGTAGAGCGCCGCCCGCCTCTCGCCGCAGGTGGCGCAGGTATCCACCGGCTCGCCGCTTCGCAGACCGTCGCGGATCCGGGCCAGTGGAGCGCCGCGCGAGATGGAGGCGAGGCCGTCGGCCGGATAGATGCCGATCGGCGCGCCTTCCCAGTAGATGCACGGAGCGACCGCGCCGTTGGGACGGATCACGTAGTAACGGTCCGGGTAGGCGCAGCCGTGGAGCCGCTGCGCGGCGGCGTGGCGCCGATGTTCCCAGCGGTCGAGCCCGGCGCGGATGTGCCAGAGGCGCCGCCGGACGCGTGCCGCGAGGGCCTTCGAGCGTTCGGCCGGCGGCTCGAACTCGGGATACGAAGAGAGGCGCAGGCCGCGCCGCACGGCGTCCCTCGCGGCGCTCGCCAGCTCGGCGTTCAACTGCCGCGGGTCCTCGCCGCCAAGGAGCTCCCCGCTCACGTCCACGCCGACGGTGGGAGAGACGTAGCGCACGTCGAGCTCCGCCGCTCCCCATTGCTCGGCGAAGGCCGGAAGGTCCGCGAGCTCGGCCCGGTTCGACTTCATCCACGTGAAGATGATGCGCAGGCGGGGGAGCTTTCGCCGCGTCGATCGCCGGGCTTCTTTCAGGAGCTCGAGACGCGAGAGGAGCCGCTCCCATTTGGCGGGCACGCGGATCTTCTCGTAGGTCTGCTTCGTCGTTCCGTCGATCGAGGCGGCAACCGTCCGCACTCCGGCGTCCTGGATCGCCTTGAGGCTCGCCTCCGTCAGCGCAAGCAGGTTTGTCGGGAACCAGAGGTCAGGCACTCCGTAACGCCCCGCGATCGAGAGGATCTCCGGAAAGCTCGGGTGGATCATCGGCTCGGCCGCGCACGCGAGCGCGACGCGCCAGGCCCGCGGGAACATCTCCGCCGCGATCTTCTCGAACACGGGCACGGGCATGTTGCCGCCCGGGGGCTCCGTTCCAAACGGGGGGAAGGCGAGCCTGTCCGTTCCCGCGAAGTAGCACATGACGCATTTCAGGTTGCAGCGGGAGGTGACGTCGAGGATGACGTTCAGAGGCCGTGACACCTCGCGATTATCGCATCCGCCCCTGGAAGGGACGGCGCGAGAAGCGGGAGCTACGCGAGGGCGGCCGCGAAGAAGTCCCCGAGCGCGGCGGCGACGGCGCCGGGTCTTTCCATCGGCGTCAGATGGCCCGACGCGGGGATCGCGACGAAGCGGGCCCCGGGGATCGCGTCCGCCATCGCCTGCCCCTCGGCCGGCGGCGAAATGACGTCCTGGTCTCCGGCGAGAACGATCGTCGGCACGCCGATCCGCGCAAGCGAACGCGGTCGAATCCGGGCGGTCCCGCATCGCCGTCAGGTCGGACTCGATCGTCTCCGGCTTCTGCCGGACGATGATTCGCCGGAGCCGCTCGACGAGGCTCGCGTTCTGCAGCGGACGCGGGCGCGAGCAGCTTGGGGATCATCCCATCCGCGATGGCGGCCGCTCCGCCGGAGCGGACCGTGGCGATCGCCGCCTCCCGCGCTGCCCTCCCGGCCTCGTCATCGGCTCCGGCGCGGGTGTCCACGAGGGCCAGGGCCCGCACGCCGGCCGGCTCTCTCTTCATCAGCGCCAGCGAGGCGTAGCCTCCCATCGAGAATCCGGCCAGGCCGGCGGGGGGCGGGATTTCCGCGAGAATGGCCTGAAGGAAATCCGCGTAACCGTCGATCGTTCCGTCCGGAGGCGCCGGGTTCTCGCCGCGCCCCGGCAGATCCGGCTTGAGGACCCGGAAGCGGCTCGAAAGCGTCCGAGCGACTCCGGACCACATCGCGCCGTCCAGCGGGTAGCCGTGAACCAGGACCACGGCGGGGCCCTGACCGAGCTCCCGGATCTGGACCAGCTGTCCCTTCCAGTCGACTCGCATCGATCCTCCGTACGTTGAATGATAAGGCCGGCTTTTCAGAAAGGACCTGGTCCGGGCAAGACTGGCCGGCAGGCCGGCGGCGCCCGACCCGGGTCCGGAGATGCCAACGCGCAACTGCCACGACGATGAGGCGTTGCGCGCCAGCGATCCGGTGGTAGACTAAAGTCAAAGGTTCTTAGAGTTTCATTAGGGGACGGTTGCGCTACCGTACCCGATAAGGAGTGGAGGTACTGTGAGATACGGCAAACCGGGAGCAGTGCTCATGGGCTCTGGGTGTGTTTTCTCTTGCCACTCTGCTGGCCCAACCCCTTTCCTTCGCGCAACTGAGAGCTCCGGCGGAACAGGGAAGAGCGGCGGCCCAGAAGGCCCAGACGGTCCCGGCCCGGGTGCCGAGGACGAAGGCTTTTCTTCCGAGCGCGGCCGCGTTCGTCGGGAACATCGGCACGGCCGTCCACGGCGCGGGCTTCGTCACGAGCCTGGCGATTACGACGACGGCCGGCGTGGCTGCCGGCGACAGCATCATCGTGGTCCTGACAACCGGTTCGTCCGCCACGGGAGGCCTCCCGACCTGCGCCGACAACAAGGGGAACGTCTACAACCTCGACAACGATATCGCGGTCACCTCGGTCACTCCCCGCGTGTCGATCTTCTCGGCGCACAACGTGAACGCGTTGGTGGCCGGCGACACCATCACGATGACGTTCCCGTCCAACGGCAACGGCCAGGGCGCGACCGCCAACGACTTCTCCGGCCTGGCGCCGGTCGGCGCTCTGGACCAGACGCAGCGCGCTGTCGGCAGCAGCGCGGCGCCGAATTCCGGGGATACGGCTGCGACTTCGCAGGCCGACGAGTTGCTGATCGGGGCGATCCGGTTCAGCGGGACGAACAGCGCGACATTTTCTCTCGGTGCCGGCTACGCCCTGGCGGGCCCGGTCGTCCAAGTGGCCCTGGGCTCCCCGGGTCTCGCCACGGAGTTTCAGATCGTGTCGGCGGTCGGGGCGTATCACGCCGACGGGACGCTCTCGGCCTCCAACCCCTGGGGAGCGGAGATCGCCACCTACAGGGTGGCTGGCGTCGTGACGCCCACGGACACGCCGACAAATACGCCGACCAGCACTCCGACGAGCCCACCGACGAACACGCCGACCAACACGCCGACGAATACGCCGACCCTCACTCCCACGAACACGCCGACGAATACGCCGACCCTCACTCCTCCCTCTCGCAACACTCCGACCAATACCCCGACCAGTACGCCGACGAGCACTCCGACCGATACGTCAACGAATACGCCGACCAGCACGGCGACGAGCACGCCGGCCGGAGTCCCAACGGACACTCCAACGAATACGCCGACGAGCACGCCGACCCTCACTCCGAGCAACACTCCGAGCAATACGCCGACGAGCACTCCGACGAGCACGTCCGACAGGTCACACCGACCGACCACGCCGACGAACACTCCGGCCGGCGTCGCGACGAATACGCCGACGAATACGCCGACGGCCACTGCCACGGCGATCGGCACCGCCACGTTCACTCCGGTGCCGGGGGGGCTTCCCGCGAACATCCCGACGACGTCGGAATGGGGCCTGCTGGCATTCGGATTGCTTCTGGCCGGCTTAGGCTACCTGTTGCTGCGAGGGGCCTCGAGGGCATAGGACACGGTCGCGAAACCTGCTGCCTTGCCCCGGAGTCCCGGAGTGCTTCAGGATTGTCGCCATAAGCGTTATCGTTCGCAGAGCGACAGCGTCCGGGCACTTATCCTGAAGGAGTTCTCATGGTACGTCTGGCCCTGATCGAAAACGAAGCCGAATTGCGAGCGTCCCTGACGGGCATGCTCTCGCGTGCCGGATATCCGCCCGAGGTCTTCGAGAGCGCCGAAGACTTCCTGGGATCCGAATCGGTCTCGACCTTCGAGCTGATCGTGACGGAGTTTCCGATGGAGGGGACCGAGGGAGCGGACATTCTGAAGGCCTGCCGCGCCGTGCCGGATCCGCCGGCCGTTCTCCTGGTGACGACCCCCTCGGCCACCGGCGCCGCGCTCGAGGCGATGCGCCTGGGGGCATCCGATTACGTGAACAAGCCGGTCGATCCGAAGGAGCTCGCCCACCGCATCGGCCTCGTGCTGGAGTTGAAGCGCGTGCGGCGCGAGTGCCGGGCCCTGGCGGGAGAGGTGCGGCGCCGACACGGACTCGCTCCGCCGATCGGCGACAGCCCGATCATGGAGGATTTCCTGGCGCGCGCGCGCAAGGCTTCGGCGTCCTCCTCGACGGTCCTGATCCTGGGGGAAACCGGGATCGGAAAGGACGTCATCGCCCGGTACATCCAGTCCACCGGCCCGCGGGCGGACAAGATCTACCTGACGATGAACTGCGCCGGCGTTCCCGAGGGCCAGTTCGAGAGCGAGCTCTTCGGTCATGCCCGCGGCGCGTTTCCGGGAGCGCACAGCGCGAGGGCCGGCCTCTTCGAGGAGGCCCACGGGGGCACGCTCTTCCTGGACGAGATCGGCTCGATGGCGTTGCCGGCCCAGACGAATCTCCTGAGGGTCCTCGACGAGGGCGCCGTGCGCCGGCTCGGGGAGAAGCGGCCCATCAAGGTGGACGTGCGTTTGATCGTGGCGACCAATCGCGACCTCGACAGCCTGATCGCTTCGGGGGAGTTCCGCGAAGATCTTTACTATCGGCTCTCGGTCGTGACCCTGGTTGTTCCGCCGCTGCGCAAGCGGCCGGAGGACATCGAACCGCTCGCGCGGCTGTTCCTCGCGGAATCCGTCCGCCGGCATCGCAAGCTACGGGTCTTCGCTCCCGGGACCCTGGAGCTGCTGCAAGGATATTCGTACCCGGGCAACATCCGCGAGCTGCGCTACGCCATCGAACATGCCGGCATCCTCTCGGACGACGGCATCCTGCGCCCGGAAGACTTCCCCTTCTCCCGGGCGCGCGCGTCTCTTCCGGGCGCCGCCGTCGCGAGCCGCCGGATCCGCACTCGTCCGATCGCGCAGGAGATCACGCCCGAACGGCTTGCGCAGGTCCTGAGAGAGCAGGGGGGCAACCGCGTGCGCGCCGCCCGCGCTCTTCAGATCAGCCGGGCGACTCTCTACCGTCTGCTCGACCGCTCGGATTCGAAGCCGACGGAAAGCCCCGAATCGGATCTCGCGTCCGGGTAATCCGTCGCTTTCGCTTTGCTCGGGACCTGCGCCTTCGGCGCACCGGCGAGCGACTCGGCCGGATGCGACCTCGATCGCTCGCCTGGTCCCGAGCTCCCGCGGCGCGAGGGGGGAGTCCGCCTCCCCTCTGGGAGACTCCTCGCGCCGCGACCGGGGCACGAAGACGGTTAACCGAATTTGGGTCAGAGGAAGCCGGCGGCGCGCGCGACCTTCCTCGTCAGCGTCGGGATGGCGGCGCGGTCGAGTTGCCGACGGGTGAACCAGCGGGCACCGGAGGGCCGCGAATCGGGAATCGGGAGACGCGAATCCGGGGACGCCGGGAAGACTTCGATCCGGATGCGGCGGTTGACCACGGTGTGTTTCGCGTTTCCCGAGGCGCCATCCTCGAGAACCAGGCCGAGAGGGCGGAGTTTCTCGGCGAGACGGCGGCGGGCCGCCGCAGCAGAAGGGCCCTCCGCGCTCGGAAACTCCCAGAGCCCGTCGAGGAAGCTCGCCCGCCGCCGGAGAAGCAGCGTCCGATCCCGGCGCCGCACGGAAGCGGCGGCGAGGAAGAGGTCGACGGACCGGGGCTTGCTCCCGCGCCGCGGGTAGTTCTCCGGGGATCCCCGGCGGCGGGCGGCGCAGTCCTTCGCGAGCGGGCAGACGCCGCAGAGGGGGCGCCTGGGAAGGCAGACGAGCTGGCCCAGGTCCATCAGCGCGGCGGTCAGACGGTCAGGCGGTCCCGAGGAGAGGAGGCTCCGCGCCTGTCGTTCGACCTCGGCGCGGGGCCTCTTCCGGCCCGCGATTCCTCCGATCGCGAAGAGCCTCGAGAGAACGCGCGTGACGTTCGCGTCGGCGGCGGGCGCGCGCGATCCGAAGGCGAGGCAGGCCACCGCCGCGGCCGTGTAATCCCCGAACCCCGGCAGCCGGCGCAGGGCGGCGGGATCGCGGGGGACGCCGCCTCCGTGCTCTCGCACCATCCGTCTTGCCGCGCGGTGGAGGTTGCGGGCCCGAGCGTAATACCCCAATCCAGACCATGCCGCCAGCACGCTCTCCTCTCGGGCGCGGGCGAGCGCCGGAAGGTCCGGAAACCTCGCGAGAAAACGGTCATATCGCCCCCGGACCGCCCCGACCGTGGTCTGCTGGAGCATGACCTCGGAGACCCAGATGCGGTAGGGATCCCGTGTCCCCCGCCACGGCAGCTTTCTCTTCCGGAGTCCCGACCACGCAAGGAGTTTGCGGCGAAGGAGCCGAATCGGGTGGTCGGGTGATCGGGTCATCGGGTGATCGGACCGGAGAAGAGCACTCCGCCCTCAATCACCCGATCACCCGATCGCAGATCACCCGATTCCCTAGGACCCGACGGCGTCGCGTCCTGCGATCCAGCCGGGTTCGTGCATCAGGTCGGCGACGAACTTCTTCTCCGACTCGCTGGGAAGGACTTCCGCCGCGTGCCGCGCGTATTCCTCAGGGGTCAGAAGCTCTCCGGTCACGGAGTAGGTCTGGCCGGCAAACTCTCCGATGGCGCGATGGAACTTCATGTCGGGCGACGTCAGAGGCGGAGTCCCGGCCGGCAGGTGCTTGCTGATGGACTGGAGCAGCCTGTCGACCTCCTGGCGATACATCTCCCGCGACAACTCGTTCAGGTGCGCCTTGTCGGGGTTCTCCGGCTGCTTCGCCTCGTCGTAGCGCCCCTTCAATCCCCAGACGTAGAACCACTCGGCCGAGGACGACGAGTCCTTCCCGAAGAGGTCGAAGGCCGTCGAGAGCCACTTGTTGATGTACTTCTGCATCAGGGCGGGAGGGACCCTGCCCGCGCGGGCGATCCGTTGCAGCCCCATGTGGCCCGTGCCCATGTGAAATCCCTCTTCCCGCAGCATCGGCCCCATCGAGCGGGCGAGCGGAGCGAACCCGGATGTCGAGAGCATGTTCAACTGGAACTTGCCGTCCCGGTCCACGAACTCCGTGTACGTGAAGAAGTCCACCCAGTTGTCCACGTCCACGTTGAAGGAGCCGAGCAGGCGCGTGTTCTGCCAGGAGCGCCTCTCCAGGAGCTTGCGCGCCTCCACCTTGCCGGTCTCGCCGAAGTGGTTCACCAGGAGGTGGCACATCTGCCACCCGTGCCGCATCTCCTCGACCATGATCCGGGAGACGCTCTCCGTGTCGTACTCGGAAGGGGAGGTGTCCATCAGGTGCCGCTGCTGTTCGACGGAGGCGAACTCCGTGTCCCCCTGGTACACGATGAGGTTCAAGAGCGCGTCGCGGATCGGCTGGTGGGGGATCTGGGTGACCCGCTCCCACTTTCTCGACCCCCGGAAATCCCCGTACTCGATTTCCTCGGTCTTCAAGTCGCCGTATTTCGCGTCGAACTGGAAATTGGCGAACGCGGGCGCGAGGCGCAGCCCGATCTCCTTCTGCCAGGATCGAAACGCGTCGATCCAGTCGTCGAAAGTCGCGATCTTTTTCATAATCCCGGTAACCTCTTTATCATAGCGGTTATGCCAGTCGTTCGCGTCTCCTCCCTCTCCCCCCGCGGAAGAGCGCGAGGGTCTCCCCTCGCCTAGCTTCAGCGCCGGCCGTGGCCGCAGGCCACGTCTCCCGCGAAGCGGGCGGCCGGCAGGCCGGGGTGAGGGCGCCGTCGTCGCCACCATGCTGAACATCGACTGGGAGGGCCTGATCGTCGGCTTCGAGAGCCGCTCCCGGCAGATCACGCACTTCTTCGACCGGCAGACCGGAGATGTCGAGCAGGTGCTCGTGCGCGACGCGGATCGGCACGCGCGGGTATCGGCCGATCCCCGCTTCGTGGCGCTCCCGCGGGACGAGGGCGAGCGCAGCGTCGGCGACCTCGAGGAGTTCCTGGCGCAATGCGAGGACGAGGCGTGCCGCCGCGAGCTGGGCAAGGCGCTGTCCGGCGCCGGTCCGGCCGCGGACTACCGAGAGACACTGATGCGCTACCCGAAGGAGGAGGCGAGGTTCTTCCAGTTCAAGGAGCATCAGGCGTTGAAAAGGGCGCAGGCCTGGCTCGCGGAGATCGGGATCCCGTTCGTCCGGCCGCAGCGGGAACCGTAGGGAGAATCGGGTGATCGAGCGATCGGGTGATCGGGCGATCTGTGGATCCGATCCTCCCCGGATCCTGGTGCCGCGGCTGGATCCGACCGCGCGCCTGGTCAGCCTTCCCCCATGCGACTCGTCGACTCCTGCACGGGGTGTGCGCCGCCGGCCTTTCCACTGCGGTGCGCGCCGCGACCGCGGCGGGGCGCTCCTGGTACGGTTCGACGGCCGCGACCGCGGCGTCGTCGCGACGCTGACGGAGAGAGACGGCCCGCTCTGGAAGGAGGACGTCTTCGAGGTGTTTCTGTCGCCCGAGGGGTCGCCGGGCGTCTACTACGAGTTCGAGGTCAACCCGCTCGGCGCCCTCTTCGACGCGCGGATCGAATCTCCCGAGGGGAGGCGGGAGACGATGCGAGCCGACGTCTCCTGGAACTGTCCCGGGTTTGCCGCGCGAGTCGGGAGCCGGGAGGGACACTGGTGGGCGCGGTTCCGGATCCCTCTGGCTCCGCTCTGCCCCCCGGAAGGCGCCGCGGGGTGGCGGGCCAACTTCTATCGGATCGATCGCGGCGAACCGGACGAGTACTCGGCGTGGAGCCCGACGTTCGCGGAGCCTCCCGATTTCCACCGGCCGGACCGATTCGGCTGGCTCCGGCTGCAATGAGCCCGCGGCCTCATTTCAAACTCCACGAGCCGGGTGATGTTGAAACCGAGGAAGTAGTCCTGGGACCGGAAGGCCGGGATGGCGGCCGCAGCGCGGAACTCTGACCCGATGTACTGGTCCACGGTCGTCGACCGGAGATTGCCGATCGTGAAGGCGAAGCGGTGCCGCAGGACGGTCTTCTCGACCGAAGCGATCCAGCCCGTGCCCCGGGCGCCCGCGTCGCCGACCCGCGGCACGACCTCTCCGTGAACGTTGAAGGTCCTGGTCACGCCGATCGAGACCGCGAACGGGACGTTGAAGACGTCCGTGAGGGCCTGGGGGCTTCGAATTGGACGGAGTGGGAGGTCCTGGAGACATAGGTGGGGACCGCGGTGAGTCGAACCCGGGATCCGATCGAGAGGCCGAGGACCCCCTGCGCGAAGAAGCCGCTGCGGTCCTCCAGGTTCTCCGCGGTTCGCCAATCCCCGCCCATTCGCAGGGAGAGTCGGAACGGGCCGCTCGAAAGGAAGCGGTACTTTGCCCCGAGCTCGTAGACCTCGAGTCCCCGCTGCGCCTTCGAGGAGGAAGCCGCGCTCAAACCGCAGAAGCAGCGCTCCGGAGCCCGCTCGAACGAGACCTCCAGGTTCTGCAGCGGGACGTAGGCCATCCCGATGTTGATGTTCGCCGCGGAATCGAAGGAGAAGAGGGTGTGGATAATCGCTGTCCGGGACGGGCTGGGAAAAGCGGTGAGAGATGAGCAGCGTCAGTGTTCCGAGCTTCGGCAAGTCGGCGGAGGGGAGGTTGATGATGACGCTCCCTTCCGGCGGCGGGACCGGCTCCGCGGGGGGCGTTTCCTGAGCGGCGACCGGCGCGGCGGCGAGGATGAGCGGAGCGAATCTCCATGCTGCTCTCATGGCCCGCGCGGAGTATAGCCGCGCCGACCCGGCGATATCCGCTTTTACGGATTCTTCAGGTGGGGCGGACGGGGCCTCGAGGACCTCGCGGACTTTCCGGGCGAGGGCGTTGGGCGTGAAGGGCTTCTGGAGGAACGCCGTGCCCGGGTCGAGGACTCCCTGGTGGCCGATCGCGTCGTTGGTGTAGCCGGACATGAAGAGCACTTTCATGTCCGGCCGCGTCGGAGTGAGCCGTTCCGCCAGCTGCAGGCCGCTCATCCCCGGCATCACGACGTCGGTGACCATGAGCTGGATCGGCCCCTTGAACTCCCGGGCGACCGCCAGCGGCCTCGTCGGGGTTGGCCGCCGTGACGACCGTGTACCCCTGGGTCTTCAGGATCCGCTGCACGAGCGAGCGCACCTCCGGCTCGTCCTCGACCAGCAGGACGGTCTCGTCCCCCGGGTGGATCGGCGGGGAGCTCTTGCGCTCCACTCCCTCCGAGGCGGGCTCGTCCACGCGCGGAAGGAAGACCTGGAACGTCGTGCCGCGGCCGACCTCGCTGTCGCACCAGAGATAACCGCCGCTCTGCTTGACGATCCCGTAGGTCGTCGAGAGCCCGAGGCCCGTTCCCTTCCCCCGCTCCTTGGTCGTGAAGAAGGGCTCGAAGAGGCGCGCCTTGACCTCGTCGCTGATGCCGATGCCCGTGTCGCTGACGGCGACCATCACGTAGGAGCCCGGCTGCGTCGGGACGTGGCTGCGGGCGAAGGCTCTCGTCGAGCTCCGCGTTCGAGGTCTCGATCGCGAGCGTGCCTCCGCTCGGCATCGCGTCGCGGGCGTTCAAGACCAGGTTCAGGATGGCCTGCTCGATCTGTCCCGGGTCCGCCTTGACCTTCCAGAGATCCTGCGTCTTCCGGGTCTTCAGCTCGATGTGCTCGCCGATCAACCGGCGGAGCATCCGCTCGATGTCCGACACGACGGTGTTGACGTCGAGGACCTTGGGCTCGAGGACCTGCCGGCGGCTGAAGGCCAGGAGCTGCTGCGTCAGGGAGGCGGCCCGCTCTCCCGCCTTGCGGATCTCTTCCGCGTGGCTGCGGCGCAGGTCCTCGGGCGGGAGCTCGCCCAGGAGCAGCTCGCTGTAACCGGTGATCGCCGTCAGCAGGTTGTTGAAGTCGTGGGCGATGCCCCCCGCGAGCTGGCCGACCGCCTCCATCTTCTGGGCCTGGACGAGCTGCTCCTGGAGGCGCCTCTTCTCCTCCTCGCTCTTCTTGCGCTCCGAGATGTCGTGGACGAACCCCTCGAAGTAGCGCGTGGTGCCGTCGGCGTTGCGCACGGTGCGGGCATCGAGCTCCAGCCAGATCGGCGTCCCGTCCTTCCTCTTCCAGAGCACCTCCTGCCGGTGTGACTTCCCCGTCGGCTCGAAGCGCGCGATCAGCTCCTGCCGCTCCGCCGGATCCGCGTAGATCTCGTCGAGGTTGTGCCGGAGGAGGTCTTCCGGCGAGTCGTAGTCGAGGATCTCGGCGAGCGGGGCGTTGACGGTGATCAGCGAACCGTCCCGGCGGGACTGGTAGATGCCGACGGTGGCGAAATCGAAAATGTCGCGGTACCTCTGCTCCGACTGCCGCAGCGCCTCTTCGGCTCGCATCCGCTCGGTGACGTCGGTGGCGAGAATGAGCTGCGCCGGTCTCCCGGCAAACAGCATCGGGTGGGAGGCGATCTCCACCGCGATCGCCGTTCCGTCCTTCTTGCGGTGGCGCCAGACGCCGGCCTTGTGGAACTCGTCGGATTGCGAGGCCATGCTTTGAAGGAGCGCGGGGATTTCCTCGGCGGGCCGGATGTCGCCGATCGTCATCGCGAGGAATTCCTTCCGGGAGTAGCCGTAGTGCCGGCAGGCGGCATCGTTGACGGCGAGAAAGCCGAGGGTCTCGTTGTCGAAGACCCACATCGGCTGCGGGTTGTTCTCGAAGAGGAGGCGGTACCGTTCCTCCGACTCGCGGAGGGCCTGCTCCGCCCGCCGGCGGTCCGTGATGTCGCGCAGGATGGCCTGGGTCGCGGCCTTTCCCTGGAACGTCATGCGGCCGGGCGTGACCTCCATCTCGAATCGGGAGCCGTCCGCCTTCAATCCCACGACCTCGTGCCGCTCCGGGGGTCCGCTTGCCGCGGATGCGCCGAGGATGGCGGCGAGCTCCTCGCGCGACTCCGGGGCGGCCAGGTCGAGGAAGCTCTTCCCGGCCCACTCGTCTTCGCGGGTCCACAGGAAGATCTTCATCGCGGCGGGGTTGGCGAACACGATCGCGCCCGTCGGCTTCGGCGACGACCCCTTCGCGCGCCTGCTCGAGGAGGTTGCGGTAGCGCGCGTCGCGCTCCGCGATGTCCCGGTAGTGACGGACGTTGATCTCCAGCAGCGCCTTGTAACTGGCGTCGCGGTCCGAGAGGTCCTGCCGGTAACGGCTGCGCAGCCGCAACCAGGCGGCGAGGGGCAGGGCTCCGGCCAACGCGAGCAGCGCGAGCAGAATGGCCAGCGTCGAGGTCGTCACGCGCGCAGGAGTCCGGCTCCCCAGTGCAGTCCCGCGCCGAGCGCGGTGAAACACACGAGGTCGCCCGGGCCGGATCCTTCCTTCCCGCTTCGCTTCGTGAAACACGAGCGGAAGCGTGGCCGCGGTCGTGTTGCCGTACTTCTGGATGTTGTTGAAGACCTTCTCGTCCGGCAGGCCGAGGCTCTTCTGGACCGCCTCGTTGATCCGCAGGTTCGCCTGGTGCATCAGGAGGAGGGAGAGATCCGCCAGCGTCAGCCCGTGTTTCGCGAGCGTTTCCTCGACGATCCGCGGCATGGCGGTCGTCGCCAGCCGGAAGACCTGGCGCCCCTCGACGATCGGGATGGTCTCGTTCTTCGCGAACATCTCCGGCGAGAAGTACGGAAAGCTCGCCGATCCGCCCCCCGGAACGTAGAGCTTGTCCCAGTGCGCGCCGTCGGTGCGCATCTCGAAGCCGAGAAAGCCCCGCTCCTCCCCGGAATCGTCGGCCTCGAGGACGAAGGCGCCGCCGCCGTCGCCGAAGATGACCGCGCGGTCGCGGTGCGCGGTCCCCCAGGCGTAGGCCTCGGGGGCCACGGGGCCGTCCGAGTCGCCGAACAGGATCGCCCACTCGGCGTCCGACCAGGGAAAGAACGACGCATGGCACTCGGCTCCCACGAGGAGCACCCGGCGGCAGGTCCCCGAGCGGATGAACGCGTCGGCGACGTGCAGGCCCGGAGAGAAATCCCGCGCACTGCATCCGGATGTCCAGGGCGTGCGTCTTCGAGAGGCCGAGACCGGCCGCGAGGAGGCCGCCGTTTCCCGGAAAGTAATGGGCGGGCGTCATCGTCGCGAACACGATCAGGTCGATGTCCCCGGGCTCGATCGCGGCGTCGGCGAGGGCGCGCCGGGCGGCCTCGAGCCCGAGGTCCGCCGAGGAGACGCCCTTGCGGGCCAGGCGGCGCTCTTCGATGCCGGTGCGCTGGCGGATCCATTCGTCGGTGGTGTCCATCAGCCGCGACAACCTGGCGTTGGTGACGACACCCTCGGGCAAGAACATGCCGGAGCCCCGGATGACCGTCCTTGGGGGATTCACTTCCGAAATTATAGCCATCCGCCGCGTCTCCGGCCGCCCGGAACGCTCCCGGAGGCGCGAACCGGACAGCGAAGCGGAGAGCTACTTCACCCTGGCGATCTCGACGTCTCCGGTGCCCACGTCCACCTCCGCCGTCTCGGCGTAGAGCTGCATTCCCGGCGCGGGCTGGACGGTGATCCGGCCCACGCTCTGATCCGAAGCGCCCAGCTGCTCCATGACGGAGTTGATCCGCAGGGCCTGCGCCCCGTCCATGTCCACGGAGAGCTGTCCCACGGCATTGCCGCTGCGGTCGTACCCGACGATGACCACGGTTCCCGGAAGGCCGTTGTTGAAAAGGAGCAGATGCGTCCGCCGCAGCTCCGTCTGCGGAACGCCGAAGGAGGTCCCCGTGCTCCCTTCGGCGATCGTATTCGAGGCGTCGAGAGCCGCCGAGAATTGCCGCGTAATCCCCCTCCGCCTTGCGCGCGGCGATCCGGGTGGAGACGGCCGCCGCGACGTCGGAAGAGACGGTCAGGGCGCCCTGGCCCGCCGTGACGGAGAAGAGAGTCCCGAGCACGTCCGCGATCACCTGGCTCGCTCCCGGCGCGAGGGTCATAGTCGAGACGAGAGGGGAGGAGCTCGTGCCCGTCGGGAAGTAGGAGATCGTGAGGTTCGCGGGGTTGGAGAAATCGGGGTTGGCCAGCAGGAGGTCGGACACGAAGCTCGTGTCTCCGGACCCGACGAGCGTCCCCAGGTTGGGAATCACCGCTCCGGGCGTCGGCGTCACCGGAAGGGACGTCGCCACGTCGCCGCTGCCGGTGTCCAGGACATTGACGTAGGGCTGCAGCGACCCCGACGTGACGGAGACGATGATGATGTCGCCGGGCTCGGTCGCCACCCCAAACGCCGTGGAGGCGGGATTGAACTCCTGCGCGATGTTGGAGGCGAACGAGAACGTCCGCGTCGCGCGCACGGTTGCGTCCGGCGCGACGAGCAGCGCCGTGGCCCTGGCGCCGGCGGGGCTGAAGAGACCGAAGACCGACACCTCGGAGTCGCGGCTGCCCGTGAAGAGGATCCGCGTCGCGCCCGCCACGACGGAGTCCGCGGAGAGGGCCGGGATCGCGAAGCCGAAGGAGGAGCCGTCATCGAGAGGCCGATAGGTGCGCACCGTGGCGGCCAGGTCGGCTGCCGCCCCGCTCGTGACGCTCAACCGGACCGGTCCGAAGAGCGTCGCGAGGTCGGAACTCGTGCCCAGCAGGGCATCGGCAATCAACTGCGTCTCGCCCGGCGCGACCGTGAAGCTCGACCTGGCCGCGAAGGCCGCCGGGGAGTACTGGAACAGGATGTCGCCGGAGATGGGCGCGCTCCCCTGGTTGAAGAGAGTGATGTCGGTCTTGATTCGGCGTCCGAGGATTCCGCGCGTCGCCGCGACGGGGGTGGTCAGGTCCGAGGCCTTGCCGATCGTCTGGAGAACGATGCGCTGGAGACCCCCGTCCGCGCCGACCCAGATCACCCCGCCGTCCACCGTGAGCCCGTAGGCGTTGCTCAGGCCGTACTGGGTGCGCAAAATGCCGGGGTTGTCGGCGGTGATCGTCAGGTCCGAGGCCGCGAGGTCCTGCGGTTTGGCGGTGAAGACCGTGGGCGTGATGACCGAGTCTCGAATGAGCCCCTTCAGCTTTTCGGGCGACGGTCCGACGGCCAGGGTCTCCGACGTGAGCGGGTCACATTCCGCGCGGCCAGGGGCGGATCGAGCACGACGACGCGGCCATTGGAGGCCGGCGCTTCCGAAATGTAGACACGCCCCGCGAAGATCTCGAAGTGGATCGGGTCCGCGAAGCCCGCATATTCCGTGATCTCGCCGGTCGCCGTGTTGAACCGCTCCATCGTTCCGGCCGAGAGCATGGAGATCCAGAGGTATCCCTGGTCGTCGAACTGGGCCTGCGACGGATTCAACCTCCCCTGGTTCGGATCGAAGAACGTCCAGGAGGTCTCGGTCAGCGCTCCCGGCGTGTAATGGACGATCCGGTTATTGCCGAAATCGGTCATCCAGAACGTCCCGTCCGGAGCGACGGCCAGAGCGCTGTAGGCGAAGGTCTTCGTCGAGCGGTAGTCCACGACGTCGAGGGTCGTCAGGTCCATGGACTGGAGCCGGCCGTTGGTCTGGGGGAGCCACACCTTGCCGTCGGGCGCGAGATAGAAACCGGCCGGAACGGATCCGGGCGCGATCCATTCGCGCAACTGCCCGGTCGTCGTGTCCAGCCGCGCGAAGACCGAGCGCCCGGCGTCGATCAGGCTCTCTCCGTTCTCGATGAACCAGACGATGTTGCCGTCCACCTTGAAGTCCACCGGGTTGGCGCCGATGTGGTTGTCGTCGCGGATCTGCCACTGCTTCATCGTCACGCCGTCGCTCTGGAGCTGGACGATCCGGTCGTTGGAGGGCACGAGGAACCAGACGCTTCCGTCCGGCTGTGTCTGGATCCTGACGCCGTTGACGGACTTGGAGTTCTCCACCGCGAGCAGGATGCCGGCCGGGACGGTCGTGGCCGTCGTCTGGGCCTTGAGCGCCGGAGGCGAGAGGAGACAGAGAAGGAACAGGTGCAGGACCCGGCGCTGATTGGACATCGAGCGATGATAACGCAGCGGTTCGCCGAGGCATTTCCGATCCGCGGAGCGGGGTTATCCTCTTTGAAGGAAACGAGATGGCCTCCCCCTCCGCGATCGCGCCCGTCCTCGCGCGCCGCACGGCGCCGGCGGCGGCCGAGCTCGTCGAGACGCTCCCCGACGGGCGTCTTCGCTGCTATTCGTGCGGCCACCGCTGCCCGATCCCGGAGGGGCGCGAGGGCGTCTGCCGGGTGCGCTACAACGAGGGGGGACGCTGCGCGTCCCGTGGGGTTACGTCGGAGCGCTCCAGTGCGATCCGATCGAGAAGAAGCCGTTCTTCCACGCCCTCCCCGGGTCCGACGCGCTTTCCTTCGGGATGCTCGGCTGCGACCTGCACTGCGCCTACTGCCAGAACTGGTTCACCTCGCAGTCCATCCGGGATCCCGAGGCGGTCGCGCAGCCGCGCGACATCTCGCCCGAGGCTCTCGCCCGGCTGGCGCGGGAGAGCGGCGCGCCGACCGTCGTTTCGACGTACAACGAGCCCCTCATCACCTCCGAGTGGGCGGTCGCCGTCTTCCAGGAGGCGAAGAGGCGCGGTCTCTACAGCCGCCTACGTCTCCAACGGAAACGGCACGCCCCAGGTGCTCGACTACATTCGTCCCTGGGTGGACTTCTACAAGGTCGACCTGAAGTCGATGGACGACAAGCACTACCGGCAGCTCGGCGGCGTCCTCCAGAACGTCCTCGACACGATCGCCGGAATCCACGAGCGCGGCATCTGGCTCGAGGTGCTGACGCTCATCATCCCCGGCTTCAACGATTCGGAGGAGGAGCTGACGCGGGCGGCCGGCTTCGTGGCATCGATCTCCCGCGACATTCCGTGGCACGTGACGGCCTTCCACCCCGACTACAAGATGACCGATCCCGGAGCGACGCCGGCGCGAGACCCTCGTGCGCGCCGCGGAGATCGGGACGACGGAGGGGCTGCGCTACGTCTACGCGGGGAACCTGCCGGGCCGGGTCGGAGAATGGGAGAACACGCGCTGCCCCGAGTGCCGGCTGGACGTCATCGAGCGCTTCGGTTTCCGCGTCGTTCAGAACCGGTTGAAGGCGGGAGCCTGTCCCCGCTGCTCGACCCCCATCCCCGGCCGCTGGGACGCGACGGCCGAGGGAACGACCCGGACCCACGGAATCCCGCTCCCGGTCATCTGATCGCTCGGGTAAACTCGAGCGTCAACCGCTCTCGTCTAAGCCGCATTGCTGAGCCGTCAGGAGGGCCCAATGAGCTCGATCAATTGGACAAGAGACGCGGCCGCCCACCTCCTTCGAAGAGCGGGATTCGGCGGGACACCCGCGGAGATCGACGCGCTCTATGCCAGGGGCCTCGAGGGGGCCGTCTCCTCGCTCGTGGACTACGACTCGATCGACCTGACCTCGTACGAGTCGAGCCTGGCCGCCAGGGGCTACAACCTCCTGACGACGCGCGGGATCCAGCAGTGGTTCCTGGACCGGATGGCGTTCTCTCCCCGCCCCTTCGAGGAGAAGATGACCTACTTCTGGAACCTCCACTGGACCTCCGGGATCTCCAAGGTCAGAGGGGTCACGCTCATCCTGAATCAGAACAAGACGGAGCGGCGGTATGCCGTCGGGAAGTTCGACGATCTCGCCGTCAAGATCTCCCAGGACCCGGCCATGCTCTACTGGCTCGACAACTGGCTCTCCCGCGCCACGCGGCCCAACGAGAACTACGCGCGCGAGCTGATGGAGCTCTTCACGCTCGGCGTGGACCAGTACACGCAGACCGACGTGACCGAGGTCGCGCGGGCCCTGACGGGTTGGACGATCCAGGGATACACGCCGGCGGACAACTACAACGGCGCGTTCTTCGTGGACAACGCCGCGTTCCACGACAACGGCTCGAAGACGATCCTCGGCCAGACGGGAAACTGGAACGGCACGGACGCGATCCGGATCATCCTCGATCACGCGGACGCGCGGGGCTCTGTCTCGGGCCGCTTTCTCGGGAGCAAGCTCTGGAGATTCTTCGCCTATGACGATCCGCCCGACTTCATCGTGGATCAGCTCGCGTCCGTCTACGTCTCCTCGGGCCGCGTCGTCCGGGAGGTGGCGCGCGCCATCTTCCTCTCCCCGGAGTTCTACGAGGCGCACACGCGCAAGACGTGGGTCCGCACTCCCGTCGAGTACGCGGTCGCGCAGGTGCGGATGCTCGAGGGGACGACCGACTTCCAGAGCGCCACGAACTCGCTCTCGGGCATGGGGCAGGTCCTCTTCAACCCCGAGGACGCCAAGGGATGGGACTGGGGCATCTCCTGGATGAACACCGGGACCCTCTTCGCGCGGGCCACGCTGGCCAACGCGCTCGCGACCAACCGCGGATCGGGCGGGACGCGGTTCGATCCGGGCAAGCTCCTCGCCGGCAAGGACGCCTCCACCGCGGAGAAGGTCGTGGACATCCTGGCCGACCGCCTGAACATTTCCGACGTCGCGCCCGACGTGCGCGCCGCGTGGATCGACTACATGAACGCCAACGACGACGGGTCGCGCGGGACCTGGACGAATACGGCCGGCAACGTGGACAAGAAGGTGCGCGGACTGGTGCACCTGATGCTCACGAGCCCGGCGTTCCACCTCGCCTGAAGGCGACGCACCGACGGAGGACTCCATGCCCATCTCCCGACGCGACTTCCTGCTCCGGAGCGCCGGCTTCGTGTCGGTGTCGGCCATGGTGCCGCGGTGGGCCGTCGCGGGAGCGCGGATGTTCGAGGAGTCCGTCGGAGCGGCCGCGACGGGCCGCACTCTCGTCGTCCTGGAGCTGATGGGGGGCAACGACGGGTTGAACACGGTCGTTCCCTACACGGACCCGGCGTACCCGTCGGTGCGTTCGCGGATCGGCATTCCCGCAGGGCTCCGTGCTCACCCTCGACAGCCGGCTGGGGCTGAATCCGGCGATGACGGGACTGAAGGCTCTCTGGGACAAGAACCGCGTGGCCGTCCTGGAAAACGTCGGCTATCCGAATTCGAGCCTCTCCCACTTCTCCTCGCGCGACATCTGGCACACGGCCGATCCCACGCTCGCCCAACGCCTCGGCTGGCTCGGCCGCTGGGCCGACGCGGCGATCGGCAACAACAGCAACCCGCTCGCGTGCGCGGCGATCTCGCAATCCCTCCCGCGGACGCTCCTCGCCGACAGCGTCAGCGTCCCCTCCTTCGTCAACATCGCGACCTATTCCTATTCGACCGACGGCGCCTTCCCGGGCGACCGCAACAACCAGTTGAACGCGTTTCTCGCGCAGGGCGCCGACCAGTACGAGATCGAGAACACGGTCTCGAAGGTCACGGGCCTGGGAAATGACGCCATCTCCTCCTCCGACATCCTGCAGACGGTCAGCAGCGGGTACGTGCCGGCCGGCGCGTACCCGGCCGGGAGCCTCGGCGCGGGCCTTCTCCTGATCGCGCAGATCATCAACGCCGACGTCGGCGCCCGCATCCTCTACGTCACCTACGGTGGCTTCGACAACCACGCCAACGAGGACCAGGACCACGACAATCTCGTCAAGACCGTTTCGGACGCGCTCAAGGCCTTCTTCGACGACCTGGACGGCCACGGAAAGTCCCACGACGTCATCCTGATGACCTGGTCCGAATTCGGCCGGCGGGTCCAGGACAACGCCTCGCGCGGGACCGACCATGGGACTTCCGCCCCGCATTTCGTCGTCGGCGATGCGGTCCAGCCGGGTATCTACGGCAATCCGCCGAACCTGACGAGCCTCGACTTGAACGGCAATCTGAAGATCGAGAACGACTTCCGTTCCTACTACGGGACGATCCTCTCGGACTGGCTCAAGGCCGACTCCGCGGCGATTCTCGGCGCGGGCTGGCCGAACATGGGGTTCATCAACAAGGGGTACGTGTAAGACGATTTTCTTCTGGTAGCCTCGCCGGCGTGATTGCCGGACGGGCGACGCCTGAGGGAACATCCCGGTTTGCGCGGAGGTCGGAGGCCGCCGAAGGCCACTTCCGCGACGGCCGCGGGAGTTCTCGTCTCGTCCATCGGCCTCGGGACCTATCTTGGGGGCGAGGACGCGGCGACGGACGAAGGGTACGAAGCCTGCATCGCCGTCGGCCTGACGAGCCGGGTCAACGTCTTCGATTCGGCCATCAATTACAGGGGGCAGCGGAGCGAACGGGCGATCGGGCGCGCGCTGTCTCGCGCCATCCGGGAAGGCGGAGCCGCGCGCGACGAGATCTTCGTTTCGACCAAGGGAGGCTACCTTCCTCACGACGCCGAGGATCCGCGCGACCCGCGCCGCTACATTCTCGAGACCTTCGTGGAGTCCGGTCTCGCGCCCCGAAGCGAAATCGCCGCGGGGGGAAACTGCCTGGCTCCGGGGTATCTGCGCGACCAGATCGACCGCAGCCGCGAGAACCTGGGACTCGAGACGATCGACCTCTACTACCTTCACAACATCGAGGCGCAACGGACGTCGGTCGACCCCGCGACCTTCCGGAAGCGCCTGAGGCTCGCGGCCGAGGTCCTCGAGGAAGCTGCGGCGGCGGGGAAGATCGGCTCGTGGGGTCTTGCCACCTGGGACGGGCTGCGCGTTCCGCCCGAGCATCCGGAGCATCTCTCGATGAAGGCCGCGCTCGAGATCGCCGGGAGGCGGGCGGCGAGTCGCACCATTTCGCGGCCGTCCAGATGCCGGTCAACCTCGCCATGGCGCAGGCCATCGCCTATTCGTCGCAGGAGACGGAAGGGGGAAGGGTCTCGGCCCTCTCCGCGGCGGCGACGCTCGGCCTCGCGGCCTTCGGCTCCGCGTCGCTCCTGCAGGGGCGGCTTTCCGGCGACCTGCCCGAAGAGATCGTCGAGGCGTTTCCCGGAGGCTCTCTCGGGCGGCCAGAGGGCGCTCCAGTTCTCCCGCTCGGCGCCGGGGATGACCACGAGCCTCGTCGGGGTTTCCGACCCTGATCACGCGCGTGACAATTTCGCGCTGTCGGCGGTCGGGCCGGCCGATCCCGCCCGAGTCCTCGCGCTCTTCGGCTGAGGGGGCTTCCGGGGCTCCCCGGGCCGTTTCTCCGATCCCCCACGATTTTCCTTCCATTTGGTCCGATCTCGGATAGAATGAGACTTTCCCGCCCGGACATCGTGTCAGCGCGGCGGGCGTTTGGGAGTTCATGTCGGAAGACCCCTTGTCATCGCAGGATTCCGGGTCCGCATTCGTTCAGACGGAAGCTCCGTCCCCGGGTGAAGGGCCGGCTCGGCCCCATCGCCGCCGCCGCCGCCGCCGCCGCCGCGGAGGCGCACGGCCCCCGTTTGCAAACGGCGCCTCCGAGCGGCTGGAGGATCTTCCGGTCACCGGCCCGGAACGGCCGGTCGAAGGGGTCCTGTTCCTTCCTCCCCGCGAGAACGCGCCGGGAGTCCTCGTCTCCGCCAAGAGCAACTACCTTCCGACGCCGGGCGACCCGCTCGCCCCGCGCGAACTGATCACCCGCGAAGGCCTCGAGGCCGGGGCGATGATCACGGGGATCGGGGTCGAGGGAGGCCGGCCGGTCTTGAAACGGGTCGAGAAGGTCGAAGGCCTGGAGCCGGCCGCCTTCCGCCAGCGTCCGGCTTTCAACGAGCTGGTCTCGATCGATCCGCACGATCACCTGCAGCTCGAGACCGAGCCGGACGAGATGTGCGGCCGCGTGGTGGATCTGCTCGCCCCGATCGGGCGCGGGCAGCGGTGCCTGATCGTGGCGCCTCCGAAGGCCGGCAAGACGACGCTCCTGAAGCGAATGGCGCACGCCGTCTCGGTCAACGACCCGGACGTTTACGTCATCGTCCTGCTGATCGACGAGCGCCCGGAGGAGATCACCGATTTCCGGCGAAGCGTGCGGGGCGAAGTGATCGCCTCCTCCGCCGACCTCTCGGCCGAGAACCACATCGCGGTGGCCGAGATCGTCGCCGAGAGGGCGCGGCGCCTGGTCGAGTGCGGCAAGCACGCCATCATCTTCCTCGACTCGATCACGCGGATGGCCCGCGCCTACAACCACATGCAGAAGGGGGGCGGCAAGATCATGTCGGGCGGCATCGACGCCCGCACGATGGAGAAGCCGCGCCGTTTCTTCGGCGCCGCCCGGAACGCCGAGGGGGGCGGGTCCCTGACGATCATCGCGACGGCCCTGGTGGACACCGGGTCGCGGATGGACGAGATCATCTTCCAGGAGTTCAAGGGCACCGGGCAACACGGAGCTCGTCCTGGACCGCGACCTCTTCAACCGCCGGATCTTCCCGTGCATCAACATCCCCCAGTCGGGAACGCGCAAGGAAGAGAAGCTCTACGCCCCGGAGGAGTTGCCCAAGATCGTCAAGCTGCGGCGGGCCCTCGCGGCGGTGGACAAGATCCAGGCCATGGAGCTCGTGCTCGGCCGTCTCTCCAAGTTCCGCACGAACGCCGACTTCCTCAAGAGCTTCTAGTCGCTTCGCGCGTAACGCGAATCGACAGGTGTTAGGTCGTTAGGTCGTAAGCCAGTCGCTGGTCCACTGATCACCTCAATTCACCTCCACCTTCCACCTTCCACCTATCACCTGACTCCGAGGTGAGTTAGCCTAAAGTCGTAGTGGTTCCCGACCCATCGAGTCCCGAAGTCCGCGAGGCGCTCGAAGAGCTGCAGCTCTATCTTTCCGACATCCTCCCGCCCCTGGTCGTGGCGGACGCCTTCAAGGTCCTTCTCAAGTTCCCGACGACCCTGACGGCCGCCCACGTTCAGAAATGGACCGCCGGGCAGTTCCGCGCCGGCTCGCCGATCCGGCTGTCGGACTACATCTTCTACGCCGTCAAGAAGATCTTCCTGATCGGCGAGTTCCGGCTCGTGCCGATCGGACCCTTCGAAAAGTACCTGGAGGAGTTGAAGGGCCTCGTGCTCGGCTTCTGTCCGGAAGGGGAACGGGAGGGTCTTCGGAAGAACCTGGAGCGGATCGCCGAGAGCACCGGCGCGCTGACGGCTTCGGTCGACGCGTTGATCCGCGGGCAATCGGGGATCCCGGCGGCGGCTGCCGGGGCGCCGGCCGCGCCGCCTTCTCGCCCGAAGACATGCGGAGCGTGCGGCGCTTTTCTCTTCTCCTCGACCGGCTCGGAGGGCAGATCCCGGACTTCGGCGTCCCGGAGGCGGAGGGAACGCCCGTCACTCTCGGCCAGCTCTTCGCCGCCGCGGCGCGCAGCTCGCGAGATCCGCAGGAGCTCGAGCAGAACCTGGAAAGGCTGCGCGAGATCGGCCTGGAGATCGAAACGGCGGACATCTTCCGCGCGCTCGCCGGCATCCTGCCGGGATGGGTCCGTCCCGAGCCGCCGCCGGCCGCCGAGGCGGAAGGCTCCGAGGAGATGCGTCCCGAGCCGCCGCCCGAGAGCGGCGCCGTCGATGCCATGCACCGGATCGTCGTCCAGGCGGAGGATCCCGGCCAGGTCGCGCAGCGCTTCCTCGAGATGGTCAAGGCGGCGATCGATCGGTTCAACGAAGGAGCTCTTCCGCAGGCCGTCACGATGATGGAGCTCGCCGACCGCATCGTCGATGAGGAGCGGGTGGACACCGGAACGGTCGAGTCCATCCGGTTGAAGGGGGACGAGTCCCTGGACCTCGAGCGCCTTCGCACATACGCCGAGGCGCAGCGCGATCACGCCCTGTTGCGGCGGGTTCTCAGCTTCTTCACGGCGACGAGCCCGAAGGGGCTGATGACCGAGCTGTTGCGGGAGATGAAGCGGGAGCGCCGCAAGCTGATCCTCCAGCTGCTCGAAGTGCACGGTCCCGCGGCGCGCCAGGAGGCGCTCGAACGTCTCCGGACCGCCGTTCGGGCAGGGGGAGGGGGACGAGAAATGGTACTTCCGGCGCAACCTCCTCTACCTCCTGCGGCGGATCCCTCCGGCACGCGACGTCCCCTCCGACGAAGACCTCGATACCGCGGTGAGGCATGCCGTCCTGCGCTTTCCGGCGCCGCTCGTCAAGGAGGCCGTGGCGACCCTGGGCCAGTTGAAGCACGAGAGGGCCGAGGTCGCGCTTCTGGCCCTGCTCGATGACCTGGAGAAGATGCTGCTCAAGCCGGGAGACTCCGCTTACGACCCTCGCGAAATCCGCCTCATCCTCGACCGGGTGGTGGCGGCTCTCGCGAGATTCGGATCGCCGAAGGCGCGCCGCGCGGTCGTGGAGCATGGGCTGAAGAAGAAGGGGGAGCTGGGAGACACGATGGCGCGCCTCTCGCGAGCTGGCCGGACAGGACCTCTCCTCCGAACCGGAGGTCGTCGAACGCCTCCTCGCCGCGCTGAAAGCCAATGCGCCTCGCAAGGTCCTCGGCATCGTCCTCCATTCCAACGACCAGTACGCCAAGCACTTCATCGAGGCCCTCTCGACGACGCCCGCTCCGGCCGTCCGGGAGGCTCTCGTTTCGCCTCGCCAACCGCTTCCCGAACCTGGAGGTGGGAAAGGCGGCCGCCCGCGCCCTCACGACCCTGGACGGCAGCCCGCAGATACCCGAGATGCCCTACGACACCCGGTCGGGGGAGCTCGAGCTCTTCGGCCTGCCCGGACTGATCCAGAACTTCGCGGAGTCCGGAACGTTCGGATCGATCTCGTTCAAGGATTCCGTGGGGGCGATCGCCGGGGAGATCGTCCTGTACGACGGCAAGATGAAGAGCTGCCAGGCCCGGGGCCTGACCGGGGAAGAGGCCTTCTATCAGCTGCTCGAAAGGCCCTTCGCGGGCTCCTTCTTCTTCGAGCGGGCCTCCGAGGACTCCGGCGGGAAGCCGCCCGGTCCTCTCCCCGAGTTCCTGCCCCTCTGCCTGGAAGGCATGCGCCGTTACGACGAGCTCCAGCAGGCGACCGCGCTCGTGCCGGACGATCTGAAGCTCAAGCCGACGGAAGTCCGGCCCGAGCACCATCCCGACGAGCTGGACGGCATGTTCGTCAACAGGCTCTGGAAACTGGCTTCCGGCGGCGCGACCCCCGGCGAGTGCGAGGCCGCCCTGAAGGCCGACTCGTTTCGAATCCGCCGCCAGCTCGCCCACTGGATGGAGACCGGCGCTCTCACGAGCGCCGGAGCGTCTAAGGTCTAAGAGTCTAAAGTCTAATGTCGGGCCCCGGGACCTTAGACCTTAGACATTAGACCTTGGACCTCTTCTTATCTGCGCCGGCTCTTCCTCTTGGTCCGCCCGTACTTGTCAGGCTCTTCCGCCGCCGGCGCGCCCCGATCGGGATCCGCACTCGCGCGGTCTCGCGCGCGGCGGGCAGGCTGACGATACGGCGGGCGGCGCTGCGAGTGCGCGCGCGGAGCCGAGGCGGCGGGGCCTTTGCGGAAGAGCTCCTCGGAGGGCCACTCGACCGGGATCTCGCGGCCGATCAGCTTCTGGATCGCGTCCAGGGAGAAGACATAGTCGTCGCACGCCAGCGAAACCGCGGCTCCCTGCGCGCCGGCCCGTCCCGTCCGGCCGATGCGGTGGACGTAGTCCTCGGCGTCCTGGGGCAGGTCGTAGTTGATGACGTGAGAGACCCCTTCGATGTGGAGGCCGCGCGACGCGACGTCGGTCGCGACGAGCACCGCGAGGCGCCCGTCCTTGAATTCGTTCAGGATCTTCACGCGCCGCTCCTGCGGGACGTTCCCGGCGAGCGCCCGCGTCGGATAGCCGTTGGCCGACAGGCCGCGAACGAGCTCGACGGCGGTCGAGCGCCGGTTGACGAAGATCAGGACGCGCCGGCCTCCTTCGCGTTCGAGCAGCCCGAGCAGCAGCCGGAACTTCTCGCTGGAGGAGACGTGGTAGAGCACTTCGGTGATCCCGTGCGCGCCCACCCGTTCGGGCTCGACCTCCACCTTCTCCGCGTTGTTGGTGTGCTCGTAGGCGAGCTCCATGACGCGCACGGACAGGGTCGCCGAGAAGAGCATCGTCTGCCGGCGGTGGTAGGGGGGGCAGCGGCGAAGGATCTTGCGCAGGTCCCGGATGAAACCCATGTCGAACATCCGGTCCGCCTCGTCGATCACGAGGATCTCGACGTCGGCGAAGGTCGTGGCTCTCTGGTGCTCGTAGTCGATGAGCCGTCCCGGGGTCCCGACGAGAAGGTCCGGCGCCTCCCGCAGCGCTTCGCGCTGGCGGCGATAGTCCATCCCGCCGAAGACCGCCAGGGTCTTCAAACCGGTATGGCGTCCGAGCTTCTCCGCGTCGTCGCGGATCTGTACGACCAGCTCCCGGGTGGGGGCCACGACGAGCGCCCGCGGGCCCCGGCCGGGCCCCCGGCGAGGCTGCCGGAGCAGCCGCGTGAAGATCGTGATCAGGAAGGCGGCGGTCTTTCCCGTCCCCGTCTGGGCCTGTCCGGCGACGTCGCGGCCGGCGAGGCTGATGGGCAGAGTCCTGGCCTGGATGGGGGTCGCGAAAACGAATCCGGCCTCCGAGATGCCCTGACGCACCTGCTCGGGGAGGTCGTAGCCGGCCAGCGGGGTCGTTGTGAGGTGGTGACCTGGATCAGCGGAAGTCATAGACACAAAAAGAGTTTATCAGAATCGGGAATCGGAAATCGTGAATCGGAAATCGAAAGGCCCTCGAGTTTGACTCCGATTTCCGATCACCGATTACCGATTTCCGGCTCATCCAGGGCCCGTCCCCAGTCGTCCAGAAGGGGCTTGCCGGTCGCCCTGGCGAGCGCTATCCCTATGAGTCTCTTGTCTTTGGGGCCTGCTGCTCCCGCCAGGGGCTCGAAACTGCCTCCGACCCGGGCAGCCAGGCGCTTGACCGCCCAGGTCCACCAGGGAGGCAGCGGCAGATAGGTCTCCCGCCAGGACTCGAGCTCGCGCAGGCGGATGCGCCGGATGCGTGTCTTCTCGAAGGCGGCCGTCTCGATCGTGACGGTTTCCGGGCCGACGGCGATGGTCTCCTCCGAGAAGGCCAGGGCCGAGAGCCCGATCAAGGCGAGCGGGGTCGAAACGGCGATGGCCGCGGTCAGGGCCACGAGGACTCCGAGCGGCAGATCGGCGAACTCGCCTCTTCTCAGTCCGGACTCCCAGGCCTCTCCGAGGTGCGCCGCTCCATAGAGGGTGGCGGCCAGCACGACGCCGAAAACCGCGGCGAGCCGTGCCCGCCCCGCTCGGGTGCGGGCGAGCGGCAGGATCTCGATCCGAAGGCCCCCGGACGAGGCGAGGATCCGAACGCGCCCCTCATCTCGATTCGACACGGAGGCAATTGTATGATCGAGCCTCCGGCACGGCCGGCAAGAGGAGGAATCAAGAGTGGCGAAGAAGAAAAAGAAACCGGCGAAGAAGGCCGCGCGCCGTGGAGCGCGCAAGAGCCCGAAGAAGGCGACCGCGCGCGCGAAGAAGACTTCGAAGGCGAAGCGCGCCGGAACCCCGAAGAAAGCGTCCGCGCGGAAGACCGCGGCCAAGAAGGCCGCGAAACGGCGAAGAAACCGAAGGCGGCGGCGAGAAAACCCGCGAAGACAGCGGCGAAGAAACCCGCGAAGACGGCGGCGAAGAAGCCCGCTGCCGCGCAGGCCAAGGCGAAACCCGCGGTCGCTCCTCCCGCCGCGGAGATGGGCGGCGAAGCCGGCTGGAAGGCCGAGGAGCCGCCGAGACGGCGCACGACGCTCTCCGAGGAGCACGAGGCCGAGAGACTCGCGAGAGAGGCCGCGGAAGAGGCGGAAGAAGGAGAAGTTCCGGAGGCGGCGGTTCCCGAGGAAGACGCCGAGTGGTAGGATGAGGAGCTGAACTCATTGCCGGACTCTTGTCCGGCTTGTCGAACGAGAAGGTCCCGAGTGAATCGGGACCTTCTGATTTTGGGGCGCTGCCGCGCCCGCCGGATCGGGATCGGCCGGCGATTCTCGTCGAGATTGACGAACGTCACCTCGGCTGCCGTCACCTTGACGCGCTCCCGGCCCCCTTCGCCGCGCTGCGCGAAGACCTCGACGTCGATCGTGATCGAGGTGTTGCCGATCCGGACGAGCCGCGTGTAGAAGGAGACGAGGTCTCCGACGTACACCGGCTCGTGGAAGACGACCTCCCGCATCGCGACCGTCACGATGAACGACGCGCCCTGGCGCTTGGCTTCCACCGCGGCCGCCTGGTCGATGTAGGAGAGGATCACGCCGCCGAAGATCGTCCCGTGGGCGTTGGTGTCCTTCGGCATCATGATGACGCGGATCGAGGGCTCGTCGGATCGGCTCACCTGCGGACTCTGCTTCGAGAGGAATGTGATTTGTGATTGTGACTCGGAGCCGGGCGGCCCGTCTTCGGTCAATCACGATTCACGATCCACTCATCGTCGGGCGGAGGTGGGGATCTTCGGTGGCCCGTAGGAAATCGAGACGCGGGCCACGATGCCATCCGTCAGATTGACCGTCATCGTTCCGTCGGCGTAGTAATAAGTCCAGATCTCGTGCGTCGAACTGCCTTCGGTCCCCACGGAGAAGGAGGGGCGGCCGATCGCTTCGACGACCCGGCGCCCGGAGTCGCCCGGATTGATCTTGCCGCGCTCCCTGTCACGTGCCCGGCATCACGCGGGAGCCGACGCCCGTCATGGCCTCCGCCTGGCGGAAGAGCCTGTTCTCCCACCAGCGCGGGAACCAGAGAGCCGCGCCGACCAGGACGACATCAGGAGCAGGGCGACGAAGAGAGCAGGCCGCGGCCCTCTCTCCTCGCTCATCGGGCCGATCGCCCGGGCCGAATTCGAAGAGGAGCATCAGGTCGAGAGTCTCCGCTTGCCGCGCCAGCTCCCGCGACGACTCGTCGCGCGACCTCTCCGCCTGGCGCGCGACCTCCGCGATCGCGCCGCGCGCCGCCAGGACGTGCTCCCGGCGCCTGGCCGGGCCCTCCGAAAGCGCTCCGGCGACGTGCGCGGGCACAGCCACGGCGGACTTGCGCAACCGGCTGGCGGCGTCCGGGGACGCGGCCTGGACCCGCTCCGCGAGCGCGTAGGCGTCCCGGGTCAGCGCCATCGCGCTCTCCCACAGGGGATGCTGCTTGTAGGCGGGCCGCTCGGACATGGAGAGTCGAACAATCACGAGTCCGGATCCAGGTTCGAACTCAACGGGAAGCTTAACAGAGCGATTCCAAATGATGAACTCGCACCCCTTGACAGCGCATTGTTCGGGTAATATCGGCCGAATGAAACAAAAAGTTACGGTCGTTGGAGCCGGCAATGTGGGCGCCACCGTCGCCCAGCGGATCGTCGAAAAAGAGATCGCCGACGTCGTCCTGATCGACATCATCCCGGGTCTCCCGCAGGGCAAGTCCCTGGACATGCTGGAGTCCGCTCCCGTCGAGGCGTTCGACGCGAGGATGGTCGGGCTCGAATTCCTACGAGGAAGCGGCGGGCTCCGACCTCGTCGTCATCACGGCCGGCGTGCCGCGCAAGCCCGGGATGAGCCGGGACGATCTCGTGGCCACCAACGAGGGGATCGTCGGGGACGTCGTGCGCAAGCTGCTGCCGGGTGCCCGAACGCGATCCTGATCATCGTCTCGAACCCTCTGGACGCGATGTGCGAGGTCGCGCGCCGCGTCTCCGGATTCCCGCGGGAACGGGTCTTCGGCATGGCCGGCATCCTCGACTCCGCGCGCATGCGCTGGTTCCTGGCCGAAGCCCTGGGCGTCTCGGTCGAGAGCACGCAGGCCTTCGTGCTCGGCGGACACGGCGACACGATGGTGCCCCTGACGCGCTACTCGACGGTCGGCGGCGTGCCGGTCACCGAGCTGCTGCCGAAGGAAAAGCTCGACGCGATCGTCAAGCGGACACGCGACGGCGGCATCGAGATCGTCAACTTCCTGAAGACGTCCGCCTGGTACGCTCCGGCCTCGGCCGCGGTCGAGATGGTGGACGCGGTCATCCGGGACAAGAAGAAGATCCTCCCCTGCGCCGCGTACCTGCAGGGGGAATACGGCATGAACGACATCTATCTCGGCGTGCCGGTCAAGCTCGGGGCGGCGGAGTCGAGCAAGTCATCGAAGTTGCTCTGACCGCGGAGGAGAAGGCCGCGCTCGAGAAATCCGCCGGCGCCGTCCGCGAGCTCTTCAAGATCCTGAAGGTCTGACGGTCCGGTTTCGGTGCCGGTCGAGCGGCACTTCTGCTGACCACGGCCATCGCCGAGATGTCCCGGGCGTGCACCCTCACGGCTTGAAGAAACTGTTCGGGACCCAGGGTCGGGGAAAAGGTGCCAGCAGAATAGGTGTCAGGCATCCGGTATCGGCGTCAGGGACGGGGGACTGCTCCCACCGGACACCTGGCGCCTGAAACCTGACACCTGCATTTACCCTGATACCTGTTCCCTGGCACCTTAACTTATAATCCCGCGCCTCCCATGAAAGTTCACGAGTACCAGGCCAAATCCATCCTGGCTCGCTACGGCGTGGCCGTGCCGCGAGGAGAGGTGACCGACAGTCCCGCCGAGGCGCGGGAGATCGCGCACCGGCTGGGCGGGCGGTGCGTCGTCAAGGCGCAGATCCACGCGGGGGGCCGCGGCAAGGGCGGCGGCGTCAAGCTCGCGAAGGATCCGGACGAGGCCTACGCGCTCGCGAAGACGATCGTCGGCATGACCCTCGTGACGCCGCAGACCGGGCCGGCGCGGCCGCGTCGTCCGGAAGGTCCTGATCGAAGAGGCGCTCGACATCGATCGGGAGCTCTACCTGGGCATCACGCTCGACCGCGGCCGGGGACTGCCGGCGATGATGGTCTCGAAGTCCGGGCGGGATGGAGATCGAGGAGGTCGCGGCCAGGGACCCGAAAGCCATCGTGCGCGAGGTGCTCGATCCGGGCCTGGGGATGTTCCCGTTCCAGGCGCGCAAGCTCGCCTTCGCGCTCGGACTGTCCGGCGACAGCTTCAAGAAGGGGGTCGGCTTCATGCAGGCGCTCTTCCGCGCGTACGTCGAGACGGACGCCTCGCTCGCCGAGATCAACCCGCTCCTCGTGACGAAACAGGGGGACGTCCTGGCGCTCGACGCCAAGATGAACTTCGACGACAACGCCCTCTTCCGGCACCCCGACATCAAGGAGATGCGCGACCTCGCGGAGGAGGACCCGCTCGAGGTCGAGGCCTCCAAGTTCGGGCTGAACTACATCAAGCTCGACGGCAGCGTCGGCTGCATGGTCAACGGCGCGGGGCTCGCGATGGCGACGATGGACCTGGTCAAGCTCGCCGGCGGCGAGCCGGCCAACTTCCTGGACGTCGGCGGCGGCGCGACCGAGGAGCAGGTCAAGAACGCCTTCCGGATCATCCTCTCGGACAAGAACGTGAAGGCCGATCCTGATCAACATCTTCGGCGGCATCATGCGCTGCGACATCATCGCGAAGGGCGTCGTCGCGGCCGTCAAGGAGATGGGCCTCTCGACGCCGGTCGTCGTGCGCCTCGAAGGGACGAACGTGGACGAGGGCAAGAAGATCCTGCGCGATTCGGGGCTGAAGATCACTCCCGCCGACGGCCTGGCCGACGCGGCGCGGAAAGCCGTCGAGGCCGCGCGATGAGCATCTGGGTCGGCAAGGAGACGCGCCTGCTCGTCCAGGGCCTGACGGGCCGCGAGGGAACGTTCCACGCGCTCGCGAGCCGCGAGTACGGCACGCAGGTCGTGGCGGGCGTCACCCCGGGCAAGGGAGGGACGACCCACGAGGGGATCCCCGTCTTCAACACGGTCGCCGAGGCGGTCTCCTCGACCGGGGCCAACGCCTCGATGATCTTCGTTCCTCCGCCCTTCGCGGCCGACGCGATCGTGGAGGCGGCGGACGCGCGCGTCGGCGATCATCGCGTGCATCACGGAGGGAGTCCCCACCAACGACATGGTCCGGGTCAAGGCCTTCCTGACGCAGGTC
This sequence comes from uncultured Acidobacteriota bacterium, assembly GCA_963782815.1. GTDB lineage: Bacteria > Acidobacteriota > Thermoanaerobaculia > UBA5066 > Gp7-AA6 > JAWOLE01. The sequence continues at coordinate 171,226 of CAWALG010000016.1, read as the reverse complement.
AACGCGACCGGAGGAATGGTCCGCCTGATCGGCCCCAACTGCCCCGGCATCATCACGCCCGGAGAGTGCAAGATCGGGATCATGCCCGGCCGCATCCACAGCCCGGGCACGATCGGCGTCGTCTCCCGCTCGGGAACGCTGACCTACGAGGCGGTGGACCAGTTGACGCGTCTGGGCCTCGGGCAGTCCACGGTCATCGGCATCGGCGGGGATCCGGTCAACGGCACGAGCTTCATCGACTGCCTCCGGGCGTTCCGGGAGGACGCCGGCACCGAGGCCGTGGTCCTGATCGGAGAGATCGGCGGCATGGCGGAGGAGGAAGCGGCCTGCTACGTCGCCGGCAATCTCAAGAAACCGGTCGTCGCGTTCATCGCGGGACAGACCGCTCCGCCGGGACGCCGGATGGGCCACGCCGGCGCGATCATCGCCGGCGGCAAGGGCACCGCCGCCGACAAGGTCAAGGCCCTGGAAGCGGCGGAGATCGCCGTGGTCCGCTCGCCCGCCGACATCGGCACCAAGATGAAGGAAGTCCTGGGCCGATACGGAATTGTGATTGGTGAATTGTGATTGTGATTAGGCGAAGGCCTCGCTCGTCACAATCACAAATCACAAATCACAAATTACCGATGGGAGCGAATCTTGGAAAGAACACTGACCATCATCAAACCGGACGCCGTCTCCGCCGGCAAGGCGGGAGCGATCCTGGCGCACCTCGAGAAGGAGGGATTCCGCCTTGCCGGGGTCAAGAAGCTCCGGCTCTCTTCGGAGCAGGCGCGCGCCTTCTACGCCGTTCACCGTGAGCGCCCTTTCTACGAGGGCCTCGTGCGGTTCATGACGGAAGGCCCGGTCGTCGTGGCGGCCCTCGAGCGCGAGAGACGCGGTCGCGCACCTGCGCCGGACGATGGGCGCGACCGACTCGCAGAAGGCCGAGCCCGGCACGATCCGCAACCTCCACGGCACCGACATCGAGCGCAACGCCATCCATGGCAGCGACTCGGCCGAGAACGCCGCGAAGGAGATCGCCTTCTTCTTCAGCGAGGCCGAGCTGATCTGAGAGGATCGCGATGTCGGTGAGCGATCGGTGCCCCGATCACAGATCACAAATCACAAATCACAAATCTCGCTCTTCCGGCGGAGCGAGACCAGGACGCGGTTGGCCACTCCTCGCAGGATCTTGACGTCGCGCTCGGAGAGGGGCCGGCCGGCGACGATGCGCCGCCAGTCCCGCAGCGTCCGATCCCGGTGTCCGGTGTCGTAGAAGCCGATCGCGTCGAGCGCGCGATCCCAGTGGCCGATCGCCCCCTCGATCTCGCTCCGCTTCCGCCAGGGGCTCCCGCCCGCTCTCTGCGCCGCCGTCGCCGGCCAGCCGGGTCGCACGCCAGCGCGACCGCGACGGCGTGGGAGACGTTCAGAGTCGGAAACTCGGGCTCGGTCGGCAGGCGGAGGAAGACCGAGGCATGCGACATCTCCTCCTCGGTCAGGCCGCTCTTCTCGGGCCCGAAGACGAAGGCGACGCGCGCCCGGCCCAGCCCTTGCAGGAAACCGGCCAGTTCGGAGAACGCGAGCACGGCTGCGCGTGCCCGCGGCCCCGCAGCGAGGAGGTCGCGACGACGGCCTGGAAGTCCGCGACCGCGAGGGGAAGCGAGGGGAAGCGGCGCATCGCCTCGAGCACGTCGTTGGCCCCGGAAGCGAGGCGGTGCGAGTCCTCGTCGGCCGCCGCGGCCGGCTCGATCAGCCGGACGTCGCGGACGCCGAAGTTCTTCGACGCGCGCGCGACCGATCCCAGGTTGGCCGGAAGCATGGGCCGCACGACGACGACGGCCAGATGGCGGGGATCCACGGCCCGGAATTATCAGGCCGGAGGGTCCTTTATAAGAGACAGCATGAAACGGCTGGCGGCGCTCGCTGTCTGTCCTGCTGCTCCTCCCGCGGCCGCGGCGGGCGCGCGGCCAGGAGCAGCAGAAGCTCCCTATCGTACACCGAGAGCGCCGGGTCGGAGTACGTTCTCGTGCCCGTCGTCGTCCTGGACAAGAAGGGGCGGTTCGTCGAGGGGCTCGAGAAGAAGGACTTCCAGCTTCGCGCCCAGGGCGTCCGCGTCGATCTCGACACGTTCGAGAAGGACGACCTGCGCTCCGGCCTCGTTCGCCTTCCTCATCGACACCTCCGGCAGCATGAAGCTCGCCAGGAAGCTCGACTTCGCCAAGGCCGCCGTCCGGCACATCATCGGCCAGCGCAAGCCCGGCGACGATTTCGCCCTGTTCGCGTTCGCCGAGGAGGAGGTGCGTCTGGTGGCCGACTTCTCGCGCGATCCGGCCCGGCTGCTGCGCGGCCCTGGACGAGCTCGAGGCCGGCGGCCAGACCGCCCTCTTCGACGCGGTCGCCGCGACCCCCTCCAGGATGCTCGCCGGGCAAGAACGGCAAGCGGGCGATTGTCCTCTTCACGGACGGGGTGGACAACGCCAGCCAGCTCTCCCCGGCCGAGATGGCAGAGATCCTGCAACAGGTGTCCACGCCCGTGTACGCGATCGGCATGAAAAACGCTTCCTTCGACCGCCTGACCGACGAGGAGCGCAGCAAGTTGTCCGTGGACAACCTGAGAATGCTCGCCGGCGTCGAGCGGGGGGAAGATGTTCCTGCCGGGGGGAGAGGAAGACCTGCGGCCGGTCGCCGAGAAGATCAGCACGGAGGTCCGGAAGCAGTATTTGCTGGGGTTTACGCCTTCCGGCCGGGGAGAGGTAAAATATCGTCTCCTGGTGGTCACGGTCGTCAAGACCGGGCACCTGGGACGTTCGGGCTCGCCGGGGTTACCGGGGCACGGCTCCGGTCGCAACGGCGGCACATTAACAACCTGAGGAAGGAGGTCTTCATGGTGAATCGAAGGTGGTACCAACGGGGTCTCATGGGCGGGGCGCTTCTTCTAGGCATCTTCGGGCTCAGCGGCTGCGCTACCAAGCACTACGTGGGCGAGGAGGTCTCTAAAAGCAGCGCGACGTCCGAGAAGCGGATCAACGAGGTGGAATCGCAGGTCGAGGCGACGCAGACCAAGGTGAAGGAGCACGACACCAAGATCGCGGAGCTCGACAAGACGACGCGGGAGGCGCTCGAGCGCGCGGAGGCCGCGGGCAAGCTGGCCGAGGGCAAGTTCATCTACTCGCTCGTCCTCTCCGACGACGCGGTGAAGTTCCCGGTCAACAAGCACGAGCTCTCCAAGGAAGCGCAGGAGAAGCTGGCCGAGTTCGCCGAGCGGCTGAAGTCGGAGAACAAGAACGTCTACCTGGAGATCCAGGGACACACCGACGCGACCGGAGCGGACGCGTACAACTACAACCTGGGCGAGGCGCGGGCGGAGGCGGTTCGCCGCTACCTCTCCAAGCAGGGGATCGCCCTGAACCGGATGTCCACCATCTCCTACGGGAAGGACGAGCCGGTCGAGTCGAACAAGACCAAGGACGGCCGCGCCAAGAACCGCAGAGTCGTCGTCATCGTTCTCGCGTAGCAGGTTTCCTTCCGTTGTCGGATTTCGGCGCCCCGGGCTTTCCGGGGCGCTTTTTCTTGCGCCGCAGCTGGCCGAGGACCAGGGCGAAGTCCTCCGGGAGGCCGCGACTCGACGCGGACGAGTTCCCCGGTCCGCGGATGCGCGAAAGAGAGCCGCCGCGCGTGGAGCATCTGGCGCGGGACTTCCCGGGACTCCCGCGGCGGCCCTGCCGTACACGCGGTCCCCGACCACGGGGTGGCCCGCGGCGGCGAAATGGATCCGGATCTGGTGCGTGCGCCCCGTCTCGAGCTCGACGGAGACGAGAGCGGCGCCGGGTAGTTGCTCGAGCGTCCGGTAGTGAGTGACTGCCCGCTTGCCCGGCTGGCCCGGGCGGGCGACGCGGCGTTTCAAGTCCGGCCGGTCGCGGGCGAGGTCCTCCGAAAAGACGCCCGAGGCCGGCGGCGCTCCTTCCACGATCGCGACATACTCGCGACCGATCTCGTGGCGGCGGAAGAGGTCCTGCAGGAAGTGGAGAGCGGGGCGCGTCCGGGCGAAGACGACGGAGCCGGACGTCTCCTTGTCCAGGCGGTGCACGACGAAGGCCACCGGGCGGCGCCGGAAGCGGTGATGGAGGTAGTCGAGCACCCGCGCAAGCAGCGTGTCGCTCTCCCGCTCGCTGGTCGGGACGGTCAGGAGGCCCGCTGGCTTGTCCACGATGACGAAGTCCGCGTCCTCGGCGAGCACCGCCAGGCGGGTCCGGACCCGGTGGCGGGCAGGGCGCTCGGGGTGGAACTCCAGCTTCGCGCCTTCGCGGCACATCTCTTCCCGGCTCGTCGCAGGCGGCTCCGTCCACGTCGATGCGCCCGGAGCGCACGGCCTCGCGCGCGCGCCCTTCGCGAAAGGCCGAAGGCCCGGGAGACGGCGAGGTCGAGTCTCATACACGAGAGAGTCTAAGGTCTAAGGTCGAAGGTCCAAGGTCTCAAAGGCCCGCGAATGATCGCGCCGCGAGCCTCGGTTTCCCTCCGCTACGATAGCGGGCGATGCAGGAGAAGATGGCGAGCCGGAGCCGGCTCGTGCGGGCCGCGGCCTCGGCGACGTCGCGCGTCTGGTTCCCCGCGGTGCTCGCGGTGGCCCGGGTCGTGCCGCGCAGGATCTCGTCTCCGATTTCCCGGGCGGTGGGCGGCGCCTATTTCCGGCTCCGGCCCCGGTACCGAGAGGCGATCCGCTCGAACCTGGCGGTGATCCTCGGGGAGCCGCGCGACTCGGAGGCGGTCGAGCGGGCGGCGGCGGAGATGGTGCGCGGCCACTCCTCCGCCTGGTTCGATTTCCTGCAGTTCGTCCTGCGGCCGAGGGAAGCCGCGCTCCAGATCGAGAGCGTCGTCGGGTTCTCCAGGCTCGTCGAGGCGCGCCTCGAGGGGCGCGGGGTGCTTCTGCTGACCGCGCACCTGGGAAACTGGGAGATCGGCAGCTTCATGCTCGCGGAAGTCCGGCAGCCGATCCACGTCGTTCTCGTCCCGGACATGTTCTCCGGCGTCGAGCGCGTGCGGCGCAGGCTCCACGAGGGAGCCGGCGTCACCGAGATCCCGGTGGACCGTACGATCGCGCCGACCCTGGCGGTGCTGCGCGCACTCTCCGCCAACGCGATCGTGGCGATGCAGGGGGACCGGGACTTCGACAACACGGGGATCGCCGTGCCGTTCTTCGGGCGCGACGCCTATTTCCCGCGGGGGCCCCTCCGGGTCGCGATGGCGACCGGGGCGGTCGTTCTCCCCGCCTTCATCGTCCGGGTCCCCGACGGCCGATACCGCGCCGTCATCGAAGAGCCGCTCGCGGTCGAGCGGACCGGCCCGCGCGACGCCGCGATGAGGACCAACCTCCAACGCTACGTCGCCGTCCTCGAGCGCTACGTCCGCCTCTACCCGGAGCAGTGGTACTGCTTCTACAACTTCTGGGACGACCCGACGCGGAAGGCGGATTTGTGATTGGTGATTTGTGATTTGTGAATTCGGGCCGGTCCGGGCTCTCAATCACCAATCACCAATCACAAATCACCAATCGGTCTTCTCGCGGTGACGGCGGCGACGAAGAAGGCGTCGTAGTGGCGGGCAAGCTCTTCGACGTCGGGGAGGATGGTCGGCGTTTCGAAGCCGGCCTTCTCGAAGGCCTTCCTCCAGTTCTCGGGGGTCAGGAAGCCGTGGTTTGGGCGCGTCGCGGCGTCGGTCGCCACCCCCGTGAAGTTCTCGAGGAAGTTGAACACGAACTCGACGTAGATCGGCTGTCCCTCGAAGGGGCGGACGCATTCGGAGAACACGGCGGCGCCTCCGGGCTTCAGAGTCTCGCGGATCCGCGCCAGCGTGGCGTTCAGGTCCCGGGCGATGTGGACGGTGTTGACCGCGTAGACGACGTCGGCGATTCCCCGCGGGACGCCCTGCTCCTCGAAGTCCCGATCCATGTCGAGCCGGACGTACTCGGCGGGGAGCCCGGGGAACCGTGACTTCAACGTCCGCTCCGCGCGCCGGAGGAACGTCGGCACGATTTCGGAGAAGACGTATCGCGCGACGCGCGAGAGCCGGGCGTCGCGCGAGAGCCGTTCCGCGACGGCGAGGGCGGCCGACCCCGAGCCGCCTCCGATCTCGACGACGGTCGCGGCCCCGGCCCGCGGGAGCGCCCGCGCGACCGCCTCGGCTCCCAGCCGGTTGTTGATCTGGTAGAGCAGGTTCTCGTTGGAGAAGTACTCGAACCAGAGCGGCAGTCTGGCCGGTGAGAAGAGGATCTCTTCGCCCGTCTTTTCTCCGCGCAGGAACTCGGGAACGTGCTCGACCATCGCGCGGACGACGGCAAACGGGGGGAGGGAGCCGGGATCGACCGCGCGCGAAGCGGCCTCCGCGCGGTCGGGATCGCCCGCGGGAAGCGACGCCCCGGCGCGGTAGACCGTTTCCTTCCCGGCCCCCTGCATCGAGAGGAATCCCTCCGCGGCGAGCTTGCGGAAGAACCAGGAGAGCGGAATCTCGGCGCGCGGCGCGTACCCCTTTTCCGAGGCGACTCGCGCCACGGTCGTCCCGCGAGCGAGGGACTCCTCGAGCCCGAGCCCGTGGACGAGCCGCAAGACCATGCCGGTCGTGAAGCGATCGAAATGCTCGCAGCAGAGGATGAACTCCGGGGTGAAGAGAGCCCGGACTTCCAGGTCCGGGATTCGGGAGAGGAGCGTCGGCAGGTCCTCGGTGCGCGTCGCCACGCGAGGATTCTACGGGAGCTGCCTGTAGACTGATGTCCGTCCATGAAGACTCTTCTGGCGGGAGCCGCGGTCGCGCTCGCGGCGGTCGCGGCCCTCGCGGCCCCGGCTGCGGCTGCTCTCCCGCCGCGCGTCGTGGTTCTGGGCTTCGACGGCGTGGACTCGCAGGTCGTCGAGCAGATGCTCGCGGCCGGCCGCCTGCCGAACCTGTCGGCCCTGAAGGCGCGCGGCGGCTATTCCCCGCTCCTCCCCACCGTCCCCGCGCAGACGCCCGTCTCCTGGGCGACGTTCTCGACGGGCCTCGATCCGGGGGGGCACGAGATCTTCGACTTCCTGAAGCGCGACCCCTCCGACCTCGTTCCCACCTTCGCGGTCGCCGAAGAGATCTCCGTCCCGCTCTTCTTCGGCCGGGCCAACGCCTTCCTGCTCGGCGCGGCGGCCGCCCTCGTCTTCATCGGCGGCGGCGCGGCGATCTTCCTCCTGGGGAAGAGGCGCCTGGCTCCGCTCGTCGTCCTCCTCGTCCTGGGCCTCGCGGCGGGAGGAGCCGCCTTCGCCGCGGTCAAGGCCTGGGTCCCGCCGGAGCGCCCCGCGGTCAGGAACAACCGTCTCGGCAAGACCTTCTGGAGCGAGGAGGGCGGGCGGCCCGCGACGGTCATGCGGATGCCCGTGACCTTCCCTCCGGAGTCTTTTCTCCAGGGACGGCTCCTCTCGGGACTCGGCGTGCCGGACCTGTCCGGGCGGATCGGAAAGCCGTCTTACTTCACCTCCGATCCGTTCTTCACGGCGAGGGAGGGGAACGACTTCTCGATCGATCTCGTGCGGCTCGAGTCGAACACGGGAAGGCTGGCGACGAGGATCTCGGGACCGCCGGGCAAACCCTTCGGCCGCGACGGAACGATCGACCTGCCGATGACCCTGACAGTCGCGCCTTCCCGCGACCGCCTGACGATCGAGGCCGGCGGCGAGAAACGGGAGCTGACCGCGGGCCAGTGGAGCGACTGGGTCTCGCTCGTGTTCCGCGTCAATCCCGTGATCTCCCTCCACGGCTACGGTCGCTTTCGCCTTCAGTCGGTCTCGCCGGAGATCGCGCTGTACCTCTCGCCGATCCAGTTCGATCCGGAGCGGCTCCCCCCCGGTTTCGCCCTCTCCTGGCCCGCCGGGTTCGCGCCGGAGCTCGCCCGCCGCTTCGGCCGCTACAAGACGATGGGTTGGGCGATCGACACGTGGTCGATTCAGTCCGGCACGCTCCGCGAAGACGCCTTCCTGGAGGACGTCGCGGCGACCGCGGCGCAGGAGCGGCGGATGCTCGCCTCGTTGATGAGGGAACGCCAGCGACTGATCGTCCACTACTTCGAGTTTCCCGACCGCGTGGCGCACGTCTTCTGGAGATTCCGCGACCCGCAGCATCCCGCCTACGACGCCGCGCTCGCGCCGCGCTACGGCGACGCCGTTGAGAAGTCATACGAGACGATGGACGCGATCGTCGGAGAGACGATCGGCGCGCTCGCGCCCGAGGATGTCCTGATCGTCCTCTCCGACCATGGTTTCGCGACCTGGCGCCGCTCGGTCAATTACAACTCCTGGCTCGTCGAGAACGGCTACCTGGTCCTGACCGGCGGCGCGCGGCGTCAGAACCTGGAGGCGCTGTTTTCGCGGGGGCAGTTCTGGGAATCGGTGGATTGGGGCAAGTCGCGCGCGTACGCGATGGGCCTGGGAGACGTCTACGTCAACCTCAAGGGGCGCGAGAAGAACGGGATCGTCGAGCCGGGCGCCGCCTACGAAGCGCTGCGGGAGGAGCTCATCCGCCGGCTGACCGGGCTGACGGACCCGAAGAACGGCGAGCGGGCGGTTTCCCGGGTCTTCAAGCGCGAGGACGTCTACCGCCGATTCAACCCCCGCCTCATTCCGGACCTGATCGTGACGAACCGCCCCGGATACCGGGTCTCCTGGCAGGCCTCCCTCGGCGTCCCGACCGAAAACGTCTTCGAAGACAACCGGGACGTCTGGAGCGGCGACCATTGCTCGCTCGATCCGGAGCTGGTGAAGGGGGTCTTCTTCGCCTCGAGGGCATTTCGGGCGGCGCCGGTTCCCGGCATAGCGGACGTCACGGCGTCGGTCCGGGCCTTGATCGGCGCGCCCGCGCCGCCCGACGCTGCCGGGAGGTCCCTCTGGTGAGAAGAAGATTGGTGATTTGTGATTGGTGATTTGTGATTGTCCGAAAGCCGCCGCAGGGCGGATCTGATTCGATTCCCCCTGATCACAAATCACAAATCACAAATCACAAATTGTTGATGGCGGCGGCACTCCTGCTGGCTGCCGGCGCTGCCGCTCAGACGCCATCCGCTGAGCAACAGCGCTCGTCCGACCTGGCGAAGATGCGTTCCCGGATCTCCGCGCTGCAAGGCAAGCTCGCCGAGAGCGAGAAGAACGTGGCGACGCTGTCGGAGGAGGTCAAGCGTCTCGACTTGAAGCTCGAGATCGCGCAGAAGGAGGCGGAGTTCGTCGCGGCGGCGCGGGAGGAGTTCACGCGACAGCTCGCCGTGACCCGGGCCGAGCGCGCGGCCTCGGCGGAGTCCTCGCAGCGTCTTGCGCGCGCGCTTCTCGCTCGCGCCAGGGTCCTGCACCGGTTCGGCCGCTTCGGCTATTTCCGCGTGCTGCTCGAGGCGGAGGACGTGCGCGATTTTCTCGGCGGCCTGGAGCGGCTGGACACGCTCGCCCGGCGCGACGGGACGCTCCTCGCCCGCTACCGGCAGGCGGAGGCCCGCAAGGAGGCCGACATCGCGAGGGAAGACGCCTTGAAGTCGGAGCTCGACAAGCTCTACGCGCGGGGCAACGCGGAGGTCGCCCGGATGGCATCGCTGCGGCGGGAGCGCGAGACTCTCCTCGCGCGCGAGAAGAGCGCCACGTCCTCCCGCCGGGACGAAGTCATGGCCCTCTCCGACAAGGCGTCGCGCCTCGAGCGGCTCCTTCAGAGGCTGGCCCAGGCGTCGGCGGCCCAGGCTCCGGATCCCTCCGGGGGGATTCGTCCCTGGAAGGGAGTTCTCGACTGGCCGGCGCGCGGGACGCTCATCGAGACCTTCGGGCGCCACCGGCATCCGAAGTTCGACGCCTGGACGTTCTCCAACGGCATCTCGCTGGGGTTGCCCGCGGGCGCCCCGGTGCGGGCGGTCTACGGCGGCCGGGCGATCTACGCGCAATGGCTCGCGGAGTATGGAAACCTCGTGATCCTGGACCATGGCGATGGAGTCTTCACGCTCTACGCCTGGCTGCAATCGATCGCGGTTCCCGTCGGCGCGACCGTCGCCGCAGGCGGTTCGGTCGGAGCCGCCGGCTGGGGGCCGGGGCGCGACGAGCCCGGTCTCTACTTCGAGGTCCGCGACCATCAGAAGGCCAACGATCCCGTGGCCTGGCTGAGGTAGGGATCAGGTGTCAGGTTGAAGGTGTCAGGGGAAATGCAGGTGTCAGGTTCCAGGTATCAGGTTTCAGGGACGATGGCCACGGGGTCCAACCTGACACCTGACACCTGACACCTGGAACCTGCGTTTTCCCTGACACCTGTTCCCTGACACCTTCCCGGAACAAGCCTCAGAACTCGTTCTGTTAACATCCTCACGATGAAATCCAACCGCTCCCGAATCCTGTTTGTCGTCGCGTCGGTGGCGGCCCTGCTCTCCTTGCGGGCCGTCTCCAGCCCCAGCGGCTCGGGGAGGGATCCGGCCACCCGGGCCCTTTCGATCTTCTCGGACGTTTTCTCGCTCACGCGGCAGAATTACGTCGAGCCGACCGACTCGAAGACTCTTCTCAACGGGGCCTATGACGGCATGTCCGACGCCCTCGACCCCTTCTCCTATTACGTCACGGCCTCCGAGCGCGCGGCCTACCGGGCACAGGATGCTTCCGGAGCGGTCGGTCCCGGCGTTGTGCTCGCCCGACGCGGCGGCTTCCCCTACGTCGTCGCGCCCCTGCCCGGCTCCCCGGCCCAGAAGGCCGGGGTGCATCCCGGCGACCTGCTCGACATCGTGGACGGCAAGCCGGTGCGCAACTCGTCGCTCTGGAAGGTCAAGGCGGCTCTGGAAGGACCGGAAGGCTCGCACGTGGAGGTCATCCTCTTCCGCGGCGGCGAGGAGAAGAGAGTCACTCTGTCGATCCCCCGGGCGCGGTTCGAAGCGCCTCCTCTTGCCACGCGCTGGGAGAGCGACGTCGCGGTCGTGACCGTTCCTTCTTTCACTCGCGCGACGGCGGACGGGTTGCGCAAGGCTCTCGAAGAGGCGAACCGACGCGGAATTTCCCGGATCGTCCTCGACTTGCGGGGAGCGATCGGCGGGGAGATCCCGGAGGCCGCTCCCGCGGCTTCTCTCTTTACGGGAAAGGGCCTCGTCGCCAAAGTTGTCTCGCGCAAGGTGACGCTGGCGCCCCTGGAAGCGAGCGGCGAGCGCGTCTGGAACGGCCGCACCGTCGTGCTGACGGATGACGCGACCGGTGGCGCCGCCGAGGTGTTCGCCGCGGCTCTCCGCGATCGCGCGGAAGCGACGACCGTGGGGGAGGCGACCGTCGGAATGGCGATCGTTCAGCGCCTGGTGCCGACGCAGTCGGGAGGAACCCTCTTCATGACGGTCGGCCGCTACGTCTCGCCGTCGGGCGCCGCTCTGGCAGGGAAAGGGCTTCCGCCCGACGAGAGGGTCGTCGTCTTTCCGGGTGAGACCGGAGGCAAGGACGCGATTCTCGAGCGCGGCCTCGAAGTCGTGCGCGGAGCCGCTGCCGCTCGCCGCGCGGCTTGAAGCGGCCGCGGTCCCGGGTCTCTCCGGTCACAGTCTTCTTCATCCTCCTCTCGCTCGCGCTGGGAGTCGCTCTCTACCTGAGAACCCGCCCGTCGCCCCCGCCTCCTCCTCCGCCCGTGTCGCCCTCTCCTCGCCGGTCCCCCCGTCCGCCCGTCTCCCCGTCCCCCCGCGCCCCGGTGTCCCCGACCGCCCCCGCCTTGCCGGGCGAGCGGCCGCGCGTCCCGCGCGTCGCCATCGTCATCGACGACCTCGGAAACGACGTGCCCGCCATGGAGCGCATCGCCGGCTGGCCCTACAAGGTGTGCGGCGCCGTTCTCCCCGTCCTGCCGGGCAGCGGCCGGACGGCGCGCCAACTCGAGGAGTCCGGCAAGCAGGTTCTTCTCCATCTGCCGATGGAGCCCCGCAATCCGCGGATGAATCCCGGGCCCGGGGTGATCCTGCGCTCGCAGAGCGAAGAGGAAATCGCCCGGACGCTCGAAAGCGACCTCGACTCCGTCCCGGGCGCGGCAGGCGTCAGCAATCACATGGGTTCCGCCGCGACGGCCGATCCGCGCGTGATGCGCGCCGTGGTTCGCGTCCTCGCGCGCCGGGGCCTCTTCTTCCTGGACAGCCGCACGACCGGCGCGACCGTCGCGCGCGAGACGGCGCGGGAGGAGCGCGTGCCGGCCGTTTCCCGGCGGGTCTTTCTGGACGACATCGCGACGGAGGCCGAGGTCCAGAAGGCGCTCGACGATCTCATCGTTCACGCCCGAGCCGAGGGCTCGGCGGTGGGCCTGGGTCATCCCTACGCCGCCACGCTCGCGGTTCTGGAACGCGAGCTGCCCAGGTTGGGAGAGCGCGGCGTGAAGCTGGTGCCCGTCGGCGACCTGGCGAGATAGGTGTCAGGTTGGAGGTGCCAGGCCAGATGCAGGTGTCAGGTGTCAGGTGCCAGGTGTCAGGTTGAGCCCCGACGAGAGCTTCGGTCCCTGACACCTGATACCTGATACCTGAAACCTGCATTTCACCTGACACCTTTACCCTGATACCTCATCCCTCCTCTTTCTTGGCTTCTTCCCAATACGCGTCGAGCTCACCCAGCGGGATCTCCGTCAAGGCCCTCCCCGAAGCGGCGGCGCGGCGCGCGACCCCCGCGAACCTCGCGCGGAACCTCGCGTTGGTTCGGCGAAGCGCCGACTCCGGGTCGACCTGGCGGCGGCGAGCGAGGTTGACGGCCGAGAGGAGCAGGTCCCCGATCTCCTTCTCCTCGGCCTGACTGTCCCCCCGCGCGGCCGCCTCGCGCCACTCCTCGATTTCCTCTTCGATCTTCTTCACGACGTCGGAGTCCCGCTCCCAGTCGAAACCGAGATCGGCGGCGCGGGAAGTCATCCGGTAGGCCGCGGCGACCGCCGGAAGAGAGGCCGGAATGGTGCCCAGAGGGTCCGCGCCGGCGTCGGCTTCCATGCGCTTTCGCGTCTCCCATCCCTTCTTCACCTCGGCCGCGCTGGCGGCCTTCGTTTCGCCGAAGACATGGGGATGGCGGTCGGTCATCTTGCGCGCCACCGAGCCGGCGACCTCATCGAGGTCGAACCAGCCGCGCTCCTGCGCCAGCGTGGCCAGGAAGAAGACCTGGAAGAGGAGGTCCCCCAGCTCGTCTCGAAGCGCCCCCGGGTCTCCCGAGTCCAGCGCCTCCAGGGCTTCGTAGCACTCTTCGAGAAGATAGGTCCTGATCGTCTCGGGCGTCTGCTCCCGATCCCAGGGGCATTCCCGTCTCAGCTTCTGCACGAGAGACAACAGGTCGGCCAGCGCATGCGACATGTCCCGATCATATTCGCCGCCGCGCAGAATCTTCGTATCCGAGCAAGTTGCAGGCCCGTAGGTTAAAATTTGATGAGCGCGGCGGGATTGACCCCCGCGAGCGAAAAAAGAGATGGCAACAGACGAAGAGAAACCGATCCGTATCGTGGACCGGCGCATGTTCACTCCCGACGGGGAGCTGCGGCCCGAGTTCCAGGCAGAGGAGGCGCCCGAGTCCGTCGCCGCGCCCGCGCCGCCGCCGCCCCCGCCGTCCGCCGAGCCGGAGGCCCCGCCTGCGGGGGAGGAGGCGGTCCCGGCCGGAGAGGAGCCGCCGCCCGAGTCGCAAGGACCCAGGAGCGATTTCGCGTCGCTCGTTCGGTCGCTCGCGACCACGGCCTACTCGGCCCTGGGACTCCTGTCGGATCCCTCGGGGAGCCGGCGGCGGGACGTCGGTGTCGCCCGGCAGATGATCGACTGGCTGGCGGTGCTGGAGCTGAAGACCCGCGGCAACGTCTCGTTCGAGGAATCCGACTTCCTCTCCAAGGTCCTCTATGAGCTTCGGCTCGCCTACGTCGAGCTGACCCGTCCGCCGGCCAAGTGAGAACCGGAGCCGGAAATCGGGAAACGGTAATCGGCAACCGAAGCGCGAAAGCAGCGGAACTCGAGCACGCCTCCTGATGTCTTCTGCCCGATTTCCGATTCCCGATTTCCGATTCCCGGCCCTCGCATTGCTGCTGACGCTGCTCCCGGCAGCGCCTCTGTGCGCGCAGGAGGCCGTCTCTCCGCTCCCTCCGCCCGTGACGCGCGGGCTCTACCGCTCGCGGTGGTTCGAGTTTCTGGACGCCCATATCGAAGACGATTCGCGGGGCGCCGCCGTCGCGCTGGCGGAGCTGAAGAGAGCCGCTCAGATGGTGGGGATCCGCTCCCTGTCGGATTTCTCGCGCACCGCCACCTACGAAGGGCGCCACGCGGAGGAGCAGGGGAAACTCGACCGGGCGGCCCGCGCCTACGATGCCGCTCTCGCCCTGGATGACGGCAACTGCGACGCGCAGTTCTCTCGCGTCGGGTTCCTGCTGCGACGACGCTCGTACGAGCGGGCCGCGCAGGCGCTGGCCGGGGCGGTGAACTCCCTGATGGCCACGCACGAGTCCCGCCTCTCGGTCCTGTCCATGCTCCTGACCTGGGTCGCGGCGGGTCTGGCGGCGGCGGGGCTCGGCTCGATCGTCATCCTGATCGTCCGGCACGCGAGGCTGTGGATCCACGACCTGCGGGAGATCTCCGGTCGATTCCTCGGGCGGGGATCGGGTGTCCCTCTCGGCCTGGTCGTCGCGGCTCTCCCGCTGGCTCTGGGCCTCGGCCCCTTCTGGCTCCTTCTCTACTGGGGAGCCCTCGTCTACCCCTCCTGCCAGCGAAAGGAGCGCGGCGTCCTCGCGACGGCGCTCTTTGTCTTCGGCCTGATCCCCGTGATGACCGCCGCCATCTCCCGGGAGAACATTCTCGAGAGGTCGCCTCTCTACGTCGCGGCCGTGGATCTGGAAGAGAAGCGGGAAGACGCGAGCGCCGAAGACGGCCTGCGGCAGGCCTCCACGGTGTTCGCCGACGATCCGGATGTCTGGTTGCTCCTGGGGATCTACGCCGAGCGTTCCGCGGACCCCGAGCGGGCCCTGGGCGCCTACGAACGGGCCGTGCAAACGGGACCCAACGACTACCAGCCGCTCTTGAACCGCGGAAACATCTACTATCAGGAGGGGAACTTCGCGCGCGCGATTCGAGACTACGAGGCCGCGGCGGAGATCGCCCCGGGCGCGGCGGAGGTCTATTACAACCTTGCGCTCACGCGCGCCGAGGCGTACGACTTCGTGGGGCAGGCGGCGGCCTTGCAGAGGGCTCGCCAGATCTCGCCGGGGGACGTCGCCTACTGGTCGGACCATCCGACTCTCGCCCGGGTCGTTTCCACCTCCTATTCGATCGCGCGGGCCCGGCACAGGATCGAGGAGTGGAACAGGAAACCGGCGGGGCGCCGCCTGCCGGGCTATGCCCCGTTCTCCGGAGTCGTCGAGGCGTTTGAGTCACCCTTCACCTTCGGACCGTGGGCGGTCCTCGCGTTCGCCCTCGCCCTGAGGCTCCTGCGAGCCTGGCGGGGCATGGCGAGGGAGTGCCTTCAGTGCGGCCGGCCCACTTGCAAGTACTGCAGGCGCTATGGAGACCCGCTCGGGCTCTGCGGCGTCTGTTCGCGACACCGCAAGGAATCCCGGGTCATCGAAGTCCAGGTCCGGCGGGCCGGTGAGGCTCGGCGCCTGGCGCAGCGCCGGACGTGGCTCTGCCGAATTCTCTCCGTCTTTCTCCCCGGAGCGCACGGGTTCTTTTCGAAGAAACCGGTTTCCGGCTTCATGACGCTCCTGCTCTTCTTCTTCTTCTTCGCGTCCGCCGTCATCAACAGCCGTCTCTTCAGTCCGCGACAGCTCGCGCCGACGAGCACGTGGACGAGCCTCTCGCTCGCCGCGCTGGTTGTCGCGGCTCTCGTCTGGGTGTCGGCGCTCGTGGCCTCCTGGAGGCATCCGCATGGGGCTTGAAGGCACACTCGCCTCCTTCTCGGTGACCGACATCTTTCAGGTCTTGAGCCTGCAGAGAAAGACGGGGACTCTCACGGTCGAGGGGAAGGACGACACGATCGTCGTCTCGTTTCTCGAGGGCGAGATCGTTCGGGCGGACTCCGCGTCGCGGGGTCTCGAAGAGAGCGTCGGAAGTCTCCTCGTCCGCAGCGGAAGGCTGGCTTCGGAGGATCTCGCTCGCGTCCGGAAGTCCCGTCAAGCGCAGGAGCCCTTGAGCCTCCTCCTCCTCCGGAACAACCTGGTCTCCTCCGAGGTCCTGCGCGAGGCCCTGCGGCTCCAGATCGGCCGGATCATCCTCGCCGCGTTCCGGTGGACGGAGGGACGGTTCCGATTCCGCCCGGAGGAAGTCGCCGACCGGGACGGGGCTCTGCTCCCTCCGACTCCGGCCGACTCGTTCCTGTTGGACGCCGTGCAAATGCTCGACGAATGGCCGAAGCTCGAGAAGAAGGTCCCTTCGCCCGACATGGTCTACCGCCGCGCACCGGGGCTCGAGGACCTTCGGCTCGTGCTGTCGGCGGACGAGAACGGCATAGGGGCCCTGGTCGTGTCCGGAGCGGGAGGCTGAAGCCTGGCAGTGGGTAGACGGCAACCGGCCCGTCGGGGAAATCCTGGAACGGGCCTTTCTGTCGGACCTCGACGCCTACCAGGGTCTCGCGGAACTCCTGGACCGGAATCTCATCGTTCAAGCGCGTGTGCGGGCCGCGGGCGAGGCGCAGGCGGCACCACGGGGTCCCTGGATCTCGGCCAGGGCGATCGGGCTCTGGACGCTCGTTCTGCTGATGGCGGCTCTTGCTGTTCGGGAAGCGCCCGGCAGTCCCTGGAACCTCTCTCTGCGCCCCGTGGGGCACAGGAGGGAGGCCGCCGATCTCCTGAAAGCGGTTTCCCTGGGTCGCCTCGCATCGATCGAGCGCGCGCTGAGGGTCTATTACGACTCTTCCGGCCAGTACCCCAAGCGGATCGAGGATCTCCTTGGCACGGGGGTCTTGACCCGGGAGGCGATCACCGACCCCTACGGCCGCCCCTACCGCTACATCCTGCGCTCGGAAGACGGGAAGTTCAGCCTGTACGGCCGCAACGCCCAGGGCGACATCGACCTCGACCTCTCCTTCGAAAGGTCCCTGGCTCCGGTGTCCGAATCTCGTCCGGCCAGGGAAGTGAAACAACCCGAAGAGAGACCAGGCGTCCGGATCATCCAGTAGTATCTTAGTCGTCAGCACTTAGATATCGCCAGATTACACTTGACAATATCTCACTAAGATATTACCATCCCGTCTCCTGAGGCCGGAGCCTCGTGGAATCCCAGATCTAGAAAAGGAAGAGGAGAGGCATGAGCAAGATCATCGGAATCGATCTCGGCACCACCAACTCGTGCGTTGCCGTCATGGAAGGGGGAGACCCCGTCGTCATCCCCAACGCGGAAGGGAATCGGACGACCCCTTCGGTGGTCGCGTTTTCCAAGACCGGCGAGCGGTTGGTCGGGCAGGTCGCCAAGCGGCAGTCGATTACCAACCCCGCCAACACCGTGTTCTCGATCAAGCGCTTCATGGGGCGCAAGTACCCGGAGGTCACCGAGGAGATGAAGATGGTGCCCTTCGCCGTCGTCCAGGCGCCCAACGGCGACGTCCGCGTGAAGGCCGGCGGCAAGGAGTACTCGCCTCCGGAAATCTCGGCGATGATCCTGGGCAAGCTGAAGGAAGCGGCCGAGGCGTACCTGGGAGAGAAGGTCACGCGGGCCGTCATCACGGTCCCGGCCTACTTCAACGACTCGCAGCGCCAGGCGACCAAGGACGCGGGACAGATCGCGGGGCTGACGGTCGAGCGGCTGGTCAACGAGCCGACCGCGGCGGCCCTCGCCTACGGGCTCGACAAGAAGAAGGACGAGACGATCGCCGTCTACGACTTCGGCGGCGGGACCTTCGACATCTCGATTCTCGAGGTCGGCGAGGGGGTCGTCGAGGTCAAGTCCACCAACGGCGACACGCACCTGGGCGGCGACAACATCGATCAGCGGGTCATCGATTGGATCCTGGCGGAGTTCAAGAAGGACCAGGGCGTGGACCTCTCCAAGGACCCGATGGCGATGCAGAGGTTGAAGGAAGCCGCCGAGAAGGCGAAGATCGAGCTCTCCAACGTCGTCGAGACGGAGGTCAATCTTCCGTTCATCACGGCCGACGCGTCCGGCCCGAAGCACCTCCAGTTGAAGCTGACGCGATCGAAGCTCGAACAGCTGGTCGAGGACATCATCAACCGCTCGGCCGGTCCCTGCAAACAGGCGCTGAAGGACGCGGGCCTGGAGGCGAAGGACATCGACGAGGTGGTGCTCGTCGGCGGCCAGACGCGCATGCCGCGGATCCAGAAGCTCGTCAAGGACCTCTTCGGCAAGGACCCGCACCAGGGGGTCAACCCGGACGAGGTCGTGGCGGTCGGAGCGGCGATCCAGGGAGGCGTGCTCGCGGGAGACGTCAAGGACCTGCTCCTTCTCGACGTGACGCCGCTCTCGCTCGGCATCGAGACGCTGGGCGGGGTCACGACCCGCCTGATCGAGCGCAACACGACCATCCCGACCAAGAAGAGCGAGACGTTTTCGACGGCCTCCGACAACCAGACCTCCGTCGAGATCCGCGTCCTTCAGGGCGAACGCGAAATGGCGCGCGACAACAAGCCGATCGGGGTCTTCCATCTCGTGGGCATCCCGCCCGCTCCGCGCGGCGTGCCGCAGATCGAGGTGACCTTCGACATCGACGCCAACGGCATCCTGAACGTGTCGGCCAAGGACCTGGGCACCGGGAAGGAGCAGAAGATCACGATCACGGCGTCGTCGGGCCTGAACAAGGAGGAGATCGACCGCATGGTCAAGGACGCGTCCTCGCACTCGGACGAGGACCGGAAGCGGCGCGAGGAGATCGAGGCGAAGAACCGCCTGGACAGTCTGGTCTACTCGACGGAGAAGTCGTTCTCCGAGAACAGGTCCAAGCTCGATCCGGGCGAGATCTCCAACTTCGAATCCGCGCTCGCCGACGCGAAGAAGGCGCTCGAATCCGGCGGGACCGACAACATGAACCAGGCGGCCGAGCGTCTCCAGCAGGCCTCCCACAAGCTCGCCGAGGCCATGTACCGCGGCGCCGCCTCGCAGGGCGGTTCGGCGGGACCGCCGCCGGGCGGCGCGGAGCCGGGCGGCCAGGGCAAGGAGGACGAGGTCATCGACACGGAGTACGTGGACACCGAGAAGAAATAAGCCGGTGATCGGTGTTCGGTTTTCGGTGTTCGGTCGGGCTTGCCGGGCACCGAGCACCGGGCACCGAAAACCCTCAAGGCGAATTGACGGAAGGTCTCCTGTAGACTCTTGAAACTCTCATGAGCACGTTCCAGTGGAATTCGCTCCAGGACCTCGTCGCGATCCAGGAAAAAATGAACCGCCTGTTCGAGGAGACCATCCATCGGACGGAATTCCCCGATGAGGGCGTGGAGACGGCGCTCTGGTCTCCGGCGGCGGACGTCTACGAGACTCCGGAAGAGATCATCCTGCAGGTGGAGTTGCCCGGTGTCCGCCTCTCCGACGTCCATCTGGAAGCTCTCGACGGGAAGCTGCGGGTCTCCGGCCACCGCCGGGCCAACCCGGACGTCGAGCCGAAACATTTCGTGCGCATGGAGAGGATCTACGGCAATTTCTCCCGCGAGTTCGTCATCCCCGCCTCGATCGACCCCTCGCGCATCAAGGCGAGCCTGAGAGCGGGGATCCTCAAGATCGTCGCCGCCCGGTCGGATCGAGAGCAGGCCGCGGCGCCGGGGAAGGGGCGGTGACGGGCGCGCGGCCGGCCGGGAGTCTTTCGCATCGGCGCCATCGCCGAGAGGTTCGGAATCCACCCTCAGACCCTGCGCCTCTACGAGCGGGAGGGCTGCTGCGCCCGGTCCGCACCGAGGGGAACACGCGGCTCTACGACTCCGACACGATCGAGCGGCTGGAGATCATTCTCACCCTGACTCGGGACCTGGGTGTCAACCTCGCCGGCGTCGAAGTCATCCTCCACATGAAGGAAAAGATCGAGAGAATGCAGGGGGACGTGCACCAGCTCCTCTCGGTCCTGAGGGAGGACGTGGAAGCGCGCCGCGTGGATCCGGACAGGCGCTATGCCCTGACGACCGTCTCGAAGAGCCTCGCGCTCGTTTCGACGAAGCGGTCCAAGGTCTAAGGTCTAACGTCAAGTCTAACGTCCAGGGTCTGATGTATTTGATCCATTTGGAAAACGTTGGTCCTTAGACCTCAGGCTCCCGGAAGGGGCGCTTTCCCGCGCTGTTTTCCTTATACAATCGAGCCGAGGAGGATCTTGTGAAGAGAACAGTGCTTTTTCTCGCCGGCCTTGCGATGGCGTCGCTGGCGCTGGCGCAACTCTCCAAGTACAAGGACTGGGCCAAGTCCCCCGAGGCCTACTTCCTGACGCCCTCCGAGCGCGAGGAATGGGCCCGGGTCGGCAGCGACGCGGACGCCGAGAAGTTCATCGCGATGTACTGGGCCAAGCGGGATCCGACCCCCGCCACGCAGCAGAACGAGTTCAAGGACGGCGTGATGCGCCGCATCGCCGCCGCCGACGAGCAGTTCAAGCTGCGGCGTTACAACCGGGGATCCGAATCGTCCCGCGGCCGCGTCTTCGTGGCTCTCGGCGCTCCCAGCCGGGCTTCCCAGGCGCGGGCGCAGGACCGCGCCGGCGCGGCGCTGGGGTGATGCCGGGCTTCCGACGGGGCCGGAAGGCGGCAAGGGGTTCGGAGACGGCGCGACGAGCGCCGTGACCGTCACCTGGACTTACGACAAGGACCGCTTCGATGCCTCCTGGGGCGTCCCGGAGATGCGCATTCGTTTCAACGTGGATCCGCTGCGCGGCTCCGACGACATGGCCAAGGATCCCATCGTCGACCACGCGATCGCCACGGTCGCGGAGAAGAGCATCGTCAATCCGAGCGGCGCCGTGGCAGCCTCGCCGCGCGGCCGCCGCGGCCCCGCCGGCCGCGAGCGCCAATCCGTCGGTTCCCGCGGCCGCCACCGGTCCGCCCGCCGCCGCGCCTCCGCCACCGGCTCCCGGCCGCGGCCGCGCTCCCCGCCGCCACGCGCTCGTTGCTCGAAGAGTTGACGAAAGAGAAGAAGGACGAGGCCAACCCCGTCTTCTGGGGAGGGAGCTTCAACAGCGTCCCGGGCGAGGGCTTCTATGCGCTGCAGTTCTACGTCGCCGGCGACAAGGCCCCGGCGGGCCCGGTGAAGTTCGGCGGCGTCGTGACGAGCGATTCCGGCCAGGAAGCGGCGACGTACTACGAGGACGTGACGCTGGCGGACATGAAGACCGGGTCCCGCTCGGACAAGGTCTTCGAGCGCTCGGTCGTCCTGCCTCCCGGCAACTATCGGGGCGCCTTTGGTCTCTTCTCCGCGGACGGCGGGACGGCGCTCGCTTCCGCGTCGGCGACGTTCCGTGTCCAGGCGAAACCGGCCGATTTCACCGTCTCCCCGCTCATCCTCGCCAATACCCTGACCCCCTTGACCAAGCGTCCGGGCCCGACCGATCCGTTCGTGTTCGGCGTGGAGAAACCGATCCGCGTCGAGCCGAAGGGCAACAAGCTCTTCGCGAAGGAAGACAGCCTCTGGTATTTCTACGCGGTCTGGAACCCGAAGTTGCCCGAGCCGGCGGCAGCCGCCGCGCCGCCTCCGGCGCCCCAGGGAGCGCCCCCCGTTGCGACGACTCCCGCCGCTCCGGCGGAGGTCAAACCGCGGATCCAGGCCCGAATCGGGGTCCTGAAGGATGGACAGCCCGCCTTCGCCCCCTTGACCGCTCCGGCAGAAATGCAGGTCCTGGCCCCAGGCTACTACGCGACGGGCAGCGAAATCCCGCTCCAGACCTTCGAGCCGGGCTACTACACCTTCACGCTGACGATCCGTGACCTGAACGCTCCGAAAGATTCCGAGGCCTTCAAGGGGGTCGACCGGAAGGAGGACTTCGTCGTCCTGAAGCCCGACGGCTCCATCCCCGAGCGCCCCGCCGCCAAGTCCGCCCCCAAGCCCGCCCCCAAGAAGGCGCCCGCGAAGAAAGGCTGAGTCCCCTCACTCGTCCGCCCGGACGCCCCGCTATTCTCCGCGGGGCCTCCGGGCGGATCCGTCTTCGTCCTCAACCTCCCCGCCATTCTCTTGCGCGAGTCTTCCGGGCGGAGCCGGCGTTCGCAGCCGGATAGCGCCGCGCGGAAGGGGCGGCGGGTGGCGCCGGCCAAAGCTCTCGCGGGGTGGCGGAGGGCCGGCGAATGTTCGTATCAGCGGTCCGGCAGCAACCCCGGCCCGCAGTCGCCCCGCGAGATGGCCGGCGACAGGACCCGTCGCCCCGGCTTGTCCGCGAAGGACCGCCGGCGCGTCCCCTCCGGCTATTCGACCCGGACGTCCGCCTTGGCGGTTCCCATGCGCCCCGTAGTCTGATCCTGCACGTTGACGACGATCCGCTGGTTCCCCTTCCGGGTCTGGAGCGTCACGATGGTGTTCAAGGGGGCGTCGGCGGGAGCGTCCTTCGGAACGTTGAACGTCGCCTCTTCCCGTCCGACTTCGCTCATGTTGCCTCCGTCGTCGATCACTCCGACGTAGAGGTTGGCCCTGGCCTGAGAGGTCGTGCCCTGCGGGATGAGCGTCAGGGAGGACGCCGGGACCGACACGGAGATCGGCAGCGAGTAGTACTTCTTCTCCTTCCGGGCGGGCGCGAGGCGCAGCGTCACCGGGATGCTCCGGTATTCGACGTTCGTCCGCAGGGCGGCCTGCGTCACGTCTCTGGCCCTCTCTTCCCCGGAGCGTCCGGCGAAGCCGCGGCGGGCCCGGACCGTCATTCCCGGACGGGAGACCTCGACCCGGACCTCGCGATACCCGGTGGGCGGGAGCTTCGAGAGGTTGACGCCGATCGAATAGTAGGTCGACGTGTCCTGGTAAACGCGCCCGAGCCCCCCGCTCAAGTCGTTGCTGTTGATCAGGGCCAGCCCCCCCGTGTCCCGGGCGATGAGCTGCATCCCCGCCTGGCTGTCCGTCCGCGCGAAGAACGCGACGCCGGGACGGCTGGCGAGCGGATCGTCGTTGGATGCGGTCGTCCCCTCGGGGACCAGGCCCCGCGCGTCCACCGTGTAGAACGTGACGTCCGATGCGTTCGCCCTCTTGACGAGAGCGTCGATCTCCGCCGTCACGTCCCGGGTATCGAACACCTGCAGCGACGTGCCGAACCGGCCGCCGGCGTACTGCATCATGGCGAAACCGGGCTGTGTCTCGAAGCCCCCGGAAACGAAGAGGAAGACCTTCTTTCCCGGCAGCGCCGTCAGCGTGGTGATCTCCGAGCCCATGTCGACCAACATCTGGCGGACCTCGGCTCGTTCCTGCTGGGCGTAGTTACGGGCGGAGGTGGTCCGGCTCTGCGCCGACCGCGTGGCATCGATTTCCCTCAGCGTCTGCTGCTCCGTCATCAATCGCGACATTCCCACCCCGGACTCCATCCTCAAAAGCGCGGAGAGCAGCGTTTCCTTGCTCGCCGTCCAGGGCGTCAGGTCTTTCGCGCGGCGGTCGAAGAGGACGACCCGGCTCGAGTCGCTCGGACCCAGGCGCGTCACGAAATCCCGGAGCGACTCGAGCGCCCTGTTCCGGTATCCCGGCGAGAGATGTCCCACGTCGACGTAGATCAGGAAGTGCCGCGGGACGTAGGCCTCCTCCCCCTTGCGGTATTCCTCGAGCACGCGCTCGGGTGACGCCGACGCGAGGTCCGGGGCGTGAATCGTCCCTTCCGCCACACGGGCGAAGTAATCGATCGGCACGGGCTTGCCGTCCAACTTGACGCTGAAGTCCCCCTGCGCGAGGTCCGGCACGGGGCGGCCGTGGGAGTCCGTGACGACCACGTCCAGATCCATGACCCGGACTTCCACGGCCTCGCGGAACGACGGAAGAGGCTGGTCCTGAGCGGAAGCTACCGCCGCGAGAGCCGCTGACAGAATGGCAATAAGCTTCTTCATGACCTCACGAAACGCGGCGGCTCACGCGGCGATTCCGTCATTAAGGAAGGTGTTAGGTGGTAGGTGGTAGGTGTTAGGGACGAGAGCCAGGCCCCGGTCCCTACCACCTACCACCTACCACCTATCACCGACCACCTACACTCGGGCTTCCACCGGACCGAGCCCGAGAAACTCGAAGACGAGCTGGACTTCCGCCAGGATCTCCTCGGCCAGGAGAGGGTCGGGCCTCTCCCGTCCGAGGTGACCCAGAGCGCAGGCGGGCACGACCGAGCGGGCCGTCCGCACGAGCGTCGCGGCGTCCCCCGGATCGGTCCCGTCGTCGGAGATGACCGCCTGGAAGTCGAGCGGCAGGCCCCAGGCTTCCGCCCGCCGCGCGCCGAGGATTGGCCGGTAGGCCTGGAGCGCGGCGACGCGGAAAGGCCCGGCGGCAAAATCCGTCGTCCCGAGGACTTCGAGCATCTCGCCGTAGCAGATGCCGTGGAGCAAGCCGAGCGTGTAGCCGCGCTCGCGCCCGATTCCGAATCGCTCGGCGTAGCGGCCCGCGGCGATGGCCGCGGCGACGCTCGCCCGCCGCAGCGCCCGGGCGACCCGGTTGCTCCCGTGGTCCCGCGAGAAGTCCGGATCGCGGAGCCTGTCGATCAGCACGCGCACGGGCCCCTGACCGAGCCGCTCCACCGCGTCCGGAACGGTGCCGACCGCGTGCTCGCGATCCGCCGCCAGGGAGTTGGCCAGGATCAGGAGGTCCAGGGTCAGGTCCGGGTCGAGGGCGGCGACGGGCACGATGGCGGCGGGGTCGAAGGGGGACTGGCGGGAGATCTCGGCCAGCATCGAGACCGTGTCGCCGTAGACCGGGCGCATCAGCACCCTCTCTCCGGCGAGTCCGCGGATCCGCCGCACGAACTCGTGGAAGGCGCGGAACAGCGTGCGTCCCTCCTCGGGCGGGACCGGCGTTCCGATCTCCTCCAGCAAGTCCCAATAGCGCTCGGCGACGTCGCGCCGGCCGAAGGGAAAATCGCGCGGGTCGGGCACGCTCGTCCGCCGCCGGTCGCGCTGGTGGCGCTTCTTGTCGTCCGCGTCCTTGGCGCCCTGCAACGCCAGGGCCTGCCCGCGCATGGAGAGGCCGATCCGGACGATCCGCTCCACGCTGTAATCGGGGTCGTAGGTGAAACCGGCTTCGCGCCAGTCGAACATCTCGAAGAGCAGTTTCCGGGCCAGCTCTTCGACCCGCAGCGACAGGCCGTCGTGCGTGTCGTGTCCGTCGTCCAGGATCAGGCGCGAGAGGTTGCCGCCGCCGGTGAAGCTCCGGGCGAGGAGCTCGTAGAGAACCGGCGCGGGCAGCGCGCCGCTGCGCAGGAGATGGATCCCGAGGCGGTGACGCGGCAGGGATCCCGAGACATAGACGATCTCCCCATCGCGCCAGTCCAGGTTGCGGCGGTCCGATCCGCGGGAGATCGTCAGCCGGCCGGAACGGCGGTTCAATTCCAGCCACTGAAGAAGGTCCGCGAAACCGAAGACCTCCAGGCGGCCGCGCAAATGCTCTGTCATAGCGAGATGAGATAGATTCTAACGTCTCCTCCGGAAAGCGGAAACCCGAAACCGGAAACCGCGGCGGGCACGTACAATCGCCCCGATGAAGAAGAAAGACGCGCGGCCGGCGCCCCCGGCGACGACCAGCTCCGGCATCCCCGTTCGCGGCTTCTACGGCGAGCCGGCGCCCGGGGAATTTCCCTTCACCCGGGGGATCTCGCGCGAGATGTACCGGGAGCGCTACTGGACGATGAGGCAGTACGCGGGGTTCGGCTCCGCCCGCGATTCGAATCGCCGCTACCGGTACCTTCTCGAGCAGGGTCAGACCGGCCTCTCGATCGCGTTCGATCTGCCCACGCAGATGGGGTACGACTCGGACGATCCGATGGCGCGGGGCGAGGTCGGGAAAGTGGGCGTCGCGATCGCGACGATCGAAGACATGCGGGTGCTGACGGAGGGCCTGCCGCTCGAGTCGGTCTCCATCTCGATGACGATCAACTCGACCGCCGCGATCCTGCTCGCGCTTCTGCTCGGCGTGGCCCGGGAGCGCGGCGTCTCCTGGGACAGGCTCTCCGGAACCATCCAGAACGACCTCCTCAAGGAGTACGTCGCCCGCGGGACGTACATCTTCCCGCCGCGCCCCTCGCTCAAGCTCACGACGGACATCTTCGAGTTCTGCGGAAAGGAAGTGCCGCGCTGGAACACGATCTCCATCTCCGGTTACCACATCCGGGAGGCGGGCTCGACGGCCGTGCAGGAAGTCGCGTTTACGCTGTCCAACGCGATCGCCTACGTCGGAGCGGCCCTCGCGCGCGGACTCGCCATCGACGACTTCGCTCCACGCCTCTCCTTCTTCTTCAACGCGCACGCGAATTTCTTCGAGGAGATCGCGAAGTTCCGCGCGGCGCGGCTCCTCTGGGCGGAGATCGCGCGCGATCGCTTCGGAGCGAAGGACCCCCGCTCCTGGCGGCTGCGGTTCCACACGCAGACGGCGGGCTCGACCCTCACGGCGCAGCAGACGGACGTCAACGCCGTGCGCGTCGCGCTTCAGGCGCTTTCCGCCGTGCTCGGGGGAACGCAGTCGCTCCACACCAACGCCGCGGACGAGGCCCTGGCGCTTCCCACGGAGTCTTCCGCGAGGCTGGCGCTTCGGACGCAGCAGGTGATCGCCTGCGAGACGGGCGCGGCCGATGTCGCCGACCCTCTGGGCGGCTCCTTCCTGGTCGAGGCATGGACGGAGGAGATCGCCGACCGCGCCCGGGCGCTCATCGCCCGGATCGACTCGCTCGGCGGGGCGGTGGCCGCGATCGAATCGGGATTCCTCGCTCGCGAGATCGAAGAGTCCTCCTACGCGGCCCAGCGGGAGCTCGAGGAGGGCCGCCGGCTCGTCGTCGGCGTCAACGCGTTCCGCGAGGAGGGGGAAACGGGCCCGCCGCTGATGACCGTCAACCCGAAGATCGAGGAGGAACAGGTGGAACGGCTCCGGGCGTTCCGGGCCGGACGAGACCCGCGCTCATGCGGGCAGTCGCTCGAACGGCTCAAAGCGGCCGCGCGCGAGGACCGGAACCTCATTCCACCGATTCTCGAAGCCGTCCAATTCTCGGCGACGCTCGGCGAGGTCATCGGTGCCCTGAAAACGGTCTGGGGAGAGTACCGTCCGGGCGCGTGAAATCCTCGTAAAGTCCGGACGGCGGGCCCTCGAAAAACTCCTAAGTGCAATCCATGAAGGCGGTTGGCCGTGTGGAAAAAGCCCGGCGCCGGTTTGGCCGGGGCGGGGAGTCACGGCCTGATTTGAGGGTCATTCTCCAAGTCACTGACAGGCTTCGGCTTTCAGTACGCACAGGAGTCGGTGCAAAGCGGACGAGGACCGCTCGATTTCGTCATTTTTCGTTCCTTTCCACAGGCATTTCGACAGGGTTTTCCGCCAGATCTCCGGAAAACTCGGATTTCACATCGGTGGATATTGAGGTTCAAGTCCGGTTCGGCGGTTCGAAACAGCGGCGGCACCGGGCCTCGTAGAGCCCCTGGGCGCCGACGACGACGAGCTCGTTGCTCTCGACCAGGCGCTGCGTGTTGTTGGCCGGTGAGCCGCAGCGCACGCAGATCGCCAGCGTCTTCGTGACGTCCTCCGCGACGGCCATCAGAGTCGGGATCGGCCCGAACGGCGCCCCGCGATAGTCCTTGTCGAGACCGGCCACGATCACGCGCTTGCCCTGGTCCGCCATCCGCTGGCATACCGCGACGATTCCTTCGTCGAAGAACTGCGCCTCGTCGACGCCGACGACCTCGGTGCGGTGGTCGAGCTTCTCCAGCAGCTCCGCGCTCGAGGCGACGGACATCGACGGGAGCCGCATGTCGCTGTGCGAGACGATTTCCGCGTCCGAGCGGGAGTCCACGACCGGCTTGAAGACCTGCACCCGCTGCTTGGCGATGATGGCGCGGCGCAGGCGTCGGATGAGCTCCTCGCTCTTGCCGGAGAACATGCTGCCGCAGATGACCTCGATCCAGCCGAGCTGGGTCTTGATGAGAGACATGGGGCGGGGATGTTATCCGAAGCCGTGAGACGAAAGGCGTAAGGCGTCAGGCGAAGCCGGTAGAAGCATTCCGTTGTCTCGCCTTACGCCTCACGCCTCACGCCTTACGAGGAACGCCTTGAGCGATTCGAAGTCCTCGAAGACCTCGTCGGCGGCGGCGATCACCCAGCCGGAGGCGGATTCGAGGGGCATGCCCAGGACGAGGTAGACGGGCTTGCCGAGGCGGTGGGCGAGGGTGATCTCCGCGGCCGTGCCGCCGCCGCGGGCCGCCGAGTCGTCCCAGAACGCCAGCACGCAGTCGCTTCCGGTCTCGATGTGCCCGAGGTCCCAGGCGATGATCTTGCGGACAGTTTCGCGGAATCTTCCGGGAGCCTCGCTCTTCCAGCGGCGGAAATGCCGCCTCTCCTCCTCGGTCAGGTCCTTTTTCTCGTCCGCCGCCGGGTCGTAGACGTCCGCGCCGAGCTCCTCGACGAGGAACCGGCCGATCTCCTCGCGCCATCCCCGGCCGCCGTCGCTCGCGTGCTCGATGGCGCCGGAAAGATAGACGCGCCGCCCCTTCATTCGACGCCGATCCGCGGACA
Organism: uncultured Acidobacteriota bacterium; assembly: GCA_963782815.1. GTDB lineage: Bacteria > Acidobacteriota > Thermoanaerobaculia > UBA5066 > Gp7-AA6 > JAWOLE01. Next base: position 142,710 of record CAWALG010000016.1, on the reverse strand, counting down.
GAGCGGAAGGACCGGGCAGGCCTCGCAGCGGGGCTTGCGGGCGAGGCAGACCTGGCGGCCGTGGAAGATCAGCTGGTGGGCGGCGAGCGTCCTCTTCCCCTTCGGGACGATCTCGTTCAAGTCCTCTTCGACCTTGACCGGATCCGTCTGCCGGGTGAACCCCAGGCGGCGCGCGAGGCGGCCGACGTGTGTGTCCACGACGAACCCTTCGTCCTTGCCGAACGCGTTGCCCAGGATGACGTTGGCGGTCTTGCGCCCCACGCCGGGCAGCGCCACCAGGGCCTCCATCGTGTCGGGGACCTTCCCGCCGTGCTCGGCCGCGATCGCGGCGCCCGCCTTGCGCAGGCTCTTCGCCTTGGAGTTGAAGAAGCCGGTCTGGCGGATCGCGTCTTCGAGCTCGCCGGCCGGCGCGCGCGCGTAGTCGGCCGCCGTCCGGTACTTGCGGAAGAGCGCCGGCGTGACCATGTTGACCCGCGCGTCCGTGCATTGGGCGGAGAGGATCGTGGCGACGAGCAGCTCGAGCGGGCTCGAGTAGTCGAGCGCGCAGCGGGCGTCCGGATAGGCCCGGCCGAGCCGCCGGAACACCCGGGCAGCCCGCCGCCTCTTCTCCTCGAGAGATTCCCGGGTTTTCTTCCTCTTCGGCGCTCTTGTCAATCGGCGAGGATCTTAGTCGAAACCTGCACAGGTTTGATTGCATTGACCGCGAGCGCGGCGCGGTGATATCAACGCCGGACTCGGAGGAAACGACCATTCACGGTCTGGCCCGCGCGATCGCCGTGTTCCTGTTCGTCTTCGCCGCGCCGTTGGCCGGCGCGGCGCCGGCAACCCTGACGGTTCTTCACACTTCCGATCTCCACGGCCACGTGGATCCCCGCGACAACCCCCGCTCGATCGAATACGGCGAGGGCGTGGCGCGCGTCGCGACGGCGGTCCGGGCGGTCCGGGCGGAGGGCCGGGCGACGCTCCTGCTCGACTCGGGCGACACGATCGAGGGCTCGCCGGTGGAGGCGCTCGTGTTCTCGGGCGCCATCCCCGACCGGGGCGACCCGATCGTGCGGGCCATGAACCTGCTCGGCTACGACGCGATGGCGATCGGAAACCACGAATTCAACTTCGGCCTCGAGAGGCTGCAGAAGTCGCGGCGGGAGGCGCGGTTCCCGTGGCTCTCGGCGAACACCGTCGGGAAGGACGGGAAGCCCGCGTTCGCGCCTTACATCGTCACAGTCGTCGCGGGGGTGCGCGTCGGCATCCTCGGGCTGACGACGAAGAACATCCCGTTCTGGGAGCCTCCCGCCCACGTCGCCGGGCTCGAGTTCCTCGACACGGTCGAGACCGCGAAGCGGTACGTCCCGATCCTGCGGGGCAAGGAGAAATGCGACGCCGTCATCGTCCTCACTCACCAGGGCTTCGAGCGGGATCCGGCGACGGGCAAGGAGAACGGCTCCTCCGCCGAGAACCAGGCCTACGCCATCGCGACGGAAGTCGCGGGGATCGACCTGCTTGCTGACCGGCCACACGCACGTGGCGATCGAGCCCCGGCGGCTCGGGCAGACCTGGGTCTCGCAGCCGGGACGGTTCGGCAACACGCTGACCCGCTTCGACCTGGCGTTCGAGAAGTCCGGCGGCCGCTGGAGAGTCGCCTCGATCGAGGGAAAGAACCTCCCGATGAAGGAGGTGCGGCCCGATCCCGAGGTCGTCGCGGCCGTCGCGCCCGAGCATGAGGCCGCTTCGAAGATCCTGTCCACGGTGGTGGCGACTCTCGCGAAGCCCGTGTCCGCGCGGGGAGCGAGGACCGAGGACACCGCGCTCGTGGACTGGCTGCATTCGGTCCAGAGGGAGCAGGGGAAGGCGGACCTCTCCTTCGCCTCGCTCCTGCCCTTCTCGCTGCCCGACTGGCCGGCCGGGCCCCTGACGGTCGCGCAGATCTGGGAGTTCTATCCCTACGAGAACACTCTCGTGACGGTGCGGGCGACGGGGCGGCAGGTCCGCGAGGCGCTCGAAGCGGCCGCCCGCTGCGTCTCGGGCGTCTCGGTCGTCGAGGGGAAGCCCGTCTGGCAGCGCAACCCCGCCCTGTGGGCCTACAACTGCGACACCCTGGAGGGCGCGGAGTACGCGCTCGACCCGACGCGGCCGGAGGGGAGCCGCGTCCTCTTTCTCAAGCGAGGGGGGCAGCCCGTCCGCGACGATGACTCGTTTACCGTCGCTCTGAATTCCTACCGCGCCGCCGGTTCGAGCGGATTCGGAGTCTGGAGGAGCTGCCCCCGCGTGGCCGAATCCTCGAAGGCCCTGCGCGATCTGCTGATCGAAGACGCGAGGCGCCGGGGGACGCTCACGCTCGAGTCGGACCAGAACTGGTTCCTCGCTCCGGGGCTCCCCGAGGGGCGCCTTTCGCTCACTCCCTGAGGAGTCTGTTCATCTCCCCGCAAACGGGCCGCGCCCGAAGACGAGGCATTCGTAGGCTCTTCGTTTCCTGAAGTCCCCGATCTGCCGGAAGCCGAGGCTCTCGAGCTCCCGCCGGCCGGCGCCATCCAGGTGGAGGGCGTAGACGGCCGCGACGTCGGCGCCCGAGGCGGCCGCGCGGATCGCCGGTGGCGCGAGGGGGCGGGCGAACTCGATTTCGCGGATCTCGACGCCGTTGCCAAGGTAGAGATGCTCGCCGTACGCCCACATCTGTTCGAGGGCGAGGACGCGCGGCTCCGGGCGGAGGCCGATGATGAATCGGGAGGCATCGACCGCGGCCGCGGACGCGTGGGACAGAAGCGCCGTGGTGCGCTCGAAGCCGTACGGTACGGCCAGGACGAGAGCCGAGACCGCCAGGAATCGCCTGCCACCCGCCCAGAGCCTCTCCCACCCGGCTCCCGCGGCGAGCGCGAGAAACGGGATGGCTGCCTGCAGGTACCTCCACTCCTTGTGGCTGAAGAGGGACAGGAGCGCGACGATGGACGCGAAGACGGCGATCGCCGGCCGGGCACGGCGCTCCTTCCAGGCCGGAATCAGGAGAAGGACGAGGAGCGGCCCGGCCCAGTGGAGGATGTCATGGAGATAGTCGAAGAGCGGCTGGTTGTCCGCGTCGGGCCGTTCGAGGAACATGATCCGAAAGTACTCGGCGAGGCTCTTGAGCGGCGTTCCCCAGGTCAGCCAGTCCGTGACCCCGGCGAAGAGCAGCGTGCCGGCGGCGAATCCCGCCAGGATCAGCGCGACCCTCCGCGCGCTGCGAAATCTCCATGCCGTCCAGGCGCAGAGCGGGATCAGGACGACCCCCTCGCTCCAGCGCACCGCGAACGCGGCGCCGGCCAGGATTCCCGCCGTCAAGCGCGGCGCGGTCCGGCCGCCGGGATCGGCGGCGAGGAGGAAGGCGGCCAGCAGCATCGCCGTCGAGATCGGGCGAGGGAACGGAGTCGATCCGTAGGCGAGCGGAAGCCAGGCGAACGCGTAGAAGAAGGCGGCTGCGGCCGCCGCCCGCGGCGGCCACCCCCAGCGGCGAGCGAGCGCCGCCGTCAGGCCGATGGCCGCGGTCGCGAAGGCCGCGGTCGGCAGGGTCGCGACCCAGCGCAGGACTCCCGGGTCGCGCGCGCCGCAGAGCGCGGCGAGCTTCAAGGCGGGGGCGACGAGAACGATCGGATGGAAGAGGCACCGGAGGGACCAGGGGTGATAGTCGAGACCGAGGGCGTACTTCGCCGCCGACTCCACGATCTCCAGGTCGTCCCCGGTCAGGAACCCCTCGTACCGCCAGGCGAGCCAGAGCCTGGCGGCCAGGGTCGTCAGGAGAAGAAGAGCGAGCGGCCGGCCCCACGCGAGGTCCCGCCCGTGCGCCTGTCCCGCGTCGCTGTCGATGGCGTCCGTCCCTCTCCGGTCGGCCGCGCGCCGCGCTCTACGCGCTGCGCTCGAGGAAGGGGAGAACCCTGGCGAGGCGGCCGGCGACGGCGATTGCCTCGCGCCGAGCCCACGCGACGGTCCCCTCGAGCGCGGCGATCAGGCGATCGAGCTCCAGGACGAGAACGACCGAGCCCCTCTGTTCCGACACCTCGCGGGTCTTCTTCAAGCGCTCTCGGAAGAGTTGGAGGTCGTTCCAGCGGCCGAGCGCGTCCTGGAGCTCCCTCTCCCGCTCGATCCGCCCCTCGAGCCCCGGGACGCCGGACGCGGCGAGATCTTCGGCCAGATAGCGCGCCCGCTTGACCGCGACGCGATAGCGGTGGAGCCGCTTGTCGGTCGCGTCTTCGGGCGGAGGGGAGAGCCGCCTCTCGAGGCGCCGGCGCTCGATCTCCAGCAGGAACGGGACGTCGTCCAGCGGGCGGCGCGCCGCGCGCCGCAGCCGTCGCTCGAGGCGGCGGCTCCTCCCGCCTCGCGCGGCGCGGATCCCCTTCTCGAGCCGCTCCGCGTATTCGGCGCTCCATCGCGCGTCGAGACCCGCCGCGACGCCCTCCTGCAGGTGACCCAGTTCGTGGAGTCGCGAGAGCAGCCGGCGATTCACCTCCAGTTGCCGCAGCGCCGAAAGCGAGCGGACGAGCGAGCGCGATCTCCGCTCGATCTTCTTCCTGCCGAGCGCCGCCGCCGTCACCTCCGCCCGCCGAAGCGCCACGCGCAGATCGTGCAGCCCTTCGGGCTCGGACCGCAGGAACGACTTCCTCGCCTTCGAGAGCGAACGGGCGCGAAGAGACCAGACGATTTCCGACACGGGGGCGCTATTATAGAGAGACAAGAGGTGCCCGACTTCACGCCGTCTTCACGCGGAGTTCAGGCGGTTCCCCGCGGACCCGCCGAAAATAACTCCCCCGTGAAGAAGCTGGCGGCGATCGACATCGGCACGAACTCCATCAAGCTGCTCCTGGCGACGGCGGACGATGCCGGGGTGCTGGAGGTGCTTTCGCGCGAGAAGTCCCCGGTGCGGCTCGGGAGCCACACCCTCGCTTCGGGGCGCCTGTCGCCGGAATCGATCGAGGCGGGGGTCGGCGCGGTCGAGCAGTTCCTGCGATCGGTCGAGGCGCAGGGGGCCGAGCTCGTGCGAGCCGTCGCCACCTGCGCGGTCCGCGAGGCGGACAACTCGCAGGAGTTTCTCGAGGCCGTGCGCCGGCGGGCCGGCATTGAAGTGGACGTCATCTCGGGCGAGGAGGAGGCGCGGCTCATCCACCTGGCCGCCCGCAGCGAGTTCTCCTCCCGGCTCGATCCCCTCTTCCTGGTGGACATCGGCGGGGGCTCGACGGAGTTCGTCGTCTCCAAGGGATCGCGCGTCCTCCTGACCGAGAGCCTGCCGCTCGGCTCGGTCCGGCTGGCCGACCTCGTTCACGACGATCCTCCGAGCAGCCGCGACCGGAAGGCCGTCAAGAAGGCGATCCGCGCCGTCGCCCGGAGGGCGGCGGAGGCCGTGCGCAAGACGGGTTTCAAGACCTGCGTCGGATCGGCCGGCACGATCCAGTCGCTCTCGCTCGTCCACGAGGCGGCGATCCTGGGTCGGGAGCCCATCCCCTCCGGTCACAGGACGCTGACCCTCGCCGGCTTGAAACGGGTCAACCGCATCCTGCGCACGACGACGCAGAAGGAGAAGCTGCGCGTGCCCGGCCTCGATCCTCGCCGCCGGGACATCGCCGTTCCGGGCGGCATCCTGCTCGCCTGGATCCTGAAGAGGAGCGGCGCCGACAGCATCGTCGTCGGCGATCGCGGGCTGCGGGAAGGGATCATCCTCGACTACGCCTCCCGGCACGGGCAGAAGCGCGCCGGCGACCGGGACGTCCGGGCGCGGAGCGTGGACCGCCTCCTGCGCCGCTCCAACGCCGAGGTCCTCCACGCCTCGCACGTGGCGCGCCTGGCGCTCGAGCTCTTCGACCAGACGCATGCCCTCCACCAGCTCACGGCGGCGGAGCGCGAGTGGCTCCAGTATGGGGCGCTCCTGCACGACGTGGGGTGCTCCATCGGATTCGCCCGGCACCAGCAGCATTCCTACTACCTGATCACGCACGGCGACCTCACGGGGTTCTCCGCCGAGGAGATCGAGGTCATCGCCTCGGTCGCCCGGTACCACAAGGGGAAGGGCCCGAAGGGGTCGCACGAGAACTGGAAGCGCCTCGACCCTTACCTGCGGCCGGTCGTCGAGAAGCTGTCGGCGCTCCTTCGGATCGCAGACGGCCTCGACCGCAGCCACCGCCAGCTCGTGACCGACGTCGTCTGCCGCGTCCGGCCGCGGCGCGTGGAGCTCGACGCCGTCGCGCGCGGCGACTGCGAGGCGGAACTGGAGGCCGCGCGCCGCAAGGCGGGCCTCTTCGAACGCGTCTTCGACCGCGAGCCCGCCTTCCGAGCGGTGCCGGCGGGGCGGGACGAGGCCGTCCTCCAGCGAGACCTGGAAATGATCTCGGCCGAGGCTCTGTTCAGCCAGGCCGGCGGATCGAGAAGGGAGATCCATCCTTGAAAGAACACTTTTCCGAGAAGCTCGAGGACCTGCGTCGCAACCTGATCCTGATGGGAGGAGAGGTGGAGCGCCAGATCCAGCACGCGATCGAGGCGCTGACGGAGGTGGACGAGAAGAAGGCGGCGGACGTCATCGCCGCCGACGCCGAGATCGACCGCATGGAGATGGTGGTCGAGGAGCAGGCGGTTCAGCTGCTGGCGCTGCAGCAGCCGGTCGCCGTGGACCTGCGGTTCCTCGTCGCCGCCCTGAAGATCAATAACGACCTCGAGCGGATCGGCGACCACGCCGTCAACATCGCGGAGGGCGCGGAGCGGCTGGCGGGGCAGAGGCCGTTCAAGCCGTTCATCGACATCCACTACATGGCCGAGGTCGCGATGTCCATGCTCAAGCAGTCGCTCGACGCCTTCGTCAACAAGGACGCGAACCTCGCCAAGTCGGTCATCAAGAAGGACGACATCCTCGACGACAAGAACATCTCGATCATCCGGGAGCTGCTGACCTACATGGCCGAGTATCCGAACCTCATCACCTACTGCCTCGAGCTGATCTCGATCTCGAAGAACCTCGAGCGGGTGGGAGACCTCGCGTCCAACATCTGCGAGGACACCATCTACATGGCCGAGGCCCGGTGGGTGAAGCACCACGCCACCGAATTGACGTAAGGCGTGAGGCGTAAGGCGTGAGGCGCACCGATGACTTCCGGTCGAGCGTGCTTCGCCTGACGCCTTCCGCCTAACGCCTGACGGCCCCGGTGTTCCTCTGGGGCGTGGCGACCTCGGCGTATCAGGTCGAGGGCGCTCCCGAGAACGACTGGACGGAGTGGGAGAGGCTCGGGAAGCTGAAGGAGCGGGAGGTCCGTTGCGGGGCGGCCTCGGGCCACAGGGAGCGCTGGCGTCAGGACCTCGGTCTCCTTCCGACCCTCGGCGCCAACGCCTACCGTTACTCGGTCGAGTGGAGCCGGCTGGAGCCTCGTCCCGGCGAGTTCGACGAGGCCGCCCTGGAGCGCGAGGCGGAGAGGGCCGGGTTCCTCCGCTCGCTCGGCATCGAGCCGGTGGTCACGCTCCTTCACTACACGCACCCCGCGTGGTTCTGGAACGCGGGAGGATGGGAGAACCGGGAGAGCGTCGACTGGTTTCGCCGTCTCGCCGAGAGGGTCGGCGCCGCGCTGCCCGATGTCCGCCTCTGGGTCACGCTCAACGAGCCGATCACTTTCATCCTCGGGGGCTACCTGGGCGGCCTGATCCCTCCCGGAAAGAAGAGCTTCGCCGCGGCGGCGAAGGCCCTCGAGCATCTCCTGCGCGCGCAGACGGAGGCCGCGCTCGCGCTCTCCGCGCGTCCTTCGGGCGCTTCCTGCGGGATCGCTCACAACATGCTCGACTTCGCTCCGGACCGCCCCGACAGCGCGCTCGACCGCAAGCTCGTGGACGCCGGCGAGTCTCTCTACAACCTCGCCCTGATCGAGGCGATCGCGACGGGGCGGATGTCGTGGTCCTTCCCCGGGGAGGGGCGCGCCTTGTTCGCGATCCCCGATCTGCCGCGGGCCTCGGCGTATCTCGGCGTCAACTACTACAGCCGCGTCCACCTGCGGTTCCGCGGCTTGCCCGGGATGGCGGGGGAGTTCTTCTACCGGGACCGCGCGGGGCGGGGCCTGACGGACACAGGCTGGGAGATCCATCCGCACGGCTTCGACCGGGTCCTGCGATCGGCGGCGGGCGCCGGCCTGCCGATCCTCGTGACCGAGAACGGGATCGCGACGGCCGACGACCGTCTCCGCCGCTCCTTCCTCCACGAGCACTGCCTCATCCTGTCCGGCCGGATCGCCGCGGGCGCCCGGATCGAGGGGTACTTCTACTGGTCGCTCCTCGACAACTTCGAATGGCTCGAGGGCTTCCGCCCCCGCTTCGGCCTCTTCGAAGTGGACTACGCGACCTTCGCGCGCCGCCGCCGGCCCTCGGCCGATCTCTTCGCCGCTCTGGGGCGAAAATTCACGGCAGCGGGGATATCCTCTCCCGGCGCCCTCTCGTCCGCCCCCGCGGCCGGATGAGGAAACGGAGAGAACGAGCAATGGAGATCTGGATTCTGCGGCACGCGAAGGCCGAGGAGGGCGGGCCGGCCCTGTCCGACGAGGAGCGGGCTCTGACGCCCGCCGCCCGCAAGAGGATGCGAGCCGCCGCACGGACGATCGCCCGCATGGAGGCGAAGCTCGACGCAATCCTGACGAGTCCTCTCCGTCGCGCCCGCCAGACCGCGGAGCCCGTGGCGCGGGCCCTGGACAGGAGAACGGAGCTGATCGAGACTGTCTCGCTCGCGCCGGGCGCCGACCCGGCAGATGTGTTGCGCGAGATCGAGAAGGGCGGTTTTTCTCGCGTGCTTCTCGTCGGCCACATGCCCCACCTGGGCAGGCTCCTTGCGTACCTGATCACCGGGCGATCGAGTCCTGCCATTGAGATAAAAAAGGGCTCGCTTGCGCGAATCGAGTTCGAGGGCCGAACGGCCAAGCCACCCGGGACTCTGACGCTGATGTTGACCAACAGAGCCCTCGCCGGGGCGAGTCCGTCCGCTCTCTAGCCCGCGGTCACCGTCAGCGACACTGGTCCGCCGAGCGCCCACGGAAACTCGGTCGGGATATCCCGGCGGATGTCGTTCGAGTCTTTGCGGGGTCAATCGCGCCGCCGGTGAGCTGTAGCCCGGCCGTCGCGGCCAGGATGAGAACAATGCAGGCGAGACGCAGAGGCCCGCTCGCGTGTCGGCCGCTCGCGGACTCGAAGAGAAGGGCTCCGGCGACCGAGAGGCCCGTCCAGACGGCATAGGCCGTGGCCAGCGGGATCTTCTCGAGCGAGCGGGAGAGGAGAAACGTCGAGGCGAGCCCGAAGAACGCATAGCAGAGGAGCGGGACAGGACGGCGAAAACCGGATATCTCGCGAAGGCTCACGAGCCACCCCACCTGGAATAGGCTGGACGCGCCGAGCATGAGCCAGGAAGTCCTCATGCGTTGGCCCCCGCTCGAGACTCTGACATGGCGGTCATCCCGCGATCCATCAGACAGCAGTCGCGTGAAGACCGGTACGATCGGGTGTAAAGAGTCGAAGAAGGCCGGCACGAAGCCTCCGGCGAGGAGCCATGACTGCCGAGCCGGTTCTGCAGGGACCGTTCTCTCCAGGCCCGACGAGCTCCGGCCGCCGCGGCCGACCATCTTCTCTCGCCGGAGCCTTCACGCGCTCTTAACGTAAGCTTTTCAAAGTCTTTTCCCGAATTTTCTACGGAATCTTTTGTCTTCCGCCGACAATCGTTCGGGGTGACAAAGATGCTGCTCTGCGACTTTCACGTGCACACGACCTACTCGGACGGCGAGCTCCTGCTTCCGGAGGTCGTGGATCTCTTCGGGCGGAGCGGCCACGACGTCATCGCCATCACCGACCACATCGTCAACCGGGACAACGGCCTGGGCCGGATCGCGCACGCGATCCGCCACTCGCTCAACCCCGAGAGCTGGAAGCGCTACTTCGAAGAGATCCGCCGGGAGGCCGAGCGCGCCTGGAGAACCTACGGGATGCTGGTGATTCCCGGCGCGGAGATGACGCGCAACACGATCAACCGCGACACCTCCGTTCACATCCTCGCCCTCGGGTTGAACGAATTCCTCTCGGCCGACGGAGACCCGCTCGCGGTCCTGCGCGAGATCCGGGCGCGAGGGGCCGTGTCGGTCGCCTGCCATCCCGCACGAGATGAGCGAGTTCTACGCGAACACGTACTACCTCTGGAACAGGCGCAAGATCGTCGCGCCCCTCGTGGACCTCTGGGAGGTGGGCTGCCGGTGGGACCTCTTCCCGGTGGTCTCGCGCGAAAAGCTCCCGCACATCGCCAACAGCGACTTCCACCGGCCCGAGCATCTCTACGCCTGGAAGACGCTGCTCAAGGCGGAAAAGACGGTCGGCGCCGTCCTGAACGCGTTGAAGAGGAGAGCGGGCATCGGCGTCCTGAGGCTCACGCCGGAGCACGCGGAGGCCACCGCGTGACGCTCGCGCTGGCGTGCCTGCTCGTCCTGTTCCTTTCGGTCGCGCTCTACGGCGTCGGCGCGGCATCGCTTGCCCTGTCGCGGCGCGACCGGCGGGGCGCCCGCCTTCCGGGCTTCTTTCCGCCCGTCTCGATCGTCAAGCCTCTTTCCGGGCTCGACGACGAGCTCGAGCGGAACCTCGAGTCCTTCTACCGGATCGACTATCCGGATTACGAGATCGTCTTCTCCTTCGCGCGCCGGGACGACCCCGCGTTCGCCGTCGCGCGGCGGGTCGCGGACCGGCACCCGGCGATTCCGAGCACGTTCGTCGTCGACGCCCGGGAGCCCGGAGGCAACTCGAAGGTCAGCCGGCTCTCCGCGGCCCTGCGGCACGCCCGCTGCCGGCACATCCTGATGGCCGACGGGAACGTCCGGGTCCATCCGGAGTTCCTCGCGCGCGCGATCTCTTTCTTCGCGAGTCCCTCCGTGGGCCTCGTGTCGCACCTCTTCCAGGCCCGCGGCGCCCGGAGCCTCGGGTCGCGGCTCGAATCGCTGCATTTGAACGGCGCGCTGCGGGCGGGCACCGCCGCGATGGCTCGGCTCCTCGGCATTCCCTGCGTCGTCGGCAAGTCCATCCTCGTCTCGCGCGAGGCCTTGAACGCGATCGGCGGCATCGAGGCCCTGCGCGATCATCTGGCGGAGGATTACCTGCTCGGCACGCTCGTTTCGCGTGCCGGATACCGCGTCGTCCTCTCCGCCGACGAGATCGAGACGGCCGAAGTCTCGCGGTCGCTCGCCGCGGCCTGGAGCCGCCAGCGCCGCTGGGCGATCCTGCGCAAGCGGCTCGGTGGACTCTCTTACGCTGCGGAGCTCCTGGCGAGCCCGCTCCCGTGGTTCACCGGCGTGCTCGTCGCGGCCCGCGGCGAGACCCGGTTGATGGCCGCTGCGGCTGCCCTGTACCTGTTTCGGATCGGCCTCGAGGCCGCCACCACGGCGAAGTCAGGCCGAGCCGGCGCTTCGGTCTGGCTGCTCGCCCCGCTCCGGGATCTTGCCGTGGCCGCCCTCTTCTGGGCCGGCCTCTTCGGCCGACGCACCTCCTGGCGCGGCCGGCTGTTGCTGGTCGGCCGCAACACGCTGATCGAGCGCCCTGCGCTCGGAGCCGGCCGCCTCGCCGGCGTCGCCCACCAGGCCGCCGAGCGCGGATAGCGCTCTCCGCGTCATGCCTGGCAGCGAGTCTGGCCCGACCAGAAACGCGAGATTCTCCGCCGTCGACTTCTTCCCGAGGTGTCCGCGCGAAAATCAGGCTTGCTTAACGTGCCGCGAGGCGAGTCCTTACGTCCGCTCCAAGCCTCCGACACAGCGCCTCACTAGGGTGCTGTTCTCCGCGATGGTGCGGAATCGCCGATGGGCGAGAAAGTGAGGAGGACTTATGACGATCTCCGCGGGGCCGGGCGCCGGCTCCACGCGGGTTTCGCGTCAGCGGTTCTTGTCCGTTTCGTCGGGAACGGCGTGGAGGCCGCGGCGAGCGAGGCGGTCGAGCAGAGTCTGCTGGGCGTCGAAGGCGGGCTCGCCGGCGGGCGGCGTTCGCCGCACGTAGGTTCCGTCGGACTGCAGGTCGCGGGCCCGGCTGTTGTCCTTCAGGATCGGGTCGAGCACTTCCTGGCGGATCTTCTCCTTCGCCTTGTCGTCGAGGATCGGCACCATCAGCTCGACGCGGCGGAAGAAGTTGCGCGGCATCCAATCGGCGCTCGAGATGTAGATCTCCTCTTCCTCCCCGACCCCGAAGGAGAAGCAGCGGCTGTGCTCCAGGAACTGTCCGACGACGGAGGAGACGGAGATCCGGTCGGAGACGCCGGGCACGCCGGGCCGCAGGCAGCAGATCCCGCGAACGGCGAGGGCGATCGGCACTCCCGCGCCGGCAGCCCGGTAGAGGGCCCGGATCAGGTTGGCGTCCACGAGCGCGTTCATCTTCGCGACGATCCTCGCCGGCTTCCCCTGCCGCGCCTTTTCGGCCTCGCGCTCGATGAGCGACAGGACCTTCTCGTGGAGGGTGAACGGGGCGACAGTCAGGCGCTTGTAGCGTGTGCGCCGGGAGAAACCGGTCAGGTAATTGAAGAGCTCCGACGCGTCCGTGCCGAACTCCGGGCGGGCGGTGAAGAGCCCGAGGTCCGTGTAGACCTTCGACGTCACCCGGTTGTAGTTGCCCGTCCCGAAATGGACGTAGCGGCGCATGACGTTGCCCTCGCGGCGAACGACGAGAGCGATCTTGGCGTGCGTCTTCAGCCCCTCGACGCCGTAGGCGACATGGACTCCCGCGCGCTCGAGCGACTGCGCCCACTGGATGTTCTTCTCCTCGTCGAAGCGGGCCTGCAGCTCGACGAGCACGGCGACCTGCTTGCCGTTCTCCGCGGCCTGGGCCAGCGCCGCGACGATCGGCGAGTCCGTTCCCGTCCGGTAGAGCGTCATCTTGATCGCGACGACGTCCGGGTCGGTCGCCGCGTCCTCCAGGAAGCGCAGGACGGGATCGAAGGAGTCGTAGGGCTGATGGAGGAGGACATCCGCCTTGCGGATCGCCTCGAACGCCGAACCGGACTTGGAGAAGAGCATTGCCGACGCGGGCAGGAACGGGGCGTCCTTCAGGTCGTCACGCTCGAGCCGGCCGAGGGCCAGCAGATCGGCCCTTCCCTGCGGCCCGTCCACCTCGTAGACGTCTTCGGGGTCGAGCTCCAGGTGATGGCGGACGAGCTCCCGCACGGCGGTGGGACAGCGGCGGTCCACTTCGAGGCGAATGGCCGCGCCGAAGCGCCTCCGGCGGACATTCTCCGCGACGGAGCGCAGCAGGTCGGCGGCTTCGTCCTCGCGGATCTCCATGTCGGCGTCGCGCGTCACGCGGAAGGTGGACGCGCCGCGGATCTTCATACCCGGGAAGAGCTGCGGCAGGTGCGCCTCGACGAGATGTTCGAGGAGGAGGAAGTCCGACGCGCCCCCTCCTTCCGCCGGCACCGGCACGAGCCGCGGCAGCGACGGGGGCACCTTCACGCGCGCGAAGCGCGTGCGGCCGTCCTCTTTCTCGGAAAGCTCGACGGCGAGCGAGAGCGAGAGGTTCGAAACGAACGGGAAGGGGTGGGCCGGGTCGAACGCGAGAGGGGTCAGCACCGGAAAGACCACGCTCTCGAAGTAGGCCGTCAGCTCCTTGCGCCGCTCGGCCTCGATCGCGTCCCAGGTCAGGATGCGCACGCCCTTCTCGGCGAGCCTGGGGAGAACGTCCTCGGTCAGGGTCTTCGTGGCGAGCTCCAGGTCGCGGCGCACGATCTCGCCGATCGCCCGGAGCTGTTCGATGGGGGAGAGCCCGTCCGCGCTCTTCTCGGTCACGGACGCCTCGAGCTGGTCGTGGAGGCCCGAGACGCGGATCATGAAGAACTCGTCCAGGTTCGAATGGAAGATGCAGAGGAATTTCAGCCTCTCCAGCAGCGGCCAGTTCGTGTCGAGCGCTTCCTCGAGGACGCGCCGGTTGAAGGCGAGCCAGGAGATCTCCCGGTTGAAGTAGAGCGACCGGTCCTGGAACCGGTCCTCGGGACCTGTCGATTCGATGAGACGGGGTTCGGTCATGGCGAAGGGTGCTGAGGCTATCACCTCGAGTTGAAGAGAGTATGACGCGCCGTCGCGGCGCGCAAGTCGCTGTCCCAGAATAACTTACGCGAGCGTGCGGCCCTTCGCGCGACACGATCGTGAAACGGTTGCGTCCGTCCCGCCGCTCGTAGGAGAGGTCGTCGGCGAGGGCGCGCACGATCGGAATGCCCCAGCCTCCCACGCCGGCCTCGTCGAGAGAAGCGGGGATCGCCGGCGCCTCCTTCTCGAGCGGGTTGAACGGCCGGCCGTCGTCCTCGACAACCGCCCGGAGCGCTCCGCCGCTCCACTCGAGCCAGACCCGGATCTCGTGCTCTCCGCGGTCCGCGTATGCGTAATGGATGACGTTGGTGACGAGCTCGTTCAAGCAGAGCTCGAAATCGAGAGCGCGCGCGGCCGCGACCCCGTTCTTCCGCGCGAAGACTCGGAACCACTCCGAGAGCGGCCGCAGCTCTTCGTCGTCGTTGCGGAAGGTGCGCGCGTCCCTCTCGGGCGTAGGCGCGGGCTTCGAAGGCTCGGTCATCGTCGGTGCGGGCACGGCGGGTTCCGGAGCGACGTCAGCCCGACGGGCTCTGGTCCGGCCGGACCGCCCGCCGCGCCTCCTCGAAATCGTACAGGACCGGCAGGATCTCATCGACCTGCGGGTCATTTCGAGGACCTTCGCGACATGGGATTGGGGGGAGAGGAGAACCATCTTGCCCTGGCGGGACATCTGCGCCTTGGCGCTTCGGACGAGGGTGCCCAGGCCCAGCGAGGAGAGAAAATCGACGAGGGACAGGTCCACGATGACGAAGGCCTGACGGGAAGCGGTCAGGCTCGTGAACTTCAGATCGACCTCGCGACATCCCTCCACGTCCATGCGCCCCGCCAGCCGAACCCGTCGCACGCCGTCCTCCAGGTCTTCATAGGTCAGGTCCATCTCGATGGCTCCTTCCGTCTCGATGCGTCTCGGCGCCATTGGAGCAGAGCGCGGCGAAGATCCGCGTAAGAAGGGGATGAAGAGGACGTAAAGAAACGCGCGGATGCGGCGACTTCGCGCCGAAACCGCGCGGCGCTTCGCCTACAATCCGCGCCGCCGGAGGAGTTGAGATGCCGATCCCGCGATTCTCGTTCGCTCTCCTGACCGCCTCGGCCATCGCGTGCGCCAGCGCGCCGAAGGCCGGCCCCTCCGTCGCCGTCTACGAGGCCGACGCCCGGCAGCCGGCTGCCCAGCGCGCGATGCCCGGAGGGATGCCGTCTGGTGGGAACGTCCGGGCCAGTCGATCAGATGGAGAGCGAGCGCGCGACAAGACGATCCCTACAAGAAGCAGCGCACCGAGACCGCGGGGCTGGGCGGGAACGTCCTTCTCGTGCTCTCGGAGCGGACCGTGACGCGGCCGAACCTGGATTGCCCCTCCGGCGACACTTCCCCCGGCTGCCTGAGCCGATCGCAGAACTGGTACCGGGTGAGTTTCGAAGAGTACGCCTGCACGCCCGAGGCGACTCGCAAGCTCGCCGACCTCGGTCCCGAGCCGCATCACGGCGGGATTGTCATCCCGCTTTCGGCGCCGAAGACGCCGGCGAGCCCGGCGCTCGCTCCGGGCGAGCTGAAAGAAAAACTCCTCGAGATGACCCGCGCCGGGGTCGCGCCGGACGTCCTCCTCGCCTACGTCAAAGGACAGCGCCTCTCGCGGAAGATGACCTCCGAAGACATCATCGACTGGACGAAGGCCGGGATTCCGGACGCCGTGATCGAGGCCGCCGCCGCCTCTCGCTAGCGGCGGCTGCGGCCCGGCTCGCCCTCAGGACGACGCTTCGGTCGGGACAACTCGCGGACGGTGGACATGCCGGAAGTGTTCCGTTCTTCCCGGCCGGGAATCGAACCACTCGATCCACCGGCGCCGCGCCTGACCCGGAGAATCCACGGCCGTCACCTTGAAGGCTTTCGCGTCGCCGAACTTGACTTCGGCCTCGCGCGCCGACGGAGAGTACAGCAGGTGGACGGGCAGCCGGTGCCCCGGCCCGATCGAGTGAATGAAGTAATAGCGCAGACAGTCTTCCCGGAGCCGGATCTCCCGCGAGAACCCGGCGAGAGGCTGCCGCGCCTCCGGAGTCAGGGGATTCAGTCCGAGGGCCCATCCCGAACTTCCAGCTCGAGCTCGTACACGCGGCCGCAGGCGCACGTGACATCCCGTTCCTCGGCGGGAGACGCGGTCTTCTCCCACTCGAGACGCCTTCCACAGACGCAGAGCGAAGACATAAAATTTCTCTCGTTCATGGCGCGACGCTAGTCCACCCGGATGAAGACGGCGTGAAGGCGATCCGGAGCGGCCCGGCCGCCGCCGGAGCCGCGGCTTCAGGTCGAATTTACAGGAACTTCCTTCGCCGTTGACCGCCGCACTTTACAAGTCGCCAGCCAACAGAGAGGAGGACCAAGAGTCATGAAGGATCGTTTTTTGAGGTTCACGACCGCCTGCGCCGCGGCCGCGGGGCTGATGGTCGCCTCGGAACTCCGCGCGCAGGTCACGGTCGCCGCCGGTTACACGCCTCCCGACGACACGCCCAAGATCAATGTCGGAATCACGCTCTTCGCGGATTACACCTACCAGGACACCCCGACGGTGACCGACGGCGTCAAGGACACCATCCACAAGAATTCCTTCAACCTGACCCGCGCCTACATCAACGTGACGGGAAATCTCTCTCACTGGCTCGCCTTCCGGATCACGCCGGACATCAAGCCCGAGACGAACTCCGCGAGCAACCTGAACGGCAACCAGGTCGTCCGCTTGAAGTACGGATACGGGCAGATCAACCTGGACGACTTGCTCTGTCTCAAGGGCACCTGGCTCCGGTTCGGTCTCCAGCAGACTCCCTGGATCGACTTCGAGGAGGGGGTCTACCGCTACCGCTTCCAGGGCCCGATCTTCGCCGACACGGAAGGCTTCCTGACCTCTTCGGACTACGGCGCGAGCGTGCGTATCGCACCTTCCCGGGCAACTTCGGAGACGTGCACGCCGGCGTCTACAACGGCGACGGATACCAGAGCCAGAACGATCAGAGACGGAGTCAACAACCAGAAGTCCTTTCAGATCCGCGGCACGCTGCGCCCCCTGCCGGGGATCCCGTTCATCAAGGGGCTGCAACTGACCGGCTTCTACGACAGCGATCACTACTTCTCCGACGCCAAGAAGGAGCGGATCATCGGCGCCCTTACCTTCCAGCACCCTTACGTCAACGCCGGGTTCGAATGGGACGACTTCAAGGACCAGTTGACCCCGTCGGCCCTGGAGCTTCACCGCGACGGCTTCTCGGCCTGGATAACGCCGCGGACTCAGTTCGGACTCGAGGGGCTCTTCCGGTACGACGAGCTGCGTCAGAACAAGGACAACCCGTCGGACCCGAAGAAAAAGCGGATGGTCTACGGCATCGCCTACTGGCCGCCGCTCCAGGGGGGCAAGACCGTCTCCTTCCTGTTCGACTACAGCGAGGTCAAGTTCGAGAGGGTGCTGCCCGATCCGGGGAAAACGAAGATCTACGCGCTCCACACGCTCTTCAACTTCTAATTAACGCGGAGTTCAGGCAGATTTAACACGCGAACTTCATGTTTGCGAGTGAGGTGAAACGATGAGAATCACTCCGACTCGCGGCGGCGGCCCTGGGAGCCGTCCTTGCGGCGGCGCCGGCCTTCGCCCAGAAGAAGCAGCAGATCAACGGAGCGGGAGCGACGTTCCCGTACCCGATCTACTCGAAGTGGTTCTCCGAGTACAACAAGCTCCACCCCGACGTCGAGATCAACTATCAGTCGATCGGCTCGGGCGGCGGCATCCGGCAGTTGAGCAACCAGACCGTCTTCTTCGGGGCCAGCGACGGACCCATGACCAACGAGCAGCTCCAGGCGGCGCCGGGCGCGATCCTCCACTTCCCGTCGGTCCTCGGCGGCGTCGTGCCCGTCTACAACATCCCCGGGCGTCGACGCGGACCTCAAGTTCACGGGCAAGGTCCTGGCCGACATCTTCCTCGGCAAGATCACGAAATGGAACGATCCGGCCATCACGGCTTGAACCCCGGAGCGAATCTTCCCGGCACCGACATCGCCGTCGTCCACCGCTCCGACGGCTCCGGCACGACCTATATCTGGGTGGACTACCTCTCCAAGATCTCCCCCGACTTGAAGAAGAAGGTCGGCATCGCGACGTCGGTCAACTGGCCCGTGGGCATCGGCGGCAAGGGGAACGAAGGCGTGGCCGGCCTGGTCAAGCAGACGCCCGGCTCGATCGGCTACGTCGAGCTGATCTATGCCATCCAGAACAAGATCAGCTTCGGCTCGGTCCAGAACATGGCCGGCGAGTTCGTCCGGGCGACGCACGAGTCGGTGACCGCGGCCGCGGCCGCCGCGGCCGGCGCATGCCCCCCGATTTCCGGGTCTCGATCACGAACGCCCCGGGAACGGCGCGTACCCGATCTCGTCCTTCACGTGGATGCTGTTCTACCAGAGCCCGAAGGAAAAAGACAGGCCAGGATCATGGTGGACTTCTTAACTGGGCACTCACCGACGGGCAGAAATTCGCGCCGGAGCTGGGCTATGCTCCTCTGCCCAAGGAAGTCGTCGCCCTGGAGACGGCGGCGCTCAAGAAGATCAAGCTCTAGGCCGTTCGCGGGGGAACGACATGGCGAAGCCCCCGTCCTCTCGAAAAAGCTCCGACGACCGCTTCTTCCGGCTGGGGACGGGGTTCTTCGCTCTCCTCGTCGGTCCTGCTCGTCGCGGCGATCGGCTACGAGCTCTTCAAGAACTCGCGGCTCTCGATCGCGAAGTTCGGATCTCCTTTCTGGCGCACGAAGACCTGGGACCCGGTCGCCGGAGACTTCGGCGCTCTCCCGTTCATCTGGGGCACGCTCTACTCGTCGCTTGCGGCCATGCTGCTCTCGACTCCGATCGCGATCGGCATCGCGATCTTCCTTTCGGAGCTCGCCCCGGGCGCGCTCCGGACGCCGCTGCGTTCCTGACGGAGCTGCTCGCCGCGATTCCGTCGATCGTGTATGGGCTCTGGGGGATCTTCGTGCTCGTTCCGATCGTGCGCAGCTCGAGATCCCACACGCCGGACTGGCTGAAGAAGGTCCCTCTCTTCTCCGGGCCGCCGCTGGGAGTCGGCATGCTCGCGGCAGGCCTGATCCTGGCGGTCATGGTGATCCCGTTCACGTCGTCGGTCGCGCGCGAAGTCCTGAAGGCGGTGCCGGCGACGCAGCGCGAGGCGGCCTACGCCCTGGGCGCGACGCGCTGGGAGGCGATCCAGGCCGCCCTGCGGTACGGCCGGACCGGCATCTTCGGCGCGATCATCCTGGGCCTCGGCCGCGCGATCGGCGAGACCATGGCCGTCACGATGGTCATCGGAAACAACCCGAGGTCTCCTTGTCGCTCTTCGCGCCGCAACACACCATGGCCGCCGTCATCGCCAACGAGTTCACGGAGGCCGACACGACCTCTATCTGAACGCCTTGATCGAGATCGGCCTCGTGCTCTTCATCATCACTCTCGTCATCAATGCCCTCTCGCGGCTCCTGATCTGGAGCGTCACGAGGGAAGTGAAGGTCAAGGAAAAGAAAGCGGCGCCCGCCGCCGTTCCCGAGGCGGCCGCGTGAACCTCCGGCGCGACGCCGCCTCCTGTCCAACGTGGTCGTGGGGCTCTGCGGACTCGCCGTTCTCCTTGCGCTCGTGCCGCTCGCCTCTCATCTTCTTCTACGTCATCAAGCAGGGGTTCTCCTCGCTCAACTGGGCCTTCTTCACGCAGATGCCCAAGCCCGTCGGAGAAGCCGGCGGCGGCATGGCCAACGCGATGCTCGGCACGCTCTGGCTGCTCGGCATCGCGTCGATCTTGGCGATCCCGGTGGGACTCATCGCGGGCGTGTACCTCTCCGAATACGCCGGCGGCCGCTTCGCCTCGGCCGTGCGCTTCACGGCGGACGTCTTGAACGGCGTTCCTTCGATCGTGATCGGGATCTTCGCCTACGGGCTCGCGGTTCTTCCCGTGCATCGGTTCAGCGCGCTCGCCGGCGGCCTCGCCCTCGGCTTCATGATGATCCCGATCATCACGCGCACGACCGAGGAGCTCTTGAACCTCGTGCCCTCCACCCTTCGGGAAGGGGCGCTCGCGCTCGGCGCCACGCGCGCCCGCGCCGCGTTCGGCGTGATGGTTCCGGCCGCGCTCCCCGGCATCATGACGGGGATCCTCGTGGCCCTGGCGCGGATCTCGGGGGAAACGGCGCCGCTGCTCTTCACTTCCTTCAACAACCGGTTCTTCACGACGAGAATCGACCAGCCGATCGCGTCCCTCACGGTCCAGGTCTACACGTACGCGATCTCTCCCTATGATGACTGGCACCGGCAGGCCTGGGCCGGCGCGCTCGTCCTCGTGTCGTTCGTTTTCATCTTTTCGGTCCTCGCGAGAGTGGTGACCCGGCGGCTGGAAAGGATGCATCGGACATGATGGAAGGGACGACGACCGTGATCGAACCAGGCTCTCCTTCGATTCCGGCTCCGGAGGTCCCGCGTCCGCGCCGCCGCGCCCGCCGGTCACTTTCCCGCAGAACGCGAAGGTTCGGATGGAGACCCATCGCTCTCCTTCTTTTACGGCGAGAACAAGGCCCTCCATGAGATCTCGCTCGCGATCCCGGAGAAGTCCGTCACGGCTTTCATCGGCCCCTCAGGCTGCGGGAAGTCCACCTTTCTGCGCTGTCTGAACCGCATGAACGACATCATCCCGGATACCCGCGTGGAGGGGGAGGTCCTCCTCGACGGGCACGACATCTACGGGTCGGGGACCGATGTCGTGGACCTGCGGCGGCGGGTCGGCATGGTGTTTCAGAAGTCCAACCCCTTCCCGAAGTCGATCTTCGAGAACGTGGCGTACGGGCTGAAGATCAACGGGCTCTGCCGGCGCTCGGAACTGCCGGAGCGCGTGGAGAAGGCCCTGCGCGGCTTCGGCGCTCTGGGACGAGGTCAAGGACCGGCTGCACACCTCCGCCCTCGGGCTCTCGGGCGGACAGCAGCAGCGCCTCTGCATCGCGCGGGCCCTCGCCGTCGAGCCCGAGGTCGTCCTGATGGACGAGCCGGCCTCGGCGCTCGATCCGATCGCGACGCAGAAGATCGAGGAGCTGATCTACGATCTGAAGCGGGATTACACGATCGCGATCGTCACGCACAACATGCAGCAGGCGGCGCGGGTCTCGGAATACACCGCCTTCTTCATGCTCGGCCGCCTCGTCGAGCACGACCGCACGGAAAAGATCTTCACCAACCCGGGGCAGAAGATCACGGAGGACTACATCACCGGGAGATTCGGGTAGGCGGCGCAATGAAGACCATCGCTTTCCCGCAGCCGGGTCATGGCCCCTCCTTCGCCGAAGGAGGCGGGCGCGGTCAAGAGGATCGCCTTGATCGAGGATGACGCGGACATCGCGTACACCATCCGCCTGAACCTGCGCAAGGAGAAGCGCTACCAGGTGGAGCACTACGTGTCGGGATTGGCCGCTCTCGCGGCAATCCAGGAGAAGCCGTTCGATCTCGTGATCCTGGACCTGAACCTCCCGGACATCGACGGCCTCGCCCTGTGCCGGGAGCTTCGCCGCGCGGACGAGACGCGCCGCGTCCCGATCATCATGCTGACCGCGCGGGTCGAGGAGCGGGACAAGCTGCTCGGGTTCGAGATCGGGGCCGACGACTACATCACGAAGCCCTTCTCGATGCGGGAGCTGCTCGCGCGCGTCCACGCGCAGCTTCGCCGCGTGGCGTCCTTCGAGAGCTTCCGACGAGGAGGTCTTCGACGGACGGCCCGCTCCGCGTGGACCGCGCCCGCTTCGAGGCGCGCTTGAACGGCGAGCGCGTGCACCTGACGAAGAAGGAGTTCGACCTGCTCTGGCTCCTGATCCGCAGCCGCGGCCGGGTCGTCACGCGCGACGCGATCCTCGCGCGCCTCTGGGATTACGATGCCGACGTCGAGACGCGCACCGTGGACGTTCACATCCGGTCGCTGCGCCGCAAGCTCGGCGACGAGCGCATCGAGACCGTCGTCGGCCTGGGCTACCGATACCGCGACACGACCACCCCGTAAGGCGTGAGGCGTCAGGCATGAGGCGGATCCCGGAACCAGGAAGGTCTGCCGCGTCTCACGCCGCACGCTTTACGCCTTACGCCCCGCATGAAGCTCCGCTCGCTCTTCACCGTGCTGTTCGGCGTCCTCGCGGCGGCGGCTGCGGTTTCGCTCATCCTGGTCATGGACGCGACGCTGCGGCGGGCCGTCGAGGACCGTGTCACGGAGCGGATCGAGCGGGAAATCGATCACGTCGCGCAGGACATGCGGGGCGTCGCGCCCGAGAACCTCGACGCGTTCTTCCGGAGGTCGGCCGGCGAGCTCGCCTGCCGGATCACCCTGATCCGACCCGACGGGACCGTCTCGAACGACACGGACGTGCGGCCGTCCGAGGTCGCCCAGATGGAAAACCACGCCCGGAGGCCCGAGGTCATCGAGGCGCGCCGATCCGGACACGGAGACTCGCGCCGATTCTCGGCAACGGAGCAGGAGAACCGCTTCTACTTCGCGCGGCTCCTTCCCGACGGGAACGTGCTGCGCCTCTCGGTCGCGGCGGCCCACGTCCAGGCGCTCGAGAGCGGCTATCTCTGGTCGGCGCGCGCCGCCGTGGTCCTGGCCTGCCTCCTCCTCTTCGCCATCGGCACGGCCGCTTCGCGCCGGTTCTCCGAGCCGATCGCGCGCCTGACCGAGGCGGCGTCGGCGATTGCCGCCGGGCTCCCGCGTGACCTGCCGCGGGAAGGGGGGCAGGAGGTCCAGCTCCTGGCGGCGGCCCTCCAGAGGATGAAGGATTCGCTCGCCCGCGTCCGCCGAGCGCGCCGAGTCCGAGCGGCGCCTGACGGCCCTGGTCTTCGAGAAGCTCCCCGACGGCCTCGTCATCCTCGACTCCCGGCTCCATGTCCTCGAAGCCAACGAGCGGTTCGCGCAGATGATCGGCATCGCGACGCCGGCGGGGCGCGCGCTCTACGACGTCGTCCGCCTCCGCGCGCTCTACGAGGTGTTCGAGGCGTCGCTGAAGTCCGGCGAAGGAGTCGAGAAGACGGTCCGGCTCGCGGACGAGCTGGTCTGGCAGGTGCTCGTCGTGCCGCTGCCGGCCGGGTCGCGCGCCGCCGCCGTCGGCGTGCTGAGGGACGTCACCCGCGTCGAGCGCACGGAGTCGATGCGGCGCACCTTCGTCGCCGACGTCTCGCACGAGCTGCGCACCCCGATCGCCTCGATCGCGGCGGCGGCGGAGACGCTCGAGGAAGCGGCGCCGGACGAGTCGGAGCGCCGGGAGCTCGTTCGCCTCATCCAGCGCCAGTCCGCCCGCATGCAGGAGCTGATCGACGACCTGATGGACCTCGCGCAGATCGAGAGCGGAGCCGTGGAGCTGGCGCGGGAATCGGTGCCGGTGGAGGAACTGCTCAACGAGATCGCCAAGGACCTTGCCGCCGACGCCTCCCGGCGTGGCGTCCGGATCATCGTCGCGGGGGACACGGGCGCCACGATGCACGCCGACAGGCGGCGCCTCCTCCAGGTTGCCCGCAATCTCCTGGACAACGCGATCAAGTTCTCTCCGGAGGGGGAGACGGTCCATCTCGCCGCCGAAAGCGGTCCGGGCTGGGCCGGCTTCTCCGTCTCCGACCACGGTCCGGGAATCCCGCGCGCGGAGAGAGAGAAGATCTTCCAGCGCTTCTACCAGGTCGACCGCTCGCGATCGAAGACGCGCCCCGGCACGGGGCTGGGCCTCGCGATCGTGAAGCACCTCGTCCAGCTGCACCAGGGCGCCGTGGAGATCGAGAGCGAGGCGGGGCGGGGAAGCCTCTTCCGGATCCGCCTGCCCGCGGGGCGCGGGGGCGACGCCGCCGCGCCGGGATCCGCCGGGTAGAATAAGCGCCGTCAGGAATCGGGGGCCGCGCCGGGTCTGGCACCCGAATTACGGCGGAGCGCCCCGGGGAGGGTCGTGCATGCGTGGAAATGTCCTCGTCGTCGAAGACGATCCCGAGCTGCTTCTTTCGCTTTCGGAGATCCTCGAGTCCGAAGGGTATTGCGTCACCTGCGCCCGCCACGGGCTGGAGGCGCTCGGCCGATTGCGGGGAGGGACTCGCCCGTCCGTGATCCTCCTCGACCTGATGATGCCGATCATGAACGGGTGGCAGTTTCGTTACGAGCAGCGGCAGGACTCGGACCTGGCGAAGATCCCGGTCGTCGTGATCTCCGCGAAGTCCGACAGCCAGCAGCACGCTCTCTGGCTCGAAGCCGACGGCTACATCTCCAAGCCGATCGACCTGAACGTGCTCCTGGACACCCTCAGCCGCTACTGCGACGGCGGTCGCTCGGACGCCTGATACGCCAGCGCGTTCCCGGACGCGCGGTGAGATAGCATAGCGGCCGTTTTCTCGGAAGACCGGTCTTCTCCCTCCTCGCGCGGAGAAGGCTTTCGTGGGGGAGCATGTTCAACCTGTTGCCAAGGGACGAGAAGTACTTCGACCGGTTCAACGACCTGGCGCTGCGCATCCACGAGAGCGCCCGCATTCTCAATACTTTTTTCGGCGGACAGGCGCCGGTCGCCACGGTCGCCGACCAGATCAAGCGGCTCGAGCACGAGTGCGACGAGATCTCGCACGAGATCCTGCGGGGGATCGATCGGACGTTCATCACGCCGATCGACCGGGAGGACATCCACCACCTGGCGGTGCGCCTGGACGACGTGATCGACCTGATCGACGGAACCGTGCGCCGCCTGGTGCTCTTCAAGATCTCCGAGCCCACCCCGGTCTCCCGGAAGCTCTCCGAAACGATCGTCGAGATCACCCAGGAGATGGTGGAGGCGGTCTCCGCCCTGCGCGGCCAGAAGGGGGTCGTGGCACACTGCATCCGGATGAAACAGCTCGAAAACCAGGGGGACGTCGCTTACCACGAGGCGGTCGCTTCGCTCTTCTCCGAACAGACCGAGGCGATCGAGGTCATCAAGTGGAAGGACGTTTACGACAACATGGAGAGGTGCATCGACATGGCCGAGGCGGTCGCCCACGTTCTCGAGAGCGTCGTGCTCAAGCACTCCTAGGACGGTAAGGCGTAAGGCGTAAGGCGTGAGGCGCGGTCCGTTGCTCCGGTTGGTGCCTCGCCTGACGCCTGACGCCTGACGCCTCACGACGCATGACTTACGTCCTCGTCATCATCGCGATCGCCCTGACCTTCGATTTCATCAACGGGATGCACGACTCCGCGAACTCGATCGCGACGGTCGTCTCGACGCGCGTGCTCACGCCCCTGATGGCCGTCTTCTGGGCCGCGTTCTTCAATTTCATCGCGGCCTTCACGTTCGGGACGGCCGTCGCGAAGACGATCGGGAGCGGGCTGATCGACGTCCGTGTCGTCAACTCCAACATCGTGCTCGGCGGGCTCATCGGGGCGATCGCCTGGAACGTGCTGACGTGGTATTTCGGGATCCCGTCCTCCTCGTCGCACGCCCTGATCGGCGGCTACGCGGGGGCCGCCGTGGCGCGGGTGGGCGTGCGCGCCATCGTGCCGGGCATGGCATGGGTCAAGACGCTGTCCTTCATCGTCCTTTCGCCGCTCATCGGCATCGTGTTCGGCTTCGCGATGATGACGGCGGTCTCGTGGATCTTCCGCAACGTGCCGTACGGCTCCGTGGACCGCTGGTTTCGCCGGGCGCAGCTCGGCTCCGCCGCCGCGTTCTCGCTGTCTCACGGCACCAACGACGCCCAGAAGACGATGGGCATCATCGCGGGCCTTCTCGTGGCGAACCAGAAGCTCTTCGCGGACAGCGCGTCTCCTCTTCATTTCATGTACCTGCCCGACTTGAAGGAGATCCCGATCTGGATCATTCTCTCGGCGCACGCCGCGATCGGCCTCGGTACGCTGACGGGAGGATGGCGCATCGTGCGGACGATGGGGACCCGGATCACGAAGTTGAAGCCCTTCTCCGGATTCTGCGCGGAGACGGGCGGGGCGGCGACGGTGATCCTGGCGTCGGTCTGGGGGATCCCCGTTTCGACGACGCACACGATCACGGGCTCCATCATCGGGGTCGGCGCCACGCAGCGGTTTTCCGCCGTGCGCTGGGGCGTGGCCGAGCGGATTCTCTACGCGTGGATCCTGACGATCCCGATGGCCGGGGCGATCGGCGCGATCGCCTATGGCATCGTTCAGGCCGTGCGCGGCTGATCGCGGGAAGCCGGGCGTGAAGAGGCTCGTCCCCCTCCTTCTTCTTTCCTGCGCGTTCGGAGCGCCGGTCTCTGCGTCCGGCGTGCCCGACCCGGCGCCCTTCGACGCCGTGCTCGAGAAGCGCGCGAGGAACGGGGGCTTCGACTACGCCGGCGCGGACGGCCAGGACCGCAAGCGGCTGGCCGCCTATCTCTCGAACCTCGGCGACGCGAGGCCGGCGGCGATGACCGCCGACGAGAAGAAGGCGTTCTACATCAACGCGTACAACGCGATCGCGATCGAAACGCTGCTGGAGAACCCGGGGAAGGGAATCCGGGACATCGGCGGCGCCTTCAACAGGACGAAGCGCCGCGTCGGCGGAGAGATGCTCACGCTGGACGACATCGAGAACAAGCTGCGCGAAATGCGGGACGCCCGCATCCATTTTGCGATCGTCTGCGCGTCGAAGTCGTGCCCGCCGCTCGCGCCCCGCGCGTACACGGCCGCGGGATTGAACGAGGCGCTCGAGAGGCAGGGCCGCGCCTTCGTCAACGACCCTTCCAGGAACATCGTCGACCGCGCCCGGGGACGGGTGGCCCTGTCGAAGATCTTTCACTGGGACCGCAAGGAGTTCGAGCGGGACGGCGGGACCCTCTTGAAGTTCGTCTCGAGATACGCCGCCGACGCCGCCCTGGCGTCCTGGCTGGCGACGTTTACCGGAGAATCCCGACTTCCTCGACTACGACTGGTCGCCGAACCAGAATTGACGATTTGTGATTTGCGATTTGTGATTTGTGATTGACGGGGCCCCAGATCACCAATCACCAATCAGCAATCACAAATCCAAAAAAAGGGCCCCTTGCGGGGCCGCGAAGGAGGAGATCGTGTGCGTTTGTCTTGTGTACGGAGGCGAGGGTCCGAGCGTTGAGGGGACGCTGGCGGGATGATCCGCTTGAGGCTCAAACCGGGGCGGGAGGCCTCCGTGGCGCGGCGCCATCCGTGGCTCTTCTCGGGGGCCGTGGACTCCCGCGAAGGGGATGGGTCCGACGGCCTCGCCGAGATCGTGGACTCCCGCGGCGCGGTACTGGCCCGGGGGAGCTACTCGCCGGAATCGCAGATCCTGGCCCGCCTCTGGACCTTCGACGGGCGGCTTCCCGACGCGTCGCTCTTCCGGGAGCGGTTCCAGGCCGCACGGCGGCTGCGTCGAGAGTTCATCGGACCCGAGACGACCGGATTCCGAGCGATCAACTCCGAGGGGGACCTGTGCCCGGGAGTCCTCCTGGACGTCTACGGCGACACCGCCGTCCTGGAGCTCCTGACCGAAGGCACCGAAAAGTGGGAGTCGGACCTGGCGGCGGCCGCCCGCGACGTCTTCTCTCCCCGCGACCTCGTCGTCCGCCGCACGGGCTCGACCCGCGATCGAGAGCCTTCCCCCTCTCCCTCCGGGAGAGGGACGGGGTGAGGGCGCACCCTCAAGCCGTCCAGTCCCTTTCACCGAGAACAGTCTGACTTTCCTGGCAGACGTCGCGGGCGGGCAGAAGACCGGCTTCTTTCTGGACCAGCGCGACAACCGCGTGCGCCTTCGGGCCCTCGCCTCCGGCCGCACCGTGTTGAATCTCTTCTCGTACACCGGAGCGTTCTCCGTCGCGGCCCTGGCGGGCGGCGCCGCGCGGGCCGTGGACGTGGACACGTCCGACGCGGCGCTCGGTCTTGCCCGGGAGCACCGGCGCGCCAACGGCTTTCCAGCCGTGGACGACGACTTCGTCCGGGCCGATGTCTTCGAGGACCTGCGCCGCCGGGTCGCGGCGGGAGAGACCTGGGGCATCGTGGTGTGCGATCCGCCCGCGTTCGCGAAGAAGCGGGGCGACGTGCCGACAGCGGCGCGAGGGTACAAGGACATCAACCGGCTGGCGATGGAGCTGGTCGAGCCGGGAGGGTGGCTGCTGACCTGCTCCTGCTCGGGGCAGATCGCGGCCGAGCTCTTCCAGAAGATCGTCTTCTCGGCGAGCGTGGACGCGAAGCGCTCCTTTACCCTGGCCGCGCGCCAGGGCGCCGGCGCCGACCACCCCGTCTCGCTCGATTGCCCGGAGGGGGAATACCTGAAGGGCTTCTGGCTTATGAGAGAGGATGTGAGGATCGGAGGATCGAAAGATCGCATGATGGAAGGATTCCGCCCGGGCCCAATCGATCCATCGTCCATCGGTCAATCCTCAATTCCTCTGGCTCTTCTCGGCCCCGCGCCTCCCGACCGCGGCGGGATCGCGCATGAGACCTCCCGCCTGGCCGCGGAACTGTCGCGGCTGACCCGTGTCGATTACCTCACGTACTCGCGCCCCTATCCCCGCTGGCTCGATCCCCGCCGCTTCAGCCGCGACCCGCGGCTCTCTCCCGCGGCTGCCGTGCCCCTGCTGGATTACCTCTCGCCGCGATCCTGGCGCGAGACCGCCCGGACGATCGCGGACGGCGGGAACGGGGGGCCGCACGGCTTGATCGTGCCGTGGTGGACCTCGTTCTGGGCGATTCCGATCCGCACGCTCTTCCGCCGCCTGGCGCGCTCGAGTCCCCGGACACGGCGCGTGCTGCTCTGCCACAACCTCGAGGACCACGAGAGCGGCGTGTTCCGGCGCTTCCTGACACTCGGTGTCTTCTCGGCGGCGGATGCCTTTGTCGTCCACTCGGGAGAGGACCGCGAGGAGCTCGGCCGCCGTTTCCCGCGCCGGCCCGTGGCCGCGATTCCCCTCCCCGCTCTCGACCCCGGCCAGGACCGGGCCGCCGCGCGGCGCCGGCTCGGCGTCGACGGGCCGCTCGCGCTCTTTCTCGGTCTCGTGAGGCGCTACAAGGGGGTGGAGACCCTGCTCGAGGCGGCCCCGCGGATCGTCCGGCAGTCGGGCGCGCGCATCGCCGTGGTCGGCGAAGTCTTTCCCGACGCGAGCAATCTCGTCCGGCTCTGCAAGGCGAGCCCCGTCGCCGGGTCCATCCTCTGGAAGGACCAGTACGTGTCGGAGGAGGAGATGGGGATGTGGCTCGCGGCCTGCGACGTCGTGGTCCTGCCGTACCGGGAGATCTCCGGCAGCGCCATCGCGGCGCGGGCGATCGGCGCCCGCCGCCCGGTGGCCGCGTCGGCTGTCGGCGGATTGAGAGACGTGGTCGA
Organism: uncultured Acidobacteriota bacterium; assembly: GCA_963782815.1. Lineage (GTDB taxonomy): Bacteria > Acidobacteriota > Thermoanaerobaculia > UBA5066 > Gp7-AA6 > JAWOLE01. The sequence continues at coordinate 113,326 of CAWALG010000016.1, read as the reverse complement.
GCCCGGAGTCACCGGCGAGCTCTTCTCTCCCGGCGACGCCGGAGGGCTGGCGGAGGCGGTCGGGCGGGTCCTCGCACGCGGTCCCGCCGCTTATTCCTCCGGACTCGAGCGCGCCGCCCGCGAGACCTCCTGGCCGCGTTACGCCGCGCGGATCCTCGAGTTCATTGCGTCGCTCGACGAGACGCCCTCGCTTCCCGGGTCTCGAAGACTCACAACTCGCAACTCATGACTCGCAATTTCATATACTCCTGCCGCGATGAACTTCGAGCTCACCGAGGATCAGGCTCTGCTCCAATCCACGGTGCGGCAGTTCGCCGAAGAGGTCGTGCGCCCCGGCGCGGCCCGGATCGATCAGAGCGGCGAGTTTCCGAAAGACATCTTCTCACGAGGCCGGAAAACTGGGGCTGGCGGGAGTCTCGGTCCCCGTCGAGCACGGCGGCTCGGGCATGGACGTCGTGTCTTACGCCATCGTGATCGAAGAGATCTCGCGCGTCTGCGCCAACACCGGGGTCATCCTCTCGGTGAACAACTCCCTGGTCTGCGACCCGATCGAGAAGTACGGGAACGACGACCAGAAACGGCGCTTCCTGCAGCCGCTCGCCCGCGGCGAGAAGCTCGGCTGTTTCGCGCTGACGGAGCCCAACGCCGGCTCCGACGCGGCCAACCAGCAGACCCGGGCCGTCCGCGAGGGGGACCGCTACCGCATCTCCGGCCAGAAGGTCTTCATCACGTGCGGCCAGGCCGCCGACGTGTGCCTTCTCTTCGCGATGACCGATCCGGAAAAAAAGGCGCGGGGGATCTCGGCCTTTCTCGTGGACACCGAGACGCGCGGTTTCGACCGTTCGCATCACCAGATCAAGCTCGGCGTCAACGCCTCCGGCACCGTCGAGATCTTCCTGACGGACGTCGAGGTGCCGGCCGAGGACCGGCTGGGGAAGGAAGGGGAGGGCTTCAAGATCGCGATGTCCACGCTGGACGGCGGGCGCATCGGGATCGCGGCGCAGGCCGTCGGCATCGCGACCGAGGCGCTCGAGGCGGCGATCGCCTACGCGAAAGCGCGCCACGCCTTCGGAAAGCCGATCTCGGATTTCCAGGCGATCCGCTTCTATCTGGCCGATATGGCGACGGAGGTGGACGCGGCGCGCCTCCTGACCCGGCGCGCGGCCGCCGCCAAGGACACGGCGAACAGGACCGGAGGACGCTACGGGTTCGACGCGGCCGTCGCGAAGCTGTACGCGGCCGAGATGGCGCAGCGGGTGACCACGAAGGCGCTCCAGATCCACGGGGGATACGGCTACACCAAGGAGTACCCGGTCGAGCGCAACTTCCGCGACGCTCGGATCACGGAGATCTACGAAGGAACGAGCGAGATTCACCGGCTGATCATCGCCCGCGAGATCTTCAAGGACGCGGGAGTGGTGATCGGATGAGAACGGGAAGCACGGCGACGAGTTGCGCCCTCACCCCGGCCTGCCGGCCGCCCGCTTCGCGGGAGCGTGGCCTTCGGCCACGGCCGGCGCTGAAGTTAGGGGGGGAGACCCCAGCCCCCCCGCGGAGGGAGAGGGAGAGGATCGGGGCGACGCGCTTGCCGCGCCGCGACTGAATATGCCGCAGACACGCCTCTTCCGGGACCGTGTGGTCTCGATGGAACAAACGCTCGAGGGGGGCGAGAAGAACCTCGACCTCTTGAAGTCCCTCTGCCGCGAGGCGCTGCCCGAGTTCGCCTTCCGCGATCACGCGCTCGACCACGAGCGCGATCTCTTCGTCATGGTCCTGGAGGCGCCGGACGGCCGGACGAAGCGGGTCTGCTGGACGCGCATGATGCTCTTCGACGCGGAGCGGATTCCGTCGCTCTCGGGCGATCCCCTCGCGGCGCTGCGGGCGAGGATCGTGGACTTCCTGCGCGCGCGGGCGGGCCGCCCCGATATCGTTGTGACCTTCCGGCACCTCGAGGACGGGTGGGTGGATACTCCCGAGCCGCGCCGCGAGAGGAAGCGCCGCCGGGGCCGCGGCGACCGGGGAAGGCGCGAGGGCCGCCGCGAGCCCGCCGCTCCGTCGCCCGCGCGGCCCGCGGTCCAGGCGCCGCAGCGGGTCGCCACGCCTCCGCGCGAGCGACGCCCGCAGCCCACGGCCGTGCCGGCCGGCGGTCCCGCGGCCGACGAGGCCCAGAGACCCCAGGGGGGGCGCCGCCGCCGGCGCTTCCGCCGCCGCCGCCGGGGCCGCGGCCCGGGCGGGCCTTCCTCCTCCGGTTCCTCCGGTCCGGCGCCGGCGCCATGAAATTCGAGCTGACGGAGGACCAGGCCCGGATTCGCGACGCCGTGCGCGGCTTTGCGGAGACCGAGATCGCTCCCGGAGTCGCCGAGCGGGAGCGCGAGGAGCGTTTTCCCAGAGAGATCCTGGCCGGCCTCGCGGAGATGGGAATCCTCGGCATGATGGTGCCCGAGGAATACGGAGGAGCCGGAGCCGACGCCCTCTCCTTCATTCTCGTGCTCGAGGAGCTCGCCCGCGTCTGCGCCTCGACGGCGGTCATCGTCTCCGTCAATAACTCTGTCTTCTGCTATCCCCTCTGGAAGTTCGGCTCCGAGGAGCAGAGGAAGACCATCCTGAAGGAGGTCGCCTCCGGGAAGGCGCTCGGGGCCTACGCCCTGACCGAGTCGCAGTCGGGCTCCGACGCGGCCAACCAGAAGACGCGCGCCGTCCGCGACGGAGACTCCTACGTCTTGAACGGCGCCAAGGCCTGGATCACCAACGCGGGCGAGGCGAAGTGGTATCTCGTCATGACGATGACCGACCCGGCCGCGGGAACGCGCGGGATCACCGCCTTCCTGGTCTCCTCGGAAGACCGCGGCTTCCGCGTCGGCGCGCCGGAGGAGAAGATGGGCCTGCGGGCGTCGAAGACCGCGGCCGCGTACTTCGACGACGTCCGGGTGCCCGAGTCCCGCCGCGTGGGGCAGGAAGGGGAGGGTTTCACGATCGCGATGAAGACCCTCGACCACTCGCGCATCGGCATCGCGGCGCAGGCCATCGGCATCTCGCGCGCGTGCTACGAGGCCTCGGTCGACTACGCCACGACGCGCGAGACGTTCGGGAAGAAGCTCGCGGAGCACGAGATCATCGCCTTCCAGATCGCGGACATGCGGGTCCAGATCGAGGCCTCGAAGATGCTGACCTACCGGGCGGCGGCCCGATCGGAGATTCCCGGCGCGCGGATCTCGCGGGAGGCCTCGATGGCGAAGGTCTACGCGACCGAGGCCTGCAACGCGATCGCCGCGCGCGCCGTGCAGATCTTCGGAGGCTACGGCTACTCGCGGGAGTACGCGGTCGAGAGGTACTACCGCGACGCCCGCGTCACGACGATCTACGAGGGCACGAGCGAGATCCAGCGCATGGTCGTCGCCAAGAACCTGCTGGCGGGGAGATAGAAGATGGAAGACGAGAAGCCGCCGACAGACGAGAAGCCGCCGGCGGAGCCGGGCGAGACGGCCGCATCTCCGGCGGCGCCCCCGCCTCCCGAGACGATGCCTCCCGCCGCGGCGGTCGCCTCCGCGCCCGCGCCGCCGCGCCCGCCGGAGCCCCGCGCGGACCGGATGCGCGGGCCGCGTCCCGAGATGCTCGAATCCCGCGAGCCTCTCTACCGCGAGTCGGGGGGATACACGCTGCGGCTCGATCCGCCCGATCTCGCGAGGCTGCGGGAGCTCCCCGGTTCGAAGGGAAAAACCGACAGAGAGCTCGGCGAGCTGTTCCTCGACGGCCAGGCGGCCCGGCTGACGGGAGCCGTGTCGGGAGACGTTCCCGTCCCCGCGGAGCTGCGGGTCGTCGTCGACCCCTACTCGCGGCAGGCATTCCTGGCGGTGGGGAAGACGATCCGGGGAATCGTCAGCTTTTGAGCAGAGAATGACACTCGGAGACGGTGGCGATCGTTGCGCCCTCACCCCGCGCCCTCTCCCGGAGGGAGAGGGAGTTCCTGCGGCGCCGCTTGCGTCGCGGCTAGATGTCGGCGCTGAACAGCGTCGTCTCGCCGCGCACCAGATGGGCCTTGCGCTGATGGGGATCGACCGATACGGAGACTTCCCCGGGAGCGGCCCCCGCGTCGCTCAGGTTTTCGGCCCAGGTTTCGACGCGGAATCTCAGAAAGTCTTCGGCCAGAGCGGGCTCCTCTCGACCCTCGAAGTCCGGCAGAGCCTTGAGCTTCTGGACACCCGCCTCGTCGAGCACGAACGTGTAGCCTTCTCGAGCCATTCGGTAGGTGCGGGAGCCGGGAGACCCGTCGGTCATGGGAGGAATTTTAATGCCATCGGCCTGTTCTCCGCGCCGATGAACTGCAAACGGACGGCGAACGGTCTTCTGTTGGCGATCCCGCTCCTTCTCGCGGCGGGCGGCGCGATCGCGCAGACCCCGGCAGACGACAGGAAGGTGCGAAACCACTTCGATTCCGACGCGCTGCTTCGAGAACCGGCCTTCTTCGACTTCGTCGTCCTCGGCGCCGCCGGCAAGGCCGACTGGAGAGTGGTGGGCGGCTTCAACCCGCCGTCCACTCCCAACCATGTGACCCAGACAATCGCCGCGCGTCCGAGCGACTCGATTGCCGCCGCGTTGCGGCGCGGTTCTCTTTTTCGCGACGGCGGCTTGTCCCTTGCGCTGCGCCGCGGGGAGGGGCGCGGCGGCATCGTGCTGCGGATGGCCGGGGAGAAGGACTTCCTCGTCCTGCTGGTGGACCTCGCGACGGGCGACGCCCGTCTCTCCGCCTATCGCGGCGGCCGGCCGACGGAGCTCGCGAAGGGCACGGCGAAAATCGCCAGCGAGTGGGGGGTGCTCAAGATCAGCGCGGCCGGATCGAAGATCTCCGCCGAATGGGACGACAAGCCCCTCCTGCAGGCGGCCGATCCGAACCCCGCCGCCGGCCGATCCGGCATGGCCACCGCCGGTCCGGGGCTCGTCTCGTTCGACGAATTCGTCCTGGACCCCGCCAGCCCGTAAGGCGTAAGGCGTAAAGCGTAAGGCGAAGCCCTGGAGATCTCCGCCTGACGCCTAGCGCCTGACGCCTCACGGCCTCAGGGAGCGATCGTGGCGGCGTATCGGAACCTGCCTCCTTCGACCTTCAGGATCACCGCGGGCTTTACGGGGTTGCGGTCGGCGTCCATGGTGATCCTTCCGGAGACACCGGGAAAGTCCGTGGTCCCGGCGAGGGCATCGCGCACGCGTTTCCCCTCCGCGGAGCCGGCGCGCCGCATCGCGTCGGCGATCAGCCGCGCGGCGTCGTAGGAGAGCGCGGCGATCGAGTCGGGATCGGCGCCGTACGCGCGCCGGTAATCGCCGACGAATGCCCGCACGGCCGGCGACGGGTCTTCCACCGAGTAGTGGTTCGTGAAATACGCTCCCTCGACCGCCGTCCCTCCGATCTCCGCCAGCTTCGGAGAATCCCAGCCGTCCGCGCCGAGGAGAACGCTCTCGATTCCCAGAGAGCGGGCCTGGCGCGCGATCAGGCCGGCGTCGGTGTAGTAGCCGGGGATGACGATGGCGTCCGGCCGCGACGGCCGGATCGCGGTGAGCTGGGCGGAGAAGTCGCTGTCCCCTTCCGCGTACTTCGATTCCTGGATGACGCGTCCGCCCATCGCGGTGAACGCCTCGCGGAACGCTCCGGCGAGGCCGACGCTGTAATCGCTCTTGGAGTCCACGAGGAGCGCCGCCGTCTCCGCCTTGAGAGTCTGGCGGGCGAATGTCGCGAGCGCCTTCCCCTGGTAGGAGTCGACGAAACAGACGCGGAAGATGTAGTCCCCCTTCTTCGTCACCTCGACGTTCGTGGACGAGGGGGAGACCATCGGGACCCGGTAGCTCTGCGCGATCGGCGCCGCCGCCAGGCTCCGCGAGGAGGCGTTCTCGCCGATGAGCGCCACGACGTGGTCGCGCGTGATGAGCTTGGAGACCGCCGAGGCCGCTTCGGCCGCCTCGTTGTGGTCGTCTTCGACGAGGATGTCCAGCCGCTTGCCGAGCACTCCTCCCGCGCGGTTGATCTGGTCGGCGGCGAGCCGGGCCCCGTTCTTCCCCGAGAGCGCGAAGGTCGCCTGCGGGCCCGTGAGCGCCCCGAAGAACCCGATCTCGATCCGCCGGGAAGCCGGCGCCTTCTCCCCCCCGCACCGAGAGGCGAGAAGGCCGGATAACAGGCATCCGGCGAGGAAGAGTCGGCGTCTCACGAAATGGATTCTATGCGCCTCGCGCAGGTAGGTCAGGTGATCAGGTGTTAGGTATCAGGTGTCAGGGATCAGGTGGGCTCCGTCCCTGACACCTGTCCCTGACCACCTGCACTCACCTGCACCTTTCCCTGACACCTTCTCCCTTGATAGCCTTGCGATCCGCTTCGCCGAGCAGGCATAGAGAGAACAATGAACGAAGAGAAGACCTACGACGTGATCATCATCGGGTCGGGTCCCGGCGGATACGTGGCGGCGATCCGGGCGGCGCAGCTCAGTCTCTCCGCGCTGATCGTCGAGAAGGACTCGAGGCTGGGAGGCGTCTGCACTCTTCGGGGGTGCATCCCGACGAAGGCCCTTCTCCACACGGCGGACCTGCTCGAAGAGACGCGCCACGGCGCCGAGGTCGGCGTTTCGACGCGGGAAGTGCGGCTGGAGCTCGCCGCGGCGATGAAGCACAAGGAAAAAGTCGTCCGGCAGAGCTCGAACGGCGTCGCGTTCCTGATGAAGAAGAACGACGTCAGGGTCGTGAACGGGTTCGGCCGGATCGCCGGCCCGGGGAAGGTCTCCGTCACCGCCGGCGACGGGTCGCAGACCGTTTATTCGGCCAGGAACATCCTGATCGCGACGGGATCCACGCCGCGCTCCCTGCCCGGAATGGAGATCGATCACCAGACCATCCTCTCCTCGGATTCGATCCTGGAGGTGACCGAGGTCCCCAGGTCGCTGCTCGTGATCGGGTCGGGCGCCGTCGGCGTGGAGTTCGCCTCGATCTTCGCGCGCTTCGGCTCCAAGACCGTCGTGGTCGAGATCCTGCCGCGCGTCGTCCCGATCGAGGACGAGGAGATCTCGCGCGAGCTCGCGGCCTCGTTCAAGCGGCAGGGGATCGCCGTGTACGTGGACACGCGGATCGAGAAGCTCACGAAGACCGAGGGGGGCGTCGAGGTCATCGCGCGAGCCTCGAGTGGAAAGACGGAGAGCTTCCGGACCGAGAAGATCCTGATGGCCGTCGGCCGGAAGCCTCTCTCGGAAGGGATCGGGCTCGAAGGCGCGGGAGTCGAGACCGAAAAGGGGTACATCCGGGTGGACGGCGCCATGCGGACGAACGTTCCCGGGATCTACGCCATCGGCGACGTGGTCCCCACCCCCCAGCTCGCGCACGTCGCCTCGGCGGAAGCCGTGGTGGCGATCGAGCACATGGCGGGCAGGCAGATACGGCCGTTGAATTACGACCAGGTGCCCGGCTGCACGTACTGCTCGCCGGAGATCGGCTCCATCGGCCTGACGGAGGCGAAGGCCCGGGAGCGCGGCTACGACGTGGCGGTCGGGAAATTCCCCTTCTCGGCCAACGGGAAGGCGAGGATCCTGAACGAGCCGAGCGGCTTCGTGAAGATCGTCGGCGAGAAGAAGTACGACGAGGTGCTCGGCGTCCACATCATCGGTCCGAGAGCCACGGAGTTGATCGCCGAAGCGGGCGCCGCGCTACAGCTGGAAGCGACCTCCGAGGAGCTCGTCCGAACCATTCATGCGCACCCGACTCTCTCCGAAGCGATGCACGAAGCCGCGGAGGCCGTGGAAGGAAAGCCGATCCACATCTAGGAATTGACGATTGAAGGATTGACGATTGGTCTATTGATCTGGCGTCCGCGCCTAGATCCTTCAATCTCTCGATCTTCAATCGTCAGTTACTGGGGCCCTTGGGCGGCTCGCCGCTGCCCGGCGGCATCTTGGGGGGTTCGCCCGGAGCCTCCTGGATGGCGCTGGCGGGCGGGTAGGCGAACGTCTTGCCCTCTTTGTAGTCGTTGGGGGAATTGGGGAACGGAATGTCCTGGCCGGGCACCTGTGTGGAGTCCCATTCGGGACGGTAGGGCCGATCGGGATTCAGGAGGGCGGTTCCATCCTTGCGCTCTCCGGGACGCAGCGGCTCTCCTCCGGGAGGCAGCAGGAATCCCCCCGGGGAGAGCCTTCGCCGCGCCGGATCCCGATGCCGTCCGGGCCGCCGAGGGTCCCGATCATGATGTCTCCTCCCGTCTGCAGCCTCTTGGGGGCCTCGGCAACCCGGGGGGCGGCCGCGACGCGCCGCACGTCGGCCCTCTTGACGCTCACGAGCATGCCGCCCGGGTAGCGGTGAAAGAGAACGAGGGCGCCCGAGTCTCGCGGCAGATCCTCCGACCAGACGGTCTGGTTTCCGGCAAGCTCGATCCTGTAGATCGTCCCCGGCGTCGCGGCGTGGATTGAAATCACGGCCGCGAGCAGAGCGTTGTTCCACAGCACGATGGGGATTATAACGCCGGCCGTGGCGGTTGCGACGGGCCGAAAGCGGCCCGCGGCGTCGGCCGGGCGCGCCGCGCAGGCGGGAGTCCGTCCGAATCGTTGCAGCGAGCGACCGCGCGGCCGCCGGAGACCCCCGGGGAGACGAAATAGAATGGAAAGCTCTCGACCCATGAGCCAGGAAAGGGAACGAACACCGGCCGACCTCTCGGCGCTCCGCATCCGGCGAGAGCCCGAGAAGGCCCGCGGCCTGCGCGGGTGGCTGCTCCTCGCCGCGGTCCTCGTCGTCGCGGCGGGGGTCGCCGCCTTCTTCGCGGCGGGGCGGACGTTGGGCGGGAAAAGGGTGGAGACGGTGACGGCGTCCGTCGTCACGGAAGGGCAGGCCACGACGCTCCTCTCCGCGACCGGGTACGTCGAGGCGGAGCGGAAGGCGGATCTTTCTCCGAAGATCACCTCGCGCATCACGCAGTTGAACGTGACCGAGGGCACCCGGGTGAAGACGGGGGAAGTCATCGCGCGGCTCGACCACACCGATCTGGACGCGCAGCTCGCCGACGCGGAGGCGAGCTGGGTCAACGCAAAGGCGGAGCTCGAGCGGCAGAAGGCGCTCCGCGCCGAGGGGCTCGCGCCGCAGTCCACCGTGGACGCCGCGGTCGCCCAGGAGGCCTCGACGCGCGCCAGGGTCCAGTACGCCCGCGCCCTCCTCGACTACACGGAGATCCGGGCGCCCTTCGCCGGCGTCGTCACCGCCAAGCGCGCCTTCGTCGGAGAGGCGGTCTCCCCCTTCGGCTCCTCCCCTCGGGAGGAGGGTCGGGCGGCGCGATCGTCACCCTCGTCGAGTTCTCGAGCCTGTACGTCGGCGCCGACGTCAATGAATCGAACCTCGGCAAGCTCGGGCCGAAGCAGCCGGCGGAGATCACCCTCGACGCCGTCCCGGACAAGACGTATCACGGACACCTGCGCCAGATCGTTCCGGCCGCCGACCGGCAGAAGGGGACGGTGCGGGTCAAGGTGGCGTTCGAGGACGCCGACGAGAAGATCCTGCCCGACCTCTCGGCCCGCGTCTCGTTCACCGTGGCGCCCACGCAGGGAAAGTCGAGCCGCTCGCGCGTGCTGATCCCGAAGGGGGCCCTGGCGACGCGCGAAGGCCGGACAGGTGTCTTCCGCATCGTCGAGGGAAGGGCGAAGTTCGAGGCCGTCGAGGCGGCCGGCGACGTCCAGGGCCAGGTCGAGGTGACAAAGGGACTGCAGGGGGGAGAGACTCTCGTCTCCCAGCCCGACAAGGCGGGGATCCGGGACGGAGACCGGATCAAGGTCGAAGCAGGAGGAGCGGCATGAACGAGGCGCTGATCGAGATCTCTCACCTCGAGAAGGTCTACCACCGGGACGCCCTCGAGATCCCGGTCTTGAACGACGTCAACCTGAAGGTGCCGGAAGGGGAGTTCGTGGCGCTCATGGGCCCCTCGGGCTCGGGCAAGACGACGCTCCTGAACCTGATCGCCGGCATCGACGTGCCGACGCGCGGCAAGATCGTCATCGGGGGGCGGGACATCTCGCAGATGTCGCAGACGGAGCTCGCCCGCTGGCGCTCGAGCACGATCGGCTTCATCTTCCAGCTCTACAACCTGATCCCGGTGCTGACGGCCTTCGAGAACGTGGAGCTCCCGCTTCTCCTGACGAGACTGAAGAAGGCGGAGCGCCGCAGGCACGTCGAGGCCGCGCTCTCGATCGTCAACCTCTCCGACCGGATGGATCACTACCCGAGGCAGCTCTCGGGCGGCCAGGAGCAGCGCGTCGCGATCGCGCGGGCGATCGTCTCCGATCCGGCCATTCTCGTCGCGGACGAGCCGACGGGAGACCTCGACGCGAAGTCGGCCGAGGAGATCCTCGAGCTCTTGAACCGCCTGAACCAGGAGTACAAGAAGACGATCGTGATGGTCACGCACGACCCGAAGGCCGCCGGCCGCGCGCACCGGATGGTCCATCTCGACAAGGGGGTCTTCCACGCGGAAGAGCTGACGGAAGCGGGAACCCTGATCGGCAAGGTTCGGAGAGTCGAATGAAATACCTTCGCCTCATCTGGAGGAACGTCTTCCGCAAGAGGACCCGCACCGTCCTGACCACGAGCTCGATCGTCCTCGTGCTCGTCCTGATCGTCGTGCTCGTCTCGCTCCTGAACGCGATGGAGCAGGATCCGTCGGGCGGCAAGGGCTCGAACCGGATCGTCGTTCAGCACGCGACCGGCCTCGGCAACTTCCTTCCCCTCTCGCAGAGGCAGCGCATCGAGCAGATCCCCGGCGTCGTGTCCACCTCGCCGGAGATCTGGTTCGGCGGGGTCTACAAGGACGACCGGCCCGAGAACTTCTTCGGACAGCTCTCCTGCGACCCGGACATCTATTTCTCCAAGATCTTCGACGACTCCACGATCGATCCGGAGGTGGACAAGACGTTCCGGGCGAACCGCAACTCCTTCGTCGCCGGCAAGAAGCTCGAGGAGAAGTTCCACTGGAAGCCGGGCGATCACATCATCCTGCGCGGGACCTACATCCCGATGACACTCGATCTCGTGTACGCGGGAAGCTATCGCTCGGGAGACGAGTCGAACATCTTCTTCTCCAACGAGGTCCTGAACCAGGGCAAGTGGTTCGGCGCGAACAGGTATACCGGCCTCTACTACACGAAGATCGCCCGGGCCGAGGACATTCCGCGCGTGACCGCCGCGATCGACCGGATGTTCGAGAACAGCGACGCCCCGACGAAGAGCATGACCGAGAAGCAGTTCCAGCTCCAGTTCATGGAGATGATGGGGAACGTCAAGGGACTCATTCACGGGATCTCGATCGTCATTCTCTTCGCGGTGACGCTGATCGTGGCCAACACGGTGGCGATGTCGGCCCGCGAGCGGGTCACCGAGATCGCCGTCATGCGCACGCTCGGGTACCGCCGGTCTCACATCCTCGGATTCATCCTCTCGGAGTCGGTCCTGATGTCGCTCCTGGGCGGAGTGGTCGGCGTGATCCTCGCCAAGTACCTTTTCATTCCGGGCATGGTCAAGGGGATGGAGACGACGCCGATGGCCCCCTTCCTCTTGAACTTCCGGGTCACGTGGATGGTGCTCTCGGCGGCCTTCGGGATCTCCGTCGGGGTCGGGCGTCCTGGCCGGCTTCGTCCCGGCGATCCGCTCCTCGCAGGTGCGCATCGTGGACGGCTGAGGCAGGTGGTATGAGGAAGGTGGTAGGTGGAAGGTGGAAGGTGGTGGGGCGGGCCCGTCTCGGTCCCTACCACCTACGACCTACCACCTACCACCTCGGGAGACCGTGATGGCGATCCCGCTCAAGTACAGCATCCGGAACCTCTTCGTGCGGAGGGTCTCGACGGCGATGACGGTCTTCGTCGTCTGCCTGGTCGTGACCGTGTTCCTGTTCGTGCTGGCGCTCGTGGCAGGGCGTGTCGCGGACTCTCTCGGTGACGGCCTCGACGCGCAACGTCATCACCATGCGAGTCGGCTCGCAGGCCGAGATGCAGAGCGTCGTGACGAAGGACGCCTACGAGACGATCCGCTCGCTGCCCGGCGTCGAGAAGAGCCCGTCGGGCGAACCGTACGTCTCGGCGGAGCTCATCAGCCTCGTGAACCTGCAGCGGGAAGACGGCCAGACGACGAACGTCCAGGTGCGCGGAATGGACCCGATCGGCTTTTCGATGCGGCCGGGAGTCCGGATCCTGGACGGGCGGATGTTCAGCGTCGGAACCAACGAGGCGATCGTCTCGAAGAACCTCGCGAACCGGTTCGCCGGGATGAAGATCGGCGACACGATCAAGACGGGTTCCTACCGGTGGGTCGTGGTCGGCCACTTCGATGCCTCGGGCTCGGCCTACGAGTCGGAGGTGTGGACCGACGCGAGGGACCTCCAGGGGCAGACCAAGCGGCAGATCTTCTCTTCCGATCTTCGTCCGCACGAGCGACCCGGAAGCGGCCGCCCGCTACATCGAAGCCGTCAAGGGGGACCAGAGACTCAAGCTCGAGGGGAAGACGGAGAAGAAGTACTACGAGGAGCAGATGATCACGGGCGCTCCGATCAAGATCCTGGCGATCCTCGTCGGCATCTTCACGGCGATCGGGGCCTCCTTCGGGGCGATGAACACCATGTACGCCCAGGTGGCCGCCAGGACCCGGGAGATCGGGACACTGCGGGCCATCGGCTTCTCCCGCCGCTCCGTGCTCGCCTCCTTCATCCTCGAGGCCCTTCTCCTCTGTCTCATCGGGGGCGTCATCGGGACGGCGCTCGCCTTCGTCCTCTTCAACCTGCTCCTGACGAAGCCCACAGGCACGATGAACTTCCGGACCTTTTCGGAGGTGCTCTTCAACTTCCGCCTGACGCCGCCGCTGATGATCGGCGGCCTGGTCTTTTCCCTCGCGATGGGCCTGCTCGGAGGCTTCTTCCCCGCCGCCCGCGCCGCCAGACTCAAGATCATCAACGCCCTGCGGGAGATCTAACTCTCCGCGTCCCGGCCGCGCCGCGGTTTGCGGCTCACGTCTCGCGGTTTACGATCCCGTTATGCGGCTGCGGTTCTACGGGACGAAGGGGTACGTCGAGGAGGAATCACGGGCGCACTCCGGGCACTCGGCGTTCACGATCGAGGCGGAGGGGTTCCGGCTCCTCTGCGACTTCGGGCAGAACCGGAAGGGAATGCTCGCGAAGATCCGGCCGGACGCGATCTTCGTGTCCCACGCGCATCCGGACCACGCCTGGGGGCTGGAGGAGGGAACGGAGATCCCGGTCCACGCCTCGGCGATCACCCACGAGATCACGAAGGACCTGCCGATCCGCACGCGGGTCACGCTCGAGGCGGAGCGGACCATCCCGGTGGGGCCGTTGCGCGTGACGGTGTTCCCGGTGATCCATTCCGTGCGCTGTCCCTGCGTGGCCGTGCGGATCGAGGCGCGGGATCTCGCCCTCGTCTATTCGGGGGACATCGTCGCGTTCGAGCGGCCCGAAGAGGCGCTTTCCGGCGCGGACCTCTACGTCGGGGACGGCTCCACGCTCAAGGGCTCGCTCGTGCGCCGGCACCCGACCGGGGCTCTCATGGGCCACACGACGGTGCGGGCGCAGCTCGGCTGGCTCGGAAAGCACGGCGTCCCCCGCGCGATCTTCTCCCACTTCGGCAAGGGCCCGATCGAGATGGGGGAGCCGGCGTTGAAGCAGGCGTTGAAGGAGCTGGCGGCGGAGAAGGCGCCCGGGTGCCGCGTCACCGCGGCCCGTGACGGCCTCAACCTCGCGATCGGGAAGGACTGATCCGGCGGCTAGTGAACGTCCGTCTTCGCGGCGGGCGGCTTCGATTTGTCATCGGCGGGCGGTTTCGTCTTTCGCGCGCCGGGCGGCGGGAACATTTCGAGCGACTTGCGCACCGCGGCGTCCACGGCTTCCCGGTTCTGCTCCGGTCCCTTGTCGAGCTCGGGCACGATCGGGGTCTTGAGCGGCACTCGAACAGAGACGGCGGAGTCCGGCACCCGGCTGTACTGGCCTGCGAGGAACGGGTCGGGGCGGTACTGGACGGCAAACGGGATCGAGCACGGAATCGCCGCCTGGCAGCGGGCGAGACTGACGAACTGCGCGGGCAGGGCCCCGGCGGCCAGAAGACCGATCCCGAAAAAGACTCCGGGGAGGATCTGACGTGTCTTCATGACACCACCTCAAACTTGAGAACAAGTTCGGTGGCCGGAAGACTCCGGAGAAGTTGATGTCCTCCGAAGGCTACAGGGTGGAACGGCCGTGAACCGGGATGGCGGGACCCGTCGCAGCGACCGCCTCCCGCGCCGGAACGGCGGTCTTCGCCTCGGCCTGAAGCGTCGCGTGCCGGGCCTCGCGGGCGCGCTTCAAGAACGCCAGGAACGCGCCGGCCATCATCACGTAGAAACCGCCCCAGACGAAGGCGATCATCGGCTTTCGCGTGACGTCGACCGAGAGAGACTCGGTCGTCGCCGCCTGATATTCGGAGGCGCGATCCTTCGAGACGCCCAGCATCCTCAGGACCACCGCGCCGTCCTTGGGGGAGACCGCGACGACCCTCATCTTGCCTCCCGGGACTCCGGGGACGTCGGCGTCCTGGGCCTCGGCCTCCTCGCCGTCCAGGTGATAGACGTAGCGCAGCGTGACGTCGTGCTTCGTGCCGTCCGCGGGCGTGACCGTGACGTCGGTCAGGACCAGGATCGTCTTCCCGCCCTGCATCATGGACGAGCGGTCGGCGTTGAAATCGCGGAAGGTGAAACCGGTGCCGTCGATCGCGGTGGTCGTCCCCTTGGTCAGCTTGACGTCCCGCCCGACCTGCTCCGGCTGCCCGGGATCGTAGGACTGCGGCGCGATGTAGAAATCGAAGAGCGCGGAGTTCTTGATGGCCGGGTTGACCATGAGCTGGTTCGTCTTGGTGTTGACGTACATCTTGGGGTACATGTAGTACGTCTTCCCCCGCGGAGTCTCCACGCGCACTTCCATCGCCTGTTTTTTCGTGGACGTGCCCGGGATGACGCGCACGAACGTGAGCGTCGAGCCTTCGACCTTGACCGGCTTGTTGGTGGGCAGCGTGAGGCGCGTCGAGCGCGCGTAGACGCCGGAAAGGACGATCCCGCCGAGCATGATGCCCAGGCCGACGTGCGCGAGATAGCCTCCCGCGCCGTTCCACTTCCCCCCCCGGACCTTGCGCACGACCGCCCTCAGGTTCATGTCGGCCGCGAAGAGCGCGAAGAACAGGATGACGAGGCTCGTCCGTTCCCGGGCCCCGACGAGAAATGCCACGACGATTCCGGCCGCCGCAACGAGGAGGGATCGCCGCGCGGTCGCCGCGAGGTTCTTCCAGGTCTCTCCCTTCCAGGACACGAACGCCACGAGCCCGGCCAGCAGCACGAGCAGGATCGCGGCGGGGATCGTCGTGTTCGTGTAGAAGGACGTCTGCACCTGCGAGGGATTTCCGGTCAGGCGCGTCAGGAGAGGCGCCGAAGTGCCGAGCAGGATCACGAAGGCCATCGCGCAGAGCACCGCGATCCCGAGGATGAAGAGGACGCTGCGGGAAAGGAGCGGCGGCTCTTCTTCCTCCGTGACGGGGATCTCACGCCAGCGCCAGGCCAGGCACGCCGCGGAGAGGCCGATGAACCCGAGCAGGATACTCACGAGCCACGCCGTGATTCCGAGATCGATGAAGGAGTGGACGGAGAAGTCCGCGAGGATGCCCGAGCGCGTCAGGAACGTGCCGTAGAGGATCGTGATGTAGGCGAAGCAGGCGACGATCAGGTTGACCTTGCGGTGCCGCTTCTTCGCCCGCTGCAGGAACATCCCGTGCACGAGGGCCACGGTGCAGAGCCACGGCACGAGGCTCGTGTTCTCCACCGGGTCCCATCCCCAGTAGCCGCCCCAGCCGAGCGTCTTGTAGGCCCAGTAGCCGCCCATCAGGACCGCCGTGCCGAGAGCGAGGAACGTGAAGAGGGCCCAGGGGATGGCGCGCACGACCCAGCCGTCCCACCGCTTCTTCCAGAGCGCCGCGATCGCGAAGGCGAAGGGGACCGAGAGTGACGCGAAGCCCGAGAACATCACGGGCGGGTGGATCACCATCCACGGGTCCTGCAGGAGGGGATTCAACCCGACGCCGTCCGCCGGGATCGGCGGAGGGAGCAGCTTGAACGGGCTCTGCTTGCAGATGATCGCGACGATCCCGACGAAGGTCGAGAGATAGACGATCATGACGGGCGCTTCCTGCTCCCGCGCCGAGCGCCAGACGAAGAGTCCGATGATCGCGCCCCAGAAGCACCAGAGCAGGAACGAGCCCTCCTGTCCCGCCCAGAGCGTGGAGACGAGGAAGTGGAGCGGCAGCTCGCGGCTCGAGTAGGAATTGACGTAGGCGACGTCGAACCGGTGCTGGAGGATGAGGGCCATCAGGGTCCCCGCCGCGGCCACGATGCACGTCGCGAACGCCGCGTAGGCGCTGCGCGCGATGGGCAGCGCCTCGGCGTGTCCGCGGTCCACCCGGAAGTAGAAGTAGATCGAGGCCAATCCCGCGAACAGGGCTCCCCAGAGGGCGACGACGCCAGGCCAGAAGTACATAGAGTTCAGCTCCGGGCCGCGGCCGGCTTGGGCGCCGAGGCGTAGGTCTTTTCGACTTCCGCCCCCTGGTACTTGGAGGGGCACTTGACCAGGAGCTTCTCGGCCTCGATCCGGCCGTCCCGGTAGGGTCCGATCGCGACGATGGAGATGGCGTCCCTGAAGTTGCCGGGCTTGACTCCCCGGTAGGTCACCGGCATCCGGTGCCCGCTCGGATCGATCAGATCGAAGCGAAGCTCCTGCGAGGCCGTGTCGTACCGGTCGCTCGCCTTGTCGAGGCTTCCCATCACCTGGACGGCGCCCTTGGACTTGCGGGCCTCGTCGAAGGTCAGGTACGGCGTCAGCGTCTTCTGGAAGGCCGTGACCCCCAGGGTGATGAAGACGAGCGCGAAGACCGCGGCGACCCAGTATCCCTTTTTCATGGTTCTCGCTCCCGGGCCGAAATCCGGCGGTCGAGCCGCCAGAGGTAATAGAAGAGTCCCACCCAGATCACGACGTTGACGGTGGCGAGGAAGGTGAGACTGCTCATGTTTTGATTCTTTCTTGCCTCCCCTAGGAAATCAACCTTTGGTCAGCCCCTCATGATGCAAATGCATCAACGACGGGGTTGATTCCCGCGCGGAGGCCGGTTTCGGCGTCCTAGGCCGCTCCCCCGGCCCTCTCGCGGCGAGCCAGGCGCGCGGCCCGGGTCTCCAGCCCGAGCATCCAGAGGAAAAGCCAGGAAAACCCGATCAGGGCCCCGAAGAACACCGCCTTGGTCGGGCCGTCCATCAGGATCTTCCCCTGCGGGTTGATGACCGTCTGCGGGTGCAGCGATGAGGTGACGCGGGGCGCGACGAAGAAGAGGAAAGGCATCAGGACCGCGGCGAAGAGAGCGTACGCGGCCGACATCCGGGCCCGCCGCTCCGGGTCCTCCACCGCCGCGCGCAGGAAGAGATACGCGGCGTAGAGAAAGATGAGCAGCAGGAAGCAGGACTCCCGCGGGTCCCAGTTCCAGTAGGCGCCCCACATGATCTTCGCGAAGAGGGCGCCGGTGACGAGCGCGAGGACCGCGAAGAGAAGCCCCAGGCGCACGGCCCCGGCGGCGACGTCGTCATGGACGGGATTTCGCTTGGCCAGATAAGCGGCGGAATACGCGGCGGCGACGAGGAAGGCCAGGGCCGACGTCCACGCGCACGGCACGTGAAAGAAGACGATCCGTGACGACTCCCCGATGAACCCCTGCGCCGGCGCCGGCCAGAGGAACGCCCCGACGATGACCGCCGCCATGTACGGGAGGAGAAGCAGCTTCAGAAGTTTCATCTGCTTCGAACGGCCTTGATTCTAAACGATTTGTGATTTGTGATTTGTGATTTGTGATCAGGGGCTCCAATCCACCAATCACCAATCACCAATCACAAATCTCCTCTTCAGTCTTCCCACGCCGCCGAGGCGAGGAGGTAGCCCGCGCAGGTGGCGGCGCCGTCGTAGGCCACGATGACACGCAGCGGCGTGGAGGGCACGGAGCCGCCCGCGGCCTCCACCGTGGCCACGATGGCCGAGAGGAGCAGGGGGAGGAGGAGCGGGAAGGAGATCACGACGAAGAGCACGTTCTTCTGGGAGGCGCGGGCCACGAGCGACGCCAGGAACGTCGAGACGACGGCGAGGCCGTAACCCGCGAGGACGAGGAGGGCGACGAGCGCGCCGGGCGATCCCAGGCGCCACTCGAGAAGGATCGAGAAGGCCGGCACGGTGACCGCGGCGATGGCGAGAAAGAGGATGTAGTTGAAGAGGGTCTTTCCGGCGAGCGTCAAGGAGGCCGGAGCGACTTTTCGAAGCGCATAGGCGGTCCCGGTCTCCTCCTCGCGGACGAAGGCCCTCGGCAGACCGGTCGCCGCGCAGAAGAAGAGGATGATCCAGAGGAGCGCCGAACAGACCCTGTCTCTGGCTTCCACGGGCAACCCGAAGGGACCGATCCCGAAGGAGACGAGAGTGACGGCGGTCGCCGCGAAGAAGAAGATCGAGGCGATCGCGATGCGCCGCCGCAGCTCCTGCGCCGCGTCCTTCGCGCAGATGGCCCAGGCCCGCGCGAGAGCGCCCGCGCCGGGAATCGGTAACCGGCATCGGGAATCGATTCCGAACGCGCTCTAGCCATCTCGATTTCCGATTTCCGATTTCCGATTTCCGAGCTCGACGACCTGGTCGGGTTCGACAAAATCGCGCGGGTCGTTGGAGGCGAGGATGACGAGACCATCCCGGCGCCGGGCCGCGACGACCCGCTCGACGATCGCCCGGCCGTCCGTATCGAGCCCGATCATCGGCTCGTCGAAGAGGATCGCGGGGGGATCGAACAGCAGCGCGAAGGCGATCTTCAGGCGCTGTTTCATCCCGGTCGAGAAGGCGCCGACGCGCTTGGCGAGCGCTCCCGCGAGGCCCACGTCGGCGAGACGACGCAGGAGGTCTTCGTCGCCGGCCGCTCTGCCGCCGGCGCGGGAGAGAAACCGCAGGTTCTCGAGGGCCGAGAAGTCCTCGTAGAACGCCAGGTCCGGTCCCGACCAGCCCACGGCGAGCCGGCGCGCGTCGCCCGAGAGCTCTTTATCGCCCTGCCGGACGGAGACGGAACCGGAGCTCGGGTGCGCGAGCGAGGCGAGGATCTTCAGGAGCGTCGTCTTGCCGCTCCCGTTGCGCCCCTTGACCGCGACGAGTCCCTTCTCGGCGCGAAACGAGAGACCGGAAAAGAGCGGCGGACCCGCAAAGGCCTTGGCAAGCTGTCGGGCCTCGATCGTCGTCGCGAGCACGTCAGCCCGTCACGTTAACACGTCGCTCCGACCGGGGCTGGAGTCCGTGAGGGAGATAACGCGGAATCGGAAAATGGGGGAGTGGGCGAGCGCTTGAAACGGATGTTTGCGTTCTATATAGTGCGCCGGATTCATGTTGCACTCGTCTTTGGCGCGCGGCGCTCTCGGGTGGGCGCTGACCGTCGCCGGACATTCGGAAACGACGGCTCGGAGGGAGATTTGATGTTCAAGCGCGCGACCTACGTTCTGCTCTGCCTGGCGTTCGCTCTGACGTTCGCCGCCTGCGGCGGCAACAAGGAAGACGAGGAAGAGGAGACTGTCGCGAAGGCGGCCAAGTCGACGGCGGCGAGCGCCGCGCCCGCCGCGGCGGCGGCTCCGGCGGCCGGCGGCGCGACGATCACCGGCAAGGTCGCCTTCACCGGAACGGCCCCGGCCAGGGAGCAGATCAAGATGGACGCGGACGCCTACTGCAAGGGGGCTCATTCCGAGCCTGTCTACACGCAGGAGGTCGCCGTCAACTCCAATGGAACGCTCCAGTGGGTGCTCGTGTACGTCAAGGAGGGCGTGACGGCGAGCTACCCGCCGCCCGCCACTCCGGTCACCCTCGACCAGCGAGGGTGCGAGTACCATCCCCACATCTTCGGGATCCAGGCGGGGCAGTCGCTCAAGATCGTCAACAGCGACGGGACCCTCCACAACATCCACGCGCTCCCGAAGGTCAACGCCGAGTTCAACATCGGGCAGCCCTTCCAGAAGATGGAGACGTTGAAGAAGTTCGACAAGGCCGAGATGCCCGTCCACTTCAAGTGCGACGTGCACAAGTGGATGGGCGCGTACTGCGGCGTCTTCAACCACCCCTTCTTCGCGACGACGAACGACCAGGGGACCTTCGAGATCAAGAACCTCCCCCCGGGCAACTACGTCATCGAGGCCTGGCAGGAGAAGTACGGCGTCCAGACGCAGAACGTGACGGTCGCCGGCTCGGAGACGAAGACGGTCGATTTCTCCTTCAAGGGTTAGCCCGGGCAGATGCGGCTTCCTCAGAGCGTCATCGCCGGGCGGAGAACCTTCCGCGCTTGCCTTCTCTTTCTCGCCCTGGCGGCTCTCCCGTCCGCCGGCGGGGCTCTCCCTTTCTGGTTGAAGCTGCCGGAGGGCGTTTCCAGCTACAGCGGGCGGATCGACACGCTCTTCCGCCTGATTCTGTGGATCACCGGGATCATCTTCGTGGTCGTCGAGGCGCTGCTCCTCTTCTTCCTCTTCCGCTATCGTCATCGTGAGGGGCGGCGCGCGCACTACACCCACGGCAACAACCGCCTCGAGGTCATCTGGACGATCATCCCGGCGGTGATCTGCGTGGTCCTGGCCCTTCTCTCCCGGCGCAGCTGGGCCGAGATCAAGCAGCAGATGCCCAACGACGCCATCCCGATCGAGATCGTGGGGGAGCAGTTCGCCTGGAACATCCGCTACACGGGCCCCGACGGGAAGCTCGGGACGGCCGACGACGTCGTGACCTTGAACCAGCTCCACTTTCCCGTCGGGCGCCCCGTCGTGGCGACGCTGCGCTCCAAGGACGTCATCCACTCCTTCTTCCTCCCCGAGTTCCGCGTCAAGCAGGACGCCGTTCCCGGCATGTCCACCCGAATCTGGTTCGACGCCATGCGGGTCGGCCATTGGGAGATCGCCTGCGCCGAGCTGTGCGGCCTCGGGCACTACCGGATGAAGGGGTTCGTGACTGTCGAGACGCCGGAAGAGTTCGAGAAGTGGCTGAAGGATCAGGCGGCGCAGGCGAGCCCTCCGGCGCAGCCCGCTCCGGCGGTCGCGGCCCTCCAGGAGGGGAAGCAAGGCTCATGAGCACGACCAAACCGGCCGACTACGCGGTCCCCGAGCCGGCGGCCGCGGCCGTCCCGGAGCACCTGCCGGGCGTCCATCCCGCGCCGACGTCCTTCTGGCGCAAGTACATCTTCTCGCTCGACCACAAGGTGATCGGGAAGCAGTACCTGCTCTACGCCCTCGCGATGCTCGTGGTCGGCGGACTCCTGGCCATGCTCGTCCGCTGGCAGCTCGCGTGGCCCGGCAAGCCGATCGGGTTCATGGGCAAGCTCTTCCCCGAGGGGATGCCCAACGGCCAGATGCTGCCGGAGTTCTACAACTCGCTCTTCACGATGCACGCGACGATCATGATCTTCTTCGCGATCATGCCGATCCTGATCGGCGCGTTCGGCAACTTCGTCGTCCCGATCCAGATCGGCGCCCGCGACATGGCGTTTCCGACGCTGAACATGCTGTCGTTCTGGACGGCGGTGCCCGCGGCGGTCATCATCATCTGGTCCTTCTTCGTCACGGGCGGCGCCGCGCAGTCGGGCTGGACCTCCTACGTGCCCCTGGCCATCGTGCAGACGCGCGGGCAGACGCTGTGGGCGCTCTCGCTCCTGATCCTGGGGCTTTCTTCCCTCCTCACCTCGGTCAACTTCATCACGACGATCATCAACATGCGGGCGCCGGGCATGACGTTCTTCCGGCTGCCGCTGACCGTCTGGGCGCTCTTCATCACGGCGATCCTCCTGCTGCTCGCGCTGCCGGTCCTCTCCGGCGCGCTCATCATGATGATCTTCGACCGCGTGCTCGGGACGACGTTCTTCCTCCCGGCCGGGCTCGTCGTCTCGGGGCAGCCCTGGAAGAACGCGGGGGGCGGCCAGGCCCTCCTCTGGCAGCACCTCTTCTGGTTCTTCGGGCACCCGGAGGTCTACATCATGATCCTCCCGGCGATGGGGATCACCTCCGAGATCCTGCCCGTCTTCTCCCGCAAGCCGATCTTCGGATACCGCGCGATGGCCTACTCGATCATGGGGATCGCGGGGCTCGGGTTCATCGTCTGGGGCCACCACATGTTCCAGAGCGGCATGAACCCGCTCCTCGGCACGACGTTCATGATCTCGACGATGGTGATCGCGGTGCCCTCCGCCATCAAGACGTTCAACTGGCTGGGGACGCTGTGGGGCGGCAACATCCACTTCACGACGCCGATGCTGAACGCGATCTCCTTCGTGGCCATGTTCGTCATCGGCGGGCTGTCGGGGATCTTCATGGCCTCGACGCCGGTGGACATCTTCATCCACGACACCTATTTCATCGTCGGACACATCCACTACGTTCTCTTCGGCGGCTCGCTCTTCGGGGCGTTCGCCGGGCTCTATTTCTGGTACCCGAAGATGTTCGGGCGGCTGATGAACGAGACCTGGGGGAAGATCCACTGGGCGATCACGTTCATCACGTTCAACCTGGTCTTCTTCCCGATGCACTTCCTCGGGATGCGCGGGATGCAGCGGCGCATCTACGACTACTCCCAGTACACGCACCTGAAGGGCCTGCAGCCGATGAACCAGTTCATGACGATCTCGCTCTTCGTGCTCGGCGCCGCGCAGATCATCCTGGTGCTGAACTTCTTCCTCTCGATGCGCCGCGGGAAGGTCGCGGGTCCGAACCCGTGGCGCTCGAACACGCTCGAGTGGCAGACGGCGTCGCCGCCCCCGCACGAGAACTTCACCGGGCAGGTGCCCACGGTCTATCGCGGCCCCTACGAGTACAGCGCCCCCGAGCGCTCCGACGATCACTGGCCGCAGAACGAGCCGCCCGCCGGGCGCGGCTGCCGGCGCGGAGTCGCATGGCTGGCGCCCTCGCCCTCCCGGGGGAGGGAGAGTCGGGCTGCATCGCTTCGCGGTCGCCACGGCCGTGGCGACGCTCTTCCTGATCTTCGCGGGAGGGCTGGTCACTTCGACGGAGTCGGGTCTCTCGGTCCCGGACTGGCCGCTCTCCTACGGGCGCCTCATGCCGCCGATGGTGGGAGGCGTGTTTTACGAGCACGGCCATCGCATGGTGGCCACGGCCGTCGGGATCCTGACGATCCTCCTGGCCGTATGGCTCTCCCGAAGGGAGCCGCGGGCGTGGGTCCGGCGCCTGGGCTACGCGGCCCTCGCCGCGGTCGTCGCGCAGGGCTTGCTCGGGGGTCTGACCGTCCTCTTTCTCCTCCCCACGGCCGTCTCGGTCGCCCACGCCTGCCTGGCTCAGACCTTCTTCTGCCTCGTCGTGACCATCGCGGTCGTGACTTCTCCGGCGTGGCGCGCGGCGTCCGATGCGAGGCGGGATCCCGCGTTCCGGATGGGCGCCGCGACGGTCGCCGCGATCTTCCTGCAGCTTCTCGTCGGCGCCGTCATGCGGCACAACAAGGCGGGGCTCGCGATCCCCGATTTCCCGCTGGCCCTGGGGCGCGTCGTTCCGCCGATCGCGTCGTTTCCGGTCGCGATCCACTTCACGCACCGCCTCGGGGCGCTCGCGGTCGCGGGATGCGTCGCGGGATGCGTGATCCAGGCGTTCCGGTCCCGCCGGCCCGGGCTCGAAAAGACCTCGCTGCTGCTCGCCGGCGCTCGTCGCCGTCCAGATCGCGCTCGGGGCCGTCACGGTCCTTTCCCGAAAGGCGGTCGCCGTGACGACGGCCCACGTGGCGACGGGCGCCCTGCTGCTCGGCACGGCCCTGGTCTTCACGCTCGCCTCCCGCGGAGGGGACGTCCGCGCAGACGCGCTCGGGCGCCGCGAACCTCGCGCGGAGGGCCATCGCGTGAGAGCGGACGCGACCGTCCTCGCCGCGTCGCCGACGCGAGTCGGCGATCTCCTCGAGCTGACCAAGCCCCGCATCACCACGCTCGTCGTCATCACCGCGGCGGTCGGATATGCCGTCGGCGCCCGCGGCTTCGATCCGGCCGCCTTCGCCGCGCTCCTCATCGGCACGGCGATGGTCGCGGGAGGGGCCTCGGCCCTGAACCAGCACGCCGAGCGCGAGCTCGACGCGCGGATGGAGCGGACGCGTCACCGTCCGCTGCCGGCCGGCCGCATCACTCCCGGCGAGGCGCTGACATTCGGCCTGGCGCTCTCGGGATCGGGGATCGTCCTGCTCTCGACGATCAACGCGCTGACGCCCGCTCTCGGGGCCGCCGCGCTCGCCAGTTACGTCCTGCTGTACACCCCCTTGAAGCGGCTGACCTCGCTCTGCACCGTCGTGGGCGCCGTGCCCGGCGCGATTCCTCCCATGATGGGATGGGCGGCGGCACGCGGGACGCTCGGCTCCGGCGCCTGGTCCCTCTTCGCCGTTCTCTTCCTCTGGCAGCTCCCGCATTTCCTCGCGATCGGCTGGATCTACCGGGAGGACTACGCGCGGGCGGGTTTCCCATGTTGACGGTGCTCGACCGCGACGGCCGCTCGACCGGGCGCCAGATGATGCTCTACTCCGCGGCGCTGATTCCGGTCACGCTCGTCGCGGGCGCATGGGCGGCGGCCGGAGCGGGCTACCTCTGGAGCGCGCTGGCGCTCGGCCTCGTGTTCTTCGGCGCCTCCCTCCGGTTCGCGTGGACCCGGTCGCTCGCGGCGGCGAAGGTCCTCTTCCTGATCTCGGTTCTTTATCTGCCGCTGCTGCTGGGGCTCATGGTGTTCGACCGGTGACGAGGGAGACGATGGGGCGACTGGAAAACCGGCGGCTGCTCCTGGTGCTGCTCCTGATCATGGCTTTCCTCTTCTTCGGCTCGATCCTGTTCATCCTCTCCCGAGCTCCCCACTAGGCAATCGAAGGATAACGAGATGACGTCCAGCGAGCACAAGACCCCGAATTACATGGCCATCTTCTGGTGGCTGGCGGCTTCACGGCGGTCGAAGTCGCCTACTCCTCGATCCTGCCCCACAGCCAGAAGGCGCTGCTCATCCTGGGGCTCGTGGGGTTCGCGGCGATCAAGGCCACGCTGGTGGCCCTCTACTTCATGCACCTCAAGTTCGAGCGCAAGTCGCTCGGAATCATCGTGGGCTCGACGCTCATCCTCGGCGTCATCCTGGTGTCCGTGGGGATGGCGGAGCACTGGCTGCCGAGACCGTGAAGAAGGTTTTGGATTTGTCGATTGGTGATTTGTGATTGGACCAAGATTAGGAAGGAACGATGGAAGCAATAGCTCTTCCGCACGCGGCGGCACACGGGCACGAGGAGGAGTACACGACGACGGGGATTCCCCACGACAAGATGGGGATGTGGGTGTTCCTCTGCTCGGAGGTGATGTTCTTCACCGGCTTGATCGGCTCCTACATCGTCCTGCGGTTCGCGACGCCGCTCTGGCCGCCTCCCGCGTCGGTGCTGAACATCCCGCTGACGGCGATGAACACGTTCATCCTGATCTGCTCGTCGGTCACGATGGTCCAGGCCCTCGCCGCGGCGAGCCGCGGGGACGCGCGGAAGATGAAGCTCTTCCTCTGCCTGACGCTCCTCTTCGGCGCCATCTTCCTCTCCATCCAGGGGGTCGAATACTGGAAGCTCCTGCACGAGGGGTTCAACCCTCACGTGTCGCTCTTCGGCTCCGTCTTCTTCACGACGACGGGGTTCCACGGCTTCCACGTCTTCTGCGGCGTCGTCTGCATGGCCTTCGTCACCGGCAAGGCCTTTCTCGGCAAGTACACGCAGGCGAACCACCAGGGGATCGAGACGCTCGGCCTCTACTGGCACTTCGTCGACCTCGTGTGGATCGTTCTCTTCACGATCATCTACCTGATCTGATCGTGAGGCGTGGGCGTAAGGCGAAGCCCCCGGCTGTCATTCTGAGGAGCGCAGCGACGAAGAATCCGCCCCGGTTCGCCGAGGGCAGATCCTTCGCTTCGCTCAGGATGACAGCGTGTTCCGCTGGAGCGATCTCGCGACCCTCAACGCCTGCCTGAACGCGGCGAGCGGGCTCCTGCTCGTGCTGGGACATCGGGCCATCCTCCGGTTCGAGATCCAAAGGCACCGGCGGCTGATGATCGCGGCGGCCTCGACCTCGGCCGCCTTCCTGGTCTCGTACCTGACCTACCACGCGAAGGTCGGGTCGGTGCATTTCCCGGGGCAGGGAGCGATCCGGGTCGTCTACTTCACGATCCTGATCTCGCACACGGTCCTCGCGGCGGCGGTCCTGCCGCTGGCCCTGCGGACCCTCTTCCTGGGTCTGAAGCGCCGGGACGAGAAGCACCGCCGGATCGCGCGGTGGACGTATCCGATCTGGCTCTACGTTTCGGTGACCGGCGTCGTCGTCTACGTCCTGCTCTACCGGCTTTACCCTCCCGCCTCCCTCCGGTAAGATCCGGTCCTCATGCAGCTCGCCGCTCGCGTCGCGCTCGTCCCTGCTCGCGTCGCCGTGCTCCTGCCGGCGCTCGCCTCGGCGTGCCCGCTCTGCAAGGACGCCAAGGTCCGACACGGACTATCCCGGCGGCACGGCCTCGCTTTCGTCGGGGTTCTACTACTCGATCCTGCTGATGGTCGCGGCGCCGTTCCTCGTCGTCGGCGGGCTCATCTTCCGCATCGCGCTGGCGCGCCGGCGGGCGGCTTCGCTCGCGGCCGGAGAGCTCCGCGGGCCCGGCGCCGGTCCCGCGTCTCGTTCCCGACTCCGGGGGAGCGCAACCCTGAAGCGCCTCGCGGCCCTTCCTCTCCTCGCTATCGCAGCATCCCACCGCTCCTCGCCGGCTCTCCGGAGCTCGACGGCTTCCTCTCCGGCGTCGCGAAGGACGTCGTGGCGGAGTTCGCTCCGAAGCGGCCTGACCGAGGAGGGGCTCTCGATCTCTCTCCTCGAGATTTCACCCGCCGAAAGCGCGGCGGGGTCGCTTCCGGGCGACGCCGCCTACTACCCGGCGTCGGTCGTCAAGATCTTCTATCTCGCTTACTACGAGGCGCAGAAGCAACGGGGAAGTTGAAGGACACGCCGGAGATCGCGCGCGCCGTCAAGGACATGATCACGGTCTCCTCCAACGACGCGACCGGCTTCGTCGTGGACTCGATCACCGGCACGACTTCCGGGCCGGAGATGTCGGGCCGCGACTGGGAGAAATGGAAGGAGCGGCGCAACGCCGTCAACCGCTTCTTCGCGGCGCGCGGATACCGGGACTTGAACGCCAATCAGAAGACGTTCTGCGAGGACGCCTACGGGCGCGAGCAGGCCTTCCGCGACGGCGGAAAGAACCGCAACCGCATGACGGCCGGCCTGGCCGCCCGGCTCTTCAAGGAGATCGCGCGGGGCGAGATCGCCGGCCCGGCCGGGACGCGAGGAGATGCTGGCGCTCCTCTCCCGGACGTGACGCCCTCCAAGCCCTTCGACGACCTCGAGCTCGAGGACGCGCGCCTCTCGGGCCAGAGGCTCCCGCCGGGAACGCGCTTCTGGTCGAAGTCCGGGGACGCCTACGACGTCCATCACCTCGTCGCCCGCGTCCTTCTTCCCAACGGCTCGGACTTCGTCCTCGCGGTCTTCACGAAGGGCGTCAAGACGGTGCCCGGCGTCATCCCGCGCGTCTTCGAGAGGGTCGGCGCGCGTTACGCAGATACGCCGGTGAGGCGTGATCGTCGCAGCCGGCTCTTCCCGATGATCCGTCTCGCGGCTGCTCGGCGGGGCATCGCCCTCCACCGCGCGACGATCCGGGTCGAGCGGCTGCACTTCGAGCATTACCAGGAGCTCAAGGCGCGCGGCGTGCCGATTCTCTTCGCGCTCTGGCACGGCCGGATGTACCTCTCCATCCAGGCGCACCGCGGGAAGGGATCGCGACGATGGCGTCGCAGTCGAAGGACGGCGAGTGGATCGCGCGGTGGCTCGAGGCAACGGCTACGTCGTCGTGAGGGGCTCGACGACGCGGGGAGGCAGCCAGGCCCTCCGCGGGATGGTCCGCCTGGTCCGCTCCGGCCGCCACGCCGCCCTGACCGTGGACGGCCCCAAGGGCCCTCCCCGCGTCGTCCAGCCCGGAGTCGTGCAGCTCGCGCGCCTGACCGGCGCCTGGATCCTCCCGATCACCTCGTCCAGCTCCGGGGCGCGCTTCCTCGCCTCCTGGGACCGTTTCCTCGTGCCGTACCCTTTCTCGAAGGGCGTCGTCGCCTATGGCGAGCCCTTCCCGATCCCTCCGGATATCTCCGACGAGACGGCTCTCGCGCGGATCGCGTCGGCGCTGGACGCCGCGACGGCGCAGGCCGACGCCGCCGCCGGAGTCCGCCCTCCCTCCGTTCTGCTAACGTCGTCCCATGACAGCGAGCGCGCGCTCTCGCCCTGACCGTCGGCGGCGATCGTCGCCGTCGCCGCGGGAATCTTCGTCGTTTGCGAGAAATCGCCCCGGACCGTTCGGATCGCCGGCCGCACGGTCGGCCCCGGCGGTCTGCCGCTCGCCGGCGTCCGCGTGACCCTCGAGGTTTCTCCGGGCGATTCGGAGGAGGAGGCGGCCGTCGAGCGCGTCGAGACGCAATCGGATGGGAAGGGCGAGTTTCTCGATCGACTTCCGCGGTCACTGGAAGCACGCCTCGTACCGCCTCGAGGCGCGGAAGCCGGGATTCCGGGAGCTTTCGATCGAAGACGCGGATTCGCTCAAGAGCCCGGTCACCTTGCGGCTCACTCAGCCGTGACCGCTGCGACCGCTCTCCGCTCACCGGCTCCCGTTCCCGCCGGTTCGCGAGAGTCCGCACCCCGGCGTAGTGGCGGGCGACTGCGAACCAGAGCATCGGAATGACGGCCCGTTCCTCTCCGTCGGGTCCGCAGGCGCGGGGCGCTTCGAGCGCGGCGTCCCATTCCGGAGCGAGATCCGCTCTCCGCCAAGCGACGTCGCCAGGCGGCCCGCGGCCTCGATCTCGCCGGCCGTGAAGGCGACCGCCTCGTCCTCCCGGCCGATGGTGAAGACCTCCTCCTTCGGCTTGTGGCGTGAATCCGATGTCTTCTTGCCGGAGATGCCCTGCCAGGGCGAGGCGCCGTAGATCCGCATGAAGAGAGGCACGGAGGTGTCCTCGTCGAGGTCCATGATGAGAGAGGCGGGGAACGCGCGCTGCCAGTCGTCGGCGCGGGCGACGACGGCCGGGATCGGGCGCAACTGCCGCCCGGCGAGCGGGCCGTGGAGCGCCCGTCCGGTCGCGGCCGACCAGAACGTCCCCGTCGCGTGTCCCGCAGCACGAGAGTGTCGCGCCAGAGCGCGCCGGAGTTCTGAAACTCGAGGACCTGTTCTTCCGACGCGCCGGTCGAAGACCGCGGTCACGCCGGTCAGCGCGCATCGGGCGACGACGAAGGGAAGATCCGGAACAGCGTCGTTGACGACCTCGAAGCGGTCGAGCAGGCCGATCGGGTACGCCCGCGGGACCGCGCCGACCGTCAGCCCGAGGATGCGGGAGTCCCCGTCGGGAGGGTCGCTGTGCTGGTCGGGGGCGACGAGGCTCGGTTTCGTGACGGCGGGGAACTCTCCCGGCCGCCTCATCTGGACGATCGGGTCCCCGTCCACGACGGCGACCCGGGGCTTCGAGCGATATTGATGCGCGAAACACCCGGCCGCCCCGGCCGCGGCCGCCAGATCAGCAGTCTTGAAACGGCCCGCCGGGCGGGAACGAGCGGCGGGACAGGGGGCGCCGGACAGCGGCTCACACCGGCACGGCGACCGGTTCCGCCTGCGGGCCCGCGCGCACGATGCGGCGGTAGGACGCGTCGCGCTCGACGGGCTCGCGACCCGACTCCCGGATGATCCGCTCGAACTCCGCCCGGGAGAGCCCGGAGGCCGTCGTGGCTCCCGCGGCGTGCGTGATCGTCTCGTCGACCACCGTCCCGACGAGGTCGTCCGCGCCGAAGAAGAGCGCGATCTGCGCGAGCTTCATGCCGATCTGGATCCAGTAGGCCTTGATGTGCGGCGAAGTTGTCGAGCAGCAGGCGCGAGACGGCGATCACCCGCAGGTCGGTCTGGCCCGAGGAGGCCGGCAGATGCGCGAGCGGCGTGTTCTCCGGGTGAAAGGCGAGGGGGATCAGGCCCGTGAACCCGCCCGTCTCGTCCTGCAGCTCGCGCAGGCGCAGGAGGTGGTCCACCCGGTCCTCGATCGTCTCGACATGGCCGTAGAGGATCGTGGCGTTGGTCGGAACGCCCTGGAGGTGGCACTCGCGCGCGATCGCGAGCCACTCCTCTCCCGAGATCTTGTTCTTGCAGATCACGTCGCGGACGCGCTTCTCGAAGATCTCCGCGCCCCCGCCCGGGCAGGAGTCCATCCCCGCTTCGCGCAGCTCGCGGATCGTGTCGGGGATCGACCTGCCGCCCACGCGCGCGATCCAGTCGATCTCGACCATCGTGAAGGCCTTCAGGTGCACCGAGGGGAACCGCGACTTCAGGGCCTTCAGCAGGCCCGGTGTAATAGTCAAACGGCCAGGTCGGATGGAGGCCCCCGACGATGTGGAACTCCGTGACCGCCTCGCTGTACCCCTTGCCCGCCTCCTCGACGCACTCCTCGATCGCCATCTCGTAGCCGCCCGGCTCGTTCACCTTCCTGGCCCAGGCGCAGAGCGCGCAATCCACCCAGCAGAGATTCGTCGGGTTCAGGTAGCGGTTCACGTTGTAATAGGCGCGGTTGCCGTGACGCTCCTCGCGGACGCGGTTGGCCAGGCGGCCGAGGCCGAGCAGATCCCGCGAGTGGAAGAGCCGGACTCCGTCCTCGAAGGAGAGGCGCTCCCGGGCGAAGACCTTTTCCGCCAGCGGCGCGAGGTCCGAGCCCGCGGAACGAGCCCGTCCCGCTCACGGGATGGCGGGCTTGGTCACGCGCTGGTACGGCTCCCGCGACTCCGGCGCGATGTCGTCCACGAAGGGCTGGACGTAGCGGTAGCACTCCCAGCAGTACTTCTCTTCGGCTTGAAACTGGAAGTCCACCACGCGCCCGACCGCCGGAAAGTCGAGGATCTCCTTGCCGCAGCGATGGCAGGTGTCTTTCTGGCCTCGGATCAGTCTCCAGACAGGACCCATACAGGACCATCCTATATCCGATGACGCCCGAAGATCACGAAGGGAAAGCGTCTGCCGGGACTAGAACCGGGCGAAGGGCTCCGGAGCGCCGCGAACAGCCAACCGGTAGCCGTGAGCGACGGCCATGGAGTAGGCGAAGAAGAAGAAGAGCGAAAGAGGAAGGCGCCGGATCGGAATTCCCAGCGGTCGCCGAAACTCCCGCCATCGCGCGAAAAGCACCCGCATCCTCCCGGCGAAGTCGGCCAGGCGGTTCGGGTGCTGTCCTCCCGTGTACGCCTGAAAGCGTCCCGAGCGCATAGCCGATGACCATGCAGTGCCGGTAGAGCTCGCTCCAATGCCGGCCGTAGTTGTGCGTGACGCGAAGGGATGGATCGTATCGAAGCCGGTAGCCCGATTCGATCAGCCGTCCGGCCAGGTGCGTGTCGGATCCCAGGCGGATGGCGTCCCCGGCAAAGAGGAGCGGACGCACGGCTTCGGCGCGCAGGAGAACATTGTGAGCGAGAAAGTGCGTCGTGTCGTGCGGCAGGTCCGCCTGGTTCGGCAGCTGCGCGATCACCATCTCGCGGGAGAAAGGCCCCGGCAGATAACGGGTGCGGCCGGTGAGAAGCGCCACGCTCGGATCCGATCGCTCCAGGACCGCCAGCGCGCTCTCGAGCCAGTCGTCGGCCGGAAGAGCGTCGGAGTCCGCCAGCGCGATGAATCGTCCGCGGGCCCGGCGGATGCCCTCGTTCTTCAAACCGTAGTAACGGGTTCCGGGCTTCTCGATCCAGCGGGCGGGAGCCCTCGCAAGCAGAGCCGTCTCCTCCGGCGCGGCCGGGCGGGGCGACACGACGATCCATTCGGCGACCCGGGCGCGGGCCGTCTGGCGCAGCCAGGACTCCATCACGTCGGTCAAGCGGATGCGGTGATTCGGCTCCTCGTTCTCGGTCTCGAAGACGACCGAGACGTCCGGTCGAGCCTGTCATCCTTCCGGCTCGACGCCCCGGCGCGCTGGTCGAGCCTTCCTCGAAGGAGGAACAGCGCGGCGGTCGCGGCGAGCGCAATGGCCGCGCCGATCAGGAAGGCGGCGCGCGGCCCGAAGAACTTCCACCAGAGCCCGAACAGGATCGAGGCGGGCAGCGCCGCCAGGCCGACGCTGGCGTGGAAGGCGCCGAACGCGCGGCCGCGCATCCTCTCTCCCGCGAGGTCCGCGACGAGCGCGCGCTCCGCCCCCTCGGTCGCCGCGAAGAAGAGGGCATAGAAACCGAAGAGGGCCCAGACGTGGAGCGGCGCCGCCGCGAAGGCGAGGCCCGCGTAGGAGAGCGTGTAGATGAGCCAGCCGATCGCGATCGTCGGGATTCGCCCGATCCGGTCCGAGAGGGCGCCGCCGGGGACTCCGACCGCGGCCTTCGCTCCGTTGAAGAACGCCCACAGGAGCGGCAGCTGCCAGACCGGCACGCCGCAGTCGCGGGCCCGCAGCAGGAGAAACGCGTCGGTCGAGTTGGCGAGAGTGAACAGGGCGAAGATCGCGATGGCGGTCCGGAGGGGGCGCGAGAGGCGCGCGGAGAGGTCGGCGGGAGCGGCGGGCGGCGGCGCCTCCCTCTTCCGCTCGGGGATTCGCGTGACGAGCAGGACGACGGCGAGGAGGCCCGGCACGATGGCGAGGAAGAAAAGGGTTCGCTCCTCCGCGATCCAGAAGCGCAGCAAGAGCGCGCGCGACGAGCGGGCCGACGAGGGCTCCGGCGTTGTCCATGGCGCGTTGAATGCCGAACGCCCGGCCGCGTCTCTCCGACGGGACGAGGTCCGCCAGCAGCGCATCGCGCGGAGGAGTCCGCAGTCCCTTGCCGAGCCGGTCGGAAAAGCGGATCGCGAGGACCTGCCCCCAGCGAAACGGCGAGGCCCGTCAGCGGCCTCGCCAGCGCGGCGATCGAATAGCCGGCGACGACGAACGGCTTTCGCCGCCTGACTCTGTCCGACCACCAGCCCGCCGCCACCTTCATGAAGGACGCCGTGGCTTCGGCGACCCCTTCGATGAGTCCCAGAGCGGCCGGCCCGGCTCCCAGAACCCGCGTGATGAAATCGGGCAGGAGCGGATAGATCATCTCCGACGCGGCGTCGTTCAAGAACGACACCCAGCCCAGGGTGACGACCCCTCTGTCGAGACTGCGTTCCGATTTATTTAAGGTTTTTCTTGTAGTTTCCTTATTTATTTAGGTTCAGGCCGGTTTTCTCCTCGTTTCGCGTCTTCGGATGCGCCGCTCACCCCACACCGACTCATCATAATCACCCTCATGCGTCATCGGGTGTCAGACGCTTTCATCCTCGGGACGTATCCCCTCCGGGAGAAGGACCGGATCGTGTCCTTTCTGACCCGCGACACGGGAAAGAAGCGGGGAGTGGCTCGCGGCGCGCGGGGAGCCCGCAGCCAGTTCGCGGGCTGCTCGAGCCGATGACCGAGGCCCGCGTCGCCTACTTCGAGAAGGAGGGACAGGAGCTCGTCTCGATCAATTCGCTCGACTCCATCCGTCCCTCCTTTTCTCTCTCGAAAGACCTCGACCGCGCGCTCCTTCTCTCGGCCCTCGCGGAGAGCCTGCAGACCTTCGTCTCCGACTCCGATCCCGCCGAGCCGTTCTACCGTCTCGCGCGGCACGTCCTGGACGCCCTCTTCGCGGGAGGGTCTCCCGCGCCGGTCCGCGCCTACTTCGACGTCTGGATCCTGAAGCTCTCGGGCCTCTTCCCCTCGCTCGCCGTCTGCGCCGGATGCGAGCGGCCTCTCGACCCGAAGGCTCCCGCTTCTCTACGACAGCGGCCGTCCGGGCTTCGTCGGTCCCGAGTGCCGGGCGCGGCGAAGTCGTCCGGATCTCCTCGGCCGCGGCCGAGACCCTGCGCGCCTTCCTCTCCGCGCCGTTCGATGCCGCGAAGCCCTGGAAGGGAATCACGGAAATCTCCGCCCTGGCGGGCCTCGCGCGCCGCCACTTCCTCGGCCACGAGCTCAAGTCGCAGAGAGTGCTCGCGGAAGTCCTGGGGCACTGATAACTGCTAAACTCGCTTCCCCCATGCTCACGCTTCAGCGGCTGATCGCGGATCTCGCAGGCTTTCTGGGAAGAGGAGGGTTGCCTGATCGAGCAGCCCTACGACATGCCCATGGGCGCCGGCACGATGCATCCGGCGACGTTCCTGAAGGTCCTGGGGCCCGATCCGTGGCGCTGCGCCTACGTTCAGCCCTCCCGCCGCCCCGCCGACGGCCGCTACGGCGAGAACCCGTTCCGCCTGGTCAAGCACCTGCAGCTCCAGGTCGTCCTGAAGCCTTCACCCGAGGACGTGCAGGGGATCTACCTGCGCGAGCCTCGAGAGCGCTCGGGATCGCCCTGGCCGAACACGACATCCGGTTCGAAGAGGACAACTGGGAGTCGCCCACGCTCGGCGCCTGGGGCGTGGGCTGGCAGGTCGTGATGGACGGCATGGAGATCACGCAGTTCACGTACTTCCAGCAGGCGGGAGGGATCGACCTGTCTCCCATCACGGCCGAGATCACCTATGGGCTCGAGAGGATCGCGATGTTCCTCTCGAAGGTCGAACTCGATCTACGACGTGATGTGGAACGAGACCCTCCCCTACGGAGAAGTGCGCCGTGCCGAGGAGGTCGAGCTGTCGCGGTACTGCCTTCGAAGTTGCCGACGTGGAGTTCCAGGCGCTCGCTCTTCGACCGCCACGAGCGGCGAGGCGAAACGCGCGCTCGAAGCGGGCTGCGTGCTCGCCGGCCTACGAGGCGCGCGCTTTCCTGCTCGCACGCGTTCAACCTGCTCGACGCCCGCGGCGCCGTGTCGGCGACCGACCGCGTGGGATTCATCCGGCGCGTCCGCGACCTCGCCTGCTCCTGCGCCCGCGCGTACCTGGCCGCCCGCGAGGGCCCGGCTCGCGCCGTTTCGCAGCCCGAGCCGGCGGCCGTCTGAAGCTCGTTAGGCGTTAAGCGTAAGGCGTAAGGCGGAGAACGGTGGGGCGAAGAGACAGATCACGTTCTTTCCCGGTGCTCCGCCTCACGCCTCACGCTTCACGCCTTACGATTCTCCCGTCATGAACAGGCACGACTTTCTTCTTGAGATCCGGACCGAGGAGATCCCGGCCCCGTCGCTCGCCGGCGCGCGCCAGGATCTCCAGACGCGCGTCACGGAGGGGCTCGCGGAAGAGGGGCTCGTCGCGGAGTTCGCCCAGTCGTTCGCGACGCCCCGGCGTTTGATCCTCGTTCTGCGGGGACTCCCGGAGCGCCAGGAGGACCGGGTGTCGGAGGTCCTGGGTCCGCCCGCCTCGGTCGCGTTCGACGCCGGCGGAAAGCCCACGCGCGCGGGAGAAGGCTTCGCAAGGGCGCAGAAGGTCGATCCCGCCGACCTCGTCGTCGTCGAAACGCCGCGCGGGCCGACGGCCGCGGCGCGGCGGACGATTCTCGGGCGTCCCGCCGGAGAAGTGCTCGCGGCAGATCGTTCCGCGGGCCGTCGCGACGCTCACGTTTCCCAAGACGATGCGCTGGGGCTCGGGAGAGCGCGTCTTCGTCCGGCCGGTGCGCGGGCTGCTCGCTCTTCTCGGAGGTGAGGTCGTTCCCATGGAGATCCTCGGGATCGCGGCGACCGACTCGACCGGCGGCCACCGCATCCTGTCCGACGGAGATTTCTCCGTGCGCGGGCCGGACGACTATCTCGAGAAGCTGCGGGCGCGGAGCGTGGAGCCGGACGGACAGGCGCGCCGCCGCGCGATCCTGGAATCGGCTCGCCGCCTGGCCGCGGAGGTCGGGGGCTCGATCGAAGCGGACGCCGATCTCGCCGCGACTCTCGCCGACCTCGTGGAGTGGCCGGGGACCGTGCGCGGCTCCTTCGCGCCGGAGTTTCTCGATCTGCCCGAGGAGGTCACGACGACGGCGATGCGCACGCACCAGAAGTACCTGCCGGTGCGGGGACCGTCGGGCCTGATGCCCTACTTCGTCGCGGTGATGGACAACCGCGAGGATCCGAAGGGGCTCATCGCCAGGGGGAACGAGTGGGTGCTGAATGCCCGCCTGGCCGACGCGCGTTTCTTCTACGAGGAGGACGTCCGCGAGACCCTCGAGTCGCGTCTGGAGCAGCTGGCGCGGCTCTCCTTCCAGGATCGCCTGGGCGATTACCGGCAGAAGACGGCGCGATTGGAGGAGCTCTCCCGAGGTGATCGCGCGCGCCGTCGAGCGGCCGGATCTCGTCGAGACGGTGCGCG
Organism: uncultured Acidobacteriota bacterium; assembly: GCA_963782815.1. Taxonomy (GTDB): domain Bacteria; phylum Acidobacteriota; class Thermoanaerobaculia; order UBA5066; family Gp7-AA6; genus JAWOLE01. Next base: position 77,002 of record CAWALG010000016.1, on the reverse strand, counting down.
TGGCGGCGCGGCTCTCGAAGGCGGATCTGACGACCCGCATGGTCAAGGAGTTCACGGACCTGCAGGGCGTGATCGGCGGCCTCTACGCCCGCCGCGAGGGACATCCCGATCCGGTCTGGAAGGCGATCTACGACCAGTACCAGCCGGCCTCGGCGGGGGGCGACCCTCCGCGCGAGGCCGCGGGAGCCATTGTCTCGCTCGCGGACCGGTTCGACACCCTGGCCGGTCTCTTCCGGATCGGTCTCGTGCCCACCGGCTCGAAGGACCCGTACGGACTGCGGCGAGCCGCCTTCGGCGCCGTCGCGATCATCCTCGCGCAGGGGTGGCGGATCGACTGGAAGCCGGTCCTCCGCCAAGCCCTGGCGCTCTCTCCGGCCGGCCCCGGCGCCGGCGGAGCGGACGCGGCGCTCGAGGCGCTCGAGGAGTTCTTCGCGGAAAGGCTGCGCAACCTCCTCGAGCGGCGCGGTCAGACGTACGACGAGATCTCGGCCGTGGCCGGCGCCGGCGTCTGGAACTTCGCGGACGTGGCGGACCGGGCGCTCGCCCTTTCGCAGGCGCGAAAGCAGATGGACTTCCGTTCGCTCATCCTCGCCTCCAAGCGCATCCGCAACATCCTCGGCGAAGAGCACCCGCCGGCTCCCTTGGCCGAGCTCTACCGGGAGGAAGCGGAGATGCGGCTGGCGGCCGATTTTCTCCAGGCGCGCCCGGTCATCGACGGAGCTCGGCGCCTCGCGGCGCTACCGGGAGGCGCTGGAGATGATCGCCTCGATCGCTCCTTCGCTCGACCGGTTCTTCGTCGAAGTCCTGGTCAACTGCCCGGAGGAGGATCTGAGGCGTAATCGTCTTGCCCTGCTGGCTTCGCATTCAGAAAGAATTCTCGAGGATCGCGGACTTTTCGGAGATCGTCGTGGAGAAGGAAAAATGAAACGTGTCTTCTTCTTCGGGAACGGCCGGGCCGAGGGCGCCGGTCTCGGCAAGGAACGCCTCGGCGGCAAGGGCTCGGGCCTCGCCGAGATGACGGCGCTCGGAATCCCCGTTCCGCCCGGGTTCACGATCGACGCCGCGGTCAGCGCGGAATACTCGAAGGGCTCGAGCCACGACGACCTGAAGCGGGAGGTCGCGGAGGCCCTCGCGGAGGTCGAGGCCGCGGCGGGAAGGCGTTTCGGCGATCCGTCCAACCCGCTTCTCGTCTCCGTGCGCTCGGGCGCCCGTTCCTCGATGCCCGGGATGATGGACACGATCCTGAACCTCGGACTGAACAAGACGACGATCAAGGGCCTCGCCGCGGTCGCGGGGGAGCGGTTCGCGCTCGACTGCCGCCGACGATTCCTCCAGATGTACGGCGACGTCGTTCTGGACACGGGGAAGGAAGACTTCGAAGAGGCGCTGACCGCCAGGCGCCGCGAAAAAGGCGTCGCCTCGGACGCGGAGCTCTCGGCGGCGGATCTCTCGGACCTCATCGTCCGCTTCGAAGAGATCATCCGCAAACACACGGGGCGCGAGTTCCCGGAGGACCCGCAGGAGCAGCTCTGGGGAGCGATCGGAGCGGTCTTCCGCTCCTGGGACAACGAGCGCGCGAAGACGTATCGCCGCCTGCACCACATCCCCAACGACTGGGGAACGGCCGTCAACGTTCAGGCGATGGTCTTCGGCAACCGCGGCGAGACCTCCGCCACCGGCGTCGCCTTCACCCGCGACCCCTCGACCGGCGAGAAGCGTTTTCTACGGCGAGTTCCTTCCCAACGCGCAGGGGGAGGACGTCGTGGCGGGGATTCGCACGCCGCGGCCCGTTGAACCGGAACGGCTCCGGGACCTCGCTCGAGGAGACGATGCCGGCGGCGCACGCGGAGCTGCTCCGCGTCAAGGACCTCCTCGAGAAGAGCTTCCGCGACATGCAGGACCTGGAGTTCACGATCGAGGACAAGAAGCTCTACCTGCTGCAGACTCGAAACGGCAAGCGCACGGGTTTCGCGGCGGTTCGCATCGCCGCCGACATGGTGGACGAGGGGCTGATCTCCGAGGAAGAGGCGGTCCTCCGGGTCGAACCGGAGCAGCTCGATCCAGCTGCTCGCTCCCGTCTTCCCGCTGAAGGAAAAAGCGGCGGCGGTCAAGGAGGGGCGTCTTCTCGGCAAGGGGCTTCCCGCGGGGCCGGGCGCGGCGTGCGGCCGGATCGCGCTGACGGCGGACAAGGCGGTGGAGATGGCGGCCAAGCGGCGATCCCGTCGTGCTCGTGCGCGCCGAGACTTCGCCGGAAGACATCGCCGGGATGAACGCCTCCGCCGGGATCCTCACGACGCGCGGCGGGATGACCTCGCACGCCGCGGTCGTCGCGCGGGGAATGGGAAAGACGTGCGTCGTCGGAGCGGGGGAGATCACGGTGGACGCCGGGCGCGGGCAGATCCGCGCGAAGAAGCTCGAGGCGAAGGAGGGGGACTGGATCTCGATCGACGGGACGACCGGGCGAGGTCCTCCTCGGGAAGCTGCCCACGCAGCCGTCCGAGGTCCTGCAGGTGGTCATCGACGGGACGCTGCCGCTCGAGAAATCCCCGCTCGCGAGGGCCTTCACGCGCCTGCTCGAATGGGCGGATGCCCGCCGGCGCCTGGGGGTGCGGACCAACGCCGACACGCCCACGGACGCGCGCGTGGCGGTGCGCTTCGGCGCCGCAGGGAATCGGGCTCTGCCGCACGGAGCACATGTTCTTCGAGGAGCACCGCATCACTGGCGGTCCGCGAGATGATCCTGGCCGAGACGGTCGGAGCTGCGGCGCGGCGGCGCTCGAGAAGATCCTGCCGATGCAGCGCGAGGACTTCCTCGGGATCTTCCGGGAGATGGGGGAGCGGCCGGTGACCATCCGGCTGCTCGATCCGCCGCTCCACGAGTTCCTGCCCAACGAGGAGGCCGCGCTCGCGAAGACGGCCGCCGATCTCGAGAGTCCCGGTCGAAAAGGTCCGGGAGCGTGTCGCGCAGCTCCACGAGGCCAACCCGATGCTCGGCCACCGCGGCTGCCGGCTCGGGATCACGCACCCGGAGATCTACGAGACGCAGGTGCGCGCCATCTTCGAGGCCGCGGCCGCGGCCGTCGGGGAAGGGCTGTCGCCGAACCCGGAGGTCATGATCCCGCTCATCGGCACGAAGGCGGAGCTCGACCGGCTGCGGATCCTCGTGGACGAGATTGCGCCGCGCGTGACCGGCGAGACCGGCCGGAAGATCTCCTACAAGGTGGGCACGATGATCGAGATCCCGCGCGCCGCGCTGCGGGCGAGGGAGATCGCGGAGAACGCGGACTTCTTCTCCTTCGGGACCAACGATCTGACGCAGATGACCTTCGGCTACTCGCGCGACGACGCCGCGTCGTTTCTCCCCTCGTACATCGAGAAGGGGATCCTGCCGGAGGACCCGTTCGCGAGCCTCGACCAGGCCGGCGTCGGAGAGCTCGTCGCGCTGGCGACCGAGCGGGGCCGGCGAGACGAACCCGAAATTGAAGGTCGGGATCTGCGGAGAGCATGGCGGCGATCCGCGCTCGATCGAGTTCTTCCACCGCGGCCGGCCTCGACTACGTCTCCTGCTCGCCGTTTCGCGTGCCGATCGCGCGCCTGGCGGCCGCTCGGGCCGCGCTCGCGGCGGGAAAGAGGGGCAGTCTCTCTTCGACTGCATGACGGCGGTTCTTCTCCTGCTCATCGCTGCCGCGGCCGCTCCGCGTCCCTCCCCCCGCTCCGGCGGAACTGATCCTCCTGTCGGCGAAGATCTGGACGGGGGAGAAGGCGCCGCCGAAGGCGGAAGCGCTCGCCGCGCGTGGCGGGCGGATCGTGGCGGTCGGAGAGAACCGCGAGATCCGGGCGCTCGCCGGTCCCGCGACCCGCGTCATCGAAGGCGCGGGTCGGCGGGTCCTGCCGGGGCTCATCGACGCGCACACCCACATGTCGATGGGAGGGTTCAACCTCCTTGCGGTGGATCTCCGCCACACGAAAGACGAAACCGACTTCACGCAGCGGCTCGCCCGATTCGCGAAAACCCGGCCCCCCGGCCAGTGGATCACCGACGGGGCCTGGGACCATCAGCAGTGGGCCGTCCCGCGTCTCCCGACGCGCGCCCTGCTCGATCCCGCGACGGGCGACCGGCCGACCTGCCTCGCGCGGCAGGACGGCCACATGGTCGTTTGCAACAGCCTCGCGTTGAAGCTCGCGAAGATCGCGCGCGGCACTCCGGATCCGCCGGGAGGCGTCATCGTGCGCGACGCCTCGGGCGAGCCGACCGGAGTCCTGAAGGACGCCGCGATGGACGCGATCTGGCGCGTGCGCCCGGCCCGCACGTCGCGGGAGCTGGCCGAGGCGCTGCGTGCCGCGATGAAACACGCGGCGGGCAACGGCGTCACCTCCGTCCAGGACCTTCCGGGAAACCCGAGGGACCTGGAGGCCTGGGAAGAACTCCGGGACCGCGGGGAAATGACGGTGCGCGTCAATTACCGACCCTCACTGACGGAGTGGGATAAGGCGCGCGCGCGCCGGGCCGCGATGAAGAACGACGAATGGCTGCGCGTCGGGGGCGTGAAGGGATTCGCCGACGGCTCGCTCGGGTCGGGGACGGGCCTCTTCTTCGATCCCTACGACGACGATCCGGGCAACCGCGGCGTCCTGGCCGCCGAGGCGATCCCGCTCGCGAAGATGGAGGAGCGCGTGGCCGCCGCCGACCGGGCCGGCCTCCAGGTCGAGATCCACGCGATCGGCGACCGGGCCAACGCCGAGATCCTGGATCTCTTCGAGCGGGTCGCGGCGAGCGAACGGCCCGAAGGACCGGCGCTTTCGCGTCGAGCACGCCCAGCATCTGCGGGCCTCCGACATCCCGCGGTTCGCCCGTCTCGGCGTGATCGCCTCCATGCAGCCGTACCACGCGATCGACGACGGGCGCTGGGCGCAGAAGCGGATCGGCCGAGAGCGCTGCAGGACCTCGTACGCCTTCCGGTCCCTTCTCGACGCGAAGGCCGTCCTGGCGTTCGGATCGGACTGGGACGTGGCGCCCCTCTCGCCCCTCGAGGGGATCGGCGCCGCCGTGACGCGCCGCACGATCGACGGGAAGAACCCCGGCGGCTGGTTTCCCGAGCAGAAGATCACCGTCGAGGAGGCGCTCGCCGCGTACACTTCGTCCGCCGCCTACGCCGGCTTCGAGGAGGGGGAGAAGGGGACACTCGCCGCCGGCAAGCTCGCCGATTTCGTGGTTCTCTCGGCCGACCCCCTCTCCGTCGAGCCGGAGGAGATCGAACACATCCAGGTCGCGGCGACGGTCGTCGGCGGCAAAGTCGTCTTTGAGAGTCGTCCGTAGTCCTTTCCGTCCTGGTCTTAGACTAAGGACCAGGGATCGAGGACCAGCCACCGCAAATGCCGAAGATCCACCGGCTTTCGAGCGACGTGATCGACCGGATCGCCGCGGGCGAGGTGGTGGAGCGTCCGGCCTCCGTCGTCAAGGAGTTGATCGAGAACGCCCTGGACGCCGGGGCGACCCGCATCGAGGTGGATCTCGAGGACGGAGGCATCGAGCGCATCCTCGTCCGGGACGACGGCAGCGGGATGTCGCCGGAGGACGCGCGGCTTTCTCTCGAGCGTCACGCGACGTCCAAGATCTCCTCCGACGAGGACCTTTCGGAGATTCGCAGCTACGGTTTCCGCGGCGAGGCGCTCCCCTCGATCGCTTCCGTCTCCAGGCTCACGCTCACGTCGAGCGACGGGTCCTCCCCCGAGGCGATCCGGCTTCGGATCGAGTACGGGGCGGCGCCCGCCGAGGAGCCGGCCGGCCGGCCGCGCGGAACCGACGTGCTCGTCGAGGGACTCTTCGCGCACACTCCGGCCCGGCGGAAGTTCCTGGGAAAGCCGGAAGCGGAGGCGCGGGCCGCCGCCGCGGCCGTCACGCGCGCCGCCGTGGCCAATCCCTCCGTGGCGTTTTCCCTGCGGTCCAACGGCCGCGAGACCCTCGACGCGCCCTCCGCCGTGGATCGCGCGGCGCGCATCCTCCAGGTCTTCGGCCGCGAGACACTGGGTGACCTCGAGGAGTTCGAGGCGCGCTCCGGACCCCTGCGGCTGACGGGGTTCGTGACCCGCGGCTCCGTCACGTTCGCAAGCCGCCGGTTCCAGTACCTTTTCGTCAATGGCCGACCGGTCGAAGACCGCGCCCTGACCCGCGCGGTCGGCCAGGCCTCTCGCGACGCCATCCGCACCGACCGCCATCCGGCGGTGTTCCTCTTCCTCGTCGCCGGGGGGGGCGACGTGGATGTCAATGTCTCCCCGGCCAAGACGCAGGTTCGTTTCACCGACGCGGGAACGGCTTATCGTCTCGTGTACCACGCGCTCTCTTCGGCCCTGATCTCGCGGGAAGGAGGAGCGAAGGCTGCGGCCGGTCTCCAACGCGGGACCCCCTCCCTCCGTCGCCGAGGCACAGGGCTCCTACGGCGAGGAAGGGTCACTGCCCGCCTCGCACCGCGCGCCCGTCCCGGCCCCCCCGGTTCCTCCGACGCCTCCCGCGGCTCCCGCCGAGAAGAGGCCTCCCGAGATCGTGCCGATCGGGCAGCATCGCGAGTCCTACATTCTCGCTTCGGGCCCGGAGGGACTCCTCGTGATCGATCAACACGCGGCCCACGAGCGGGTCCTCTACGAGCGGCTGCGGGACCGCATCGCTTCGGGTCGCGTTCTCTCCCAGAGGCTCCTGATGCGCGCGCTCTTCGAAGCCACTCCGGAGGAAGCGGAGACGCTGGCCTCGGCCTTCGACGACCTCTCCGCCGCCGGATTCGAGATCGAGCCGATGTCGGGACGCTCCTACGCCATCTCGGCGCTGCCGGCGGAGACCACGAATCGCGACCCCGGAGACACGCTGCACGAGGCACTGGAGGCCCTGGCGGAGCCCGGCGCCGGAGACGCCGCGCAGAGGCGCGACCGGCTGGCGGCCCGGCTCGCCTGCCGGAGCGCCGTCACGATCCGCTATCACCTGGCGCCGGAGGAGATCCGGCACCTGCTCTCCGACTGGATCAAGGCCGCCGACCGCTTCACGTGCCCGCACGGGAGGCCCGTGGTGCTCTCGATGACGGAAGAGGACCTCGAGAAGTACTTCAAGCGGCGCTGAAGGAAGGGAGGCCGCCTCTCGCCGCCGGGGGAGGGTCAGACGGAGTGACCTCACCGGTCAGTTGCTTCGGGGGGGCATTCCGACGCCGGCTTCGTGCTCGGTGCGCTTGCGGCGCACGTGGGAGACGACGAGGACGAGTCCGAGCAGGATGAGCGCCGCCGGCCCTCCCCAGTTCTCCATGAAGGACCAGTCGATGTCCACGTAGCGGTCGACGAGCCAGAGAGCTCCGAGGCCGACGAGGATCACTCCCCACGTCAACGAGCCGGTTCCTTCCGAGGCCCGGCGCAACTGGGGCGCCGCCGCGAAACCGCTCTCGGAAACGAAGCCGTGGTTGATGGCCTTGGCCTGCCGCACGGCGTCGATGATCGCGAAGACCCACAGGAAAAAGGTCGCGGGTCCCGAGAGGACCGCGATGCGGCCGTGCGAATTGAAGAAGATGAGCAGGACGAAGGCGCCGGCGAAGGCGAACGCGCGCTGGTAGAGGCCCAGGTAGAGGTGACCCAGTCCGGGGAACATCGAGAGGAAGCCGGCCAGGCCGGGCGATTTCCGGTCGACGAAAACCGGCGTCACAGGGGGCACCGGGACGCCCGGCGCGGGCGCGACCGGTGGCGGCGGCGGAGGCGGTGACGGTGGAGCGGGCGAAGTCGCCGGTGTGTTGGGATCCATGTTCATTACTCCTCTGAGGCGGCTCTTACGCGCGCCATGTCGGTGTCTCGATTTCGTTCTGCTGCAGGACGCCCTTCCCCTCGCCGCTGCGCGGGCGGTTCGGTGGGGGCTGCGGTTCTGATTTCATGACGAGCGCCATGGCGGTCGAGATCGCGGCGCGGCCGTAGCCCGTCACGTGTCCCTTCCACCGCGCGAGCGTGCGCAGGGCGTTCTCTTCGACCGCCCCGAGGCGGTCCGCCAGCGAACTGCCGGCCACCTGGAACGACGCCCTGGCGGTTTCCTCGATCCGGCCCACGCCCGCCTTGCGCGCCAGGTCCGCCGGATTGAAGCCGGCGATCATCACGACGACCGCCGCGGCATAGGCCAGGGCGATGAGCACCTTGGGGCTCGCGAAGGCCCGCCATCCGCGGCGTTCCCTCCGGCGCGGCCGGTTCGCGACGATCCGGCCAGGCAGCCACGGAGCCGGCTCGGGACGGACGAGCTCGCGAAGGCCGGCGAGTGTTTGCGAGGCTTCGGCGCACCCTTCGCAGCGCGCGCGGTGGAACTCGAGGCGCGCGAGATCCGCGGGCGAGCAACGGACCCTCGAGAGCCGCGGCAATGAGCTCGTCCGCGCGCTCGCAGGAGACGGTCCGCGCCGGGATGGAGAGCAACGCTTTGCGAAGCGCCGGGTCGACGGCCGCGGGGCGCAGGTCCGACAGCGTGGCCTCGACGCGATCGAGCTCCGCCGCGAGCCGCGCGCAGGAAGCGCAGGCGGCGACGTGCGTCCCGACCGCTTCTGCGGAGGCGTTCGCCAGAGAAGAGCCGCTCCCGTTCCGCGCAGCTCATACGAATGCTCCCGCCGCGAGCGCGAGCGACGCCAGGGTCCCGCCGGGCCGGCTCTCGTGGCGTTCCCGGATCTTCCGGGCGACCTCCGTGCGGGCCCGGAAGAGGCGCGACTTGACGGTGCCGTCCGGAAGCTCCAGGGCCTTTCCGATCTCCTCGTAGGCGAGCCCGTCCAGGTCGCGCAGGACGAGGATCTCGGCGAGGTCCTCCGGGATCTCCGCCAGCGCGGAAAACAGGAGCTTCGCGCGCTCCTTCTTCAGGGCCTCGCTCGCCGGGTCGTCCTGCGACCGGAGCAGAGGCGCGACGGCGTCGTCGGAGACGAAGCGGAAGGACTTCTCCCGCTTGTGGCGGCGGTACCGGTCGATGCAGAGGTTGCGCGAGAGCGACACGATCCAGGCCACGAGCGGGTAACCCCCGTCGTAGCGGTGGAGGTTCTCGAAGATCTTCAGGAAGATCTCCTGGGCCAGCTCCTCGGCGTCCTCGCGCTTCAGCGTGAAGTGATAGGCCACCGAGTAGATCTTCTGGCCGAAACGGTCCACCAGCTCTCTCCAGGCCTCGTCTTCCCCCCGGCGGCACCGCTCGACGAGGGCTTTTTCATCGGTGCCGTTCAATGTTGCCTCACCCTCTCAAAACGCAGTCTCTGGCACGAAATGTTCGCCGGGCGAAATCGCTTGGAGCGGTCTAAAGTCTAAGGTCTAAGGTCTAAGGTCCCGGGGCCCCGCCTGGGACCTTAGACCTTAGACCTTAGACCTTAGACGGCTCCCGGGCCCCGGCGTCCCCGCCCTCCCGCGCCGCGCCGGCGCCGCGCGGCCGGCAGGGCGGGCTCCCCGCTGGCGTCGGCATAGGCCTTGCGCGTCTTCTCCACCCGGGCCGCGAGAGCGCGCCACTCGCGCACGAGCTCCTCGCCCCGTCCCGTCGCCATCGCGCGCAGCTCGAAGAGCTCGAGAGCGGTCGGGAATGCCTCCCGCAGCGCCAGGCGGGGGGTCGCCAGACGCGAGTCGGGCCGGTGCGAGAGCCTTCCGACGATCGCCAGCGCCTGCTTGATGCGGTGCGAGACGGCGTGCGAGAGCGCCATGCGGATCGCGATCGGCGTAACGACGTCTTCGAGGAGCGTCGAAAGGAGGGCCGGCGACGGCTCACCGTCGGGCGCGGCGTCGCGGACCCGGGCCCGCACGATCGGCAGGAAGAAGAGGGCGAAGAGAACCGCCTCCCCGTAGACCCGGCCGCGGCGGCGCTCCGCATCCAGCACGTCGAGCAGCCCCCAGAAGAGATGGCCGGTGCCGTGCGGATGCTCCGGGTCGGTCTCCCGGAGGACCTCGGCCAGCTCGGGGAGGAGGATGTCCAGAAGCCCGACTTCGCGCATCAGGAGGAACGTGGTGAGCGCGTGCCCCCCCTTCAGGGACTGCGACAGCTCCTCCGTGACCCGGGGGGGCGCGGACTTCGCGATCTCCCTGCGGTGATTCACGATCGCTTCGTAGGCGTCCGGCGTGATCGCGAATCCCAGGCGGCTCGCGAATTCCACCGCGCGCATCATGCGGACCGGGTCCTCCCGGAAGCGGACTTCCGCGTCGCCGATCGTCCGGACGAGGCCCGCCTCGAGGTCTTCGAGGCCGCCCACGTAGTCGATGACGGAAAAGTCGGCAATGTTGTAGAAGAGCCCGTTGATCGTGAAGTCCCGCCGCAGAGCGTCCTCGCGGGCCGTGCCGAACACGTTGTCGGAGGTCATCAGGAGCTCCGGGGCGTTCGGATCGAGCGGCTCCGGCCGCCGCCGGAACGTCGCCACCTCGATGACCTTCCCTTCGGCGAAGAGGATGTGGGCGAGCCGGAATCGACGGCCGATCAGACGGCAGTTGCGGAAGAGACGCTTGAGCGCCTGCGGATGCGCGTCCGTCCCGATGTCGAAGTCCTTGGGCTTGCGCGCCAGGAGCAGGTCGCGCACGCTGCCTCCGACCAGGTAGGCCTTGTAGCCGGCGCCCGAGATCCGGTAGAGCACCTTCAAGGCGTCCGGGTCGATCTGCCGCCGGGAGATCGGGTGCTCGCTGCGCGGGCGGATGCGCGGCGGTGTCTCCGGAGGTGTCTCGATTCTGGAATCTGGGGTCTGAATTGCTGAAATCGTTTCGCTAATCGCTCGTCTCCCCCTGGAGAGTCGCGGGAGTCTCTATTCTATCCGAAATCATTGGAGGAATTGATGTTTTGACTTTGCTTCCGGCTCTGAGAGAATACCCGTTTTCGAGAAGAGGGTGCGAGGAGGCTTTACGATGCGAGTGCGCTTACTGGTCTGGGCGGCGGCGATGGCCCTGGTTCTGTCCGCCCTGGGCTGCGGGAAGGGTCGAACCTCGGACGAGATCCTCGTCGGCGAGTACGGGTCCCTGACGGGCGGCATCGCGACGTTCGGGATCTCGACGAAAAACGGCTCGACGATGGCCTTCGACGAGATCAACAGCGCCGGCGGCGTCCTCGGCAAGAAGATCAAGCTCCTCGTCGAAGACGACCAGTCCAAGCCCGAAGAGGCCGGAACGGTCGTGACCAAGCTCATCAATCAGAACCACGTCCTCGCGATCCTCGGGCAGGTCGCCTCCTCCCACTCCCTCGCGGCGGCCCCGATCTGCCAGGCCAACCACATCCCGATGGTCTCCCCCTCCTCGACGAACCCCCGCGTGACCCAGGTGGGCGACTACATCTTCCGCGTCTGCTTCATCGATCCCTTCCAGGGCTCGGTCATGGCGAAATTCGCGGCGAATACCCTGAAGGCGAAGAAGGTCGCGATCCTGGTGGACGTGCGCAGCGACTACTCCGTGGGACTCCAGACCTTCTTCCGGGAGCAGTTCAAGCAGCTCGGCGGCCAGATCGTCTCCGAGCAGTCGTACAGCCAGGGGGACTCCGACTTCCGGGCGCAGCTGACCCAGATCAAGGCGATCAATCCCGACGCCATCTACGTCCCCGGCTATTACACGGAGGTCGGCACGATCGCCCGGCAGGCCCGGGAGCTCGGCATCCCTTCGACCGTCCCGCTCCTGGGCGGCGACGGCTGGGACTCTCCCAAGCTGTGGGAGATCGGGGGAACGGCCTTGAACGGCTGCTACCTCTCGAACCACTACTCGGTCGACGATCCCTCTCCGCTCGTGCAGAAGTTCGTCGGAGACTACAAGACGCGCTTCAAGGAGGTTCCCGACGCGCTGGCCGCCCTGGGCTACGACGCGGCCAAGATCCTCGCGGACGCCATGTCGCGGGCGGGCTCGACCGAGGGAGAGAAGGTGCGGGACGCGCTCGCCGCGACGAAGGACTTTTCGGGCGTGACCGGGAAGATCACCATCAACAAGGAGAGAAACGCGATCAAGCCCGCCGTCGTCCTGAAGGTCGAGAACGGCAAGTTCGTCTACGTCGAGACGGTGACCCCGTAGCGCCCTCGGGACGCGACCGGGACTCGCTGGTCGATCCGAGAGTCGAATTGATCGAGCCACGGTTGGCCCTGCTCACAACTCCGAGTTCACGAGTCACGAGTCTCTTCAATGAACACCTTCCTTCAGCAGGTCGTCAACGGGCTCTCGCTCGGGTCGATCTATGCCCTGATCGCGCTCGGATACACGATGGTGTACGGCGTGCTGCGCCTGATCAACTTCGCCCACGGCGACGTGTATATGGTCGGGGCGTACGTCGGGTACTACCTCTCGCGGAAAATGGCCGGCCGGCAGCCGTCGTTCGTCTCGGCGTTCGTCGTCATGCTCGGCGCCATGGCCGCGTGCGCCCTCCTCGGGCTCGTCATCGAGCGGCTCGCCTACCGCCCGGTGCGGCGGGCGTCCCGGCTGACGCTCCTCATCACGGCCATCGGCGTGTCGCTCTTCCTGGAGAACGGAGGCCAGCTCGTCTTCGGCCCGGACCCGAAGTTCTTCCCTTCGCTCGCGCCCCATTTCGATTTTCTCGTCGCGGACGTGCGGCTGACGAGCGAGCAGATCACCGTCATCGGCGTCTCCTTCCTGCTCATGATCCTGCTGCGCCTCTTCATCATGAAGACGCGCACCGGCAAGGCCATGCGCGCCGTCTCCTTCAACCTCGACGCGGCGAAGCTCATGGGGATCTCCACCGACGGGATCATTGCCGTGACCTTCGCGCTCGGCTCGGCCCTGGCCGCGGCCGGAGGCGTCCTGATCGGGATGCAGATCCCGAAGATCGATCCGCTCATGGGGATCATCTACGGGTTGAAGGCCTTCGTGGCGGCCGTCCTGGGCGGGATCGGCAACGTTCCGGGAGCCGTCCTGGGCGGCCTCCTGATCGGCGTCTCCGAGGTGATGGTCGTCGGCTACCTCTCGTCGACCTACCGCGACGCCATCGCGTTCGGGATCCTGATCCTCGTGCTGCTCCTGCGGCCGCAGGGGATTCTCGGACGGGTCCAGAAGGAGAAGGTTTGAAGGGGTTCCTCCTCTCGATCGCGGTCGTCGCGGCGCTCCTCGCCGCCAACGCCCTGTTTACAGGGGCGTTCGGCGCGGGGCTCGCGATGTCCCCCTACCTTCTCCAGGTCATCTGCCTGGCGGGCATCAACATCATCCTCGCCGTGAGCCTGAACCTGATCAACGGGTTCACGGGCCAGTTCTCCATCGGCCACGCCGGGTTCATGGCGATCGGCGCGTACACCTCGGCCTACGTGACGGTGAACTTCGGCGATCGCGTCCATTCCGCGCTTTCGTTCCTGCCTTCGGCGGCCGGCGACGGCGCGGTCCTGCTCCTCGGCCTGGCCGCGGGGGCGCTGCTCGCCGCGGTCGCCGGGTTCTTCGTGGGGGTCCCGTCGCTGCGCCTGCGAGGGGACTACCTCGCGATCGTGACGCTCGGTTTCGGCGAGATCATCCGCGTCTTCATCCTGAACATCGACGCGGTGGGAGGCGCGCGCGGCTTCTCGGGGATCCCCAAGATCGCGAACTTCTTCTGGATCTACCTCTTCGCCGCGCTGACGATCGTGGTCGTCTACCGGATCGTCCACTCCTCCTTCGGGCGCACGCTCATCGCGATCCGCGAAGACGAGATCGCCGCGGAGGCGATGGGGGTGGACACGACCCGCAGCAAGGTCATCTCCTTCGTCGTGTCCTCCGCGATGGCCGGCATCGGAGGCGGCCTCTTCGGGCACTACCTGATGTACCTCCACACGAACTCCTTCACGTTCTTGAAATCGATCGAGATCATCATCATGATCGTCATCGGCGGCCTCGGCTCGATCACCGGGTCGGTCGTGGGCGCCGTGCTGTACATCTCCCTGACCGAAGGGTTCCGCGAGTTCGCTCAGTACCGGATGGTCCTCTTCTCGCTGATTCTCGTCATCATCATGATCGTGCGGCCGCAGGGGATTCTCGGCCACCGGGAGTTCGCCTCGTTCCTCGTCCGGCGCAGGCGTCTCCCTTCGGTGCCTTCCACCCCGCTGCGGGGCTGACCGGAGCCGATCCGTGCCCCTCCTCGAGCTCTCCGGAGTCACGATGCGGTTCGGCGGCCTCGTGGCCGTCAACGATCTCCACCTGACGCTCGACGCCGGCCGCCTCTACGGCTTGATCGGCCCCAACGGCGCGGGCAAGACCACCGTGTTCAACGTCATCACCGGCGTCTATGCGCCGACCGCGGGCACGGTCCGGCTCGACGGCAACGACATCGCGGGCGATCGCACGGGCCGGATCACGCGCCGGGGCGTCGCCCGCACGTTTCAGAACATCCGGCTCTTCGGGGACATGACGGTGCTCGCCAACGTCAAGGTCGCCTTCCACTGCCGGCAGGAAGCGGGGCTCGCCGCGGCCGTCCTTCGCGCGCCGAAACACTCCTCGGAGGAGGAGAGAGTCGACCGGGAGAGCCGCGAGCTCTTGAAGATCTTCCACCTGGAGTCGGCCGCCGACGAGAAGGCGAGGAATCTCCCTTACGGCAGCCAGCGGAGGCTCGAGATCGCGCGCGCGATGGCGACCTCGCCCCGCCTGCTTCTCCTGGACGAGCCCGCGGCCGGGATGAACCCGCACGAGGCGAAGGAGCTGATGGACCTGATCCGCTGGGTGCGCGACCACTTCGGGATGGCGATCCTCTTGGTCGAGCACAACATGAAGGTCGTCATGGGGATCTGCGAGACCGTCCACGCGCTCGATTACGGCTCGACCATCGCCATCGGGAAGCCGGCGGAGATCCAGTCGAATCCGAAGGTCATCGAGGCCTACCTGGGGGGGGCGTGAGCACGGCGCCGGGGGACGGCTCGCCGATCCTGGAGGTCCGCGACCTGCGCGTCTCCTACGGCGCGATCGAGGCCTTGAAGGGCATCTCGCTCACGCTCCGCGCCGGAGAGATCGTGACGCTCATCGGGGCCAACGGCGCCGGCAAGTCCACGACGCTGCGGGCGATCATGGGGCTCGTTCCGGCGCGGCGCGGCGAGGTCCGGTTCCGGGGGGAGCCGACGCGTTCCCGGCCGACCTTCCGTCTCGTGCGCGAGGGCCTGATCCTCGTGCCCGAGGGGCGGGCGATCTTCGCCAACCTGACGGTCCGCGAGAACCTGGAGATGGGAGCCTACGCGCGCCGGGACCGCCCGGCCGCGAAGGACTTCGAGAAGGTGTACGGGATCTTCCCGAGATTGAAGGAGAGGGAGAAGCAGTCCGGCGGAACGCTCTCGGGGGGAGAACAGCAGATGCTCGCGATCGGGCGCGCCCTGATGTCCCGTCCCCAGGTCCTGCTCCTGGACGAGCCCTCCCTGGGGCTCGCGCCCATCCTCGTCCACACGATCTTCGAGGCGATCGAAGAAATCCACCGGCAGGGAACCCCGGTGCTCCTCGTCGAGCAGAACGCGATGGCGGCGCTGAAGCACTCCAACCGCGCCTACGTCCTGGAGACCGGGACCGTCGCCCTGGAAGGGACCTCCGACGAGGTCGCCGCCAACCCCAAAGTCAAAGAAGCCTACCTGGGCGAATAGAGAGGGCCCGCGCGAAACAGCGCGTTCGGCGGGCCTTGCCGGTCCGCCGCGAGTAGAATACCGGCCACAAGACACGCGGCGGCTCGACGTCGAGAACGGCGGAGAAATGGCGGACGCGGGGGAGGAGCCGTTCGCAGGAACGGCGCGATTCCAGCTGCGGCGGCGGCTGGGCGCCGGAGCCTTCGGCGTGGTGTACGAGGCGTACGACCGCGAGCGTTCGAGCGTCGTCGCGCTGAAGACGCTGCGGCGAACGGGTGACGAAGCCCTCTACCGGCTGAAGAAGGAGTTTCGCTCCCTCGCGGACATTACGCATCCCAATCTCGCGGCCCTCTACGAGCTGCTGTCCGAGGGCGGCCAGTGGTTCTTCACCATGGAGCTGGTCGAGGGAAAGAGCTTTCTCGACTACGTCCGTGACCGGGAGAGTTACGGGACGGATTCGGAAGTCACCTCGGCGCCGGTCGACTCCACGCTGGAGACGCTGACGATCGGGCGGCATGCCAATGCCCCGGCGCTTGCGGAGGCCCCCGCCGCGGAATACGGCTCCCGTCCCGCCCGCGTCAATTTCGCGCGCCTGCGGTCCGGTCTCCTCCAGGCCACTTCCGGTATCCGGGCGCTGCACGCGGCCGGGAAGCTCCATCGCGACATCAAGTCCTCCAACGTCCTGGTGACGCAGTCCGATCGAGTCGTTCTCCTCGATTTCGGCCTCGTGACCGAACTCGATCTGGCCGACAGCGAACAGAGCATGATTCTGGCCGGCACACCGACCTACATGTCGCCGGAACAGGGCGCCGGTCAGACCGTGTCGCAGGCCAGCGATTGGTACAGCTTCGGCGTGATGTTGTACGAGTCGCTGACCGGCAAGAGTCCCTTCGCGGGCACCTCTTCCGAGATCCTTCGGGAGAAGATGATCCGCGAGCCGAGGCCCCCGCGGGAGCTGGCTTCTGGTATCCCCGAGGATCTGGATGAGTTGTGCCGCGACCTGCTGCGGCGGGATCCCGGTCGCCGGCCGACGGGAGAGGAGATCGTCCGGAGGCTCGGTGGGCAGCTCACGGGCGCGGCGTCTCCCTCTTTCCGGAGCGAGTCCCGGAGACCCTTCGTCGGGAGGCAGAGCCATCTGACGCGGCTCCTGGAAGCGTTCCGGAAGGCGGAGCAGGGAGAGGCGGTGACAGTCGCCGTCCACGGCGAGTCAGGCGTGGGCAAGAGTGCGCTCGTCCGCCGCTTTCTCGCCACTCTCCGCGCCGGCCAGCCGGTCGTCATCCTGACCGGCCGCTGTTACGAGAGAGAGTCCGTCCCCTACAAGGCTCTCGACAGCCTCATGGACGGCTTGAGCAACCATCTCAAGCGGCTGCCGCTCGCAAGGGCCGAGGCGCTCATGCCCAGGGACGTCCTCGCCCTGGCGCGCCTCTTCCCGGTGCTCCGGCGCGTGGAGGCGGTGGCGGGCGCGCGGCGCCGCGTGCTCGAGATCCGGGACGTTCACGAGCTGCGGCGGCGCGCGTTCGGCGCCTTCCGGGAGCTCGCGGCGCGCCTGGCGGAAGAGAGCCCGCTCGTCCTCTTCATCGACGATCTGCATTGGGGGGACGTGGACAGCGCCGCGATGCTCGAGGAATTGATGCGTCCTCCGGAGGCGCCTCCGCTCCTGCTGATCGTGGCCTACCGGAGCGAAGAGGCCGCCACGAGCCCGGCGCTGGTCAAGCTCCTGCCGCAGAGGCTCGGGTCGGGCGAGTGGAGCAGGATCGAGGTGGACCGGCTCGAGCCGGAGGAAGCGCGGGATCTCGCCCGCGCGCTCCTGACCGATTCGCGCCGTGAAACGGAGGCGCTCGCCGAGACCCTCGCCCGCGAGTCGTCGGGAAACCCGTTCTTCCTCTCCGAGCTGGCGCGCTCCGCGCGCGGCGAGGGTGAGGGGGAGTCCGTCCTGATCCCGGCGGACAAGGACGCGGAGGCGGCGATCACTCTGGACCGCGTGATTCGCGCCCGCGTCTCCCGCCTCTCCCCGGGGGCGAGACGGTTTCTCGAGATGGTGGCCGTGGCGGGCCGGCCGATCCGGTTCGATGTGCTCCGCAATGCCGCGGAGCCCGACCCGCGAGAGAACTTCGTCCAGGGACTGAGAATCGGGCGCCTGATCCGCACGCGCGAGACCGAGACCGTCGAGGAGATCGAGACCTACCACGACCGCATCCGCGAAGCCGTTGCGGACGGCCTCTCGCCGCAGGAGCTCAAAGAGCGACACCAGCGGCTGGCCGTCGCCCTGGAGGCCTCCGGGCAGGCGGACCCCGAGTGGCTCGCGATGCACTGGAGGGGAGCGGAGGATCCCGACCGTGCCGCCGAGTACGCGGCCACTGCGGCCGGGCGGGCGTCCGAGACCCTGGCGTTCGATCAGGCGGCGCGGCTCTACCTCATGGCCCTGGAGCTGTCGGAAAAGGCCGAGCCGGAGGCGCGCCGCTTGCTGCAGGTCCATCTCGGAGACGCGCTGGCCAACGCCGGCCGCGGCGCGGAGGCTGCCGACTCGTACATGGCGGCGTCTCGGGGAGCGGGCAAGGCCGAGGGTCTGGAGCTTCAGCGCCGCGCCGCCGAGCAGCTTCTCATGAGCGGGCACATCGACCAGAGCCTGCCGGTGCTGCGCGGCGTTCTCGTGGCCCTGGGATTCCGGTACGCCGAGAGCAACCTCGGGTCCCTTCTCCTATTCCTCTATCACCGGCTCCGGATCCGGCTGCGCGGGCTGAAGTTCCGCGAGCGGGACGCCTCGCAGGTCGCTCCCGAGCAGCTGATGCGGATCGACACCCTCTGGTCGTTGTCGTCGGGCCTGAGCATCATCGACACGCCCCGGGGCCGCGACTTCCAGGCGCGTCACCTGCTTCTTGCGCTGAAGACCGGCGAGCCCTACCGGATCGCGCGGGCGATATCCAACGAGGCGGGCTACTCGGCGATGGGAGGACCTCCGAACGCGCGCCGCACGGCGCGGCTGGTGGAGATGGCGACGCAGCTGGCCGCGCGGGTCGGCCATCCGCAGGCGCTCGGAGTCGCGCAACTCGCGGTCGGGATCACGGCCTTCGCCGAAGGCCGGTGGAAGACGGCCTGGCATCTGGCCGAGAAAGGGGAGGCCATCCTCCGAGAGCGTTGCACGGGGGTCGCCTGGGAGCTCGACACCTTTCATATCTTCTCCCTGCGGGCTCTCTTCTATCTGGGCGAGATCGCCGAGATCTCCTCCCGTCTCCCGACTCTTCTGCGGGAGGCAAAAGAGCGCGACGATCTCTTCGCGGAGACGAGCCTGCGCGCCCGGCACGGCTACGTCGCCTGGCTCGCCGCCGGCGAGCCGAAAAAGGCGCGGGTGGATACGCAGGATGCCGTCGCGCGCTGGTCGAAGCGGGGTTTCTACGTGCAGCACTACCATGCCCTCTTCGCGCAAGCCGACATCGCCCTCTACATGAGGGAACCGCGCGTCGCCTTGAGTCTCGTGCGGGAGAGCCGGGAGGCGCTCCGGCGTTCCCGGCTGATGCGCGTCCACCACCTGCGGGTGGAGTGGGTTCATCTCTGCGCCCGCAGCCGGATCGCCACGGCCGCCCTGGCCGATGCCCCGGAATCGGAGTCGCTCCTCGAGGAAGCCCTCTCCGATTCGCGCCGACTCGAGCGCGAACGGGTCCACTGGGCCGATGCTCTCGCCGCTCTCGCGCGGGCCGGAATCGCGTCCATCCGGGGCGATTGGAAGCAGACCGCGCGTCGACTCGGCTTCGCGGCGAGTTCGTTCGCGCTGACCGACATGGCTCTTTACGCCGCCGTGAGCCGGCGATGCCTCGGAACGATCCTCGGCGGGGAAAAGGGAAAGGCCCTCGTGGATTCCGCGGACGCCTGGATGCGGGAGCAGAAGATCGAGGACCCGGCCGGTTTTGCCGCGATGCTGGCGCCGGGAAGGTTCGGCGAGGAGGCTCCCGGCCAGGCCTCGAGCGGAGACGCGCTCTACCGGGCCTCCAGCGGGACGTAGGGCTGGGGGTAGGGCGGGCCGGTGTATTCGGCGCGCGGGCGGATCAGGCGGTTGCCGGCGTATTGCTCGAGAACGTGGGCGGTCCAGCCGGAGATCCGCGAGACGGCGAAGATCGGCGTGAAGAGATCCGGCGGAAGACCCAGCATGGAGTAGAGCGAGGCCGAGTAGAAGTCCACGTTGGCGTTGAGGTTCTTCTCGCTCTTTCAGGATCTGCTCGATGCGGCGGGACATGTCGTACAGGCGCGTGTCTCCGGAGGACTCGGCCACGGCCCCGGACATCGCTCGCAGGTGCGTCGCCCTCGGGTCCTCGGTCGTATAGACGCGGTGGCCGAAGCCCATGATCCGCTCCTTGCGGTCGAGCCGCGCCCGGATCTCCTCGTCCACGCGATCGAGGGAGCCGATCTCGAGGAGCATCTGGAGGACGGCTTCGTTGGCTCCGCCGTGGAGGGGCCCCTTGAGCGTCCCGATGGCCGACGTGATCGCCGAATGCATGTCGGACAGCGTCGCGGCGGTCACGCGCGCGGCGAAGGTCGAGGCATTCAACTCGTGGTCGGCATGGAGGACGAGCGCGATGTCGAAAGCCCGGACGGCCGAGGAGCGGGCCGTCTCGCCGTCGAGCATCCTCAGAAAGTCCTCCGCGTGCGTTCGTCCCGGGTCGGGCGGCACGAAGGGCCTGCCCTCCCGCAGCCGGTGAAACGCGGCGACGACGGTGGCGATCTGCCCCGTCAAGCGCACGGCCTTCCGGCGGTTGGCCGCGGGGCTCATGTCCCGGGCGTCCGGGTCCGTCTCGGAGAGCGCGGAGACCGCCGTGCGAAGAGCGTCCATCGGCGCCGAGCGCGCGGCGAGGCGGCCGACGAGCTCGAGCGTCTGAGGCGGGACGGCGCGCTGCCCGCCGATCGCCTCGCGCGTGGCCTCGAGCTCCGGGCGTCGCGGGAGCCTCCCCTCCCAGAGCAGAAAGCAGACCTCCTCGAAGCTCGAGTTCTCGGCCAGATCGTGGATGTCGATGCCGCGGTACGACAGGATGCCGCGCGCGCCGTCGATGTAACAGATCGAAGAGTCCGCCGCGACGACGTTTTCGAGGCCCCGGACCTCGACCATGGGATTTCCTGCTCCCGGCCTGCTAGGGTTCGATGGCGCGCGGGATCACGGGATCGAGGCCCGGGAACTGCGACAGCCAGCTCCGCCGCTCCTCGCGCAGTTTTCCGACCAGCTCGCGATAGGCCTCCGGCGTGTAGTAGCTGAACGGCATGCACCTGGACAGATCGAGCCCGGGCACGGCGGCGGGCACTTCGTAGCCCCAGTCGGGGTCCCGCTTCCAGACGATCGCCTCCCGGGCGATCTGCTTCATGATCTCCGTCGAGACCCTGATCGAGATCTTCTCGCCGGGGAAACCGTCGCCGGCGCCGACGGAGCCGGTGTTCAGGATGTAGGCCTGCATGTCCGGGTTCCGGCGGAGGATCTCGAGCAGCCGGTTTCCTTCCTCCGACTCGGGCCCGACGATGAAGGGGTTCGTGCCGACCTCGCGCTTGGCCTGGCCGGCGCGGGTCGGATCGCCGGCCGACGTCTCGATGGATTCGCCGAGCATGAAATAGGCGGCCGCCTGCTCGCTGGTCAGCCGCGCGCAGACGGGCACGACGTCGTTTCGCCGCGTGATGAACACGATCTTGTTCGCCTTCGCGAGGTCGATCCCGTCGTCGGTCCCCTTGATGAAACGGCGCAGGACCACGCCGCGGCCGTTGGAAGTCACCGACGTGTCCAGGAAGTCCACTTTCCCCTGATCGTCCACCCGGATGTTCTCGTAGACGGCGGTCGGATGCGTCGCCGCGCCCCAGAGCACGGTCTGGGTGGGCTCGAGCCCCTCGGTCTTGATGTAGAAGCCGTCCTCCGTGCCGTAGGCGCCCCCCTGCGCGTTCAGGAGCACGACGTCGTCCTGCTTGATGATCGCCTTCTCGGGATCTTCGAGCCCGTGGTCGTGAAGCGTCAGGGTGGTCTTGCCCGTTCCGGAGAGCCCGAAGAGGAGGAACCCCACGTCCCGGAGCGCCCCGCTCCTTCCTGGACGCGCAGGATCTTGGAGCCGGCGTGGAGGCCCAGGCCGCCGCGGCGCTTCATCCAGTACATCGCCTGCCTCAGCATCGACTTCTTGGCCTCTCCCGGGTAGTCGGTCCCGAGGATGTAGGTGTAGCCCTGCGTGACGTCGCAGAAGATGAGCCTCTCCGGCCAGTCGGGCACGTACACGGAGACGAAGTCCGGCTCGAAGGAGGAATCGGAGTGGAAGAGCATGTTGTGCCACATGAAGGCGATGCGGGCGTAGTCGCGGGGGACGAAGAGGCGGCAGCGCAGCGTGGCGGCGGGGTTGTCGCCCATCCGGCGGTCCACCTGGATGAGGTCCATGCCGGCGAGCGCTTCCTGGACCCTGCGGATCGTCTCCTGCGCGCTCGCGGGATCCATCGCCTGCTGCTTCACTCCGACCTCGACATCCGAGACGATGTAGGTGTTCCTGGCGGAGCGGTTCTTGACGCGGGTCGAATAGACGGGGGAGCCGTACTCGGTCGTTCTCTCGCCGGAGCGGGCCATCTCCCGAAGGCGCTGGCCGGGCTGGTCTTTCAAAATCGTTCTCGCCCGGACGGCTCGAGGCGAAAGCAGTTCGACCGCGCTCATGAGTCCCCCTTCGAGAGAAGATTAAATTACATCATTCGGCGGTGCCGCGTCCCTCTCCCGCCGACGGTTTGCACAGAGAATTGTGCATCCCGGCACGATTTTTTGGTCGTTTCTCAAAAAAACACGTTGAGTTTTCGAGAAATGACACTAGAATCCTGCGGAAATTGTCAAAAAAGGAGAGCACAATGGCGAAGGCGAAGATTCTGAAGTTCGACGCCGCGGGGCCGGGCCTGTCCAAGCCGGAGATCCTGAAGGTGTGCAACTCGGAGAACGTCCGGTTCATGCGGCTTCAGTTCACCGACATCCTGGGCGTCATCAAGAACGTGGAGATTCCCCGTTCCCAGTTCGAGAAGGCGCTCGACGGCGAGATCCAGTTCGACGGGTCGTCGATCGAGGGCTTCACGCGCATCGAGGAATCCGACATGAACCTCGTGCCGGACCTGGGCTCCTTCGCGATCTACCCGTGGGCCCACAACGGCGGGGAGAAGGTCGGCCGCCTGATCTGCGACGTCTACAACCCGGACGGCACGCCGTTCCCCGGCTGCCCGCGCATGACGCTCAAGAAGCAGATGGACAAGGCGGCGGCGCTCGGGTACGTCCTCGTGACGGGCCCCGAGGCGGAGTTCTTCCTCTTCCGCCGCGACGCCAACGGCGACCCGATCGTGGACACGCACGACCAGGGCGCCTACTTCGACCTGACCCCCGTGGACCGGGGAGAAGAGGCCCGCCGCGACATCGTCCTCGCCCTCGAGCAGATGGGATTCGAGGTCGAGGCGGCCCACCACGAGGTCGCGGCCGGCCAGCACGAGATCGACTTCAAGTACGCCGACGCCGTCACGACCGCCGACCGGGTCTCGACCTTCCGGTTCATCGTCAAGAAGGTCGCCATGGACCACGGCCTGCACGCCACGTTCATGCCCAAGCCGATCTTCGGGATCAACGGCTCGGGAATGCACACGCACCAGTCGTTCCTCGACTCGAAGGGGAACAACGTCTTCTACGACTCGAAGGCCAAGTACCAGTTGAGCAAGACCGCTCTTCACTACACGGGCGGCATCCTGCGCCACGCGAAGGCGTTCGTCGCGGTCACGAATCCTCTCGTCAACTCCTACAAGCGGCTCGTGCCAGGGTACGAGGCGCCGGTCAACGTGGCCTGGTCCATGCGCAACCGCTCGCCGCTCGTGCGCGTGCCGGCGCGGCGCGGCATGGGCACGCGGATCGAGGTCCGCATGCCCGACCCCTCCTGCAACCCGTACCTCGCCTTCGGCGTGATGCTCGCCTCCGGACTCGACGGCGTGAAGAACAAGATGGACCCGGGCGAGCCGGTGGACCGCAACGTCTTCAAGATGAGCGAGCGCGAGAAGCGGCGGCTGCGGATCGACCAGCTTCCGGCCAACCTCTCCGAGGCGCTCGACAATCTCGAGAAGGACGACGTCGTGACGGAGGCGCTCGGCGAGCACATCCTGTCGCACTTCCTGGAAGCCAAGCGGGGCGAGTGGGCGGAGTACATCTCCAAGGTCCAGCCCTGGGAAGTGGACAAATACCTCGAGGCCTATTAAGACAATTTCCCAGAGGGAGTATATGTTTTTAAGGCCAGAGTCATCTCTGGCCTTATTTTTTATGGGAAAGAGCTGATGCTGTCGTCCTCGGAGAGCGTTTCGGGCCCGGATCCGGGAGGGGCCCCCGATTCTCCTCGACGCCGCGATGGGAACCCAGCTCGAGCGCGGCGGGGCGCCGGTCCGGCTGCCCCTCTGGAGCGCGCGGGCGTTGATCGAGAACCCGGAGCTCGTCCTCGCGATTCATCGGGAGGAAGCGGCCGCCGGCGCCGAGATCCTGACGGCCAACACCTTCCGGACCCACCACCGCACGCTGGCCCGCGAGCGGCTCGAGGCGCGCTCGGCGGAGCTGACGCGGACGGCGGTCGCTCTCGCGCGCGAGGCGGCCCGCGGCGCCGGACGTCCGGTCTTCGTGGCCGGGTCCCTCTCGCCGCTGGAGGACTGCTACAGGCCCGATCTGACGCCGGACGGGGAGTCGCTCGAGCGGGAGCACGCCATGCAGGCCGAGGCGCTGGCCGCGGCGGGCGCCGACGCCATCTTCGTGGAGACGCAGAACTCGGTGCGGGAGATGGCCGCGGCAACCCGCTGGGCGAAGGCCACGGGCCTACCCGTCATCGCGTCCATGATCACCGACGGACAGGGCCGTCTCCTCTCGGGCGAGACCATCGACGAGGCCGTCCGGTCTCTCGCGTCTCTCAAGCTCGAGGCTCTCTCGATCAACTGCGTGCCCGCCCGCCGCCTCGGCGGCGATCTCGCCGTTCTGGCCCGCGCCGCGCCCGGCGTGCCGCTGGCCGCCTACGGAAACCTCGGCCCGCCGACCGGCGAGGATCGGACGGTCTTCACCGAAAACGTGCCGCCCGAGGACTACGCCGATCTCGCCCGCGATTGGCTCGCGGCCGGCGCCCGCATCGTCGGCGGCTGCTGCGGAACGACGAGCGCGCATACCGCCGCGCTCCGCGCAATGCTGGACGGAGACGGAGTAGGAGCGTCTAAGGTCTAAGGTCCAAGGTCTAAGGTCGGGCCCCTGGGACTTTAGACCTTAGACCTTAGACATTAGACCCCTGGTTCAGGCGATGAACATCGCGTCGCCGTAGGAGTAGAAGAGGTACCCCTGCCGGATCGCCTCCTCATACGCGGCGAGGACTTTCTCACGGCCGGCGAAGGCGGAGACGAGCATCAGGAGGGTCGAGCGGGGCAGGTGGAAGTTCGTCAGGAGGGCGTCCACCACGCGGAACTCGAAACCGGGCGTGATGAAGATGTCCGCGGCGAAGCGCAGTTCTTCGCCGCACGGGCAGGCCGCCCGGCAGGCGCGCCGCGGCTTCGAGCGCGCGGGCAACCGTCGTTCCCGACCGCGACGACGCGGCGATCCCTTCTGCCGGGCGCGGGCGATGGCGCCGAGCGTCTCCGCGGGCACGACCACGTCCTCCGGATCGAAGGAGTGGCCTTCCGTGGCGTCGCTCGTGACCGGCTTGAACGTCCCCGGGCCGACAGCGAGGGTCAGGTCCGCAATGACGACGCCCTGATCCCGGATCTTGTCCAGGACTTCCTCGGTGAAATGGAGCCCCGCGGTCGGGGCGGCGACCGCCAGGGGCTCGCGGGCGAAGACGGTCTGGTAGGCCTCGCGGTCCTCCGGCCTGTCGGGAGCGCCCGGCTCGCGCCGGATGTAGGGGGGGAGGGGGATGTTGCCGATCCTTTCGAGAAGCGGTTCGTCGATCTCGCGGCCGAAGAGGACCTGGCGCCGGCCGTCGTCTCCGACGCTTTCGACGATCGCTTCGAGCCCTTCGGGGAATCGAACCGTCCGTCCTCTCTTCGCGCGCCGTCCCGGTCTGGCGAGCGCCTCCCAGCGGCGCAGCATCCCCGCCGATCGGCCGCAGGAGGAAGACCTCGACGAGCCTGCGCTTCCTCGTCCCGCCCGTAGAGCCGCGCGCGGCGAACGCGCACGTCGTTGCGGACGAGCACGTCCCCCTCGCCGAAGCAGCCCGGGAAACTCGGAGAACCGCCGGTGAGCGGCGGCTCCCGTGTTTCGATCCAGGACCAGGAGCCGGCTCGTGCCCCGGGGCCGCGCCGTCTGCGCGATCCTGTCCGCCCGGAAGAAAGTAGTCGAAGAGGTCGACGCGCACGGGCTTAGGCTACTCGACCCTGTCATCCTGAGCGCAGCGAAGGATCTGCTCTTCCATTCGAAAACGAGCAGATTCTTCGTCGCTTCGCTCCTCAGAATGACACAGAGGCGGATGCGTCTGCAGTAATCTGCGACCGATGTCCGGCGACTATCTCGAGGGGCGCGGCCGGGTGCAGGTCACCGCGGCCGGCATCGCGATCGAAGGCGTTTCGATCGCCGGGCGCGAGTCCTTCTACAAGCTCCCGGGGTTCCGGACTCTCCTGGAATTCGGGCGCGCGCCGGAGGACACGGTCTCCTACCCGACCGTCTGCCTGACGCACGGCCACCTCGACCACGCCGCGGGCCTCGCGCACCACGCCTCCCGCCGGCGGCTGGACGGGATGCCCGCCGCCCGGGTCTTCGCGCCCGACGAGGCCGTCCCGGACCTGGAGGCGTGGCTCGCCTTCTCCCAGCGGCTGGAGAACGTGGATTACGGCCTTCACGTCACCCCCGCGACGCCGGGGGCGACCTTCCGGCTCCGAAACGACCTCGAGCTGAAGATCCTTCCCGGCCGCCACCGCGTTCCCACGGTCGGGTACCTCTTCAGCGAGATCAAGCACAAGCTGCGGGAGGAGTTTCTCGGCCTGCCGGGGGAGAGGATCGCGGCGCTGCGCGCGCAGGGGGTCGAGGTCACGCGCCGCCAGGAGACGCCGCTCCTCGCCTATCCGGGCGACTGCGCGCCGGCGATCTTCGACGCCGCCCCCGAGCTCTACCTCGCCCGCGTCCTCCTCATCGAGTGCTCCTTCGTCCTCCCGGAAGACCGCGAGCGGGCCCGCACCTACGCGCACCTCCACCTGGAGGATTTCGTCGAGCGCGCCTCCGAATTCCGGAACGAGGCGATCGTCCTGACCCACTTCTCGCAGCGCTACCGAGTCGAAGAAATCCGCGAAGCCCTGGGCCATCTGCCGGCGACACTGGCGCAGAGGGTGGTCGCGTTCCTTCCGGATTAGTCTTCGGAAAGGAGCCTGGCCGGCGTTCCCACGCGGAGGATCTTGCCTTCGAGAATGTAACCCAACCCGTTGATCCTCAGAATGACGTCGAGCGCCTGATCCCAGGGCACGTCGTTCAGCCGGACGGTGACGGAGCCCCTGACGTCCGGGTCGATCGCGATGTTCGTCTTCGTCAGCTCGGCGAAGGTGCGCAGGACGTCCTTCAGGTCGGCATCCTTCAGATCAAGGGAGATCGGCTCACCCGCGTAAGGCGCCGGCCTCGACGCCGGCCGCTCTCGAGACGGTCTCCGCGGGCAGGAAACGGAGGAGCCGGCCGCGGATGCCCTCGGCGCGATCGAGAAAGCGGCCGTTGCGACCAGGACGCCGAGCGCGGCGGCGAGCCCTGTCCGGTTCATCGCGTTAGCGTCCGGGTGTGACGCGGTCCATGGCGGCGCGGCGCTCTTCGACTGCCCAGGCGCCGAGGTGGCTCCTCCAGGCGAGCGCGGAGAGCGGCGACAGGACGACCTCGAGTCTCGTGCCGTCCGAGCGGGTGATCCGCAGCGCCTCGAGACGGAGGAGCTTGCGGCCCGAGGCCAGCCGGCGTCCCGTCTCGATCCGGTGGATCCTGGGAGTCTCCACGGTGACCGTTTCGCCGAAGAGGCCCATGAACTGGAGCGCCTGCGGCGTGAGCCCCAGAACGCCGGGAATCCGGCGGTAGCGTCCCGTGACGAGGTCGGCCCTGGTCAGGAGCTTGAAGTTCTCCCCCTCGCGCAGGATGGCCGCCTGCGCCAGCCGGTCCTGGGCGCTCTTCAAGAGAGCGCGCGGCACGAGGACGAGCCCGACGAGGGCCGCGATCGCGGCGATGAGTCCCCAGAGGAGGAGAGTCAATGGAGGAACTTCTTCCGGTTGCGGATGTAGTCGGTGAAGAGAAACTCCGCGAGGTTGTAGGGCGAGGCGTAGTACGCGCGGCCCCGGTTGATCTTGGTCAGCTTGTCCACGAACTCGACGAGGTACGTGTCCGTCGCGATCATGAAGGTCGTGATCGTGATCCCGTCGCGGCGGCAGGCGTCGGCCTCCTCGAGCGTGCGGTTGACGATCTTCAGGTCCAGGCCGAAGGGGTTCTTGTAGAGCCGCCCGCGCTCCCAGATCGCCGAGGGCTTGCCGTCGGTGATGAGGAAGACCTGCTTGTTCGGGTTCTTCCGGTGCTGACGAGGAGCTTGCGGGCGAGCGCCAGGCCGGCCTTGGTGTTGGTGTGGAACGGGCCGACCTGCGTCTTGGAGATCTCGGAGATCGGGACGCGCTTCGCGTCGTCGCCGAAGAGGAGGACGTCGATCGAGTCCTTGGGGTACTTCGACTGGATGAGCTCGACCATCGCGAGCGCGACCTTCTTGGCCGGGCGTGAAGCGGTCCTCGCCGTAGAGGATCATCGAGTGGGAGATGTCGATGGCGAGCACGGTCGCGCAGGAGGTCAGGTGCTCCTCCTCGTGGACCTCGAAGTCCTCGGCCTGCAGGGCGATGTCCTCGGCGTCGCGGCGCACGGCGTTGCCGATCGAGCGGACGCCGTCGATCGCGCGTCGGGTTGTCGCCGAACTCGTAGGCGCGGGTCTCGGGCAGGAGCTCGCCGCCCGAGCCCGCGCGCGGGATCGAGTGGTAGCCCGGCCCCGGACTTGGACAGCGACGTGAAGATCTCCTCGAGGGCCGAGCGCCGGATCCGCCGCTCGCCGGCGGCCGAGAGCGCGAGCTGCCCGCCGCGGTCCTCGACGATCTCGCTCTTCTGGAGCGCCTTGCGGAACTCCTCGAGGTCGATCCAGGGTCGATCATCCCGCGCTCCTGCAGGTACTTCATCCACCGGAGCGCCTCCTCGACGTCGCCGCCGGTCTGGAGAACGAGCTGCAGGAAGAGCTTGACCAGCTCCTGGTACGTCAGGAGCTGCCCGAAGCAGATCGACCGGGTAGTCCGAGTAGCGGTAACGCATGCCTCAGTCTCGATCGAGCGCCCGCGCCAGGCGCCGCGCGGACTCGAGGAAGAGCGTCCGGTCGCTCGTCGTGAAGAACGTGTAGCCGAGCTCGCGGAGGGCCGGGATCTGGTCGGCGCGGCCGCAGCATGATGCCGGCGGCCTTGCCGTGCTGCCTTCGCCTGGCCGGCGATCTTCGCTCGAGCGCGGCCCGGTAGCGCGGGTCGTCGTAGTGGCCGGGCACGCCGAGGGCCTGCGACAGGTCGTTGGGGCCGACGAAGAGGACGTCGAGACCGTCTCCGCGGCGATCGGCGTCGAGCTCCGCCAGCGCTCCGGCCGTTTCGATCTGGACGACGACGGCCGTCTGCTCGTTGGCTTCCTGCACGCAGTGGTCGAGGGGAATCGCCCCGTAGCGGTTCGCCCGCACGCCGGCGAGGCCGCGCTTGCCGACGGGGGCGTACTTCGACGCTCTCGACCGCGCCGCGCGACCGCCGCGCGGCCGTCGCCGCGCGGAAACAGGAGCCCGGCCGCTCCGGCGTCGAGGCTTCGTCCCGACCTCGGCCGCGGTGCAGGACGGGCACGCGCACGATCGCCGGCAATCCCGCCCCCTCGGCCGCGAGGACCATCGCGCTCGACCGACTCGATCGAGAAGAACCCGTGCTCGGTGTCGATGACGAGCGAAGTCGAAGCCGGCGAGAGCGAGCAGCTCGACGACGCCCGCCGTCGGCCAGGTCAGGAAGCAGCCGAGGAGCGGCTCGCGCGCCAGGACGCTCCCTGGAAGCCGCGGAGCAGATCCTTCGCTTCGCTCAGGATGACAAGTCTAGTTGGTCCGCGGTTCCGGACCAGGTTGAACTTCAGCATCTCGGTGTAGGAGACGCGGGAGTCGAGGTCCTCGCGGGCGATCTTCAGGTGCTGGGTCAGGCCTTCGAGGACGAGCTCCATGCCGATCGCGAGCTCCTCCTTCGGAGCGCGGGGGCGAAGTGCTCCTCGACCGCCTTCTTCAGGTCCGGGCACGGACTGCAGCGCCGCGAGTGCTCGGCGAACGGCGTGTCGTCGGAGAGCGTGATCCGGTTGCCCGCGGCGAACCACGCGACGATCGGCTCGTAGAGCGGATGGATCTTCTCCGGCGGGGGCATCCGGGCGCGGCGCCGGCGGGCCGGCCGGGATCTCGTCGGCCTTCGTCCTGCTCCTGGCGGCGCCGCTCGCGTGGGGCGGCCCGAGTCGGGCGCCGGGAACTTCGCGTCGAAGAGCTTCTTGACGGCGGTGCCGATCAGCTTCTTGGCGATGACCTCGGCGCCCTGCTGCTCGCCCTCGTAGACCATCTCGACCTTGCCGGTGATCGCCGGCAGCGTCGCGGGGAGGTCGCAGAGCCGCGGCGAGACGACGCGCTTCTCGCCGTTGACTTCAGGCCGCGGCGCTCGAGGTTCGAGGCGAGGATCTCGATCGCCGAGATCGGCATGCGCGCCGAGACGCCCGAGGACTGGTCCACGAACTCGCACGCGCGCGCCGCGAAGGCGATCTCCTCGACGAGCTCGCGGAAGAGGTCGGGGATCTCGATCCGCGGCTCGCCGTCGCGCTCGAGCCAGGCCTCCTGCGCGGTGATCTTCGCCGCGGTCTTCACGTCGTCGGGGTAGTGCGTGAAGATCTGCGAGGAGATGCGGTCCTTCAGCGGCGTGATGATGTTGCCGCGGTTGGTGTAGTCCTCCGGGTTGGCCGAGAAGACGAGCAGGATGTCGAGCGGGATCCGGATCGGGAAGCCGCGGATCTGGAGGTCGCGCTCCTCGAGGATGTTCGAGGAGGCCGACCTGGATGCGCGGCTGCAGGTCCGGCAGCTCGTTGATCGCGAAGATGCCGCGGTTGGTGCGCGGCACGATGCCGAAGTGGATGACCTCCTCGTCGGAGTAGGAGCGGCGCTCGGTGGCCGCCTTGATCGGGTCGATGTCGCCGATCAGGTCGGCGATCGTGACGTCGGGCGTCGCGAGCTTCTCGCGGTAGCGCTCCGCGCGCGGGATCCAGACGATCGGCGTCGCGTCGCCCTTCTCCGCGAGGATGCGGCGGCCGTACTTGGTGATCGGCGCGAAGGGGTCCTCGTTCAGCTCGCTGCCGGCGATCGCCGGGATCTCCGGGTCGAGCAGGTTGACGAGCATCCGCAGGAGGCGCGTCTTGGCCTGGCCGCGCAGGCCGAGCAGGAGGAAGTCGTGGCTTGGAGAGGATCGCGTTGTGGAGCGACGGGCAGCACGGTCCGCTCGTAGCCGTGGATTCCCTCGAAGGGGTTCTCGCCGCGCGGCGAGCGCGCGGCGGAGGTTCTCGCGCAGCTCTTCCTTGACGCCGCGCGGCCGGTAGCCGCGACGTCTTCAGGTCGCCGAAGGTGTCTGGGTTGTTCACTGGCCTCATTTCGATGGCCGCTTTCGTCCGGCTACCTGCCGGCGTTGCGAGATCTTCAGCCGGGCTTGAAGGCGGGCACGTGTTCGCCCGGCGGAAGAGCGTCGGCGCGCGGCCGGCCCGCGAGCGCGCGGCGCAGCTCGCGAAGCTCCTCCATCTCATGCGCGGTCGAAGCCGACGACGCTCTCGGACGATCGTCCGTCGGCGCCGACGCGAAGAAGCGTCGGGACGGTCGTCAGGCCGAGCGCGTCGGAGGCCGGCCAGGGCTCCGGGTCGTAGAGCGGTCGGGATCGCGACGTTCAGAGTCGCGTTGAATCGCGCCGTCGTCGTCCGGATCGTCCTGGGAGACGGCGACGACCGAGAGGCGTCCGCCCTCGGCGATCTTCCGGATGCGGTCGAGATACGGCCAGGTCGAACTCGCAGGTCGGGCAGGTCGTCTTGAAGACGGCGTAGAGGGTCTCGCCGCGCGGGGAGCCGCGGCGCGCGCCGGCCTTCTCGTCGCGGAGCGGGAGCGGCGGGAAACGGGTTCCGGGCTCCAGGGCGGCCACGCCGCGGATTATAGACTTCGCGCCGAGCAGCCCCGGCGTCGAGTCGACGATCTCCGGCGGAGGCTCGCGCCGATGAAGCTCGGACGGCGCCGCCGGCTCTCGCGCCGGCGAGTTCGTGAAGGCGGCGGGCATCGCGCTCGCGGCGGGCGCGCTGCCGGCGCTCTCGTGCGGGCCGGACGGAAGGCGCCGCGGCGAAGAAGACGCTCCGCATCCTCCAGTGGAGCCACTTCGTGCCCGGCTACGACGCCTGGTTCGACGGTGTCTACACGAAGGAGTGGGGCGCGAAGAACGGGACCGAGGTCATCGTCGATCACATGGCGGCGACCGAGGTCAACGCGCGCGGCGCGGCCGAGGCGGCGGCGCGGAAAGGGGCACGACCTCTTCCTCTTCATCTCGCCGCCGGCGGCCTACGAGCGGCAGGCGTCATCGACCATCCAGGAGATCGTCGAGGAAGTCGAGCGACGCCACGGCAAGATGATCCCGCTCGCGCACAAGTCGACGTTCAATCCCGAAGACCGGAAAGTACTTCGCGTTCTCCGACTCCTTCGTTCCGGACCCGGGCAACTACCGCATCGACCTCTGGAGCGAGGTCGGCTTTCCCGAACGGGCCCGACACCTGGGAGGACCTGCGCGCGGGCGGCCGGAAGATCAGGGAGAAGTTCGGCAACCCGGTCGGCCTCGGCCTCTCGCAGGAGATGGACTCGAACATGGCGCTGCGCGGCGCTGCTCTGGTCCTTCGGCGGCGCGGAGCAGGACGAGCAGCGGCCGCCCGGCGCTGGACTCGAAGGAGACGGTCGAGGCGCTGAAGTTCGTGCGCGCGCTCTACAAGGAGACCGAGACGCCGGAGGTCTTCACCTGGGACCCGTCCTCGAACAACCGCACGATGCTCGCCGGGCCGCGCCTCGTTCGTCCAGAACGCGATCTCGGTGACCCGCACGGCCGAGAAGGAGAACCCGGAGATGGCGCGGAAGATCGGCCTGGTGCCGGCCCTGCGGGGCCCGGTCCGCCGGATCGCCGCCGAGCACTTCATGAACTGCTACGTCATCTGGAAGTTCGCGGAGAACATCGACGGCGGCCAAGCAGTTCCTGGTGGACCTCGTCGGGCAGCTTCGCGGACGTGTTTCCGCGAGAGCGAGTTCTACAACT
Source organism: uncultured Acidobacteriota bacterium (assembly GCA_963782815.1). Classification (GTDB taxonomy): domain Bacteria; phylum Acidobacteriota; class Thermoanaerobaculia; order UBA5066; family Gp7-AA6; genus JAWOLE01. Next base: position 44,183 of record CAWALG010000016.1, on the reverse strand, counting down.
TCCCCTGCTATCCGGCGACGGTGCCGGACCTCGCCGCCCGGCTCGCCGACGACCCGAAGGCGCGAGCCGCCGGGCAAGTACGCCGTCCTCGCGAGGCGCTCGACTGGGCGACCAACGTCGGCTTCCCCGGCTACGCGACGGCGGCGATCGACGAGGTCTTCAACACCTTCGTCATCCCGACGATGTTCGCGCGCGTCGCCCGCGGCGAAGCCTCTCCCGAGAACGCGGTTGAGGCCGCGCAGGCCCAGATCACGCGAATCGCGGGGCGGCGCGGCCGGGCCACGGCCGGCTAGACGCGGTCCGGGTCTTCCAGGAGCTGGCGGAGGGCATCTTCCTTGCGGTTCTGCTTCTCCTGTCTGTCGTGGAGGATGGGAGGGGCGGCGCGGTCGCGGCACTCCCTGGAGGAGAGGCGGCACCGCTCGCAGGTCAGGTTCACCTCGACGCGGGGGACCGAGGGATCGTCCCAGAACCGGACGCGGTCGCGGAAGGCGTCGTCGACCAGGAACCCGAGCGAGACGCTGGAGTTGGCCCGGTCGCTCAGGGCGAGGGGGCGGGCCATCGCGATCACGAAGAACTCGGCGTCCTCGTCCAGGAAATGGGAGCGCTGGGCGGACGCGACGGGCCCCGGGGCTCGCCTCTTTCCGCCGCGCTCCATCTCGCGCAGCAGCCGCAGGGCGGGCCAGCGGCGGCAATAGGTCTCTCCCGCGCCGACTCCGTGCGGCACCGGGACGCGGGACAGGTTCAGGACCTTCGTCAGGTCGTAGCTCTTCGACCGGACCGCGTGGCTGAACCTCATGAAGAAGATCTCGCGCAGGCCGAAGAAGCGGGGGATCAGCTGCGTCAGGCGGTGGAAGAACGTCTCGGGCGTCGCGTCGTAGCGGCGCATGCCTTCGAGCAGCGCGGTCCCGTCCCACTTCGGCCTGGGCGAAAAACCGGCCGAGGTCCTCGCGCAGCACGTCCCGGTCGATCAGGAGCGCGCCCGCGAAGTAGGAGGCCTTGAAGTTGTTCAGGACCTGCTCGAAGGACTCGACCTTGATCCAGGTCGAGGTCGTCGCCCGCTCGGTCACGCGGAGCTCCCGGTAGCCGATCTCCCGCGCCAGGACGAAATCCCTTCTGGGAGGGCATCAGGCGCCCGTTGATCAGGAGCCGCGGGCGCTCGCCGTCCACGAAGACCGAGCGGAAGCTCTTGAGATCGGGATGGGCGGGCAGCGTCTTCTCGTCGACGGCGTACCCGTGCTCGCGCTCGAGGATCGCGCGCAGGCGCGAGAACGCGGGGGGCTTGCGTCCGGACCAGCCGCGGGCGCGCCGGTAGGAGGCCGCGGCTTCTTCCAGGTCTTCGAAGTAGTTCGCGTGCATCTGCTGGTAGGAGCGCAGCGCCGCGAGCAGGAAATGCTCGGCGTGCACGTCGTAGAGCCGGCCCACTTCCAGGAACGTCCGCAGGAGCGCGCCGGCCCTGGCGGGGTCCTGCGTCACGAGATCGAAGAGGTCCTCCGGCTGGATGCCGAAGAGGTCGAAGGGGAACTCGCGCAGGAGGCTCGAGGAGAAGACCGCCTTCACGGGGTTCAACTCTTCGTCCACCTGGAGAGAGACGAGGGAGTCGAAGGGAACGTCCAGCGCCCGCGCGAGGTCGATCAACTTCCCCGGCTTCGGGTACTTCTTTCCCTTTCTCGATCTCCGAGAGGTAGGAGACGGACAGGCCCGACCGCGCCGCGATCGCCTTCAGCGGCTTTCCCTTCTCCTGGCGCAGGCTCCGCAGCTTCAGGCCGAGGACGTAGCGCAGGTGCTCGCTGTCCAGGGGCGGGGACGGGGCATCGTGATCGCTGCTCATTTCGCTGGTCGCGAAATCTTAGCACGCCTCGTTTAGCGAAATTTCGCTTGCAAGTGATATTTCGCTATCCAGAATGCCGCCGCGCGGGACGCGACGGACCGCGGGAAGGAGGCGGCGATGAGAGATCGGTGGCACTCGGGCGAAAGGAACTCCCTGGCGGCGGTCTGGGAGAGCGAGGCGGGAGCGAAGGGGATCCGCCGCCCCTACTCTCCGGAGGACGTCCTCAGGCTGCGCAACAGTTTTCCGATCCGGCACTCGCTGGCCGAGCGGGGGGCGGAGCGGCTCCGGGGACTCCTGGAGACCGAAGACTACGTCGCCGCGCTCGGAGCGCTGACGGGCAACCAGGCGATGCAGCAGGTCAAGGCCGGGTTGAAGGCCATCTACCTCTCCGGCTGGCAGGTCGCCGCCGACGCGAACCTGGCGGGCCAGATGTACCCCGACCAGAGCCTCTATCCCTCCAACTCCGTCCCGGCCGTCGTGCGCCGGATCAACCAGACGCTGCAGCGCGCGGACCAGATCCACCACGCGGAGGGGGACGATGCGACGTATGGATGGCGCCGATCGTCGCGGACGCCGAGGCGGGATTCGGAGGCGCGCTCCACGCCTACGAGCTGACGAAGGCGCTCATCGAGGCGGGAGCGGCCGGCGTCCACTTCGAGGACCAGCTCGCCTCGGAGAAGAAGTGCGGGCACCTGGGCGGAAAGGTCCTCGTCCCGGTCAGCCAGTTCATCGACACGCTCGTCGCGGCCCGGCTGGCCTGCGACGTCCTGGGCGCGCCGACGGTCCTGATCGCGCGCACGGACGCCGACAGCGCGAAGCTCCTGACCTCCGACGTGGACGCGCGGGACCGGCCGTTCCTGACGGGGGAGCGCACGAGCGAAGGGTGGCACCGGTTCCGGGGAGGTCATCGACGCCGCGATCGCCCGCGCCCGGGCCTACGCGCCGTACGCGGACCTGATCTGGTGCGAGACCTCCCACCCGGACCTCGAGGAGGCGCGCCGGTTCGCCGAGGGCGTCCACGCGGAGTTCCCCGGCAAGATGCTGGCGTACAACTGCTCGCCGTCGTTCAACTGGGAGAAGCACCTGGACCGGCCGACGATCGCGAAGTTCCAGCGCGAGCTCGGCTCGATGGGCTACAAGTTCCAGTTCGTGACGCTCGCGGGCTTCCACGCGCTGAACTACGGGATGTTCCGCCTTGCCGCCGACTTCCGGGAGCGCGGGATGCTCGCCTATTCCGAGCTCCAGCAGAGCGAGTTCGCCGCCGAGGCCGAGGGATACACGGCCACCCGGCATCAGCGCGAGGTCGGGACAGGCTATTTCGATCTCGTGCGCGAGGTCATCACGCGCGGGGCATCGAGCACGTCCGCCATGGAGGGATCGACCGAGGAGGCGCAGTTCGACGGGGAAGCCGCGGGACTCGGCCGGGAGGCCGTTGGATAGCTCCCGCCGGTCTCGTTGAATCTCGACAGGGGCGGCTCTCGGCCGCCCCCTGTCCTTTGTTTTCCGTGTAACGTCTTCGCGTGACTTCCTTTCCGGACCATTTTTCCGGTCGCGCGAGCGAATACGCGCAATATCGCCCGGACTATCCGGAGGCCCTCTTCGAGTTCCTCGCCGGTCTGGCTCCGGAGCGCAAGACCGCCTGGGACTGCGCGACCGGGAGCGGGCAGGCGGCCCTGGGCCTGGCGGGGAGTTTCGACGCGGTTATCGCCACCGACGCCAGCATGGGGCAGATCTCGAGCGCCGCGCGGCACTCTCGCGTCCGCTATGCGGTCGCAACGGCGGAGGAGGCGCCCCTCGCGAGCGGCTCGGTCGCGCTCGTCGCGGCCGCGCAGGCGCTCCATTGGTTCGACCGCGCCCGCTTCTGGGAGGAGGTCCGGCGGGTCCTCGTCCCCGGAGGCATCATCGCCGTCTGGTCCTACCACGGTTTTCACATCGGCCCCGAGGTGGAGGCGGTCGTTCACCGCTTCTACAGGGACGTCGTCGGCCCCTATTGGCCGCCGGAGCGGTCTCTCGTCGAGCGGGGATACGCCGCGCTCGAATTCCCCTTCGCGCCCGTCGAGCCGCCGGCGCTCCAGCTCGAGAAGCTCTGGGACCTTTCCGCCGTGATCGGTTACCTGCGGACCTGGTCGGCCACGCAGCGCTACGAGGCGGCCAGAGGCCACGACCCTCTGGATCTCGTCCGCGAGGAGCTGGCGGCGGCCTGGGGACCCCCGGAGCGGGTCCGGCCGTTTCGATGGGATCTGGACCTGCGGATCGGGAGGAAGTCGTAGCACGGGCGGCGTCGGGTTTCAGAGGCGCCGGTGTCGCCCTCACCCCTTCCCTCTCCCGGGGGGAGAGGGAGAAGCGCGCGGTAGAATCCCGGCGTGGCGATAAAGGACAAATGGGGGAGGCCGCTCGGCAACCTGCGCCTCTCCGTGACGGACCGGTGCAACCTTCGGTGCCAGTACTGCATGCCGGAGAGGGACTACGTCTGGCTGCCTCGAAAGGACATCCTGGATTTCGAGGAAGTGAGCGTCCTCGTGGACGTCTTCGCCGACCTCGGCGTGGACCGGGTCCGCCTGACGGGAGGCGAGCCCCTGGTCCGGCGCGACCTGCCGAAGCTCGTCCGGATGATCGCGGCCAAGCCCGCGATCCGGGACCTCGCCATGACGACCAACGGCGTCCTGCTCGCGGAGAACGCGGCGGCGCTCAAGGAGGCGGGGCTCTCCCGCGTGACGGTCAGTCTCGACACTCTGCAGCCCGAGCGCTTCCACACCCTGACCCGGTTCGACGATCTTCCGCGAGTGTTGAAGGGGATCGAGGTAGCGGCGGGGATGGGCTTCTCCGCCGTCAAGATCGACTCGGTCGTGATCCGCGGAGTCAACGAGGAGGAGCTCGTGCCTCTCCTGGAACACGGCAGAAAGGTCGGCGCCGAGGTCCGCTTCATCGAGTACATGGACGTCGGGGGAGCGACGCGCTGGTCGCGGGACAAGGTCGTCTCCCGGGCGGAGATGCTCGGGACCCTGGCGCGCCACTACGGGCCGATCCGGCCGCTCGCCGAAAAGACCTCGGCCCCGGCGGAGCGATTCCGGCTCGTCCGACGGGACGGTCTTCGGGATCATCGCCTCGACGACGGCCCCCTTCTGCGGCTCCTGCGACCGCAGCCGGCTGACCGCCGACGGCCTCTGGTACCTCTGCCTCTACGCCGCGCGAGGGTTGAACCTGGCCGTGCCTCTTCGGGCCGGCTCCTCGCGGCAGGAGCTTCGGGCCTTGATCGAGGCGACCTGGCGCGGGCGGATGGACCGCGGCGCGGAAGACCGGCTGGCGCTGCGAGACCGTACCGCGCTCGTTCCGCTCACGACGCTCCAGCGCGATCCGCATCTGGAAATGCACACGCGGGGAGGGTAGGGAGCGAAGAGTCCAAGGTCCAAGGTCTAAGGTCTAAGGTCGGAGGAAGAGAAATTTGAGCGACGTTTCCACGGCGGAGCTGGTCCCCGGGTTGACGAATCCGCGGTCGCTCGGGCTCGAGCGATTCCTGATCCGCCTTCGGGACGGTTCCGCGACGCAGTCCGCCTGGCGGCTCGCGGTCGAGAGCGGTGAGGGGAGAGGGGCCATCATCTACGTGGAGATCTCGCCGGAACAGACGTTCTTTCGCGGCGACGGAGTCTTCCTCGGCTGGCCACAGGACCGGATGGCCTCGGCGTACCAGGCCCTTCTCCCGAAGCCCGACGGGCCAGAGTTCGAAACCCAGCAACTGGGGTAAACCGTTGCTCCGCGCTTGCGCGGGATCTGCGTCCCTCGTGCTGTAGGGGAGGCGCTTGCGCCTCCCGCCTCTGCGGAATGTACCGCGACGTCGAGAAAGCAGAGCCGCCGGCTACGAATCGAGGCTGACGACCGTTGCCACTTTCGACTTCACCAGAAGGAAACGACCGGAGGCGGGCGGGGCGAGCCCCGCCCCTACCGCGTTGCGGCGACCACGGCATTCGGGTGAGCGAATTAGAGCCTGCGGCCGACGGCTTTCGCGACGGCGGCGATCTCCTGCATCGCGGTGGCGAGCATCGCGGGGGTGAGGGACTGCGGGCCGTCGGAGAGCGCGCGCTCCGGATGCGGGTGCACCTCGAGGATGAGGCCGTCCGCTCCGCAGGCCACCGCCGCCTTCGCCATCGGAGTGACGAGCGACCGCTGCCCCGTGCCGTGGCTGGGATCGACGAAGACGGGCAGATGCGACCACTCCTTCAAGACCGCGACCGCCGAGAGGTCGAGCGTGTTGCGGGTGGCGCGCTCGAACGTGCGGATCCCCCGCTCGCAGAGGACGATGTTGCGGTTGCCCGAGGAGAGGATGTATTCGGCCGCCATCAGCAGCTCCTCGAGGGTCGCCGAGGGGCCGCGCTTCAAGAGGACGGGCTTCTTCGACCGGCCGCAGGCCTGGAGCAGGTTGAAGTTCTGCATGTTGCGGGCGCCGATCTGCAGGCAATCGGCATACCTCTCGACCAGCGGGACGGCCTCGGGCGTCATGACCTCGGTGACCACGGGCAATCCGGTGACCTCCCGGGCGCGGGCGAGCAGCTTCAGCCCCTCCTCGCCCAGTCCCTGGAAGGAATAGGGGCTCGTCCGCGGCTTGAACGCGCCGCCGCGCAGGAGCTTCGCGCCGTGCGCCTTCGCGGCGGAGGCCACCTCTTCCAGCTGCTCCCACGATTCGACGGCGCACGGTCCGGCCGCGACGACGATTTCGCCCGCTCCGACCGCGACGGCGCCGGGACCCTCTCCGATCTCGACGACGGTCCGCCCGGCGGCGAACTCGCGGGAGGCGAGCTTGTAGGGTTTCAGGATCCGGATGCACTCGGCGACGCCGGGCAGCGCCTCGAACATCCCGACCTCGGCGACGCGCCGGTCGTCCCCGACGACGCCGATGATCGTGCGCTCCTCTCCGCGGGAGAGGTGCGGGACGAAACCCAGCTCGCGGATCCGCGCGAGGACGCCGTCGATATCGGGAGCGGACGCTCCCGCTTTCATGACGACGATCATCGTTTCGTCCTTTCTCGGCTCGCGACCCGACACTCAGGCCGAAGGCGCTGAGTCTGCGAGTATTCTCCATTCCTCGGAGGTGAGGAAGGGAGCCGCGGCAGGATAGTAGACGCTCTCCATCTCGGATTCGTGAGCCCTAAGCCGGCGTTCAAGATTCTCCACGAACCCGAGGATGTCTCCGATCGGCGCCCGATCGTTGACCTGCGAGAGCAGGTACCGCGTCAGCTCCCGCAACTGCACCCATTCGAGGCGCAACTCCCGCCGCGGATCCCGTCCCGCGACATCCGCCCGCAGCACCGCGGGGAGCAGGGCCGCCTCCTCCGCCTCCGTCCATCGCCGCAAGCACTGATGGAAATCCGTCAGCGCCAACCGGTACGCCTCCTCGTCCCGCCGCTCGAGCGCCGCGCCGAAAATCCTCGAACCGTCTCTCGCAGGCCGCTTGCGCCGGCAGCAGTCCTTCTAATGATTTCTCCAAGAGTTCGTCCTAGCCCTGGGACCTTAGACCTTAGACCTTAGACCTTAGACTTCCCTCAAGATCCCGCCATCCCGGGCTCGATCCGCGTGAACCCCTGCTCGACGGCCCAGAGATCCATCGAGATGGAAGCGAGGTCGTCCACTTCGGGAATCGGGCGGGCGTCCTCCGAGAGGTCGAGCGACTTGACGTAGCGGTGGCAGGTCTCGCACGCCTCGATGCGGACGCGCGGGATGCCTGTCGTTCTGGAAGGAGGGGAGCTTGTGCAGGATCCCCCTCGAAGCAGGAGGGGCAGAGGATCCGGCCGAAGAGCCACTCGCCGCCGCAGAGCGCGCAGCCGAGCATGCGGCGCGCCCCCTCCATCAGAGAGCCCTCCCGGCGCGCGCAGATCCACGGCGCCCCTCCGCAGAACGGGCACTGGCCGCGGCGGTGGACGCGGTCCGGCGCCAGATTGACCGAGCGAAGGAACTCCACGTAGGGGCGAAGGATCGCGCGGGAGAGGTAGTCCTCCGAGCGACGGCCGGTCCCCCGCCCAGTAGACGAGCAGCCGTGTCCGGGCGGTCGAAGGCAGGTCCTCCTGCCGGGCGCGGGCCTCCTCGGAGAGAGCCTCCGGGCCCGTTCTCGGCCGCGTAGCGCAGGAGCGACGGGATCTGATCGGCGAAACGGTCGGCGTCCTCGTCGAGGTGGCCCGTGAGCGGCTCCTCCGCGTGCCGGGCCTCCAGGGCGCCGGCCGTCCGTCCCTGGACGCGGTAGAGGCCGGCGGCGAACAGGAGCGGCTCCTCCGCGGCCGGAGCCTCCCGCGCCAGCGACTCCGCGCGCGCCGCCCGGCGCTCGAATTCCGAGGCGACCTTCGACGCGCTAGTGGCGGGGATCGTGCTTCTTCGCCGTCACGTCGCGGAACCACTTCGGGTGGTGCAGCCGCGCCCACTTGGGCGTCACCGTGCCCCGCGTCATGGAGCGGAAGGTGCCGGGCTCCGCCGACGTGCCCAGGTAGATGTGCCAGACGATCGCGACCGCGAACAGGATGAACGTGATGTCGTGAATCAGATAGGAGAACTCGCGGAGAAGCTGGGGGAAGGAGCGCGGAAACCAGATGATGAGCCCGGAGAGCAGCAGTCCCAGGGCGCCCAGTCCCACGGTCCAGAAGAAGAACTTCTGCCCGCCGTTGTACTTTCCGGTCTCGACGTCCTCGACCTCCCAGCGCAGGTACCGGAAAAGGAGCGGGCCCCACCACCCCTTCCTCTCGCGCCTGGTCATCGTCATTTCGCCCACCCAGTCGAAGAACATGAAGAGCGCCGCGATGAAGAAGGCCACGCCGGCCCAGGGTGGATGACGCGGCAGACCGACAGGCCTCCGAAGAAGGCGGCCATCCATCCGAAGAGGGGCGTCCAGATCGGCATCCCCGTGAAGAGGGAGACGAAGAACGTCACCGCGACCGACCAGTGAATGATCCGGGAGTTCAGATTGTGCCGGACGATCTCCTCGCCGACGAGGACGTTCTCCTTCTTGCGCGCGACGACGACCGCGGGATCCATCGGACGGTGAGCGGCGCTCATGGATGCTCCCCCTTTCGGCTGATCTCGTCGGGAAGGTTCGCGTCGTGCGCGTCGCCGCCCTTGACCCCCTTGCGCCCGAGGTTCATGTAGTGACCGAAGGCGCCGATGACCGCTCCGAAAATCGCGACGACGCCGAGCGGCCGCAGCACCGACTTCCAGAACTTCACGAGCAGCGGGACGTGCGGATCGGCGGGCAGGCCGTACCAGTCGGGATGGTCGCCGTGCGCGAGCACGGTGACGACTCCGGTTCCGCCCACGCCGGTCGGGTTGTAGAGCGCCGCCTCCTTGAAACCGGTCGCCTTCAGCTGATCGACGCGGCGCAGTCCCATCGCGACCATGTCGTCCTTCGTGCCGAACTGCAGGCAGCCGGTCGGGCAGGCCTTGATGCAGGCCGGCTCGAGGCCGACGGAAACCCGGTCCACGCAGAGCGTGCACTTGGCCATCTTGCCGGTCGTCTGGTGGAAGCGCGGCACGTCGAACGGGCAGCCGGTCTCGCAGTAGCCGCAGCCGATGCACTGGTCCGGGTTGACGTCCACGATCCCGTTGGCGTACTGCACGATGGCGCCGGGCGCGGGGCAGGCGGCCAGGCAACCGGGCTCGTCGCAGTGCATGCACTGGTCCTTGCGCATCAGCCAGGCGATGCCGCCGTCGAAGTCCCGCTCGTTGAAGCGGATCAGGTTCCAGTACTCGGCGTGGAGCGTGGGCAGCGTCTGGTACGTGCCGGTCTGCTGCGTGCCGACGCGCCGCAGGTCGTTCCACTCGATGCAGGCCGCCTCGCAGGCCTTGCAGCCGATGCAGGTCGTCGTGTCGATGTACTTGGAGACGGTCGGGACGCTGCGCATCCCCGACAGGCTCCCCCAGACGGAAGCGGAGGAGCGGCGGATCTCGAGGTTTTGGCTCATGATCGTCCTCCTCTCACGCTTTCTCGAGCTTCACGAGGAACGCCTTGAATTCCGGCGTCCACGTGTTCGGGTCCATCGCGGACGGCGTCAGCAGGTTGGCGAGCGGTCCCGTGTGGCTCGGGTCTCCCGCGTAGCCCCAGTGGATCGGGAACCCGATCTGCCACATCTCCTTTCCGTCGATCTTCATCGGGTAGAGGCGCTTGGTCACCATCGCGGTGCCCTGGATCGATCCGCGGGCCGACGTGACCTTGACCTGCGAGCCGTTGGCGATCCCCTTCTGCTGGGCCAGCCCCTCGGGGATCTCGACGAAGAAGCCGGGCTGCAGCTCGTTCAAGACGCCGTTGTGCTGGTGCTGCGTCCAGTAGTGGAAGTGCTCGGTCAGGCGGTAGGTCGTGCAGACGATCGGGAAGTCCTCCTTCTTCCCGTAGACGTCCTTGTCGGAGGAGAACTTCTTGCTCGCCGGGTTCGACGAGACCTTCGGGTGGAGCGGGTTGTCGATCGGCGCCTCGATCGCCTCGTAGTGCTCCGGGAACGGGCCGTCGTTCAGCGCCGGCGCGAAGAGGCGGCCCACGCCCTCCGGCAGCATGATGAAGGCGCCGAACGTGCCGGGAGGCGCGTCGGGCTTCATGTCGGGCACGTCGCCGACCCACTTCTCGCCGTTCCAGGCGATCCCGGGGCGCTTCGGATCCCAGGGCTTCCCGTCCTTGTCGGCGGACGCGCGGTTGTACATGACGCGGCGGTTCGCCGGCCAGGAGAATCCCCAGTTGTGGTACATGCCGAGGCCGGTCGGGTCGGCGGTCGAGCGGCGCTGCGCGTTGTTGCCCGCCTCGGTGTACACGCCCGAGTGGAGCCAGTTGCCGCACATCGTGGACCCGTCGTCCTGGAGCTGGCCGAATCCGTCCACCTGCTGGCCGGCGGTCTTCAGCGTCTTCGTCTTGTCCTTCGGGTCCGGGATGTCCGCGAGCGCCTTCCCGTTGATCTCCTTCAGGACGTCGCCGAGATCGGGCTCGACGGGATTCGTGTAGCCCCAGGAGAGATTCGTGACCGCTTCGGGTAGCGCGCCCCCCTCCTTCTTGTAGAGGTCCCGCACGGCGAGGAAGATCCGCGCCACGATCTCCTGGTCGGACTTCGCCTGGCCCGGCGGATCGAGCGCCTTCCACTTCCACTGGATCCAGCGCGCGGAGTTGGTGAAAGTCCCGTCCTTCTCCGCGAAGTCCGCGGCGGGGAGCAGGAAGACCTCGGTCTGGATCTTGGAGGCCTCGGGCGGGTCGTACTCCTTCGGCGCCTTCCAGAACTGGGCGCGTCTCGGTCTCCACGTTCTCGACCATGACCAGCCACTTCAGCTTCGACAGCGCCGCGATCCACTTCTTCGAGTTCGGGCCGAGGCCGACCGGGTTCATGCCGAAGGAGATGAATCCCTCCGGGCCCGGGCTCCTTGCCTCCGGCGCGCGTCGAGTTGCCGCGGTACATGTCGTCGCAGATGTACATCCAGGAGTAGTTGCCGTCGACCTTGGGGAGCCACGCGTAGCCGAAGTCGTTCTCCTTCGTCGCGGCCTTTCCCCAGGCGGCCTTCAGGAGCGAGACCATGAACTTCGGGTAGTTCGACCAGTAGTTCATCGAGGCCCACGCCTCCTTGTTGAGCGTCGTGGGCGTGTTGGTCTCGAGGTACTCCTTCAGGGACTGCTGCGGGCCGGCCGGCGTCTTCAGGTACCCGGGCAGGATGTCGAACGTCCCGGCCGTGTCGGTCGCGCCCTGGATGTTGGAGTGGCCGCGGAAGGCGTTGACTCCGCCGCCCGGCCGGCCCGACGTTGCCGAGCAGGAGCTGGAGCATCGCCGCGGCGCGGATCATCTGGACGCCCGTCGAGTGCTGCGTCCAGCCGAGCGCGTAGGTGATCGTGCCCACCCGTTCGGCGTTGCCGGTCGAAGTCACGATCTCGCAGACCTTCAGGAACTTGTCCTTCGGCGTCCCGCAGATCCGCTCGACCATCTCGGGCGTGTAGCGGTCCACGTGCTCCTTCAGGAGCTGGAAGACGCAGCGCGGGTTCTGGAGCGTCGGGTCCACCCCGTACGCCTTCGTCTTGGCGTCGGCCTCGTAGCCCCAGTTGCTCTTGTCGTAGTCCCCCTTGGCCTCGTCGAACCCGGAGAAGAGGCCGTCGTTGAAGGCGAACTTCTCGCCGATGATGTAGGGGGCGTTGGTGTGGAGCTTGACGTAGTCCTCGTGGAAGCGCTTCGTCTCGATCGCGTACCGGATGATTCCGAGGAGGAAGGCGATGTCCGATCCCGGCGCGGACCGGCGCGTAGAGGTCCGCGAGGGCGCCGGTGCGCGTGAAGCGCGGATCGACCGCGACGATCTTGGCGCCGCGCGTCTTCCGCGCCTCGAGGAACCACTTGAAGCCGACGGGATGATTCTCGGCGGGATTGCCGCCCATCGCCAGGATGACGTCGGTGTTCTTGATGTCCACCCATCCGTTGGTCATCGCCCCGCGCCCGAACGTGGCGGCCAAACTGGCCACCGTCGGGCCGTGTCAAACCCGGGCCTGGCTGTCCCGGTACGGCACCCCCAGGGCCGAGATGACTTTCCACTGGAGGTAGTTGAACTCGTTGGTGTCGGTGCAGCCGCCGATCCAGGCGATGCCGGGGTTGCGATTGACGACCTGGCCCTTGGCGTTCTTGGCGACGAAGCACTTGTCGCGCGTCGTCTTGATGTGGCGGGCGATCTTCGCGATCGCCTCGTCCCAGGAGATGTCTTCCCACTTGTCCGAGCCCGGCTTTCGCACCATCGGCTTCGTCAGCCGGTTCTTGTGGGTGATGTCGTCCTTGAGCGTGATCCCCTTGGGGCACAGCGTGCCGCGAGACACCGGCTGATCCGGATCCCCCTCCACGTGGACGACCGCCGCCTTGGCGTTCTTCGACTTGTCGCCGAGCGTGTGGAGGATCACGCCGCACCCGACCGCGCAGTAGGGGCAAATGCTGCGCGTCTCGGTCGTGCGGGAGATCTTGAACTCCCGCATCTCCGCCTCGGCCTTGGAGACGTCGAAGCCGAGGGCGATGGTCCCGCCGATGGTGGTTGCTTTGAAGAATCCGCGACGCGTGAGTTCCATCAGGTCCTCCTTCGCGGGCGCCAGGGGCGTCTCAATACTTGGGACGTATTCCAAGACTTCGCGCCTTTCTTGTCAAGCGGAGTTAACCGGGACTTGAGAAATCGAGGGATTGTCCGAAGTTTGATCAGCCCTTCGACCGCGCGCTCCCCGCGATGCGCTCCGCGTTCGCGTAGACGTTGAATCGCCGTTCGCGAAGAAAACCGACGAGCGTGACGCCGCCCGTCTCCGCCAGGGCGACCGCGAGACTCGAGGGAGCGGAGACGGAGGCCACGATCGGAATGCCCGCGGCGAACGCCTTCTGGACGATCTCGAAGCCGGCCCGGCCGGAGACGACGAGGATCCGGTCGGAGAGGGGGAGCTCGCCCCGAAGCAGAAAGGCTCCCACCAGCTTGTCGGTCGCGTTGTGCCGCCCGATGTCCTCGCGGATCTCCTGGAGCGCGCCCCCGGCGGAAAAGAGGCCCGCGGCGTGGAGCCCGCCCGTCCTGGCGAACAGGGACTGCCGCTCGCGCAGGCGTAGCGGAAGCTCGTGGAGGAGCTCCGCCGTCACCGTGAAGGGGCAGGTCAGGGGCGGGCGATCGGATGGGATCACGTTCTCGATGGAGGTCTTGCCGCAGACCCCGCAGGCGGAGCCCATCACGGTCCCGCGGCTCAGTTTCGCCGCGCGCTCGAATGCCGCCGGCCCGAGCGTCACGACGAGGACGTTCGCCTTCAGCTCCGGGTCGATTCGCGGGTCCGCCGGCCTCGCGATGCTCCGAAGATCCGATCGGTCCTCCAGCACCCCTTCCGCGAAGAGCAATCCGGCGGCGAGCTCCTCGTCGTTTCCCGGCGTGCGCATCGTGGTGACGAAGGAGGAGACCGGCCCTCCCTCTTCCGATGCGATCCGGATCTCCAGCGGCTCTTCCACGGCCAGCGTGTCTTCGCGCTCGATGTCGGCGCCCTCTTCGCGCGACCGGACGCGCACGCGCTCGACCGGATCCATCAGGCCATCCTACCGTCAGGCTCGGCCGGCCCGGGCAGCTCGCGCGGCAGGGTCAGGGTCGCGGCGGCGCCGGCGAGAGGGATCAGGACGAGCAGAGAGACGGCCGCTTTCACGCCGTGGAGGTCGGCGAAGCGGCCGAGGAGGGGTGCCGCCAGGCCTCCGAGCGTCACGGCGAGGCCGATCGTGAGGCCCGAGGCTGTGCCGACGCGCCCGGGCAGGTATTCCTGGCCCATCACCGTCATGACCGAGAAGGGCGCGTAGAGCGCCAGGCCGATCGGAACGAGCAGCGCCAGCGCCGTTGCCCGGCTCGCCGTGCCGACGAACGCCGCCATCAACGGACAGAGGGCAACCAGAGAGACGAGCACCACCACCCGCCGCCCGAAGCGGTCGGCCAGCCACCCTCCCGCCAGCGTGCCGGCGACTCCGGAGCCGAGCATCAGCGTCAGCGCGGCGCCGCCGGCGGCTTTCGAGGAGCCGAAGACGTGAATCCAGTAGAGAGGGATGAAGGTGTTCAACCCGTAGAAGACGATCGCGCGGCAGAGGACGGGCGCGGAGAGCCGGGCGAACGCGGCCCACCGGTCCGGGGCGGACTTCCGCCGGTGCTCCGATGCAGGCGCGGTCCCCGTCGGGGCGCGGGCTCCCACGCGCAGGAGGACGAGAGACATCGCGAGGGCGGGCAGGACGAGCAGGACCGTTCCGCGCAGACCGAAGGCGATCTGGAGAGGCGTCGCGAGAGCGGGGCCGAGGGCGAAGCCGAGATTGCCGCCGACGGCGAAGAAGCTCATCGCCGTGGCGCGCCGCTCGCCGGAGAGGGAGTAGATCTGCCGGGCGGCCTCCGGGTGGAAGGCGGCGACTCCGATCCCGGTCACCGCGGCGGCGGCGAGCACGAGCGCGTAGGAGGGCGCGAGTCCCGCCAGCGCCACGCCCGTGCCCGCGAGGAGCAGCCCCACGGGCACGAGCCAGGGGAGGCTGCGCCGGTCCGCGAGAAGACCGAAGAGCGGCTGGAGAACGGAGGAGGCGATGTTCGAGGCGAAGACCAGTCCGGCGGCCGCCGCGATCGTGAAATGGCGCTCGGCGATGAAGAAGGGGAGGAGCGCCGGGATGACGCCCTGGTTGACGTCATCGAAGAGATGCGCCGTGGCGAGCAGCGCGATGGCGCGTCGTCTCATGGGAAGCTTGACCGACTCGGCATGAGGCGTGAAATGATCTCATCATGTGCCTGAGTCATTTTCCGTTTCCCGTTTTCGGTTTCCCGGCGCGGTCATGAAAGCAATTCGCGCCCACGCGCCCGGCGGCCCCGAGGTTCTCCGATACGAAGACGTTGCCCGGCCCGAGCCGAAGGCCGGAGAGGCGGTCGTCAAGATCGAGGCCGCCGGGTTGAACTACATCGACGTCTATTTCCGCACCGGCGCCTACAAGGCCTCGTTTCCGCTGACGCTGGGGCAGGAGGGAGCGGGGACCGTCGCGGCCGTCGGACCGGATGTCACCGGCGTGCGCGTCGGGGACCGCGTCGCCTCCGTCAACCTGGCGGGGTCCTATGCCGAATACGCGGCGGCGCCGGTGGAGAAGCTCGTTCCGATCCCGGAGGGAGTCGGCTTCAAGCAGGCCGCCGCGGCGATGCTCCAGGGGATGACGGCGCAGTACCTGGCATGCTCGACGTACCCGCTGAAAGCCGGCGACACGTGCCTCGTCCATGCGGGAGCCGGCGGCGCGGGACAGTTGCTCTGCCAGGTCGCGAAGATCCGCGGCGCCTTCGTGATCGCGACGGCCGGCGGCCCGGAGAAGACGGCCATCGCCGCGAAGGCCGGCGCCGACGAGGTGATCGACTACGAGGCGCAGGACTTCGAGGCGGAGGTCAAGCGCATCACCGGCGGCAAGGGAGTCCAGGTCGTCTACGACTCCGTCGGCAAGACGACTTTCGAGAAGGGGCTCAATTGTCTCGCGCGGCGCGGCATGATGGTCCTCTTCGGCCAGTCGAGCGGCCCGGTCGGCCCGCTCGATCCGCAGGTCCTGAACCAGAAGGGCTCGATCTACCTGACGCGCCCGACCGTCTTCCACTACGTCGCGCTTCGCGAGGAGCTGCTCGAGCGGTCCGGACAGGTCCTCGGCTGGATCCGCGACGGAAAGTTGAAGCTCTCGATCTTCCGCGAGATGCCGCTCGAGCAGGCCGCCGAGGCCCATCGGATGCTGGAAGGCCGGCAGACCGCCGGCAAGGTCCTGCTGATTCCGTAGATATGCTCCCCTGTCAAACTGAGGGCCGAAGCAAATCCCGCTGTCATTCTGAGGAGCGTAGCGACGAAGAATCTGCTCTGGTCGGGTCGGCTGATTGCCACGAGGGCAGATCCTTCGCTGCGCTCAGGATGACAGGGACGAGGAGAACCTAGGCGAGCCGCCTCCAGACGAGCGTCCGGTGGATCTCGACGCCGTCACGCAGGAAGCGCGGCGGGGAAAGCATCAGCCGGTTGCTCTCGAAGGAGAAGAACCGGGTCAGTGTGACGCCGATCCGGTTGGGGATGAGCGCCGTCTCCACGTGATGATGCACGACGCCGGCCGCTTCGTCGACTTCGTAGCGGCCGGCGTAGGCGCCGTAACCGCGGGCGGCTTCTGCCCGCTCGGCGTCCGCGGGTTCGTCCTCGTTTCGCCACCGTGGACGCCCGCTTCGCATGAACTGGACCGAGACGTGTCCGGACTCCGTGTAGACGATCAGGCCTGTCGGGCTCGCGCCGAAGTCGGGATGATCCTCCACGCGGCCGTCGGGGAGACGGTCGCGGATCGCCTCCAGGCTCCACACTCCGACAAGACGCGCCATCGCAGGAACACCGTTCATCGCCGACCTCCGTCCGTTCTGTCCTTACCGCCGCCACTGGGAATATAGTTCCGGCCCAACGACGATTCGTTTGCGGAAAGGAGGCTTTCGATGAGAAAGACGCTGCTCGCGGCGCTTGCGCTGGCTCTCCCGCTCGGCGCGATGCCCGCCCTGGCGGCCGACACGATCGTGTTCGGCGCCGCCATCTCGATCACCGGCAAGACGGCCAAGGAAGGGGAGTACACGAGGGACGGCTACCAGTTCGCCATCGACAAGATCAACGAGATGGGGGGCATCAAGGTCGGCGGCAAGACGTACAAGGTCGAGCTCAAGTACTACGACGACGAGACCAAGCCGGAGCGCACGGCGCAGTTGATCGAGAAGCTCATCAACGAAGACAAGGTCAACCTGATTCTCGGGCCGTACGGCTCGTCCCCCACGGGCACCGCGGCGCCTCTCTGCGAGAGGTACAAGATCCCGATGGTCGAGGCCAACGGCTCGGCCGAGGCCATCTTCTCGAAGGGCTACAAGTACACGTTCATGATTCTCTCGCCCGCAAAGAACTACCTGCGCGGCGTCCTCGAAACGATCATCAAGAAGGACCCGTCGGCCAGGACGGTCGCGATCCTGGGAGAGAACGAGGCGTTTTCGAAAGAGGTCGCGGGCGGGGCGGCGGATTACGCCAGGGAAAAAGGGCTGGACGTCGTCTACTTCGAGCTCTATCCGACCAACGCTCAGGACGTGAGCGCTCTGCTGACCGCCATCAAGGGGAAGAACCCGCACATCATCCTGGGCTCCGGGCACCTGCAGGATTCCCTGCTCATCGTCAAGCAGGCCAGGGATCTGAACGTCAACCCGAGGGCGATGGGGTTCTCCGTCGGGCCGTCGTCGCCGGAGTTCCGCGCGAATCTCGGCAAGGCCGCCGACTACATCTTCGGCGCCACGCAGTGGACCGAGGCGTTGCAGTACGACGGGGAGGACGCCTGGAAGACGCCCAAGGCGTTCGGCGCCGCCTTCCGCGCGAAGCACTCGGAATACAAGATCGTCCCGTACCAGGTCGCCGAGTCGGCCGTCGCCGTGATCGCCTACCAGAAAGCGATCGAGAAGGCGGGCTCCATCGAGCCCACGAAGGTGCGCGACGCGCTCGCCGCCCTCGACATGATGACCTTCTACGGCAAGATCAAGTTCGATTCCCGCGGCGTCAACATCTACAAGTCGATGGCGGCCGAGCAGTACCAGCCCGACGGCAACAAGTACACGGTCTGGCCATGGGACGTGGCCGAGAAGGCGGCCCTCTATCCGATGCCCCCCTGGGACAAGAGATAGGTGGTAGGTGGTAGGTGGAAGGTGGTAGGGGTGGAACGATGTTTTTCGGGCCCCCGGTCCCTACCACCTAACACCTACCACCTACCACCTGACTCATGAGCGGCGCCGAACTCGGCCAGATCGCGGTCAACGCGCTGCTCCTCTCCGGGATCCTGGCGCTGGTCGCCCTGGGGTTCTCGCTCGTCTGGGGCATCATGAATATCGTCAACCTGTCTCACGGCGCCTTCATCGTGATCGGCGCCTATCTCACCTTCGGGATGCACGAGTTCTGGAAGGTGGATCCGTTTCTCTCGATCCCCGTCTCCATGATCGCGCTCTTCGGCCTGGGGTACCTGATCCAGCGGTCTCTCATCAACCAGGTCATCCGCGCGCCGCTCCTGGCGACGTTTCTCCTGACGTTCGGCCTGGAGATCCTGATCGTCAATCTCATGAACTACTTCTTCAAGGCGGACACGCGGTCGGTCATGACGCCGTACAGCGGAACGGGCTTCACCCTCGGCCCGGTCCGCGTCCCGTACATCCGGCTGGGGGCGCTCGGCGTCTCGATCGTCCTCGTGCTGCTGCTCGCGGCCTTCCTGACTCGCAGCCGGCTCGGCCGCGCGATCCGGGGAACCGGCATGGACATCGACGCGGCGAGGCTGACGGGCGTCAGGGTGACGACGATCTACGCGCTGACGTTCGGGATCGGCGCGGCGCTCGCGGGCGCGGCCGGGTCGCTCCTCTCGATGGTCGTCCCGTTCGATCCGAACCTCGGCGGCGGTTACACCGAGCGGGCCTTCGTCATCTGCGTGCTCGGGGGGCTCGGCAACGTGGCCAACGTCCTGATCGGCGCGGCGATCTATTCCGTGATCGAGGTCTTCGTGGGCTCGCGGCTGCCGGCGTTCTCCCAGGCGGTCACGTTCGGGATCCTGGTGCTGCTGCTCGTCGTCCGTCCGCAGGGAATCGCCGGGAAGTCGTTCAGCTAGCGTGCGGCGGAACATGAAAGCGGTCCGACTGCTCCTCTTCGCTGTCGTGCTGGCCGGGCTTCTCCTCCTGCCGCGCTTTGTCTCCTCGTACAAGCTGCTGACCTACACGACGGTGCTGTGCCTGGCGCTGATGGCGCAGGGGTGGAACTTCATCGGGGGATACACGGGCTACGCCGCCTTCGGCAACGTCGCGTTCTTCGGGATCGGCGCCTACACGACGGGCCTCCTGATGCTGTCGAAGTGGCATCTCTCCTTCTTCCCGGCGCTTCTCGCGGGGGCGCTGCTCTCGGCGCTCGTCGCGACGCTCGTCGGAATCCCGGTGCTCCGCCTGAAGGGGCACTACTTCGCGATCGCGACGCTCGGGGTGGCCGAGTCCTTCCGGGAGATCGCCGGCGCCTGGGACCGCGTCACGGAGGGCGCGACCGGCATCGACCTGCCGGTGAGGAGCGACAGCGCCTTCTTCTACTACACGGCCCTGGGGTTCGTCGTGGCGGGGATCGCGGTCACCGCCCGGCTCGCGCGCTCCAAGCTCGGCTACGGCTGGGTCGCGATCCGGGAGGACCAGGACGCCGCGCGGATGCTCGGGATCAACACGACGATGTTCAAGGTGGCGGCCTTCGCCCTTTCGGCGGTCTTCGCGTCCTGCGCCGGCGGCATCATCGCCTACCAGAACATCCACGTCGCTCCCAACGACTTCTTCAAGATCGAGTACACGCTCCAGATGATCATCGCCTGCATCATGGGGGGGACGGGCACGGTGTGGGGGCCGCTCCTCGGCGCGGCCGTCTACCAGCTCCTTTCGACCTACGTCTGGAGCCACTTCCTGGAGCTCCACCCGACGGTGCTCGGCGCGATCATCGTCTTCTTCATCGTCTTTCTTCCCCGCGGCCTGATGGAGCTCTTCCGCAGGCTCGCCGTGGTGGCGCGCGGCGGGCCGTTTCGGCTCCGACGTCCTGCTCGCCAACGTGCGCGCGAGCCGCTTGGATTGACCGAAGCCGTCAGGCGTAAGGCGTAAGGCGTAAGGCGAGGCACGAATGCAGGACTCCGGAGGAAAAACGGTTGCTTCGCCTGACGCCTCACGCCTAACGCCTCACGGTTCCGGTCCCCCGCTCCTCTACGCGCGCTCGATCACGAAGCGCTTCGGGGGCCTCGCGGCGGTCGCGGACGTGGACCTGACGATCCACAAGGGCGAGGTCCTCGGCGTCATCGGGCCCAACGGCGCCGGCAAGACGACGTTCGTCAACTGCATCACGGGGCTCGACAAGCCGACCTCGGGGTCGATCCTCTTTCGCGGCGAGGACATCACGAAGCTGCCGAGCTACGCCATCGGGCGGCTCGGGATCGCCCGCACGTTCCAGGTGGTCAAGCCGCTGAAGCAGCTCACCGTCCGGGACAACGTCGCGATCGGCGCGATGTTCGGGGCGCGCGGAAAGGAGCGCACGGCGGCGGAGGCGCGCGAGCGGGCCGAGGAGGTCTTAACGAGGGTCGGCCTCCAGCACCGCATCGACCACACCGCCTCGGACCTGACGATCCCGGACTTGAAGCGCCTGGAGCTGGCCAAGGCCCTCGCCATGGACCCGGAGCTTCTCTTCCTGGACGAGGTGATGGCCGGCCTGAACCCGACGGAGACCGAGAGCGCGATGGAGCTCTTGCGGCAGATCAACCGCGACGGCGTCACGCTCTTCGTCATCGAGCACGTCATGAAGGCGATCATGGGGATCTCCGACCGGCTGGTCGTGCTCCACTACGGCCGAAAGATCGCGGAGGGCAGGCCCGAGGAGATCGTCGAGAGCCCGGAGGTCATCGAGGCGTACCTGGGCGAGCGCTTCGCGAAGCGGGCGAGGACGGCGGGCCGGCCGGAGCGGATGACCCTCGAAGGAGTCTTCCGGAAAGTTCCCATCGAGGAGGAGG
This sequence comes from uncultured Acidobacteriota bacterium, assembly GCA_963782815.1. GTDB lineage: Bacteria > Acidobacteriota > Thermoanaerobaculia > UBA5066 > Gp7-AA6 > JAWOLE01. The sequence goes on along the minus strand of CAWALG010000016.1, from coordinate 23,333 downwards.
AGGCCTGGAAGCCCGGCCTGCCGCTGCCGGGGGAAACGCTTCTCGAGGTCAGGGACCTGTCCTCGGGGTACGGGCAGGTCCAGATCCTCTGGGACGTTTCGATCGAGGTGAAGCAGGGAGAGATCGTCGCCCTGATCGGCGCCAACGGCGCGGGGAAGACGACGCTCCTGTACACGCTCTCCCAGTTGATCAAGCCGCGGTCGGGCTCCATCCGGTTCGCGGGCCGGGACCTGACGCGCGCGCGTCCCGAGGAGGTCGTGGAGGCCGGCGTCGTTCATGTTCCCCAGGGCCGGCGCCTCTTCGCCGGGCTGACGGTCCGGGAGAACCTCCTTCAGGGAACGTACCTGCGGCGCGACCGGGTCCGGATCGAGGAAGACCTCGAATGGGTGTACGGCCTGCTGCCGCGTTTGAAGGAGCGGGCGAGCCAGCTCGCCGGGCGCCTCTCCGGCGGCGAGCAGCAGATGTGCGCGATCGGCCGCGGCCTGATGAGCCGGCCGACCCTGCTCTTGATCGACGAGCTCTCGCTCGGCCTCGCCCCGCTCGTCGTGGACACGCTGCTCGAGCTGATCTCGGAGATCAACCGCAAGGGCACGACCGTGCTTCTCGTCGAGCAGGACGTCCAGGTCGCGCTCGAGCACGCGCACAGGGGCTACGTGCTCGAGACGGGGAGAATCATCCAGGCCGACACGGCGCCGCGGCTGCTGGAGGACCCGCGGATCCGTCAGGCATACCTGGGGCTGTAGTTTTATTCCCTCTCCCCCGAGGGGAGAGGGTCAGGGTGAGGGGTTGGAACTGAACCTGCGAACCGAATCTTTCAGAAATGAGGGAAGGCAAGAGGCCCCCTCACCCCGTCCCTCTCCCGCCGGGAGAGGGGCAGAGCAGCCGTCGCGACGGTCACGGCGCTGAATTTCGCGACCGTGGCGGTTTACGCGGATCTCTACATCACTCAGCCGATCCTGCCGCTCCTCTCGAAGGAGTACCACGTCGCTCCCGCCACCGCGGGGCTCACGATCTCGGTCGTCGTCCTGATGATTGCCGTCGTCTCGAGCGCCTACGGCTCGCTCTCCGACGCGGTCGGACGAAAGCCCGTCATGGTCACGAGCTGCTTCCTGCTCGCGATTCCGACGGCCCTTTGCGCGCTCGCCTCTTCCTTCCACATGCTGCTCGTCTTCCGCGCCCTGCAGGGGTTTCTCATGCCGGGAGTCACCGCGGTCGCGGTCGCCTACATCGGCGATTACTACAGCGAGGCGGACCTGGGCCCGAAGGTCGGCGGCTGGATCGCGGCCTCGGTGGCGGGAGGCCTGACCGGCAGGGTCCTGTCGGGTCTCATCGCGGCGGGGACCAACTGGCGCGCGCCCTTCCTCTTCTTCGGGTTCGTGACCCTCGTCGGCGCGGCGGCGATCGCGCGCGGGCTCCCCGCGGGGCAGGGAGCGGCCGGGATCCGGCTCGGCAGCGCCTACCGCGGCATGTTCGTCCACTTCCGCAACCGCCGCCTGATCGGAGCCTTCGTGATCGGCGGGGGAGTCTTCTTCGCCTTCATCGGCGTCTTCACGTATCTGCCGTATTACCTGACGGCGCCGCCGTTTCGTTTGTCCACGGCGCTCGTCTCCTCCGTGTACCTGGTCTACATCGCGGGCGTCTTCACTTCGCTCGTCTCCGGAAAGATCTCCGGCCGCGTGGGGCGGCGCGCCGTCATGGCGGTGGGGCTCACGATCGCCGCGGCGGGCATCCTGGGCACTCTGGTGCACTCCTTGCCGGCCATCGTCGTCTCGCTCGTGGTCCTCTGCGTCGGGATGTTCGCGGTGCAGTCCACGGCGCCGGCGTTCGTCAACGCCAATGCCGCCGGCGCCAAGGGAGCGGCCGGCGCCCTCTACGTGACGTTCTATTACGTCGGCGCGAGCGTCGGTTCGTTTCTTCCCGGCTACGCCTGGCAGGCCTGGGGCTGGCCGGGTGTCGCCGGCAGTTGTGTCACCGCGCTCGCCGTCGGCCTCCTCGCCGACGGGTTCCTGTGCGCGCCGACTCCGTAATATCCTTGGGTTCCATCAGTGATTCATCGCGTTCCTGTCGTGGCGTCGCGGGAGACGCCGCTTTTGGAGGAGGGAAAGCCATGATCTCGAACAGAGGGTTCGTCATTCTCCGGATCGTGCTTGCCGGAGCGCTCGTCGCCGCCGCGCTTCCCGGCGCTCTCCGCGCCGCGGATGCCACCATCAAGGTCGGCGCCGTCCTGCCCGTCACGGGCAAGGAGTCGAAGATCGGGGGCGCCTACAAGCAGGCGACGGAGTTCGCGGTCAAGGAGGTCAACGACGCCGGCGGCGTCACCGTGGGCGGAAAGGCGATGAAGATCGACCTGACGCTCCTGGACGACACCTCCGACGCGGCCAAGAGCGCGCAGCTCGTCGAGCAGCTCATGACGCAGCAGAAGGTGGACGTCGTCATCGGCGGGTACGGCTCCCATCTCGTCCAGGCGCAGAGCGTCGTGCCCGAACGCTACGGCATTCCCTACATCTCCGGCGGAGCGGGGGCCCGCGGCATCTACGGCCGCAGCAAGTGGGTCTTCGGCACTCTCTCCCCGGTGGACGTCCTGTCGCAGACGCAGATGGACTTCCTCGCCTCCCTCGTCGCGGCCGGGAAGCTGAAGAAGCCGTTGAAGATCGCCCTGGTGCTCGAGAACACCGAGCACGGGAAGGACTACGCGCAGGGAGTCCACGACTACGTCAAGGCGCATCCGGGCGACTTCTCGATCGCGGTCGAAGAGAGCTTCGAGCTGAACATGCCGGACTTCAAGCCTCTTCTGACCCGAGTCGCCGCCGCGAAGGCCGACCTCTTCATGGCCGACGCGCACCTGGAGGACTACATCTCGATGCACCGGACGTACACGCAGATGGGCCTCTACCACCTGATGATCACCTACGGCGCGCGAGGAGCGGACGCGGCGGGCCGGAAAGCCCTCGGCCCGGCGACCGACTACATCTTCGCGAGCGGCTGGTGGTCCGACCTGCTGCCGTACCCGCAGGTCAAGGCGTTCAACACCAAGTGGAAGGCCGCCATGGGGAGCGAGCCCCAGTGGTACCACGCGCTGGCCTACGAGACCGTGCGCGCTCTCGCCGTGGCACTCGGGAAGGCCGGCTCCTTGAAGCCGGAGGCGATCCGGAGCGCGCTCGCCGCCGTGGACCTGAAGGACTCGATCCTCCCCGGCGGAGAGCTGAAGTACAGCGCGTCGGGGCAGGCGATCCTTCCCTTCGTCGTGACGCAGAACAAGCCGGGAGACAAGGTGGACATCGTCTGGCCGGTCTCCTCGAAGACGGGCGATCCCGTCGCGCCGGTGCCGAAGGGCCAGTGAAGGGAGAGGTCTAAGGTCTAAGGTCTAAAGTCTAAGGTCCCGGGACTTTGGACCAGTGAAGGATCTCACCGCCGTCCTCGTCAACTCGCTGCTGGCGGCGGGGCTGTACGCGACCATGTCGTACGGCCTCGCGGTGATCTACGGCGTCATGCGCATCATCAACCTGGCGCACGCGGGTGTGCTGATGCTGGGCGCCTACGCGACCTTCACGCTCTCTTCCCGTCTCGGCATGGACCCGTTTCTCTCGCTCCTGGTCGTCATCCCGGTTTTCTTCGGATTCGGCGTGCTCCTGTACGTGACGATGGTCAAGCGGCTGCCGCGATCGGGGGCGGGGCCTTCGATCGAGTCGCTGCTGCTCCTCTTCGGCGTGTGGCTCGTGCTGCAGAACCTCGCCTACGCGATCTGGAGCGGCGACACGCAATCGATCCTGACCGGCTACACGATGAAGTCCGTCGTGCTCTTCGGCGTGCGGGTCGGAATCCCGTCGGTCGCGGTCTTCGCGGTCAGCGCCTCGTCGCTTCTCATCCTCCAGTTCATTCTCCGGCGCACGTACCTGGGCCGGGCCATCCGCGCCGTCACGCAGAACCGCGACGCGGCGCTCATCGCCGGAGTCAACGCGGACCGGATCTCCGCCGTCGCGTTCGGCATCGGGACCGCCTTCGCCGGGGCCGCGGGGACCCTCCTCGCGACGATGTACGCCTTCACGCCCGATTTCGGAAGGAGCTTCCTCCTGAAGTCCTTCTGCATCATCGTGCTCGCGGGGATGGAGAGCGTGGCCGGCGTCGCGGCCGGCGCTTTCCTGCTGGCCTTTCTGGAGACCGTCGTCGGCGGCTATACCTCGCTCCCCACATCCTTTCAGGACGCGCTCTCCTTCACGCTGCTCGTCGTCGCGCTCGTCGCGTTCCCGCAGGGATTGCTCGGCGCCTTCGGCCGCCTCGCCTCCCGCCACAGGACCATTTCGTGAGACCCGGCTCCCGCTGGATCCGGCTGGCCGCGATCGAGGCGGCGGCCCTCGTCTTCCTCCTGGCGGCGCCCCGGTTTCTCGAGCGGGGGACGTTGAACGACATCTGGAACGTCGCGTTCGCCGTCATCCTGGCCTCCGCCTGGAACATGCTCGGCGGCTTCGCGGGTCAGGTCTCGATCGGGTATTCCGCGTTCATCGGGATCGGCGCCTACACGACGGCCCTCCTCTCGCTCCAGGGCGTCCACCCGTACGCGACGCTTCCTCTGGCCGCCCTGCTCGCCGCGGCCTTCTCCTTCGTCGTGGGCCTGCCGACCTTCCGCCTGCGAGGCCCGTATTTCACGATCGCCACGATCGGAGTGTCCGAGGCGGTGCGGGTCGTCGCGGCCGGCGTCGCCTTCACGGGCGGGTCCTCGGGCCTCCGGATGCCCGCCGGCTCCTTCGACTTCACGCGCGACTACTCCTCGATGGTGGTCCTCGCGGTCGCCGTCGTGGCGCTCGCCGCGTGGATCAAGGCGAGCCCTTTCGGGCAGGCCCTCGCCGCGATCCGGCAGGACATCGACGCCGCCGAGGCGCTCGGCGTGAACTCCGCGAAGTACAAGCTCCTCGTCCACGCCCTCTCGGCGGCGATCGTCGCGGTGGCCGGGAGCCTCTTCGCGATCAACTTCCAGTACATCTCTCCCAACTCGGTCTTCGACTTCCGCCTGTCGCTCTCGATCGTGCTGATGCCGATCGTCGGCGGCCTCGGCACGATCGCGGGGCCCGTCCTCGGGGCGCTCCTCTTCGGCTACCTGCAGATCAAGCTCCTCTCGAGTCCCGGGCTGCGCGACTCGTACCTCTTCATCTACGGCGGGATGCTCATCGCCGTGATGCTCTTCGAGCCGAAGGGGCTGCTCGGCCTCTTCCACCGCCTGCGGCGCGGAGTCGCGCGCTCCTTCTCGAGGCCGGTGCCCGATGCCGGCTGAAGCGATCCTCTCGGTCCGCGGCTTGATGAAGCGCTACGAGGGGCTCCTCGCCCTCGCGGGCGTGGACTTCGACGTGGCCCGGGGCGAGATCTTCGGCGTCATCGGCCCCAACGGAGCGGGCAAGACGACGCTCTTCTCGTGCCTGGTCGGCGCCGCGGTCCCGACCTCCGGGACCGTCCGCTTCCGCGGCGACCGGATCGACCGCCTCCCCAATCACGCCGTCGTGGCGCGGGGTCTCGTCCGGACGCACCAGATCGTGAGACCGTTCCGGGACATGACCGTCGAGGAGAACGTCTCGGTCGGCGCCCACTTCGGCGTCGGGCCGCCGCCGCAAGGAAGACGCCGGACAGCGCGTCGGGGAGATCCTCGAGAAGACGGGCCTCGCCCGAAAGTCCGGCGCCCTCGCCGGGACGCTCACGATCGGGGAGCTGAAGCGCCTGGAGATCGCGCGCGCTCTCGCGACCGAGCCGGAGGTCCTCTGCCTCGACGAGGTCATGGGAGGCCTGAACCCCTCGGAGATCCAGGACGCGATGAAGCTCATCCGCTCCATCCGCGACTCGGGCGTGACCGTCCTGATGATCGAGCACCACGTCCACGCCGTCGTCGGCGTCTCCGACCGGATCCTGGTCCTGAACTTCGGACAGAAGATCGCGGAGGGAACGCCCTCGGAAGTCATCCGGGACCCGGAGGTGGTCTCGGCGTATCTGGGCACGGAACCCGTCGAAAGCAATTTGTGATTGGTGATTGGTGATTTGTGATTAGGGCAGACAACAGTTCTCCGGGCTCCGGTCAATCACAAATCACAAATCACAATTCACAAATCCTCTCGGTTCAGAACATCGACGTCTTCTACGGCGACGTCCAGGCCGTCTGGGACGTGTCCTTCGAAGTCGCGGAATAGGAGGTCGTCACGCTGATCGGCGCCAACGGCGCCGGCAAGACGACGATCCTGAAGAGTCTCTGCGGCCTGCTCGCGCCTCGCCGGGGCCGGATCCTCTTCGAGGGCCGGGACGTCGGCGGTCTGCCGCCGTACGAGCTCGTGGCGCGCGGCCTCGTCCTGATCCCGGAGTCGCGCCAGCTCTGGCCGGGCATGACGGTGCGCGAGAACCTCGAGATGGGGGCGTATTCCCGCTCCGCGCGAAGAGAGAGGGCCGCGGACCCTGGAGCGGGTCTTCGCGATGTTCCCGCAGCTCGAGAAACGATCGGCGCAGAAGGCCGGGACGCTCTCGGGAGGAGAGCAGCAGATGTGCGCGATCGGCCGGGGGCTGATGGCGCGCCCCCGCCTCCTCCTCCTGGACGAGCCCACCCTGGGCCTCGCCCCGCTGCTCGTGCGCGAGGTCTTCGACGCCTTGAGACGGATCCGGGAAGAGGGCGTCACGATCCTGCTCGTCGAGCAGAACGTCCTTCACGCCCTGAAGCTGGCCGACCGCGCCTGCGTCCTGGAAACGGGCCGCGTGACGTTGTCCGGCTCCGTGCACGAGCTCTCCCGGAACCCGCGCCTCGCGGAGGAGTTCCTGGGCTCCGGTTCCGTATGAGCCACGCCGAGCGTCTCTTCGCGGCGCTGGAAAGCCATCCGGAGAAGCCGGCGATCGTGTTCGAAGGCCGGACGTGGACCTTCGCGGATCTCGACCGGCTCTCCGCGGCCTACGCGCGCGGCCTCGCGGGCGAAGGGGATCGAGCCCGGCGACCGCGTGGCCGTCTTCGCCGAGACGTCTCCCGAGGTCATCGTGGCGCTCCTCGGCCATTACCGGCTGGGCGCGATCCACGTTCCGATCAACACCCGTTACCGGGAGGAGGAGCTCGCGCACATCCTCACGGATTCGGGCGCGAAGGCGATCCTCCTGCGCGCGGGCTCGCCTTGCGCGCGCGTCCTGGAGGATCTCGCGCCGCCTCCGGGCCTCGCCTTCCGCATCTGGACCGGCGCCGAGAGATTCGGCGCCCCTCGCGAAGGATGTCGCCTTCGATCGGCTCGCCGAGACGGCCCTCCGGCGCCCGAAAGGCCGCGCCGCTCCCCGCAGACGAAGACCCGGCGATCCTCCTCTACACGTCGGGAACCACGGGAAAGAGCAAGGGGGTCGAGCTCTCCTTCCGCGCCGTCGTGGCGAACACGGAAGCCGTGACGCGCCTCTGGCGCTTCTCGCCGGAGGACCGGATGGCGCTGGCGCTCCCGCTCTTCCACGTGCACGGCCTCGGCCTGGGAGTCCACGGCGCCCTCTTGAACGCGATGACCATGCTCCTCTTCGAGCGCTTCGACGCCGGCCGGATCGTGGAGGCCTTCGAGCGGGACGGCGCGACCCTCTTCCAGGGAGTCCCGACGATGTACGTCAAGCTCCTGGAGCTCCTGGCGCAGAGGCCGGAGGCCGCTGCCGCCCTCGCGCGGGGCCGGCTCTTTACTTCCGGCAGCGCCGCGCTCGCGGCCGACGACTTCCTGCGGTTCGAAGAGCTGACGGGCCACCGCATCCTCGAGCGCTACGGCATGAGCGAGACGCTCTTCACGCTGTCGAACACCTACGAAGACCGCCGCCCCGGCACGGTCGGCCTGCCGATCGCCCGGCTGCGAGATCCGGATCGTGGACGAGTCGGGCCGCGACGCCGCTCCCGGCGAGCCCGGCGAGATCCTGGCCCGGAGCAACGGCATGATGACCCGCTACTGGGGCCGCCCCGAGGAGACCGCCGCCTCCTTCCGCGACGGCTGGTTCGTCACCGGCGACGTCGCGCAGCCGGGACCGCGACGGCTACGTCACGATCGCCGGCCGCAAGTCCGTGGACTTCATCAAGTCGCGGCGGCTTCAAGATCTCCGCCCGCGAGATCGAGGACGTCCTCCGCCGCCACCCGCTCGTCAAGGACGTGGCCGTCATCGGCGCCCCCGACCGCCTCTGGGGCCAGCGCATCGTCGCCGCCGTCGTCCTCCACCCGTCCTCCGCCCCCGCCCCCTCCCCGGACTCCCTCCTCGAAGAGCTCTCCACCTTCTGCTCGAAGTCTCTCGCCGACTACAAGCGCCCCCGCGAAGTCCGCGTCGTCGAAGACCTCCCGAAGAACGCCCTCGGCAAGATCCAGAAACACCTCATCCTGGACCAGACTCGGGGGTTCTCCTAAATTGAAAACAGCAACCGCGCCTGCGCTGCTTGCGCAGACCGAGTCAACCTCGGATTGACTGATCGAGGGTCTCGGCTACTGATTTTGAGTTTTCTCTGGCCTTGTGTATAATGGTAGCTAGGGTTATAGGATGATTGACGAGCGTACCGTACGCAGCTGGCTTCAGGAGGTCACTGACCGAATTCAGGCGAACGAAGCTGAGGCCTCGCGCCTTCGGGCCGAGATTGCAGAAGACATGCGGAAGAAACACGCGCTGGAAGCGCTCGTCGCGCCGGAACCTCCGAGAGGGACCGCCTCGAGCCAAGGTCCCCGCCAAGAAGCGCAGGTCTTCAGAGCATCCCGTAAGGCGGGCCGCGGTTGCCGTCCTTGAGGAAAGCGGCAAGCCCCTTCACATAACCGATCTTCGGCTGGCTCTGGAGCAGAAGGGCATCCCAATCCCGGGGAAGGGAACGGACGCCAACGTGATCGTGTACCTCTCTCGATCTGACGAGGTTTGCCGAGTGGGCAAGGGTCTCTACGCATTGAGGGCATGGGGAGTTCCAGAAGTGCCTCCGCGCCACCGGCGATCAAAACGCAGAGGAAGAAGTCGGGGGAAAAGGGGTTCATAGGATGGCCGAAAGCACTCGGAAGATCTCGATGAAGACTGAGCGCGGCCTCCTGCGAGTCGGGCCCTTTCCGTTGGAACGTTACCAGAACGAACAGCTTGCTGCTCTCACCGTGTTCACGATCCACTGGCTCCGTGAGTGGGGCCTACGACCGACAGTCGAGTCGATCGCGGTAGCAAACCACCGCCTATTCCCCAAGCGCTTCGCTATGGATTCCTTTCCGGAGTTTCCCGACGCGAACCGATCCTTGCGGTCCCTCCTGCAGGGAGGCCCGAAATATCGGGGTTGGCTCTCCGGGAGTAACCGCCGCGGGTATGCGATCACTCCAAGTGGTCAAGCCTTCGTTAGCGAGATGCTTCGTCGGATCGGCTATCCGAAGGTCGGAAACGTCGTTCTCGGCAGCCCGACTGAGGCTCCAAGACAACCAGGCTCCAAGCGCTCCGAACGAGCAAGGGACTTAGACTTCAAATCGGAGGTTGCTCGAATCCGATCGAGCAGGCTCTTCGAGCGCTGGAAGACAACCCCGCTTGAGCAGCGCGACATCATTCATGTCTATTCCGCGCTCGAAGTCTTCGATCACACGCCGCCCGCTGCGAAGCGCCGTCGTCTTAACGATCTAAAGGATTCCGCGCGAAGGGCCGGCGACCAAGAGATTACAGAACTCCTAACGCAGCTAGAAACCTCATTCCCCTCACTGTTCCGAGGGCTTGAGCTGGGACCACGATTCAGACCGGAGGGCCAAGATGGCTAAGCGCGTCATTACTTGGGCAGGCCGTGAAAAGAGGCGTCAAACCAACAAGGCGGTTGGGGGGAGTTTCCTGAAGACGCTTACCGAGCTGATCACCAACTCCGACAGCGCCCTGAAGAACCAGTTGGGCATATCCCACTCCGCTGGTTTGGTCGACAAGATCCTGGGGCTAAGCGCCGGTGACCGAATCGACACTGCGTCCTTGAAGAAGAAGCTTGCCCAGCGGGGAGAGGGACGAATCATCGTCGAGGTCTACTCCAAGCAACACAGGTCGCTATTTCCAAGCCGCACCTGCCAAGTGATCGACTACGGTCCAGGCATGACCGAGGAGGAACTCGATCGGAACTTTGGTGAGTATGCAAAAGCAAAGGCGAAAGGGCAGCGCACCAGAAGCCTTTTTGGCCGAGGAGCGCTCGACGTATTCCTTTACCATTCAAATCAACGCAGCGAGAATGGCCTCGACCCTGCCGCCCAGGTGTACAGCGTTAAGGACAAGGTCCTCTCTCTCTGCCGCGTTTATTGGGGGGAGGCGAAGGGCGAGGACGACTCCATCGTGGAGACGCAGACTTTGGGGAGAGTTAGCACCGATCTTCTGCGGAGGCATGGCTTGCCGGCCGACCTGACCCGCTCTGGAACCGTTGTACGCTTCTTGCTCGCGCCTGGCACCGTAGAATCCTGCAGGAGAGCAATCTCCTGCCGGCCATCGCCAATTTCTACATGCTCCGGCTGATCGCGGCGATCCTGCGATGCGTGTGCTAGTGCGCCGTTTTCGGACCGGTGGTTGGCTCGAAGAACGGCTTAGCTATGACTTCGACCTCGGGACTGTCTTGCTCAGAAGCACTGATCAATTTCAGCATCCCAGGGTTGGCAAGATCCCAGTCGATATTCTTCTGGCCCGCTCTGACCGTCGGATGCCCTACGATCCGTTCAATTACGAACGCCGCGAGAATGGTCTCCTCTTCGTCGACGACGATGACGCTGTGCTCGATTTGACCCTTCTTCCGGAGTACGACGAGAACCCTCTTCTTAGCCGACTCTATGGAATCGTCCGGCTGACAGGTATTCGGGCGCCCCTTGAGGCCCTGCTCGAAGCGCGCTATCCGGAGGCCGTACTGACTGAGACTCGTGACGGTCTTGACTCTCGGAACGAAATTACTGCTACCTGTTCAAGCTCGTCGAACGCCACGTTAAAGCCAATCTATGATTCCGAGGAGAAGCGAGAACGCAAGGGCACTGGAAATCGCTCGGCCACCTTGGACAAGATGTTAAAGAACGCCCTTCAGGAGCTGAACAAGTTCCACAAAGATGAGACCGATGAGGGAACCGGTGTCACACCGACAAAGCCGACACGACCATCTCTACTTTACTCAACGTCAGATACGCCTCGTAGCCGGTGAAGAGCGCCGCGTGACACTTTACGCGGAACGGGCGGCGATCCACCCCGGATCTTAACGTTGTCGAGATAAGTTCGAATAACCCCAAGGTTCGGGCCAGCCCGGATACCGAGGTGGTTCGGCATCGGAAGGGCTCGGGTTCCAGTCCATTCCGGTCACTCTTTCATGCCTGTCGCCGGGGAAAAGGCGTCATTTCCGCCACCGCCATAAATGCCAAAGAGGACGTCATCTCAGAAACGCTCTGAGGTGATCGAGGTCGCCGAAGCCCGTGAGATCTTGCCGCCTGCTGATATCGAGTTTCGCCCAGGTCATTACACTGGCCGGCCGAGCGTCGAAAACCACGCCGTCCTTCTGGTCAATCTTGATGCTTTCCCTGGCATGCCAACAATCAGATTCCGTATTGGCGTCCATGAGGGTGCGTGTCTCTCGGAACGGAGAGGCTTGAGAGTCTCGAAATCAAAGTTCACCGAGATCTACGTGATGAGGGGACCCGCATTGCGAGAATCCTTCTTCCCTATTGGGCTACCGCCTGGGGAGCCAAGGCAACGATCGAGGCTAAGGCCAAGCTAAGAGATGGCGGCAATGCGCTCAGCACGTGCAAGGTTGATTTCCGGGAGCAAAGCGGGAAGAGTCAGTACGAGGATATTCTCTACGAGCCTCTCGATCGGCCCGTATTGGGCGAGGCGGCCCAACGGTACATCTATGTAAATTCCAAGCCTCCGCTTCACAGAGAGCTGTTCGGTAACACTCAGGACAGCTTCGATAAGGCCCTCGAGGAGAGTCCAATCGGGCAGATGCGGGTGGCGAGCATCGTCACAGACGCTGTGGTCTATGACGTAGCTTCGAAGAAGTATCACAAAGGAGGCGAGAAGGGCTTGACGATTGGCAACGAGCCGATCTCCGAGGTGAGAGCGTTCGTCGAAGCGAAGCGGTATGAGTTGGATTCAAAGATAGCTAAGGCCTTCATTAAAGACGTGGCCGGATGATGCCACGAGCAGGCAAGAGGCGGACCGTTGCCAAGGCGGCCACCAGAACCTGCCGGCTCTTCGTTCGGCGTCCAGGAATCGAGACCGCTGCGCTTCCGGGAGGGTATGTCACACGCGCTGACGCCCTGGCGTTTGCCAAGACGCTTCAGGACAACATCGCAGATGTAGTCTTCGTAGATCCTCCCTTCAATCTAGGGAAGAACTACGGGGTCGCCCGCTGGCTTGAGGACGCTGATGAGGGTTCGTACGAGCTATATCTTACACAGCTCATTGGGCAGATGGTCAGGGTGCTTAAGCCTGGCGGTGCCCCTTCTTTTGTACCATCTACCGTATTGGGCCTCCCGCTCTCTCACGTGAGCTGATGACTAAGTTGGAATTTAGGCATTGGATTGCAATTGCAATGAAGAATGGCTTTGTCGCAGGCGACAATTTATACCCGGCGCATTATGCCCTTCTGTCTACTACACGAAGGCACCCCCAGCACGCTTCCGGCGGCCGCGTACGAAGCCGCGGCGGTGCAGGCGGTGCAACGAGACCATAATGGATTACGGCCGGATTACAAGAAGATAATACTGCGTAAAGGCATAAATCTAAGTGACTTCTGGGAAGACCTTAGTCCGGTTCGCCATGAGGCGCGGAAAACATCGAAAGGCAAACCAGCTTCCCGCTCCTCCTGACAGATCGTGTGGTTGCGATCGCGGGGGTCAGAGGAGGGCTTCTGGTCGATCCGTTTGCTGGGGCTGGGACAAGCCTCGTCTCGGCGCAGGCCGCGGGGATGTCCTTTATTGGCAATGAGCTTTCGCGGGCGAGCTTCAACGTCTGCCTGAAGCGTCTCGCTTCAGCTGATCGGGCAAAGGGCGGTATATGCGTTCCATGATGGCTCGGTGTCAGAGAGAGATTGGCTTTCAGTTGAGAGTAAGAGATGATTGTCGGCGGTAGGCGTGATTGCCCAGAGGAGGCGTGAGGTGGCTAGAGCCCGATACAAAACCACTATAATTCCACTAAAGAAAAGTGAAATCAGGATTTACGCGAGTCCTAAGATTGCAGAGGCGCCTCGGCGACCTTGCCAAGGACATGACCCTATATCAAGGCGTTAGGTTCACCCAAATCCTGGAAGCTGTCTACGAACAGGGGAAGAAGGATGGTGCGCGGTCCACCTTCGAGGCGGTAGACTCGCATCTGAACGAGGCTCGCAAAACGATACCCCATCGGCTTCCAGGTCGACCTCACCAGCGGTGAGTAAGTTGACCTCTACGTGCCATCGCCGATCCCTCGTCAGCCTGTTCCTCGTGACGAGAGGGGCGCTTCGCTCTTTGGATGACGCTGACGAAACCGGAGGATCTCCAGGCCGGCTCGACGCGCCGTTGGGGCGAGAGCTCGGCTGGCGACGAGCTTCAGGTCGGTCAGGAGGAATCCGTAGAGGCGCTCCTGGCCGGGGCGGTCTTCCGCGCGGAGGACGGCCGAGGGATGGAGGGTCGCGAGGAGCTTCGGGGCCCAGGGGGTCTTCAGGATCTTGCCGTGCTCCTTCATCAGGCGGTAGTCGGGGCCGAGGAGGGCCTTCGACGCGGTCGCGCCCAGGCAGACGAGGATCTCGGGGCGGATCACTGCCAGCTCCGCTTCGAGCCAGGGGCGGCAGGCGCCGATCTCGACGGTGCCGGGCGTCTGGTGGATGCGGCGCTTGGGCGTGCGGATGAACTTGAAGTGCTTGACGACGTTGGTGACGTAGATCTCCTCGCGCGGGAGGCCGGCTTCCGCGAGCGCGCGGTCCAGGACCTCGCCGGCGGGGCCGACGAAGGGCGCGCCCTGCAGGTCCTCCTGGTCTCCCGGACACTCGCCCACGAGCATGGCGCGCGCGGTCGAGGGACCGCGCCCGAAGACGGTCTGCGTGGCGTGGCGGTAGAGGTCGCACCCCTGGCAGGAGGCCGCCGCGCGGCGCAGCTCTTCCAGGTCGGACGTCTTCGGTATGAACGAGCCGGCGCCCAACGCGGGAGACGCGGTCGCCGGCGGAGCCTCCTCGGCGAGCTTCCTCAATCGCTGCAGGTCGGGCTCGCCCCGCCGCAGCATCAGCCCCGCGTCGCCCTGAGCGATGCGGAAGAGGACGGAGTAGAGAAGGCTCCAGCGCTGCGGATCGGAATGAGGCGCGACGGCGCGCGCCAGCTCGAGGAACGCGCCGGGAACGCGCAGGCCGGAGGGGGAGGCTGTTGCCGCCGGCACTTCGGGCGACACGGGAGCGTCGAACAAGGTCGGCTCCGCCGGGGATTCGGCCTGCTCCCGCCAGACGACCTCGTCGGGCCGCACGCCGTCGGCGAGCAGCCTCCGCGCCGCCGCCCGCCAGCTCTCGAAGGAGGAGACGACGACCTCTCTCACCCCTCCGATGTTATCGCCGCGCCTCCCACGTCCTCGGGGCTGATTTGTCGAACGCCCGACGACAATGCATTCAAGAGAGCGATATCGATGTAGTTCACGCTGGCGAACCGGGTCTGGCTTCCGCCGAGGACCGGAAACTCTGGACGTCGTGGCCGGCCCTTGACGACAGCGTATCTCATAGGATACATTTCGCGATGATCGAGGTTCGGCAGACCGATGAGTACGCTCGCTGGTTCAATGGGCTTCGAGACAGGAAGGCGCGAGCTCGAATTCTCGTCAGGATTCGGCGGCTGTCGCTCGGGAATCCCGGCGACGTACGGCCGGTGGGCGAAGGGGTCTCGGAAATGCGCGTCGACTACGGTCCCGGGTATCGAATCTATTTCGTCTCCCGCGGCGACTGCTGGTGATCCTTCTGGCGGGCGGGGACAAGCGAACTCAGTCGCGCGACATCGAGGTCGCTCGAAAACTCGCACGGACCTTGTAGGGTCGAGGAGGAACGTGACAAAAACGAAAACGAAGCCGTGGAACGCGGCGGATCATCTGGAGAGCCGAGCCGACATCGCGGCTCTATCTCGAAGCCGCTTTGGAGGACGGCGATCCCGCCCTCGTGGCGGCGGCGCTCGGTGACATCGCACGGGCGAAAGGTATGACGAAATCGCTCGCGAAGCGGGGCTGGGTCGCGAGAGTCTTTATAAGGCCTTGTCCGCCGGGGGGAACCCCGAGCTCGGTACGGTCCTTCGCGTGGTCCGCGCCCTGGGCCTCAAGCTGCACGCCGTTCCCGCGCGGTAGCAACCATCAAGCGACCGGAGCAGATCCTTCGCTTCGCTCAGAGGCTTGCCCCGAGCTGGGGGCACAACTCGACCGGGTGAGAGCAGATCCCTCGTTGCGCTCAGGATGACAGGGAGGTAGCGAAGGGATGACAGGAAGGGAGTCACCGGGTCAGGGCACTCGAAGCGGCTCGCGGTCGAGGAGGCGGAGGAGGCCGTCCAGGATGGTCAGGGGGTGGGGAGGGCAGCCGGGGATGTAGAGATCCACCGGGATGTCGGCGGGGACGCCGTCGTGAGACGCGTCCGCGCCGGCGAAGGGGCCGCCGGTGATTGCGCAGGCTCCGACGGCGATCACGATCTTCGGGTCCGGCACGGCGGCGTAGGTCGCGCGCAGCGCGAGCTCCATGTTCGTCGTGACCGGGCCGGTGATCACGATGCCGTCGGCATGGCGCGGGGACGCGACGAACTGGATTCCGAAACGGCCGAGGTCGAACACGACGTTCCCCGTCGCCGCCAGTTCCGCCTCGCAGCCGCTGCAGCCGCCAGCGCAGACCTGGCGCAGCTTCAACGAGCGGCCGAAGAGCTTTCGCATCCGGGCGTCGAGCCGGGCCACCAGCTTCGCCTCGCCGCAGGACAAGACCAGATCGGCCCGCGCGCTCGCCGCCAGGCGGTAGTCCCGCGTGTACACGACGGCCCCTTCGGGACACGCCTCTTCGCAGAGAGGACAGAAGAGACAGGCGCCCAGATCGACGCGGAGAGGGCCCATCGAGATCGCGCCGGTGGGGCACGCGTCCACGCAGGCGCGGCAGCCGTCCCGGCACTTCGATTCGTCCAGGCTCGGCAGTCCGCGGAAGCGCTCCGGCAGCCGGGGGAGCTCCCGGGGGAACCCCGACGTCTGGCGGCCCTGGCGCAGGCGCGCCTTCAACAGGTTGAGCATCGTCCTTCGCTCACAGGTCGTGCCCCGCGTAGGAGAGGTTGAAGCTCTTGTTGCAGAGCGGAAAGTCGGAGATCTCGTTTCCGCGCACCGCCAGGGCGAGCCCGAACCAGTTGTGGAACGAAGGGTCCACGATCTTGTACCCGGCCAACCGTCCATCCGCGCCGGTCGCGGCCACGTGCGCGATCTCGCCGCGCCATCCCTCCACGAGCGACACGGCGAGGCTGTCCGGCCGGAGGGGCGGCATGTCCGTCCACAGCGGATCACGGGTCTCCGGAAGCTCCGCGATCTGCTCCTCGAGGAACGTGATCGAGCGCTGCATCTCGAGCCATCGCACCTGCGCGCGGGCCATCACGTCTCCGGATTCCGCGAGCGCCACGGGGATGTGCGCGAAACGGAAGACGCCGGAGGGATGATCGCGGCGCGCGTCGCGGTCGCAGCCGCTGGCGCGCCCGGCCGGCCCGACGAGGCCCAGCTCCTCCGCCGTCTCCCGCGTGACGATCCCCGTCTCTTCGAACCGCGACCCGACCGAGGGAGTGTTGAATGTCATTTCTGCGGTGTCCCTGGCGTCGCGCTGCGCGCGGGCCAGGCGGGCGAGGAAGTCCTTTCGCTGCCCGCCGGTGATCACGAAACGGACACCGCCCGGACGGATCAGTCCCCTGCCGAAACGGTTGCCGGAGAGCTCCAGCAGGAGATTCAGGAACTCGCCGCGCAGGCGGCCGAAGAACGAGGCGCCGGGGAGGTATCCGATGTCGTTGCAGAGAGCTCCCAGGTCGCCGGCGTGGTTGGCGGCGCGCTCGAGCTCGAGCGCGATGCCGCGGACGGCCTGGGCGGAGAGCGGCGGTTCCATTTCCGCGAGGGTCTCGAGGACCATGCAGTAGGCCAGGCCATGCCCGATCGCCGTGTCTCCCGCGACCGATTCCGCGACCACGAGCCGGCGGGCGGGCGTTGACCGCAGGAGAAGCGCCTCCGCGCCTCGGTGCTGATATCCGAGCTGGATCTCCAGGTGCAGAACGGTCTCGCCGTGGCACTGGAAACGAAAATGGCCGGGCTCGATGATCCCCGCGTGGACGGGGCCGACGGCCACCTCGTGAATTCCGGGCCCCTCGACGCGGAAAAACGGGTACGGGCTGCCGGCCGGCTCTTCGAGATCGGGATGTCTTCGCAGAGGCTTGAGCCACGGGTGTCCGTCCGGGTGGATTCCGTGCTCCTCGTAAAGCTCGCGCTCGAAAGCCTGGGCCTGCGGCAACTCCGTCGAAAGCGCCGGATAGCTTCCGTCTTCCGCGAGCCGCGTGCGCAGCAACCCGAGGCCTCCGCGTGAATCCTCCGCAAGCACGGCGAGGATTTCCTTCCCGTTTTCGCGTTTCGCCTGGGGAAACGCGAATAAAGCCGAGATACGGCTCCCGGTGGAGCAGACCTCGACGCAGGTCTTCTTGAAGTCATCGGGCGTGACCGCGGGCACGTCCTCCCGCCGGACCGCCACGTTGTTGCGAATCCGGAGCATCGGGTTATCCCCCGAGGGCGCTTGCCGCGCGGGCGAGCGCGTCCGAGAGGAAGGGTGGAACGAAGACGCCGAGAACGAGGGCGCCGCACGTCATGGCCAGGGGAGTGAGGACGGAGAGCGCCGGGTCCCTGCCGCGCGTCCCGGGCCCGCCGGGGGTCCCCTGCAACATCGGAAACACCACCGCCGCCATGCCCAGGAACGCCACCGCGAGGAGCGCGAAGAAGAGGATCCCGAGCCATGCGTGCGGTCCTCTCATCGCCGTCTGGAAGATCAGGAATTCACTCCAGAAGGAACCGAAGGGGGGCGCTCCTCCGATGGCGAGGAGAAGCGCGGCCATCAGGATGCCGGTAAAGGGGATTCTCCGGAAGATCCCTCGGACCTCGCGCACGGAAGTCGTCCCGTAGGAGCGGAGCACGTTGCCGGCCAGGAAGAAGAGACCGGCCTTGCACAGGGAGTGGTTCACCGCGTGGAACATCGCGCCATAGCTCGCGGCGCCGCCCAGGCCGACGCCGATCGCCATGATTCCCATGTTCTCGATCGACGAGTAGGCGAAGAGACGCTTGTAATCGCCCTGGCCGATCAGGAACGCGCAGGCCACTCCCATCGAGACGAAGCCGAGCAGGATGAGGAGCGTCTGAGCGAACGCGAAGTCTCCGGAGGCCAGGCAGACCTGGTGGAAGCGCAGGATCGCGAGGAAGGCGCAATTCAAGAGCGCTCCCGAGAGGAGAGCAGACACGGGGGACGGAGCCTGGCTGTGGGTGTCCGGAAGCCAGGTGTGGAGCGGCGCCAGCCCCATTTTCGTCCCGTAGCCGACGAGCGCCAGCACGAAGGCGGCCTTGAGCCACGGCTTCGCCATCGAGGGAGCCGCCTGCATCAACGCGGATAGCGTCAGGCCCGCGCCGCTCCCCGCGGTGCCGGATGCCGCGATGCCGAGAAAGAAGGTCCCCAGGAGGGCCAGCGCGATCCCCACCGAGCAAAGGAGCAGGTACTTCCAGGTCGCCTCGAGGGCTCCCCGGCGCTTGTAGAAGTAGACGAGCGGCGCGCTGGCGAGCGTCGTTCCCTCGACCGCCGCCCACATCAGCGCGAGGTTCTGCGTCGCCGTCACCAGGGTCATCGCCGAGAGAAACCAGAGCAGGCAAGGGACGAATCGGCGCGGCGCCGCCTGCGGGTCGTGGGTGCCCTGGAGGAGATACGGAACGGTGTAGAGCGAGGCCGCGAGGAAGAGAAGGCTGGTGATCGACAGGAACAGCAGGCCCATGACGTCGATTCGCAGGAGCGCATTCGGCCCGGGCTCCGCGGCCCCGGCCCAGAGGGAGGCGACCGTCAACAGGTGCGCGGCCGCCACGCCCAGAAGGATCGCCAGGCCGACGCGCACGCTCCTGATCGCGAGAGCCGCGAGCCCCAGGACCGCGGGAGCAACGACGAGAAAAGCCAGCGCCATCGTCCTGGCCCGCTAATCCTTCAAGGCGGACAGCAGCTCGGTGTCGATGTGGTCGAACTCGCGGCTGATGTGGTGGATCGCGATGCCCATCACGAAGACGCCGACGAGGAGATCCAGGAGAATGCCGAGCTCGACGGCGAAGGGGATCTCATCGACCAGGGTCTGGCCGAAGATGAAGACGCCGTTCTCCAGCATCAGGTAGCCCACCACCTGAGTGACAGCCTGCTTGCGGCTGACGAGGACGAGGAATCCCACGAGGAGCGTCGCGAACGCGACGGGGACGAGGAGCGACGTCGGCGCGGGCCGGGGAAGGACGAGCACGGTCGCCAGCCAGAAGGAGAGCCCCACGAGCGCCGCCGCGGCGAGGACCGAGAAATGCAGGCTGATGAAGGGCTCGACCTCGCGGCGCACGTTGGCCTCCCGAATCGCGCGGGAGAGGAGAATCGGGATGACGACGGCCTTGACGACGAGCGCGCCGAGACTCATGAGCAGAATGGGGACCATGTGCCGGTCGAGCACGCGTCCCCAGAGCGCCAGCGGCAGGAGCGCCAGCGCGACGCCCTGCGCCGCCGAGGCCCGCACGCAGCTCGCCAGCCGGCTCGTCGCGACGATCGCGAGACTCAAGGCCGCGACGAGGAGGAGGAGGAAGTCGGCATACTCGGTCACGGCGCGCCCCGGTAGAACAGGGCGGCCAGGCCGATGGCCGCCAGGACGGCCGCGCCGACGAGAAACTGGGGCACGCGGCGAAGCCGGAGGCGCGCCATCACCGACTCGACGACGCCGACGGCGACCGCGAGCGAAATCTCGCCGCCGAGGAGAAGGAGAACGCCCGGCCATCCGCCTCCCGCCGGAATCGGCAGGAGAACGTGGACGAGCAGCGCGCCGATCACGAAGAGCTTGACGGCGCTTCCGTAGAGGACGAACGCGAAGTCCGGGCCGCCGTGGTCGAGCACCATGACCTCGTGGACCATCGTCAGCTCGAGGTGCGTGTTCGGATCGTCGACGGGGATCCGGGAATTCTCCGCCAGTAGCACGCCGAAAAGAGAGAGCGCCGCGGCCAGGAACGTCAGGTGCGAGACCCCCCATGTCGTCCAGGGGAGCGTGCCCAGCGCGTCCCCGAACGTCGCGCTCCCGGCCGGGACGCAGACGATGGCGAGGGAGAGGAAGAGCGCGGGCTCGGCGAAGGCGGAGAACGCTGCCTCGCGGCTGGCTCCCATCCCCTCGAAGCTCGAGCCGGTATCCAGGGCCGCGGCCATCGTGAAGAAGCGGCCGAGCCCGAGGAGATAGGCGAAGGCGACGACGTCTCCCGGAAAGCCGAGCGGCGAGGCGTTGGACGCGAGCGGCAGGACGAGGCCCGCGCAGAGCACGGCCGCGAGAGAAACGATCGGCCCCGCGCGGAAGATCCAGGTCGTCGTTTGACTGTACACGGCCCCTTTTCGGAGGAGCTTCCAGACGTCGGCGTACGTCTGGAGGAGCGGCGGACCGGATCTGCCGGCGAACCACGCTTTTGTCTTGTTGATCACGCCCGGCAGAAGAGGCGGCACGGCGATCAGGAGCGCGAGGTGAAGGGCGAGGTTCGTCATCGGATCAGCCGTCCGGCTCCCGCGAGCTGCCAGACGAGCAACACGACCAGCGTCACCGCGATGTAAACCAGGTAGAGCTGGAGCCGGCCCTGCTGGATCACCTTGAGCCGCGACAGGGCCTCGACCGCCCGCCGTGTCGCGGGGACGAGGAAGCGCTCTCCGGCCATGTCTCCCGCGTGCTCCTCGTAGCGCGCCTTCTCGGGGAAGTAACCGTCCGGCCTGACCTCGTGCACGCGCCGCGGGACGGCGCCGCCGAAGGGCTCGAGCACCGGCTCCGCGAAGGAGGCCGCGGTGTACTGCATGCGGGGTGTCGGAGCCGCGTAGCCGCAACCCCACGTTGCCGCACGAGCGACGGAGCGTCCGCGCAGGAGAGCCCGGCGCAGGAGCGCCAGGAGCGCGACGAGCGCCAGGAGGACGACGGCCACGCGCGTGATCGCGGCGAGGGGCCCCACGGACGCCGCCGGGACTGAGGGAAGACGGCCAAGCTGCGTCGCCGCGGACGCCACGAGCCGGATCGCCGCAGCCGGCCAGATGCCGATCCCGACGCAGAGGAGAGACCCGAGGAGCATCGGCGTCCGCATCAAGAGGCCCGTCTCGTGCGCCGTCCGGGAGGCCTCGGTGCGAGGCTCGCCCAGAAAGACGACGCCGAACGCCTTCACGAAACAGGCGGCGGCGAGACCGCCGATGAGCGCGAGCGCCGGGATGACAGCCAGAGCCGCGACGGCCCAGACATGCGGAAGACCTGGCACCGGCGGGGAACCGTGCGGCCCCACGAACCACCCGGAGCTTGCTCGGAAGGCGCCGACGTAGATCAGCCACTCGCTGACGAAGCCGTTCAAGGGGGGGAGGCCGCAGATCGCGGCCGAGCCGAGCAGAAAAGCCGCGGCTGTCGCCGGCATGCGGCGGGAGAGACCTCCCAGGGAATCGATGTCCCGCGTTCCGGTCGCGTGGAGCACGCTGCCGGCCGCCTGGAAGAGGAGGCCCTTGAAGAGCCCGTGGTTGAGGACGTGCAGCAGGGCGCCCGCGTATCCCAGAAAGGCGATCGAAGGGTTGTGGTGGCTCTGCCCGAGAAGCCCCACGCCGATGCCGAGGGCGATGATGCCGATGTTCTCGACGCTGTGGTACGCGAGAAGGCGCTTCAAGTCGTGCTGTGCGAGCGCGTGGAGGACGCCGGCCAGTCCGGAGACGACGCCGATGGCGATCAAGACGCCGCCCCACCATGCCGGCGGCGGGCCGAGAAACGTCAGCGTGCGGAGCAGCCCGTAGATCCCCATCTTGATCATCACTCCCGACATCAGGGCCGAGACGGGGCTCGGCGCGGCGGGATGCGCGTCGGGGAGCCAGATGTGCACCGGCCAGAACCCGGCCTTGGTGCCGAATCCCGCCAGCGCGAGCCAGAAACAGGCCGTCGCGAGTCCGGCCGCGGGCGCCCCCGCACCGGCAAGAGCCTCGAAGTCGTAGGTGGACCCGCCGCGGCCCAGGATCGCGAAGAGCACGAAGAGAAAGACCACGCCGAGCTGCGAGGCGACGAGGTAGGTCATCCCGGCCCGGCGGACCTCCTCACGCTCGTTCTCGTATGTGACGAGGAAATACGAGGCGAGCGACATGACCTCCCACGCGATCAGAAAGAGGATCCCGTCCCTCGCGATGACGAGCACCGCCATCGCCGCCACGAGGAGATTGAAGAAGAAGAGAACGGGCGCGAGGCGGCGCTTTCCGATGTCGGCGGCGAAGTACCCGCCGCCGTACAACGCGGCAGTCCCGACACGACGAAGACGCAGACGAGGAAAACGATGAGAGAGGGTCGAGGGCGACGTGGAGCTGTCCGACCGGCAGCGCCCACGCCGCCGTGACCGAGCCGCGGTCGCCGCGGAGGAGCGCCGCCGTGGCGCGACTGCGCCGGCCGAGCAGGCGATGACGCTCCCCGCTGTGGCCAGACGCAGCGCAGTCCGGTCCGAGCGGCCCGCAAGCATGGCGGCGACAGCGGTCGCGCCGAGGAGGGCGACCGAGGCGAGAACGTGTCCCAGCACTACCGGGATTCCTTCTCGAGGGCGGCGACGCGGGCCAGGATGGCGCCGCGCGGCGCCGCGGCGTGAAGGAGCTGTTTCAACGGCTCGTCATGAAGCGCGGCGGCGAGCCGGGAGAGCATCCGCAGATGATCCCGCACCGAGGGGGTCAGCAGCAGGAACAAGACCTCGACCGGCGGCCGTCCATCGCGCCGAAATCGACGGTGTGGCGGAGGAAACAGAGGAAGACCAGCGGCTGCTCGACGTGGACGACGACCGGATCGCGCGGGTGCGGAATCGCGATCCCATCCCCCACGCTCGTCGAGGCGAGGGCCTCCCGCGCGAGGAGAAGCTGGTAGAGCAGCTGCCTGTTGACGCTTGCCGGAATCCCGGGCAGCCGGGCCACCGCGGCCAGGACCTCCTCCCGGCGCTCTCCGGGCAGCTCGTGGACGATGCCTCCGCGTTCGAGCGCCGCCAGCAGGCCGGGAAGGGGCTCAACGGATCCGTCGGGCGTGAACAGCTCCGGAGACACCCGGTGCTTGTGCAACCCCGCCCACTCCTGCAGCTCGACCCGGTTGAAGAGGTACTGGTCGTGCACCCGATGCGACGGAAGGGAGCCCTTGCGAGCCCACCGG
>CAWALG010000015.1:0-28226 GCA_963782815.1 uncultured Acidobacteriota bacterium | reverse complement strand
CGAAACCGCCTCCCGGTAGCCTCGGCCGCCGCCAATCGAACTGGAAGGACTCGGGCGCGGAACCGATGCCGCCCTTCGCCGAGTTACTCCAGAGGGTTGATGTGCCGAACGCCCGGGAACCGGCCGAAGTCGCGGTCGGTCGAGCGGATCTCCGCGTTGTTCTCCAGGGAAAGGGCCGCCAGGTGAGCATCGGAGGAGAGATTGCCCGCGGCGCCGGTTGCGGCGAGCAACGTGCGCAGGAGAGGCCAGTGCTTTTCGCCGGGAACCACCGTTTCGACGAACGGCTGCCCCAGCCACTCGTCGACATACTCCAGGGCGCGCTCGACGGCGAGCGGCCGGCGCATGACGGCGGGATGGGTCGTGAGGCGAAGGAAGGCGAGCAGGACGACCCAGGCCAGCCCGACGCGTGTCGTTCCGGAGAGCGTTTCTTCGAGCCAATGCCGAGCCTTCGCGTGGTGGGGAGAATCGGAATCGACGGCGTAGATCAGGAGGTTGGCGTCGATGAGGATCACTTGCGCAATGCGAGCTTGTCGGCAATCGCACGCTCTTCCAACGCGTCGGCCAGACGCAGGGCCCGGTCGAGATCGAGCCCAGCGCAGGGGCCGCCGAGGGAAGCCGGCTCGAGACGGTATCGCCGCGCGCGTGGCTGCCCGCCGCGCTTCGTCAAGCCGGCGCGGAGCGTCTCGTTGACGACGGCCGTCAGAGATTGACCGCCGCGACGCGCCGCTTTTTTCAAGACAGACGCCAGGTCCTCGTCGAGGTTCAGGGTCGTACGCATCAGAATCATCATACCAGATGATGCCGAGACATCAACCGATGGGCGATCTACGCCGATCGTCCCGGTGCATTCTTCACCGAGAGAGTCCTGCTCCCCGAAGGGCGCGAACCGCTGAACCGCCGGCCGCGGACCGGCTCGTTTCCGGCCGGCGTTACTTGTTTACCTTCGACTTGATTCCCTTGAGCCGGACCGGCTGCGCCTGGTAGTTCTCGAGCTCGATCTGATTCGTCTCCTTGTCGATCTTGATCAGGGTCGCCGGCGCGAGCTTCCCCTCTCCGCTGCCGCCGTCCTTGGGGAAGTGCAACTCGGCCACCGCGAAGTCGTACTTTTCCGACCGGTTGTTTTTCGCGGCCTCGCGAAACGTGAGATTCCGATCCGCGCCGACGACGACCTTCCGGGTGCCGTCCGGAAGCTGCGTCGAGTACGCGTACTTCAGATCGACGCCCATCGTGTCCGGCATGCGGATGTAGCCGACCCGCGGCAGGTAGTGGAGGGCTTCGGTGAGCGCCGGCTGCCCCTTCTCCTTGAGGGTGTTGAGCAGCGCCTGGCGCTCCTCAGCCGTGTTCCATCGCTCGATGGTGATCGTGATATGGCTCGACTTCCCCGTGCTCATCTGCACGCCCATGGCATCGAAGGTCTCGATCGGCTTGACCTTCTGCGCGAGGGCGGAGCCGACGCCGAGCAAGAGGAGACAGGTTCCAAGGACACTCGTGATTCCGGTTCGACGCATGAGGACCTCCTTCATTTGCCCACCTGGGAAGCTCTTTCTTCAGTCGTTCCACGACCTCGAGAGCCGAGCTCCCGACCCCCTGGAGTTCGTTCGAGGAGCAATACTGGCTTCGATTCCCCCCCCGCGAAATGGGACCTTGGTCCTACCCGCGCAACCTCCCTTAGTCAGGTTAGCCAGGTGCGATAGAATCGCCCTGGAGGTCTTGGGATGAAGGTCAACATGTTGGAGGCCAAGAGCCAGCTTTCGAAGCTGGTCAAGGCGGCCCTGGAGGGCGAACAGGTCGTCATCGCGAGGAACGGCGAGCCGGCGGTCCGACTGGTCCCGGTCGCGAAAAAGGGGGGCCTGGCCGGTTGGGGAAAGCTCCGGAGATTTGCCGCGGCCGTGGATGCGGCCTTCACGCCTGAAGTCGAAGCCGAGGTCAAGAGGAGTCTCGAAGGCCGACCTTGAGACTGCTTCTCGATACTCAGGTGGCGCTGTGGTGGCTCACCGCCAGCCGCCGTCTCTCGGCGGCGTCGCGCGAGTTGATCGCCGGCTCGCCGTGTCTGGTTTCCGTTGCGAGCATATGGGAGGTGGCGATAAAGCATCGCCTCGGGAAGTTGCCTGTGCCGCCGAGGCGCTTCCGCGACGAGATGCGATCGGCCGGAGCGTTCATTCTCTCCGTCAGTGACGAGCACGCGCTGGCCACTGCCGACCTGCCGATCGCTCACGGCGACCCCTTCGATCGTCTGTTGATCGGCGCGGCGCAGGTGGAGCAGTTGACCCTGCTGACCGCCGACCGAACGCTGATCGCGTTCGCCATGGAGAACGCACGTCTGCCCATCCGAGGCGCCTAACAGAGACCTGCGCATCCGGCCGAATCTCTCGCCGGTGCGCCCGCAGGGCGCAGATCCCGCGCAAGCGCGGAGCGACGTGAGCAGATCCTTCGCTCCGCTCAGGATGACAAGGTAGGTCTACGTTCAGCGACGTCCCTACTTTGTCGACGACGTGACTTTCATGAGCCGCACCGGCTGGTTGCTGTAGTTCTCGATCTCGATCTGATTTGTCGTCTTGTCGATCGCGATCAGGCTCGCCGGCACGAGCTTCCCCTCTCCCTCGCCCGACTGGGGAAGGTGCATCTCCGCCACCGCGAAGTTGTACTGCTTCGACCGGCTCGCGGAAGCGGCCTCGCGGAAACCGAGATCCCGATCCGTAGCCACGACGACCTTGCGGCTGCCGTCGGGATTCTGGGTGGAGCGGGCATACTTCAGATCGTAGCCTCTCGTGTTCGGCAGGCGGATGTAGCCGACTCGCGGCATCTTGAAGAGGACGGCGGTGAGCTCCTTCTGCCCCTTCTCCTTCAGGATGTTGAGCAGCGCCTCGCGCTCCTCGTCCGTGGTCCAGCGCTCGATGGTGATCGTGATCCTGGCGGAGGCCCCCGCGCTCATTTGAACGCCGAAGGCCGTGAAGGTCTCGATCGGCTTGACCTTCTCCGCCGAAGTGGAACTGCCGGCGAGCAACAGGAGAAAGGCTCCCAGGACACTCGTGATCGCGGTTCGACGCATGCGGACCTCCTTATATGGTCAGGCAAGAATACTTGCATCGAATCCTGCCCGTGGAAACGGGACCCCGGTCCTGCTCCGAGGCCTCTTTTTGATAAGCTTTCCCGCACCGCGAACGGGGGGCTCATGAGAAAAACGATCCGCGTCGTTCTCGCTCTCGCCACCGCTCTGGCCGCCCTGGGCGCCGCCGGCGACCAGGCCTACGAAACGCCTCCGATCCTGAAGGCATCGGACTTTCTCGACGCGAAGCTGTTGAGGGGGCCCGACTACGAGGTCGAGGACAAGGTCGTGAGCGACGGCGTCTTCAACACCTACACGATCGTCTCGAACTTCGGGACCTGGAAGGTCCAGAGCACGGGTCTCGCCGCGGTGCGCGCGCACGAGGTCGGCGCCATCGCCCAGTTGAAGAACGTGGACAAGATCGCGGTCGCGGCGGGCGGAGTCGCGGCGGGCGCTGTGGACATCGGCAAGGGCACGATCAAGGTCGTGACGCATCCCGTGGATACGATCAGCGGGCTCGGGGACGGAGTCGCGCGGCTCTTCGGCCGCGTCGGCCGCGGCGCCTCGAGAACGGCCGAGAAGATCGAGAGCGACGACCCGAACGCGGCGGAGCCCGAGAACCTGAGCAACCCCGCGGACGCGCCGAAGACGTCCGGGCAGTCCACCGCCGGCAAGGCCGTGGAAGGGACGGGCGAGGTCGCCAAGGACGTCATCGGCGTCAACAGCGCGATGCGGTCCTGGGCCAAGAAACTCCGGGTGGATCCCTACACGACGAACGAGGTGCTCCACAACGAGCTGCGCGACGTCGCGCAGTACGACGCGGGAGGCCGGTTCGCGGTGAATCTGGCCCCCGGCGGCGTCATCCTGACGGCTCTCTCCGCGACGTCCACCGTCAACGACCTCATCTGGATGAAGGAGCCGGACGAGCTCGTCACCTTGAACGAGAAGCGGCTGAAGGCCATGGGGGTCAAACCCGAGGTCAGCCGCGCTTTTCGCCTCAACAAGAAATACAACCTGACCTGGCAGGTCCGCCTGGTCGCAGCCCTCGATGCTCTCGGCAACGTCCCCGGACGGCCCGAGTTCGTGGCCCGGGCGGCCGGCGCGAGGGTGGATGCCGACGCGGGGTTCTACGTGCTGAGCGCGATGCTCACGGAGCTCTTCCAGAAGACCCAGACGCCCCCGACCTCGATCGTCGCGAACCTGCCCGGGGCCTGCGTGACCGCGGGAGAAGAGCGCTTCGCCTGCCTCTACCCCCTGGACTACGTTTCATGGACCGAGGGCTTCGCCGGGCACGTCGATCGCATCACCAAGAGAGCCCAGACCGACTTCCCCAAGGCCCGGCGCGAGCTGTGGCTCACCGGGCAGCTCTCCCCCCGCGCCGCGAAGGAATTCCAAGCCCGCGGCTGGACGCTGCATGAGAAGAGCCTGAAGCTCATCTCCGAGGAGGCCGAGGAGCAGAACCCTCCGCCGGCCACGACCCCGGCCGCAAAGTAGAGCCGGACAGCGGCGGAGGAGAAACCATGAGACCGGTTCTCCGCATGGCGATCGCGCTTCTCGTCGCCTGTTTTGTCTTTCCCGTGGACGGCCGGCCAGCCGCCCGGGCGACGGCCGCGGAGCCCGCGCGGGCGACCTGCGTCCTGACCAACCCCGCGTTCGCGGGGAAATGCACGGAGACGGCCGACGTTCCCGAAGGCTCGACGGCGCGTCAGGCCTGCGAGTCGATCCTCTCCTGCATGAACAACGTCGCGTGCACGAAGACCTACTGCCAGGCCACGACCATCCGCCAGGGGTGGAAGCTCGAATCGGCCGAGTTGAAGCCCAAGTCGGGACAATAAGTCCTCCCCCGGGACCGGGCCTCTCCCTTTCCTCCGAACGAGGGCGAACAGTACGGTCGGAGTTCGCCTATCGTATAATTATCGTATGA
This sequence comes from uncultured Acidobacteriota bacterium, assembly GCA_963782815.1. GTDB lineage: Bacteria > Acidobacteriota > Thermoanaerobaculia > UBA5066 > Gp7-AA6 > JAWOLE01. Next base: position 23,256 of record CAWALG010000015.1, on the reverse strand, counting down.
GTAAGAAGGCTGTTTCCGTGACGCTCCACCCGGACAACCTCCTCTGGTTGAGGACCCGTGTGAAGGCGACGGGAGGCCGCAGCCTGAGCGAGGCGCTCGACGGGATTCTCACGGAGGCGCGCGCCGGGAGCGGAGCTTCGACGGCGGCGGTCCGTTCCGTCGTGGGGCACGCCCGGATCCCGGAGTCGGACGAGGCTCTCTCGGCGGCGGGAGCGCGGGTTGCCGCCCTGTTCCGCGGGTCGGCTCGCCGCAAGGAGAGGGTCAGCCCGAGAGCGACTCGCCACTCCGGCCGCCGCGCGGCGTCCCGGCGCAAGCATGCCTGAGACCGCGCTCGTGACCGACACGCATCCTCTTCTGTTCTTTGCGAGCGGAGACCGCCGGTTGTCCCGGAGAGCGGCGTCACATTTCGCGGCCTGCGAGGAGCGCTCGGCTCTGACCTACGTTCCCATGGCGGTGCTCTGGGAGTGCGCCCTGCTCACCCGCGTCGCGCGCATCGAGTTGCGCCCTTCTTTTCAGGGCTTCTTCGAAGACCTCTTCAGCAACCCCGCCTACCAGCCCCTCGACCTGACCGTGGAGCAGGTCTTTCTGGCGGAGGAGAATCGTCCGAACGACGATCCTTCGACGCGCTGATCTGCGCGGCCGCCCGGAGCCTCTCGTTGCCGCTCCTGACGCGCGACGGCGAGATCCAGGAGTCCGGGCTCGTCGTGTAATCTGGTAGAAGCTCAGGAGTGGAATGACGCTTTCGCAGGGCAGCCGTCTCGGCCCCTATGAGGTTCTCTCTCCGCTGGGCGCGGGGGGCATGGGAGAGGTCTACAAGGCGCGGGACACGCGGCTGGAGAGAACGGTCGCCATCAAGGTGCTGCCGGCCCATCTCTCGAAGAACGAGGAAGTCCGGCAGCGCTTCGAGCGCGAGGCGAAGGCGATCTCCGCCCTTTCCCATCCGCACATCTGCGCGCTCTACGACGTCGGCAACCACGACGGGACCGAGTACCTCGTCATGGAGTTCCTCGAAGGCGAGAGCCTCGCGGACCGTCTCCTCAAGGGGCCGCTCCAGCCCGACCAGGCCCTGCGCTGCGGCATCGAGATCGCGGACGCCCTGGACAAGGCGCACCGCCAGGGGATCGTCCACCGCGACCTGAAGCCCGGCAACGTCATGTTGACGAAGTCGGGCGTGAAGCTCGTGGATTTCGGGCTCGCGCGCTTCGAGCCGCCCGTCGCGGGGCCTTCCGGGATGTCGGTCGCGCCGACGCAGGCGGGAACGAACCTGACGGAGAAGGGGACGGTCCTCGGGACGTTCCAGTACATGGCGCCGGAGCAGCTCGAGGGGAAGGAGGCCGATGCGCGGACGGACATCTTCGCGCTCGGGACCGTCCTCTACGAGATGGCGACGGGAAAGAAGGCGTTCTCGGGCCCCAGCCAGGCGACGCTGATCGCGGCCATCATCGGGGCGCAGCCGCCGCCGATCTCCTCGGTCCAGCCGATGGTGGCCCCCGCCCTCGATCGCGTCGTCAAGACGTGCCTCGCCAAGGACCCGGAGGACCGCTGGCAGACGGCGCACGACGTGATGCTGGAGCTGAAGTGGGTGGCGGAAGGCGGCTCCCAGGCGGGAGTGCCGGCCCCGGTCGTCGCCCGGCGAAAGAGCCGCGAGCGGATCGCCTGGGCGGGCTTTGCCGTCTGCGCGCTCCTCGCGGCGGCCTTCGCGATCGGCTACGCCCGGCGCGCGCCCGGACCGGCGCGAGTGGTCCGCTCCTCGATCCTGCTTCCCGAGAAACGCTTCCTGAATTTCCTCGCGATCTCGCCCGATGGCGCGCATCTGGCTTTCGTGGCGAGCGGGCCGGGAGGAACGAGGACTCTCTGGGTCCGGTCGCTCGACGAGCTCGCCGCCCGGCAGCTTCCCGGAACGGACAACGCCGATTTCCCCTTCTGGTCGCCCGACGGCCGCTCCGTCGGCTTCTTCGCCGAAGGGAAGTTGAAGAGGATCGAGACCTCGGGCGGGCCGGCCGTCGTCCTCTGCGACGCCGCGCCGAACGGCCTGGGCGGCACCTGGAGCCGCGAAGGAGTGATCCTCTTCGCGCATCCGGCGTCGCCGATCAGCCGGATCCCGGACTCGGGCGGGACGCCGACGCCGGTGACCCGGCTCGACGAGGCGCGCCACGAGACGACGCACCGCTACCCGTCTTTCCTGCCCGACGGCCGTCATTTCCTCTACATGGCCGCGAACCTGTCGGGAGCGCCCGACGATCCGGCCAACCTCATCCACGTCGGGGCGATCGACTCGAAGGAGGACAGGGCCCTGATCCCGGCGTACTCGAACACGATCTACGCCGGCGATCATCTCCTCTTCGCCCGCGATGGAAGTCTCTTCGCGCAGCGCTTCGACGCGAAACGGCTGACGGCGACCGGCGCCCTGGTGCCGATCGCCGAGCGGATCGCGCCGTACACGCTGTTCTGGAGAGACGCCGTGTTCTGCGCCGCGGAGAACGGGACAATCGCGTACGGGACAGCCGCGTCCGCCCCCTCTCAACTCCTCTGGTTCGATCGGTTCGGGCGGCAGACGGGGACCGTCGGAGAGGCGGCGTTCTACGTGTCGGCAGGAACGGGAGGCATCGGGAGGATGCGGATCTCTCCGGACGGCCGGCAGGTGGCCGCCACGGTGTTCGATCCATCCACGCGAGGCTCGGACGTGTGGCTCTACGACCTCGCCCGTGGAGTCCGCACCCGGTTCACGTCGGCCTCGAAGAACAATGCAGACCCTGTCTGGTCTCCCGACGGAAGCCACATCGTCTACGACTCGGACGCCAGGCACCAGGGCGACCTCTACAAGAAGCCGACGCACGGCGGCGGCGGCGAAGAACCGCTCCTCGAAGGGGAAGGGCAGCGGATCCCGGACGATTGGTCTCCCGACGGCCGCTTCCTCGCCCTGGAATCACGCGAAGCGAAGGGAGACCGCCGGGTGAGTCTCTCCATCCTGTCCCTGGCCGGAGACGGGAAGGTCACGACGTTTTTTCGGCGAGGCACCAACAACGGCGACGCGCGGTTCTCCCCGGATGGCCGCTGGCTCGCCTATTCGTCGGACGAATCGGGGAAGAACGAGATCTATGTCGCGCCCTTTCCGGGCCCGGGCGGGAAGTGGCAGGTCTCGACGGACGGCGGGGTGCAGCCGAGGTGGCGGCGGGACGGCAAGGAGCTCTTCTACCTCTCCTCCGACCTTCGCCTGATGTCCGTCGAGATCCGCGCTTCCGGCGCGACCCTGGAGCCGGGCGCTCCGAAGGTCCTCTTCGAGCCCCATCCGCTCCCCAGCCTCTACGACGCCGCCGCCGACGGCCAGCGCTTTCTCATGATCTCCTCGGGCGTCGAACAGTCGCCCCCGATCACCCTCGCGCAGAACTGGGAGGCCGGGCTGAAGAAATGACCGGGCGAACGTGAGGGATTCCTCGTTGTAATCTCTCGGCGGCGTGGCTCTCTCTTCCGGCACCCGCCTCGGCCCCTACGAGATTCTTTCGCCGCTCGGCGCGGGCGGGATGGGAGAGGTTTACCGGGCGCGGGACTCGCGGCTCGATCGGGACGTCGCCGTCAAGGTCCTTCCGGAGGGCCTCGTCGCGGACGGCGACGCGCTCGCCCGGTTCGAGCGGGAGGCGAAGGCGGTGGCGGCGCTCTCCCATCCCAACATCCTCGCGATCCACGACTTCGGACGGGAGCGAGGGATCGCCTATGCCGTGATGGAGCTGCTCGAGGGAGAGACGCTGCGGGACAGGCTCGACGCGGGCGCGATCCCGCAACGCAAGGCGCTCGACTACGCGCTGCAGATCGCGCAGGGGCTCGCCGCGGCGCACGACCGCGGGATCGTCCACCGGGACCTGAAGCCCCAGAACGTCTTCCTGACGCGCGACGGCCTGGTCAAGATCCTCGACTTCGGCCTGGCGAGTAGGCGGCCGCTCGACGCGGCCGGGAGAGGGCAAGCGGGTCGGCATCCCATGGCAGGAAACAGTTTCGCGGAGCCTCCGACAGAGGCGCGAGAGAGGGACCTGACGAGGGAGGGGACGATTCTCGGCACGGTCGGATACATGTCCCCCGAACAGGTCCGTGGCGCCGCAGCGGACCACCGCTCCGACATCTTTTCCCTGGGCGCGCTGCTCTACGAGATGCTGACGGGCGAGCGCGCGTTCCGCAGAGAGAGCGACGTCGAGACCATGATGGCGATCCTCCGAGACGACCCGCTGGAAGACTCCGCCGTCCGGAAGGCCTTTTCGCCCGAGCTCGAAGAAATCGTGGATCACTGCCTCGAGAAGAGCCCCGAGCAGCGGTTCCAGTCGGCCCGCGACCTCGCCTTCGCGCTCAAGGTCGTCGAAGGACGCGGCTCGGGAGCCGGCCGGCCGGACAGCGCGACGCGCCCGGGCACGACGCCCGGGGTCTCGGATTCGTCGCAGGCCTCGATCGCGGTCCTGCCCTTCCGGAACATGAGCGCCGACAAGGAGCAGGACTACTTCAGCGACGGAATGACCGAAGAGATCATCACGGCGCTGACGAGGATCGACACCCTGAGCGTGGCCTCCCGCACCTCGGCGTTCGCGTTCAAGGGGAAGGACGAGGACGTCCGGAAGATCGGCGCGGCCCTGGGCGTCCGAACGGTGCTCGAAGGGAGCGTGCGCCAGGCCGGCAAGCGCATCCGGATCAGCGCGCAGCTGATCAGCGTGGCCGACGGCTACCACCTCTGGTCGGAGCGCTACGACCGGGAGATGGACGACGTCTTCGAAGTCCAGGACGAGATCTCGCGCTCCATCGCCGAGGCCCTCAAGGTGCGCCTGCTTCCGGCCGAGGAAGCGGGCCTCTCCTCGCGCGGCACCGACAACGTCGAGGCGTACAACGATTACCTGAAGGGGCGCTACTACTTCAATCGCCGCGAAGCGCCGGAGGCGATCACCGAGTTCGAGCGGGCGCTCGCGCGCGACCCGCGCTACACGGACGCCTACACGGGCCTGGCCGACTCCTACTGCATCTACGGTTTCTACGGCGGGATCCCGACGCTCGACGCCTTCGCGAAGGCGCGCGCGGCGGCGCAGAAGGCGCGGGAACTCTCGCCCGAGTCGGCGGACGCTCATGTGTCGCTCGCCCTCGTCGAGCACTACTTCGGCTGGGACCTCGAAAAGGAGGAAGCCGAGGCGAGGCGGGCCATCCAGCTCGCGCCGAAGTCCGCGGTCGCCTACTCGTGGCTCGGCCTGCTGCTCGGCTTCACCGAGCGTCCGACCGAGGCGCTCGAGATGACGAGGCGGGCGACGGAGATCGAGCCCTTCTCCGCCAACGCGCAGACCAACGTCGGCTGGGCGTATTTCGGCGCGCGCCGGTTCGAAGAGGCGATCCGCGAATTCCGCCGGGCGCTTCACATCGACCCCAACGCGCCCTATCCGCTCTGGGCGATCGGCATGACGTACATGCAGCTCGGCCGGCATTCGGAGGCGATCGCGTCGCTCGAGAAGGCCGTGGACGTCACCAGGCACCGGCAGTCCCACTACGTGTCTCTCCTGGGCGGCGCCTATGCGGCGGCGGGACGGCGGGACGAAGCCTTCGCTCTCCTGACCGAGCTGACGGACCGGGCCTCGCGCGAGTACATCGCGCCGTTCCACCTCGCCTTCCTCCACATCCCGCTGGGAAACGCGGACGAGGCCATCTCCTGCCTGGAGCGGGCCTGCGCGGAGCGCAACGCCCTCGCGTGGTGGCCCAGGACCTGCCCCTTCTACGACCCGATCCGCGCGCACCCGCGCTTCCCCGCGCTTCTCGCGAAGATCGTCCCGGGTTAGTTCAGGAGGCCAGAGGCACCACCCTCGACTTCAAGAGCCTGCGGTCGCGCGTGACGAGCGGCACACGGTGGACGAGACTCGTTGCAGCGATGATCTCGTCGGCGGGATCGCTTTGAAAATCGAGGCGTCGCAGAGCCCGGACGACCTCGAGCGTCAGCGGCCAGACGTGGACATTGGCCAGGAACCGGTCGAGCTCTGGGTCGTCGAGATCGATCTCGACGCGTCTGAGTTGCACGAGCTTGGCGAGCTCCCAGAGCACGATCGCCGAGATCCCCCAGCGGGCGCCGCGCAGGATTCGCCCTTCCCGGGCCGTGATCTCGCCCGTCATGGCATGGATCAGGACGTGAGTGTCAAGATTGAGCATTCCACTTGAGTCCCGTCGAGAGGATATTTCCCTTGACCTTGACTCGCCCCTTCAGCTTGCCGATCAACTCGGCCGACTCGGTTCGGATCGAGATCAGTTTGGCGACCGGTTTCCCGCGCTTTGTGATGACGATGCCATCCTCGTCCACGCGGTCGAGGAGCGAAAGGCACTGTTCCTTGAATTTCGCGGCCGGGATCTGCTTCATGGACACATAATAACACTGGTCATCTGAAGTGTCCACTTAGCGATTCCGGGAGCCTGCCCTCCCCTCTCCCGACGGCGAGGGACGTCAGCGGGCGAAGAGGTTCCTGGCGACGAAGAGGATGTTGGCGGGGCGCTCGGCCAGGCGCCGCATGTACCAGGGAAACCAGGCCTCGCCGTAACTGATCAGGACGCGGAACCGGTAGCCGGCCTTCGCGAGCCGCTCCTGCTCCTGCCGGCGGATGCCGTAGAGCATCTGGAACTCGAGCGCCTCGGGGGACAGGCTCGAGGACCGGCCAAGCTCTTCGATGCGGCGGATCAGGACCGGGTCGTGCGTTCCGAAGATCGCGCGGACGCCCTTCGCGCGAGCCTCGGGCGAGAGGAGCTCTCCCGCCAGCTTGAAGTAGTTCTCGTCCACGTCGCTCTTCTTCGGAAACGCCTTGTCCGGCGGCTCGCGGTACGCCCCCTTGACCAGGCGAAGGCCGCCGCCGAGCGGGAGAAGGGTCTTCAGATCCCCGGCAGTCCGGTAGAGGTACGCCTGGATGCAGACGCCGACGCGCGGATACGCGGCCGCCATCCGCCGGTAGATCTCGAGCGTCCTGTCGGTGTAGGCCGTGGACTCGATGTCGATCCAGATCCATCGCGAGAGAGCGCGGACGCGCTCGACCAGCGTGAGGAGGTTCTTCTCGCACTCCTCGCGCGAGAGATCGAGGCCGAGCTGCGTCAGCTTGATCGAGATCTCCACGTCGAGCCGCTCCGCGGCGATGCGGTCCAGGACGTCGAGGTAGTGGCGGGTGACGTCCCGCGCCTGCCCGAGGTCCAGGACGTTTTCCCCGAGCCGGGTCAGAACCGTTCCCACTCCGAGCGCGCGCGTGGCGTCGAGCGCGGCCTCGACCGTCTCCCCGGGCATGAAGCGCGTCACGGCGCCCCGCACGAACCGGAGTTTCGTCGCCCGCTCTCGCAGCCAGCGGCTCTCCGAGCCGGCGAGGAGAAGACTCCTGACGATGCCCATTGCGCTTCAGCCAGAAGATAACCGATATCGCAGAGGCGCGAGCCTCGCGTCAGTCCTGCCCGATCGGCCTTCCGGGCGGGGCGGCGGGACGCGGCGGCCGCGCCTTCCGCGACCTCCGGCTTTTCCAGGAACTCCGTGAGGTCTCCCTCCGCCAGGCGAAGGTGCGCCTCGGCCGCCGGATCCGCCGAGTGTTTTCCTCGCAGCTCGTTCTTCAAGCGGGTCAGGCGCGCGTGGACGGCCGCTCGAACCTCCGGAGCCGCTTCGGCGCGCGCGGCGAGGTCCATCATCGCGTCGAGGACCTCCCGCTGCGCCGTGCGGCGAAGCGCGGCTTTTCGCGGCGAGGCGTCCGGAGCCGCCTCCCAGGTCGCCGCGGTCAACCGCGCGAGCAGGGCATCGAGCGTCAAGGCGTCGCGGGAGGCCGGAAGGGTCAGCCGCGCGGCGCGCTCGGGATCGAGAAGCGGGTCCACGACGAGGCCCACGAGAGTCCGCGCCGCCGTCCAGAGACTGAACGTGTCGCCCGCTTCCGAAGGGAACTGCTCGCGGCTCGCCCGCGTGCCCGAGGGGGGAGGCGCGAGCGCGGCGAGGATCCGGTCCGGGATGTCGAGATTCTCGGGCGAGATCGCGGCGAGGAGCAGGTCCAGGGCTTCCTTTTGCTTCGCGGCCGCGACCCAGGCGACGGGCGTCTGTCCGTCGCCGGCGACCGCGTTCGCCTGGTACTGGCCGCCGACGAACTGCTGCGCGGCCTGGATGCCGAAGCGGTGATAGAGGTAGGCGAGGTTGAAACGCTCCTGCAGCGAGTAGACCCACTCGCCGGGCGCGAACTGCGACGCGCCGAACCGGTCGAGGAGGATCCTGCGCGCCTGTTGCGTCGTCGCGAGCCACCGGACCGGGTCCGGACCCCAGTCGTACTCGGCCCACCGCGGGTCGCCGTCGGGCGGATAGAAGATCCCTTTCGCGTAGCCGGCCCGCACGATCCGGTCGAGGGCAGGCGGGTCCTCCTCCGACGAGTAGCCCCACTGGATCGCGAGCCGGTCGTAGGAGCCGATGTCCTTGGGATAGGCGTCGGAGAGGTCGAGCTTCCCGTCCCGGACCTGCACGTTGGCGGCGAGGTAGTCCATGACCGAGCCCCAGCCGAACGTCGTGGCCGCCCAGTTGTGCATCAATCCGATCGTGTGACCGACCTCGTGCGCGGAGAGATACGCGAGGCGTTCGAGCACGAGCGACTCTTCGTCGAGCGTCGGATCGCCGGCGGCGAGCCAGGACGCGTCCGGCGCGTCGGCGGCTTCGCAGGCGTCGCTGCCGGCGGGAGGCCGCATGTTCCGCCACATCCGGGACGTCGTGCGCCGGCGGTGCGAATCGATCCGCGCGACGCCGTGGAGGATCTCCCCCGTCCGCGGATCCGCCTGGAATCCTCCCACCGACCAGCCGCGCTCGACGCGGTTGACCCACTCGATGCCGGAGTAGCGGGCGTCCAGGAACGTCGCGCCTTCGGGGAGGTCCTTCACGACGAACGCGTCCTTGAAGCCCGCCTGTTCGAAGGCGTGGTTCCACCAGAGCGCGCCCTTGCGGATCGCGGAGCGCTCGGGCTCCGGGATCCCGCGGTCGAGGTAATAGACGATCGGCTCGACGGGCTCGGAGAGCGCCGCCTTCGGGTCTTTCTTGAGCAGCCGCCAGCGCGAGGCGAGGAATCTCTCGACCGGCTCGTTCCAGCGCGCGGCGTGGTCGAAGTACCGGCGCGGGATGAATCCGATGCGGGGATCGAGGAGGCGAGGCGTGAATCCCGGCTCGGGCAGCTTCAGGAACGTGTGATGGAGCCGCAGGCTCATGGTGTGGCCGTCGGGGAGGACGCCGGCAAAGCTCCGCGGCGGATTTTCGCAAGTGAACGTGACGGTCACCTCGATCTCGGTATTCTTCGGGAAGGCGCCCGACCGATCGAAGCTCAAGGCCGAGCGCGAGACATCCTGCTTCCAGTCGCCGAGCTTCGCCTGCTTCAGGAGAGGGAGCACGCCCGTGTCGGCAAGGAGAAACGCCGTCGCGTCCGCGAGCACGCGGTCTCCCTCCTCCGCGACGACGGGCAGCGAGGCGAGCACCGCCGAGGGAAACGACTCCTCGGCGACGCGCGCCGTTTCCGCATCCCCGGCGCCGGCTCTGTGCGTCGTCTGCCTCTGGTGCAGGAGGACCCTCGGACCGGCGCGCTCGAACCGGCCGATGCCGAGGTCTCCGAGCTGCCCGCGGTCGAGCGAGACATCCAGAAGGCCCGCGCCACCGGAGAGACCCGAGCCGTACAGGAAGTCCTCGTTCCAGCGGGAGATCTCGAGCAGCAACTGCCCCTTGCGCGAATCCCAGTAGAACGGAAGAAAGCCGTCGTGCCTCTCGAGGTCCCGGACGCGGTCCGCGATCGCCGGGGTCCTGTCGCCGGCCTGGGCCGCGGGCGTCTCGGGAACAACCGGCGGCGCGGGAGCGGACAGGAGCAGCAGCACGAGCGCCAGGAGTTTCATCGCGACCTCGATTCGAATCGGGTTTCGAGGAGGTATCTTAGCCGGACCGATGGACGTCGCTCCGCGCTTGCGCTGCGCTCCCGCGGCGCGGGACGACCGGGGCCGGAACACGATTACCCGGGGTTGTCAGCTCTTCTTTGCGTCTTTCTTCGCGGGCGCCGCGGGCTGACCCGGCGCGGCCGGCGGCTCGTAATCGGGCACGTGGTTCGAGATCGGCGGAATCGACTTCAGATAAGCGAAGATCGCCTTCAGGTCCTCGTCGGTGGCCTGGCCGAGCCACTGCCACGGCATCGGCGGCTGAATCTCGCGCGACGTCCCCATGTGCTTGCCGCTCTTCAACGCCTTGAGGAACATGTCCTCCGTCCAGATTCCCGAGGCCGGTGTTCTGGTCCGGCGTCAGATTGGCGGCGTACGTGATTCCCCAGGGCCCCGCGAAAGCGGTGTCGGTCGCCGTTGAAGGCGCCGATCCAGGGACCGACGGGCTTGGGCGGGGGCGGCAGCTTCATCTGTTCGGGATGGCCCGAGAGCATGCGCGACATGTCGGGCTCGGGTCCCTTGGGGCCCATCTTGAACGGCGTGTGGCAGTCGTTGCACGTACATGATCGTGACCAGGTACTTCCCGCGCTCGATGCGCTTGGCAGCCACGCTGGACTGGCCGGCGGGCTTGGGCTGCGCCTGCGTGGTGCCTGCCGAAGCCAGGATTGCGAGGAACATCACGGCGAACAGGGCCGCGAGGGCTCTGCCTGTGTTGGTCATTCCCATCTGGAAATCCTCCTTCTTGTATCAGCCCGGTGGAGCAGCCGAAGTCTATGAATGAGACATCTCGGAATCAAGGCCGATCTGGATAGAATCCCGTCGGCCATGGCAACCGTCCGACCGTTCCGAGCTCTGCGGCCGAGGCCGGAGAACGCGCCCTCTGTTTCCGCGGTTCCCTACGACGTCGTTTCGACTCCGGAGGCGCGCGCCCTCGCCGCGGGCAATCCTCTGAGCTTTCTCCACGTCTCCCGGTCCGAGATCGATCTGCCTGATGGCACGGACCCCTACTCCGACGCGGTGTACGCGAGGGCCGCCGAGAACTTCCGGAAGCTGAAGCGGGAGGCGCCGCTCTCTCCCGAGGAGGGCCCGTCGCTCTACGTCTATCGCCTTCGCATGGACGGCCGCGAACAGACGGGTATCGCCGGAGTCTGCTCGCTCGACGAATACGATTCCGACGTCATCCGCAAGCACGAACGGACGCGGCGCGACAAGGAGGACGACCGCACCCGTCACATGATCGCGCTCGGCGCGCAGACGGGGCCGGTCTTTCTGACCTACCGGGACCGCTCCGAGATCGACGCGATCGTCGAGCAGGCGAAGACGGAGCTGCCGCTCTTCGACTTCACCGCTTCCGACGGCGTTGCCCATGCGGTGTGGCGGATCGGCGGGCAGGCCGCCGACCGGCTCGCCGGAGAATTCCGGCCGGCCCCGCTCCTCTACATCGCCGACGGCCACCACCGGGCCGCCAGCGCCGCCCGCGCGCGCCGCGAGCTCGCCGGGAAGAACCCGAAGCACACGGGCGAGGAGGCATACAACTTCTTCCTCGCGGTCGCGTTCCCCGCGGGGCAGGTGCGAATCCTCCCCTACAACCGGGTCGTCAAGGATCTCCAGGGACGCTCCCCCGAGGAGTTCCTCGCGGCGCTGCGCGAGAAGTTCTCGGTCACCGCGGACGCCTCCCCCGCTCCGGCGCGCAAGGGAGACGTGAACGTCTATCTCGCGGGCCGCTGGTACGGAATCCGGATCCCTCCGGGCGGCGTGGCGACGGGCGGAGCCATTTCTTCTCTCGACGCGGCTCTCCTTCAGGAGAAGATCCTGGAACCGCTGCTCGGCATCAAGGACATCCGTACCGACAAGCGCGTGGATTTCATCGGCGGCATCCGCGGCACCCCGGAGCTCGAGCGGCTCGTCGATTCCGGGAAGTTCGCGGTGGCCTTCTCCCTCTACCCCGTCTCCCTGGATGACCTCATGGCCGTCTCCGACGCCAACGAGATCATGCCCCCCAAGTCCACCTGGTTCGAGCCAAAACTCCGCGACGGGCTGGTCATCCATGAAATCTGAGCCGACATGAAAGTCCTCGTCGCGGATAAGTTCGAAAAATCCGGGCTCGACGGATTGCAGGGCATCGGATGCGAGGTCTCCTACCAGCCCGACCTGAAGGGCGATGCGCTCACGGAGGCCGATCCGGTCTTCACGCGCGGACGTCCTGATCGTGCGGGGGACGGAGGTCACGAAACCGATGCTCGAGACGGGGCACCTGTCGCTCATCGTTCGGGCCGGCGCGGGGTACAACACGATCGACGTCAAGGCGGCCTCGCAGTACGGGATTTACGTCGCGAACTGCCCGGGCAAGAACTCGGCGGCGGTGGCGGAGCTGGCGTTTGGCCTCCTGCTCGCGCTCGACCGGCGCGTCGTGGACAACGCCGTGGACTTGAAGCGCGGAGTCTGGAACAAGAAGGAGTACAGCAAGGCCCGCGGAATCCTCGGCTCGACGCTCGGCTTGATCGGCGTCGGGGGAATCGGCAGGGAGATGATCCCGCGCGCCCGCGCCTTCGGCATGCCGGTCGTGGCCTGGAGCCGGAGCCTGACCGAGGAGAAAGCGCGGGCCCTCGGCGTCGAGCCCAGGCGCACGCCCGAGGAGGTCGCCGCCGCGGCCGACGCCGTGAGCGTCCACGTGGCCTTGAAGCCGGAGACGCGGGGCCTCATCGGGGAGAAATTCTTCGCGGCGATGAAGCCGGGCGCGCTCTTCGTCAACACCTCCCGCGCCGAGGTCGTGGACCAGGCCGCGCTCGAGCGCGCCGTCTCGGAAAAGGGAATCCGGGCCGCTCTGGACGTCTTCAACGAGGAGCCGACGGGAGGCTCGGGCGAGGTCCGGGCCCCGATCTTCGATCTCCCGGCCGTCATCGGCACGCACCATATCGGCGCCTCGACCGACCAGGCGCAGGAGGCGATCGCGGCCGAGACGGTGCGGATCGTGAGGGAGTTCGAGAGAACCGGCCGCGCGCCCAACGTCGTCAACCTGGCCCGGCAGTCTCCCGCCTGCTGCATCCTCGTCGTGCGCCACTACAACCGCGTCGGCGTCCTCGCCTCGGTCTTCGACGAGTTGAGGCGGGCCGGGATCAACGTCTCGGAAACCGAGAACGTCGTCTTCGAAGGCGCGAATGCCGCGGTCGTCCGGATCCACCTCGAGAAGGCCCCCGCCGAAAGCATCCTGGACTCGATCCGGAAGAGCAGCTACTACATCATCGAGCTCTCCCTCGTGACCCTGTGAGATTGTTCCAAGTCCAATTCTTGATTCTTTTGACTCTCGACTATCGACGCTCGACCCTCCACACTGGACGCTCGATGGGAGGCTCCAAATGACCGAACGCATCTACAACTTCGGCGCCGGACCGGCCGTCCTGCCCGAGCCCGTCCTGGAAGAGGCGCAGCGCGACCTGATGACCCTGCCGGGCGTGGGCATGTCCATTCTCGAGATCAGCCACCGCTCGAAGGCCTTCGACGCGATCATCCAGGGGTGCGAGTCGGACATCCGCCGGCTCGCGAACATCTCCCCCGAGTACCAGGTCCTCTTTCTCCAGGGGGGCGCGTCGCTGCAGTTCTCGATGGTCCCGATGAACCTGCTGCCCGCCGGCGGAAAGGCCGACTACGTCGTGACGGGCTCCTGGTCGAAGAAGGCGGTCAAGGAGGCCCAGAAGGCGGGCACCGCCCACGTCGCCTGCACGACGGAAGCGGACAACTTCAACCGCATCCCGGCGCAATCGGAGTTGACGCTCGACCCCGCCGCCGCGTACCTGCACTTCACGTCCAACGAGACGATCCACGGCGTGGAGTGGAAGCGGGAGCCCGAGGCGGGCGCGGTCCCGCTCGTCTGCGACGCGTCCTCGGACATTTTCAGCCGCCCGATCGACGTCTCGCGCTACGGACTGATCTACGCGGGAGCGCAGAAGAACCTCGGCCCCTCGGGCGTGACGCTCGTCATCGTCCGGAACGACCTGCTCGAGCGCGTGCCGAAGAACCTGCCGACGATGCTCGATTACAAGGTGCAGGCGGAAAACAAGTCCCTCTACAACACGCCTCCGGTCTTCGGCGTCTACATCATGCGGCTCGTGATGAAGTGGCTCCTCGATCAGGGCGGACTCGAAGCCATCGGCCGCGCCAACGCCGAGAAGGCCCGCGTCCTCTACGAAGCGCTCGATTCGTCCGGCGGCTTCTATCGCCCGCACGCGCGGCCCGACAGCCGCTCGAACATGAACGTGACTTTCCGCCTCCCCTCCGAGGACCTGGAAAAGCAGTTCGTCTCAGAGGCCAAGGCGGCCCGGCTCGACGGCCTGAAGGGCCATCGCTCCATCGGCGGCATCCGCGCCTCCCTCTACAACGCTTTCCCGAAGAAGGGCGTCGAGACCCTCGTCTCCTTCCTGAAGGAGTTCGCCCGCAAGAACGGATAGGAATTCCCGGTTGTCATCCTGAGGAGCGAACGCCCCCTGTCATCCTGAGGAGCGGAGCGACGAAGGATCTGCCCCGGTGGGAAGAGCAGGTCCTTCGCTGCGCTCAGGATGACAAGGAGACCGCATGGGCCCGTCGGCCGGAGCTCCGCCTCAAAACTCCGCGCGGAGTCCTCCGTAAGAGCTTCGAAGAAAGAAGGCTCTTTTTGAACGGAGGTGTGTCGTGAAGTTCGTCCCGAATTTCAGGCTTTTCGTCGTCGCCCTGGCTCTTCTCGCGTCGTCGGGTTTCGTCGCGGCCCAGGCTTTCGCGCCGCTGAGGGTGCCGGACGCGAGCCCCGAGGCCTCGGTCTCGCAGACCTTCGGCGTGACCGACGTCCAGATCCGCTACCACCGCCCGGCGGTCAACAAGCGCGCGATCTGGGGCGGGCTCGTGCCGTACAACGAGGTCTGGCGCGCGGGCGCCAACCAGAACACGACGATCTCCTTCTCGACCGACGTCAGCGTCTCCGGCCAGAAACTCGCGGCCGGGACCTACGGCCTGCACATGCTCCCGACCGAAAAGGACTGGACGGTGATCTTCAGCAACCAGGCGGCCGCCTGGGGGAGCTTCAGCTACGACCAGAAGGAGGACGCGCTGCGAATCACCGTCACGCCGCAGACGGCGGACTTCCTCGAGCGCCTGAACTACACCTTCGAGGAGCCGACCGACACGTCGGTCGAGACCGTCCTGCGCTGGGAGAAGGTCCGCATCGCGTTCCCGGTCACCGCGGACACGCCGCAGCTGACCGTCGCCAGCCTCCGGCGCGACCTGCGCGGGCTCGCGCGGTTCTCCTGGCAGGGGTGGAACCAGGCCGCGGCGTACTGCCTGCGCGCGAACGTGAACCTCGACGAAGCCCTCGAGTGGTCCAACCAGTCGATCGCCACCGCGGAGACGTTCACGAACCTGCGCACGAGGGCGGGGCTGCTGGAGAAGAAGGGAGACACGAAAACCGCCGAGGCCCTGCGGGCGAAGTCCCTTCAGATCGCCACCGAGACCGAGGTGAACAACTACGGCTACCAGCTCCTCGGCCAGAAGAAGACCGACGAGGCGATCGAGATCTTCCGGAAGAACGTCAAGGACCATCCGGCGTCCTGGAACGTCTACGACAGCCTCGCCGAGGCCTATGCGACGAAAGGGGACAAGAAGCCCGCCATCGAGAACTACACGAAGGCCCTTTCAATGGCGCCCGAGACGCAGAAGAAGAGGATCAACGAGGCGCTGGCGAGGTTGAGGGCGTAGGGCAAGCCGAGGGGGACGAAGCCGACAGAACGTATCGGCACAGGCGATTTTGCTCATCGCGAATACAGTTCTGTTTCCGGGCTCAGACTAAAGTCTAATGGACGCCGCCGGACGCGGGCGTTGAATATCCTATTTCTCACGGCGCAGGTGAGTTGAGTCTCCCCCCTGCAGAGACATCGGACGTAGGATGCTGATCGCTTCACTTGGCCGCGACCAGCGGCGCGTAAGGAGGGTGGGATGGCAGCTCTGAGACGGAATCCCGGTACATGGATCCTGATTCTGCTTCTGGCGGCGGGGTTCTTCCTGTTGCGCGAGAAGCGGAGCAACGCGGCGACCGATCTGACGATCAGCACGGCGAGGACGTTCGCGAGTCTGGACGGTTCCGCCGACGACGACGACGGCCTTGTCAACGGCGTCTTCACGAAGAACGCGAACTTGACGATCGCCGCCGGCGGATCGATCACGTGTGACGATCCGGCGACTCCGTCGGCGGCCAACGCATGTCCGATCACGCTGAGTGTTTCGGGGAACCTGGAGATCCAGGCTGGCGGCTCGATTCACGCGGAGAACAACGTCGGCGCCGGCACCGGCGGCAACATCACGATGACGGTGGGCGGGAATTTCACGATGCGGGGCCCGAGCGGCGGGAACCCGGGCGCGTTTGTCTCGAGCCAGAAGTTGGGCGGCGGCGCCCAGCAGGGTGGCGACATCCTGATCATCGTGGGCGGGGTGACGGTGGCGCCCGACCCCGTGGATCCGACGGCGCCGGGGATCGGCCAGTGCAACACGCCCACCGGGGATGTGCTGATCGAGGCGGGTGCGTCGATCTTCTCCAATTCCGGGACGAACCGGGCGGGGGACATCGCGGTGTACGCGGGCCACAACATCACGGTGCACGGCACGGTGGAGGCCCGCGGCTCCACGACGGGCGGCCACGGCGGAGCGATCACGCTGGATGCCTGCTGCTCGCTCTTGATCGGGGACACGGGGATCGTCAGCAGCCGGGGACAGGATCCGGGTCCGAGCCGGGTGCACCTGGAAGCTTGCCTGGTGAATATCTTCGGTCTGGTCCAGTCCACGGGCCCGGCCCACTCCGGGCCGGAACCGCTGTGCGCGCCTCCGGAGCGGCCGACCAAGCCGGCCAATTCCTCGGGTTGCGTGGAGATCTGGTCGGGCACGGATCTGACGATCGACGCGACGGGAACGCATCACGCGGAGGTGCACGCGGATGTCGGGTTCTCCGGCGGCACCCAGGGGCTGGGCTGGGTTGACCTGCTGGCCAACGGGAACATCCTGATCAACGACGGGACGGGCAACGACGGGGCCAACCCGAACATCCCCAGCCCGGCCACGGACTACGCCGTGCACGCCAACATGGGGTTGGGCAACGGTCACGGCGGAATCGTCACGGTGCAGTCGAAGTCCGGCAGCGACTCGACACTTCGGGCTGGCGCTTCAGGCCAACGACACGACAAACGGCGCTCACGGCGGAACCGTCATTGTCGAGGCCGGCGGCGCGGGCAGTCCTGCCGGCGACGTCGCATTCAACACGGCCTCGATTCAGGCCGTGGGTTCCACGGGCGGCGGCGGCACCAAGGGGGGCGGCACGATCGCGGCCCGCTCCTTCAACGGGGACATCACCGGGACACCGCCAGGATCGTTGAACGCCAACGGCGGACCTCCCGCCGGCAGCATCACGCTGACCTCGTGCGCGGGGCCGCACCTACACGGGCGCCTCGACACCGGGCGCGGTGCCCGTTGGCGGCGTCTGCGGCGGCACGCCCACGTTCCCCGCCCCGGCCGACACCCTCCTGCCGGCCGCCACCTGCTCCACCTTCTGCCAGCCGGTGACGTTTACGCCGACGAACACTCCAACCAACACACCCACGAACACCCCGACCAACACTCCGACGGGGACCAACACGCCGACGAACACGCCGACGCCCACGCCGACGAACACCCCGACCAACACTCCGACGGGGACCAACACGCCGACGAATACGCCGACGCCCACGCCGACGAATACGCCGACGAACACTCCGACGCCGACGGACACTCCGACGCCGACGAACACGCCGACGCCGACGAACACGCCGACGAACACGCCGACGAATACGCCGACCAATACGCCGACGAACACGCCGACCAACACGCCGACGCCCACGCCGACCAATACTCCGAGCCCCACCGTCACCTGCGTGAAGTCGGAGGTCATCGGCGCCCTGGCTGGCCATGTCCCCGACGTGATCGTCCGGCTCGACCTCAATCAGTCGATCCAGGCGGCCGTCACCGGGGCAACGGATGTCAATAACGACGGTTTCATCATCGTCCTCGTCCTCAAGGACGGAACCGGCGCTCTCGGCGGAAGCACGACGCAGAGCGTCATCATCGATCAGGTCTATCCGAAGCCCTTCCAACTCTTCGGCTGCAGCGTCACGATGATCGACCCGACGCCGGGTGACGCGGCCCCGACCGGCTGGATCAAGACGGCCGCCGGAAGTCCTGCAAACATCTTCGTGATGGACCTGCACGGCACCAGAAGCAGCGTCGCCGGATGGAAAGTGGACGGCGATGGCCGCACACTCCGAAACGTCGCCACTTCCCGGAACGGAGTCGGCGTCTGGTTCAACGGCAACGGCAACACGATGCACAACGGCAGCGGCACGTCGAACGGCATCGGCCTCCGCATCGACGGTAACGGCAACGTCGCGACCGACACCCACATCTTCTCGAACACCGGGAACGGCGTTCAGGTCACCGGCGACAGCAACCAGTTGCTCAAGATCAACGCCGGCGACCTCGGCAAGGGCAACGGCGGCGACGGCGTGAACGTCAACGGCACGGGCAACCTGATCCAGGAGTGCGACGCCTACGACAACACCGTCAACGGAATCAGCGCGACCGGTGGGGCGAACACCCTGAAGAAGAACAACGGAGGAGACCGGGGGAAGGGCAACGGACAGAAAGGATTCGTCATCGGCGGGTCCGGACTCGTCCAGGAGAACTCTGCCGAGGGCAACGGCAGCTTCGGGTTCGACATCACGAGCGGCGGCCACACCCTGACCAACAACACCAGCGGCGGCACCGGCAGCGGCGAGCCCAACGGCGGCTGCCAGTTCAACGTCGCCGGGAGCAATACGAACGGCGGAGGAAACAAGTCGAACGGCAACACCGTGAGCGGGAACCCCTTCCCGGGTGGTTGCACGAACTAGAACCGGATTCTCGACCTCGAAATCGGTCAGGCCCCGCGCCTCTGCGGGGCCTGACCTTTTTCAGGCCCCGCGAACGTAATCCTTTCCTGGCAGTGCCTTCGGTACATTCGAGCCACGCCAGTCTTCAGTTCGGCTCTGACTGCCGGTGTTCATTTCGAGAACAGACGAAAGTCTAATGGACACTCGCAGCCGACGGGTGTTGAATGCTCCTTCTAGGGCGGGGGGTTTCTCAATGAGGACATCGGAATTTGTCTCAGGGAGTAGCAAAGGGGAGACCCCTGTCCGAGTAAAGAAGGCGACCTCGACGTTGATCATTCGACCGAATCGCGGCTGAGGAATAAGGAGGAGGGTGTCATGGCGGCTCTCAAGAGAATCGGCGGATTATGGGTCTTGATCCTGCTGCTCGCGGCAGGCTTCTTCCTGCTTCGCGAGAAGCGAAGTGAGGCAGTCCCCGGCACCCTCGTCATCAACACGGCGAGGACCTTTGCCTCGCTCGACAACTCGGCCGACGATTGTGACGCTACGGTTGGCGTTTTCCATCCCTGCCTCGACAATCTGGAAATTGACGGGCCGAGCGGCGCCATCAGGTGCAACGACGGCGATCCCGGTTCCGTCGGTGGCAATGCCTGCAATATCACGATCGTTGTCAACGCGAACATGGACATGCTGGCCGGCAGCAAGATCACCGCCGACAACACCGCCGGCGGCGGGAGCGGCGGCGACATCGACATCACGGTCGGCGGGAACCTCACGCTGCAAGGGACGACCGGCGGGACCGTCGGCGCTCTCATCTCCGCCCGCAAGCTCGCCGGAGCGGGCGACACGGGCACCGGCGGCGACATCACGATCAAGGTGGGCGGCGTCACCGTTAGCGGAGACGTTGTCACGTGCGTGACACCCGTGGGCGACGTCACCGTCGGGAAGGGCGCGCAGATCACTTCGGGAACCTTCGCCAATCCGGCGTCCAACGGGCCGGCGGGTGATATCAAGATCTACGCTGGGCACAACATCGCGATTGACGGCTCGGTCACCGCCGAAGGGACCACGGGCGCGGGGCTAGGCGGGCAGATCACCATCAAGGCCTGCTGCGACCTCCTGGTCGACGACGACGGCTTCGTCAGCAGCCGGGGGGCCGATCCGGGCGCGGACCTCGTGCACCTGGAAGCCTGCACGGTCGAGATCCTGGGCCTGGTCCAGTCCACGGGTCCGGGGCACATCGTTCCCCCGGACAACCACTGCAACGTCAACCGTCCCGGCAAGCCGCCCAACTCCACGGGCTGCGTCGAGATCTGGGCGGGAACGACGATCCTGATCGACAACACGGGAACGAATAACGGCGTGATCAACGCGGACGTCGGGCAGTCCGGCGGCACCCAGGGAACCGGCTGGATCGACGTGCTGGCGAACCTCGACATCACGATCCACGGCGACCCCACGACGCCCTACAACGCGGGCGGCGACATCAACAACAACGCTCTCGTTTCGCCTCCCTGGTCCGTGCACGCGAACATGAACCTGCAGAACGGGCACGGCGGCGACATCGCCGTCCAGTCCAAACTGGGCAATGTGACGACCTCCGGCCGCGCGATCCAGGCCAACTCCTCGATCGCGAGCAACGGCGGCAAGGGCGGCCACGTGAAGGTGGAAGGTGCCGGCAACGTGGCGTTCGGCAATGCTTCGGTCCAGGCGATGGGTGACACCACGGGCGGCGGCGGCCAGGCGGGCGGCACGATCGTGGGCCACGCGTTCAACCTCGGCAGCACGCTGACGGGAGCAGCTCCGGGACAACTCGACGCGGCGGGTCCCGGAGGCAGCATCAAGCTCTTCGGCTGCGCCGGTGTGGTCTATACCGGCGTCTCGAATCCTGCCTTCATCATCGACCCGGTGCCGGTCTGCGGCGACCCGGTCGTCCTTCCCTCGCCGGCCGATACGAGCCTGCCCAGCCAGTTCTGCCAGGCTCAATGCGTCACGGTGACGCCGACACCGACGCCGACGAATACACCCCCCTCGACAACGGTGACGCCCACGCCCACGGTGACGCCGACACCCGGCGGCCAGTGCAACAAGTCGGAAGTCATCGGCGCCCTGGCGGGCCATGTCCCTGACGTGGTCGTTCGGCTCGATCTAGGCGGGTCGATCCAGACAGCTGTCACCAATGCGGCCGACACCAACGGCGATGGATTCGTCATCGTCCTCGTTGTCAAAGACGGGACCGGCGCGCTCGGCGGGCACACCAACCAGCGGGTCACGATCAGCAGGAACGACTACGGGCACCCCTTCCAGCTCTTCGGCTGCAGCGTCACGATGCACGACCCGGATATCCACGACGGACTGCCGACCGGCTGGATCACCGCCGGCGCGGGCGGCGCCAACACCATCTTCGTCATGGACCTCCACGGCGTTGACAGCGAGGTCGCCGGCTGGAAGGCGGAAGGCGACGGCCGTACGCTCCGAAACGTGGAAGGCGACACGAGCGGCGTCGGCGTCTGGTTCGAGGCAACAACAACACGATGCACAACGGCAAGGCGTTGCACAACAACGGCGTCGGGCTTCTCGTCAGCGGCAATGGCAACGTCGTCACCGACACCCTGGTCGAGTTCAACACGGGCAACGGCATCGAGGTCCACGGCAACAACAATCAGATACTCAAGACTCAGTTGGGCGACATCGGCAAAGGCAACACCGGCGACGGCTTGAACGTGTCGGGCACCGGCAACCTGCTCCAGGAGAATACCTCCCGGAGCAACACGGGAGACGGAATCCATGTCCTCACCGTGAACGGCAACAACACGCTCACCAAGAACTTGTGTGGCGGGACCGCGTCTCAGAACAACGGACCCTGCGAGTACGACGTCGCGGCGGGCAACAACAACGGCGGCGGGAACAAGGCGCACGGTGTCCTCGTCACCGGTTCGCCCTTCCCGGCGGGTTGCATCCCCTAGCGAGATATTGAGGTGAATCGCGTCAGGCCCCGCGCAAAGCGGGGCCTGACTCCGGTTCTTATCGGAAACTCCCCCCGGCCACCCGGCCGGGGTTTTTGTTTCTTCGCAGACGAGTACGCGAGGCTGGCGGGGACGGCTTGGCCGGCGGCGGGACGGCCCGAAACAGAGATCCGATGTCGTGAAGCGGGTTTCCCCAGCCGCTGCGCCGCCGCCTTCGCGAGGACCGCCGCGCTTGCCAGGAGGATTCCGGATACGAGCCTACGCATCAGCGGGTCAAACCGCGGGCTCAAGTCCAAGAAACCTCTCTTCGCTTTCGTCCAGCTACGGGGTTGCTTCGCGGGCGAGCTGGGCTCCGGGGGAATCTTCGTTTCTGACGTCGATCGGTTTGCCGAGGACGCCTTCCCAGCGGGCCACGACGATGGAGGCGACGCAGTTGCCCATGACGTTGATGGAGGTCCGGGCCATGTCACACAGCTCGTCCACGGCGAGGATCATGGCCACCCCGGCCTCGCCCGGGAGGTTGAAGGCCGCGCAGCCGGCCGCGATGACGACGAGAGCCGCCCGCGGCACGCCGGCGACCCCCTTGGAGGTCATCATGAATGTCAGCATCATCAGGAGCTCGGTCGGAAACGTGAGATGCACGCCGGCGGCCTGCGCGATCGTCAGCGTGGCGAGAGAAATGTAGAGCGTCGAGCCGTCCAGGTTGAAGGAGTAGCCGGCGGGGATGACGAAGCCGGCGACCGACTCGGGCACGCCGAACTCGACCATCTTTTCGAGCGCCCGCGGCAGCGCGGCCTCCGAGGAGGCCGTCGAAAACGCGAGAAGGAAGGGCTCGCGGACCTTCCGGAAGAAGAGGCGCAGGTTCGCCCGCACGATGACGAGGGCCGGGATCAGGACGAGGAGCGTGAAGAGGACGAGCGCGCCGTAGAGGGAAGCGACGAGCTTG
This sequence comes from uncultured Acidobacteriota bacterium, assembly GCA_963782815.1. Lineage (GTDB taxonomy): Bacteria > Acidobacteriota > Thermoanaerobaculia > UBA5066 > Gp7-AA6 > JAWOLE01. Next base: position 529 of record CAWALG010000015.1, on the reverse strand, counting down.
GCGTAGGAGCCGAGGACCTTCAGCCCGTGGTGGGAGACCGACCCGGCCATCGCGCCGAACACCCCGATCGGCGTCAGCGCCATGACGTAGTCGGTCAGCTGGAACATCACGGCCACGACCGAGTCCATGACCTTCAGGAACGGCTCGGACTTCCCTTTGACGTGCGCCGCCGCGATCCCGACGAGCGTGGCGAAGATGACGACCTGCAGGATGTCCTGCTTCGCCATCGCGTCCACGACGTTGGAGGGGAAGAGGTGGAGGAGCGTCTCGACGAGAGTCTTGGGCTTGGCGAGCGTCTCGCCCGACGGCGGAAGCGAAAGGCCCTCCCCGGGGCGCACGGCGTGCGCGATCGAGAGACCGAGGACGAGCGCCGCGGTCGTCGCGACCTCGAAATAGATCAGCGCCTTCACGCCCATCCGCCCGACCGCCTTGACGTCCCCCGTCTTCCCGATCCCGACGACGATCGTCGAGAAGATGAGCGGAACGATCAGCATCTTGATCAGGCTGATGAAGGCGCGGGAGAGGAAAC
>CAWALG010000014.1:0-10092 GCA_963782815.1 uncultured Acidobacteriota bacterium | reverse complement strand
AGTAACCGGCTCCGCGCTCGCCCGCGATCTGCGCCCTGCGGGCGCACCGGCGGGCGGCTCGGCCGGATGCGGCCTCGACCGCCCGCCTGATCGCGTGCAAGCGCTCCGCGAGGGCTCAAGTGTCGTTCAAGAAGCAGAGGGACAGGATGGTGAAGGTTCGCTGAAATCCCCTCGGTTTGATCGGGTCTATAATTCAAACTGTCGTTTCCTTTCCTTCAAGGGGGTATCCGATGCTCAGGTTCAAGACAAGAGTTCTTCCGCCGCGTCAGCTCTCTGCCTGGCCGCGGGACTCGTTTCCGCGCAGGTCTGTTCCGAGTGGCTCTGGTCGAATCCATTGCCTCAGGGGAACCGGTTGAACGGCGTGGCTTACGGCGGCGGCGTCTTCGTGGCCGTCGGGGGCTCGGGAGTGGTCCTGACGATACGGACGGATCGGCCTGGACTCCGCGCTTTCCCTACACGCGGGCGGATCTCTACGACGTGGCGTGGAACGGGAAGCTCTTCGTCGCGGTCGGCGCGGGGGGAACGGCCTTCACGAGCCCGGACGGCATCTTCTGGTCGCCGCGCGCGACCGGCTCGTCGGCGACGCTCACCCGCCTGGCCTGGAACGGGACCGTTCTGACGGCCGTGGGGGACCTCCGGCACGATCCTGACGAGCCTGGACGGCTCGTCCTGGGCGGCGCGATCCTCCGCCACGGACCAGTCCCTGCGGGACATCGCATGGAGCGGGTCCCGGTTCGTCGCGGTGGGAGATCTCGGCACCATCCTCGCCAGCTCCGACGGCGCGGCCTGGGCGCACAGCCCCTTCGAAACCATCGACATGCTCGTCTCGGTCGCCTGGAACGGAGCGGAGTTCGTCATCAGCAGCTCCGGGTTCATGACCTCTTCGGTGCTTCGCGGCGACGGGATGAACTGGAAGAGCGACTACCTCGGACTCGTCGTCCCGATGCAGCGCCTGTTCTGGACGTCGAGCGGCTTCCTCGGCGTGGGCGCGTACGGGAACGTCTTCTCGAGCCCGGATGGCCAGGTCTGGGCCAACAGCCTGGCCCCGACGGGCTCCGACCTGCTCGGTCTCGCTTCGGATGGAAAGACCGTCGTCGCCGTCGGCGCCAAGGGGACGATCCTCACGACCACGGACCGCGCCGCCTGGACGCACCGCACCATCGGGAACCGCAACCCTCTGTCGAAGGTGGCCTGGGATGGGAAGCAATACGTCGCGGTCGGAGGCTTCGGAGCGGTGCTCACGAGTCCCGACGCGGCAATGTGGACGAGCCAGCCGCCCCTTTCGACCGCTGGCTCCTCGGCGTCGCCACGAACGGGAAGCGATGGGTCGCGGTCGGCGAGCAGAACGCCATCTTCTCGAGCCAGGACGGAGTCGCCTGGACGCGGCGGACGCCGGTGAAGACCGTCGTCCTTCATGACGTCCTCTGGGACGGGGCCCGGTTCGTGGCCGTCGGGAGCGACGGCGCGGTCCGGACGAGCGCCGATGGGGCGCGTGGACCGAGCAGGCGCCGATGTACTACACGTTGAACGCGATCGCGTGGAACGGGACGCGGTACGTGGGCGTGGGCGGGGAAACGGCGCGGGTCATCTTTTCCAGCACGGATCTGAGCGCCTGGACGATCCGTTTCTCCCAGACCGGCGGCGGCCTGCAGGACGTTCTCTGGAACGGCTCGGAGTTCCTCGCCGTCGGGGACACGGGAGTCGCTCTCTCGAGCGCCGATGGAGTGTCGTGGCGGCAGGCGGACACCGGCACTCCGCAGACGCTCTACAGCGTCGCCTGGAACGGGTCTCATTTCACCGCCGTGGGGACCGGCGGCGCGCGCGTCGAGAGCGGGGACGGCCTCGCCTGGACAGCCGTCGATACCGGCACGACCAACGACCTCTACGGCGTGCGCTGGTCCGGCGGGAAGCTCCTGGCGCTCGGACGGTCCGGAACGATCCTGCGCGACTCCTGCGGCGCGCAGCGCGAGTCGGTCGCGCCCGGGGCGAGTTCTCCGGGCCGCGCTCCCCGCACCGTCAAGCACTAGCCGGTCGCGCTGACCGGCCGACTCCGATTCCCCGGTCCCTCATCGAGGGATGCCGGGCTCTCGCTTAAGATGCACCGGCGTGCCGAAGCGAAACGACATTCACTCGATCCTCGTGATCGGATCGGGGCCGATCGTGATCGGCCAGGCCTGCGAGTTCGACTATTCGGGCACGCAGGCCGTGCGCGCCCTGAAGCGCGAGGGGTTCCGGGTCGTGCTCGTCAACTCCAATCCGGCCACGATCATGACCGACCCGGAGCTGGCCGACGCGACCTACGTCGAGCCGCTGACCCCGGAGTTCCTGGAGAAGATCATCGAGAAGGAGCGGCCCGACGCGCTCCTGCCCACCGTCGGCGGCCAGACGGGCTTGAACCTCGCGCTCGCGCTCGCGGACCGCGGGATCCTGGACAAGTGGAGCGTCCGGCTGATCGGGGCCAACGAGCGCGCCATGCGCCTGGCCGAGGACCGGGAGCTGTTCAAGGAGGCGATGCTCGAGATCGGCGCCGAGGTCCCCCGCTCGGGCCGCGCCCGCTCGCTCGAGGAGGCGCGGGAGATCGTCCGGAAGATCGGCCTTCCCGTCGTCGTGCGCCCCTCCTTCACCCTGGGCGGATCCGGGGGGGGCGCGGCGCGGACGGCGGAGGAGCTCGCCGGCGTCGTGTCGCACGGCCTCTCCGAGTCGCCCTCCCACGAGGTCCTGATCGAGGAATCGGTCGAAGGGTGGAAGGAGTTCGAGCTCGAGGTGATGCGCGACCTCGCGGACAACGTCATCATCATCTGCTCGATCGAGAACTTCGACGCGATGGGAGTGCACACGGGCGACTCGATCACGGTGGCGCCCCAGATGACCCTCTCGGACCGGCAATACCAGCGGATGCGCGACGAGGCCAAGGCCGTCATCCGGAAGGTCGGCGTGGACACCGGGGGCTCCAACATCCAGTTCGCCGTCGAGCCGAAGACCGGCCGGCGCGTCGTGATCGAGATGAATCCCGCGGGTGTCGCGCTCCTCGGCGCTCGCGTCGAAGGCCACGGGGTTCCCGATCGCGAAGATCGCGGCGCTCCTCGCGGTGGGCTATCGCCTGGACGAGATTCCCAACGACATCACGAAGAAGACGCCCGCCTGCTTCGAGCCGTCGCTCGACTACGTGGTCGTCAAGATCCCGCGCTGGACCTTCGAGAAGTTTCCGAAGGCCGACCCGCGCCTGACCATCCAGATGAAGTCCGTGGGGGAGGCGATGGCCATCGGCCGCACCTTCGCGGAGGCGCTCGGCAAGGCGATCCGCTCCCTGGAGATCGGGCGCGACGGCCTGGACGACGGCGGCAAGCCGCTGCCGCGGAGCAACTGCTCGAGAAGCTCTCGGTCCCCACCTGGGAGCGGGTCTTCCATCTGCGCCGCGCGATCGTCGCCGGCATGTCGATCGAGGAGATCGCGGCGCGGACCTCGATCGATCCGTGGTTCCTGGACGCGATCTCCCGGATGGTCGCGGGCGAGGCGGCCTTCTCCGGCAGGAAGGTCGCCGAGGTCTCGCGCGGGGAATGGCTCGAGGCCAAACGGCTCGGACTGTCCGACCGGTCTCTCGCCCGCACCCTCGTGACCGACGAGTCGAGCGTGCGGGAGCGCCGGCGCGAGCTCGGCGTCACGCCCGTCTTCAAGACGATCGACACGTGCGCCGCGGAATTCGAGGCGGAAACGCCGTACTTCTACTCGACGTACGAGGTCGAGAACGAGTCGGTGCGCACGGCGCGCAGGAAGATCGTGATCCTCGGGGGCGGGCCCAACCGGATCGGGCAGGGGATCGAGTTCGACTACTGCTGCGTCCACGCCTGTTACGCGCTCTCCGAGGCGGGCTACGAGACGGTGATGATCAACTGCAACCCGGAGACGGTCTCGACCGACTACGACACGTCCGACCGCCTCTACTTCGAGCCGCTGACCTTCGAAGACGTCTCCGCCGTGCTCGACAACGAGCGACCCGACGGCGTGCTCGTCCAGTTCGGCGGCCAGACTCCTCTGAAGCTCGCGCGGCCGCTCGAGGCGGCCGGATACCCGATCCTCGGCACGTCCCCCGAGTCCATCGACCTCGCGGAAGACCGCGGCCGGTTCGGCCGGCTCGTGGAGGAGCTCGGCCTGCGCGCCCCCGAGCACGCGGAAGCGCGCACCGAGAAGGAAGCGCTCGCGGCGGCCCGGCGCATCGGTTATCCCCTCATGGTGCGGCCTTCCTACGTCCTGGGGGGGCGCGCGATGGCCGTCGTCTTCGACGACCGGCACCTTCTCGGCTACATGGCGCAGGCGCTCGAAAGCTCGCCGGAACATCCCGTCCTCATCGACCGGTTCCTCGACGACGCCTTCGAGTACGACGTGGACGCGCTCTCCGACGGCCGCGAGACCTGGATCGGGGGGATCCAGCAGCACATCGAGGAAGCGGGGATCCACTCGGGAGACTCCTTCTCGGTCCTGCCGGCCTGGAAGGTGACGCCCCGGCAGATGGCCGAGATCCGGGACGCGACGCGCCGTCTCGCCGGAGCGCTCTGCGTGCGCGGTCTCGTCAACATCCAGTTCGCCACCCAGGGAGATCTGCTCTATGTCCTGGAGGTCAATCCGAGGGCGTCCCGCACGGTTCCCTTCGTGTCGAAGGCGATCGGGGTGGCGATGGCGCGGGCCGCGGCGCTCCTCGCGGTGGGGCAGCCGCTCGCCTCCCTCAATCTCCCGCCGGAGCGCGATCCCGTGGACTTCTTCATCAAGGCCCCGGTCTTTCCCTTCAAGAAGTTTCCGGGAGAAGACAGCCTGCTCGGCCCGGAGATGAAGTCCACCGGCGAGGTGATGGCGATCTCGCCCCGGTTCGGCGACGCCTTCGCCAAGGCGTACGAGGCCATCGGGATCCGGCTTCCGGTCGAGGGGCGGGCGTTTCTGACGGTCAATCCGTATGACAAGGAGAACGTGATTCCGATCGCGCGGGAGCTGGCCGACCTGAAGTTCACGCTGTGCGCGACGGAGGGAACGCGGGCGGCGCTCGCCGAGGCGGGGCTGCCGGCGGAGAAGGTGTTCAAGGTCAACGAGGGACATCCCAACGCCGTCGAATGGATGGAATCGGGGCGGATCCAGCTCGTCATCAACACTCCGCTCGGCGGCCAGTCTCACTACGACGAAGCCGCGATCCGGGCCGCGGCCCTGCGCCTCCAGATTCCGTGCCTGACGACCCTCTCGGCCTCCGCCGCCGCCGTGGAAGCGATCCGCGCGCGCCAGGAGGGAAGGTCGGGGATCGCTTCGCTGCAGGAGTACCACCGGGGATGATTGGCGATTGGCGATTTGTGAATTGTGATTTGAGAGTCGAGAACCGGTAGACGGGTGACCGGTTGAGGGAAGCGGCCGCGGCCATCGCTCGTTCCTTCGAGGAGCCGATGAGGCGATCGCCGGGGACCGGCGCCCGTATTCTCCTTTTTCTGCTGGCGGTCGGCGCGTCGGGGCTGCTGTTTGGGGTGGGGTTCGCACCGGCGGCTCCGGATCGCCTTCCCGTCCTGGTGATCGCCCTCGGCCTGGCTCTGATGGCCGCGTGGAGCCCGGCGCGGGCAATCATGGCCTTCGCGTTTCTCTTTCCGTGCGCGGGCCTGCTCACCCGGCTCTCCGGCGGCACGGACCCGGTCGCGTGGCCGACCCTTCTCTTCGGAGGACTCGCCGTCGGATGGTCCTTCCGTTTCATTTACGACTTCGACAGCCTGCCCGAGCCCTCGCCACTCGATCGCCCGCTGCGCGCCCTGCTTCTCCTCTGGACCTTCTCGACCATTCTGGCCGTGGCGAGGGCCTCGACTCTGTGGGCCGCGCTCCGCGGACTCGCGGGCCGCGCCGTCAATGGAGAGGGGCTGCCGGAGACGGCAGCGGTGCGCGAGAGTCTCCTGGCTTTCGCGGCGCTCTCGGCCGGCGCGATCTTCTTCCTGCTGCTGCGGCGCCAGGGTCCTGCCGTGCGGTCGAAGGCGTTGCGCGCGGCGCTCGCGGGCGTTTGCGCGTCGGCGCTCGCCGCCTGCCTGCAGCGACTCGGCCTGTTGGCGGCGGAGGCGAGGCCGTACTGGAAAATCACGGGAAGAGTCGCCGGCGCGGCGGCCGATCCGAATTCTCTCGGGTTGCTCTGCGCCCTGGCGCTGGTTGTCGTCGCAGCCCGATTTTTTCGCGCGGCCGCCCGGAACCGTTTCGCTCCGATCGCCGCGATCCTCCTCGTGGCCGGCCTGCTCCTTTCCGGATCGCGAGCCGGTTTCCTGCTGCTCCTCTTCGGCGTCGCGATTCTGCTCTTCGCGGGCGGCCTTCCTTCTCGCGCGCGTCTGGCGACCCTGGGGCTGCTCGCGGCCGCGGCCCTCGTGGTTGGCGTCCTGCTTCTGAGGGGCTCCGCGGGGGGGGGGACCCTCGGCACTCGCCTCGCTCAGAGCTTCGACCCGAGTCTCCCGATCGGGTATCGCGTGTCGGAGCGGCCGCTCCTCTGGCGCGCCGCCGGACGTCTCTTCCTGCGCCATCCCGTGGAAGGCGGGGGGATGGGAGTCTTCGCGTGGGAGTTCCCGGATCTCATGAAGGAGGAGAACCGCCGATTCCTGATGCGCGACAATCCGGGGAGCGCCTACGTGCAGGCCCTCGCGGAGACGGGGGCGGCCGGTTTCCTGCTGACGGCCTTCTTCGTCGTGTCGCTCGGCGCGCTGGCTCTGCGGCGGGCGCGCGAGAAGGACGCGGTCGCCGCCGGTTCCGGAGTGGCCGCGGCCGCGTTCCTCGCCGCTCTCGCGGTGGGCTCCCATTGGTTCGCTGCCGACGTGTCTCTCCTCTTCTTCCTCCTGGCGTCCCTCGTGGTCGGCTCCGCTCCCGAGAGGGCTTCGGGCGATCCGGGAGCGGAGGCGGCGGCTCCGTGGCTCCAGCGATCTCTCGTCGTCGTTTCCCTCCTCTACGCCGTCGCGGCCGGGACCGCGGTGCTGGCGACGGCGCGCCCCGAAGAGGCCTTCCGCAATTCCCCGCGGATCGGCTTTCACGACGAGGAGGTCGGTCCCGGCGGCCCCTTCCGATGGACGCGCCGCAAGTTCGCGTTGTGGGTCGAGCCGGGGCAGACCCGGAGAATCCTCCTGGCGCACTTCTCTCCGAGCCCGAGGCCCGTGGACGTCGGCGTGACGCTCGAAGGCCGGACGGTTTTCCGGCGCGCTCTCGCGGCCGGGGAATCGGTCATGCTCCGCTTGAACGGTTCGGCCGCGCGGCCGCGGGCGTTTCTCTTCGAGGTTTCGCGATCCTTCGTCCCCAGGCGGCTGGGTCTGTCGGAGGACCGGCGCGATCTCGGGCTGCTCTCCATCGAGCCGCGATGACCGCGGCTCGATCGCGCCGAGCGGGCGGGCTGCCCCTCCTTCTCCTGACCGCGGCATTTCTCGCCCGCGGCGTTTTCCTCGCCCTGGCCCTTCCGGGAGGCGACCCGCTCGACGAGACGTACCATTTCGCCTTCGCCCAATTCCTGTCGGAGACGGGGCGTGTCCCGAATCCGGGCGAGCCGTCCATCGCGGCCGAGTTCCTGCGCGTCGCGCTGTTGCTCCCTGCGTCCACTCCGATCTCCGTGAAGAGAATCTCCTGGAAGGAATACTCGGGCGCGCCGGATGAGACGCGCCGGCAACTGCGCCGCGAGGCGTACGAGTACCGTCCCGCGGAACGCCGGCTCTGGCGCGACCCCAATTACGAATCGCAGCAGCCGCCTCTCTTCTACCTGCTCGCTTCGGCGCCGCTCGGGCGCCTTCCCGACGCCCGGTTTTCGACGCGGCTTCTCGTGCTCCGCTTGTTCTCGGCTCTCCTCGCCGCCACGGCCGTGCCCCTGGCATATCTCTTTCTTCGGACCGTCCTTTCGAAGGGAGCCGCCCTGGCGGCAACGGCGGCGTTCGTCGCTTTTCCCGGGATCGGCTCCTTCGTCGGGCGCTTCACCAACGACGCGCTGGCGTTGCCGATCGCCGCGGCGCTTCTGTTTCTCTTCGCCGAGGCGGGACGAGGGCGCCTCTCGCGCCCCAGGGCCGCGGCGCTGGCCGCGCTGCTGGCGGCCGGCTGCTGGACGAAGATCTACTTTCTGCTTCTCCTGCCGGTGGCGCCTCTGGCGGCGTTGCTGACCGCGAGCGGCCGGCGCTCCGGCTCATGGCGAAGAGCGCTCCTGGGTAGTGCCCTGGCCCTCCTCCTCTTCCTTCCCTGGATGATCCACGAGCGGTCCCAGACGGGAGACTGGCTCGGGCTCTTCCCCTCGCGGCAGGCGACTTCTCTCGGCATCGGGTTGCTCGATCGGCTCCACTCGCTTCCCGACCTGATGACACCGCGGTTCGCGATCGTTCTTGGCCGGACGTTCCTCTGGCCCGGCACGTGGAGCGCCTCGGGGGCGCCCGCGGCGCTCTCGGTCCTGCTGGCCGGCACTCTCCTGTTTCTCTTCCTGGGGCCAAATCTCCGGAGAGGCGCGCCGTCTCGGCGGCGACAGGAGACCTGGCGGGCGGGGGGGCTTGCCGTCGCCATCTTCCTCGCCGGGCAGATCGCGTACGCGTCCACGTACGCCGCCGTCGGGAGGCTTCGCGGGCACCGGCCCTCGGCGGGTCCCGACGGTTGGTACCTGCTGATCCTCTTTCCCGTAATCCTCTGCGCCGGCTGCGCCCTCGGCCGGCGCGCGGCGGCGAGCCCCTTCCTCGTCGCGGGAGCGGTCTTTCTGGCGGCGGAGTGGTGGATGACCTTTGGAGTCCTTCCCGGAGTGTATGGAGGCCGTACGGCTTTCAACGGGGCAAACGCTCCCTTCTCCGCGTACGGCTCTTATCTGTGGCGGCCCGATGAGGCTCTGCGGGTCTATTCGAAGGTCGGGCTCGCCGGAGTCCCGGTCTTCGTGCTCGTTTCGGTCGTGGGGTTCTGGCTGCTGGCGCTCGCGTCCGCGCTCCTGTCGCTGCGATCAGGGCAGATGCGGGCAAGTGCGGATCGCGGATAGGGGGAGGCAATCGAGATCCAGTTTCATCCCGCCTCGGGCGGGGCGAGGGTCCGGACGCTGCGGATCGGCCGCGCGGGAGAGCGCTGGCTGGCGTTCCTGGCGGTCGCGGGAGTGATGCTCGCGGCCTCCCTCGGTGTCACCGCGCCCCTGGCGCTCGCCCGGGCGGGCCGGCGGCAGGGGCACGAGCGCTCGTCGGGGGAGACCGACCGGGCGAGGACGGGACGGCAGGAGGCCGCACGGCGGACAGGGGCGATCCGCGAGCGCGCTCTCGACCGCGCGGACTCCTTGAATCGGATCGCCCTCCTCTACGGCGTCCCGGCCGCGCGGTGGCCGCCGGCCCTGAGCTCGGGTCCGGGCTCCCTCTCCGCGGCAGAGCCGGAAGCGATGGCCGAGCAGGTCGAGGCGTTCCTCGGCGCTCTCGAGAACGCCCGCGGGATCCTGGAGGAGTACGAGAAGCGCGATCCGGAGCTGGCGGCCAGGTCTCCGTCGCTCTTTCCCTGCGCTGCGGCCCTCTGCGAGCCCGCTTCCTTCTTCGGGCCGCGCGCCTCTCCCTGGACCGGCGAAGAGGAGTTCTTCCCCGGCGTGGACATCGCGGCGCCGGAAGGCTCGGCAGTCCTCGCGCCGGGTGGCGCTGCCGTGATGTTCGCCGGGAGGGCCCGGCGCTCGCCGACCGGCTGGTTCTGGCGGCTGGGCAACATGATCGTGCTCTCGCACGGCTCCGGCGGCGCCACGGTCTTCGGGCATCTCTCGCGAGTCGAAGTGCGCCGGGGGCAGCGCGTCGCCCGCGGGCAGAGGATCGGCGCCGTCGGCGCGACCGGCTGGGCGATCTCGCCGCAGCTCCACTACGAGTTCTGGCGTCCGGAACGCGGGACGCTGCGTCCGACCGATCCGCTCTTCGCCGCGCTCGACCGCCGCCTCGGCACGAAGCCCGCCTCGCTCGAGCAGATGGAGGCGACCTCCGCCCCCGGCCCGCTCGATTCGCTCCCCGGCTTCCCGGGACGGTAGGGACGAGGCGAAGCGCCGGGCGCTATCGGCGCGGGTAGCGGGTGACGCGCTCGCGGTGCGCGGCGAGGCGGTCCAGGACATCCTCCACGCGATCTCCGCCCGTCGCCTCGAGC
>CAWALG010000013.1:0-47954 GCA_963782815.1 uncultured Acidobacteriota bacterium | reverse complement strand
AGCCCGTAACCGATGTCCACGGACTGGTTCTGCTCGAGCCGTTGCCGCTGGGCGGGAGTCAGGATCTCCAGGAGCATCCTCTCGAGCTCCACGGCCTGGAGGGCCTCGGTGTTGACCGGAATCAACCGCCCCTTGATCCGCAGGAGCGGGGGGCGCATCGGCTTCAGATGGAGGTCGGAAGCCTCCTTCTTCGCCGTGAAATTGAGCAGGTCCGTGAGGGTCAAGCCCATGGATTATAACGGTGGAAGAGCCTCGGAATGGGAGGCAAGCCAGGCGCGGGCCTGCCGGCGGGTGCGCACGGCCCCGCTCAGGATCTCGATTTGCAGGCCGGCGAGCAGCTTTCCGACATCGGGACCGGGCGGGATTCGCAGCCATTCGAGGACGTCGGCGCCGGAGACCCCGGGTCCGCGCCGCCGGGCCCGCGCGGTCCGCCGGGAAAGGGCTCGCGCCCGCGACCGGGAGCGCGGGTCCAGCAGGCGCAGGAGCACGAGCGCCTCGGCGGCGAGGGGCCCGGCGTCGCGGACCCAGGACCACTGGCCGCGGGGCGAGGCGGCCTCCCGGCGCCCGGGAGGCGAGCGCGAGCAGGGCCGCGACGTCGCCGGCCTCGGCTCGCCCGTAGCGCCGGGCGGCGAGCCAGGGGGCTGCCGCGCCCGGCGGGAGCCGGAGCCGCGCGCACATCAGGGCGAGGCGCAGCCTGCCGGCGGCTCTCCGGCTGCTCTTCGCGGAGGGCAGGCGCGTCGAAGAGAGCGGCGGAGCGGGCGAGACTCCTCGCCGCCGCCTCGCCGACCCGGAGCGCGGGGCGAAGAAGTCGCGCCCGGGACGCCCAACGCAGGGCGGGCGCGGCGCGGCGCGCCTCGAGCACCTTGATCCACTCCGCGCGGATGCGCTCGGCGGCGACCCCCGCCAGCCTCGGAGCGACGCGGCGGCAGGCCCTCGCCGTCTCGGGGTCGGGCACGAGCCCGTGGGTGGCGAGGAAGCGAGCTGCCCGCAGAACGCGCAGGGGATCCTCCGCGAGGTTCCTCGCCGAGACCGCTCTCAGCCGCCCGGCCGCGAGGTCCTCCAGGCCGCCGAACGGATCGAGCCATTGCCGCGTCGCGAGGTCGAACGCCATCGCGTTGACCGTGAAGTCGCGGCGCTTCAGATCTTCCTCGATCGAGCCGCCGGCGATCTCCGCCAGGTCCACGGCGCGCTTGCCCGCCACGCGGAACACCCGGGGCGGGTCGAGGGAGAGAGGCACGGCGCGGCCCAGCCCGGCGCTCTCCATCGCCTGCGCGAGGCTCGGCGCGTCCCCCGACACCGCGGCGTCCACCTCGGGCACCGCGCGGTCAAGCTGCAGGTCGCGAGCGGCGCCGCCGACGATCCAGACTCGCTGGCCGAGGCGGGAGGCGAGCGACGCGAGCGCCCGGATCTCGGCGCGGCGGGAGATCGAGGCCATGCCGGCCGCCCGCGGGCCCGGTGGATGGGTGCGCGTTCTTTCTTCGGATTTCGAGCCAGAAAGCTTGTTCCTATTCGGAAAGAGGATCAAGAAGCCTTACAATTATCGGCATGTCTTCCGAATCTTCTCCCGTCAGCCCGGAGGTGGTGCGCCACGTCGCGGCCCTCGCCCGGCTGCGCGTCTCGCCGGAGGAACTTCCCGCCCTGACTCACCAGCTCGCCCGCATTCTCTCTTACATCGACCAGTTGAAGGAGATCCGGGAGGAGCCTCGCCGCCCGCCGGAGCTCTCCGCGACGCCGCTCCGGGAGGACGCTCCGGCGCCCTGTTCCGGGCAGGAGGCGCTGGAAGAGAACGCGCCGCCTCTCCTGCACGGGTACGGGGCCGTGCCCCGCGTCGTCGGCGGAGGCAAGCCATGAGCCGCGGGAGCCGCCGCTCTTGACGCCGGCGGCCGGAAAGCGTCGTCTCGATCGCGAGCGACGTCTCGTCGCGGCGCCGCTCCGCGGTCGAGGTCACCCGGGAAGCGCTTTCCCGGATCGAGGAGAGGGACGCCGGCATCCGCGCGTTCCTGGAGGTCACGGCCGAGCAGGCTGCTCGAGGAGGCGCGGAGGACCGATGCCCGCGTCGCGGCGGGGGAGAGTCTGGCGCTTGCCGGCGTGCCCATGGCGATCAAGGACAACATGTGGGTCGCGGGAAGGACCGCCACCTGCGCCTCGAAGATCCTCGAGGGATACCGCCCTCCCGGCGACGCGACGGCGATCGCCCGGCTCCGGAACGAAGGGGCGGTCTTCCTCGGGCGGACCAACATGGACGAGTTCGCGATGGGCTCCTCGACCGAGAACAGCTCCGTCCGCCCGACCCGCAATCCCTGGGACCGGGAGCGCATCCCGGGAGGCTCCTCCGGGGGGAGCGCGGCCGCGGTCTCCTCGCGCATGGTCCCCGGCGCCCTGGGCTCCGACACGGGCGGCTCGATCCGGCAGCCCGCGGCCTGCTGCGGGATCGTGGGGTTCAAGCCGACCTACGGCCGGGTGTCCCGGTATGGCCTCGTGGCGTTCGCCTCGTCGCTCGACCAGATCGGTCCGCTGACGGCGAACGTCTCCGATGCCGCGCGGATCTATCGCGTCCTCGCCGGCGAAGACCCTCTCGATTCGACGACGTCGGCGGAGGCGCCGGGAGACCCGGAAGCGGCGCTCGAGCGCGGGATCGCGCGGCTGCGCGTCGGGTTTCTCGCCGAGGCGCAGATCGAGGGCCTCGACGCCGAGGTCGCGGCCAACCTCGCGAAGGCGCGCCGCGCGTTCGAGGACGCCGGGCGCGCGGGTGAGCGATGTCTCCGTGACGCGCGCTCCGGCCGCGATCGCCATCTACTACGTCGTGGCGAGCGCCGAGGCGTCTTCGAACCTGGCGCGCTTCGACGGCATTCGCTACGGGCCGCGGCGGGACGATTCGAGCCTCCTCTCGCTCTATGTCGAGAACCGGACGGCGGGGTTCGGCCCGGAGGTCAAGCGGCGAATCCTGCTGGGGACCTTCGCCCTCTCGGCCGGCTACTACGACGCGTACTACGGCCGGGCCATGCGGGCGAGGCAGCTCCTGCTCGAAGACTTCGAGCGGGCCTTCGAAGAGGTGGACGTGATCGTGTGCCCGACGATCCCCGCGCCGGCCTTCCGGCTCGGAGAGAAGGTGGACGACCCGTTGACGATGTACCTCTCGGACGTCTTCACGGTCCCGGCGTCCCTCGCGGGGCTGCCGGCGATCTCGGTACCCTCGGGACTGGCCCGCGGCGGCCTGCCGCTCGGCATCCAGATCATGGCGAGGCGGTTCGGCGAGGAGACGCTCTTCGCCGCGGCGCGGGCCTTCGAGCGCCAGGTGGACTTCCCGAACACGCTGCCGCCCGGCGTCCGCGCCGAGCCGGGAAACGTAAATCGGGAACGGAATCGAAACGTGAGCTCCCGGGCCCCACAAGAGACGGTCCTCGGCGGCGGGCGGCCTTCGTTTTCCGTTTCACGTTTTCCGTTTTACGGCTCCTCTTGATTCCGTCATCCTGCCGGTCGCCGCCGCGGCCGCCGATACCGCGAAGACCGTGAAGGTGAGCGAGGAGCTGAACGTCTCGATCGAGGAGGACGAGGAGGTCTCTCTCTCGGCGCGTCCGCTCCCGGGCGAGACGCTGGACGCCTTCGCGCGCCGGTTCACGGAAGACCCGGCGACGAAGAAGGAGATCTTCGCCGGCAACGGCGGCGTGAACCTCCTGCGCAAGGACGTGTTCGTGCGCGTTCCCTATCGCCTCCTCTCCGACAACTACCGGCGGATCGCCATGGAAGCGCTCTTTCCGCAGGACCACGGCGACGCGAAGGAGTGGACGCACGTCGTGACGTCCCCGGCGGGCCATCCGGAGAGCCTCTGGCGGATCGCCGAGTGGTTCACGGGAGACGGTTCGAACTACCGCTCGATCCGGGAGGAGACGCGGATCGTCTCGCTCCCGACCGAGGCGGGACAGGTCGTGCGGATCCCCTCCCGGCTGCTCCTTCCCGGTTTCCGCATCGCCGCGGCGGTCTCCGCGCCGGAAGCGCCGCTCGAGTACGGCCGGGACGAGAAGGGCCGATACGCCGTCTATCGCCTGAAGAAGGGGGAAGCGCTCTACACGTCGGTCGTCATCCGCTTCACCGGGCGGCTCCATGCCGAGGACGTCCGGACCAAGGCGGCGGAGATCGCCGCGAGAAGCGGCATCGAGGACGTTCGGGCGATCCCCGCCGAATACGCCGTCAAGATTCCGATCGAGGATCTCGCGCCGGAGTTCCGGCCGCCGGACGATCCGGCCCGCATCGAGGAGGAGAAGGCGAGGCTCGAGTCCGAGCAGTTCGTCAACCGAGTGCGGGCGGCCGACCTCTCCGGGGTGACGTTCGTGCTGGACGCCGGCCACGGCGGACGCGACATCGGAGCGGCGGTGGGAGGCGTCGAGGAGGCGCGATACGTATACGACCTCGCCTGCCGCGTGGAAACGCTCCTTCGCGAGCACACGAAGGCACAGGTCGTCGCGACCGTGCAGGGAAGGACTCCCTGCCGCCGGCGCCCACCCGACGCGGTGGCCGATGCCAGGGCGGCGAGGGTGCTCACGCATCCGCCCTATCCTCTGGAGGACCCGGTCGCCGGGGTCAACCTCCGCTGGTACCTGGCCAACGCCGTCTTGAGAGGCGTCGAGAAGAGCGGAGGCTCGGAGGACCGGACGGTCTTCGTCTCGCTCCACGCCGATTCGCTCCATCCCGCCGTCCGGGGCCTCATGGTCTACATCCCGGGCGAGCGGTTCCTGAGAGACACCTTCCAGAAGAACGGAGCGGTGTACACCTCCCGAAGCGAGGTGCGGGAAGCCCCCCGGGTCTCCTTCTCGCGGCGCGAGAGGATCAAGGCGGAGGGCGTTTCGCGCGACCTCGCCGAGAACATCGTGCGCTCCTTCCGCGCCGCCGCTCTGCCGCTGCACGCTTTCCAGCCGGTGCGCCGCAACGTGATCCGCGGCGGGCGGGAGTGGGTTCCGGCGATCCTCCGATACAACCGGATCCCGGCGCGCGTGCTGATCGAGGTCTGCAACCTGAACAATCCCGAAGACCGCGAGCTCCTCGTCACGCGGAGCTACCGCGACAGGGTCGCGCAGGCGCTTGTATCAGCGCTGGTGGCGTTCTACGGCGGAAGTGGCGAAAAGACCATCCGGGCTTCGCTGAAGTAATTTGTGATTTGTGATTTGTGATTTGTGATCAGGGGGGCCATCCCTCCGTCCCTCAATCACCAATCACAAATCACCAATCACAAATTGTTGATGGCCGCCACGCTGCTCACTTCTCGTTGAGGAATTTCACCCAGACGGGATCGGTGGCGATAGGAAGATAGGCCGGGTCCGATCGCAATACGGAGCGGTCGAGCCGTCCCTCCCGCGTCAGCGGGCGCAGGGCCGCGACCGCGCCTCCCGCGTCTCCCGCCCGCGCCCGGATCTGCGCCTCGAGCTCCGCTCCCCGCGTTCCGGTGCCGGCCAGGCGGCGGGCCTCGGCGATGGCCTGGACCGCATCCGCGGTCTTCCCGAGGTCCGTCTTGATGATGGCCTCGAGCGCGAGCGACTCCGGGTCCGGTCCCGCCGCGGCGAGATAGCCGGCGATCTGCCGCTCGGCTTCCGGCAGGCGTCCCTGCTCCGCCGCCAGGGCCGCAAGCTCCCGCGCGGCGCCCGGAGCGGGCGCCGGAGCCGCGAGAGCCCGATCGAAGAAGGCCCGGGCGGATTCGATGTCGCCGCGACGCCTCGCCGCCAGCCCCATCTCGTAGGCGACGGGCCCGGGAGGCTCGCCCGCGGCGAGCGCCCGCTCCCAGAGCTGCCGCGCCTCCTCCGGTGCGGCCGTCGCGCTCCGCCTTCAACGCGAGCTCTTCCGATCTTTGCCACGGCTGCCCGGCCGGGATCATCCCGAGGACGTAGGGCTGGCGGACGAGGCGGACGGCGACGGAGGCGCCGCCGGCCAGGAAAACGAGCGCGGGAACCGACGCCGCCAGGAAGAGGTATTTCCGGCGCGCCGGGGCCAGTCTCGGAGCGGCGAGCGCCACGACGAGCAGGATGATCAGCAGGCCGGAAAGAAGCGGAAGGATCTCCCCGGCAACGGCGACCGCGCGCTCCCGGGCGCGAACGGGTTGCGGTCCGAGCGTCGCCAGCGCCGCGCCGGCGAGCGAAATCCCCGGGTCGGACAGGAGACATCGCCAACTCGCCAGAGGGAGCCGGAGCGCCGCATCACCCATCGGGTCTTCAGGGTCTTCTCCTCCAGGTTCAGTCCCAGCAGCACGTCCACGCCGGAGGACGCGGGCAGGGCTGCCGACCAGGCGACCTCGCCCGCTACGGGCCGCGGCGGCGCGAGCATTCCATGGAGGCGCTCCCGGAGAGTCGCGCGGAGTATCTCGCGGTCAGGCGCCGTCAGACCGCGCCAGACCGCCGTCCCGAGACGGTGCTCGAGAAGGGCGTCCACGTCGAGAGCTTCCAGGAAACCCGCGCGCGGCCCGTGGATCGCAGCCGTTGCCGCCCGCCGGGCCGCCTCGGAGGCCTCTTCCATCTCGAGGGGAGTGGTCCGGGCTTCGAGCGAAATCGCCCCCGCGACCGACAACGCGGCGATCAGGAGCAATCGGTTCATCGGATCATTGAATCATCGGTCGGTCCATCGGTCCATCGGTCCTGGCCGTCGATTTGCTTTTGCGGGGATCGAAGCGGTAAGGATGCGCAGTGAAGCGGAAGGAGGACGAACCGGGGAAAGGTCTTGCTCGCGCGGCTCTCGCGCGAGGAGCGCGGGTTCTCCTGTCGCTCGTGCCCCTCCTCGGCGCGGACTGCGGGCGATCGACGCGCGCCGCCCCGCCGAGCCCTGTCGTCGTCATCTCCGTGGACACGCTGCGGGCGGACCACCTGCCCGTCTACGGCTACCGGGGAGTCCAGACGCCGTCGATCGACGCCATCGCGCGGGACTCCACGATCTTCGACAACGCCTACAGCAACGTTCCCCTGACCCTCCCTTCCCACGCCGCGCTCCTGACGGGGCTCCTCCCGTTCGAGAACGGGGTCCGTGACAACATCGGCTTCCGGCTGGCCCCGGAGCGGCAGTCGCTCGCGTCCCTCCTGCGAGCCGCCTCCTACGCGACCGGCGCCGCGGTGTCCTCCTACGTGCTGCGGGCGGACCGGGGCCTCGCCGCCGGTTTCGACTCCTACGACGACTCGATGCCGGAAACCCCGACGCGGGAGCGCCCCGGCCTGGAATCCGCCGCGGCCCTCGCGAAATGGGCCGAGAACGTGCGGGGCCGGCCGCTCTTCCTCTTCCTCCACATCTACGAACCGCACACTCCCTACAAGCCGCCCGAGCCGTTCGCGAGCCGATACGCCTCCGCGCCCTACGACGGGGAGATCGCCGCGGCCGACGCGGCGGTCGGGTCGTTCGTCGAATTCCTGAAGCGCGCGGGCCTCTACGACCGGGCGATCCTGGTCTTCCTCTCCGATCACGGGGAAGGGCTGGGGGACCACGGAGAGGAGGAGCACGGAGTCTTTCTCTATCGCGAGGCGCTGCGCGTGCCGCTCCTTCTCAAGCGGCCCGGCTCGGCCGGCGCGGGAAAGAGAATCTCGGCTCCGGTCTCGCTGACCGACATCGTGCCGACCGTGCTCTCGCTTCTCTCCCTTCCCGTTCCCGAGCGGCCTGCACGGCGCCGTGTTGACGTCGCTTCCCGCCGGCGGCCCGGCAGCCGATCGCCGGATCTACTCGGAGACCCTCTATCCGCGCCTCGGCCTGGGATGGAGCGATCTGGCCTCGCTCGCCGACGCGCGCTACCACTACATCCATGCTCCGCGGCCGGAGCTGTACGACCTTGCCGCCGATCCGGGAGAGAGGAAACGACCTGGCCCCCGGGTTGCCCGCCCCCTTCCGCTCGCTGCGCACCGCGCTCGAAACGATGAGCCGGCCCTTCTCGATGCCCGGAGGCCTCCTCGCCCGAGGAGCTCAAGAAGCTGGCGGCGCTGGGCTACATCAGCGTCTCGCCGGGAGCGCCCGCCGGCGGCCCCCTTCCCGATCCGAAGGACAAGGTGCAGGCTCTCGCGGAGCTCAAGAAACTCTTCGAGCTGTATTACGCGGGCCGTTACTCCGAGGCGATCGCGCCGGCACGCGCCCTCGTCGCCCGGGAGCCCCAGGTTCTCTCCGCGTGGAACATCCTCTCGGACTGTCTCGGCCGCACGGGCAAGGTCTGCCCAGGCGATCGAAGCCCTGCGCAGCGGCATCGCCGGCGTGCGGCCGGGGACCTCCTCGGGAGAGCAGCTCGCGCAGGCGTACGAGAGCCTCTCGATGCTCGAGGAGCGAGCGGGCGACGCGGCCGGACGCGAGCGAACGCTCCGGGAGGCGGTCGCGCGCGGGCTGGCCTCCGAGCGCGCCAGGCGCGATCTCGCCCGGCTGTACGTCGGGTCGGGGCGCAACGCCGAGGCGGTGGCGCTGCTCTCGGCCGGTCCGCGCCGTGACCGAGGCGGAATCGCTCGAGACCCTGGGAATCGCGCTTGCCGGCGTCGGCAAGACCGCGGAGGCGCGGGAGGCCCTGCTCGCGGCGCTCGCCATCGAGCCGGCCAACGCGCGCATCGCCTTCAACCTGGGGACGCTTCTCCTCGACGCCGGCGACGCCGCGGGGGCCCGGGACTGGCTCCTGAAGTCGCTCCAGTCCGATTCCGCCTCCGCCGCGACGTGGACCCAGCTCGGTTTCGCCCAGGCCCAGCTCTCGGATGCGGAGGGAGCCGAGCGGTCCTGGAGAAGGTCGATCGAGCTCGATCCGCGCCAGTACAACTCCCTCTACAACCTCGCGGTGTCGGAGTTGCGCGCCGGCCGCACCGAGGAGGGGCGGGCGAAGCTCGTGCGGTTTCTCGCCGCGGCGCCCGCAAGGCCGTACGCGCGCGCAGCGCGCGGAGGCGGAGAAGATCCTGCGAGGGCTCTCCGGCGCCCTTCCCCGGCGAAATAGGAGCGGCCTGTCCTACGCTCCGATCGGTTCCAGCCGTTCGACCCGGGGAGAGAGCGACTCCGCGCCCTTCTCGGTGACGAGCACGTCGTCCTCGATGCG
This sequence comes from uncultured Acidobacteriota bacterium, assembly GCA_963782815.1. GTDB lineage: Bacteria > Acidobacteriota > Thermoanaerobaculia > UBA5066 > Gp7-AA6 > JAWOLE01. Next base: position 38,938 of record CAWALG010000013.1, on the reverse strand, counting down.
CACGCCGAAGCGGCCGGGCAGGTAGATGCCGGGCTCGGACGTGAAGGTCATGCCCGGGCTCGAGCACCGTCGGGTTGTGGGCGACCATGTACGGCGGCTCGTGCACGTCGATGCCCAGGCCGTGCCCGAGACGATGGGTGAATTACTCGCCGTAGCCCGCCTTCTCGATGACGCGCCTCGCCGCGGCGTCCACCTCGGAGCAGGGAACTCCCGGAGCCGCCTTCTCGATCGCGGCGCCCTGGGCCTCGAGCACGACCGACCAGACCTTGCGGTACTCGTCCGTCGGAGTCCCGAACCAGGTCGAGCGCGTGATGTCGTAGTAATACCCCTCGGGCTTGTCCCAGGCGTCGATCAGAACGGCCTCGCCCTTCGCGAGCGCGCGGGGGCTCGAGGCGCCGTGCGGGAGCGCCGAGGAGGGCCCGAACTGGACGACGTTCTCGCCGCCGAAGTCGTGGGAGACCTCCGCTTCGACGCTCCCGGGCCGCAGCGAATCGAAGGCCTTCCGGAAACGCGGGAGCGCGACCGCGATGGCGTCCCGGATGGACTGGATCTCCTCGCTCGTCTTGACCATCCGCAGCGCGGCGAAGAGGTCCGCCGCCGAGAAGGGCTTCCACCCCGAGCGCCTCTCCGATCAGACGCTCGACGTCGTCGTAGGCGGTCGACGGCTCGACGGCGAGGCGTCCGGCTCCGGCGGGAAAGAGCGAGGCCGCCATCGCGAACGGATCCTCCGTCTCCTCCCAGGCATGCACTTCCTCGACGGCGGACATCGTCCGCAGGCGGCTCGCCTCGAAGGACGGGCACACGACGAAGGGCTCGCGGTCCCGGAAGAGAAAGAGGGCCGTCAGCCGCTCGCTTCGATCGAAGCGGATGCCCGTCAGGTAGAAGAGATTCGACGACGGGGTCGCGTAGAGACCGTCGGCGCCGGCGGCGCAAGACGCTCTCGGATTGTCGCGAGGCGCCGCTCGTAGATTCGCTTGTTCAGGGCCATGTTCGCGATCCTAGCAGAGCGGATGCACGGTCAGCCAGCGGATTCAGAATTCTGGATTCGAATCCCAAATCCTGAATGCCACGGTGCAAGAGCCATTTGCATCATTTTCTTGTTAAATCCTTCACTTCATGTATTCTTGGACTCAGAGTTCTCCGCGGAAAAACCAATGGGTGCGCTGGAACGATTTTCGCTAGGCGAAGGGACCAAGTTCAGGTTTTGAAGGGATGAACGGCGAGTTGATTCGCGTGCTTTAAGACGGAAAGGGGGGAAAACTCATCTTCAATCAGCGTCTCGTGGTTTGTCTTTGAACCGTCCCACGGGGACACTAACGAAGCGAGGGAGAAAGATGGCATTTCGAACAGGCTCCTGGAGGAGCGGGGTGGCGATCGCTGTCGTCGCTTTGGCGTTCCTCGCCGTCAGCGGTGCGCTCTACGCGCAGCAGCTGACGGGCACTATTTACGGAACCGTCGACGGACGAGCAGGGCGCGCGGCTGCCCGGCGTCACGGTGACCCTCACGGGCGGCGGCGCGCCGCAGACCTTCACGACCGATTCGCGCGGCGAATTCCGGTTCTTGAACCTGGCGCCTCTCGATCGGTACGCCGTGACCTACGAGTTGCAGGGATTCGTCAAGACGACGAAGACCAACATCGCCGTGTCCATCGGGCACAACACGCAGGCCGATGTCGTCTCTGAAGCTCGCCAAGGTCGAGGCGGCCGTCACGGTGCGCGCGGAAGCGCCCCTGCTCGAGACTCGCAAGGTCGCGACGGGCGCGGTCATCGATCAGGAGCAGTTGAGGGAGATCCCGACGGCGCGCGATCCCTGGGTCGCCCTGCAGTCGGTTCCCGGCGTGATGGTTGACCGCCTGAACGTCGGCGGCAACTACAGCGGCCAGCAGTCCCTTTTCTACGCCAAGGGGGCGATGGGCGCCCAGAGCACCTTCAACCTCGACGGCGTCAACATCACCGACATGGCCGCCCTGGGCTCCTCGGGCACGTACTACGACTTCGACTCCTTCGAGGAGATCCAGGCGACGACCGGCGGCTCCGACATCACCGCGTTCACGCCGGGCGTGCAGTTGAACCTCGTGACCAAGCGCGGCACCAACGACGTCCACGGCTCGGCGCGGGTTCTCCTGACGAGAGAGAAGTGGCAGTCCAACAACGCGTCGGACGCGTTCCTCGCTCAGCCGGCGGGGACCAACATCCCGCCCCGGACCGACACCATCCAGGACTACGGCGTCGAGGTCGGCGGGCCGCTCTGGAAGGACCGCATCTGGGCGTGGGGCGCTTACGGGCGCAACCAGATCGACCTGATCACCTCCACGGGCGCCACGGACAAGACGACCCTGGAAGACGCCAACTTCAAGTTGAACGCCCAGGTCTTCGACTCCACCGCCCTGACCGTCGCTACACGCAGGGCGACAAGATCGAAGCTCGGCAGAAACGTCGGCTTGACGCGTCCCACGTCGGCGGAAGGCTGGAACCAGTCAGGGGTCAACGGCCTGCCCTCGGCCCTGGACAAGATCGAGGTCTCCCAGGTCATCGGGTCCAATCTCTTCTTGACGGCGAACTACTCCTATTTCCGCGGCGGGTTCCAGCTCGTTCCCGGGTCGCGGAGAAGCCGTCAACAACGTCTACGAGGACGTGACCGCGGCGGCGTGTGGCACAACGGCTACTACGTCTACAAGACCCAGCGGCCGCTCCATAACGTCGGGGGAAGCGGCTCCTGGTTCTTCAACACGGGCCAGATGGGTCACGAGCTGAAATTCGGTTTCAGCTACCGCACGGGCGGCGTCGTCTCGACCACCGCCTGGCCCGGCAACGGCAACTACGGCGATCCTCGGCGGGATCAGCGGGAAGGACGGAGCCGTCCTGACCCGCGCGGCCAGCCTGAAGGGCACGCTCGAGTACTGGAACGGCTACCTGGGCGACACCCTCACGTCCGGCAACCTGACGATCAATGCGGGCGTCCGGTACGACGTCCAGACCGGCTACAACCAGGGCGGCTCTTCGGCGGCCAACCCCATCATCCCGGAGGTCCTCCCGGCGATTGCCGCGGCGCGACCAGCCGGAGCATGTTCAAGTGGAAGGACTGGTCGCCGCGCGTCGGCGCGACGTATGCCCTGGGCGACGCGAAGAAGGTCATCCTCAAGGCGAGCTACGCCCGGTTTGCCGACCAGCTCGGAATCGGGACCCTCTTCAACGTCAACGCGACTCAGCTCGCCGGCGCCCGCTACTACTGGACCGACTTGAACAATGACAAGGTCGTCCAGCGCGGACGAGCTCGACTTCAGCAAGGGAATCCGGAGCTCCTACGGGTTCGATCCCGCCCATCCGGAGTCGCCGACGTCCGTCAACGTCATCGATCCCAACCTGAAGGCGGGCAAGACCGACGAGTTCGTCGGCGGGTGCGGATTGGGAAGTCCTGCCGGAGTTCGTCGTCGGCGCCGGTTACACCTACCGCAAATACACGGATCCCATCCTCTCTCCCCAGGCCCAGGCCTACCGGGTCGGACTGTCTTCATCCAGTTTCGTGCTCTGCACCACAGCCGTCCGGTCGCAGTGCCCGGCCACCGGCTTCATCAACGGGACCACCGCTGCCGGGAAGAGCTTCAGCGTGCCGGTCTACTCTTTGCCCGCGGGAACGCAGGCGACCTCCGTTCCCTCCGTTCTCACGACGAACCGTCCCGACTACGACACGACCTACAACGGCATCGAGCTGACGGCGCAAAAGCGCCTCTCGAACAAGTGGATGGTTCGCGGCAGCTTCGGCTGCCAGGACTGGAAGCAGCACGCCGACTCCGGCTCGTGCTTCGACCCGACGAACCTGCTCTCCGGGACCTTCGGCGCGGAGCTGCCCGGGCGACGACGCCATGGTCGGCCCCTCGGGGACCGGCAGCGGCGCCACGGGGAACATCTTCGTCAACTCGAAATGGAACTTCAACGTCGCCGGCCTCTACCAGCTCCCGTACGGCTTCAATGTCGGAGCGAACATCTTCGGCCGGCAGGGCTATCCCTATGTCCAGTGGGTCAGCATCAACACGGGCGACGGATTCGGGACCAGGAACGTCGTCGTTGGATCTCTCGACCAGGAGCGCAATCCCGACATCTACAACGTGGACCTGCGGCTCGAGAAGGTCATCGAGTTGAGGCCGCTGTCGATCTCCCTTTCGGCCGATATCTTCAACCTGTTCAACAGCAATACCACCCTCCAGCGGCAGGGCAAGATCGCGACCTGCTCCAACTCCGCAGCTCAACCGGCCTGCGCCGCCCTCGTGCCGAATGCGACCTACAACCTGATCACGGATTTCCAGAGTCCCCGCGTCGTGCGCGCGGGCGCTCGAATTTCCTTCTAGTCTCGCGATAGAGTCGTATCCCGGCGGGTCATGGGACCCGCCGGGTTTTTTCTTTTTGGAGGAAATCGATGCGCGCACGTTCGCTCCCCCTGTTTCTTGCGGTCGTTCTCCTGTCCGCCGCGGCGCTCTCCGGCCAGGACTGGCGGGGAAAGGGGCGCGCCGAGGGGCTACGTCAAGGACGCCGACGGGCAGCCGATCGCCGACGCGAAGGTCGAGCTGACGCGCGAGAGCGGCGGGGGGCCCTCGACGAAGACGGACAAGAAGGGGCACTGGGCGGTGATGGGCCTGATCGGCGGCAAATGGAACGTGGACGTCTCGGCGCCCGGGCTATGAGACCCGCAAGACGGTCATGGGAATCCAGGAGGCCGGCCGGACTCCTCCCCTGGAGGTCCAGCTCCAGAAGGCCGCGGCTCCCGCCCCGGCGGACGTGCAGGCGGGCGGCAAGGACGTCCGGGCGGAGGTGACGGCGGCGGTCGAGCAGGGCAACAAGCTGATCGGCGAGAAGAAGTACGCCGAGGCGCGAGCGGAGTACGAGAAGGCGCTCGCGATCCTGCCGGACAGCGCCCCGATCTGGAAGGGGATCGCGCAGACGTACCACGCGGAAGGAAACACGCGCCAAGGAGGAAGAGTCCCTGAGAAAGGTCGTGCAGCTCGACCCGGCCGACACCGACGCCCAGATCCTCCTCGCGGACAGCCTGATCAACCAGGGCAAGACGGACGAGGGCAAGGCCGATCCTCGACGGCCTGGCCCCGGGGTCGGTCAAGGATCCGGCCGTGTACACGAACCTCGCCATCGTCTTCATGAACAAGTCGAAGCCGGAGGAGGCGCGCGCGTACATGACGAAGGCGATCGATCTCGATCCGGCGCTCGCCGACAGCTACTACTACCGCGGGCTCGCCAGCGTCCAGGCCAAGAAGAACGCCGAGGCGAAGGCGGATTTCACGAAGTATCTGGAGCTCGCTCCCAACGGGCCGCAGGCGAAGGAAGTCAAGGAGATGCTGCAAGCCCTCAAATGAAGCGTCTCCCGGCGGGCCGAAAACTTGCCGTCCTGCTGACCGCGCTCCTCCTCGCCGGAGGAGCCGCGTTCCTCCTCCTCCGGTCGCGCCCGGCCCCCGTCCCCCTCTCCCCCGGGAGAGGGCCGGGGTGAGGGCGCCGGTACACGACGTCGTCCTCATCACGATCGACACTCTGCGCGCCGACGCGCCCGGGCTTCTCCGGAAACCGCAAGCGTCGAAACCCCCAACCTGGATCGCCTGGCCGCGGAGGGCCTGGTCTTCGACTCCGCTCACGCCTCCAACGTCGTCACGCTCGCCTCGCACACGAACATCCTGACGGGCCTCTACCCGTACCAGCACGGCGTCCGGGAGAACTCCGGCTTTCGTCTCGACCCGCGCTTTCCGACGATGGCGACCCTCCTGTCCCGGAGCGGATTCGCGACGGCGGCCTTCGTCGGGGCGTTTCCGCTGGACGCGCGCTACGGGTTGAACCGGGGATTCGACGTTTACGACGACCGCTATCCTCCCGGCCTGACGTCCTACGACTTCTCCGTCCCGGAGCGTCCGGGGACGGAGGTCGTGGCTCTCGCCCTCGACTGGTATCGGAAGAACGAGGGTCGAAAGCGGTTCCTCTGGGTTCACCTGTACGATCCTCACGCCCCCTACCTTCCTCCGGCTCCCCTTCGCGAGCGCTACGCGGCCAACCCGTACCTGGGAGAGGTGGCGGCGACCGACGCGGCGCTCGGGCCGTTGCTCGCGCTCCTCGAAGAGAAGGAAAAGGGGGGGGTTCCCCGACCCTGGTCGTCGTCACCGGGGATCACGGCGAGGCCCTGGGCGACCACGGCGAGCTGACGCATGGCCTCTTCGCGTACGAGGCCACGCTCAAGGTTCCGCTCGTCGTCTGGTGCCCGGGCCGCGTGAAGCCCGGAAGGAGCGCCCTGCAAGTCGGGCACGTGGACATCCTTCCGACGGTGCTGGAGCTGGCGGGAACGCCTCCGCCGGCGGACTTGCCGGGCCGCTCGCTCCTCGGCAACGGCGAGAGAGAGGCGATCTACTTCGAGTCCCTCTCGGCCTCGCTGAACCGGGGGTGGGCTCCGCTGACCGGAATGATGGCGGACGGGCTGAAGTACGTGGACCTTCCGATTCCCGAGCTCTACGACCTGAAGGCCGACCCGCAGGAGAAATCAGAACCTCGCCGCGGCAGCGGCGCGACGACGTCCGGAGGCTCAAGGCTCTGCTTCCGAGCTCCGCTTCGAGCGGCCGCGCCCCGGGCCACGAGCGAGGAGGCGCGTCGCCTTCTCGCCCTGGGATATCTCTCCGGGTCCGCCGATCATCACGGCCCTTACACCGAGGCCGACGATCCCAAGAACCTCGTCGCGCTCGACGCGAAGATCCATCGCGTGATCGACCTCTACCAGCGAGGAGATCGCCCGGCGGCAAGAGCGCTCGCCGCCGAGATCCTCCGGGACCGTCCGTCCATGTCGGTCGGTTACGACTTCCTCGCCTTCCTCCTGCAGCAGGACGGGCGCGACGCCGAGGCCGCGAGCGTTCTGCAGTCGGCCGTCCGCAAGGGACTGGCCTCGGAGGAGATGCGCCGGAAGCTGGCCCTGATCCTCTGCGAGCAGGGGCGCCCGGCGGACGCGCTCGAGGCGCTGAAGCCGTTCGCGCAAAGCGACGACCCGGACACGCAGAACACGATCGGAATCGCGCTCACCGACCTCGGGCGCACGGAGGAGGCTCTGCGCGTCTTCGAGGAGGTCGCGCGCAAGCACCCGACCAATCCGATCGCGTTCGAGAACATGGGAATCGCTCTCCTGAAGAACCGCGACGCCGCGGGCGCCCTGGAGAGGCTCAATCGCGCCCTGGCGATCAACGAGAAGCTCCCGCGGTCGCTCAACACGAAGGGGGTCGCGCAGATGGAGCTGGGCGACCCCGCCGGGGCGATGGCGTCCTGGAGCCGGGCGGCGGAGCTGGACCCGCATCAATACGACGCGCTCCTGAACCTCGGCGTCGTGGCGGCGCAGCGCGGGGAGAGGAACGTCGCGCGCGACGCGCTCCGCCGTTTCGTCGCCACCGCCCCGCCGGCCCTCTACGCGAAAGACCTTCAGCGGGCGCGCCGGATGCTCAAGGAGATGGGAGGCGCTTGAAGGCCGCGAGACGCTCGCGTGGCGCCGGCCCTTCTCCTGGCGCTCTGCCTGCTTCCGGGATGCCGCCGGGATGAGAGCGCGGGTGTTTCCTTCCGCCCCCGTCGTCCTGATCTCGGTGGACACGCTGCGGGCGGATCACCTGCCGGCCTACGGATACGCCGGCGTCGCGACTCCCCACCTGGACGCGCTCCGCCGGGACTCCATCCTCTTCGCCAACGCCTACTCCCATGTCCCGCTGACGCTTCCCTCGCACGTCTCCCTCTTCACGGGGCTGCTGCCTCCGCAGAACGGCGTGCGCGACAACATCGGCTACTCCCTGGCGCCGACGGATCGAGACGCTGGCGTCGTACCTGAAGAAGGCGGGCTATGCGACCGGCGGCGCGGTGTCGAGCATCATCCTGGCGCGCGCGACGGGGATCGGCCGCGGATTCGACTTCTACGAGGACGACATCGAGCCGACCGCGCCCGGCCAGTCGCTCGGCCGCGTGCAGCGCGACGGCGGGCGGACCCTGGATCGGCTGCGCGGCTGGATCGAGAAGACGCCGGAGAGAAAGCTCTTCGCCTTCCTTCATCTCTTCGAGCCCCATACGCCCTACGAGCCGCCGGAGCCCTACAAGAGCCGCTACCCGGTCGCCTACGACGGAGAGATCGCGCGCGCCGACGAGATCGTCGGGGATTTCCTCCAGCTTCTGAAACGCCGCGGGCTCTACGAGAACGCGGTGATCGTCTTCCTCTCCGATCACGGCGAGGGCTTGAACGACCACGGCGAGGAAGAGCACGGGGTCCTGCTCTACCGCGAGGCCATCCGCGTCCCGCTCTTCGTCAAGCTGCCGCGGATCGCGGCGGGCCGGAGAGACCATCACGGCGCCGGCGGCGCTTGATCGACGTCTTTCCGACGGTCGCGGCGGCTCCTCGGCCTGAAGCCTCCGGCAGGCCTCGCGGGCATCCCTCTGCTGGCCGGCCGGCGGAGCCGCCGGCTCGCGCCGCGTGTACAGCGAGACGCTCTACCCGCGCCTGCACCTGGGCTGGAGCGATCTCGCTTCTCTCGAAGACGAGCGGTATCAGTACATCGAGGCCCCCCGGCCGGAGCTGTACGACATGGTCGCCGACCCGCGCGAGAAGAAGGACCTCGCGGCCGGGCTGCCTCCGGCGTTCCGATCCATGCGGCTGGAGCTTTCCCGCGCTGCCGCGCGCCCTGCAGGCGCCGGGCGCCTCGGACCCCGAGCGGGTCAAGAAGCTCGCGGCGCTCGGTTACATCAGCGCGACGTCCTCGAATCTCTCGAGCGCGAACCTGCCCGATCCGAAGGACCGGGTCGGAGCCGTCGAGAAGTTGAAGACCGGCTTCGGGCATCTCCAGGCCGGCCGCTACGCCGAGGCGGCCGCCGCTCTTCCGGGAGTTGCTGGCGCAGGACCCGGGGATGACGGACGTGTGGGGGATGCTCGCGCAGGCCGACCTCAAGCTCGGCGACGAGCGGGAGGCGCTGAAAGCCCTGCAGCGAATCGGCCCGGCTCTCTCCGAGCCCCGAGGCTCTCATGGCCCTGGCGGAGTTCTACCTGGAAACCGGCCAGTACGACCTGGCCCGCAAGCATGCGCTTCTGGCCGGAGAAAGCGGAGCCGCCGACACGCACGAGTCGCTGGCGCGGATCGCCGTCGCCGCCGGGGACTGGGGAGCGGCCGAGAGCGAGGCCGCGGCGGCGCTCAAGGAGTCCCCGAATCGGCGCAGCCCTCGGCTCATTACTGCCCGCGTCAAGAAAGACGCGCGGCGACCTGGCCGGAGCTCTCGCCGAACTGGAGGCCGCCCGGAGCATCTCGGAAAAAGAGAAACAGCCTCCTCTCTTCAGTTTGAGCTACCTGCGCGGAGATGTCCTGGCGCGCCTGGGGCGCTCGGCGGAGGCGGAGGCCGCGTTCCGCGAGGAGATCCGGGACTTTCCCTCGTCCCCGCTCGCCTGGACGGGACTGGCCATGCTCTACGCGAGCCAGGGGAAGGGGGACCAGGCTCTGGAGACTCTCGGTGCGCTCGCGAAGGTCAAGACCCCCGAGGCGCTCTATGCCGCCGCCCGCACCTACGAGATCCTGGGCGACCGCGACAGCGCGGCGCGACTTCGAGGCGAGGTCCGTCGGGCTTTCCCGGCAGCGCGGGAACGCTCCACGAGCCTCCCGGTTGACGGTCTCCTGACGGCGATCGTTAAGAGCCCTGCGGTCTTGCGCGGCGGCCGGCCCGGGGGGAAGATAGCCGCATGCGCGGCCGGTCCCGGTCTCTCCCGCTCGTTCTGTCTGCTCGTTTTGATCTCCGTTTCTCGTCCGGCGCCGACAAGCCGAAGAAGGAGGCGCAGGAGACGACCGTGCGGGAAGAGGCGAGCGTCACGCTGATCGAGGTCCCCGTCAACGTCACGGACAAGGACGGGCGGCCCGTCGAGAACCTGAAGGCCGAAGACTTCGAAGTCTACGACGACGGCAAGCAGCAGCCCATCACGGGCTTCGAGGTCCTCGACGAGCGGGGAACCGTCGTGCCGCCCGCGGCCGAGGACGCGCCGATCAACCCCGCGGCGCGACGCCACTTCCTGCATCCTCTTCGATCTCACCTTCGGCTCGCCCAGAGGAATCGTCAACGCGAGACGGGCCGCGCGGGACTTCGTCGTGAACCGGATGAAGGACCTGGACCTGGCGGCGGTCGCGACGTATTCGGTCGAGAACGGGCTGCGGCTGCTCGTGACGTTCTCCGGCGACCGGACCCAGCTCGCCTCGGCCATCGACACGCTCGGCTTCCCGACGCTGTCGGACAGAAAACCCGACCCGTTGAGTCTCGTCATCACCGAGCCGTCGCAGAGCAACTCGACCGGGTTCGCCTACTTGACCAGCGCCAACTCCGCGGGCACCGAGATCTCCAGGCCGACAGCGTCCTGCAGGACGCCCTGGAGAACATGCAAACCATGGTCGCCCGGAGCCAGCGCGCGATCTATCGCGACCGCGTCGGCCGGCTGCTGGACTCCTTCGGCAAGATGGCGCGGGCGCTCGACGCCGTCCAGGGGCGCAAGCACATCCTCTATCTCTCGGAGGGATTCGACAGCCGCGAGCTCTCCGGCTCGACCGCCGAAGGGGGAGGAGCCAGGGAGGCCGAATGGATCCTCCGCGGCCAATCCTGGAAGGTGGACTCGGACATTCGGTTCGGCAACTCCGGGCTTCAGGAGAAGATGAAGAAAGACCTGGAGCTGTTCAACCGCTCCGACTGCATCATCCACGCGATCGACATCGGCGGCCTGCGCGCCGCGTCCGATCCTGCCGGGAGCGTCTACAACACGATCAACGGGCAGGAAGCGCTCTTCTACTTCTCGGACCAGACCGGCGGAGAGTTCCTGAGGAACTCGAACGATCTCTCGAACTCCTTCGACAAGCTGCTGGAGCGCACCGGGCTGATCTACATCCTTGCCTTTCAGCCGGTGCGCGTTCCGGAGAACGGGAAGTTCCACCCGATCAAGGTCAGGGTGAAGAAGGGCAACTACCGTGTCTCGCACCGCACCGGCTACTACGAGCCGAAGTCGCAGAAGACCCTGAGCCCGATCGAGAAGACGCTGGCGCAATCCGCCGGCGATCACCGCCGCTCTTCCGAAGACCGACATCCCCACGTGGGTCCTCGCGGCCCCGCTGCCGGCGCGGGACGGTCTTTCGCGGGTGCCGGTGATCGTCGAGGTCCCCGGCGACCGGCTGCTCGCCAAGCACGATTCTCCCAACATGAACGTGGACCTCTTCGTCTACGCCATCGACCGCCAGGGCAAGACGCACGACTACCTGGTGCAGCCGGTCGGGATCGAGCTTTCCAAGGCGGCGGCGCGCGCTGGCCCACGGAGGCATCAAGTACTACGGGCTGCTCAACCTGGCGCCGGGCGATTACACCCTGCGCACCCTCGTGCGCGACAACGAGACGGGACGCTTCGGCGTGAGCGTGACTCCGGTCAAGGTGCCGGCCGGCTCCGAGCCACTGGCGCTGCCGCCGCTCTTCCTGGAGGAGGGCAGGCAGTGGATCATGGTCAAGGGCAAGCCGCGCAGCGGAGCGCGAGACGCGGCCGCGGAATACCCGTTCGCCATCAGCGGGGATTCTTTCGTTCCGACGGCGCTCGCGGGACTAAGAACGGCGAGAAGACCCGTGTTTGCCTGATCGCCTACAACTTCCCCCCTCGACAGACGCCATCGAGTACAGCGGACGGATCCTCGGCGTGGACGGGCAGCCGCACGGCAAGATGGACCTGAAGCTGCTGCAGGCCTCCGACGCGAGCGCGAGGCGGCCCGCAAGCTCCTGCTCGAGTTCCGCCCCTCCGGACTCGACCCGGGCCGCTACGCTCTGATCGTCAAGCTCCAGGACGTCGGCGACGGGAAAGACCTCCGAGTCCTCCGCCACGTTCGACGTGCCCTAAGTCCGTAAACCGGCAAGGTGAGGCGGAAGTCGCGGAGCCGAACAGCCTCGATCGTTCGCCTGACGCCTCCCGCCTCCCGCCTCCACGGTCGCAGGTCCCGGCCGGTCATCTCCTTCGGCACCGGGAGTCCCTGCAGGCCGAGGATCGTGGGAGCGACGTCGGCCAGGATGCCGCCGGCACGCAGAGGGCCCGCGCCGCCGTTGACGAGGATGAGCGGAACCGGATTCGTCGTGTGGGCGGTATGGGGTTGGCCCGTCGTCGGATCCAGCATCTGCTCGGCGTTCCCGTGGTCGGCGGTCATGAGGAGAAGCGCGCCGGCCCGCGCGCACGCGGATTCCAGCCTGGCGAAGCAGGCGTCGAGAGTCTCGATCGCCTTGACCGTTTCGGGAATCTTCCCGGTGTGCCCGACCATGTCGGCGTTGGCGAAGTTGACGACGAGCGCGTCAAACGCATTGCCCTCGATGGCGGCGACGGCCTCCCGCGTGATCTCTCCGCGCTCATCTCCGGGTGAAGGTCGTACGTCGCTCCGCGCCAGGAGGGCACGAGCTTGCGCGTCTCGCCCTCGAAGGCTTTCTCGACGCCTCCGTTGAAGAAGTAGGTCACGTGGGCGTATTTCTCCGTCTCGGCCACGCGCAGGTTCCTGACGCCGTGCTCCGCCCACACCGCGGCCAGGATCTGCTCGAGCACGAGCGGAGGAAAGGCGACGGGAAGCGTGAACTCCTTCTTGTATCGCGTGAAGCAGACGAACTTGAGTGAGAGGCGATTGCCCCGGTCGAACTCCGAAAAATCCGGCTCGGTCAGCGCCCGCGTGAGCTGCCTCGCGCGATCGGCTCGGAAATTGAAGAAGACGACGGCGTCTCCCTCGGAAATCCTGCGGGGAGGCTTCTCCGGGCGGCCGATGACCGTCGGCTGGATGAACTCGTCGTTCTCCCCCCGGGCATAGGCATTCTCCACCGCCTCCCGCGCGCTCGCGGCTCTCTCGCCGCTCCCGCGGACGAGCGCCGCATAAGCCCTCGCCACACGTTCCCATCGCGCATCCCGGTCCATCGCGTAGTAGCGGCCCGTCACCGTGCCGATCTCCCCGCCCGTCTTGCCCAGCACGTCCTCGAGATTCCGGATGTACCGCAGCGCGGACCGCGGAGGGGTGTCGCGCCCGTCGGTGAAGGCGTGCACGACGACGCGCGGAACCCGGCGCCTCTCCGCCATCGCGAGCAGGCCGAAGAGGTGCCGCTCGTGCGAGTGCACTCCGCCGTCGGAGAGGAGGCCCAGCAGATGCAACGCCGCGCCCGGCCTTCGCGGCCTGCTCCATCGCCTCGAGGAGCGCCGGGTTCTCGAAGAAGGACCCGTCCGCGAGAGCCTGATCGATCCGCAGCAGGTCCTGCGGAACCATCCTGCCCGCCCCCAGGTTCAGGTGGCCGACTTCCGAGTTGCCCATGAGTCCCGGCCGGGAGTCCGACCGCCTCTCCCGAGGCCTCGAGAGTCGTCCGCGGATACTGCCGGCGCCACGCGATCGAAGGTCGGCGTGCTCGGCGAGCGTGATGGCGTTGCCCGGCGAGGAGGGCGCCTCTCCCCAGCCGTCGCAGATCAGGAGGACGACGGTCTTGCGCTGCACGGGGAAAGCTACCTCAAGTCGCGACGCCGGCCTTCGCCGCGATGGCGAACGGAGTCCGTCGCGAAGAATGATCCGGGTTAAGCTAATCCCATGCATCGACTTCGTCGCCGCCCCCGGCTCGCCTCTGCCTCGCTCTCGCGCTGCGTCCGCTCCCGCGCTCGCTCAGAAGAGCGCGGGCGTCGTCCAGGAGAAGGCGACCGTCACCGTCATCGAGGTCCCCGTCAACGTCCTCGGGAAGGACGGCAAGCCGCTCGCGGGCCTGACCGCGGCGGACTTCGAGCTCTACGACAACGGAAAGAAGGTGGAGATCACCGGCTTCGAGGTCGCGAACCTGCGCCCTCCGGCGCCCGAGGCGGCCAACCCCTTTCTCGAGCCGCCGCCGGCCGCGGCGCGCCGGCACTGGTTCCTCGTCTTCGACCTCTCCTACTCGAGCCCGACGGCCATGATCCGCGCGCGGGAAGGGGCGCGCTCGCTCGTGGAGAAGGAGATGGGCCCGAGCGACCTCGCCGGCGTCGCGACGCTCTCGATCGAGAAGGGGTGGAAGCTCGTCGAGAACTTCACGAGCGATCGCGTGCAGCTGCGCCACGCCATCGACAGCCTCGGCCTGGTCGAGGCCGGAGTCCGCACGAACGACCCGCTCTCCTTCGCGTTCGTGCAGCCGGGCGAGCTTCAGGAGCCCCCGCCGGCGTCCGAGAGGGAGGCGGCCATCAAGGAGTACTTCGCCGACACGGCGCGCATGCAGCAGAGCGCCAACGATTCGCGCGAGCGCGGGCGGATCTCCACCCACCTCGGAGAACTCGGCCAGATCGCGCAGGTCCTCGATTCCGTGCGCGGCCGCAAGTACGTCCTCCTCTTCTCCGAGGGATTCGAGAGCCGGATGCTGATGGGCAACGCCGGCCAGACCGCGACGCCCCTGGGCCGGACCGACCCGACCCAGGACACCTCCGCCGAGTCCTCGATCTCCGGGCAGACGTGGAAGATCGACAGCGACGCCCGCTTCGGCAGCTCGTCGACGCGGGGAGTCCTCGAGAACGCGCTCGCCGGGTTCCGGCGCTCCGACGTCGTCCTCAACACGATCGACATCAGCGGGTTGCGCGCCGACGGAGAGGTCACCCGCCGCGCCGGGAGCGGAGCCGACGCGCTCTTCACGATGGCCAAGGAAACCAACGGGGATTTCATCCGCAACGCGAACCAGCTCTCCGGCGATCTCAAGCAGCTCATCGAGCGGACGGACATCGTCTACGTCCTGGCCTTTCAGCCGAAGGAGCTCTCCAAGCCCGGCGCGTTCCATGAGTTGAAGGTCAAGGTCAAAGTGCCGGTGTCGAAGATCTCCGCGCGCTCGGGCTATTCCGAGCCCAAGCCCTACCGGAACCTCACTCCGATGGAGCGGGTTCTCGCCTCCGGGGACCTCCTGTCGGGCGGCGGCGGCTCCCAGTTGCCGGTCCACATGCTCGCGGCGCCGTTTGCCACCGCCGGGAAGGTGGCGCAGGTCCCCGTCATCCTGGAGATTCCCGGCAAGGCCCTCCTCGAGGGGGACACGAGCTCCGTGACGGGCGTCCTCGTCTACGCGTACGCGAGCGATTCCCGGGGGGTCCTGACGGACTACCTGACGCAGGAGATCACGCTCGACCTGAAGCTCGCCCGCGCGAAGCTCGAGACGGGAGGGATCAAGTACTACGGGACTCTCTTCCTTCCTCCCGGCCAGTACACGCTGCGGACGCTGGTGCGCAACGCCTTCACGGGCCGCTCCGCCCTCTCCACGGCCGCGCTGACGGTTCCGTCGACGCCCGGGGGAGCCCCGACCGTCCATTCCTTCTTCCTTCAGGATCCGGCCGCCCCCTGGGCGATGGTCAAGCCGAATCCGCGGCCCAGCCCTTCCGCGGGCGCGCTCGAGTATCCGTTCGCCATCGGAGGAGATGCGTTCATCCCCTCGGCGCTGCCCGTGCTCGCCAGCGGGTCCCCCGCGCAGGTCGCCGTCGTGACGTACAACTTCGCATCGGGATCCGATCCGCTTCAGGTCGTTCCGGAGATCCTCGGACCGGACGGAGAGCCGCGCAAGGCGGACATCCAGGTTGTCCGCCGCTCGGACCGGGAGCGCGGCGGCGCCCGGACCGTGATGCTGTCCTTCAAGCCGGAGGGGCTCGAGCCCGGCCGCTACGCTCTGCGCGTGCAGTGTCTCGGACCGCACGCAGAAGACCGCCGAGGCCGCGGGCGATTTCGAGATTCAGGTCTCAATAACTTCCGGCGTCGGCCCGGAAGGGGCCGGGGACGTCGCTCCGCGGCTCAGAGGCCGCGGCTCAGGTACGTCGAGAAGATGCGCGCGATCTCGCCGACGTTGCGGGCCTCCGCGAACGCATCCGCGGGGAGTGTGGGGCTCGTCTCCGTCGAAGACCTCGGAGATCGAGCCCATGCCGGCCTCGCGCACGTGCGATCGAATCTTCTCGAGCCACTCCCACAGGATCGCCCGGTTCTGCGCCGACTGGCCGAGCACGCGGAAGTGAGCATCGGCGAAGGCCCCCAGCAGCCAGGGCCACGCGGCTCCCTGGTGAAGCGCGAGGCGCATTCTCGTCCGGAGACGCCGCGCCGCGTCCGCGGTAACGCGGGTCGGCGGGATCGAGCGTGCGCAGCCCGAACGGCGTGAGAAGCCGGTCCCGCACGGCCCGTACACCGGGCGGGAGCGATGGGGCGGGAGGAGGTCGTCCGACAGCGAGACGGCGAAGATCTGATTGGGTCGCAGGCTGGAGTCGGATCCGTCCGGCCCGACGACGTCGTAGAGCCGCTCGTCCCGGGCCGACCAGAACACCTCGTTGAATCGCCTGGCGACGTGCCATGCCTCGACTCGAGATCCCGCGCGCGCGACGCTCTCCTCCGCGAGCCGCTCCAGCCGCGCGGCGGCCTTGAGCGCCGCGTGCCAGAGCGCGTTGACCTCGACCGCCCTGCCGTAGCGCGGCGTCACGGGTTCCTCCTCCGCCATCGCGTTCATCCAGGTCAGCGGCAGGCCCGGAAGAATCGCGCTCATCAACCCGTCCGGGCCGACGGAGACGCCGGCCCGCTTCCCTTCGCGGTAGGAGGAGAGGACGGAGCGGACCGCTCCCAGCAGCGGCGTCGGGCGGCCCGGCTCGCGCCGCAGCGCGCGTGAACCACTCGACGGCGAGCACGAACCAGAGAGGACAGTCGCTGGAGGATGAACTCCGCGGGCGCCGCCGCGGGCGCCGCGCAGTCCCCGCGGCAGGCCCTCGCGAGCCGCGCCCCGTTCGCTGACCACTCGAGCGGCTGCGGCGTAGCGCGCGGTGGCGAGTGTCAGCCCCGGAACGGAAATCATGCTGTCCCTCCTCCGCTCCCCGCTCTTCCGGATACCCGGCCGACGATCTCGCCGTCCCGGCTGTCGCCGTCCACGAGGAACACTTCGGCGCGGCGAGCGAGCTCGTCGAGCAGCGGGTCCTCCGTCGGCCGGACGGCCCTGCGCCGGCGCTCGGCTTCCAAGAGCTGCGCCGGATCCGTCGAGACCTCCTCGCACGAAAAGACGAGGTAAGCGCCCTGCCCGCCGCGAGGGCCCAATTCCAGGCGAGCGGCGCCCCAGGCTTCGTCCCCGTCCTTCGCGAGAGCGGCCGCGGCCGGCCCCGACCTCGACTCGACCGCGGACGCGCCCCGGCTCCGCGCACGTAGAGGCTAGCGGGGCTGGCAGCGAGCCGATCCAGGCGGCATCTCCCGCGGATCTCGATGGCCCCGCCGGTGCCACGGCGACGGGCGGAAGTTCGCCGGCGCGAAGGAGCGGGCGCGCCCGCAGCTCCACGGTGCGCGGTCCGCGGTTGACATATCGCGTGATGGCGATCGAGCGTCCCCGCACGAGGCAGAGAGAGCGCTCGATCGGAAACCCCCCTGTCTCGTACCACCAGGTCGGAAAGGGCTCGAGGGCAAACCGCACCAGACCGCCCGCCCCCTTCGCGTTCGCCGTCTCTCCTGCGCGCGGAGATTTCCGCGGCCTCCCCGTCGCCCCAGACGAGCTCTTCGCATTCCGCGACGAGGGGAGAGCGGGGATCCGGAGAATGGACGGCGGCGCGTACCAGCCATGGTAACGCCGCAGGCTCGGGCCGCTCGCCGTGCCGCAGGCGAACCCGCCGAGCCCGTCCGCCTCCAGCCACTCGAGCGCGGACCGGCGCTCCGCTTTCGCCAGATCCTCGCCCGTCCATTCGAGCGGGCTCCGCGTCCCCGGCCCGGTGTCGCCTTCTCCGGCATGGCTTCCACCTGCCGGTCCATTCTCTCAGATCGCCGCCCTCGGGGTGCCGCGGCGCGGATCTTGCAAAGCGTCGAGAGTCTGCCGGCACGGCCGCGCGTAATAAGATCGGGAGGGTTGCGAAAGCGAGGGAACACATGAGCACCGTCCGCAAGTCCGTCGACGAGTTGTGCGTGGACACGATCCGGACGCTCGCGATCGACGCCGTTCAGAAGGCCGAGTCCGGGCATCCCGGCCTTCCGCTGGGCGCCGCGCCGATGGCGTATGTCCTCTGGCAGCGGCACCTGAAGCACAACCCGCGCGATCCCGAATGGCCCGACCGCGACCGGTTCGTGCTCTCGGCCGGCCATGGCTGCATGCTCCTCTACTGTCTTCTGCACCTGACCGGCTACGACCTGACGATGGAGGATCTGAAGTCCTTCCGGCAGTGGGGGAGCCGGACGCCCGGCCACCCCGAATGGCTTCTGACGCCGGGAGTCGAGGCCACGACCGGCCCCCTCGGCCAGGGAACGGCCAATGCCGTCGGCATGGCGATCGCCGAGCGCGCGATGGCCGCGCGGTTCAACCGCCCCGGACACGAGATCGTCAATCACCGGACTTTCGCCATCGTCTCCGACGGAGACGTGATGGAAGGCATTTCCGGCGAGGCGTCCTCGCTGGCCGGCCACCTCGGTCTCTCGCGAAGCTGACCTTTCTCTACGACTGCAACCAGGTCACGCTCGACGGCCCCGCTTCCATGGCGTTCACCGAAGACGTCGGGCGCCGGTACGAGGCCTATGGGTGGCAGGTCTTGCGCGTCGACGACGGCAACACGGACCTCGATGCGATCGACGAGGCTATCGCGCAGGCGAGGCTCGAGCAGAACCGCCCGACGATCATCCTCGTCCGCACGACGCTCGGATTCGGGTCGCCGAACAAGGCCGGCACGTCGGAGGCCCACGGCAGCCCGCTCGGCAAGGAAGAAGTCGTCCTGACCAAGCAAGCGCTCGGCTGGGAATGGAAGGAGCCTTTCTTCGTTCCCCCGGAGGCGCTCGAGCGTTTCCGCGAGGCTCTCGGGCGAGGGAGAGAACAGCAGCAGGATTGGGAGAGGCGCTTCTCCGAATACGAGAAAGACGTTCCCCGAGCTCGCGTCCGAGTGGCGGCGGCGCGCTCGGGGGCGTCCTTCCCGACGGATGGGACGCGGAGCTGCCGGTCTTCAAGGCCGGCGAAAAGGAGGCGACGCGCACGGCCGCCGGGAAAGTCGAGAACGCGATCGCGGCGAGGTTGCCGGAGCTCATCGGAGGCGACGCGGATCTCGGCGTGTCGACGAACACGCCCTTGAAGGAGGGGGGCAGATTTCGACGGGCAGACGGGAGCCGGACGCAACTTCCATTTCGGCGTGCGCGAGCACGCCATGGCGGGGATCGCCAACGGCATGGCGTACCACGGCGGCGTCCGGCCGTTCGTCGCGACGTTCTTCTGCTTCTCCGACTACATGCGCCCGTCCGTGCGCCTGGCGGCGTTGAACGAGCTGCCCGTCATCTTCGTCTGGACGCACGACTCCGATCGGGCTCGGCGAGGACGGCCCGACCCACCAGCCGGTCGAGCACCTGATGTCGCTGCGGGCGATGCCGGGGTTCACTCTCATCCGTCCCGCCGACGCCAACGAGGCGCGGGAAGCCTGGCGGACGGCGATCCGGCACGGCGACGGTCCGGTCGGGCTGGTCCTCTCGCGCCAGAAGCTCCCGGTCTTCGATCGAGACAAGCTGGCGTCCGGCCGAGGGAGTCTCCCGGGGAGCGTATGTCCTCGCGGAGGCGTCGCGAGCGCCCGCCCGGCTCGTGCTGATCGCGACGGGCTCGGAGGTCGCGCTGGCGCTTCAGGCCCGGGAGAAGCTCGAGGGCGAGGGGATCGCGACGCGGGTCGTGTCCATGCCCTCCTGGGAGCTCTTCGACCGCCAGCCGCCGGAGTATCGGGAGCAGGTGCTGCCTCGCGCCGTCCCGGCGCGCCTCGCGGTGGAAGCCGGCGCCTCGCTCGGCTGGAAGAGATACGTCGGCGACGGCGGGGATTGTGTCGGCCTCGACCGGTACGGGGCTTCCGCGCCGGGGGAGATCGTCATGAAGGAGCTCGGGTTCAGCGTGGAGAACGTGGTGCAACGGGCGAAGGCTCTGCTGTGAGGATCGCGGTCGGGCGGCGACCATGCCGGGTTCGCGATGAAGACGGAGATCGCGTCGGCGCTCGCGGCGTCGGGCCACGGGGTCGAGGACGCCGGCGCCTACGACGCCGGTCCGTCCGACTATCCCGGACTTCGCCCGGCGCGTCGGCGAGCTCAGTCGTCACGGGCGCCTGCGAGCGGGGCGTCCTCGTCTGCGGCAGCGGCGTCGGGGCCTCGATCGCGGCGAACAAGGTGCCGGGAATCCGCGCCGCGCTCTGCCACGACACGTTCTCGGCCCGGCAGGGAGTCGAGGACGACGACATGAACGTCCTCTGCCTGGGAGCGCGGGTCATCGGGCCGGCGCTCGCGCAGGAAGTCCTGCGCGCGTTTCTCGCGGCGCGGTTCTCCGGCGCCGAGCGGCATGTCCGCCGGGTCGGCAAGATCAGGGCGATCGAGGAGGAGGCCCGCCGGGGCGCGTTCGATCGCGAACAAGGGAGGCTTGTATGAGCGAAAACCCGGTCCGGAGACTCGAGGAGCTCGGCCAGAGCGTCTGGTACGACTACATCCGCCGCGATCTGCTGACGGGCGGAGGGCTCGAGAAGCTCATCCGCGAGGACGGGCTCTCGGGGATGACCTCGAACCCGACGATCTTCCAGAAGGCGATCGCCGAGACCGAGCTGTACGACGAAGACATCCGGCGGCTCGCGGGGAGCGGGAAGACCACCGCGGCGGTCTTCGAGGGGCTGGCCGTCGCCGACGTCCAGCGGGCGGCCGACATCTTCCGCCCGGTCTACGAGGAGAACAGGGGCAACGACGGCTTCGTCTCGATCGAGGTCGGCCCGCACCTGGCGCTCGACACGGAGGGCACGATCGTCGAGGCGCGCCGCCTCTGGAAGGAGTGCGGCCGGCCGAACGTGATGGTCAAGATCCCGGGGACCGGACCCGGCATCCCCGCGATCCGGCAGTGTCTCGCGGAGGGGATCAACATCAACATCACCCTCCTCTTCTCGGTTGCGCGCTATCGCGAGGTGATGGAGGCGTACCTCTCGGCGATGGAAGAGCGCGTCGCGACGGAAAAGCCCGTCGAGTCGCATGCGCTCGGTCGCGAGCTTCTTCGTCAGCCGCGTGGACACCAACGCCGACAAGAAGCTCGACGCGAAGGCGAAGGACGGGGCGTCCTCCGCGCCGGACCGCGAGCTCGCGCGCAAGCTGCGGGGCAAGCTCGGGATCGCCAACGCGCGAATCGCCTACGCGGCCTTCGAGGAGACCTTTGGCGAGGCGCGGTTCGCGCGCGTTGAAGAAGAGAGGCGTCGCCGTGCAGCGGCCGCTCTGGGCCTCCACCTCCACGAAGGACCCGGCCTACCCCGACCTCTACTACGTCGAGGCGCTCATAGCCCCGGACTCGGTGGACACGATTCCCCCGGAGACGCTGGAGGCCTACCGGGACCACGGCGACCCGAAGGTGCGCATCCACGACGACCTGGCGGGAGCCCGCGAGGTCTTCGCGGGCCTGGAGCGGCTCGGCATCGACGAAGACCGGATCTTCCGGGAGCTCGAGGAGGAAGGGGTCAAGAAGTTCTCCGACTCCTTCGACGCGCTGCTCAAGGCGCTGGAGGAGAAGGAAAAGGCCGTGGGGGTCGCCTGAGACTCGAGCTATCCGGCGGCGAGGGCGCCGCGGTCAGTTCCGAATGAGAGAGACCGCCGAAGGGGTCCTCGAGCCGCCGGCCGCGGCGGCGGCGGAGGCCGAGGGGGACGCCGAAGAAAGGATCCGACCTCCCTGCACGCTCGTGATCTTCGGCGCCTCGGGAGACCTGACGCGCCGGCTTCTCGCGCCGGCCATCGCCCACCTTTCGCGCGACGGCGCGATCTCGCCGGACTTCGCCATCATCGGCCTGGCCCGGACGCACTACGAGGACCAGGAGTTCCGCAAGTACCTGGAGGGCGGGGCGAAGGAGTTCACGCCGCCCGCGCAGGGAAGGCCGGGCGATCTTCCGGCGACCGTTCAGTACATCGCGGGAGACTTCGGCGATGCCGGCGCTCTACGAGAAGCTGAAGGCCGCGCTCGAGAAGATCGAGGAGAAGCGGCCGTCGAGCCGCAACCGGATCTTCTATCTGGCGACCCCTCCCGAATCCGATCCGGCGATCGTGAAGTCCCTCGGAGACAGCGGGCTTGCCAGGCCGGAGAGGGGCTGGGCCCGGGTCGTCGTGGAGAAACCCTTCGGTCACGACCTCGATTCCGGGTGCCGGTTGAACGCGGAACTCGCGACGGTCTTTTCCGAGCGGCAGATCTACCGCATCGACCACTACCTCGGGAAGGAGACCGTCCAGAACATCTTCGTGCTGCGTTTTGCCAACGGGATCTTCGAGCCGCTCTGGAACAACCGCTACGTGGACCACGTGCAGATCGCCGTCGCCGAGTCCGTCGGCGTGGAGCACCGCGCCGGCTATTACGAGGGAGCGGGCATCGTTCGCGACATGTTCCAGAATCATCTCCTCCAACTCCTCTGTTTGACGGCGATGGAGCCTCCGATCGCCTTCGAGGCGGACGCCGTGCGCGCGGAGAAGGTCAAGGTGCTCCAGGCGATCCGGCCGTTCCGCGAAGAAGACATCGACGACCGGGCGGTGCGGGGCCAGTACGGGCCCGGCGTCGTCGGGGGGAAGACCGTGCCCGGGTATCGGTCCGAGGAGAAGGTGACGCCGGATTCGGGGACGGCCACGTACGCGGCGGTCCGGTTCGCGATCGATAACTGGAGATGGGCGGGGGTCCCGTTCTACGTCCGATCGGGAAAGAGGCTGGCGGAGAGGGTCTCCGAGATCGCGATCGAGTTCAAGCGCGTGCCGCACCCCCTTTTCTCCAGCGCGGCCGGCACATTGAACCCCAACGTCCTGCGCCTGCGAATCCAGCCCAACGAAGGGGTGTCCCTGAAGTTCGACGCGAAGATCCCCGGCACGAGACTCCAGGTCCAGTCGGTCTACATGGACTTTCCCTACTCGAAGCTCGGCGCGCCCATCCAGGGAGGATACGAGCGGCTCCTGCTCGACGTCACGCACGGCGACCAGACGCTCTTCACGCGCGGCGACGAGGTCGAGCACGCCTGGCGCGTCGTGATGCCGATCCTGAACGCCTGGGAGAAGAAACCGGCCGCCGACTTCCCCAACTACGCCGCCGGAACGTGGGGCCCCGAGGCCGCCGATAAGTTCCTGGAGAGGGAAGGGCGCCGCTGGCGCACCCTGTAGGTGGTAGGTGGTAGGTGGTAGGTGGTAGGTGGAGTGAGGAGCTTTCCCCCTCTCCCCTCGGGAGAGGGACGGGGTGAGGGCGCAGATTTTGCCAGCCTGCCTCCCCGCCGCCTCGAAACTGTAGGAAGCCGGGCCTACCCGCTTTCCGCCGCGGTCTTGTCCGCCTTGGACTGCGCGATGATCTTCTCCTGGCTGGCGTGCGGGACCTCGGCGTAGTGAGAGAACTCCAGGTGGAACGAGCCCCGCCCCTGCGTGATCGAGCGCAGCTGGGCGCCGTAGGTCAGCATTTCGCCCATCGGGGCCTGCGCGCGGATGATCGTGTCGTCGACGCCCGTCTCCATCCCCTGGACGTGGCCGCGCCGCGAGGAGAGGTCCCCCATCAGGTCTCCGACATACTCGTTGGGCGCGGAGACCTCCACGTTCATGATCGGCTCGAGCAGCGTCGGCTTCGCCTTCTCCATCGCCTCCTTGTAGGCGAGCGCTCCGGCGAGCTTGAAGGCCAGCTCCGAAGAGTCCACGTCGTGGTACTGGCCGTCGTAGAGGATCACGCGGAAATCCACCATCGGGTAGCCGGCGAGGTATCCCTTGCGGCGCACCTCCTGGATCCCCTTCTCGACGGCCGGGATGAAGTTCCTCGGGATCGAGCCGCCGTAGATGTCGTCCACGAACTCGAAGTCGGAGCCGCGCGGCAGGGGCTCGACCCGGATCTTGCAGTCCGCGAACTGGCCGTGACCCCCGGTCTGCTTCTTGTGGCGGCCGTGCGCCTCGGCCTTGCGCGTGATCGTCTCGCGGTAGGGCACCTTCGGGGGGTGGAGGATCACCTCGACGCCGTATCGCTTCTTGAGTCGCGCGACCGCGATCTCGACGTGGAGCTGCGAGGCGCCGGCCAGGTGGAACTCCTTGGTCTCCTCGTCCCGCTGGAAGTGAAGCGAGGGGTCCTCCTCGATCAGCTTGTGCAGGGCCGTCGAGATCTTGTCCTCGTCCCCCTTCGCCTTGGGCTCGATCGCGTAGGCGATCGAGGCCTCCGGGACGACGAGCCTGGGCAGGACGACCGGGTGGTCCTTGGTGGTGAGCGTGTCGCCCGTCATCGTCTCCTTCAACTTCGCCACGGCGACGATGTCTCCCGCTTTCGCCTCGGGAACGTTGACGTGCTCCTTGCCCTGCGGCAGGAAGAGCCCCGAAAACCGCTCGGGCGTCCCGCGCGAAGCGTTCCAGTAGTTGCCGTCCGACTGGAAATGCCCGGAGCGCACCCGCATGTAGGTGATGCGGCCGGCGAAGGGGTCGGAGACCGTCTTGAAGACCTGCGCGACCGCGTGGTCCTTCTCGTTCGTGAAGACCTTGACGGTCTTCCCCTCCTTGCCGGTTCCCTCGACGGTGGACCCCTCGGGGGAGGGGAGCAGGGACACGCACGCGTCGAGGATCCGAAGGGCGCCGACGCCGAGGTTGGAGGAGGTGCAGAGCACGGGGAAGATCTTCCTCGCGGCGATCTCCTTCCTCAATCCGGGCAGGATGTCGGCGGCCTCGAGCGTCCCCTGGGCGAAGAACTTCTCCATGAGCTCGTCTTCCCCCTCGGCGACCATCTCGACGAGCTTCTCGTGCTCCGCGCTCGCCCGTTCCGCGAGGTCCGCGGGGATCGGCCCGTCCGCGCGCTTCCCCCCGTCGTTGACGTGGGCCGCCATGCGGACGAGGTCCACGGTCCCCTTGAAGTCCTTCTCCTCGCCGATCGGGATCTGGAGCGCCACCACCTCGCGCCCGAACTTCTTCTGAAGCGACTCCATCGACCGGTCGAAGGAGGCCCGCTCGCGGTCCATGCGGTTCAAGACGAACAGGACGGGCCGGTGGAATTCCTGCGCGAATTTCCACATCTTCTCCGTCTGGACCTCCACGCCCGACACGGCGTCGCACACGAGCAGCACCGAGTCGGCGGCCGAAACCGCCGCCCGCGCCTCGGGGGCGAAGATGCCGTAGCCGGGGGCGTCCAGGAAGTTGATCCGCGTGTCTCGATGGATCGCGTGGGCGCAGGCGAGGTTGATCGAGATCTTCCGCTCGATCTCCTCGGTATCGAAGTCGGTCGGGCAGGTGCCGTCCTCGATCCGGCCGGGGCGCGTGGTGGCGCCCGCCGCGTAGAGCAGGGCGGCGACGAGCGTGGTCTTCCCGACCGTGTTATGGCCGACGACCGCGATGTTTCTCAGTTCGGGCGCGGAGAAGATCTTCATGGGCAGGGATTATATTCGGGGCCGGCAAGGGGAAATCGGAAACCGGAAACCGAGTGAAAACGTCAAAGATGATGCAGGTGCCTCTTTTCCCGATTCCCGATTCCCATTCGCCTCCATGACCGCCCTCTCCTGCTTCGCCCTCGGGTTCGGTCTCGCGATCGCCGTTGTCCTTCTGGTCTTCGCGGGCGTCGCGATCGGCTGGATGATCCCCCAGTGGCGCCGGTCGCCCCGCAAACGCCCGTAAACCGCGGCGCGGACTCCCGCGCTGTCATTGACCCCCCGGAGGGCGCAGACTAGAATCGCCTGACCCGATGACCAAGGCCCGACCCTTCGGAGAACCGCGTTCCCGGCGCAGGAGGAGAAACTCTTCTTTCCATGGCGGATAGAGACGCTGCCGGGACGCGGCTGACGAAGCTCGGCCGCTACGAGGTCTTGAGCGAGCTCGGCAAGGGGGCGATGGGAGTCGTCTATCTCGCCAAGGACCCGGTCATCGGCCGGATGGTCGCGGTCAAGACGATCCGGGCTTCCGCGATGGGCGACGACGACTCCGAGTCCCGCGAGTTCCGGGAACGCTTCATCCGGGAAGCCCAGACCGCCGGCATCCTCTCCCACCCGAACATCGTCACGATCCACGACATCGGGGAGGACCCGGACACCCATCTCTCCTTCATCGCCATGGAGTACATCGAGGGGAAGACCCTGAAGGGCCTCCTGGTGGAGAAGGCCGCGTTCTCCTGGGACCAGATCGCGGACATGATCGCCCAGGTGGCCGAGGCGATGGACTACGCCCACCGCAAGGGGATCATCCATCGCGACATCAAGCCGGCGAACATCATCGTGACGACCGCGGACGAGAAGGTGAAGATCACCGACTTCGGGATCGCGAAGATCGCCTCCTCCAACCTGACGACGACGGGCCAGTTTCTCGGAACTCCCAACTACATGTCGCCCGAGCAGGTCTCCGGTTCGCCCGTGGACGGGAGGAGCGACATCTTCTCGCTCGGGGTGGTGCTCTACGAGCTCCTGACGAGGCGCAAGCCTTTCTCCGGCGAGAACCTGACGGCGATTTCCTACAAGATCGTGCACGAGGACTTCATTCCGCCGGCCGACCTGTCGAGCGAGGTCCCCCCGGAGTTCAATCCGATCGTGGCGCGGGCCATGGCCAAGGACCCCTGGAACCGGTATCAGCGGGGAAAGGACTTCGCGCTGGCTCTCCAGCAGCTTCGCGCGCAAATGGAGGAGCAACGGGCGGCGGCCGATCTCGGCACGATCGTCTCCTCGGCGAACAACGTGACGACACAGAAGCTCGAGAACCTCGCCGAGATCGCCGCCGAAGGGGCGCGGCAGGCGGGGGAGGCGTCCGCCTCGCGGCGGACAGCCGCGTCCGACACCGCCTCGCGGCGGGCGACGGTGCCGGACACGCCGACGGCGCCGGTTGCCGAACCTCCCGGGGCCGCGGGGACCGGCGCGGGACGCCCCGTTTCGACCGGAGCGCCGCCGGCTCCTCCTCCGTCCCGGCCCGCCTCCGGGTCCGCGCCTCCGGCCGGGCCGGGAGCGGCGCTCGGCGCCCGGAAGCTCCCCTCGGCGGGCTCGGACGCCGTGGCCGCCATGAAGAAGAAGGTGGCGGCGATCACGGCCGTCGAGTGGCGAAAGATCGAGTGGAGGAAACTCGCGACCGGGAAGGTCAACCCGTCCTTGTTCTGGCGGGTCACCATCGCCGCCGCCGCTCTCCTGCTGGTCGCCGTGGCCGTTCTCGTCGCGCGCCGGGCTTCGGTGGCGCGTCCGACAGTGAAGCTCGACAGCGCCGTCGCGCAGGAAGTCGCGCAGAGGCGGCAGGACCTCGACGAGGGGAAGAGGCTGTACGCCGCCGGCCGGTACGAGGAGAGCCTCGCCTTGTTCCGCAAGGTGCTGGAACAGGATCCCAACAGCCTCGCCGCGCGGGAAGGCGCGCAGAAGGCCGAGACGTCCCTCCAGGGGAAACAACAGGAGGCACAACAGGAGGCGCAGAAGGCCGCCGACGCCGAGAAGGCGATGCAGCTCGCGCAGGCCGCCTTCGACCAGGGCAATTTCGAGGAGGCCGGGAAACGCGCGGACGAGGTCCTGGCGCTCGACGCCGGCCGCAAGGACGCGCAGGAGCTCCGCGAGAACGCGGCGAAAATGGCGCAAGCCGCCGAGGCCGCAAAGAAGAAAGCGGCGCGCTCCGCCGCCGCCACGGCGCGCCGGCCGACGGCGGTCGTGGCCAGGGGCCGCGCGCCCGAAGTCGTTCCCACCGCGGCGCCGACGCGTCCTTCCGCCGCTTCGAGCGTTCCGGTCCTGCGTCTGCTGTTCGATTCCCCCATCTCGGAGGGGCACGTGATGGTCGCGGTCAACGACCAGATTCTCCTTCGCCACCCCTTCTCCTTCACGCGAAAGCAAGGCCTTTTCAAGACCATCAAGGAGACCGGGACCGTGGACGTTTCGATCCCCGTTCAGACCGGCTCATTGAACGTGAAGGTCTGGCTCTCGGGTCCGGACATTCCCGCCTCGACCTTCGCGACCACCTCGACGCAAATGCCGGCCGGCGGGAGCCGAGTGCTGCGTCTCGAGTTCTCGAGCGGCCACCTGAGCGCCCGGATCCAGTAGAGGCGTTCCCGACCCGACTTTGCACAATCGGGTCGAATCGCGTATAACCCACACCCCTCGGGGCGTAGCGCAGCCTGGTAGCGCACTCGGTTCGGGACCGAGTGGTCGGAGGTTCAAATCCTCTCGCCCCGACCAGATTCCTCTGAAGCCTGGTATTGATCCGGGTCTGCTCTCGGGCGTTGCCGCCGCGGTTACTCCGGTTCTCTGATCGGGCTCCTGCCGCGTGCTAGAATTCGGGTCTCTCATTTGACCCCGATGGATCCATCTCGCAGGCCCCTGTTCGTCCTGGCGGCGTCTCTGCTCCTGCTGCTTGCCGCGGGTTCGCAGAGCGACCTCCTCTGTCAAAGCGTGGTGGCCAACGGAAAATTCGACGCGGACCTGTCGTCCTGGAGCGGGGTCTCCGGGATCGGCTTCGCTCATTGGGATTCGCTCGACGCCGACGGTTCTTCCCATTCCGGCTCGGTCTTGATCAGCAACGACTCTGGCCCGGGAGGCCTGGACACTTCGATTGACCAGTGCGTGCACATCACCGGCGGGATCCCTTATGAATTCGGCGCCGACATCCACCCGGACAACCTCTTCCTCACCCCTCAGTCGGCGTCCGGCATGCGCCAGCCGTTGCACACCGGGCAAGGCTATGTGCTGTTCAACTTCTACGCGAGCCCGTCCTGCGGAGGTCCTCCGTCAAGCGATTTCGTCTTCCTCGGAGCCGAAAACAGAAACGAATGGCAGTCGGTGACCCGGAGTTTCGTTCCGGCCCATTCCGTGGTCAGCGCGCTCATCACCGTCGACGTCATCAAGGGTACGCCCGGTGGTAACTTGAGCGCGCACTTCGACAACATCTTGATGGTCCCACCCGCGGCCCCCACTGCCACTCCGATTCGCACTGCCACTGAGATCCCCACTGCGGTCCCCACGGCAATCCCCACGGCAGTCCCCACCACTACCCCGACGCCGACCGCGACCCCGACCCCGCCTGCGACACCGACTCCCTCGCCCGCCGACCACAGGTTGCCGCGCGTCGTTCCCTTCCGCTGACCGCCGGCCGGAGAGCGGGACCCGGTTACATCCCGTGCTCCATGCCGTGCGGGGGTCCCCAGCGAAGCCGAAGGGAGATATGAGTCGAGAGGGGGTGGCTTCCGTAGACGAAGTCCAGGTCTTCCGGATAGCGATAGGCCGTGAGGTCGGCTCCGAGGCCGGTCTTCAATCCCTTGACGAGGTTGAAGTCTCGAAAGTAGCCGAGCGTCAGCGCCTTCACTCGCACGATTCGGGTGCTCACGGGCCGTCCAGGCAGCGCTCCCTTCTTGGTGAAGAGCAGTTGGAAGTTGCGATCGACATACTCGCCGCGGCCGTAGATCTGGTCCAACGGCGTCGCCTGGTAGGCCGCCTCGAGCAGCCAGTAATCGGTGAATCCCTTCGGGGCGTTGGGATGCCGGACGGCCAGGGGGATGACGCCGAACCCACCCGCGGTCGAGGGAGCACCGCCATGCTCGTCGATGTCGCGGCCCCAGATCAGAGACACCGCCAGGGGCCGGTCGCCTGCGGCGCCATAGTGCAGCGACGCGGTCATCCGGTGGATAGTTCCCCGGAAAGAGCACCTCGGGATCGCGTCGCGAGGCAAACGAGACCTGGCCCGACCAGCCCGAGGGGAAGTGGATCTTGACGCGGCCCGAGGCGGAGTCCAGCGGCCCGTGCTCGAAGTTCCACCGGTTTTCGTCCGGCTCCGCGCCGTGGAATACCGAGCCCTCGATGGAGAACCAGCGCCAACCGCCGCCCAGCGTGATGACCCCGAAGGTCACGTGCGTCGAATCCTGGCCATGATGGCCGAGCGGCGCCGTGGGGTTCTCTCCCGCGGAGGCGCGATGCATGAATGCCGGCGGACCCAGGGCCGGTTCTCCGACGGGCGCCAATTGAAACCAGATCCCGCCGTCTGACCCGAGGGAGTGGCGATAGGTCGCCGAGACGTTCATGAAGAAGTCATGGGGATGCTGGTAATCCACGAGAGGCTGGCCCTCGAAGGTCTCTCCCTCCTGGAAGAGCTGCGGACTTCCGCGCTCGGACATGGTTGCCGGCTCGAGGGAGTTCATCAACATCAGCGACAGCCTGCCGCCCCAGAGGTCGTGCTGGGCGTGGAGCATGTTCCAGTTCGTCGACTCCCAGGCCTCGCCGCCGGAGGGGCCGCCCTGGTAGTTGTAGGTGAACCGCGCGACGCCGATGTCCATGACGTGCCAGCCCGGCATCACCATGTCCCCCATCGGGTCCTGGGGCGTCATGCCCGTCATGATCGTCATGTCGGACTGGAACAGGTTGCGGTCGCCGTGCGAGTTGTCGGCGGGCGGCCCCGTCCCCTGGCCGTGGGCGGCCGCGGGTGCGAGGCAAAGCAAGACCAGGACGGCCGCGGCTCTTTGGCTTAAACGCATTCCTGAGGCCGGCCATTATCGCTTACCGATCGATGCCGACTCGATGAGCGGTGCCGTCGAGGCTTCACCGCTATGAGTTCCCGTGAGTTGCATTCCGTTCCGCTTGACTTACGCCCGTGTTACGCCTAGAATTCGATCCCAGGCCGATGGGCCGTTCCCTGGGCCCGGGAACGGCCGCGGTGGTCCCTCGGCCTACTTTAATTTTGAAGAATATCAACAACTCCTTATGAAATAAGGAGAATCATGAATCTAACAAAACGTCAAAAGGAACTCCTCGATTTCATTCGAAGCTACCGATTGGAGCATGAGATTTCGCCGACCCAGCGCGAGATCCGCGAGCACTTCGGCCTCTCATCGTTCGGGACCATCCAGAAACACCTGAAGAGACTGGAAGAGAAGGGGGCTCTCTCACGCGAGTGGAACCGGAGCCGGGGGATCTCTCCCGCGATCGAGCGTCCCTCTTCGAGGGAAGTGAGCCTGCTCGGGTACGTGGCCGCCGGAGGGCCGATCGAGCCCTTTCCGTACGAAGAGACGATCGAGGTCCCGGCGTCGCTTCTCGGCAAGGGAGAGCATTTCGTCTTGCGCGTGCGCGGAGACTCGATGGTGGAGGACGGGATCCGGGACGGGGACTACGTCATCGTGGCCCGCCGCCCGACGGCCCAGAACGGACAGACCGTCGTCGCCCTGGTGCGCGGAGAAGCCACGCTCAAGCGATACTACTCGGAGGGCTCGCGCGTCCGTCTCCAGCCCGCCAACGCGGCGATGAAGCCGCTCCTCGTGGATTCTCGCGACGTCCTGGTGCAGGGGGTCGTGACCGGCCTCATCCGCGACTACGCCAGCGCGTAAGGCGGGATAGCCTGCCTGCCTGCTAGAATGCCCGGCCGGTGGCGACGTACCCAAGTGGTTAAGGGAGAGGTCTGCAAAACCTTTATGCGGGGGTTCGAATCCCCCCGTCGCCTCACTCGTCGCTACGCCCGCTCCGCGGGATCTGCGCCTGACGGCGCGATCCCGCTCCGGGGCTTCGCTCCCGCGGCGCGCGCCTCCTCCCTCTGGGAGACTTCGCGCGCCGCGAGCCAATACCGGATAGTTGCGGGAAAAGTGTCATTTCGGCCCTTCGTTATGGGCGGGGTTCGGGCGGGTGAACTCGACGAAAGTCCAATAGACAAGCGCGCTGCGCTGTAATTGAATCCGGCGGCCGGCAGCCGCCGGCGGGCCGGTTTGGAGTGGTCCGGCCCGGGCTGAGATGTCGCGTTGGATTTCTGATGGGATGTTCCTCGGTTCACAAAGGAGGTTTGAATGAGGAAGGCCTTTCTTGCTTCGTTTCTCGGAGTCGTGCTTCTGTCGTTTTCAGCGTCGCTTCTCGCCGGAGCCGTGCCGACGGCCATGTACGGAGGCAACGGCGGGCACAACAACGGCGACTCCATCAACGACGGATGGCTGGTGACACTGGACGAGAACACGGCCGCGGTCACGCCGGTCGGCCATCCGGACAGTGTCAGGAGGCTCTCGGGTATCGCTTTCAATTCGCATGGTGCGCTCTATGCCACGACGCTGACCGCCGGCGGTTTTCCTCCGCCTCCGCCTCCGCTGACGAGCCACCTGATCCAGATCAACCCGGATAACGGGTCGCAGCTCGCAGGATATCGGACCGATCACCGACGGCCCCGGCGGTCCGGCGATCTCGATCGCCGACCTGGCCTTCCAGCCGTGCACCGACGTCCTCTACGGCGTGCGCGCGCCTGTGGACGGCCTCGGCGGCGAGGGGAACCTCTACACGATCGACACGGCGACCGGTGTCGCGACCCTCGTCGGGAAGACCGGATTCTTCTTCGCCTCGATCGCCTTCACCCCGGATGGAACCCTCTACATGTCGGCCAGCAAGTTCGACGCCCCGGCACGTCCTGGTGACCCTCAATCCCGCCAACGCCGCGGTCCAGTCCTCCGTCCCCACGGCGCACGGCTATGGCGCCCTGGGCGCCCGGCGGACGGACGGCGTCCTCTTCGGCGGGACCGGAGACTCGGGCAACGTCTTCACGGTCAATCCCGCGACCGGCGCGGAGACCTTCGTCGGCAACACGGGCCAGAACTTCGTGGGCGACTTCGACTTCCGCCCGACCTCGTCACCGGCGCCCGGCCTCGACATCAATTGCCTCTCGCCAGCCGAGCTCTGGATCGGCTTGAAGAACAGCGACGACGTCGGAACGAAGTTCGACCTTCGGGCCCAGGTCATTTTCAATGGCGCCGTCATCGGCTCGGGCGAGCTCGACAGCGTGGCCGGCGGTTCGAGCGGTTTCAACAACGCGAAAGAGCGCGCGGTCAGCATGACGCTCACCGCCAACCCGACCATCGAGACCGGCGACATCATCTGCTTCGTGCCGTCGGTGCGGATCGCGACGAAGGTCGCCGGCCACCGCAGCGGCACGGCGAGGCTCTGGTACAACGACGCCGCGGCGGACAGCCGATTCGACGTTCGGATCGGAACGCTAGACGTGAACCTCTTCCTCATCGACTTTCTCGGTTCCGACGGTCTCAGCCTGGCGCCGGGGACGGGGCCCAGGAAGACGAGCGACGTCTTCGTGGACAAGGCGGTCAACGGAAACCCGTGGAAGCCTTTCGGGGCCTGGTGCGCGCAGTTCGTGGTCTCGGAGAGCGATTCAGCGGGGAGCAGTTTTGAACTGGTACCCCGTGGCCGCTGATCAGGGGTCCTGACTGTTGAGGGGGCGAGGCTTCGCGCCTCGCCCCCTTCCTCATCCGCTCCCGCCCTGATTTCGCTTCTGGAGCGATTGCGGCTACCATCCGTCCTCCGGCCGGAGTGGCGAAATTGGTAGACGCACGGGACTTAAAATCCCGAGGGCTGAAAAGGCCCGTGCCGGTTCGACTCCGGCCTCCGGCACCAGAGAACAGGAAGATCTGATGAGCGACGCGGTCGTGGAAACGCTGCCCGACTTCGAGCAGGTCCTGGGCTACAAGTTCCGCGATCGCGACCTCCTGGCGCGGGCGCTCACGCACAAGTCCTACGCCAACGAGCGGCGGGAGACCTCTTCCTCTCACAACGAGCGGCTGGAGTTCCTCGGCGACACGGTGCTCGGTTTTGTCATCGGCGAGCTGATCTACCGCTCCTTCCCCAACCTGCAGGAGGGGGCGCTCTCCAAGATCAAGGCGCACCTGGTTTCCGCGACCACGCTCTCCTCCAAGGGGAGGGAGCTCGGGATCGGCCGGTACCTTCGCATGGGAGCCGGAGAGGCGCGGTCGGGAGGCGCCGAGAAACTCTCGCTCCTGGCCGACGGCTTTGAGGCCGTCGTCGCGGCCATCTACCTGGACGGGGGACTCTCCGCGGCGGACGCGTTCCTTCGCCGCATCTTCGGACCCGATGTTTCCGGCATCAACATCGGAGACCTCTCCTTTCAGGACTACAAGACCGCCCTGCAGGAGTCGGCCCAGGCGCTGGGGCTTCCGCTTCCCGAGTATCGGATCGTGGACGAGTACGGCCCCGACCACGAGAAGATCTTCGTGATCCAGGTCTTCTGGGACGGAGAGGCCTTCGCGTACGGCCGTGGTGCCTCCAAGAGAGAAGCGCAGCGCAAGGCCGCGAAGGAGGCGTTGAAGAAGCTCGGGCAGCTCCCGGATAGTTGTCAGTTGTCAGTTGTCAGTCTGTCAGTCATCAGTTCCGTGAGTATCGAGAACTGAAAACTGAGAACTGAAAACTGAGAACTCCTACGGCGCCTTCTCCAGCCGCTTCAGGAAGCTCTCGGCGTCCTCGAAGCCCACCAGGCGCAGGTCCTGGCGCTCCCGGCCTCCCGCGTCGAGGAAGATGATCGTCGGAACGCCGAGGATGGCGTATTTCTCGGAGAGGGCCACGACCTCCGGCGACGCCGAGCGGGTCATGTCCGCCTTGAAGAGGGCGCGTCGCTCCAGCGCCTGCCGCACCCCGGGATGGGAGAAGGTCTTCTCGTCGAGCTCCCGGCAGGGCAGACACCAGGACGCGGAGAAGTCGATCACCGCCGGCCGCGCCGCGCGCGTCACCTCTTCCGCGGCGTATGGCTTCCAGTCCGGAGCGGAGGAGGCCGGGACCTGGCGCGGAAGAAAGAAGGCGGCGGCCGCCAGAAAGACGACAGCCGCGGCGGCCCGCGCCGCCGGCCGGAGCCGCGTTCCGCGGACCGCGAGGGCAATCGCCGCGACGACGAGCACGGCGGGCAGGAGCCAGTCCCCGGCGGGGCGGGGAAGGACCGTCCGGAGAAAGTAGGCCGCCATGGCGAGGAGGATCCAGCCGAAGACAGACTTGACCCCTTCCATCCACTCTCCCGCTCGGGGAAGGCGCACGAGACTCCCGGAGAAGGCCGCGAGGAAGAGATAGGGGAGTCCGAGTCCCAGCGAAAGCACGAAGAAGAAGAGGAATCCGAGCGCCGCGTTCTGGCGGGCGGCGACGAAGGCGAGGAGGCCGAGGACGAACGGCCCCACGCACGGCGCCGCGACGACGCCGACGAGCAGCCCCATCGCGTAGGCCCCGGCCCTCCCGGAACGGGCGCCGGTCTTCTGCATCCACGAGGTCGGCATCCGGATGTCGTAGAGCCCGAACATCGAGAGCGCGAGGGCCACGAGGACGGCCGCGACCCCCGCGAGCACCCAGGGGGACTGGAGCGCCGCGCCGAAGAGCTTGCCGGAGAGCGCCGCCGCGACGCCGAGCGCCGAGTATGTCGTCGCCATCCCGAGCACGTAGAGGGAGGCCAGGCCGAAGACGCGGCCCGACTGCCCCTTCGCCTGGCCGCCGAAGAAGCTGACCGTCAGCGGGATGACCGGATAGACGCACGGAGTCAGATTCAGCGCGAGCCCGCCGGCAAAAAGCAGAAGCAGGACGACCGCGAAGCCTCGGCGCTCGAGCAGCTGGCCAAAGTCCTGCGAGGCGCCGGCCGCGGACGTGGAGGCGGCGGCTCCCGCCGTGGGAGCCCCCGAAAGCGGGACGGCGCCGCCGGAGAGAGGCGCGGCCGCCGCGGAGATCGGCGCGCGGAAGGCGATCGTCGCGGGCGCCAGGCACTGCGTGTCGTTGCATGCCTGGAACTCCACGGCCCCGGCCACCACGGGCGGCGGGGAGCCCGCCAGAGTCAGCGGGATCTCGACGGCAAAGGAGCCCTCGTAGACGGAGAGAGGCTTTTCGGCGAAGGCAAACTTCTTGAGCTTCCCCTCGGGGTACTTCGGCTCTCCGAACTGGACTCCGGGAGAAGGATCCAGGCGGACCGACGTCGCGATCAGGTAGTCCTCGGACGGATGATTGCTGTTGACGTGCCATCCGGCGGCGAGCGTCGCGTCGATGTGCAGCAGCGCGGATCCCGCCCCTCCCCGTTGGACGCGGGCCTCCACCTTGAGGAGAGTCGAGGGTTGCGGAGCGGGAACGGCCGCGGCCGCCGCGGAGAGCAACAGGGCCGCGCAGGCCGCGAGCGCGGCCGGGCCCGGGCGAACGAGTCGGAGTTTCATGGCTTGGGAGGCGGGCTGCTCATTCGCCCGATGAGTTTGCGCACCTGCTCGAGATACGGGGAATTCGGATGGTCCTTCTCGAACTTCAGGAACAGGGCGTAG
Organism: uncultured Acidobacteriota bacterium; assembly: GCA_963782815.1. Taxonomy (GTDB): domain Bacteria; phylum Acidobacteriota; class Thermoanaerobaculia; order UBA5066; family Gp7-AA6; genus JAWOLE01. The sequence continues at coordinate 2,996 of CAWALG010000013.1, read as the reverse complement.
GCCTCCTCGGGCTTGTTCTCGGAGAGCGGAATCTGCGCCCGAAAGAGCTCCGCCCTCTCGCGCCGCCCGTTGTCCTTCGTCGTCTCGATCAAGCGGTTGATCGTCTGGCGGGAGCCGGCGGGGTCGCCGCCGTCGAGCTGAACGGCGGCAAGCAGCTCCATCGCGTCCTCGCGGAGAACCGCCGTCCCGCCGGGGGCCGCGACCGCGCGTTTCAACCGGGGCAGCGCCGAGGCGGAGTCGCCGCGCCCGTAGAGCTCCTTGCCCGTATCGAAGGCTTCGCGGGCGGAGATTCGGGAGATGTCCTGCGCCTCGACCTTTCTCGCGAAGGCCCTGTACGTGTCCATCTCGCTTTTGACGTGCGAGTAGAAGTCGGGCGCGGAGATGAAGCCTTGCATGAACAGGACATGGCGCCCCTCCGGCGATTCGATCAGGACGGCAGGAACCTCCGCGACGCCGTACTTGACGGCCAGCTCCTTGCCTTCCCCGGAATCGATCATGACCTTCACGGGGACCATCGGAATCAGCAGCGCCTCGAAATCGAAAGCCGGGTAGAGCAGCGTATCCATGCGGCGGCAGCCGCCGCAACCGGTCCGGTCGAACTCGATGAAAACGAACTTTCCCTTCGCGGCGGCACGCTGCCTGGCCTCGTTCACGTCCGCGGCCCACTCGGCATTGCCCGGGGAGTGCAGGGCACCGCCGGTTTGCGGTGGAGGCGTTTGCGCCTGCCCGGCCGCCGCGCCGAGCAAGAGCACGGCGAGCGGCCAGAGGCCGCGTCCCTTCCTGAACAGCATGTGGTGCGGAAACCCTTTCCCATGAAGAGGAATTCCCATCATTGCAGCCTGTTCTGGCGTGTGCCTGCCTGTAGGATGAACGAGGACAGCCTGATCATGGACGCAAAAAACCTCGGCATCCGCCTTCTCCTTTGCGGCTTGCTGGCCGGAGCCGCGGCTGGCGTGGCCGTCGCCCGCGACTGGCCGCAGTGGGGCGGTAATCCCGCCCACCAGGGGTCGAGCGCTGCGGCCGGTCAGCCGCCCGTGTCTCTGCTGGCCGACGTCGTGTATGACCCCTTCGTCGGGCTGGAAGAGGCCGAGAGCAACGGAAATCTTCTCGTCCATTACGCCGTGCCCCTGCTGGACGCTACGGGGGTCTATCTGGCGTTCAAGTCCGGAGCCTACGTTTCCTGCGATCCCCCCGGTTCCGGCCTCCCGGTTCCCTGCGGTCCCGAAGCCTGGGCGCTTCAGGTGTGGAACGTCCGAAAGCTCGCCTGGAAGAACGGCGCGCTTTCGACGGAGTGGACCTTCGCGAGCGATTGGAAGCCCGAGCCGGCCGGGGGGGCGGTGGCAAACTGGGAGCCGGTCTTCCAGCCCGCCATCGCCGGCGAGTTTCTCTACGTGCCCGGATTCGCCGGAACGGTCTTCAAGGTCTCCAGGGCGACGGGGACCCTGGTGGCGCGAATCCGTCCCTTCGGAGAGACCGAGGATCCGGCCACCTACGTCGCCGGAGGCCTCGCCGCCGATGCTTCCGGCAACGTCTACTACAACGCGGTCCGCCTGGACCGGACCAGTCCGTGGACCTCCGATGTCCTCGACGCCTGGCTGGTGAGGGTCGCGCCGGGTGGGACGGCCTCGACGGTGTCCTTCTCGTCGCTCGTTTCCGGCGCCCCGCAGCCCCTTTCGTTGTGCCAGACGACCTTCGCCGCCGCGACGCTGCCCTGGCCTCCCTCGGCCAACGCCGTGCCTCCCGCATCCGCTTGCGGATCGCAGCGGCCGGGCATCAACGTGATCCCCGCGGTCGCTCCCGATGGAACGGTCTACACCGTCTCCCGCGCGCACTTCAACGGACGGTACGCCTACCTCGTCGCGGTTCATCCGGACTTGACGCCCGCCTGGAACGCGTCGCTGCGAGATGTGCTGGGCGACGGATGCGATGTCGGCCTGCCGCCGAGCGGGACATCCGGAGGATGCCGGGCCGGTTCGAGGCGCGGCGTGGATCCCGCAACCAACGACCTTCCGGCCGGACGGGTGTCGGACGTGTCGTCGTCTTCTCCGGTCGTGCTTCCCGACGGCGGCGTCCTTTACGGCGCCGTCACCTCCTACAACTACGCGCGGGGGCACCTCTTCAAGTTCGGCTCGGACGGGCGAGCGCTCGCGACATACGATTTCGGGTGGGACATCACTCCGGCCGTCTTCCAGCACGACGGGACCTACTCGATCCTCCTGAAAGACAATCACTACCCGGTGGGCTCCTACTGCGGGAACCCGAGCGTCTGCCCCCCGCAAGCTCCCCGGTACGACATCACTTCACTCGATTCGAATCTCTCGCCGGAATGGAAGTTCACCAGCACGAACACGCTCTCTTGCCAGCGCGACGCCGGCGGCGCCGTGACCTGCGTTTCGGACCATCCCGACGGCTTCGAGTGGTGCATCAACCAGCCGGCCGTGGACGCCAATGGCGTGGCCTACGCCAACAGCGAGGACGGGTTTCTCTACGCGATCGGACGGGGGGGCGTCGCGGTGGGCCGGATCTTCCTGAACCTCGCCGTCGGAGCGGCCTACACGCCCCTCTCCCTCTCCTCCGACGGCCTGATCTACGCGCAGAACAACGGCCATCTCTTCGTGCTGGGCAATCCGTTCCGGCCTCTCCCGCAGAAGCAGGGAGGCAAGAGAGCTCCCCGGGCGGTCCAGCCGCGTTGACGCGACGGTTCGGGGAACGGTGTTGCGGCGTCGCGCGGATTTCACTAGAGTTGCCCGTCCCGGTCAGGCGCCCCGAGATGCCCAGGTAGCTCAGTCGGTAGAGCAACGGACTGAAAATCCGTGTGTCGGCGGTTCAATTCCGTCCCTGGGCACCAACATCTGCGCCGCTGCGCGGCGCGTCCAAGGTCTAAGGTCTAAGGTCTAAGGTCTCGAGCGGGGGCGATTCTCCATGATCTTGAAGGTGGCGAAGCTCGGGGTAAAGACATTGCGCCTGAAGTCGCGCGAGGTGGATGCGCACGCCGT